>NZ_JAUSRF010000010.1 GCF_030811685.1 Neorhizobium huautlense | reverse complement strand
CAGAAGGATCTTCATTGCCTCATTCGAACGCGGCCGGCAAACCCGGTGGTTCGCATAAAACAAAACCCCGCCAAAAAATGACGGGGTTTGTCAGCAGTCTGAGCCCGCCGTTTCATCAACGGCGGGCTTTCTTCATTTGGTCAGCAGGTAAGCGCGATCAGGCGCGCAGAACGCCGCCGGTGACCTTCTCGACATTGGCGACGATCTTTTTCGTCAGAGCGTCGAAATCCTCGTCGGTCAGCGTCTTGTCGACCGGCTGGATCAGCACTTCGATCGCAACCGACTTCTTGTCCTCACCCAGCGATGCGCCGGCAAAAACGTCAAACACATTGACGCCGGTGATCAGCTTGCGGTCGGCACTCTGTGCCGCCTTGATGATGGCACCGGCCTCGACCTCGGAACCGACGACAAAGGCAAAATCGCGCTTGACCACCTGGAAGGGCGAAAGCTCGAGGCCCGGCTTTGTACGGGTTGCCTTTTTCTTCGGCTCGGCCATGGCATCGAGATAGATTTCGAAACCGCAGAGCGCACCGGAAATATCCAGCGCATCCAGCGTCTTCGGATGAAATTCGCCAAACGTGCCGAGGATGATTTTTGGACCCATCTTGATCGTGCCGGAACGGCCCGGATGGTACCATGCGGGACCGCCCTGCTCGATCTGCACATTGCCCATCGGCAGGCCGCAGGCTTCGATCACGGCAAGCGCGTCGGCCTTGGCGTCATAAACGTCCACCGGCTTGCCGCCGCCCTTGGCGGCATTCGACCACATGCGGCCGGCGCCATTGATGGAGGCGGTGCCACGACGGATGCCGCCGGCAACACGACGCTGGCCTTCCGGCGTATCGGTCTCGTAGGTGCCCGACACTTCGAAGATCGCCACATCGCCAAAACCCTTGTCGGCGTTGCGCTGGGCAGCCATCAGCAGGCCCGGAAGAAGCGACGGACGCATGTCGGACATGTCGGCCGCGATAGGGTTGGCCAGCTTCAGCGACGGCGAACCACCACCAAAAAGCTTTGCCTGGTCTTCCGGGATGAAGGACCATGTGACAGCTTCCAGCATGCCGCGCGACGCGAGCGCACGCTTGGCGGTGCGAGTGCGAACCTGCAGCGTCGTCAGGATACGGCCGTTGATGGCGGAGAGCTTTTCCAGCGGCTCCGGCTTGATCTGGTCGACGCCATGGATGCGCATGACCTCTTCGACGAGATCGGCCTTGCCATCGACGTCGGGACGCCAAGACGGCACCTTCACGGATACCGAACCCACATCGCCAACGCCTTCGACGGAAAAACCGAGGCGGGTCAGGATGTCGCGGCTTTCATCGGTGGAGATATCAAGGCCGGTCAGGCGCTTGACTTCTGAATAGGGGAAATCGACCGTCTTGGCCTCATACCCCTTGTAACCGACGATCTTTTCCTTGGCGGCCACGCCACCGCAAAGCTCCAGTACCAGCTGGGTGGTGCGGTCGAGACCGGGAACCATATATTCCGGGTCTACGCCACGCTCAAAGCGGTAACGCGCATCGGTGATGATGCCGAGCGCACGGCCGGACTTGGCGATGTTGATCGGATCCCAAAGTGCCGATTCGATCAGCACGTCGGTGGTGTTTTCATCGCAACCGGAATGTTCGCCGCCCATGATGCCGCCGATCGATTCGACGCCGTTGTCATCGGCGATGACAACATTGTTCGGGCCGAGCTTGTATTCGCGGGTATCGAGCGCCAGCACCGTCTCGCCTTCAGTGGCGCGACGCACGACAAGATCGCCCTTGACCTTGGCAGCGTCGAACACGTGCATCGGCCGGCCCTGATCGAAGGTCATGTAATTGGTGATATCGACCAGCGCATTGATCGGGCGAAGACCGATGGCCTTGAGGCGCGTCTGCATCCAGGCCGGGCTCGGGCCGTTCTTCACGCCGCGCACGAGACGCAGACCGAAACCGGGGCAAAGCTTTTCGTCATCTAGGTCGATGGTGAGGCCGACCGAAGTTTCGCCTTCGAGCTTCAACGCAGGAGCGGCCGGGACCTTCAGCGTGCCGAGGCCGGAGGCGGCCAGATCGCGGGCGATGCCGTAGATCGACGTGCAGTCCGGACGGTTCGGCGTCAGGTTGATTTCGATCATCGGATCGTCGATGCCGGCATAGGCCGCAAACGATGTGCCGATCGGCGCATCGGCCGGAAGGTCGATGATGCCGTTATGGTCTTCCGACATGTTTAGCTCTTTTTCCGAGCACATCATGCCGTGGCTTTCGACACCGCGGATCTTTCCGACAGACAGTGTGACATCGATACCCGGCACATAATCGCCCGGACGCGCCAAGGCGCCGACCAGACCGGCGCGGGCATTCGGGGCACCGCAGACGATCTGCAGCGGCTTGCCGCCGTTGACATCCGGGCCGGCATCGACCGACAGAACTTTGAGGCGATCGGCCTCTGGGTGTTTTTCTGCCGACAGAACCTTTGCGATGACGAAAGGCTTGTAGGCGGCCTTGTCATCGACATCCTCGACTTCGAGACCGATCGCCGACAGGCGCTCGCAGATCTGATCGAGAGTGGCGTCGGTCTCAAGATGATCCTTGAGCCAGGAAAGCGTGAACTTCATGTTTTTGATCCTTCGCTTACGCGCTCAAATTACTGGCTGAGACCGCCGAACAGGGTCGGCATGTCGAGCGGGCGAAAACCGTAATGGTTCATCCAGCGCACGTCGGCGTTGAAGAAATCGCGCAGGTCCGGCATGCCGTATTTCAGCATGGCGATGCGGTCGAGGCCCATGCCCCAGGCAAAACCCTGGTATTCGTCTGGATCGAGACCGCCGGAACGCAGCACGTTCGGATGCACCATGCCGCAGCCGAGAATTTCCATCCAGTCGGTGCCCTCGCCGAACTTCACGATCGGGCCCGAGCGGTCGCACTGGATGTCCACTTCGAAGGACGGTTCGGTGAACGGGAAGAAGGACGGGCGGAAACGCATGACGACGCTGTCGACCTCGAAGAAGGTCTTGCAGAATTCTTCCAGAACCCAACGCAGGTTGCCGACATGCGCCTTCTTGTCGATGACCAGACCTTCGACCTGGTGGAACATCGGCGAATGCGTGGCGTCACTGTCCTGACGATAGGTCTTGCCCGGGATGACGATACGGATCGGCGGCTCCTGCGCTTCCATCGTGCGCACCTGAACGGGCGACGTATGGGTGCGCAGAACCTTGCGCTCACCCTTTTCATCCGGCTGGAAGAAGAAGGTGTCGTGCATTTCGCGGGCCGGGTGGCCTTCCGGGAAATTCAGGGCCGTGAAGTTGTAATAGTCGGTTTCGACATCCGGGCCTTCGGCGATGGAAAAACCCATGTCGGCGAAGATGGCGGTGATTTCGTCGGTGATCTGGCTGATCGGATGGATACGGCCACGCTCTGCAGGAGACGAACGCACCGGCAGTGATACGTCCAGCGTTTCGGCTTTCAGACGATCATTGATCGCCGCATCCTTCAGAACCGTCTTGCGCGCGGTGATCGCGTCGGTGATTTCGGTCTTCAGCGCGTTGATGGCCGCACCCCGGTTCTGGCGCTCTTCCGGCGTCATCGAACCCAGCGTTTTCAGGAGCTCGGAAACCGAGCCCTTCTTGCCAAGCGCCGAAACGCGGACAGCTTCGATGGCCGCCTCATTACCGGCACCGGCGATCTCGGCGAGGAGAGCGCTCTTCAGTGTATCGAGTTCCGTCATGATGTCCTGCTCTGTCGGCCACGTCAGCCGTGAAAAACTGTTGTCAGATAGGCGGTGGCCAGAATGAATTGTCGCAAATCTCTACCCATGTGAATTCGGCCAATCAACCGGGCAAGCCATAAAAAGCGCCCCAAGTACCGCGTCATGGCGCGCAGTTCGGCAATCGCGGCTTGCGGTGCGGATGCCACCCATGCCGCATAGGCTCGATCCTGGGTCTGACGGCGATCAATGGCACGGTCGCTCAACTGCAGGAACAGCAGCCACAGATCGCGCGCCTGTGCTGTGGCAAGCGGCATCACCGCCTCCGGCTCTTCCTCGAAATCGATGTAGCCGAGACGCCCGTCCTTCACGAACATGTCGCGCGGAAAAGGCCTGCCGTGACAGAGGCCGGCGCCGTGAAGACGACCAAGTTCGGCGCTGCAGAATACCAAAAGATCGTCATGCGCCGCCGGATCGATTTTACGCAACTGGCCGAGACTGCGCTCCACGGTCGGAGCGACATCGCTGAGCACGATGGCGTTGGCGGATGTATAGATGATGTCAGCGGTTGGAATGTTCTGCTCGGAAAAACGCCCCATGCGGCGCAGGTCGCGCTGCACCATGCCCTCGCCGGTTTCCGCCGGTGACGGGCGCATGAAGGAGAGGCGCAATGCACTTGCAAGCGCCGTCTGTACGGCGACGATGGCGCGCCGACCCTTGTCGCCATGGCGTTTGATCCACACGGTGCCGCAAGAGAGTGAAACCGCCTGCACACGCTCGCGATCCGACAGCAGCGCCGCCAACAGCGGAGCGATATCGTCGGCAGGCAATTTGGGCCCGCTTCTCATGTCGATAACCTCATCAGCCACCTCAGCGCTCCTCAACACTTCAGGGGTTCCGATCCGGGCGCAAGCCTCATGCGGAAAAGAAAAAACCCGCGCAGCAACGCCGCGCGGGTCTTTTTGGTTCAGAAAAAGTCCAGCGCTTACTTAACGGCGCTTTCGAATTCGTTCTTGGTGCCGGCGTCCTTCAGGTAGGACAGAGCCTTCTTGGAGGCTTCAACCAGCGCACCGAATGCTTCCGGCTCATGGATGGCCATGTCGGACAGAACCTTGCGGTCGACTTCGATGCCAGCCTTGTTGAGGCCATCGATGAAGCGGCCGTAGGTCAGGCCGGATTCGCGGACGGCAGCGTTGATACGCTGGATCCACAGAGCGCGGAAATTACGCTTCTTGACCTTGCGGTCGCGGGTAGCGAACTGACGCGAACGATCAACAGCAGCCTTTGCGGCGCGGATCGTATTCTTGCGGCGGCCGTAGAAGCCCTTGGCTGCCTTGAGGGTCTTGGTGTGCTTGGCGCGGGAAGTTACGCCACGTTTTACGCGTGCCATGTCATGATCTCCTTAAAACTGTTCCAGGTCGTCGATTAGTCTTAGAGACCGTTCGGCAGGTAGTTCTTGATAACCTTCTTGCCGTCAGCTTCAGCAAGAACCATCGTACCGCGTGCATCGCGGATGAACTTGTTGGAACGCTTGATCATGCCGTGGCGCTTGCCGGCGGCAGCTGCGAGGACCTTGCCGGTCGCCGTAACCTTGAACCGCTTCTTGGCAGCGGATTTCGTCTTCATCTTGGGCATTTTGCTACTCCAGTTTTGTATCAAACCAGCAGACGAGGCTGGTTCAAGCATTAGCAACGGCCACGGCATGCCCTGCCGGACCGTTCGGACGGCGCTTATAATCATAGTCCGATCGAAAGCGCAATGGGGGAAACTGCCGAAAAGCCCGCATTCGCGGGCATATGGCCCGCAAAATGCGCCATCATCGGCAAAAGGGCAGTGGCGGCGCCTTAACGGGGCGCCAGCACCATCATCATCTGGCGACCTTCGAGCTTGGGCTCGGCTTCCACCTTGGCGATCTCCACCGTATCTTCCTTGACCTGAAGCAGCAGCTTCATGCCCAGTTCCTGGTGCGCCATTTCGCGGCCACGGAAACGCAGCGTCACGCGAACCTTGTCGCCATCCTCGAAGAAACGCAGGATTGCCTTCATCTTCACCTCATAGTCATGGGTGTCGATGTTCGGGCGCATCTTGATTTCTTTGATCTCGACGATCTTCTGCTTCTTGCGCGCTTCGGCCGCCTTCTTCTGGTTGGCGTATTTCAGCTTGCCGAGATCGAGGATCTTGCACACCGGCGGATCGTTGTTCGGCGAGATCTCTACGAGGTCGAGCCCAGCTTCCTCGGCCATCTTGAGGGCCTGGTCGGTGGGTATGTTACCGAGATTCTGGCCTTCGGCATCGATAAGCTGGACCCTGGGAACGCGGATTTCCCGGTTGGAGCGCGGGCCCTCTTTGACAGGGGCATCGGCTTTGAAAGGTCTGCGAATGGTCGTGTTCTCCTGAATTTTTTCAAGTTTGCGGTGGCGAGCATTAGCACCACATTTGCAATTGCGGGCCAATGTCGTCATCGACGCGGCGAAGTCAATAGCATATCGCGCCGGAAAGATCACCTGCCGTTGGCATGTCACCTATATGTTTTATGGCGGCGCGGCTATAAGCGCTGCACAATAGATAGGTATGAATGAAGGAGCAGGCAATGGAAGCGATGGCAAAGGACGAGGCGCACCGCCTGACGGTTGGAGAGGGCAGGCAAGCGCGCGAGATCGCCTACATGCACCGGCCAGCCGCGCGCGCGGACGCTCCCACCCTTGTCTGGCTCGGCGGCTATCGCTCCGATATGAGCGGCACCAAGGCACTGGAAATGGATGCGCAGGCAGCCGAACAGGGGGCTGCGGCGCTGAGGCTCGACTATTCCGGCCACGGCCAATCCGGCGGCGACTTCAATGACGGCACGATTTCCCGCTGGCTGGAAGAATCGATAGCGGTCGTCGATCACGTTGCGCCGAACCGGGTCATTCTCGTCGGCTCCTCGATGGGCGGATGGATCGCGCTGCGCATGGTGCAGGAACTGGTGAAACGCGGCAAAGGACCCAGGGTCGAGGGACTGACGCTGATCGCCCCTGCCCCGGACTTCACCCATGACCTGATCGAACCTGCGCTGAGCGACAAGGAACGCCAGTCTCTGGCCGAGCGCGGCTATTTCGAGGAAATGTCCGAATACAGCCCGGAGCCGAATATCTTTACCCGCGCACTGATGGAGGACGGCCGCGATAACCGCGTGCTGACCGGCATTATCGAAACCGGCTGCCCGGTTCATATCCTGCAGGGCATGAAGGATGCCGACGTGCCTTACAACCATGCACTCAAGCTGGTCGAATTCCTGCCGGCCGACGACGTCGTGCTGACCCTGATCCGCGATGGCGACCACCGCCTGTCACGCCCGCAGGACCTGAAGAAACTGCGCACCGTGCTGGCCACCCTCATAAATGAGGGTTCAAAAATAAGCTGATACTGAAATGCACCGATCTTAACCATAAGTGCCGATAGTTACATGTTTACGGATTGGTAATAATTGACTCTGTGCCCGCCTCGCTCTTAACCTTTCGTTAAGAATTTGAAGGACGGGCATATGACGTTTGCAGTGAAGGTACGGTTCCTGGCCGTGATCCTCGGGGTCACCCTCGCGTCGGCAACTTCCGCCATTCCGGCACCGAAAACTCTGGCCAGCATGGTCACGGGTTCGGTCACATCCCAGCCGATCGGCCATTACGAATTCTGCCAGCGGTATGCGGACGAGTGCAACATCAAGAGCCGTCCCGCTCCGGCACCGAAAGTGACGGAATACGGCTGGACTGCCATTCACGACATCAACTCCTCCGTCAACAACCGCATCATGGCCCGCACCGACATGCAGGTTTATGGCCGCGAGGAATATTGGGAATACCCGGTCGATGCCGGCGATTGCGAAGACTACGCGCTGCAGAAGCGCAAGGAACTTTCCGAACGCGGCTTTGCCCTCTCCGACCTGCTGATAACCGTCGTGCGCAAGCCGGACGGCGAAGGCCACGCAGTTCTCACCGTGCGCACCTCCAAGGGCGACTTCATTCTCGACAACCTCACCTCGCAGGTAAAGCTGTGGTCGGACACCGACTACACGTTCCTCAAGCGCCAGGCATCGTTCGATACCGGCCGCTGGGTGACGATCGAGGATGGCCGCGACGTGGTGGTTGGCGCTCTGCGGTAACCAGCATTCAAGAGCATATGAAAAGGCCGGCTTTCGTCGGCCTTTTTCTTTTGTGAATTGGCTTCAGGCCGGCTGTTCGAAGCGGTAATGCAGGCGCACACAACCTTGATCGATCGCCTGCGCGCTGATCAGTTTTGGGCTGGCGCGATAACCGGTTGCGGGAAATAGCGGACGGCCTGCGCCGAGCATTTCCGGAATGACGTAGATCTCGATCTCGTCGAGCGCGCCTTTTTCCATGAATGCCATCTGCAACTGTCCGCCACCCAGCATCCACACATCGCCGTCGTCCAGAGCGCGCAGTTCCTTGATCAAGGCATCGACATCGGTGCGAATTTCCAAAGCACCTTTCGGCTCTTCTATCGGACGGGAGGTGACGACCAGAACCCGCTGCTCGCCATAGGCCCACGGCGAGGACTCATTGGCGATGAAATCATAGGTGCCGCGCCCCATCACCACCGTGCGAATCCGCTTGATGAAGGTCCGGTAATCATGCTCACCGAGATCCATGGTGTCATACTTGAACAACCAGCCCAGATTGTCGTCCTCGGTGGCGATAAAACCATCCAGGCTTGTTGCGATATAGCCGAGAATTTTTGCCATCCATTCCTCCTCCCTATACGGATCCACCCCGCTCACGGCGGAATCACGACCCGTATTCAAGAGGCATTGTCGGGGCAGCGCAATTCTCAGTTTCTATAACGCTCACCCATTACCGATCAGAATACCGGCAGCAAGCACCAGCGAACCACCCAGCACGACCTGAAACACGGCGCGCAGGAAAGGCGTTTCCATGTAACGGTTCTGGATGAAGGCGATGGCCCAGAGTTCGATGAAAACGACGATGGCGGCAATGGCGGTGGCCGTCCAGAAATCCGGAATGAGGTAGGGCAGCGCATGGCCCAAACCGCCGACAGCTGTCATGATGCCGGAAGCCAGACCACGCTTGATCGGCGAACCGCGCCCGGAAATCTTGCCGTCATCATGCGCTGCCTCGGTAAACCCCATGGAAATGCCGGCGCCGACCGAGGCCGAAAGGCCGATCAGGAAGGTGGACCAGGTATCACCCGTGGCGAAGGCGGCGGCGAAGATCGGCGCCAAGGTGGATACAGAACCATCCATCAGGCCGGCAAGACCCGGCTGAACATAGGTCAACACGAACTGCCGGTGGGCGTTTTCATCCTCGGTCGATTTCACATCCGCCGGCGCATGCTTTTCCTCCAGCATGGCGGCGATATCGCTGTGGCCCTGCTCGGCTAGGGCGAGATCACCCAACAATTGCCGGGTGGAGGCATCGGTAACGCGTTTGGTGGCTTCGGTGTAGAAACGAAAAGCCTGCGCCTCCATGGCCTCGGCCTGCGCCCTGATCTTTTCCAGCGGCAAATTTTTCACGAGCCAGTCCGGCTTGCGTTCGTAAAAGCCGCTGACATGTTCGCGCCGGATCAGTGGAATGCGCTCGCCAAAACGTTGGCGGAACTGTGAAATCAGCATGTCGCGGTGGCTCTGCTCGACCTCCGCCATGTCTTCGAATACTTTTGCCGATGCTGGCGCATGTTCCTTGAGACCATCGGCATAAGCGAGGTAGATGCGCGCATCTTCCTCTTCCGAGGCGATGGCAAGCGCGAGGATTTCCTCCTCGCTCAGGGAATTGAAACTGCGCTTGCGCGAGAAGGACATCAGGTCGAACATCGAGACACCATATTTAGAATTATTCTAATTCTAAACTGATGAAATCAAAAAGCAACCATCTTCCGGTAACCAGTGAAACGAAACGGAAAAAGCGGCTTTGGCGCAACTTTCGAAAACAAAACTTCAGCCTTTGCGAAAGTTCTCAAAAGGCAAACTTGCATGCGGCGCAACAAACCCTTAATGCGCGAATTAGCATCTGGAGGATATGCGAAAACCATGACCAACTCGACCGAAAACCAGACCCTGAATCGCCGTGGTTTTTTCCGCAAGGCTGGTGCCGCCGGCGCCGGCGCGGCCGCCGCGGTAACGCTTGCTGCGCCCGCGATCGCGCAGGAAAGCCCGCAGGTCACGTGGCGCCTGACCTCATCCTTCCCGAAAAGCCTCGACATCATCTACAGCGCGGCGACCGAGATCGCGACCAGCGTCAACGAGGCGTCTGACGGCAAGTTCAAGATTGAGAGTTATGCGGCCGGTGAAATCGTGCCCGCCCTGCAGGCTGCCGATGCGGTGGCCGCCGGCACGGTCGAAATGGCGCATACCTGCTCCTATTATTACGTCGGCAAGGACCCGACCTTTGCGCTCGGCACGGCCATCCCGTTCGGCCTCAATGCGCGGCTGACCAATTCCTGGTTCGCGGTCGGCGGCGGCAATGATCTTCTGAATGAATTCCTGTCCGGCCACGGCCTTTACGCGCTGCCGGCCGGCAATACCGGTGCCCAGATGGGCGGCTGGTTCCGCAAGGAAATCAAGACGATCGACGACCTCAAGGGTCTGAAGATGCGTATTGCCGGCCTGACCGGCCAGGTGATGAGCAAGCTCGGCGTCACGCCTCAGCAGATCGCCGGCGGCGATGTTTATGCAGCGCTGGAAAAGGGCACGATCGACGCCACCGAATTCGTTGGCCCCTATGACGACCAGAAGCTCGGCTTCGTGAAGGTCGCCAAATTTTATTATTACCCGGCATGGTGGGAAGGCGGCCCGACGGTTCACGCCTTCTTCAACCTTGCCAAGTTCAACGGCCTGCCAAAGGCCTATCAACGCATGCTCAAAGATGCCTGCGCCAATGCCAACATGAACATGCTGGCGAAATACGACGCACACAATGCCAAGGCCCTGAAGCAGCTCGTCGCCGAAGGTGCGGTGCTGAAACCGTTCAGCCAGGATATTCTTGATGCCAGCTACAAGGCGGCGCAGGATACCTATGCGGAAATCTCCGCCAAGAACCCGGCCTTCAAGAAGATCTTTGACAGCCAGCAGGCCTTCAAGCGCGACGGTTACCTCTGGGCGCAGATCGCCGAATACAGCTATGACACGTTCATGATGATCCAGCAGCGCAACGGCAAGCTTTGAACTCTCTTCGCTGAACACGACAAAGGCCCGGACGCATCGCGCTCCGGGCCTTTTCTATTGCGGACAACAGACTTACGCTGGCGCCCAAGCTCGAGGGGAGGCCATCATGCGCAAGCCGAATTCGATGAAGGGGCTGGAGGATCTCGGCCGGGTGCGGCTCTCCAGAAACTTCTTTCTGCGCGATTTTCTGCATTCCGAGATCGCCGAGTTCTACCGCATCCCGAATATCCCCGATGATCCCGACCTTGCCATCGAAGCCGGCAAACATCTCTGCGAGGAACTGCTGGAGCCGCTGCAAGATACGTTCGGGCGGCTGCATATCCGTTCCGGCTATCGCTCGGCCGAGGTCAACGAATTCGGCAACCGCAACAATCTCAACTGTTCCACCAATGCCGCAACCGCCGCCGACCACATCTGGGACCGGCGCGATACTGACGGTTTTATCGGCGCCACGGCCTGTATCGTCGTGCCATGGCTGATCGATAATCATGATGTTGAGGGCGACTGGCAGAAAATGGCATGGTGGATCCACGACCACCTGCCCTATGCCTCGCTGTGCTTTTTCCCGAAACTATGGGCTTTCAATATCCAGTGGCACGAACGACCGGTGCGGCGGATCATGAGTTATGTCAGCCCACGCGGCGTTTTAACCAAAGCCGGAATGGCCAATCACGAGGGTGACCATTCCGAATGGTATGAAGGTTTTCCGAAGCTGGGGCGGTAACTACTTCTTCGGCGTCCAGGCCATGGCCTGCGCCGCGTAACGGGCACCGGCAATTTTGTCCGGGGCCAGCATGTCGTCGAGTTTCTGCACCTCATCCACCGTCAGCACGACATCTGCGGCAGCCGCATTCTGCTCCAGATTGGGGATTTTGCGGGCACCGGGGATCGGCACGATGAAATCGCCCTTGGCGAGAACCCAGGCGAGCGCCAGTTGCGCGGCGGTGATGCCCTTTGTCTCCGCCATTGCTTCGACCAGCCGCACCAGCGCCAGATTGGCCTCCATGTTTTCCGCTTCAAAACGCGGCAGGCCAAGGCGCATGTCACCTTCGGACATATCCGCCGTGCTCTTGATCTTGCCGGTCAGAAAACCGCGACCGAGCGGGCTGAAAGGCACAAAACCGATGCCGAGTTCGCGGCATGTATCCAAAATCTCGCCTTCAGGGTCACGGGTCCAGAGCGAATATTCGCTCTGCAATGCCGAGATCGGATGAACGGCATGGGCACGACGAATGATATCGGCACCGGCTTCGGAAAGACCAAGCGCGCGCACCTTGCCCTCCTTCACCAGATCCGCCATGGCGCCAACCGTCTCCTCGATCGGCACGTTCGGATCGACCCGATGCTGGTAGAACAGGTCGATGACCTCGATACCGAGACGTTTCAGCGAGGCTTCCGCCACTTCGCGGACATGTTCGGGGCGGCTGTCGAGGCCCGACATGGCGCTGGCATCGCGCTTTTCGAGATCGATCTTGAAACCGAATTTGGTGGCGATGACCGCCTTGTCACGATGCGGTTTCAGCGCCTTGCCGACCAGCTCCTCGTTGACGAAAGGTCCATAAACCTCCGCCGTATCGAAGAAATTGACGCCAAGGTCTACGGCGCGATGCAGGGTCTTGATGGACGTCGCTTCGTCCTGCCCGCCATAGGCGTGGCTCATGCCCATGCAGCCGAGGCCGATGGCCGAAACGGTGAGGTCTTTTCCGAGTTTGCGCGTGTGCATGGGTGTTCTCCTTGAACGAGGCAGGAAGCGGGCTGCCGGCAGCCCGCCCAAAATCGTTTGTCGTGATCAGGCGCTGGCGTCGTTCAACTGCTTCATCTGGTCTTCCGACAGCTTCAGATTGCCGGCGGCAATCATCGTATCCAGCTGGCGGGCACTGGTGGCGCTGGCGATCGGTGCGGTGACACCGGGGCGCTGGGCGATCCAGGCAAGCGCCACGGAAGCCGGCTGCGAATGGGTTTCGGCCGCCACTTCATCCAATGCCGAGAGGATACGGATACCGCGCTCGTCGAAATATTTTGCGACCATGCCGCCGCGGTTCGGGTTGGCTTCCGCCTCGGCCTTGCTTTTGTATTTCCCGGTCAAAAAGCCGGAAGCGAGGCTGAAATAGGTGATGACGCCGATATCCTTCACGGTGCAGAGATCGGCGAGAGCGCCATCGAAACCGGTACGATCATAAAGATTGTATTCCGGCTCCAGCACGTCATAACGCGGCAGACCGGCCTTTTCGACGGCATCGAAAGAGGCCTGCAACTGCGCGGCATCATAATTCGAGCATCCGATGGCGCGGATCTTTCCCTGCTCCTTCAGTGTGGCGAAGGCGGAGAGCGTTTCCTCATGCGGGGTTTTCGGATCAGGCCAATGGGAGAGATAGAGATCGATATGATCGGTCTGCAGACGGCGCAGCGATTCTTCCACCTTTTCGATTATCCGCGCCTTGCCAAGCCCGCCTTCCATGGCGGCACCTTGCGGCGTAGAGCCGACCTTGGTGATGATCACCGCCTTGTCACGCGACCGGCCGGACTGTTTCAGCCACTTGCCGATGATGGTTTCCGACTCTCCGCCTTGATTGCCCGGCACCCAGCCGGAATAACAATCGGCGGTATCGATGGTGTTGAAACCGGCATCGAAAAACCTGTCGAGCAGTTCGAAAGAGGTCTTTTCATCAGCCGTCCAGCCGAACACGTTGCCGCCGAAAACAACGGGCGAGATGGAAAGTCCGGTGCGGCCGAGCGAGCGGTTGTCCATGATGGTCTCCAATATCGGTAACGTGAAAGGATCCGGCGAATGCCGAGAACCTGAACTTAGGCCGACTGACGCAGCAGTCAAACAATCAGCCGTCCGGCGATGTCACGGATTCGCGATCTCATGCGTGCGGTTGCATGAACGCCATGGGCTGGATAGCTTCATGACGATACGTCATTAGGAGGAAAACATGCTGCGTTTCGGGATCCTGTCCACCGCCAAGATCGGCCGCGATGCCGTGGTGCCTGCCATTCAGGATGCGGAAAACTGCGTTGTCACCGCCATTGCCAGCCGCGATCTTTCACGTGCCCGCCAGATGGCCGACCGTTTTTCGGTGCCGCATGCCTTCGGGTCCTACGAGGAGCTGCTGGCATCCGACGTGATCGATGCCGTCTATATTCCGCTTCCGACCAGCCAGCATGTGGAATGGACGATCAAGGCAGCTGAGGCCGGCAAACATGTCCTGTGCGAAAAGCCGATCGCATTGAAGGCCGAAGAGATCGAGCGGTTGATCGCGGCGCGCGATGCCAACGGGGTGCTGATCTGCGAGGCCTTCATGATCGCCTATGCACCGGTCTGGCATAAGGTGCGCGAACTTTTGGGCGAAGGCGCGATCGGCACGCTGAAGCATGTGCAGGGCGCCTTCACCTATTTCAACCGCGATGCCGGCAACATGCGCAACATTCCCGAACTCGGCGGTGGCGGATTGCCGGATATCGGCGTCTACCCGGCCATGGCAACGCGGATGGTGACGGGCAAGGAACCGGTGAGGGTTCAGGCGACGACCGAACGTGACCCGGAATTCGGCACCGACATCTATTCCAGCGTGAAGGCGGATTTCGGTTCGTTCGACATGTCCTTCTACATCGCCACCCAGATGGCCAACCGACAGGTCATGGTGTTTCACGGCACGGAAGGTTTCATCGAGGTGAAATCACCCTTCAATGCCGATCGCTGGGGCGCGGAGGAAATCGAACTGACCAACCAGAAACACACGGTTTCGCAGGTCTTTCGTTTTCAGGACAGCCGCCAATACCGTCGCCAGGCCGAAACGTTTGCCCGCGCGGCATTGGGGGAGAAGGTCGAGGTGGTGACGCTGGAAAATTCTCTCGGCAACCAGCGTTTCATCGACGCCGTCTACCGCGCCAGCGACAGGGACGGCTGGGAAACGGTCTGAACCGTCGCCTAATGGCGGCGACGGAAGACAAACCGGGCGTAACCAAAATAACTGTAGAGCGTGGCGGAAGCCGAGGCGAGAATGAGCGCAAGGATCGGCCGCAGCATCGGCATGCTCAGAAGCAGGCCCGAATAGATGGCGTAGTTGAGCAGCGCCGAGGTGATGCCGACCGAACCGTAAAGCACGCCTTCACGCACCACATGATGGCCGGATTTGCCGAAGGTAAAATTGCGATTGCAAAACCAGGTGCACAACAGCGCCAGCGCGATGGCAATGGCGCGCGCCGAAAACGGGCCGAAAAGACCCGTTGCCAGAAGGCCGAGAGTGACGCCGGCATCGACAACAAATCCGATGCCGCCAACTACCATGAAACGCAGGAAACGCTTCATGCCGCCGAAGCACCCGAGCGGCCGCGCCGCTTCGGTTCCGGCTTGACCGCCTCATCCGGCACTTTCACGAAGGAAGGCGCATCGCGATAGAAACGCGGCGGGCGGGCATGGAGGCCCATATAGTGGATGCGCAGCTGTTCGGCACGACCGCGCGAGACGGAATCGAGGATCAGGCCGACCGTAAACACCAGAAACGACACCATCAGCAGCGACATGGAGAGCATCCATGTGGGCATGCGGGTGACGAGACCCGTTTCGAAATATTCGGCCAGAACCGGCGCCATGGAACCGAGGCTGAGGCCAAGGATGGCGGCGCCGATGAGACCGAAAAAGGCAAAGGGCCGGGTTTCCTTCATCAGCATGGCAAACATCCAGAGGATCTTTGCGCCATCGCGATAGGTGGAGAGTTTCGAATGCGACCCTTCCGGGCGGCGGCCGTAATCCAGCTCCAGTTCGGTGACCGGCAGTTTCAGGCGCGAAGCATGGACGGACATTTCCGTCTCGATCTCGAACCCGCCGGAGACGGCCGGGAAACTTTTCACGAAACGGCGCGAGAAAACGCGGTAACCGGAAAAGATATCGGTGAAATCGCGACCGAACATCGAACGGTAGAGAATATTGAACAGGCGGTTGCCGGCGGCATGGCCCTGGCGACCGGCATCGTCATGCACGCCGCGGCGCGTGCCGACCACCATGTCGGCGCGTTCGGTCAGCATGGTGCGGATCAGCTCTTCGGCATCGGATGGCGCATAGGTGCCGTCACCATCGGCCATGATGTAGATATCGGCCTCGATGTCGGCGAACATGCGGCGCACGACATAACCCTTGCCCTGGCGACGCTCGCGCATGACATGGGCGCCGGCCAGCATGGCCTGCAGGGCCGTACCATCGGTGGAATTGTTGTCGTAGACGTAGATCCTCGCCGTCGGCAGCGTCTCGCGGAAACCGCGGACGACCGATGCGATCGTGGTTGCTTCATTGTAGCACGGCAAGAGGACAGCGATCTCTAGGTCACTGCTGATGGCTTCGTCCATGATTTCCACTCGATACTCGGTAAATCATCGGAAAGACGCTCCGACTGCGAAGATTTTACTATTTCTTGAGAAGGTTAAATCTAGGTTTCGCCAAGTGAAAAACATGCGGGACGACCATGACGACTTCAATGGCAGGTAAAAGCGGCGGCGAGTTTCAAAGCCAACCGGCGCCCAGGAAACTGCTGCACATCCTCTTCCTCTATTGCCTCGTCACCGCCATTGCCATTCTGGCGTCGAGCCTGCCGAATGCCACCGATTACGTCGGCGCAGACAATGACGACATCATGCGGCTTGTCGTGGTGCGCGACTGGCTGGGCGGCCAGGCATGGTTCGATACGCATCAATACCGGCTGGGGCTGGATGGCGGCACGCTGATGCACTGGTCGCGTTTCGTCGACCTGCCGATCGGCGCAATGATCCGTTTCTTTTCCCTGTTCGTGGAAAACCAGCAGGCCGAGATGATCGCATTGGCGATCTGGCCGGTCTTCATGGCTGTGCTGTTCCTGACCGCGACCGGCATCGCCGCGCGCCGCATCGGTGACGGTGCCACCATCCATATCGCGCTCGGGCTTGCCGCAATTTTTGTCTACACATCCATTCGCTTCCACCCCGGCTCCATCGACCATCACAATGTGCAGATGGTGCTGATCATGACGATGGCCGCCATGCTGGTCGATCCGCTATACCGGGCACGCAGCTATGTGTTTGCCGGCGTTGCTGCGGCTCTTGCCATCGCTATCGGTGCCGAAACCGTGCCGATGGTGGCCATTGCCTGCCTGTGCGTGACGCTGCAATGGGTGTGGCACGGCCATGCATTTCGCCGGGCGGCGCAGGCTTTCGGCCTGTCGCTTGCCGTTTCCGTGACCCTTGCCTTCTTCGCCACCACGCCTGCAGCGCTTTATTCCACAGTGACCTGCGATAACCTGTCGATCGGTTTCCAGGCGCCGACGGCGCTTGGCGGCACCGGCCTGTTTCTCTGCACGCTTCTGCCGGCCAGCGCCGGTCGCGGCATGCGCATCGGCGCCATGCTTATGCTCGGCGTGGTGGTTCTGGTCGCGACAAAGCTCATTGCACCGGAATGCCTCGGCAGCCCGCTTGCCAATCTCGATCCGATGCTGGTCAAGCTATGGCTCAACCATGTCGGGGAAGCGCAGTCCATTCTCGCGGAGATACGCCAGGACCCCTATATGGTCGGCGTATTTTATGCCGTCGGATTGCTGGCGATTGCCGTGTGTGGCTTCGAGATCATGCGCGGCGAACGCACCGAATTTCACCTGATCATGCTCGGCCTGATCGGAACGGCGTGGGGCGTGGCACTGATCCAGCTTCGCTCTTCATTCTTTTCCAACGCACTCAGCATTCTTCCGCTTGCGGTGATGATTACCGGTCTGCGGCGCCATGCCGGCAAGGAGCCGGAAAACATGAATGTGGGCCTGGCCTATATTGTCGGCGTTCTGGCTTCGGTGCCGGTGGTCTGGGGTGTCGCCGGCATGGTAGCGCAGGAGGGCGTGCGCAATTCGTTCAACCTGACGGCCATTTCAAGCGCCGGCGCTCCGGGCACGGAGGCGGGAGAATGCGGCAAGCCGGACGAATGGCAGACGCTGGCCGCACAACCGCCAGGCCTTGTCGTTTCACCGTCCAATAGCGGCGCGGAGATCCTGCGCTTCACCCATCACCGGGCCATATCGGCGCCTTATCACCGCAATCAGGGCGGCATGCTGACGGAACTGCATATCGGCCTTGCCACGCCTGCCGAGGCGGAAGCGTTTTTCCGTGGCGCCGGCGTTTCCATTCTTGCCTTCTGCCAAACCGATCCGCAGACGAAGAACCTGATCGATATGAAACCGGACGGGCTTTATGCGGCGATTGCTGCAGGCAATATCCCCGCCTATCTCGAACCTTTGCCATCGCCCGAACCCGACGGCTTCAGGTTCTTCCGCTTCACCGGCCAGTGATCTGCAAACACAAAGACCCGGAAGCCGATAGAGGTTTCCGGGTCTTTGCGCATTCTTGAAACGTGTGAGGCCGCCTTTACGCGGCGATCAGGCCTCGATGCTGCGGCGGGAAAACACCAGCATGCCGGCCACCAGCCCGAATATGCCGATATTGTAACCACCGAGTACAATGGCGAGATCGATGAAGGACACCGGGCCCGTCAGTGCCGCCGCGCCGAAAGCGGCAACAATCAGGACGGCAACGAGTGCCATGGAGAAGGCCGAACGCAGCATGGCTGCACAGAGGCCCAAGCTTACAGCGGTCAGGAACAGCACTGGTTTTCTCCTGTTACTTTCTTTTTATGCCCGCAAGCGTAGGACGAACTTGCTAAGAAAGATTACCGAGACAATGTCCGACTTCTCATCGATTGAAACTAGGTTTAATCATTGCTGAACGGCTCGTTTCAATTTCTACGCAGTCGCCTTCAAAGGGCATAAGACTTGGTCATCGGCATTTGACCTACCATGCGCCCGGCCGAAGCCCGGTGATTTGATTTGCGCTAAAAACCCACTAATTTCGCCAGATGAACAGAATGTCCGGCACCGATTCGCCTTCCAATCTCACCGAGTTTTCGGTTTCCGAACTGTCCGGCTCGATCAAGCGGACGGTGGAGAACGCTTTCGATCACGTGCGCGTGCGCGGAGAGATTTCCGGTTATCGCGGCCCGCATTCCTCCGGCCATGCCTATTTTTCGCTGAAGGACGACCGCGCCCGTATCGATGCGGTGATCTGGAAGGGTTCGTTCTCGCGCATCAAGTTTCGGCCCGAAGAGGGCATGGAAGTGATCGCCACCGGCAAGATCACCACTTTTCCCGGTTCCTCCAAATACCAGATCGTCATCGAGGCAATGGAACCGGCCGGCGCCGGTGCGCTGATGGCGCTTCTGGAAGAACGCAAGCGCAAGCTCGGTGCCGAAGGCCTGTTCGACCAGGCGCGAAAACGCCCCCTGCCCTTCATGCCGCAGGTGATAGGCGTGGTGACCTCGCCGACCGGCGCCGTCATCCGCGACATCCTGCACCGCATCACCGATCGGTTTCCCGTCCACGTGATCGTCTGGCCGGTAAAGGTGCAAGGCGAAGGATCGGGCGATGAGGTGGCCAACGCCATTCGCGGCTTCAACGCGATCGATCCGCATGGCCCGATGCGCCGGCCGGACGTGCTGATCGTTGCACGCGGCGGCGGCAGCCTGGAAGACCTGTGGAGTTTCAACGACGAGGCGGTGGTGCGGGCCGCCGCTGAAAGCCGAATCCCGCTGATTTCGGCTGTCGGCCACGAAACCGACTGGACGCTGATCGATTACGCCGCCGATATTCGCGCACCGACACCAACGGGTGCCGCCGAAATGGCCGTGCCCGTCAAGGCCGACATGGAGGCGCAGCTCGCCGGGCTCGGCGCGCGCCTGCGCGGCAGTGCCTCGCGCCAGATGGACAATCGCCGCCAGTTCCTGCGCTCGCTGATGCGCGCCCTGCCTTCGATCGACCAGTTGCTGGCCCTGCCGCGCCGCCGGTTCGATGAGGCGGCAAGCGGGCTTGGTCGCGGATTGGAGCGCACGGCGATTGCCAAGCGCCGCACATTCGAACAGGCAAGTGCGGGCCTGCGCCTCGACATCCTGACCAACCGGATCGCCACGCAGCGCCGGCACATTGCCGAACAGATTCTTCGCACCGACAACACGCTGGAACGACGCCTGCTCAAGGAGCATGGCCGCATCCAGCGGGCATCCGCATCGCTTGCAGCACTTCCCGCCCAGCTGCGCGGTCAGCTGCAGCGCGAAGGCCAGCGGGTGCTGACACTTTCGCATCGGGCAGACTCTGCCGTGACCCACGCGATGGTCCGTCGTCATTCAGCGATTTCCGCACAGGACCGGGTGCTGCAATCGCTTTCCTACAAGAACGTGCTGAAGCGTGGTTACGCGGTGATCCGCGGCGAAGACGACCAGCCGCTGACGCGCGCCGCCGGCATAACGTCCGGCCAGGCGATCTCGGTGGAATTTGCCGATGGCCGCATTGCCGCCGTCACCGGTGAAGGCGGGCCACCGGATACGGGTGGTTCACCGCAAAAGAAGCGATCCGCGCCCAAGCCTGCGGCAGCGGATGAAAAACCCTTAGAGCCGCCCAAGCAGGGCAATCTGTTCTGAACATCTGAGGGCCAAGGATTTTTGACATGACCGATTCGACCACCGTCCCGGCTCAAACCACCCGCCCACGCATCACCATTCTTTATTGCACCCAGTGCAACTGGCTTCTGCGTGCCGCATGGATGGCGCAGGAACTGCTGCAGACCTTTGGGCAGGATATCGGAGAAGTGGCGCTCGTTCCCGGCACCGGTGGTCATTTCGAAATCCGCTGCAACGACGACCTGATATGGGAGCGCAAACGCGATGGCGGCTTTCCCGGACCGAAGGAACTGAAGCAGCGGTTGCGGGACCGGATCTGGCCGGAACGCGACCTCGGTCATACGGATCGTGCTTCGAATGTGGAAAACCTTGAAGAAAAACGACCCGATAACGCCCCCTCCTGATGCGTCGCACAAAAAAATTCGCAACTGACACAGAAACTTCAAAAACCCTGTTGACTTCCCCCGCCTGCCCCCGTACATCGCTCCTCGTCGCCCAGATGGCGGAATTGGTAGACGCGCCAGCTTCAGGTGCTGGTATCCGAAAGGATGTGGAGGTTCGAGTCCTCTTCTGGGCACCATTCCCATTGAAAATCAGAGAGTTATCGGCCACTTGGCCGATATGACGCGGGACCGGTCAACACCGATCCGACGGCGCCTCTCTGATCTTTTCAATCGATTTTCCGATACTTTCGACAGACTTCAACGAACGCACTTCAAGCTCGGCATCTACGGCTTATGTTCCGTTTATGACGGCATTATTGCGCGATTCCCGACCGATCCGGCTCCTCATTTGGGAGGAGCAGATCAGACAGACCTCATTCTTCAGTTTTCGGGCAAGAATTGCGGATTGAGACCCGGCACCCAGGGGCGGTTGGGCGGCATATCGGTGCCGGTATAGGTGAAGCCCTTGCTCTCGCAGCGATAGACATGGGTCGGGAAACCACGACCGAAAGCGCCGCCGCGCAAACTGTCGTGGTGGCGCATATAGGCCGTGCCGGATTCGCAACGGGGGCTTTCGTCGGGACCGTTATCCACCGTGACACGGCTCTTTTCCGGCACCACACCCGGCAGATCCTTGAAAACAGGCGCACGATCCTGCGCCATCGCCAGCGCTGGCAATAAAACCAGCACCATCACAAGCGGCAATATCCAGGCACCTTTAAACATGATCAGTCTCCGTATCCGACCCTACAGATAAGGATGGATGGCCATCCATGCCAGAGTGTTGGCGCCACGTTCGCGTGATCGCTACCCCGTATGACAGTCAGAGAATGCGGCGATAACCGGTAGGTTGCTCGTAAAGCCAGCCGATGCGTTTGACCGCCGCTTCAAAATTTTCGCGCGCCACCGTCATCGTATGGCCATTGGCATGCAAAAGCGTTTCTGCATCCTCCATGATGCCGACATGGCCTTTCCAGAACACCAGATCACCCCGCCGCAGGTCTTCACGCGTGATCTCGGTGCCGACCCTGGCCTGCATGTCGGTATCACGCGGAAATTTCTTTCCCGCCATCATCAGGGCAAGCTGGGTGAGGCCCGAACAATCGATGCCGATGCCGGAACGGCCACCCCAGAGATAGGGCGTTTCGATGAAACGGGTGGCGACAGCCACGTAATCATCGAGATCCTCAGAAACCGGCCGGCAATGGCTCGACATGACCGCCGTACCATCGGCGAGCACATGATAGTGGTTGCCTCGGGTTTCCGCCTCACCGACGATTTGCAATTGACTGCCCATGGAAAGTACCGCGACATGCGGCTTGCGCAGTTCCGGCTCGGGATAAAGAAAACTGCGCGGAACGATGATGCGATGGGTCGGGGCGCGCACCGGCCCGATATGCGTCTCGGGCAGATAACCGACATAATCGTCCTCATCAGCCTGAACCCAGGCCCAGCCGTCGGCGCGCTCGAAAACCCGAACGGTTTCGCCGATCAGCAGCTCGGTATCGATGCCACGGGCAAGATCGGGCACCGGGTGCAATGCCGCCACCGGTACAGTGACCTGCGCCGGCTCACCCTTGGTGAAACGGTCTGCCTCGACCTGCCCCTGCAGGGCTTGATCGGCAAGATCGGGGCGGAATGCGTGGAGACGACGATCGAGAATATTGGTCATGCTGCCTCAGACATTGAGCTTGCGTCCCTCACCGATGACGAGGTCGCCGAATTTTTCCAGATATAGCGCGCCGGCCAGCGTGCGCTTGATGACCACATTACGACGATCCCTGTCATCACGCACGCGGTCTATCAGCGTCATCGCGCCCATCGTATCGAGTGCGCGGGTAATGACCGGCTTGGTGACGCCGAGGGTCGCCGCAAGGCCGCGCACCGTATGCGGCGGCGGCACCATATAGACATGCAGCAGGATCGACAGTTGCCGCAGCGTCAGGTCCGGCTCGTCGCGGCGCACCTGTTCGAGCGTTACGTTCTGCCACAGGCCCAGCGCCTCACTGGCCGTCATTTCTACAGGCATGCCTACTCCAGACTTCAGGGCATCCACTTTCCGCGCAGAGGAAAACGGGCGCAAGAGCGCGCCCGTCCACATGCTGTATCGCCTGCTCTTTCCGAATCAGGCCTTTGTGGCGATTTCACGGATGTGGGCGTAAAGCGCACGAATGGCCTGTGCTTCACCGCCGACGGGCGCATGCGGACGTTCCGCCGGGCACCAGCCATAGATATCGAAATGCGCCCAGCTTTTGGCCTGCGAGACAAAACGCTTCAGGAAGAGAGCCGCCGTGATCGCACCGGCCATGCCGCCACCCGGCGCATTGGTGATTTCCGCTGCACGCGAACGGATATCCTTTTCATAGCCCTTGAACAGCGGCAGTCGCCAGATCGGATCGTCGGCCTTCGCACTTGCCTCGGAGAGAGCGGAGGCCAGGGCTTCGTCGTCGGTGAAGAAGGGCGGCAGGTCGGGACCGAGCGCCACGCGGGCAGCCCCCGTCAGCGTCGCCATGTCGATCATCAGGTCCGGCGCATCCTCGTCGGCATAGGCCAGCGCATCGGCGAGAACGAGACGACCTTCGGCATCGGTATTGTCGATCTGCACGGTAATGCCCTTGCGGCTGCGATAGATATCGCTCGGTCGGAAGGCACTTGCCGAGATGGAATTCTCGACCGCCGGCACCAGCACGCGCAGATCGATATCGAGGCCGGCATCCATGATCATCAGCGCCAGCGCCAGAACGTTGGCAGCACCTCCCATGTCCTTTTTCATCAACAGCATGGAAGCGGCCGGCTTGATATCGAGGCCACCCGTATCGAAGCAGACGCCCTTGCCGACCAGTGTAATGGTTTTGGCGCCCTTGCGGCCCCAGCGCATTTCGAGAAGGCGCGGCGCCTGCGCGCTGGCACGACCGACCGTATGGATCAGCGGGAAATTCTGCGTGAGCAGATCTTCGCCGACGATGGATGAAACCTCCGCACCGTAATGCATGCCGAGCGCGCGAAAAGCTGCCTCGAGATTTTCCGGCCCCATGTCGTTGGTCGGCGTGTTGATCAGGTCGCGCGCAAGGAAAACCGCCGCAAGCTGGCGATCGAGATCGGCGGCATCGACACCGTCGGTGAGCGCGAGTTTCGCATCCTGCGGCTTGTCCTTCAGGTAGCGGGTGAAGGAATAGGTCCCGAGACCGAAACCGAAGGCGAGCTTTTCGGCGCCAAGCGCGCTCGATTCGATATGCCACTCCGCTGCCGGCAGCAAACGAGCCAGCTTGCCTGTCGCGAATGGTGTATCGGCCGGTTCGTTGCCGAGACCGAACAGCGCCGAGGCCAGCGCGCCGGATTGACCCGGCACCAGCAGGAAGGCACCTGATTCGGCCTTGAAGCCTGCCGCCTTCGCCCAATTGCTCACGTCCGCCGGCAGCGAGCCGGCTTCCAGATCCGCCGGGGTTACCGCGTAAACGGGGCGGGAAGCGGTTGTTTTTGCAACGAAGGGAGAGGAGCGATCGGTAAATTGATAGGGGGACATGACTGCCTTCAGATGATGCTTAACGGTCTGTTAGGGTTAACAGACTATTGCTTGAAGGCAGATTGCGCCACCCATGTTCGTAACCCTTTCAGTCGCAGGGGCGCCGGTTCTCGAGAGATTATCGCCATGCCCGCTTGCCTGTTCGTTTCTGCCCATAAAAGCCGCCTCGCCCGCACGGCTGCACTGGTTCTCGTCACGCTTTCCGTTGCCGGCTGCAACAGCACAAGCCGCAATGCCGACCGCCTGACCACCGGCTCCATCTCCAGCCAGAGCACGGCGCGTTCCGAATCCTTCGACGGCATGAATGCAGCGCAGCTTTCCGCGGCAGAACAGCGCATCGGCGCGGCTTACGAAAAGAATCCGAAGGATCGCAATACCGGACTGAACTATGCCAACATCCTGCGCATGACGGGCAAGAACAGCCAGTCGCTGGCGGTCATGCAGCAGGTGGTGATCGCCAATCCGTCCGACCGCGACGTGCTGGCAGCCTATGGCAAGGCACAGGCCGCCGCCGGCCAGCTGGAACAGGCGCTGACCACTCTGTCGCGTGCCCAGACCCCGGACCGCCCTGACTGGCGTCTCTATTCCGCCGAGGGCGCAGTCCTCGACCAGATGGGCCGTTCGGAAGAAGCACGCGCAAAATATCGCCAGGCGCTCGGCACCCAGCCGAACGAACCGAGCGTGGTGTCCAACATGGGCATGTCCTATGTTCTTTCCGGCGACCTGAAGACCGCCGAAAACTATCTGCGCAACGCCTCGGGCCAGCCGACAGCCGACAGCCGCGTACGCCAGAACCTGGCACTGGTCGTCGGTCTGCAGGGTCGTTTTTCGGAAGCCGAAGACATTGCCCGCAAGGAACTTTCGCAGACGCAGGCCGATGCCAATGTCGCCTATCTGCGCTCCATGCTTTCCCAGCAGAATTCCTGGGCCAAGCTTGCCGACAAGGATGGCAAGCCGAAGTCGAAAACGAACTGATCCACGAATTTCAAGCACAATACGAAAAAGCCCGGCTCCGCGAATACGGAGCCGGGCTTTTTCGTATGACTTTTTCGTATGACTTTTCAGCCTCACCACCGATCAGAAGCGGTCGGCGACCTGGATCATGGCCGGACCGAGAATGACGGCGATCAGAACCGGCAGGAAGAACAGGATCATCGGCACGGTCAGTTTCGGAGGCAGCGCTGCCGCCTTCTTTTCCGCAACGTTCATGCGCTCATCGCGGCCTTCCTGCGCCAGAACGCGAAGAGCCTGCGACAACGGCGTACCATAACGCTCGGCCTGAATGAGGGCCGTGGTCACCGCCTTGACGATATCGAGCTGCGTACGGATGCCGAGGTTTTCGAGCGCGACGCGGCGATCCGGCAGGAATGACAGTTCTGCGGTCGTCAGCACCATTTCCTCGGCCAGTTCCGGCGACTGGGACGCCATTTCCTCAGCCACGCGACGCATGCCCGCTTCGATCGAGGTACCGGATTCGACGCAGATCAGCATCAGGTCGAGCGCATCCGGCCAGGCTCGCTTGATCGACGCCTGGCGTTTGCCGATCCTGTTGCTGACATAGATGTTGGGCGCATAAAAGCCGATATAACCGACCACGACGACCGTCAGCATCCTGATGGGGACGGAGTAATCCGCCATATTGCCCAGACCGAAAATATAAAGAGCGGCGAGAGCCAGAAACAGGAATGGCAGGAGGAAACGCGCGACGAGAAACATGTTCAGCGCGTTCTGCGATCGAAGGCCCGCGGCCCTCAGGCGGTTCATGGTATTGTCGTCGACCAGCGCCTTGCGCAGGTTGAAACGTTCAACGATCTGGCGAACCGGCTGATTGTTCTGGGCGCGCAGGCTGCCGCGTGACTGTTCGGCATTCATGCGAGAACGTTCGCGAGCACGGATCTGCTCGCGCTCGGTCGACACCGCCTTCATGCGCTTGTTGAGGTTATCCCCTTCGAAATATGGGGCCGCCAGCGAATAGAATGTCGCGAACACCGCCACCGCTACCAGCAGCGCCATCAGGGTTTGGGGATCGGTCAGTTGTGCTGCGAGGTCCGCCGACATTATCCTGTCCTCAGATGTCGAAGTTGATCATGTTGCGCATGACGAAAATGCCGATCGACATCCAGATTGCGGAGCCGACCATGATCAGGTGGCCACGCGGATCGGTGAAAAGGATCATCATGTAATGCGGTGACGTGATGGAAACGAGCGTCGCGACGATGAACGGCAGGGCACCGATAATCGCGGCCGAGGCCTTGGCTTCCATCGATAGCGCGCTGACCTTCGCCTTCATCTTGCGACGTTCACGCAGCACTTTCGACAGGTTACCGATGGCCTCGGACAGGTTGCCGCCCGCCTGGCTCTGCAAGGCGATAACGATGGAAAAGAAATTGACCTCCGACAGCGGCATGGTCTGTGTCATGCGGGCGCAGGCTTCCGGAATGCTCAGGCCCACCTGCTGCGATTCGATGACGCGGCGAAACTCGCCCTTCACCGGTTCCTGGCCATCGCTGGCGATCAGCCGCATGGCGTCGTTGAGTGGCAGGCCGGACTTGATCGACCGGACCATGACGTCGAGGGCATTGGGAAATTCTTCGAGAAACTTGTTCTGGCGGCGCTTGACGATGAAGCCGAGCACCCAGCGCGGCAAACCGATACCGGCCACGAAACCGGCGCCGAGGGCGGCATAGATCGGCAGACCGACGACGAGAAGTATCACGCCCAGAAACAGGCCGAGTACGAAGCTGACCATGTAGAATTGCGTGACGGTCCAGGATTTTCCCGATTGCGCCAGCCGGCTCTTCACGCTTTTGTCGGCTTTCCTGCGGGAGTCTTCCTGCTGTTTCTTTTCCAGCTCCTTCAGGCTGTCCTGCACCGACTTGCGGCGTTTCGACATTTCCTGAACGCGGTCGCGCGCGGCCTTGGCACGGCCGACATCGCTATCGGCCGCCTTGACGCGGTTGAGACGGGTTTCGGTTTTCTTTTCCGTCTCAAGGCGCGTGAACAGAAAACCGTAGGCCACGGCTCCCGCCGAGACGGCGGCGAGGGCAATAACGCCCAATACGATTGGATCCAGACCGAACATATCAATCCGACTTCTTTTCCATCTCGTCGAGCGCAGCGGCCAGACGACGATCCTCGTTGAAATAACGGGCGCGATCCCAGAAATGCGGCTTGACGATGCCCGTCGACTTGTGGCGACCGATCAGGCGGCCATTGGCATCTTCGCCCTCGATCTCGTAACGCATCAGATCCTGGGTGATGATGACATCGCCTTCCATGCCGATCACCTCGGTGATGTGGGTGATGCGGCGCGAACCGTCACGCAGACGTGCGGCCTGAACGATGACGTCGATCGAGCCGGCGATGATTTCGCGCACGGTCTTGGCCGGCAGCGTGAAACCGCCCATGGCGATCATCGATTCCATACGGCTGAGGCATTCGCGCGGGGTATTGGCGTGGATCGTGCCCATGGAACCGTCGTGACCGGTGTTCATCGCCTGCAACAGGTCGAAAACCTCCGGTCCGCGCACTTCACCGACGATGATGCGTTCGGGGCGCATACGCAGGCAGTTCTTGACGAGATCGCGCATGGTAACCTCGCCCTCGCCTTCGATATTGGGCGGGCGGGTTTCCAGACGCACCACATGCGGCTGCTGCAGCTGAAGTTCGGCCGTATCCTCGCAGGTGATGACGCGTTCATCGGTATCGATGAAGCCGGTCAGGCAGTTCAGAAGCGTGGTCTTACCCGAACCCGTACCGCCGGAAATGACGACGTTGCAACGCACGCGACCGATGATCTGCAGGACCGTCGCACCCTCGGGACTGATCGAGCCGAACTTGACCAGCTGATCGAGCTTGAGCTTGTCCTTCTTGAACTTACGAATGGTGAGCGCCGGACCATCGATGGCAAGTGGCGGCGCAATGACGTTGACACGCGAACCGTCCGGAAGACGGGCGTCGCAGATCGGCGAACTTTCATCGACGCGACGGCCGACCTGGCTGACGATGCGCTGGCAGATCGACAGGAGCTGCTGATTGTCGCGGAAACGGATGTCGGATTCGATCGTCTTGCCGCTGACTTCGATAAAGGTCTGGCCGGAACCGTTGACCATGATATCGGCGATGTCGTCACGCGCCAGCAACGGCTCCAGCGGACCGTAACCAAGAACGTCGTTGCAGATATCCTCGAGCAGCTCTTCCTGCTCGGAGATCGACATCGCGAAATTCTTGATGGTGATGATGTCGTTGACGATGTCGCGGATTTCTTCGCGCGCGCTTTCCCCATCGAGCTTGGCCAGCTGCGACAGGTCGATCGTATCGATCAGCGCCGAAAACACCTGGCTCTTGGTATCGTAATAACCTTCGGTGCGGCTGGGGCGCTTGCGGGCAGCGGCCGAGGGCGGCGGTGGCTGGTGCGTCACCGCCTTGCCGGGGCCTTCAACGAGCACTTCGGGAACACTCGGGCGCACGGCAGCCGGCTCCGGCTGAACCACGGGTGGTGGCGCAACCGGGGGCGGGCTGATGCCAGCCTTGCCAAAACCTTCGTTACCGCGTTTTCCAAACATTCTAAGATCCAGTCGTTACGACACGTTGCAACTCAGCCGCGGCGCAGGCGGCCAAGCACTTTTCCGAGGCCACCCTTCTTGGCGCGTTTGACCGCAGCCCTGCCGGTGACGATATGCGAGATCTGGGAAAACGTTTCCGCAGCCGCCGATTTCGGATCGACCTCGGCGATCATGCGACCGCTATTGGCGGCATTGCCGAACAATTGCGTATCGAACGGAATGATCGCGATCGGCTGCATTTCCAAAGGCTCGACGAAATCCGCCGGCGCGATTTCCGGCCGCTTGAGCATGCCGACCTGGTTGAGGACCAGATGCGGCGGACGGTCGTTCGGACGCAGCTTTTTCAATGCATCCAGAAGGTTCTTGGTGTTGCGCAGGTTGGCAAGATCCGGCACCGCCGTGATAACCACCTCGTCGGCCTCGGCCAGCACCGAACGCGTCCACTCAGACCAGGCATGCGGCACATCGAGCACGGCAACGGGTGCGCTGCGCTGCAGGACCTCCATGACCGGGCGGAATGCGCCACCATCGAAATCATAGGCACGATCGAGAAGCGACGGCGCCGACAGCAGCGACAGGTGCTGCGAGCACTTGGTCAGCAGGCGATCGAGAAACACTTCGTCCAGCCGTTCCGGCGCGAACACGGCCTCGGCAATGCCCTGGGCCGGATCCTGATCGAAATCGATATTGGCCGTACCGTAAGCCAGATCGAGATCGGCCAGAATGGTTTCGGTCGAAAACAGCGACGAAATGCCGAAGGCGCAGTTATGGGCAATGGTCGACGAACCGGAACCACCCTTGGCGCCGATGAAGGCGATGGACCGTCCGAGCGGCTCGGCGTCGGGATCGACGAAGATCGCCGAAATCGCCGCAAGCAGGTCGGACATCGATACCGGCGCGACCATATATTCGGAAATGCCGTTACGGATGAGATCGCGGTAAAGGCCGATATCATTGTAGCGGCCGATCAGGATAACGCGGGTGGAGGGGTCGCAGACCTGCGCCAGCGGTGCCAGTTCCTGCAGCAGATTGCGCGGTTCCGCCTGCGTCTCGAGAACGATCAGGTTCGGCGTCGGAGTGGAGCCGAACATCTGGGCTGCGGCATCGACGCTGCCGCTGGTGATGCGCAGATTGACCTTCGCCATGCGACGGTCAGTGGCGAGACGCTCCATCACACGGTGCAGGCCATCGCTTTCGCAAAAGACATGCACGGAAATGCGTGGCAGCGGCCGCATGTTGTCGAGCTCAGACTCGCGCGTGGTTTCGTCTTCCGCCTGCGAAGAGGAGGCGTTGACGCGATATTCCACGGACCCGATCATGATAGTGTCTCCTTCGCGACGATCTCGCCGATCAATTGTCCATGTCTCTCAGTTCGGTATAGGCGCCACGATAGCGCTCCATCACTTGGCCGCGCTGCGCGGCATCCGGCGGCGTCATGCGCCGCGGACCGAGAAGATCATGCGGATTGGCGATCTGGGCCGCCAGGTTGCGCTGGCTGGCGCAGCCGAAATTGTAATAGTTGTCGTTCTGGGTCGTGTTCAGCGTTAGGTCGGCAGGCCACTCGCCGCAAGCGCTGGTCTGTGCGGTAACGGCATTGAAGGCCAGTCGCAACGGTGCCGCTTCATCGGGAGACGCTGCGTAACGAACATGAAGAATCCTGTTCTTCGGAACGCCCATGCGCACCATGAGGCGGCGCACATCACCGACCGCCGATGCGGCCGCGCCATCATTGATGGAGCCCTTCGGCGTCATGATCTGGATGATGCCGGTGGAAGCGCGGCGATATTCATCGACGAAGCCGGCAATGACTTCGCTCTGTCCACGCGTCAGGCCCTGATCACCATGAGCGACCGGAATGTCGATGGTCTTCTGGCCTTCAGCGACGACGATCGGGTGGCGGGTGCGGTAATCATCAGGAACCGAGCCGGTGACGACACGGTCGGCGCAGCCGGTGACGAGCACTGCCAGGCCGAGCACGGCGGCGACTGCGGGAAGCCGACCAGCAGAAACTGCGGGGGCGAATGTTTTTGCCTTGCTCATGGGTCGGCGTCTTTCCTGTGCGCTGCCTGCCGGAATGATGGATGTGAAAAGCTCTTTGGTCATTTGTAGATGAACCCGACATTGCCGTGATAAGGCGCGCTCGGCGGCGCGGCCTCGCGACGGCCATAGATCTTGTTCACGTGACCGAGGAAAACGCTGGCCGCGTCGCTGGCCGGATTGAAATTGTCATCCGGGCGCGACAGGTCGTTGCGGGCAGTTGGCCGAACCAGATAGGGCGTGGCGATGATGACCAGTTCGGTTTCTCTACGGTCCGAAGTTTTTCTGCGAAAAGCCGCGCCGAGCACCGGAATTTTGGATGCACCCGGCGTGCCGCTCATCGTTTGCTGGGAATCATCTCGGATCAGGCCGGCAAGCGTCATGGATCCACCGGATGGCAATTCGACAACCGTTTCGGCGTCACGCTTGCGAAATTCCCCTACACCTGACCTGTCTTCCAGCGGCTCGGAAACAGTGGTCTGAATACGCAGACTGATACGGCCGGACGACAGGACAGTCGGCGTGAACGCAAGACCAATACCGTATTTGTAAGGCGTTACAGTCGTGACACCATCTGGGCCGACGGTGGAGTAAAGAATTTCACCGCCGGAATTGAACGTGGCAGATTGCCCGGAAATCGCTGTCAGCGTCGGCTCCGCCAACGTTCTGATAGCGTTCGCCTGCTCGAGTGCGCTCAGGACCATTCTTATGCTGAGCTTACCGATATTACCGACACCCGTTGCCTGTATTCCGTCTGCATCGGTTATTGCTTCAAGAACATTCAGGTTTGAACCTGATGCGGAAGCATTGCGCGCGAACGCATTATCGAAACCGAGCTGCTTGACCACTTCGCGGCGAATTTCAGCAACGGTGATCTTCAGCATCACCTGATCTTCGCCTTCGACGGTCAGCATGTTCTGGATCTGCGAGGTCTGGCGATTTTCGGCGTAGATCGCCGCATCGCCGCCATTGGTGCCCTGAACGGTCTCGGACCGGGTCGTCGCTTCACCACCCTTGAGGAAGATGCCGGCAAGCTGCACGGCCTTGGCCGAATCCTGCGGTGTGCGGACACTGCCGGTCAGGACGATGTTGTCGGAGATGATCTCGACCTTGATATTGGAATCCGGCAGGAAACGACGCAGGTTCTGCTCGAGGCCGGCGATATCGCGTTCGATTTCCAGATCGAGGCTGACGATCTCCTCGCCATTCTGCCCGAACACGAAGATATTCGTCTGTCCCACCGCCTTGCCGAAGAGATAGATGCGCCGCGATGTACGGGTTACTGCATCCGCCATGCTGGGGTCGGCCACCAGAATGTCATGGGCATCCTTGGGCAGATCCACGACGATCGCCTTGTTCAGACCAAGCTTCAGGCGCCGCCGTATGCCAGCCCCCGCCTCGCTGATGCGAACAATGCTCTCGCCTGCGGCCTGGGCTGCGACGGGACCAAAGCCCGGAATGCCCGTGCCGATCGGAAAACCCGAAAATGCGACACAGAAGGACAGGCTCGCCACAGCCGAGGTACGGAGTTTTTTCTTGAAGCTAACCACCGGAGCGTTCCTGTTCATTGTTGTACTGCCTGCGCATTCGTGACGACCTTGCCCGACTTGATGACCTGGACCTGGCCCTTTTCACCGCCGGCGAGAAGATAATCCGGGGCCCCGGTGTCCGGCTCCTGTGCGTCGGCAACCGAGCGCAGCGCCAGGGTCAGGCGGTTTGCCATCTGCTGTGCGACGGTGATGACCTTCGCCTGGTCCGGCGTGAGTTCCAGCGTCGCGGTCGTACCGACCACGGCCTTGGAGCCATCCGGATTTTCCTGGATCTGCTGGTCGATCGCCAGAACGCGAATATTGCTGAGAATGTCCTCGGTGCGGAACGCGCCATCATCGGCCTTGCGCACCATGATCACGTCGACGCGGTCATTCGGCAGGACGAAGCCGCCGGCGCCGGTTGCGACCGAGATTTCAGTGGCAACGGCACGTTTTCCGGCCGGCAGAAGCGAGGACATGATGCGGCTGGAGGAATCCGCCACCTTTTCGGCACGAACCGGTTCGCCTTCGAACAAAGGCAGGCGAACGACGAAGCCGTTCAATTCGGTCAGGGCGTCCGGCCTATCGCTTTCGGTGATCAGGCCCTGAACGACGCCGCTGACAGGCCACTGTGCCCAACGCAACGACTCGTCATTCAGTCTGGAGCCCACCGGAAGATTGGCGGCAGAAACGAGGACGTTGACCGTCGCTGCGGGCCGAATGATTTCCTGAGCCTGTTGTACGGTACCCCCGCCCAGCTGCATTGCGAGGAGGCCGGCCAAGCCGGCCGCGACAACGGCAACTGTGAGGATGATGATGCGAGCGGGTTTCATGGCGGTTTCCTGAAGGACTGCTTAAGTCTTTCCGGAGAATGGCCGCCAATGGTGTAATTATGGTTAATGCTGCGCTTACATTTTCGGTTAACGCTTGGTTTCGAAAGTAAAACTCAAGTTAACCGGCTGCGCGCATCGCCAATGCAACGATCGGTGCATGCTCATAAGTCATGAAACCTGCAACAGCGATGCCGATGCCGTAAGGTATCTTGTTGGCCGTCGTCAATGATTTCGGAAGAGCGACGCCCATGGCCAGAACAGTGTTCGAGTGGGCGCGGATCACAAGAATGGCGATGGTGAGCACGCCGCCGAGAAAGGCGGTTGCGACCAGGAACATCAACAGGGACTGATTGAAGCCGAACCAGCAGGCGGCAGCGGTGAGCAGCTTGGCATCGCCTCCGCCCATGACATTGGCGGCAAACAAGGAAAAGCAGACGGCGAAAACCGCCAGTCCGGCCACAAGGCTCATGCCGATATCCGGCCAGCCTAGACCGACGAAAGGCGCCAATGCAAAAAACGACAGCAGCACCACCGCGGGGATGGCATTGGGAATGGTCATTCGGGTCAGATCACTGATCGCGGCAAGCGCCAGACCGGCAGGCAGGATCAGGAGAACCGCATAAGTTATAACCACACTTGCCATCCGGCCTCCTCGCCAGTTGCGCCAACCGGCAATCAAAAAGCTTCCTTAAACAAACGAAGCCGCCCCGAGGAGGCGGCTTCGCAAAGATATGACCCGAAGGCCAGTAAGCGAGTGGCTTACTTGTAGGTCTGCTGTGCAGCGTTCATCTTGGTGGAGATGCCGCTGAACGTGTTGTTCAGAGCGCCACCGAGCGTGGTTGCACCAGCGATCAGAGCGACGGAAATCAGGGCTGCGATCAGGCCATATTCGATGGCGGTCGCACCAGATTCGTCCTTCATGAAACGAGCAAAAATCTTCGACATTCTTCTCTCCTAAATTCTACGTTGTTCTTCAGCACTACCGACAACTGTTGTCCGCTGTTCGGTTGAGCACAATCTAGCGAGAGCCGATTTCAATCCGCTTAACGAAGGCGGTTACCAAAAGATGAACATCTGAATGCCGAAGGATTGGTAAACAACAGGCAAAGAATATACGGAAAATCCCGCAGATCGTTTCCCTCTCTATATTTGTGAAAACCATCGCCATCCCGACACCCGATTAGGTTCTTAAATTCCCGAGGCGCACAGGAAGGACGCCACTAATATTTCAAACTATGCTTTCGTTGCTGCTTATTTCCGGCCAGCAGGCCAGGGTTAACCTGCCATTCACCATTCGCGCCCATGCTTGCGCCAAATCGCACGCGTAAAGGCAGCCCAGACAATGTCGCGCATCGTCAGCATTATACTCTCCGTTTCTTCCATTCTAGCCTCAACGGCGCCTGTTTATGCCGACCAGGACGGCGACCTTCTGCGCGTTCACATGAATCACGCACGCGTCCTCAAGCTTGACCGGCCGGTCGCCAAGGTTATCGTCGGCAACTCCACAGTCGCCGATGCCACCGTGGCGGACCCGATGACGATCGTGCTGACCGGCCACAGTTTTGGCACGACCAATCTCGTGCTTCTCGACAAGGACGGCAACGCGATCGCCGATGAGCGCATTCTCGTATCGATCGATGAAGGCAATACGGTTCGCGTCTTCCGCCAGACGGATCGCTCTATTCTCTCCTGCACACCCAATTGCGAAGAGCATGCCGAAATCAAGGCGGACAAGGACACGCCCTGATCCTGTAAAGGCAAGATTGCAGCACCAGACACTGTATCTTTATGAGGCGGATCGGTATCCGCCCTAAATCTGCGCCGAACGGTGCATTCTACGCCTCGCGAGTCACGTCGGCACACATCATTCAAACTGTCGACACCTGAGCAACCAATTTTCAACACAAGAACCTTACCATCACGCGCATCCGAACTATGCTGCGTGTGAACATGTGCACCGATTGTAATGCAGATATAAAAGGCCTGGACCGAACCGATCGTGGACGTCACCTCCTGCGCCGTTTCAGGCGCTCCGATGATGGCGCGGCGGCAATCGAGTTTGCGATCCTCGCCATTCCCTATTTCCTGATCGTCTTTGCCATTCTCGAGACCTTCATCGCCTTCATCGGCGAGCAGGTGATTTCCAACGGCGTGGATGTCATGGCACGCAAGGTGCGGACGGGAGAGATCCAGTCCACTTCGGCCAACAGCTCGACGTTCAAGACAACCTTCAGAACGGCCTTCTGCCAGGAAATCTCCGTCATGATCTCCTGCTCGGCGGCCGAAATAGCGACACCGACGCGTCTGTATCTCGATCTGCGCTCCTTTTCGAGCTTTGCTGATATTCCGACCGGGATTCCACGCGTGAGCACGGAAAAATATGCGGACCTGAAAACTTCGGATTTCGGTTATTCGCCCGGCGGCGCCAAAAGCATCAACATGCTGCGCGCCTATTATCGCTGGCCGGTCATCACCGATCTGGTGCGCCCGATGCTGACCACCGTCCGATCTTCCGACGGCACCGGCGACTTCCTGATCGTCGCCACCGCAACATTCCAGAACGAGGATTACCCGTGAGCGACGTTTCTCCGCTGGCGCCTGTACGGGCCTCCTCCCAGTCACATGAAAAACTGCCTGCCTCGGGTGGCATTTTCCTAATATTCAGAGCTTATCTGCGCAACCGCGACGGGGTCGGCGGTGTCGAGTTCGCAATCATTGCGCCGATCCTGCTTGCCGCCTACCTGACCTGTTTCGAGCTGACCATCGGCTTCAGCTTCGCCAAGCGTGCAACGCGTGCTGCCGGCACTGTCGGTGACCTTGTTGCCCAGCAATCCAACAACGTCTCCAAGGCGTTTCTTTCGACGATGACCAACGCGGCGAAAAGCGTTTTCGCGCCCTACGATGTGGACGGTCTGACGACGAAGGCAAACAATCCGCTGAACATCAAGATCACCGGCGTCAAGATCGATGACACCGGTACGGCGAAGGTTCTTTGGTCGTGGCAGCGGACGGGCAATACACCGTATTCCGTTGGCACGACTGTGAACGTGCCGACGGAAATGAAAGTCAAAAACTCCTTCCTGATCCGGACGGAGCTGGCAGCGTCCTACCCTCTCATGCTGTTTTTGCCGACCAACATGTCTTCCGAGAGCCGCTCGATCACCATGAACCGCGAAATCTTCTACCAGCAGCGGACCGGCGACGAAATCAAGTGCACGGATTGCTGACCTTTCCGGCGTCTTGAGGTCGCCGCCATGCCTTTGCCAAGCCAGCCGGCAGGCTGTATGTAGCGTTGATCGAGACCGAGTGCCCACACGGCACCTGTCGCTACATGCCGGAGGGCCGATTGGCGCGCGCTTTTCTTTTCGTTCTGGATTCCTTTGGCGTTGGCGGTGCCCGCGACGCCGCGAAATATAATGACGAAGGCGCAAACACGCTCGGTCATATCGCGCAGTTCTGCGCCGCCGGTGCAGCGAACCGCGACGGCTTGCGGGAAGGACCGCTGAAACTTCCCAACCTCTCATCGCTCGGCCTGCTGCATATCGCCAAAATGGCAAGCGGAGAATTTCCGGCCGGCATGCCGGTGCCGGAGCGCGTGTTCGGCCTGCACGGCGCGGCCAACGAGGTATCGCGCGGCAAGGATACACCGTCCGGCCATTGGGAAATCGCCGGCACGCCCGTCATGTTCGACTGGGGTTATTTTCCAAGCGACGGCGATGCGTTTTCCGCCGATCTGGTGGAGGCGATCTGCGAGGAAGGCAAGGTCTCGGGCATTCTGGGAAATTGCCATGCCTCCGGCACCGACATTATCCAGAAACATGGCGAAGAGCATATCCGCACCGGCAAGCCGATCTGCTACACTTCGACCGATTCCGTCTTCCAGATCGCCGCACATGAACGGCATTTTGGGCTGGAGCGTTTGCTGGAACTGAGCAACACGGTGCGAAAATTGCTCGATCCGCTCAATATCGGCCGTGTCATCGCCCGCCCCTTCATCGGCGAAACGCCATCGACCTTCGAGCGCACCGGTAATCGCCGCGATTTTTCCGTGCCACCGCCGGAGGACACGCTGCTTGATCGTCTCGTCGCTGCCGAGCGCAAGGTTCTGGCTGTCGGCAAGGTGGGCGACATTTTCGCCCATCGCGGCGTTACCGACGTCATCAAGGCCAATGGCAATGCCGCGCTGATGGACCGGACGCTGGAAGCCATCGACCGGGCCGAACATGGTAATCTAGTCTTCACCAATTTCGTCGATTTCGACATGCTCTACGGGCATCGCCGCGATGTTGCAGGTTATGCAGCAGCGCTGGAAGAGTTCGACAGACGTCTGCCGGAAGTGCACGCGAAAATGAAACCCGGCGATCTTCTGATCATGACCGCCGACCATGGCTGCGATCCGACATGGCGCGGCACCGACCATACGCGTGAACGCGTGCCGGTGATGGCGCTCGGCCCCGGCATCCGCGCCCGCGACATCGGCATTCGCCAGAGTTATGCCGATATCGGCGAAACCATCGCCGCCCATCTTGGAATTGCTGCCGGTCGGCAGGGACGGAGTTTTCTGTAATGGCATTTGAAACGGCAGGCATGCTGAAGGCGGAGATCCACTGCCATATCGAGGGTGCGGCACCGCCGGAACTGAGCTTGCGCCAGGCACAGAAATACGGGGTCGATATCGGCACTATTCTGCGTGACGGCCAATATGTCTGGTCGGATTTTGCCGAGTTCATTATCTGCTACGATGCGGTGGCATCGCTGTTTCGCACGCAGGCGGATTATGCTCTGCTGACCGAAACCTACCTGAGCGAACTTGCGTCCATAAACACGATCTACAGCGAGATCATCGTTTCGCCCGATCATGGCGACCGCATCGGTCTTGGCGCCGACGCCTATATCGCCGGCATTTGCGACGGCATTTTTGCCGCGAAGGAAAAGACCGGGATCGAAGCGCGTATCATCGTCACCGGCGAACGTCATTTTGGCGTCGATCGGGTGGTCGGCGCTGCCGAATACGCAAAGCGCGCGAAAAATCCGCTGGTGACCGGTTTCAACATGGCCGGCGAAGAACGGATGGGGCGGGTTGCAGATTATGCGCGCGCCTTCGATATCGCCCGTGACGCGGGTCTGGGCCTGACAATTCATGCCGGCGAGGTCTGCGGTGCCTTCAGTGTTGCGGATGCGCTCGACATCATCCAGCCATCGCGGATCGGCCATGGGGTGCGCGCCATCGAGGATGAGGGTCTGGTGGAACGGCTGGCGGAAACCGGCACCGTGCTGGAAGTCTGCCCGGGCTCGAATATCGCGCTCGATGTCTATCCCGATTTCCAGGCGCATCCTCTGCGCCGGTTGAAGGACGCCGGCGTTCGCGTGACGATCAGTTCCGACGATCCGCCTTTTTTCGGCACTTCGCTTTCGCGCGAATACCGCATTGCTGCCGAGGAGATGGGTTTTGATCGCCAGGAGATCGACACCATGACGCGCACCTCGCTGGAGGCGGCCTTTGTCGACGAGACGACCCGTAGCGCCTTGCTGGAACGTTTTGACGCATATGTGCAAACAAGTGCGAAAGCGGATGTGAAAGACGCCTGAACTCTTGGATTCCTGCGCCTTCCATGACAGAAGAGGAAAACTCCAACATCCCCGGAAGGCATTCCCATGAACGGCGTCACCGTCATTGACCATCCGCTCGTCCAGCACAAGCTCACCATCATGCGCAAGAAGGAAACCTCGACGGCCGGTTTCCGCCGGTTGCTGCGCGAAATTTCCATGCTTCTGTGTTACGAGGTCACGCGTGATCTCGAGCTGACGCTGGAGACGATCGAAACGCCGATCACCGAGATGCAGGCGCCGATCGTCGAAGGCAAGAAGCTGGTTTTCGTCTCGATCCTGCGCGCCGGCAACGGCCTGCTCGAAGGCATGCTCGAACTCGTGCCGTCTGCCCGTGTTTCGCATATCGGCCTTTACCGCGACCACGATACGCTGCAGCCGGTCGAATATTACTTCAAAGCACCCGACAGCCTCGACGAGCGCCTGATCATTGTCGTCGATCCGATGCTGGCCACCGGCAATTCGGCAATCGCGGCCATCCAGAAGCTGAAGGAACGCGGCGCCAAGAACATCCGCTTCCTTTGCCTTCTGGCCGCTCCCGAAGGCATCAAGAACTTTCAGGAAGCCCATCCGGACGTCAAGATCTACACGGCCTCCGTCGATAGCTACCTGAACGAAAAGGGCTATATCGTGCCCGGTCTCGGCGATGCCGGCGACCGCATGTACGGCACCAAGTAAGCGGTCAGATTTTCTTAACCGCGTTACCAGATTGGCGGCTCGTGGATCATTCCGCGGGCCGCTTTTTTATCATTGCAGGCATTATGGTGCGGCCTGATTTCATCACGCCAGAGACGATCATGCTGCTGCGCACCGCCATTTTTGCTTCCGTCGCCGTCTTGGCCGCCACGCAGGTTCCGCGCTTCTTCGAGCATATGCAACAACGCCAGACCGACGTCGTCACCGAGCAGGTACCGGCAGCGCCCAAAATACAGAAGGCCGCCCTGCCCCAGGGCCGCATCAGCCTCAAGGCGGATGGGCGCGGGCATTTTTTCGGCACCTTCCAGATGAATGGCAGGGCAATCGAGGGGATGATCGATACCGGCGCATCGACGGTCGCCATCAATGAAACGACGGCCCGCCGTCTCGGCTTTACCGGCAATGGGCTCGATTTCCGCTACAGTGTCGATACCGCCAATGGCCGGACGGGTGCAGCACTGATCATCCTCGATCGCGTCGAGATCGGCACGGTGCGGGTGCGCAATGTCGAAGCCATGGTTCTGCGTGACAAGGCCTTGAGCGGCACGCTGGTCGGCATGAGTTTTCTGTCGAAACTCCGCTCCTATCAAGTGCAGGATGGCGGGCTGACACTGGTGCAGTGATCAGCCGATCCGCTTCAGGACAGGCGAAGCCTGGGCCGGAGCATCGTCCTCGATCGTGAAAAACTGCGCCACGTCGGCGACGATGCGTACGGCATCCTTTTCATTTGCAGCATGAACGAACGCGATGGGTTCACCTTTCGCGATCTCGGTGCCAAGCGGCATCAGGCCATTCAAGCCGACACGGTGATCGATGGCATCGGCGGCACGGCGACGCCCTCCCCCAAGTTCCACCACCGCCATGCCGAGCGCGCGCGTGTCGTACCGGGCAAGATAACCATCCCGAACTGCGGGCACGGCAAACTGCACGGGCGCGGCGGGGAGATAATCCTGCGAACGCTCCAGAAAATCCGACGGCCCACCCAGCGCATGCACCATGCGGCCAAAAACGTCCGCTGCTCGGCCGCTTTCCAGCGCTGACCTTGCGGCCTGCTCTCCGTCGGACAGGCTGCCGGCGGTACCGGACTGAACCAGCATTTCCGCGGCAAAAGCCAGAACCACCGTTTCCAGCCGTGTGCCCGCCTTGTCGCCCCGCAGAAAATCCACGCAATTGACGATTTCCAGCGCATTGCCGGCGGCATCGGCGAGCGGCTGGTTCATATCGGTGATCAGAGCAGAGGTTTTGACACCCGCACCATTGGCGACATCCACCAGCGAGCGGGCCAGAATTTCCGCATCAGCGAGACTGTTCATGAAGGCGCCATTGCCGACTTTCACGTCCATGACCAGCGTCTGCAGACCGGCAGCAAGCTTCTTGGACAGAATGGAGGCCGTGATCAGCGGTACAGATTCAACCGTCGCCGTGACATCACGGATGGCGTAAAGCCGCCGGTCAGCCGGTGCGAGATCGGCGGTCTGGCCGATGATGGCGCAGCCGACCTCATCCACCGTGCGGCGGAACAGTGTTTCCTCCGGCATGATGCTGTAACCGGGAATGGCTTCCAGCTTGTCCAGCGTGCCGCCGGTATGGCCAAGGCCACGGCCGGAAATCATCGGCACCGCCAACCCGCAGGCGGCAACAATGGGGGCAAGCATCAGCGAAACATTGTCGCCGACACCGCCGGTGGAATGTTTGTCGGCAATCGGCCGGGCGATATCGCCCCAGGAAAGCACATCGCCACTGTCACGCATGGCAAGTGTCAACGCGATGGTTTCATCACGCGACATGCCGCGAAAGAACACCGCCATGGCGAAGGCCGCCACCTGGCCTTCCGAGATTCGGTCCTCGCTCATGGCGCGGATGAAGGCGGCGATCTCGTCAGCCGCGAGCGTCTCGCCATCGCGTTTACGGCGGATGATCTCCTGCGGGATCATGCCGGATCAATAACCGCCGGATGCGCGGGCGGAGCCATTGCCCGACAGAACCGCCAGAATATCGTCGAGCAGGCTGGATGCGCCAAACCGGAAGGTGGACGGCATGATCCAGTTGGCGCCCATGATGGTTTCGGCGGAACGCAGGTAAAGATCGGCATCGGCAACCGTACCGACACCACCGGCAGGCTTGAAACCGACCCGCTTTTTCGAATCGCGGATCACCTGCAGCATGATATCGGCGGCTTCCAGCGTCGCGTTGACGGCAACCTTGCCGGTGGAGGTCTTGATGAAATCCGCACCGGCTTCGATGGCCAGTTCCGAAGCCCGGCGGATAAGGGCACGTTCCTTCAGTTCGCCGGTCTCGATAATGACCTTGAGGCACGAATTCGGGCAGGCACTTCGCACGGCCTCGACCATGGTGGTGACGGCCGCTTCATCGCCGGCAATAAAGGCGCGATAGGGAATGACCAGATCGATTTCATCGGTACCGTCCGCCACGGCCTGCTCGGTTTCCTTCACGACCTCGGCGACAGTCAGATCGCCGGACGGAAAGTTCACCACGGTGGCAATGCGCACGACATGCCCCTCGCCCAGAATGCCACGAGCATGCGCCACAAAACGTGGCCAGATGCAGATGGCCGCGCTGTGGCCATAGGGCGTCTGCGCGCGCAGGCACAGGTTTTCGATGGCGGCATTGTCGCAATCGTCGCGCAGGTTGGTGAGGTCGAGAAGCGAAAGCGCAAAAGACGCCGCCTCGCGAGGGCTTTTAAGCTCCATGGTCAGTACCTCCGAAGTTCATGCATGGGTCCGAAAATCGAAACCGATTTCGGAAGACAGGATAGGCAGATTCTAAAGTCTTACAGCGCCGTTGATGCGTCCTTTATGACGCATGGCAATGCAAACGGCGGAAATCTGTTGGGAAGCCATATTTACCACCCGATCACCCGCTGGCAACCCGGCGAGCCTATCCATTTCCAACCATTTGAAATCAATCGATGATTGGGAACATCAATCCGGCTGAAGAAACATTTCCGACAGGATCGAAGCAAGGCGTGCACCACCGATCGGCGCCATATCCTTGGTTTCGTCATGGCTGAGTTCAGCACCCGTCATGCCGGCCGCGAAATTGGTGACCACGGAGGCCGCCGCTACTTTCAAGCCGAAATAACGCGCCAGGATGACCTCCGGCACGGTGGACATGCCGACCGCATCCGCGCCCAGAACCCGCGCCATGCGGATTTCCGCCGGCGTTTCGAAGCTCGGCCCGGAAAACCACATGTAAACGCCGGAAAACAGCGGCACGCCGCGGCGGATGGCGGCGTTGCGCATCGCCTCTGCGAGTTCGACATCATAGGCATTGGTCAGGCCGACGAAACGTCGGTCGCTTGCCTCGCCGATCAGCGGGTTCATGCCGGAATAGTTGATGTGATCGGTGATCTGCATGACCGAACCCGGCGGCATGTCCTCGCGCACCGAGCCCGCGGAATTGGTGAGGATCAGCGCCTGTACGCCCAAGCCTGCCAGAATTTCGATTGGCGCACGCATGGCATTGGCATCGCCGTGCTCGTAATAATGGGTGCGGCCCGACAGCATGATCACCGGCTCGCGGCCGAGATAACCGGCCACCAGTTCGCCCGCATGGCCGCTGACGCCGCCCTTGGGGAAACCGGCGAGATCGCCGTAAGGAATGCGGATCGGATCGGTCACTTCATTGACGATCGGCCCAAGCCCCGAGCCGAGCACGATCGCATGCCGCGGCACGAGGCCGTTCAGACGTTCGACGAGAAGATCGATGACGCTGTTCAAACCCTCGGTCATGCTCTGCCCCTCAACCGATAACGTCGGTCTTGAAGGAAAAGGGCAGCAGTTCTTCCATCGTCATGGTTTTCTGCACGCCCTGTTCATCGCAGAGATAGACGCGGGTATCGGGACCGGCGAACTCGGCAATCTTCTGGCGGCAACCACCACAGGGCGGGCAGAGCGCCAGCTTTTCGGCAATCACCGCGATTTCCTTGATGCGGCGGCCGCCGCCCATGATCATCGCGCCGATCGCCGTCGGTTCGGCGCACCAGCCTTGGGGAAAGGACAGGTTCTCTATATTGGCGCCGACATAGACTTTGCCGTCCTCGGCGCGGATGGCCGCACCGACAGGAAATTTTGAGTAAGGCGCATAAGCCTTCGCCATGGCCTCGCGGGCGGCTTCGAACAGATCATGCGCCATATCAACGCTCCTTCACATAAGGCACGCCACCGGCCTTGGGCGGGTGAGCGATGCCGATGAAACCGGCCAGCAGAATGCAGGTGAGAACGTAAGGAAGCGCCTGGAAGATCTGCACCGGCACTTCGCCGATCATGGGGATGGACTTGCCCTGCATGAAGTTTGCCACGGCATCGAGGAAACCGAACAGAAGGCAGGCGAGCATGACAGGCACCGGCTTCCACTTGGCGAAGATGAGGGCTGCGAGCGCGATATACCCCTTGCCGGCCGACATGTTGTTGATGAAGGCCGCCGACTGGGCGATCGCCAGATAGGCGCCGGCAAAACCACCGAGAATACCGGTCACGATCAGCGCGCGGAACCTCAGCCAGGACACCGAAATGCCGGCCGTATCCACCGCTGCCGGATTTTCACCGACCGCGCGCAGGCGCAGGCCGAAACGCGTGCGATAGAGAATCCACCATGACAACGGCACGGCCGCAAAGGCCAGATAGGTAAGAATATTGTTGCCGGAAATCACGTTCGCATACAGTGGGCCGACGATCGGCACGTCACGCATGAAATCCGCACCCGGCAGGATAATCGGCGAGAAGCGCGCATCGCCCGTCAGGCCCGGCGTGCGGCCACCCTGACTGAACCAGGCCTGCCCGAGCACGATGGTGAGGCCGGCAGCGATGAAGTTCAGCGCCACGCCGGACACGATCTGGTTGCCGCGATTGGTGATCGAGGCAAAACCGTGGATCATCGAAAAGCCGATCGAAATGCCGATGCCGCCGAGCAGGCCGATCCAGGCACTGCCGCTGACATAGGCAAGACAGGCGGCCGCAAAGGCGGCAGCCAGCATCTTGCCCTCAAGGCCGATATCGACAATGCCGGCGCGTTCGGAGAACAGGCCTGCAAGTGCTGTAAAGATCAGCGGGATCGAAAGCCGGATGGTGGATCCGAGGATGCTGACAAAGATGTCGAAATAATCCATGGCGGTCACTTCCCACTCAGCGTCTGGTAGATCCGCACCACGGCCGGGCGGAACATATATTCGAGCGCACCGGCAAACAGGATGACGAGACCCTGGATGACGACGATCATTTCGCGGGTGATATTGGGCATTTCAAACGAAAGATCGGCACCACCCTGATAGAGGATGCCGAACAGGAATGCCGCAAAAACGATGCCGAGCGGATGGCTGCGGCCCATCAGCGACACCGCGATACCGACAAAACCGGCACCAGCCACGAACTCCACCTGCAAACGGGCGGACGCCCCCATGACCGGGTTGAGCGCCATCATGCCGGCAAGACCGCCGGAGATCAGCATGGCGATGATGACCGTACGCGAATAGGGAATGCCGGCATAAACGGCGGCCGACGGCGAAATGCCGAGCGTGCGCATTTCATAACCGAGCTTGCTGCGCCAGATCAGCAGCCAGACGAGGTAACACATTACCAGCGCGATGATGAAGGAGACGTTGAACGGGGCAGGTCCCAGTTTCATGCCGAACAGCGCCATCAGCCAGTCGAGCTTCGGCAATTGTCCACCCGGCAGAAAAGTGCGGGTTTCCGGTGCCATCTTGCCGGGAACGATGAAGACATTGACCAGCAGGTACACCATCAGCGCCGCGGCGATGAAGTTGAACATGATCGTGGTGATGACCACGTGGCTGCCGCGCTTGGCCTGCAGCCATGCCGGAATGAAGGCCCAGGCGGCACCGAACAGCGCCGCGCCGATGACGGCGAACGGCATGGTCACATACCACGGCACGTAATGATCGAGCGCCAGCGCCACGAGTGCCGCACCGAGACCGCCGACATAGGCCTGGCCTTCCGAACCGATATTGAACAGGCCGGCATGAAACGCGACGGCGACGGACAGGCCGGTGAAGATGAAGCTCGTCGTGTAGAACAGGGTGAAGCCGATCGCTTCACCACGACCGAGCGCGCCTTCGATCAGCAGTTTCAGTGCCTGAAACGGGTTTTCGCCGATCGACCAGACCACGAGGCCGGAAATGAAAAAGGCAACCAGAAGGTTCAGCACCGGCAGAACGCCGTAGCTGATCCAATTGGGAAGTGGGACGGAGGCTGTACTCATATTATCCTCATACCGCTCCGGCCATCATCATGCCGAGCGCCTGTTCACCGGCATCCGGCGTCGCCTCTCCCACCACCTTGCCGGCGAACATGACAATGATGCGATCCGACAGGGACCGGATTTCGTCAAGTTCGACCGACACCAGCAGCACGGCCTTTTGCGCATCGCGCATCTCGACGATACGGCGATGAATGAATTCGATGGCGCCGATATCGACGCCGCGTGTGGGCTGGCCGATGATCAACATCTTCGGGTCGCGCTCGATTTCACGGGCAACAACGATCTTCTGCTGGTTGCCGCCGGAAAAATTGGCGGTCTTCAGCCGTGGGTTCGGCGGGCGAATATCGTATTTGGCGATCTTTTCCTCGGCATCCTTGCGGATGGCATCGAGATCGAGAAGCGCGCCACGGCCGTAACGCGGATCACGGTGATAACCGAGCACCGAGTTCTCGTACTCCTCGAACTTGAGGACGAGGCCCATGTGATGGCGGTCTTCCGGAATGTGTGCGAGACCTAATTCACGCAGACGGGCCGGATCGAGACCGGCGACCGGCTGACCGTCGATCAGGATTTCGCCAGAGGTCGGCTTGCGGATGCCGGCAATGGCTTCGAGCAGTTCCGACTGGCCGTTACCGGCCACACCGGCAATGCCGAGGATCTCGCCTTCACGCACATCGAAGGACACGTCATCGACCATGGTGACGCCGCGGCTGTCCTTCACCGTCAGGTTTTTCACCGACAGCAGAACCTTGCCCGGCTGCGCCTCGCCCTTTTCGACGCGCAGAAGCACGCGGCGGCCAACCATCAGTTCGGCCAGCTCCTCCACCGTCGTTTCCGCCGTCTTGCGGGTGGCGACCATTTCGCCGCGGCGCATGACGGAAACCTCATCGGTGATCGCCATGATCTCACGCAGCTTGTGGGTGATGAGCAGGATCGTCTTGCCCTGGTCGCGCAGCACCTTGAGGATGCGGAACAGGTGATCGGCCTCGGCCGGCGTCAGCACACCCGTCGGTTCGTCGAGAATGAGGATTTCGGCACCACGATACAGCGCCTTCAGGATTTCGACGCGCTGCTGCTTGCCGACCGGCAGTTCCTCGATGATCGCATCAGGATCGACGTCGAGCCCGTATTCGGCTTCAAGACGCTTCAATTCCTTGCGCGCACCGGCCACGCCCTTGGCCAGCAGCTGCCCACCTTCGGCGCCGAGCATGACGTTTTCCAGCACGGTGAAATTTTCGACCAGCATGAAATGCTGGTGCACCATGCCGATGCCCGAGGCGATGGCCGTCTGGCTGTCACGGATCGTTATCGGCTTGCCGTCGATACGGATCTCGCCGCGATCGGCCTGATAGAAACCGTAAAGGATCGACATCAGGGTCGATTTTCCGGCCCCGTTTTCACCGATAATGCCGTGGATCGAGCCCTTGGCGACGGTCAGATTGATATTCTTGTTGGCGTGAACGGCACCGAAACTCTTGTCGATGCCCGCCAGTTCGATTGCGGGATGCGGGGTCAAGCGCAGCCTCTCCTTCGCACAGGGCGGATTCAAGATATGACTAGGGCGCATGGTGTCTCCACCACGCGCCCCGGATATTCAGATTACAGCGGGCACTTGTTGTCCGTCATGTAATCGTGAACCTTGACGGTGCCGGCAATGATATCGGCGGTCGCCTTGTCGGCAGCAGCCTTCATTTCCGGCGTGATCAGCGCCTTGTTGTTGTCGTCGACAGCATAAACAACGCCACCATCCTTGATGCCGTTGGACTGCACGCCGGCGGTGAACTTGTCTTCAGCCAGATCCTTGTAGGCGTTGTAGACGGCCAGATCGACGCGCTTGACCATCGAGGTCAGAACCGAACCCGGATGAACGTGGTTCTGGTTCGAATCGACGCCGATCGAGAATTTCTTGTTGTCGGCAGCGGTCTGCAGAACACCGAGACCGGATGCGCCGGCTGCCGCGTAGATCACGTCGGCACCCTGGTCGATCTGGTTCTTGGTGAGTTCACCGGCGCGAACCGGGTCATTCCATGCGGCACCGGTCGTGCCGACCATGTTCTGGAAGACCTGCATGTCGGACTTTACCGACTTTGCACCCTGCGCATAACCACAGCCGAACTTGCGGATCAGCGGGATATCCATGCCGCCGACGAAACCGACCTTGCCGGTCTTGGATGCCATGCCGGCCAGAAGGCCAACGAGGTAGGAACCTTCGGCTTCGTTATAAACGACCGAGCGAACGTTCGGCAGTTCGACAACGGAGTCGACGATCACGAACTTGGTGTCCGGATATTCGGCTGCGACCTTTTCCATGGCCGAGGTCCAGGCGAAGGACACGGCGATGACCGGGTTGAAGCCCTTGCTGGCAAAATTGCGGATCGCCTGCTCGCCCTGCGTATCGCTGGTCGGTTCGAAATCGCGGTATTCGGTTCCGGTTTCCTTCTTGTACATTTCAGCGCCGTTATAGGCCGCTTCGTTGAAGGATTTGTCGAACTTGCCGCCCGTACCATAGACCAGCGCCGGCTTGATTTCGGCAGCGATGGCGGTGCTCGACAGCATGGCCGTTGCAATAAGGGTGAGAAGGGTTTTCGTCATCGTGCGCCCTGTTTTCTTAAATTTGACTTTTTGGTTCCCCCCGCAGGCCCAGCCGGAAGTCTGGCGGACACAATGCGGCACCGGCGCCTTTCCTTGGGCTTGCGGCCATTTATCCTTGCATGCCCGCATCGAAATTTCACGGGAAATTTTTCAACTGGTCAAAATCTGACACACGTTTTTTAAATATCGGAATTATCGCGGATTTTTTCGCACGTGATTCGCATCAGGCGGCAAAACGCCCGAACGGCTTCGGGCGCCGGTAACCGGCAATCCACAGGATCAGCGCCAGCACCAGAAAGACGGCGCAGGCCGGCTGCGTCAGAAGGAAAGCGGCACCCTGCTGCCATGCTTCCGGGTGGATATAAAACTCCACCAGATCTTCCGTCGCAACCAGCGTTCCCGGGCTGATCGCGATCCACAGGTCACCAAGGCTTGCCAGCATGGTCGACGAGGAGGCGACCGACTGGATCGCATCCACCGTGCCCGCCGCAATTGCCGCGACAAGAGCGAGCAGACTGAAAAAATGAAAGATCAAGGACATGGCGGGCGACACGGGTTTGAAAACAGGCTGATATGCAAGCGTAACGGCAGCCTGACGGCTTGGCAACGGACATGAGTTTTACAAACCGTCATCCAACCGTCAGATTTCGGTTGATCCTGAAAAAATCATTGGTATATATCGCGCCGACCGCTGCTTCGGAGAACGTCTCCAGCAGCCCTTTCCTAAAAGGACAGGTGGCCGAGTGGTTGAAGGCGCACGCCTGGAACGCGTGTGTGCGTGAAAGCGTACCGTGGGTTCGAATCCCACCCTGTCCGCCATCTCTTCCGTTTTATCGATTGAAAAATCAGACAAGACCGAGAGATGACGTGCGCGAAGATGCGCAACGCCCCCAAATCAGATTTCAAAAATCGCTCAGGCGTAAAAATCGTCTTCCGCTGTTGTCGAAGAAAAATAGGCCAGCAAGGAAAGCGGCAGAGCAACAAACACGATCAGCATGGTTTTCACAGGTGCCATGAATGACCGTGCGCCGACCGTTTCCATTTGCTCGGCCGCTAACGGACTGACGCTGACCCTGTTCTGCAAAAGCAATTCGGTCAATTGCCGGTTATCTTCAGCCTTCGTCCCATCGGCATCAGGCTGACGCCCGGACTTGGCTCTGCTGAGATCACGCATGCGTTGCTCCAGACAGACAATCGATCGTATTTTATGAATATTAACCGTAATTGTTAACGTTCAACAATTCAAGCTTTGAGCTGCCCAACAGGAAAAGGCCATCCTGATCGATGCCCTTCTTTTCAAACCGGTCCTGCTCGACGGAAGCGCCCGATCAGGCGCGCGCGCCGGCTTCTTCCTGTTCGGCAAACGCCGCCTGCAATTCCATCTGCACGGCATTCATGAACAGCGCTGCCTGATGAGAAATCTCGACGTCGGCAACACCCTGCGCCTTCAGACGAGCGGCAAAACCTGCCATTTCCTGACGCCAGAAGCGATTGGCTTCTTCTCCATGCAGATTGGTCAGGGCTTCGCTGCAACGGCGGATATCGGCCATGCGGCGGTCGGCAGGAAATTGGACGAGGGTCATGCGGTCTCCACTCAACGCGACGCGGGCGAATCGCCCAGGAACTTTCGCCAGAATCGTCTCGAGTCCTTCACAAATGTTGAACGGAAAGCCTTGGGAAACCGGGATCGGTACAATTTTAACGAATTTTCGCTGAAACAAATCCGATCGACGCCCGTTAGACCCCCAACACTGTGTCCTGTGAAGATTTGCCCTGCGCCCTCTCGGTGCAGGAACGACAATCCGTTGCCGTGATGGAGAAATGCGATGCAGAAGCCCGTTTGGAATAATGCCGTGACCATCGGCGCCGTGCAGATTCCGGGGCCCTTCGAGGCTCTGACATTCCTTGATCACGACTGGCCGAACCACAAGGGGCCGCGTTTCGTTAATGCCCGGTTCGCCTGCCTCGCCGCACTGGATGAACGCGCCGACCCGGAAGACGCCAAGGCGCTGTTTGCCGAGGCGCTCGAGGAAGCACAACTGCACTAAGCGGTCGAAAAGACCCGAACAGACGATATCGCATGCCGATGAGCGCCGGCCGAATGGAGCCGACGCGCTACGCCAACACCGTAGACACGTCAGGATTTGCCATGAACGTCTATTCCCGTTTCACCGAACCCGCGTCCACCCTGCAGCCGGCGCGCATCTATTACGTCCATCCGCTGATGCTGCGGGGAATTTCCGCATGGCGCGAAGTGTTCGAACATGCGCGTGCGCTTGATTTCGATATGATCCTCACGTCGCCGCTGTTTCGCCGTGCCGAAGGTGCCAGCGTGTTCGTATCCGACGACTACGAACAGGCGGACCCGCAACTCGAACTTGGCGACCGGATCGAGGATGCAGTCGGCCAACTGGTGCGGCTGGCGAAAGACAGCGGCCTTTCCCTGATGATGGATATCGTGCCCGGCCGTTCCGCCGATACGGACCGTATTGCGATCGCCGCAACGGACCCCCGAAAATCCCCTTCCCTTCGCGGCAGCCGCCCGGTCGACATTTCCGCCGAACCGGACGAATGGCGGCAACGGCTGATCCGGCTGGGTGAACTGGGCCTGTCCGGTTTTCGCTGCCTCGAACTGCAAACGCTGGCACCTGACGCCTGGCGCTCCCTCATCTCGGGCGTGAAACGCCAGAAACCGGAGCTAAGCTTTCTGGCATGGACACCCGGCACAGCTTTCGAAACGCGTCGCGCGCTTGGCGGTGTCGGTTTCGATGCGAGCTTTTCGTCTCTGGCCTGGTGGAATTTTCAGGAGGGCTGGTTTGCCGAGGAGCATGAGGCGCAAAGCGGTTTCGGTCGCGAGATCGCCTTTCCCGAAGCGCCGTTTTCCAGACGTGTGGCGCATGGAACGGACAGCGCCGAAGTGCTGGAACGCCGTGCCGAACGCGCCCTGAAACTGGCGGCGTCTCTGGGCGGTGGCCTGATGGTGCCGATGGGGTTCGAATATGGCGCAGCCACACCGCTTGATCCGACCTATGGCAATAGTGGCGGCCTGCGTGTCCTGCGCGACCGTCCGACATTCGACCTTTCCGGCTCGATCCGCTCCGCCAACGAGACATTGAAACAATCCGGCGATTTCGAGCGCCAGCCGCTCGGGCTGATCGCTTCCAGCCATTCGCCGGCCGCCGCCATCGTGCAGGGTGATCGAGGCGATCTGCGCATGTCCGACAGCGTGCGGGTGATCGTCTTCAACCGCGACCTGCGCCGCAGCGCCGCGCCGCCACTTCACGCCATCAGCGAAGCGGCTTCGGCCTTCCTGCCTTTGACCGAGGTTTCGGCACGCGGCGAACCGCTGACGGAAGATGTGCGGCTTCTCCCCGGCGAACTGCGGATTTTCGAGGGTCGCGTTTCCGATCCCATTCTGCCGACGGCCAAGGTTGAACCTGCAGCAAAAGCTGCCCTCTCGCCTCGCCTCGCCATCGAAAAGGTAACACCCGCGGTCGATGACGGGCGTTTTGTCGTCAAGCGCGTGGTCGGCGAAACCGTCATTGTCGAGGCCGACGTGTTTGGCGATGGCCACGATCCGCTCTCCGCCGCCTTGCTTTGGCGCACAGCCGATAGCGAGGACTGGAATGAGGTGCCGATGACGCTGGTGCTGAACGACCGCTGGCGCGCCGAATTTCCGCTGAAGCGCATGGGCCGGCATGAATTTCTGGTCGAAGGCTGGCGCAATCCGTTCCAGATCTTTCGCTACGAGTTCACCAAGAAACACGAGGCCCGGCTGGATCTGCGGCTGGAAATCCAGGAAGGCATCAATCTCGTTCTCGACGCCTTCGATAACGCCTCTGGCAATCTCAAGACCGAGCTGAAGGTACTGTTCGACATCCTGACCGCAGCCAATGATGAGCAGCGGATCAAAACCCTTTTGGCGCTCGAAACGGCAGACCTGATGGCGGAAGCCGACCGACGTCCCCACAAGGTGCGCTCCACCGTCATCACGCTCGATGCAGAACGCACGGCCGCTGCCTTCGCCAGCTGGTACCAGATCTTTCCGCGCTCGCAGAGCGGTGACCCGAACCGCCACGGCACGTTCGATGACGTGATCGCCCGCCTGCCGGCCATTCGCGCCATGGGTTTCGACGTGCTTTATTTCCCGCCGATCCACCCGATCGGCGCCACCAACCGCAAGGGCAAGAACAACACGCTCACTCCCGGTCCCGATGATCCCGGCAGCCCATATGCTATCGGCTCGCCAGACGGTGGCCATGATGCCATCCACCCGCAGCTTGGCACATTCGACGATTTCGACCGGCTGGTGGGTGCGGCTGCCGAGCAAGGTCTGGAACTGGCACTCGACCTCGCCATCCAGGCCTCACCTGACCATCCGTGGCTAAAAGACCATCCTGGATGGTTCGACTGGCGGCCCGACGGCACGATCCGTTACGCCGAGAACCCGCCGAAAAAATACGAGGACATCGTCAACGTCGATTTCTACGCCTGCGAAGCGGTACCGTCGCTGTGGATCGAACTGCGCGACGTGGTGCAGAAATGGGTCGATCACGGCGTAAAACTGTTTCGCGTCGACAATCCGCACACCAAACCCTTCCCCTTCTGGGAATGGCTGATTGCCGATATCCGCTCACGCCACCCGGATGTGGTGTTCCTGTCGGAAGCTTTTACCAAGCCCAAGGTCATGTACCGGCTGGCAAAGATCGGGTTTTCGCAGTCCTACACCTATTTCACCTGGCGCAATGCCAAGTGGGAACTCGAAGACTATATGCGCGAGATCACCACGGAAGCGCCAAAGGATTTCTTCCGGCCGCATTTCTTCGTCAACACCCACGACATCAACCCGGACTTTCTGCAGAACGCCCCACGCCCGGCCTATCTGATCCGTGCAGCACTGGCGGCAACACTGTCCGGCCTCTGGGGCGTCTATAACGGTTTTGAACTTTGCGAAGGCCGGCCGGATGCCAAGCGCAAGGAATATGCGGATTCGGAAAAATACGAGATCCGCGCCTGGGATTATGATCGCCCCGGCAACATCAAGCCCGAGATCACGTTGCTGAACCGCATCCGTCGGGAAAACCCGGCTTTGCATTCGCATCTCGGCCTGCAGCTTCTAAGCGCGAACAACGACAACATCCTCTTCTTCGAAAAATCGAGCCCGGGGCATGAAAATGTCGTGCTCGTGGCGATCAGCCTCGATCCGCACCAGCCGCAGGAAGCCGATATCGAAATCCCGCTCTGGACCTTTGGCCGGCCCGATCACGGCACGCTCGACATGGAAGATCTGATCACCGGCCAGTCTTTCGGCTGGACCGGCAAGTGGCAGCACATCCGGCTTGAACCCGACCGCCCGTTCGCCATCTGGCGCATGCGCTGAGAAGGGAAAAGGGAGGAGAAAAACAATGGATATTTCGCGCACGCAGGCAAAGATGAAGAACGACGCACAGCCGGACGCCGAAGCCGTGACGACGGACCCCTTGTGGTACAAGGACGCCGTCATCTACCAGCTGCACATCAAGTCCTTCTTTGATGGCAATGGCGACGGCATCGGCGATTTTCACGGGTTGCACGAAAAGCTCGACCATATCGCCTCGCTCGGCGTGACCGCCATCTGGCTCCTGCCCTTCTTCCCCTCGCCGCGCCGCGATGACGGTTACGACATTGCCGATTATAGCAGTGTCAGCCCAGACTACGGCACGATGGAGGATTTTCGCAGTTTTGTGGATGCCGCCCATGAGCGCGGCATCAAGGTGATCATCGAACTGGTCATCAACCACACATCCGACCAGCATCCATGGTTCCAGCGTGCCCGCAATGCCCCGGAAGGCTCGCCGGAGCGCGACTTTTATGTCTGGTCAGACAGTGACCAGAAATTTCCCGAAACCCGGATCATCTTCATCGACACGGAAAAATCCAACTGGACCTGGGATCCGGTGGCCGGCGCCTACTACTGGCACCGCTTCTATTCCCACCAGCCGGATCTCAACTTCGACAATCCCGAAGTGATGAAGGAACTGCTGGTCATCATGCGGTTCTGGCTGGAGACAGGCATCGACGGTTTTCGTCTCGACGCCATTCCCTATCTCATCGAACGGGAGGGCACCAACAACGAAAACCTGCCGGAAACCCACGATATCCTGAAGCGCATCCGTGCCGCACTCGACGAAAGCCATCCGGGAAAAATGCTGCTGGCCGAGGCCAACCAGTGGCCGGAGGATACGCGCGACTATTTCGGCGATGGCGACGAATGCAACATGGCGTTCCATTTCCCGCTGATGCCGCGCATGTATATGGCGATTGCCAAGGAAGACCGGTTTCCGATCACCGACATCATGCGGCAGACGCCGGACATTCCGGAAAACTGCCAATGGGCGATCTTTCTGCGCAACCACGACGAACTGACACTGGAAATGGTGACCGACGAGGAGCGTGATTACCTCTGGAACACCTATGCCGCCGATCGTCGCGCCCGCATCAATCTCGGCATCCGCCGGCGTCTCGCACCGTTGATGGAGCGTGACCGCCGCCGTGTCGAGCTGATGAACGGCCTGCTTCTCTCCATGCCCGGCACGCCGGTTCTTTATTACGGCGACGAGATCGGCATGGGCGACAATATCTATCTGGGCGACCGCGACGGCGTGCGCACGCCGATGCAATGGTCGCCCGACCGCAATGGCGGGTTTTCCAAGGCCGATCCGGCCCGGCTGGTTCTGCCGCCGATCATGGACCCACTTTACGGTTACGAGGCGCTGAATGTCGAAGCGCAGGGTGCCGACGCGCATTCGCTTTTGAACTGGACGCGCCGCATGCTGGCGCTGCGCAACAAGCATCCAGCTTTCGGCCGTGGCTCGCAGCGTTTCCTGACACCGGGCAACCGCAAGATTTTGGCCTATCTGCGCGAATATGAAGGCGAGACGCTGCTCTGCGTTTTCAACCTGTCGCGCCTGCCGCAGGCGGTCGAACTCGACCTGTCCGAATTTAACGGCCGCGTGCCGATCGAGCTTTCCGGCATGTCGCCTTTCCCACCAATCGGCCAGCTGACCTATCTCTTGACCATGCCGCCCTACGGTTTCTTCTGGTTCCAGCTGGCGCCGGAATCCGAAGGCCCGGCATGGCGCACGGCACCGCCCGAACAGATGCAGGACATGGTCACCATGGTTCTGCGCAACGACCTGCAGGAACTGATCGACCAGCCGCGTCTGGCGACGGCTCTGTCCAACGACGTGCTGCCATCCTATCTCGGCAAACGCCGCTGGTTCGGCTCCAAGGGTGCCGTCCTCAACTCGGCCCAACTGGTCACCGCAACGCCGGTCGCCTTTGCCGACAATGTCGTGCTCGGCGAGCTGGAGGTCGATCTCGACGGCCACAAGGATACCTATCTCCTGCCGCTGTCCATCGCCTGGGATGATACCCAGCCGAGTGCGCTCGCGCATCAGCTCGCCTTGGCGCGCATCCGTCAGGGTCGCCGCGTCGGTTTCCTCACCGATGGCTTTTCGGCCGAAGCGCTGGGGCGCGGTGTCATCCGAGGCCTCTGCGAACGCACCACGATATCCGGCCGTACCGGCACGTTGGACTTCGTCGGCACCGACAAGCTCGACTGCATGGCCTTTGCCGATGATCTGCCAGTGCACTGGCTTTCGGCGGAACAATCGAACAGTTCGCTGATCCTTGGCGATCTGGCGATGATAAAACTCATCCGCCACGTTTTTCCGGGCATCCACCCGGAAGTGGAAATGACGCGTTATCTCACCAAGGTCGGTTACGCCAACACGGCGCAACTGCTCGGCGAGGTCGCCCGTATCGACCCCGACGGCAACCGTTTCACGCTGATCATCGTGCAGAGCGCCATCCGCAACCAGGGCGAAGCGTGGACATGGATGCTCTCCAACCTGCGCCGCGTCATCGATCAGGTCGTTGTCACCGGTCTGGACGGCGATGCCGCCGACGACCAGTTCCAGCCGCTGGTGGATTTTGTCGCCACTGTCGGCCAGCGTCTTGGCGAATTGCATGTGGCGCTGGCCCAGCCGACCGACGATCCGGATTTCAAACCGGTCGAGGCAGGCAAGGCGGATGCCACCCGCTGGCGTGATGCGACGGTCAAACAAATCAGCGACAGTCTCGGCATCCTCGAAGCCGGCAGGGACGATTTCGAGGAACATATCGCCGCCGAAGTCTCCGATCTTCTCAAGCACCGCGACGAACTGCTGGACCTGACCAAAAAACTTGCCGCCTCCATCGACGGCACGCTGATGACCCGCAATCACGGCGATTTCCATCTCGGCCAGATCCTCGTTGCCGAAAGCGATGCTTACATCATCGACTTCGAGGGCGAACCGACGCGCGATCTGGAGGAACGCCGCGCCAAGAGCAATCCGCTGCGTGACGTTGCTGGTTTCCTGCGTTCACTCAGCTATCTCGGCGCCTCCGCCGATCTCGACCGCGAGATCGTCAGCGAGGTGGACGATGCCCGCCACGGCGAACTGGTGGATCGTTTCATGAAACTGGCGGAACCGGCTTTCCTGCGCGCCTACCTGACAGTGGCCGATGGCTGCGAACTGCTGCGCATGCCCCAGTCGCAGCGCGAAAACATTCTCGACCTCTTCCTTCTGGAAAAGGCGGCCTATGAAATCGCCTATGAAGTCCGCAGCCGGCCGCACTGGTTGCCACTGCCTCTGGCCGGCTTTTCGGCCATAGCCAATCGTCTCCTCAAAACATCCCGAGCGGAGAAGAACCGATGAGATACGAGCGCACCGACCTGATCATCGGCACCGTCACGGAAGGGCTGAACGCCTTGGCCGACGGCCGGCACGGCGATCCGTTTTCCATTCTCGGCCGCCACCAATATGGCGAACTGACCGTGGTGCGGGCGCTTCTGCCCGGCGCCGTTTCCGTGGAGGTGGTCGAGCGTAACAGCGGCCGTATTCTGGCAACCCTCGACAACATCCACGCGGGCGGCTTGTTCGCCGGCGTGGTGGGTTCGACGACGCCCTATCTGTTTCGCATCCAGTGGACGGACGCGGTGCAGGAAACCGAAGATCCCTATTGCTTCGCCCCCCTGCTCGGCGATCTCGACCTGCACCTGATTGCGCAAGGCACCCATTACGATCTTGGCCGCACGCTCGGCGCCATCCCGATGGAGGTCGATGGTATTTCCGGTGTCCGTTTCGCCGTCTGGGCGCCGAATGCGCGGCGTGTGTCGGTCGTCGGTGATTTCAACGCATGGGACGGTCGTCGCCACCCGATGCGGCAACGCCCGCAGGCCGGGATCTGGGAAATCTTTGTGCCGCGCCTCACACAGGGCGAACGCTATAAATTCGAAATTCTGGATGCCCACGGTAATCTCCTGCCCCAAAAGGCCGATCCGGTCGCCCGCGCCTCGGAAGCCGCCCCTTCCACCGCATCGGTCGTCGCATCCTCGAAATCCTTTCCCTGGACCGACCACGAATGGATGCAGCGCCATGACGCCCGTGCGGGTGAAGGCGCAGTGTCGGTTTATGAAGTGCATCTCGGTTCATGGCTGCGGATCGCCGAGGAAGGCAATCGCTCGCTCGACTGGGTGGAACTCAGCCAGCGGCTGGTGCCTTATGTCAAAAGCCTCGGTTTCACCCATATCGAGATGTTGCCGATCATGGAGCATCCGTTCGGCGGTTCCTGGGGTTACCAACCGCTTGGCCTGTTCGCCCCGACCGGGCGTTACGGCACACCGGAGGATTTTGCCTATTTCATCGATCGCTGCCACGCGAGCGGCATCGGCGTCATTCTCGACTGGGTTCCGGCGCATTTCCCGACCGATGTCTGGGGGCTGGCCCGGTTCGACGGCACAGCACTCTACGAACACGAAGACCCACGCGAGGGTTTTCACAAGGACTGGAACACGCTGATCTACAATCTCGGTCGCAACGAGGTGAAGGGTTTTCTCATCGCATCGGCGCTGGAATGGCTGGAGCATTTTCATATCGATGCGCTGCGCGTCGATGCCGTCGCCTCGATGCTCTATCGCGATTACAGCCGCAATGAAGGCGAATGGATCCCCAACCAGTATGGCGGCCGGGAAAACTGGGAGGCCGTCGAGTTCTTCAAGCACCTCAACAGCATCATCCATGACCGCTGCCCGCACGCCTTCACGGTGGCGGAAGAATCGACCGCATGGCCGGGAGTGACCAAGGCACCGGAAGACGGAGGGCTCGGTTTCGATTTCAAATGGAACATGGGCTGGATGCACGACACGCTGCATTACATGGCCGACGACCCGGTCTACCGAAAGTATCATCACGGCATGCTGACCTTCGGCATGATCTATGCCTATTCCGAACGTTTCATGCTGCCGCTTTCCCATGACGAAGTGGTGCACGGCAAAGGCTCGCTTTACGGCAAGATGCCGGGCGACCATTGGCAGAAGCTCGCCAACCTGCGCGCCTATTTCGGGTTCATGTGGGCGCATCCCGGCAAAAAACTGCTGTTCATGGGCGGCGAGATTGCGCAAGGGTCCGAATGGAACCACGATGGCTCAGTCGTCTGGGATCTGATCGACCAGCCCGACCATGCCGGCATGCAGAAACTGATCGGCGATCTCAACCGGCTTTATTCGGCAGAACCGGCCCTGCAATTCGGTGATCTCGATCCGGCGGGGTTCGAATGGGCGGTGTCGGACGATGCGGAAAGCTCTGTTCTCGCCATGCTGCGCAAGTCGCGCGATGGATCGTCCGTTATTCTGGCGGTGTCGAACCTGACGCCGCTGCCGCGCCACCACTACCGGATAGGCGTGCCGCACGAAGGCCGCTGGCAAGAAGTGCTGAACACCGATGCCGGCGTTTATGGCGGCTCCAACCTCGGCAATGTCGAGGCCTGGACAAATGCGGAGCCATCGCATGGCCGCGCGCAATCTGTAACGCTGACGCTGCCACCACTTTCGACCATTTACCTGAAATGGTCGAAAGCCTGACGGTTCTCAGGCTCAGGCAAAAAGCTTCAGCCGTGCTGGCGGCGTGCCGGTTCGGCCGCTCTTGCGGTCTACGGCAAACTGGATCAGGTCACGCGAGGCCTGATCCGTCAGCGGCTTAGCCATGACGCCGACAACCCCCGGAACACCCTGAACAACCACGCCAGGATTGCCGGTGACCATGATCACCACAATGCCGGAATCCGCCAGCATGCGGGCAATCTCCGGCCCGGTCTCACCATCTGCCAGGCGCACGTCGACAAAGGCGATGTCGGCGTCCCGACTATAGTTCAACGCCACCTTCATGTCCGGTGCGATACCGACAACCTGATGGCCGCTGCGCTGCACGGCATCCTCGATATCCATCGCGACCAGCAAGCTGTCTTCGACGATCAGAAAACGATATTCCAAGGCCTTGGTCCTCCATGCTCGCAACGAAGATAGGTTCGAAGTGCGGGCCGGCAATAGAGCTTTCATCGGACAAATGAAAGCATCCGGAGAATACTGTCCGGTAGCTGACATTACCGCCGACAAAATTTCGCAAATCAGAAATTTTTCTTTCCGTGCATGGAACCAAATCCGACTCCCTGTCGTTTATGACCTTGCTTCGCCTTGGGGGAATTCATGACCGGTAGTTGTATGCGTCATCGCCATATGCAGGGCGTGGCCGTTTCTTCCTGTCGGCCGGCTCTGCCCCATGCCTGCCACATCTCTCTCTGATTACCCCTCACAATTTCTTTCCGGCGATTCGCAAAACGCGCCGGACCGCAATACCGCTCATGCCGCAAGGAGCCACCGCCCCATGAAACCCGAAGCCCGGCGGGCACTTGTCGAACGCATCTTTGATAAGGCCCGTGAAAACGGCCAGACGATCGAGGATGATCCGCTGTTCATCAGCTGGATCGAAGAATGGATCGCCGGCGATATCGAGATCGCCGAACTGCGGGAAAAATATCGGGGCTTTCTGGCCTCGCACGGCCAGTCGAAGAGCGACGAATAAGGCCGGCTCTCACCGGCCCTCTCCCATCCGCTTATTTGAACAGCGTCTTGAACTGACGCGGCTGGCAACGCAGATACTGCGGCGCGGCGCGCACGCTTTCGCCGAAATGGGCGGCTGCATGCCAGGGCCAGCGCGGATCGTAAAGGGCCGCACGGGCAATCGCCACCATATCGGCATCACCGGTCACCAGGATGGCTTCCGCCTGCTCGAATTCGGTGATCAGACCAACGGCAATAACCGGCATGGTCGTTTCGGCCTTGATCGCGCGTGCGAACGGTACCTGATAATTCGGCCCGAGCGTGATGTTCTGGTGTGCTGCCAGACCGCCGCTCGACACGTGGATGGCGCCGCAACCGCGCTTTTCCAGTTCCTTGGCGAAAGCGACCGTCTGCGCAACATCCCAGCCGCCATCGGCCCAGTCCGTTGCCGAAACGCGAGTGGTCACCGGTCGCTCGCTCGGAAAAACTTCGCGCACGGCATCAAAAACTTCCAGCGGAAAACGCATGCGGTTTTCGAGAGAACCGCCATATTCGTCGGCACGCTGGTTGGAGAGCGGCGACAAAAACTGGTGCAGAAGATAACCATGTGCCGCATGGATCTGCACGGCATCGATACCAAGCCGCGCCGAGCGGCGGGCCGCCTCAACGAAGGCGTCGCGAATACGGATCAGACCCTCGCGATCAAGCGCCATCGGATGATCATAATGCGGCTGGAACGGCACGGCGCTGGGGGCCACCGTCTTCCACCCGCCCTCTCTATCCGGCGCAATCTGCGCGCCTCCCTTCCACGGAACCTCGGTCGATGCCTTGCGGCCGGCATGGGCCAGCTGGATGGCGATCGGCATGTCGGACATGCGCCTTATACCTTCCAGCACGCGGCCCATGGCCTGTTCGTTTTCGTCCGAATAAAGACCGACATCCGCATAGGAAATCCGGCCCTCGGGCGAAACCGCCGTCGCCTCGATCGTCAGGATGCCGGCGCCGGACGTGGCCAGCATGCCGAGATGCATCATGTGCCAGTCGGTCATGCTGCCGTCCACGGCCGAATAGGTACACATCGGCGCAATGACGATGCGGTTGTCGAGCGTCAGTTCACCAAGCGTGACGGGCGAGAACAGTCTGGTTGCGCTCACGGGAAACTCTCCAAGGGAAATGATGAAACACGGGTCATATCATGCACCCGCGCAGTCGGGTCGCACAAGCGGGTGTTGTGCACCGGATGGACAGCAAAAAGCCGCCCTCCGGAAAGGGCGGCCCGATCGCCTTTTTCGCGATCAGCGATTGGTATTGCGGGTGATCTCGAACAGGAACCAGACGCGGCGTTCGCCTTCATCGATCCAGTTTTCCAAAAGGCTGGCGGTGCCGACATCGTTGTATTCGTCGCAGACATCATGCAGTTCGCGCATGCTGGCGACCAAGGCTGCATTATCATCACGCAGTTCGGCCAGCATTTCATGCGGGTGCACGAAATCGGCATCATTGTCGGAGATGCGCTGCAGGCGGGAAATCTCGCCGATCGAGCGCAGCGTGGCTCCGCCGATCTTGCGGGCGCGTTCGGCCAGCGGGTCGGTCATTTCAAACAGCTGGTCGCCGTGTTCGTCAAGCAGCAGGTGGTAATCGCGGAAATTCGCGCCCGACATGTGCCAATGGAAGTTCTTGGTCTTCAGGTAGATGGCAAAAACATCCGCGAGCAGCTTTGTGATGCCGGCGGAAATATCGCGCACACCGTCCTGCGCAATACCACTCGGTGTTTTCAACGGCGCTTCACGGCGGGATTTGGCATTGTCCATGATATTTCATCCATTCGGTTCTGATCCGCAGGCAATCATGTCCTGCAGATTGCGGGAGATTTCTGTGACGTGTTTTCAGTCCGAATAACCGGAGGCCGGTGGGTCGCTGGCTGGAAAACTTTCCTCCAGACTTTCATCGATATCCGCTTCGGTCTTGTGCGCGCCGTGAGAATGAACGGGCGGACGCGCCGGCGGTTCCAACGGCGGCAGATCGACCGGTTCGGGCAGGATTTCCTTTCCGTCACGCAGGCCGTTTTCGAGATCGTTTCTGGCGGTCATCATTGCTCCCCTTCGCAACAAGGTGCAGATTTCAAAGCCGTTCGGTTTATGTGGATCGCAATCCATGGCCGACAAGATGCCGAAAATGACGATAGATCATATTTCATGTGATGCAACATCGTGAGCGGTCATCATGCGTCTCGAATGATCGGACCCGATTTGGAACAAAACCGACCTTTGACACGCAAACGGATTGACCCGAAGGATCGCCCGCGTATCTTGACCGCCGATCGAAACGAGGAAGACCCATGCACCGAACCCTGCGGAACCTGGCCCTGACCGCCTCCTTCATCGCCTGTGCAACGCCTGCCTTTTCAACCGAGACCAAGGGCCGGATCCGCAATGCGACGGCAGCCGAAATCCGCGCGCATCTGAACGAGGGCTCGCAGGAAACCACGACCGACCGCAGCGGCTACACCTATCGCAAGGGCTCCAAGCGCGGCTACAAGATCTCGACCGGCAAGATCTGCATCCGGTTCGAGAACAAGCAGACGGACTGCGCCGACATCAAGACCGACGGCTCGAAATTTCACATGATCACCGGCGACGGCACCCGCTCACGTTTCTAAAAATGCAGCTCCGTGCCGTTTTTGTACGCATTCGCTAAAATGCGAATGATTGCCTGAGGACCGATTTTACTTCAAGCCGGCATCTTGCCTCCCAAGAACAAGGAGGCTGCCATGCACCGGATCGCCGTTTCATCCCGCCTGATCGCCGAAATCGCCTATGATCCCGATCTGAAGCACCTGGACGTGACGTTTCAGGATGGCGTGGTCCGCGAACTGGCCGAGGTTCCGACCGAGACCGTCAGCGGCCTTCTGACCGCCACATCCCCCGGCAATTATTACATGACCTATATCCGCAAGGTATTTCCCCGCCGCAACGGCACGGCCGCCTCGATGAGCACCCGAACCGCCTGATCGGAAAAAATCACTTCGAGACGTCTATCACGACCCGGCCACGGATCTTTCCGGCCAGAATGTCTTCCGCCAGATCCGGCAGTTTCGACATGGGCTGCATCTGCGTGATGCTGTCGAGCTTGGCAAGGTCGAGATCGCGCGCCAGACGCGCCCAGGCCGATTGACGCTGGCTCTGCGGCGCCATCACCGAATCGACGCCGATCAGCGCCACCGAGCGCAGGATATGCGGGATGACGGTGCCCGGCAGATCGGCGCCGCCGGCAAGACCGCAGGCGGCGATCGCACCGCCCCGCACCGTTTGCGACAGGGCATTGGCAAGCGTCGTTGACCCGACGGAATCGATGCCGCCCGTCCAGCGCTCCTTTTGCAGCGGTCCGCCCTTTTCCTGCAGCACCGCACGATCGATAAAGTTGCGGGCCCCCAATGAACGCAGGTAATCCTGCGTCTCAGGCCGGCCGGTGGAGGCCGTCACGTTGTAACCCGCAGCCGCCAGAAGCGCGATCGCCACCGAACCGACGCCGCCGGCGGCACCGGTGACAAGCACCTCGCCTTCACCCGGCCTGATCGTGCCCCATTTTTCCAGAGCATCGACGCAAAGGGCTGCCGTATAACCGGCCGTGCCGATGGCCATGGCCTGCGCCTCGGAAAAGACATCCGGCAGGCGGATCAGCCATTCCGGCTTGAGCTTGGCAAACCGCGCATAACCGCCGAATTCGGTTTCCGACAGGCCCCAGCCATTGACCATGACCCGATCGCCGGCCTTCCATTCAGGCACACGGGATTCCACCACCGTGCCACAGAGATCGACACCACCGATGAGCGGTGTGCGGCGGGCGATCTTGCCCTTGCCGGATATGGCGAGCCCATCCTTGTAATTGAGCGTTGAATAGGCGACCTCGACCAGCACATCGTTATCCGGCAGGTCGGCGACCGTCATCTCGCGGAACGAACCTTTTGGTCTGCCGTCGATCGTGTCGATGACCATGGCGGTAAAGGTTTCGCTCATTTTTCGCTCCTTCATGTGCTGGCCTGTGCTGGCGATGCTTTGAAAAGAAACCGCAATTGTCACCGGCAAGCATATATGGCCCGCTTCATTCGCGGCGATGACTTAAGGTCGCAATTTGCGCTTGCGCAAGTCGTCAAATGCAGGCTTGCGCCAGTCCCCCGCTTCGCGTAGCCCGGAGGCACGTTTCATTTCACATGTTTTGGAGGAGTGTCCCATGGCGGAAAAGATCATCATCGATACAGATCCCGGCCAGGACGATGCGCTGGCGATCCTTTTGGCACTGGCGAGCCCCGAGATCGAAATCCTCGGCATCACCGCTGCCGCCGGCAATGTGCCGCTGGCGCTGACGGAAAAGAACATCCGCAAGGTGTGCGAACTGGCTGGTCGTGCCGATATCAAGGTGTTTGCAGGCTGTGACAAGCCGATGGAAGGCGCTCTCGTCACCGCCGAATATGTGCATGGCTGGACCGGCATGGACGGCGCAACACTGCCCGAACCCACCATGCCGCTGCAGGACAAACATGCCGTCGATTTCATCATCGACACGCTGATGTCGGAGCCGGAAGGCACGGTCACCATCTGCACGCTCGGCCCACTGACCAATCTCGGCACCGCACTCACCAAGGCACCCAAGATCGCCAAGCGCATCAAACGTATCGTTTCCATGGGCGGCGGCCTGTTCGAAGGCGGCAACATCACGCCGGCCGCCGAATTCAACATCTATGTCGATCCGAAAGCGGCAAAGATCGCCTTCGGTTGCGGTGCGCCCGTTGTCATCCTCCCGCTGGACGTCACCCACAAGGTGCTGACCACCAAGCCGCGCGTCGCCGCCTTCCGCGATTTCGGCACGCCGGTTGGCGAAGCCGTTGCCGGCTGGCTGGAATATTTCGAGCGTTTCGACGTGGAGAAATACGGCAGTGAAGGCGGGCCGCTGCACGACCCGAACGTCATCGCCTACCTGCTGAAGCCGGAGCTTTATGCCGGCCGCGAGTGTAATGTCGAAGTGGAAACCGCGTCGGAACTGACCAGAGGGATGACGGTTGCCGACTGGTGGGGCGTGACGGATCGTCCGAAAAACGCGCTGTTCATGGGCAAGGTCGATGCCGACGGCTTTTTTGCGCTACTGACCGAACGGCTGGCAACACTGCGCTGATACCACAATGCAGAAAGGGCCGCATCGAGCGGCCCTTTCCTTATCCTCTTTGGTCTGGCTCAGCGACCGGCCTTCAACGGCGCATAGGCAACCGCCATGCGCGCGGCCAGTGCTGCGTTGTTGCGCACCAGCTGGATGTTCGCCTTCAGGCTTTCACCACCCGACAACTCGTTGATACGGGCGAGCAGGAAGGGCGTCAGTTCCTTGCGGCCGATGCCGCGTTCATCCGCTTCCTTCACCGCATCGGCAATCGTGCCGTCGATGAATTCATGCGTCAGCGCTGACGCTTCCGGGATCGGGTTGGCAATCAACAGGCCGGTGCCGGTGCCCAACTGATGGTGCAGAAACATCGCACGAGCGATCTCTTCCGGCGTATCGAGGCGGTGATCCGCCTTGAAACCACTCTGTCGGGTGAAGAAGGCCGGAAACTCTTCCGTGCCGTAAGCGATGACCGGCACGCGCTGGGTTTCGAGATATTCCAGCGTCTTGGCGATATCGAGAATGGATTTGACACCGGCGCAGACAACAGCCGTCTTCGTGCGACCAAGCTCGGTCAGGTCGGCGGAAATATCAAAGGTCTGCTCGGCGCCGCGATGCACGCCTCCGACGCCGCCGGTCGCAAAAATATCGATGCCGGCAAGATCGGCCATCAGCATGGTGGCGGAAACGGTGGTGCCGGCCGACTGGCCACGCACCATGGCAACGGCGAGGTCGCGGCCCGACGCCTTGACCACGCTTTCCGCCTTGGCCAGCGCTTCCAGCTCGTCCGGCTCCAGACCGACGCGCAGCTCGCCATCGACAACGGCGATGGTAGCGGGCACGGCGCCGTTGTCACGGATCACCTGCTCGACACCGAAAGCGGTTTCGAGATTGGCCGGAAACGGCATGCCGTGGGTGATGATGGTGGATTCCAGCGCCACGACCGGGCCGCCGGATGCCAGCGTGTCGGCAACTTCGGGGCTGAGCTTTGGTTTGATGAGGGACATGAAAATTCCTTTCAGCGATCGAGGCGATGCATGTTGGCGGCAAGAAAACGTTCAGACAGTTCGCTATGAACGCTGGCCGGGCTTTCCGTCGTGAGTGTTCCGAGAAGCGCGCCGGTGCGGGCGGCGCGGTAGAGATCATCGCCCTCCAGCAGGCGATGCAGCGTGCCGGCAATCATCGCGTCACCGGCACCGGTCATATCGACCGGGCGGGCTTCGACGGCCGGGAAAAATTTCAAGCCTTCGCGGCCGGCAACGGCGATGCCACGCGCGCCCATGGTGACCACGGCTTCCGAAGCGCCCGCAGCCTGTAGCGCCAGTGCGGCTTCGCCGGCATCGGTGATCACCTCATCAAGGCGCAGCACCGCATTGGCTTCATCGATATTCATGAAGATCAGGTCGATACCGGTCAGATCGCGCGGCAGACGTGCAGCCTTCGGGGTGGAGACGGCATCGATCGCCAGCCGGAAACGGGCATCACGGCGCTTGGAAATAAGGGAGGCCAGCGTTTCAGGCGGCAGATTGCAATCGGCAAATACCCAGCTTGCGGCAGCCAGATGCGGCCATGCCTTGTCGATCTGTGCGGGGCCGATGAGATCAAAAATGCTCATGTCGGAAATGCCGAGCACCAGATCGCCGGCCGGATCGAGGATCGCCGCATATTCCGCCGTCGGCCGTTCCGATGTCATCGCCACCTGGCTGATATCGATGCCGCAATCTTGCAAATAATGGAGAATGGCGCGGCCCGTCTCGTCATCACCGACCATGGAAACAAAGCCGGTGGCCGTGCCGAGCCGCGCCAGGTTTTCCGCGACATTGCGCGCCACGCCTCCGAAGGAACGGCCGCTATCGACCGGGTTGGAGGTTTCCATCACCAGTGGCGCGCGGGCATTGTATTTGCGATCCAGCACCGCGCCGCCGACACAAATGGCCCGCTGGCCGCTTGCCAGAACATAACCGCGGCCGAGGATATGCCCCTTCTGCACCAACTGCACGATATGCGCCGCCACGGTGGAGCGGGCGAGACCGAGCTGATCGGCAACTTCCTGCTGCCCGACAAACGGATTGACCTTGATGAGGGCCAGAACCGCCGCCTCCTGCGGTGCGAGTTCGTCCATGAGATCCGAAACCTTCCGAAACCTGTTTGCGCCTCACTAAAACTTTTGACTATAATGTCAACAATTGTTTTCTGGCGCCTCGGATCGGCAGGCAGGCTGTCCGGCCGCATATTTGCCGGCAGTTTGCCGGGAAAAGGCCGCGATTGCATCTGGCGGCACTTCCCACGCAACCGGCATAAAGCCCTGCAATGTGATCTGCCTGGATGAATTTTTTAATTGTTTTAAATCAATAACTTGAACTGACCCTCCAGGCATCTCCCGCCGCTCTCGGGTTTCAGATCTTTACGATTCGTTATCGACAGGCAGGAACGGAAATTCGCCAGCCGTGTTCTTTCGCCATTGGTGAACCCAAGAGAGGAGAAGACCAATGCGTAAGATCATCATGACGTCTGCCGCTGTTCTGGCCACTGTGTTTGCCACCACCGCCTATGCCCAGGAAGGCACCGCAAGTGGCGCTGCCGGCGGCGCGGTAACCGGCGCGATCGTCGGTGGTCCGGTGGGTGCCGCAGTCGGCGGCGTTGCCGGTGCGATCATCGGCACGGCCATCGATCCGCCGCCACGTGAAGTTGTCACCTATGTGCAGGAACAGCCCGCTCCGACTCCGGTCGTGGTTCAGCAGGAAGTGGTCGTCGGCAAGCCTATCCCCGAAACCGTGATCCTGACGCCGGTGCCGAGCAATGACCGTTACGGTTACGCCGTCGTCAACGAACAGCGCGTGATCGTTGATCCGCGCACCCATACCGTTGTTCAGGTTATTGAGTAAATGCTGAAAAGAGAAGAGGCCACTCGCATATGCGGGGCGGCCTCTTCTTCAGTGATACATCAAACCAGAACGGCCTGTTCCACCCGGTCCTCCTGACCGAAAATCTTCAAGTAGCGCTGCACTTCGGAAGCCTCGCCCGTCGCCTTGTGCGGATTGTCCGAAAGTTTGACCGCCGGTCGGCCATTGGCATCGCTGACCTTGCAGACCACCGAGATCGGGTTGAGACCATCGATGGCGGTCGGTGCGCACCCCATGAAATCATTGGTGAGATTGGTGCCCCAACCAAAGCTCATGCGCACGCGACCTTCGAAATGGCGGTAGGTATCGATGATCGCATCGACATCCAGACCATCCGAAAAGATCAGCATTTTCTGGCGCGGATCGCGCCCCATCTTCTGCCACCACTCGATGATCTTTTCACCGCCTTCGATCGGCGGCGCACTGTCGGGGCGGAAACCGGTCCAGTCCGCCACCCATTCCGGCGCATCACGCAGGAAAGCGGCCGTGCCAAAAGCATCTGGAAGCGCGATCAGCAGGTTGCCGCCGTAAAGCCGGTTCCAGTCCTTCATGATGTTGTAGGGTGCTGCGCGCAGCTCATCGTCGGTATCGGCAAGGGCCGCCATCACCATCGGCAGTTCATGCGCATTGGTGCCGACGGCTTCGAGGTCGGAATCCATGGCGAGCAGAACATTGCTGGTGCCGGTAAAGCCCGGACCGATGCCTTCCTTCAACGCCTCGACGCACCAGCGCTGCCACAGAAAACTGTGACGACGACGGGTGCCGAAATCGGAAATGCGCAGGCCCGGCAGCTCGCGCAGGCGCTGCACCTTTTCCCACATCTTTGCCTTGGCACGGGCATAAATCACGTCGAGCGTGAAATAACCCAGCGAACGCATGGCGGCGCGGGAACGCAGTTCGTTGATGATGGCAAGCGCTGGAATTTCCCACATCGTGGTATCGACCCAGCGACCGTGGAAGGTCAGTTCATACTGGCCGTCGCGTTTCGAAAGCTCGTATTCCGGCAACTGATAGGCGGCCAGCCAGGTCAGGAATTCGGGCTCGAAGATCTGCTTGCGGCCATAAAATGTGTTACCCGCCAGCCAGATCATTTCCTTCTTGGTGAGACGCAACGAGCGGGCGTAATCCAGCTGGTCGCGCAGCTCACCTTCATCGATTTCATCTGCCAGACGCACACGCGTGGTGCGGTTGATCAGGGAAAACGTCGCATCCGTTTGCGGATACAGTTTCCAGATCATCTGCAACATCAGCAATTTGTAGAAATCGGTATCGATCAGACTGCGAATGATCGGATCGAGTTTGAAGGCGTGGTTATAGACCCGGGTTGCGATATCGGTCTTCGTCATGCCTGCCCCTGCGGCGCACCCCGGAATCGGGAGAGAACGCCCTTGCCTGCCTAAGGTAAGAGCGTGTTTTCACGCTCGCGGCACAATTTATCGGCAAAACATGGGGCAAAGTCCAGATGCAGGACCATCAAATCGATTGATGTGTCCTGTATCCGGATTGAACCTGACCTTGGGTCAGGGCGTGTTGGCAGGTGCCGGAGCCTCGCTCGGATTTGCGGGTTCAGCCGGGCCGGCGGGCGGTGTCGCCGTCTGTTCGGCCGGTGGCGCCGTTTCGGCACCCCACCATTCCGCACCGCCCCATGCCAGCAGCGCCAGAACGATGCCGGCCATGAGAACTTTCAGAACCGGCATGCCCTTGGCACCCTGTCGGGCATCCGTCGGTGTCAGCGGCTGTTCGATTTCCTTGACCGTATCACGCGTGCCGAAACGCGGCGGCAAGGTATCGATCGGTTTGGCTTCCTTGGGATCGAAACGGCTGTTCATCGTCTCCTCCTTCAAAAATCTGCCGCCGTTCAGCGACGACAATCCTGACAGAAGAACCGATTAGCCGTGTGAATGTTCCGGGCTGATTGCGCCGCTACGGGTTGGCCACCATCACCTCGGCCGCCTCGATCTTGAAGGCAGCCGCCATCAGCGCGCGCGTGTAATCATTCTGCGGTGCCTTGAAAATCTGCTCCGATGGGCCGGCTTCCATGACTTTTCCAAGCCGCATGACGATCATTTCATTGGCCAGCGCCTTCACCACCTTCAGGTCGTGGCTGATGAACAGGTAGGCAAGCTGATGTTTCTGCTGCAGATCCCGCAGCAGATCGACCACCTGAGCCTGCACTGTCATGTCGAGCGCCGAGGTCGGCTCGTCGAGCATGACGAAACGCGGCTTCAGCACCATGGCGCGGGCGATGGCGATACGCTGCCGCTGACCGCCGGAAAATTCGTGCGGATAACGCCAGCGGGTGGCCGGATCGAGCCCCACTTCATCCAGCGCGGCAGCAACTCGGCGGTCACGCTCCGCTGCCGACAGCGACTTTTCATGCACCTTCAGGCCCTCGGCGATGATTTCGCCCACCGACATGCGCGGGCTGAGCGAGCCATACGGATCTTGAAACACCACCTGCAGCCGGTCGCGATAGGGCAGCATGCCCTTGAAGGACAGGCCATCGATTTCCTTGCCGATGAAGCTGATACGCCCCTTGGACGAGATCAGCCGTGCAAGAGCAAGGCCCAGCGTCGTCTTGCCGGAACCTGATTCACCCACCACACCCAGCGTTTCACCAGCCCGCAGCGTCAGGTCGACGCCATCCACCGCCTTCACGTGATCGACCACCTTACGGAAGAAACCGGCCTTGACCGGGAACCAGACCTTTATGTCCTTGCCTTCGATCACCACCGGGCGAGCAGGATCGGTCACCGGCGGTTCACCGCGCGGCTCGGACGCGAGAAGATGGCGGGTGTATTCGTGTTGCGGGTTTTCAAAAACGTCTTCGACAGCACCCGTCTCGACGATCTTGCCCTTGGTCATCACGCAGACACGATCGGCAAATTTGCGGACGATGCCGAGATCATGGGTGATGAACAGGATCGACATGCCGTAATCGACCTTCAACCGGCTCAGAAGCTCCAAGATCTGGGCCTGCACGGTCACATCGAGCGCCGTGGTCGGCTCGTCGGCGATCAGCAGTTTTGGACGGTTGGCAAGCGCCATGGCGATCATCACGCGCTGACGCTGGCCACCGGACAATTCATGCGGAAACGCCTTCAGCCGCTTTTCCGGTTCGCGAATACCGACTTCATGGAGAAGCTCCAGCGTGCGCACGCGGGCAGAGGCAACATTCATGCCCTGATGCAGCGCCAGAATTTCGCCGATCTGCCGCTCGATCGAGTGCAGCGGATTGAGCGATGTCATCGGCTCCTGAAAGATCATGGTGATGTCGTCACCACGCACATGCCGAAGCTCGGCATCGCTGGCTTTGAGCATATCCTTGCCACCGAACAGAATTTCACCCGATGGATGGCTCGCCGCCGGATAAGGAAGAAGGCGCAGGATCGAATTGGCAGACACCGATTTGCCGGAGCCGGATTCGCCGACCAGCGCCATCACCTCGCCCGGTGCGATATCGAAGGACACGCGGTCAACCGCCAGCGAGGTCTTTCCCCCCTGGTGGAAGGCAACCGACAGGTCTTTGACAGAGAGAAGCGGTTCAGTCATTCGGCAAGGCTTTCGAGAAGGGAGGCAAGAGTGGCTTCGTCGGGCTTCAGAATGGTGACGGGCACGTGCTCGCTTGATCGCATTCCCTTATCTGCGGACAGAAAATGCGAGCAACCAAACCGACGCGCAGTCGCCAGATGGATGGCATCGGGCAACTTGCAGGCAGGATTGACCGCCCGCAGCTTGGCGGCATCCGACAGAACATCCCGCGACACCGGTTGCACGTCCAACCAGGGACCATGGGCAAGTAGTTTTCCGTAGAGATCGATCAATGCGGTATCCGTCTTGCGATACGGCAATACAAGCAATTCAGCCAAAGTCAGCTCGCTCGTCACGAACCGAGGCGGGACAAGGACCGGGCTTGCCAGCAGCAGGGCAGCCTTCTCCGCCAGATCACCCTGCGTTTCGAATGCGGTGATGAAGACGTTGGTATCGATATAGATACGCCCGACACCCGCCATCAATAATCCCATTCGTCGCGAAGCTCCCGAATACGGGCTACCGCTTCCTGGGCGGTTACGGATGGCCTCCCGTCGGCAAAAAGCCGTCGACGGATTTCGAGAATGTCTTCAACCGTCAGCGGTTTTTCATTATCGACGGAAAAATCCGGTTCCGTCAGTGGAGACGGCCCATCGACCTCCACCACCACGCGCACCCTGGCATGCACATCCAGCCCCTCCCGCAGGTCTTCGGGAAGGTTGGCAACCGGGTAATGCTCGCGAACGATCTTGTTCATGGCTTTTCGCCCCGTGATGTCTCACGCCAGTCTAGCGCAGATCCGGTGGTTTGACGAACCATGCTCACCGGAACGCCTTTCGCGGATCGAATGCATCGCGCACCGCCTCGCCGACAAAGATCAAAAGCGACATCATCACCGACATGGCCATGAAGGCCGTGATGCCGAGCCAGGGGGCCTGCAGATTGTTCTTGCCCTGCGCGATCATTTCACCCAGCGACGGCGAGCCAGGCGGCATGCCGACACCGAGGAAGTCGAGCGAGGTCAGGGTCGCGATCGAGCCGGACAGGATGAAGGGCAGGAAGGTGAGTGTCGCCACCATGGCATTCGGCAGAAGGTGGCGCATCATGATCGTCCAGTTGCCGACGCCCAGCGCACGCGCCGCCCGCACATATTCGAAATTGCGGGCCCGCAGAAATTCCGCTCGCACCACGCCGACGAAGCCCACCCATGAGAACAGAAGCATGATGCCGAGCAGGATGAAGAAACCCGGCGGCAGGATCGCGGCGATGATCAGCAGGATGTAGAAGACCGGCATGGCCGACCAGATTTCTATAAAACGCTGCATCAGAAGATCGGTCCAGCCACCGAAATAACCCTGCACGGCGCCGGCAAGAACGCCGATCACGGCCGAGGCAAAGGTCAGCGCCAACCCGAACAGGACCGAGATACGGAAGCCGTAGATCAACCGGGCCGCGACATCACGCGCCTGGTCGTCTGTGCCGAGCCAGTTGAGATTGCCGATATGGCAGTTCGGATCGGCATCCTTTTGTGGGTAGGCACTGCAACGGTCGGCCTTGTCCATCAGCCAGAAAGGCTTGGTCGGGGCCGAATGCGGGATCTGCGAATTGACCGTCTGATAGGAATACCGGATCGGCGGCCAGATCATCCAGCCATTGCCCTCGATTTCCTGTTGAATGAATTCGGAGCGATAATCAGTGGTGGCCAGAAAGCCGCCGAACTTCTCCTCCGGGTAATCGACCAGAACCGGATAGAGGATCTCGCCCTTGTAGGAGGCGATGATCGGCTTGTCGTTGGCGATGAACTCCGCCATCAGGCTGGCGAAAAACAGCACGAGAAAGATCCAGAAGGACCAGAAACCGCGCCCGTTGGCGCGAAAATTCTGCCAGCGGCGCAGGCTGGTCGGCGACCAGAAACCCTTTGGCGGTGCCGAAGCCTGTGCGGCGGCAGTCGTCACGGACGCATTGGCCATCAGACATCCCTCCGCTCGAAATCGATGCGCGGGTCGATCCAGGTATAGATCAGATCGGAGACGAGACTGATGACGAGGCCCATCAGGGAGAAAATGTAGAGCGTACCGAACACGATCGGATAATCACGGTTGATGATGGCGAGATAGCCCAGACGACCGAGCCCATCGAGCGAAAAGATGTTCTCGATCAAAAGCGAGCCGGTGAAGAAGGCCGAGATGAAGGCCCCCGGAAAACCGGCAATGACGATCAGCATGGCGTTGCGGAAAACATGTCCGTAAAGCACCTGCCTTTCGTTCAGGCCCTTGGCGCGCGCCGTCGTCACATACTGTTTCTTGATTTCGTCGATGAACGAGTTCTTGGTCAGAAGCGTGGTGGTGGCAAAGGCCGACAGCGACAACGCGATCAGCGGCAAGGTCAGGTGCCAGAAATAATCGAGGATCTTTTCCCACCAGGACAATTCGGCAAAGTTGTCGGAGACAAGGCCTCGCAACGGGAACCAGTCGAAAAACGACCCGCCGGCAAACAGCACGATCAGCAGGATGCCGAATAGAAAACTCGGCACCGCATAACCGACGATAATGATGCCGGATGTCCAGATATCGAAGGCCGATCCGTCCGTCACCGCCTTGCGGATGCCGAGCGGGATGGAAATGATGTAGGAAAACAACAGGATCCAGACGCCGAGCGACAGCGAAACCGGCAGCTTGTCGAGGATAAGGTCGATAACCGGCGTATTGCGGAAAAAGCTCTCGCCGAAATCGAAACGGGCATAGTTCCACATCATGTCGAGGAAACGCGTCAGCGGCGGCTTGTCGAAGCCGAATTGCTGCTCGAGTTTCTTGATGAATTCGGGATCGAGCCCCTGCGCGCCGCGATATTGCCCCTCATCCCCGCCCTGGCTGGCAAAATCGCTGCCGCCACCGGACAGCCGATCACCGGCATCGGAGCCTTGCAGCTGCGCAATGACCTGCTCAACCGGGCCGCCCGGCGCAAACTGGATGACGATAAAGGAAACCGCCATGATACCGATCAGCGTCGGGATCATCAGCAGAAGGCGGCGGAGAATATAGGCGCCCATCAGCGCTCCCTGATCGTCGTTGTGTGCGTTTCACCGGAGGCCGGCGAAAACGGCATTTCTGTATTCATGCGAATCATCGGGTCATTTGGACCAGTTGGGCTTGCGCAAGGCAAGCCCCGCGGCGGCCGGCTCACTTGGCCGCGTCTTTCGACCACCAGGCATCGGGAAAACCGATACCGTATTCAGGCAGGTTCTGTGGCCGTTGGTACTTGTCCCAATAGGCGACGCGCATCGCCATCATGTAATAGAGCGGAATGACATAATCATGCGACAGCAGCACCCGATCGAGCGCTCGCGTCGAGGCGATGAGGTCATCCCGATCCTTGGCGAAAATCACCTTGTTGATCAGGTCATCGACACCGGGATCGATGATACCCGCGTAATTGCGCGTGCCATCCGTTTCGGCCGACTTAGAGCCCCAATAATATAGCTGCTCATTGCCGGGATTGAGCGTCTGCGCCCAGACAACCCAGGTCATGTCATAATCGAAGCTTCGTGCACGATTTGTATATTGAGACGAATCCACCGTTCTGATGCGGGCATCGATACCAATGCGTTTCAGCGTCTGTGTGAAAGGCAGAACGATTCTCTCAAGCTGGGGGCTGCTCAAGAGAATCTCGAAGGAAAAAGGTGCGCCTGTCTTGGCGTTGACCATCCTGTTACCCTTGAGTTCCCAGCCGGCCTCCTTGAGCAGGCCCACGGCCTGTCGCAGATTGTCGCGCGCTTTCTGAGGATCGCCGCCAACGGGATTTGTATAGGGCTTGGAGAAAACGGCAGCAGGCACCTTGTCCTTGATGCTGTTCAGGATATCGAGTTCTTTGCCCTCGGGGACACCCGAAGACGCCAGTTCCGTTCCAAAGAAGAAACTATTTACCCGCACATACTGGCTGTACATCATGGTGCGGTTGATCTCTTCGAAATCAAAGGCGTAGTTCAGAGCCTTTCGAACGCGCTGATCCTTGAAGAGATCTCGACGGGTGTTGGGAACAAGCGCCTGCATGATCCCGGTCGCGCGGAATGGATTGGGTATTTCCTCGCGCTTGACCCGACCATCCTTGAAAGCTGGAAAGTCATAACGTGTCGCCCAGCGGGTGGCCTGCGTCTCTTGCCAAAAGTCGATATTACCGCTGCGAAATGCCTCGAACTCCACATCATTGTCAGCGAAATAGGTATAGTTGATGGTCTTGATATTATACTGGCCGCGATTGACGGGAATGTCCTTGCCCCAGTAATCGTCTCGCAGCTCGTAACGGATGGTTGAGCCGGGCGAGAAAGCAACAATCTTGTAGGGCCCGGACCCCATGACCGGTTCTAGGGTCGTCTTGGAGATGTCACGCGGCTGGCCTTTGGCGTCTTTCGCTTCCCACCAGTGTTTTGGAACGATCGACAACTGGCCAACGATCGAAGGCAGTTCACGATTGTTTTTCTCGTCAAAACGGAAGGTGACTTCGCGTTCACCCGTCTTTTCCGCAGATATGACGTGGCGATAGTAACCTGCCTGCGTGGGGTTGAGTTCCTTGATTTTCTCAAAGCTGAACACAACGTCCTCGGGCGTCACGGATTGTCCGTCAGCCCACTTTGCTGCGGCTCGCAGCCGGAAAGTCGCCGACGATACATCGTCGGGATAACTCAATGCTTCAGCCAATTGCCCATAGGAGGTCGATACCTCGTCTTCGCTCGACTTGAGAAGAGTGTCGAACACCATGGACAAGCCCGACGCTGGCTTTCCACGCAATGCGAGCACGGGATTGAACGAATCAAAGGTTCCATCACCAGACAGATTCAGCACCCCACCCTTCGGGGCGTCGGGATTAACATACGGAAACTGCTTGAAATCCGCCGGCAGTTTTGGCTCGTCCATGAGAGACACCCCATGCCGCCATTTCGGCTCCTGCCCTGCATCCTGCGCCTGCACTCCCGACACTGCCGCGACAGTCGTTGCCATAACGATTGCCAAACCTGTCTTCAGCCGGGACCAAGCCATTCGAAACCTCTTCTGCATTTTCGCGTTGCGGCAAAGCATAAGGCAAAACAGGGCGAAAAACAGGAGCGCATCTCTCACAAGCGTATTATCGGCAAGATACACGCCACCATCGTGCATCTCCATTTCACCAAAATCCGGTTTCACGGTAAAACCAGAGCAACAGAGTGATTTGCGGCAGATGAGAATGACAGCGATTTCCAGAACCTTCTGCGGCCTGACGGCAGCAGTCATGCTTTGCAGCGCCATGATGGAGCCAGTTCTCGCGCAGGAAGGAACGCCCGCCAAGCAGCTGTTCGGCCATGTCGCTCTTCCGTCGGATGGCGCTTCCACGCCGATCGGGTCCTATGCAAAAGGTTGCCAGATGGGCGCCGTCGCCATGCCCGAGGATGGACCGACATGGCAAGCCATGCGCCTTTCGCGCAATCGTCGCTGGGGCCAGCCGCAGCTTGTCGCTCTTCTGCAGCGTTTTTCCATGGACGCGGCCCGGCTGGGCTGGGGGTCAGGCATCCTGATCGGCGACATTTCCCAACCCCGCGGCGGACCGATGCTGACCGGCCACGCCTCGCACCAGATCGGGCTCGATGCCGATATCTGGTTCACGCCGATGCCGGAGCGGCACATGACGGCGGCCGAGCGCGAAAAACTGCCCTTCACCTCCATGCTCGACAAGAGCAAGTTCCTGACCGTCGATCAGCGACGCTGGACCTTTACGCATGCCAAACTGGTCATGCAGGCGGCAAGCTATCCCGATGTGGAGCGGATTTTCGTCAATCCGGCCATCAAGAAGAAGCTGTGCGAGACCTGGACCGGAAACCGCTCTCTTCTCGGCAAGGTGCGGCCGATCTATGGTCACGACGAGCATTTTCATATCCGCATGCGCTGCCCGACAGGCGATGCGAATTGCAGGCCGCAGACATCGGTGCCGGCAGGCGATGGCTGCGACAAATCGCTCGCGTGGTGGTTCACGCCGGAGCCTTGGGCCAAGCCGAAGAAGGATCCGAGCGAAAAACCCGTCAAGCCGCGTCAGGTCATGTTGTCGGATCTTCCAAAAGCCTGCGCCGCCGTGCTTTCCGCTCCGGATGATCCGGCGATTGCCGCCGTTACCAGCGGAAGCACGCGCGTTGCCCCACGCTCCTCGGCCGTCCAGCCGGATGGTGGTGCGGCTGCGATCACCAACGCCCCCCCGGCCGACGTGCCGCTCCCGCGTGCGCGGCCTTCCAACTAAGTGACGATGCCTGTTGGCAAAAACCTGATCTCCGGTCTAGAGCGGTTCATCGTTAAATGGAAACAGTTCTGCCGGAGCAGGTTTTCGTTGGGGCAGTGGCGATTGGCGAAGTGCATACCTCCCGGTACGTGCGAGCCGATCGCCGCTGATCCCGGCGGAAAGATGCCCGGCCCAAGTGGTTCGCAAGCGAACCACCGGGGTTGGCTGAAACGGGCCGTCTGATCGCATGGCCGGCTTGGCCGTATGCTTTGGCTACGACGCGCGCCGGCCATGCGACCATCCGACTCCGTTTGAGCCAACAGAACTGATTCCATTTAACGATGAACCGCTCTAGAAATCCATGGCGCCCTGCCGAAGCTGGCAGACGCTATGGAAATCGCAGGCAAAAGCCCTATAAGTTCCACGGGCGAGGAGAAAACATGTCGGACAAGCAATGTATTGCGCTGATCGCGCATGACCTGAAAAAGGACGACATGGCGGATTTCGCCCGCGCCCATCAGGCGTCACTGGCGAAATTCAGGATCGTGGCCACGGGCACGACCGGTGGCCGGGTTCTGGACGCAGCGCCCAACCTCGACGTCACACGCCTGAAAAGCGGCCCGCTTGGCGGTGACCAGCAGATCGGCGCGATGATTGCGACCGGCGAGGTCGACATGCTGATCTTCTTCATCGATCCGCTTTCCGCGCTCCCCCATGATGTCGACGTCAAGGCACTCACGCGTCTTGCCACCGTCTACGACATCCCGATGGCGCTCAACCGCGCGTCCGCCGAAAAATTTATCGATTTCCAGAAAGGCTGACATTTCCCATGGCCGACAGCATGAAAACCGATGCACTGCCCTTTCCCATCCTTCTCGGCGATATCGGCGGCACCAATGCCCGTTTCTCCGTTCTGGCGGATGCGACGGCCGCAGCGACACCCTTTGTCAGCGTCAAGACGGCCGATTACGCAACGATCGATGAGGCAATTCAAAAAGTCGTGCTGGATGGCAGTGATCTGAAACCGCGCTCGGCCATTCTGGCTGTTGCCGGCCCGATCGATGGCGACGAGATCGACCTCACCAATTGCGACTGGATCGTCCGGCCGAAAAAAATGATTTCCGAACTCGGCTTCGATGACGTTCTCATCGTCAACGACTTCGAGGCCCAGGCACTGGCGGCTTCCGAGCTTGGTCCGGAACATCGCGAAACCCTCGGCCCGGTAGATCAGCCACACATGGCTTCGCGCGTCGTTCTCGGCCCCGGCACGGGTCTTGGCGTTGCGGGCCTTGTGCATGCCCGCGACATGTGGTTCCCGGTTCCGGGCGAAGGCGGACATGTGGATGTCGGCCCGCGCTCGACGCGGGATTTTGCCATTTTCCCGCATCTCAAGCGCATCGAGGATCGTGTCTCGGCCGAAGAAATCCTCAGCGGTCGCGGCGTGGTCAATATCTATCAGGCGATCTGCAAGGCCGATGGCGTCGAAGCATCGTTAAACGAGCCTGCCGACGTCACGGCTGCCGGCCTTGACGGTTCCAATCCGCAAGCGGTGGAAACCCTGTCGCTGTTTGCGACCTATCTCGGCCGCGTGGCGGGCGACATGGCGCTGATCTTCATGGCGCGCGGTGGCGTTTATCTTGCCGGCGGCATTTCCCAGAAAATACTGGCCGCGCTGAAAAAGCCGGAATTCCGCGCCGCCTTCGAGGACAAGGCGCCGCATACCGAACTGCTCACCACCATTCCGACCTTCGTTGTCACCCATCCGCAGGCAGCGCTGGCCGGCCTTGCGAGTTTTGCCCGCAAGCCTTCCGCCTATGGCGTTTCCATGGACGAACGCCGCTGGCAGCGGTAAATATGTAATGTGACCGGGCACCTTTGCGCGTGCCCGGTTGGCCTGCACAAATGCAACAAGGCCTCCGAATATCTTGGCTCGGCTAGCCAAAACGCTACCAACTGGTTAAGACGCGCGTCCAACAGGGGCGCTTTTGCGTCAAAGTTTTGGTGATTGGAAGGCTTGTTGAAAGCGCACAAGAAAAGAAAAACCGAAGTCGATACCGGCATGGTGACCGCCACGCTGAAGCGGGTTATCGCCGAAAACGGACGTGACCATATCCGCGGTTATGCCTTTGCCATTGCCTGTCTGATCGTCGTCGCCGGCAGCACTGCGTTCACGGCCTGGATCATGGAATCGGTCGTCAACGAAGCGTTTGCCAACAAGCGCGCCGACCTCGTCGTGCTAATCTGTGGCTCCATCTTCGCCGTTTTCGTGTTGCGTGGTTTTGCAGGTTATGGCCAGGCCGTGGCGCTCGCCAAGATCGGCAACAATATCGTCGCCCGTTATCAGCGCCGCCTCTATACGCATCTGATGAGCCTGTCGGTCGGTTTCTTCAGTGAAGCCCGCTCAGCTCGTCTGGCCGCCCAGATCAGCCAGAACGTCAGCGGCATCCGCGACGTGCTCAATTTGACAGTGACGTCGACTGCCCGCGACCTGTTGACACTCGTCGCGCTGATCGGCGTGATGATCAGCAAGGACTGGGTTCTGTCACTGATCGTGTTCGCCGTTGCTCCACCTCTTATTTATGCCCTGCGTTACGTGTCACGCCGATTGCGCACCGCCACAAAGGAAGCCATCGAGGTCAACAGCCATGTGCTGGGCGCCATGCAGGAAACCGTGCAGGGTATCGCCATCGTCAAGGCCTTCACGATGGAACAGCAACTGGACAACAAGGTCCAGAGCATCATCGCGACGGCCGAAAAACGCGCCAACCGCATTGCCCGCCTGTCGGAACGCACCTCGCCGCTGACTGAATCATTCGCCGGCTTGTCGATCGCAAGCGTGCTGGCCTATGCCGCTTTCCGCTCGATCTACGACAATGTGCCGCCAGGCGCTTTTTTCTCGTTCGTCACCGCGCTGCTGATGGCCTATGACCCGGCCCGACGCCTTGCCAAGCTACAGGTGCAGATCGAACGCGCGGTCGTCAACGCCCGCATGATCTATGCGCTGCTCGACCTGCAGCCGCAGCAGCGCGAGGTGGCCGATGCCGCCGATCTGGTCGTCACGGAAGCCAGGGTCGAGCTCAAAAACGTCAGTTTTGCCTATGGCGACGGTGCCGCCATTCTGAAAGGCGTCGATATCGTTGCCGAAGGTGGAAAGACCACGGCATTGGTCGGCCCATCCGGCGCCGGAAAATCGACGATCATCGCGCTCATCCCGCGGTTTTATGACCCAACGGAAGGCGCGATCCTGATCGACGGACAGGATATCGCCAAGGTCACGAAAACCTCGCTGCGCCGCCAGCTCGCCTATGTTTCTCAGCAGCCCTACCTGTTCGAGGGCTCGATCCGCGACAATATTCGCTACGGCCGACCCGAGGCGACGGACGTCGAAATCGAAGACGCGGCTCGTCTTGCCCATGCGCATGATTTCATTCTCGCGCAGCCCAAGGGTTACGACACGCCGGTTGGCGAAAACGGCATCACGCTTTCGGGCGGCCAGCGCCAGCGCCTTTCGATCGCCCGCGCACTGGTTCGCAATGCGCCGATCCTGCTGCTCGACGAAGCAACGTCGGCGCTCGACAACGAATCGGAAGCTGCTGTCCAGAAGGCACTCGATGTCGCCATGAAGGATCGCACCGTCATCGTCGTTGCCCACCGCCTGTCTACCGTCGTCAAGGCAGACAGGATCGTGGTGATGAACGAGGGACAGGTAATGGAACAGGGCACGCACGAGGAGCTTGCTAACCGCAAGGACGGCCTCTACGCTCGCCTCAACAATCTGCAGGCTTCGCCGATCGAAGCGCCTGCGACCGAAGACTGAACGACTGCATCAATACGGAGCCTGCCTGAATGCCTGCAACGCCCAAGACCGAAACCGACATGAAGCTCGTGGTCGTGGGCGCAGCCGGCAGAATGGGGCAATCGCTGATCCGCATCATTCAGGAGACCGAAGGGGTTCGCCTGCATGCGGCGGTGGGCCGTGAAGGCTCACCCTTCATCGGCAAGGATGCCGGCGAACTGGCCGGTGTCGGCTTTCTCGGCATTCCCCTGACCACCGATCCGCTGCAGGCCTTCCTGCATGCCGATGGCGTTCTGGATTTCACCACGCCGGCAACCTCGATCGAATATGCCGGTCTCGCCGCACAGGCACGCATCGTGCATGTCTGCGGCACGACGGGATGCTCGGAAGCCGACAATGAAAAGATCATTGCCGCCGGTCGTCATGCGCGTGTCGTGAAATCCGCAAATACCAGCCTTGGCGTCAATCTTCTCGGCGTGCTCGTCGAACAGGCGGCAAAAGCGCTGCCGGCGGCGGGCTGGGATATCGAGATCATGGAAATGCACCACAAGCACAAGGTCGATGCGCCTTCCGGTGCTGCCCTCCTGCTCGGCGAATTTGCCGCCCGTGGCCGTGATATCGCGCTCGCCAACCATTCGGTGCGGGTACGCGATGGCCATACCGGTGCGCGTGAAGCCGGCAAGATCGGTTTTGCTACCCTGCGCGGCGGCTCCATCGTCGGCGATCACTCGGTGCTGTTTGCCGGAGAAGGCGAAATGCTGACACTCTCCCACACCGCACGTGACCGCAGCATCTTTGCCCGCGGCGGTGTTGCTGCGGCACTTTGGGCACGCGACAAGAAGCCGGGTTTTTATTCCATGCTCGACGTGCTTGGGCTTTCGAACTGACACATACATACTGGAGGTAATGACCACATGACCGGCACACTCGTCCTCGTTCGCCACGGGCAGAGCGACTGGAATCTCAAGAACCTGTTCACCGGCTGGCGCGACCCGGACCTGACCCCGCTCGGCATTGAAGAAGCCGAAGCCGGCGGCAAGGCGCTGGCCGAAACCGGCATCAAGTTCGATATCGCCTTCACCTCGGATCTGAAGCGCGCCCAGAACACGCTGAAGATCGTGCTCGACAAGCTCGGCCAGTCCGGTCTCGAAACGATCCGCAACCAGGCGCTCAACGAGCGCGATTACGGCGATCTGTCCGGCCTCAACAAGGATGATGCCCGCGCCAAGTGGGGTGAGGAACAGGTCCATATCTGGCGCCGTTCCTATGACGTGCCGCCGCCGGGCGGCGAAAGCCTGCGCGATACCGGCGCACGCGTCTGGCCCTATTACCTGACGGAAATCCTCCCGCGCGTCCTCAAGGGCGAGAAGGTTCTGGTTGCCGCGCACGGCAATTCGCTGCGCTCGCTGATCATGGTTCTCGACCGCCTGACCAAGGAACAGATCCTGGATGTCAACCTCGCGACCGGCGTGCCGATCGTCTACACGGTCAATGCCGATTCGAGCGTCGCCTCCAAGGCGGTTCTGGGCGACATGTCCAAGGCGCACTGAGCGACCGAACCGACGTAATCATGCAGAAAAGGCCGCGTCACCCGACGCGGCCTTTTCCGTTCTGAATGACAAATGCCATATGATCGCCGATCAATCCTCGTGGCGGGAATACCAATAGGCCGACAATACGCCGCTGGCCGCAAAGACTGCCATGACGGTGCCGATCATGATGCTTGCTTCTTCCATTGACCTGTCTCCTTATTACCCTGTGGAAACGTACAGGAGGTGCAAAAGGTTTCATCGGCCGCGACGCAGCTTTGTCACGAGCCTGTGAAATGCTTTCGCGACAACCGGTCGTCCAAGGCCTATACCCTTGGCCGAACACTGATTTCGAGGACAGATTCTCCATGCGTTATGCGATCTATTTCACCCCCTCCAAGGATGATGCGCTGACGCAGGCAGCAAGCCTCTGGCTCGGCCGCGATGCCTACGAAGGCCGCGACCTTTCAGCCCCGGCGGATACCGGCCTTGCCGAAGACGAGTGGCGCACCATCACCGCCGATCCGCGCCGCTACGCTTTCCACGCAACGCTGAAAGCACCGTTTTCGCTTGCCGATGGCAAGGATGAAGCCAGCCTTGTCGCCGCCGTCGATGCATTCGCCGCTCAGACTGAGGCCTTCGACATTCCCGAACTGGTCGTCGCCGGTCTCGGCCCTTTCTTCGCACTGGTGCCGGGTGAGCCCAACCCCATCCTTCAGGATTTTGCGGGCAGCATCGTCGAACATTTCGAGCCATTTCGCGCACCGCTCTCGGACGCCGATATCGCCCGTCGCAAGCCGGAAAAGCTCAGCGAAGCGCAGCGCAACTACCTGCACGAGTTTGGTTATCCCTATGTCATGGAGGAGTTTCGTTTCCACATGACGCTGACCGGCCCTGTGCCTGAGGAAAGGCGCGAAGCGATGCATGCGTTGCTGACCGAGCGCTTTGCCGCCTTCACCGGCACGCCGCGTCGGATCGATGCCCTGACGGTGTTCGTGGAACCACAGCGCGGCGCACCATTTTCCGTGCTGCATCGGGTACCATTGAAAAATAACCAGGATCGGAGGGCTTTTGCCTGATGGAAAAGGTTTTCAGCAATGCCCGCATCGTTCTCGAAAACGATATCCTGCACGGCTCCGTGCAGGTCCGTGACGGGCTGATCACCGATATTTCGGAAGGCGTTTCGCAGACGGGCGAAGATCTTGAAGGCGATTATCTCCTGCCCGGTCTGGTGGAACTGCATACCGACCATCTGGAAACCCATTTCTCGCCCCGCGCCGGGCTGAAATGGAATGCGATTGCAGCCATCCAGGCGCATGATACGCAGGTCGCCGGCTCCGGCATCACCACCGTGCTCGATTGCCTGCGCATGGGGTCCGGCGAGGAAGGCGGTTTTGCCCGCGGCGAGATGCGCGAACTGGCGAACTCGATCGAAACGGCAGGGCGCGAAGGACGCCTGCGCGCCGAACATCTCCTGCATCTTCGGTGCGAGGTCTCGACTTCTGATGTGGTCGAGCAGTTTTCCGATTTCGAAGGTGACCCGGCCGTGCGGCTGGTGTCCTTGATGGACCATGCGCCCGGTCAGCGTCAGTTCCAGACGATGGATCAGTATATCTTCTACTACAAGATCAAGCGGGGCCTGAGCGACGAAGCCTTCGATGCCTTCGTCAAACGCCGTCTGGAGGCATCCGAACGGTATGCCGCCCCGCACCGTGATGCATTGGCCAGCCATTGCGCAGAAGCCGGCATCGCGCTGGCCAGCCATGACGACGCCACGCTCGACCATGTCGACGAATCGATCGGCCACGGTGTGCGGCTGGCGGAATTCCCGACCAGCATCGCCGCTGCCGAGGCCTCCCACAAGGCGGGCCTTGCCGTGCTGATGGGCGCGCCGAACGTGGTGCGTGGCCAATCACATTCCGGCAATATCGCCGCAAGCGACCTCGCCCGCCTTGGCGTTCTCGACGTCCTGTCGTCCGATTACGTGCCCTTCAGCCTGCTGCACGCCCCCTTCCTCCTCGCGGACCAGATCGAGACGGTCAGCCTGGCCAATGCGATTGCCATGGTCAGTGCCATGCCGGCCCGCACGATCGGCCTCGATGACCGCGGCCGCATCGCAACCGGCCTGCGCGCGGATCTGGTGCGCGTCCACCGTGAAAGCGGTGTTCCGGTCTGCCGCGCCGTGTGGAGGCAGGGAAAGCGGGTTGCCTGAGGAAATCTGATCTTCGATTCACAGCGGCGTGAGGTTTAAAAAATCTTCCGATATTTCGCTTTAAAGTTTCAGCCAACGCTCTAGCTCTCCTTTTATATTAGGGGAACACAATATGAAGCAGACAGCCAGAAACGTGAGAAGCGCCGAACAGGCGGCTTTCGATCTCGAGGCCCGCATGGTCGTTCTCGAAATCGTATCGATGACCAGCCTTGCCCTTGCACTGGACACATCGGAAAACGGCAATGCCGAACAGGCGCGCGGCATCATGGGCCTGATCGTCGAAACCGTGCAGCAGCGCTGTTCGGAAATGGGCATGTCGCCCGAGGCTTCTCACTCGGCGGAGCGGTATGCCCAACAACTGCTGTCGACCGCCCTTCTCTCACTGTTTCCTGATGGCCATTGAGCGGTTCATTGCGGAATGCGCATCGGGTCCAATCCGACCTTCCCTTGGTCATCCTGACCTCTCGTATTCGCCTTCCCGGCCCCTCCCCTCGCCTTCCCGGCCCCTCCCCTCGTCATCCCGGCCTTGAGCCGGGATCCAGCAGCGCCGCGTCTGCGGCGAGCAAAACTCACGCACAGCTACCTCGAAGAGAGAGTTCTCTCACCGCGCAGACGCGTGGCGGCCGGATTCCCGCCGTAACGCCCATGTCGCAAATAGACCACGTTGCCCCAATTGCCTTATTTCCGGAAAATAGTTCCAAGCGAAATCAACGACTTGTAAAAAAGTTGAACCCCACCTCGTCCACCCTCCCAAAACCCGTGCCTACAATTCTCCCGTTCCATCGTGGATACACCGGGAGGCGTCCCGGCGAGTTGGAGCCGGCGCTGGTGTTGGAGAAAAGACGTAAGTCTCCAGCAACAGGGTTCGCGGAAACTGGTTCTCCTCCGGCGACACGGGGGAGGTGTTGCGGGCATCAAACCTCGCAATGCCTCTGAGGCCCGAAAGAAGCGCGCCGGGCGTGCCTGTGCGGCACACATGATCGCCGGTTCGTGAGAAATCACGGGCACGGCTTTCGCAGAGGAACCGAAGTCGCGGGCAAAAACCGTCGAACGGGGCACTGAGAGGTGTCAATTACTCACTAAATTACGAGGCAGCTTTCAGTGCCCCGACCGCATGACCCGCCCAGAACACAAAATGGCCGCGGGAGTTTTTTGAAAATCTCAAGATCACCAAGGGTGGACTCTGCTCAATTTCCGGAGCCTTTCCATGGGGACAATAAAAGCCCAGACGGCCCGCCATCCGGCAGACCGCCCGTGCAATGCATGGATCAATGCGCCTCATCCCAATTGCTGGCGGCGCGCGCATCCACCTTCAGCGGCACGCGCATGGAAAGCGCCGGCATGGTGGCATTTTCCATCACCGAGGTGATGACCGGGATCGCCTTGTCGACATCCGCATCCTCGACCTCGAAAATCAGTTCGTCATGCACCTGCAGCAGCATGCGCACGCGCTCGCCGAGGCCCGCCTTTTCGAGGGCCGGCTCCATCTGCACCATGGCACGGCGGATGACATCGGCCGCGGAGCCCTGGATCGGCGCATTGATGGCCGCACGTTCGTTGAAGGCGCGCACCGAAGGGTTGGATGACTTGATATCCGGATAGTTGATGCGCCGGCCAAAGATGGTTTCGACATAACCGTCTTCACGCGCCTTCGCCTTGGTGCTGTCCATGTAGTCGCGGATGCCCGGAAAACGCTCGAAATACTTCTTGATGTAATCGCCGGCTTCCGAACGCTCGATCGACAGCTGGTTGGCAAGACCGAAGGCGGATATGCCGTAGATGATGCCGAAATTGATCGCCTTGGCGCGGCGGCGCACTTCCCCCGGCATGCCTTCCACCGGCACACCGAACATTTCCGATGCGGTCATGGCATGGATGTCGATACCATCCTCGAATGCCTTGGTCAGCTGCGGGATTTCCGCGACATGGGCGAGCACGCGCAATTCGATCTGGCTGTAATCGGCAGAGACCAGCTTGTGGCCCGGCGTGGCGATAAAAGCCGTGCGGATTTTACGGCCTTCGGCATTGCGCACCGGAATGTTCTGGAGGTTCGGCTCGGACGAGGACAGGCGTCCCGTCGTGGTCGAGGCCAGCGAATAGGATGTGTGCACGCGTTTGGTTTCAGGGTGAACGTAACCTGGCAGCGCGTCGGTATAGGTGGATTTCAGCTTGGTCAGCTGGCGCCAATCGACGATCTTGCGCGGCAGTTCCGCCCCTTCGGCGGCAAGATCTTCCAGCACGCTGGCCGAGGTCGACCACTGGCCGGTCTTGGTTTTCGAACCACCGGGCAAGCCCATCTTGCCGAACAGGATATCGCCGAGCTGTTTTGGTGAACCGACGTTGAAACGTTCGCCGGCCAGTTCGTAGATTTCATCCTCGAAGGCCGCCGCCTTCTGCGCCAACTCGCCGGAAAGACGCGACAGGATCTGCCGGTCGATGGTGATGCCGCGCTCTTCCATATCGGCCAGAACCGACACCAGCGGGCGCTCCAGCCTCTCGTAAACGCGGTTGAGACCGGCAGCCGCCAGCTGCGGTTTCAGCACCATCCAGAGACGCAGGGTGACATCGGCATCTTCGGCCGCATAGGCCGTTGCCTTGTCGATAGCGACAAAATCGAAGGTGACGCCGCTCTTGCCGGAACCGGCGACGTCCTTGAAGGCGATCGGCTTGTGGTTCAGCCAGCGTTCGGACAATCCGTCCATGCCGTGGTTGGCCTTGCCGGCTTCCAGCACATAGGACATCAGCATCGTATCGTCGTAATTTTCGACGGTAATGCCGTGGCGTTTCATCAGCAGATAATCGAACTTCAGGTTCTGCGCGACCTTCAGGACCGAAGGGTCTTCCAGCAGCGCCTTCAGGCGATCAAGCGCCTTGCGCGGATCGATCTGGTTTTCATCCAGACCGCCCCCTAGAAGATCACCGACACCGGTCTTGTGCGTCAGCGGAACATAGGCGGCGCGGATTGTCTGGCCGGACGGGTTTTCGGCATTATCGGCAATGGCGAGCGAGAAGCCGACAAGTTCGGCCTGCATCGGATCGAGCGAATTGGTTTCCGTGTCGAAGCCGACCAGACCGGTTTCGCGGGCGGCCGCAATCCACTCGTCGAGCACGTCGACATCGCGGATCGTTACGTAAGCCGTCGTATCGATCTTGGCATTGCCGAAGGCAGCAACGCGCGTCTCTGCCAACGAAGCCGGCGTCGCCTCGCCCGTGCCCTTGGCGACAGCGGCCTTTGCCGGGCTGGCCGGCGCATCGGCCCCTGCACCGCCTGTATCGGCAGAAGCAGCAGTACCGGCATCCAGATCCGGTCCACGTGCCGCCTCACCCCATTCGACCGTCACTTCGGTGGGTTCGATCTCATCGGCATTGCAATCACAGGCGGAAGCGACACGGCGCGTCAGCGTGCCGAACTGCATGGCCTTCAGGAAGCCGATCAGCTTGGGCCCATCCTGTGGCTCCAGCACGAGAGCGTCGAGATCGAGCTCCAGCGGTACGTCGGTGCGCAACTCCACCAGCTGGCGCGACAGGCGCGCCTGATCGGCAAAATTGATGATGCTTTCGCGGCGCTTGACCTGCTTGATCTCGCCGGCACGCGAAAGCAGCGTTTCGAGATCACCGTATTCTTCGAGCAACTGGGCCGCCGTTTTCGGGCCGATACCCGGAATGCCCGGCACGTTATCGACCGAATCGCCGACCAGCGCCTGCAGGTCGATCATCTTTTCCGGCGGCACGCCCCATTTTTCAATGACTTCCGGCAGACCGATCTGCTTGTCCTTCATGCTGTCATACATATGGACCGTGGATGTCACGAGCTGCATCAGGTCCTTGTCGGACGAGACGATCGTAACGTCAGCGCCAACAGCTTCCGCCTGTCGTGCATAAGTGGCGATGATATCGTCGGCTTCAAAACCTTCGGTCTCGATGCAGGGCAGGTTGAAGGCGCGGGTCGCCTGGCGGATCAGCCCGAATTGCGGCACCAGTTCTTCCGGCGGCGCGGAACGATTGGCCTTGTAGGCGTCATAGATTTCCTTGCGGAACGTCTTCGAGGAATAATCGAAGATGACCGCAAAATGCGTCGGCGTGACCCCGACCGAGGTATCGCGCGCATCGGTCAGCAGCTTCCACAGCATGTTGCAGAAACCCGATACCGCACCGACCGGCAGGCCATCGGATTTGCGGGTCAGCGGAGGAAGCGCGTGAAAGGCCCGGAAAATGAAACCGGAGCCGTCGACTAGGAAGAGATGATCGCCTTTTTTCATGGTCATGAGATATCGTGCGATGCGGGTGGCGTCCAATGAAACTTGGCAGGATATCCGCCTTTGCAAACCGCTCCCGAAAACCCGCAGAAGGGTATTATTACGGATTTGTAATTTCTTTCTCCCTTGAAAAGCCGCAATCCACCTCACATTTCATAATCAACGGCGCCTGATCACGCCGTCGTCTGAAAGCTGGCTCGTCCCCCGCCGCTTCAGACCGGGCAAGGGCCTTTCCCCCTCTCCGGGCCTTTGCCGCTTATAAGAACCGCCATGACCGATCCCCCTCCCGGTCATGGCGGTTTCGCTTTTTGCGGACCACAATCCGAATTCGCTCATATATCTTGCCTGCGCAGGTTTCGCTAAAGCATGGCAGGCTATACACTTGATCTGTCCCGCGCCCTCGCATCCGGAAGGATGATTCTCCCATGGCCTTCGATCGTTCGAATTCGGCGACCTACCTGGCAGGCCAGCTGGCCAAGGGCTTTGCACGATCACTGCAGCAGCGGGCCGCGACGCTGGGCTTTTCTCCCGGTCAGTTTCCCGTTCTCGTCGAACTCTGGCAGGAAGACGGACTGACCCAGAAACAGATCCTCGATCGCCTCGACGTCGAACAGGCAACGCTTGCCAATACGCTGTCGCGCATGGAACGCGATGGCCTGATCACCCGCACGCCCCATCCGACCGATCGACGCGCGCAGATCGTTTCCCTGACCGAACGCGGCCGGGCGCTGGAAAGCGAGGCCATCAATGCCGCTTCCGATGCGGAAAACGCCCTGCTCGGCAGCTTTCGCAGTTTCGAAAGACAACTGATGCTGGAATATATGCGCATGGCAGTGGAGAATGCTCGCAAACTTTGAGACAGAGCTGAGACTGTTTCCAAATCATCGCGAAAGGGATTAGGGTCCGGCCAGTCTTTCAGAATGCAGGATCTTTTCCATGACCGATCTTTCCCCAGTGCTTTCGCGCGCCGACGAAAACCTTCCGGCAGCTCTTGATCGCCTGTTCGATCTCGTCCGTATCAAGTCCATCTCCACGGATCCGGCCTACAAGGCGGATTGCGCCAAGGCGGCCGATTGGCTGGCCAAGGAACTGACGTCGCTCGGCTTCGAGGCTTCCGTGCGCGCAACGCCCGGTCATCCGATGGTCGTCGGCCACCATGGCGCCTCCACGCCGGATGCACCGCATGTGCTGTTTTACGGCCATTACGACGTGCAGCCGGTCGATCCGATCGAGCTTTGGGAAAACGACCCGTTCGAGCCGGCCATCAAGGATCTCGGCAATGACCGCAAGGTCCTGACCGGCCGCGGCACAGCCGATGACAAGGGCCAGCTGATGACCTTTGTCGAAGCCTGCCGTGCCTATAAGGATGTGCATGGCTCGCTGCCGATCAACGTCACCATCCTGTTCGAAGGCGAAGAGGAGTCCGGCTCGCCGTCGCTGAAACCGTTCCTCGAAGCCAATGCCGAGGAACTGAAGGCCGAATTCGCTCTGGTTTGCGATACCGGCATGTGGGACAGCGATACGCCGGCAATTGCCGCGGCACTTCGCGGCCTTGTGGGCGAAGAGATCACCATCACCGCCGCCGATCGCGACCTGCATTCCGGTCTTTACGGAGGTGCGGCCGCCAACCCGATCCATATCCTTACCAAAGCCATTGCCGGCCTGCGCGATGAAACCGGCCGCATTACGCTCCCGGGCTTTTATGACGGTGTTGAGGAAACGCCGGAAAACATCAAGGCCAGCTGGGAAACGCTGGGCCGTTCTTCAGCAAACTTTCTCGGCGAGATCGGCCTGTCGGAACCGGCTGGCGAAAAGGGCCGTTCGGTTCTGGAGCTGACCTGGGCGCGCCCGACCTGCGAGGTCAACGGCATCTGGGGCGGTTACACCGGTGACGGCTTCAAGACTGTCATCGCCGCCAAGGCCTCGGCCAAGATTTCGTTCCGCCTCGTCGGCACGCAGGATCCGCAAAAGATCCGCGAAGCCTTCCGCGCCTATATCCGCTCGCAGATCCCGACCGATTGCTCGGTCGAGTTCCATGAGCACGGTGCATCGCCGGCGATCCAGCTCTCCTACGATTCACCGGCGCTGACCAAGGCGAAAAACGCACTGTCCGACGAATGGGCAAAACCCGCCGTCGTTATCGGCATGGGCGGCTCGATCCCGATCGTCGGTGATTTCCAGACGATGCTCGGCATGGATTCGCTGCTGGTCGGTTTCGGCCTCAACGACGACCGCATCCATTCCCCGAATGAAAAGTATGAATTGAAGTCGTTCCACAAGGGCGTACGCTCCTGGGCACGCATCATCGAAGCGCTCGCCAAGCGCTGATTTTTTGGTGGCTCGGCGCTGCGCCGGGCCTCCTCCCTTTCGGGTTAAAGCATAACCCCAAAAGCAAAAAGGTCGGGCAAGCCCGACCTTTCGTATCCCGTTTCCTGCCTGCCATTACATCCGTGGTCAAACGAACGGGATCGGCACTTCTCAATCCGGCGGGCTTTTGCCCCGCGGCTATGAAGTGATCCTAGGCTGAAATGGTTAATATTTCGTTAACATCTAAAAAAGCGTTCTGGATCGATACAGGCAGCGGCATGCCGTGCTCCAGAATGCAAAACGCGCCCACGAGGAGCGCGTCTCAAATTCGTCGATCTCCGGCATCTGCCGGAGAGGGCACCAATCAGGCAGCCTGAAGATTGTCAGCCGAAACGCGGCCCGAACGCTTGTCCGTAACCAGTTCGAAGTTGATCTTCTGGCCATCCTTGAGGCCGTTCATGCCGGCGCGCTCAACGGCCGAGATGTGCACGAATACGTCCTGTGCGCCGTCGTCAGGCTGGATGAAGCCAAAACCCTTGGTCGCGTTGAACCACTTTACAGTACCGCTAGCCATTACGAAGTCCTTTCACTCGCAAATATAAGCTTGCCCATTGCCGCATTGAGGCAATGGGTTTCGATTCTCGTATTTGAAGGAAAGGTCTCGTAGCGTGGTGACGCCGTAGGTGCCGCTTGCAAACAAATATCGATGCCAAGGCAGGTATATTTGAGCCGGCTGGATGTCAAGACACAGCGGTGTCGCAGGCGCAATCTCAAATTGCACCAATCCTCATCAGATCAACTGAATTTCACGAACGTCAAACGCCGAAAATAAGAAACCCGGCGCGGGAGGAGGTGCGCCGGGTCCTTAATACTGACTAGCAACCGGGAGGAGGAGGTGTTGCCAGTCCAATCGAGCGACACTGGGAGGAGGAGTGCGTCGCTTCGATGTTTATAAGATACGTGAAATTCGCCCAAAAAACAGACAGAGTTTCGCAGCGCAGCCATGCACTTGGCGCATATCTTCTTGACGCTTGCCGCCATCATGCCAGAGCATTAGGCTGCGTTGATGTCGCTCTCATCCGTTCAGGCGTTTTTCGCCACCCACGCTCCTGACATTAACGTCATAGAAACCGAGGCAAGTTCGGCCACGGTGGCACTTGCCGCGGAGGCACATGGCGTCGAGCCGGACCAGATCGCCAAAACGATCTGCCTGCGCGCCGACGACACTGTTCTGCTGCTGGTGACAGCCGGAACGCGTCGTCTGAACAATCGCAAATTTCGGGATCATTTCGGAGCAAAGCCGCGCATGCTCGGCGGCGAAGAGGTCACCACGATCACCACCCATCCGATCGGTGGCGTCTGCCCATTCGGATTGCCTGCGCCAGTGCCGATCTATTGCGATGTTTCGCTGAGGGACCACACGATCGTTGTTCCAGCCGCAGGCGCGACAAATTCGGCGGTTCGGATCGCGCCTGAAAAGATGGCGGAGCTGGTGTCCGCCATCTGGGTCGATGTCTGCGATATGCCGAAACCGGCTACTGAGAAAAAAACTCAGTAATAACGACGATACCAGGCCTGCTTCTGCTCGGCCGTGGTCGATGCGACGAGATAACCGATGCCGAAACCGATGGCTCCGATCAACGTGAACAGGGTTGTCGCGGCTGCCGGATGCTCGCGGATCGCACCCGCAGCCGATACCGCTTCATCCTGAACGTAATGTGCTGCATTGCTGGCGCGGCGCGATACGTTATCATAAGCCTCACCGCTCTTTTCCGAGAGCTTTTCGCGGATGGTCGCGATCTCCGCGCGCAAGGTCGCAACTTCGCTCTTGAACGTATCGTTCACCTCGGTGGCGTTCGGCAGATCGTCCGAAATCTCCGCCTTGCGGACGGATTTGATTCCAATTGCCTCTGGCATGGGTGCCTCCAAACTTGGCTGTGTTCAACGTATGGGAGCAAGGTGAACTGATGAGCGGCGGATAGGTTCCACCTGTGGATGACAAAGCCTGCGATATCGAGAGAAATCGAAATATGGTCGGTCAATCACGTTTTTGCCGCAATTGATTCGCGCCATTTGCTTGTTTCCAAAAAAGAAAAGCCGGCGAGATAGCCGGCTTGCGTGAGGCACAAACTCTGTTTGCAACTGTCGTTCCTAGCGGCTCTGCGCCAGGGTTTCGGCAAGGTGCGAAAGCGCTTCCTTCTCGCTCATGCCTTTCTGCAGCGAATTGACCAGAATCAGCGCAAGCGCCTCGCCGTCCGGGCTATCCTTGTTGATGCGGTGTTCCGTGCAGGCATTATCGAAGACCTGCTGGAGAAGGCTGAGCTGGTCGGGATTGACCGGCTGTCGTACTAGTGTGCGCATGAAAATCTCCATCGCTCCCGGCTTCCCCGGCCGGGCGTTGGCTACAGTGCATACGTTCTCAACGTCTGCGAGGCGTTGGCTACCTTTCCCCGAAATAAAGGCACCAATTGGACTGATCTCCGTTCCGCTTACCGGAGATAGTTTTCGCGCAAAAGCACAGCCTCAGCGGGAAACACCTTGAGGCCAAAACCAGTGACGACGCAACTACAACTAATCATGGGTGATTTAGCATATTATTTTACTCTTAATTGTAATGTGAGCCATAAAAAGGGGGACTAGCGCCCCCTTTTGAAAAAACTTAGTTGGGGGAGACACGCGCCTCGCCGATCGCCTGCTCAAACTGAACGCGCGCCTCCTCGACCGTCTTTCGACCGTCTAATGCCGCGCGGCACAGGCTGCGCGCACGAACGAATTCTGCCCCGCGAATAAATGGCCACTGTTCGGTCATCAGAGCCAACGCATCATGTGGCCCCTTCACCAGCTGCTCACCCGCTTCACCAAAGGTGACGCAGACGGGTTTTTTCCATTGAGATTTACTGATCTGTACGTCGAGCATCGGACCTTCCCTTTTCACGGCTAGCCTCAACTCGCAAACCGCCCAAACGGTTCCACGAGAAATGATCGGAAATGGATCATGTATCACTTTTAAAGCGAAAACCAGATGAGTGCGAAAGGAAATGCTGAAACGAGACGATTGACCCCAACCGCTCATCACGAAGACGTGCTGTGGATTTGCATTGCTTTTCGCAGGTGCAGCAAACAAAGGGATTCGTTGTCATTTCCCTCCCGGAGTCGTCCTTATGCAGAACACCCTCAACAGCGCGCAGCCCGCCCTTCTCAGTGCATTGCGCATTGCACTCGGCCTCGTCATCTTTTCCTTCGGCATGGCCAAGATCTTCCATTTCCAGGCCGGCAACTTTACCCCACCGACAGGCTCCCTTCCCTGGATCGCAGGTCTCCTTGAATTGACGTTGGGCTTCCTGTTCCTTGTCGGTTTCCAGACCCGCATTGCCGCCTTTGTCCTGTCAGGCCTGATGGCTGCCGCCTATTTCATCGGTCACTTCCCGAAGAGCTTCTTCCCGACCGAAAACGGTGGTGGCGCAGCGGCCGTTTATTGCTTCGTTTTCCTGTATTTTGTCGCGGCCGGCGCCGGCCCGTTCAGCCTCGATGCCAAGCTTTCCGGCATCCGTGCCGTCAAGGCGGCCTGAACCATACCAAAGGAGGGCGCAGCCAATCAGGCTGCGTCCAACCATCCCCACCAGACACCCTTAATGCCTCGTTAAATCGCCGCATTTACAATTCATTGGAAATATCGGGCGAGGAACAGTGCGCGCCGCCGGACGCAATCGTCATCGGCAGGCGCCCGACAGTATTGGGGTATTACCGGTCCGCATGGCATCCAGATCAAAGTCAAATGAACGTGTCGAGCCTTCCTTCGAGGACGAGGCAGAGCAGGATTCCGACTTCCGCCTGGACGCTGACGACCGCATTTCCGGCAGAGGCAAATCCTCCAAGGGCAAAACCAGGGCCGCTGCGCCGACCAGAAAATCCTCCCGCAAGACCAGGGAACCGCGCCAATCTGGTGGCTTTTTCGGTTTCATCCGCTCGGTTGTCTACTGGTGCATCGTACTCGGCATCTGGACCGGCATCGGCGTTGGCGGCCTTGTCATATATTATGGCTCGAAAATGCCGAGCGCGAGTTCGTGGACGATCCCAGACAGGCCGCCGAACATCAAGATTACGGCATTAGACGGACAATTGATCGCCAACCGCGGCACGACCGGTGGCGAGGCCTTGGCGCTGGAAGAGATGTCGCCTTATCTGCCGCAGGCTGTCATCTCCATTGAGGACCGTCGTTTCTATTCACATTTCGGCATAGATCCGGCCGGCCTCGCGCGCGCCTTTGTCAACAATCTGACCGGACAGCCGATCCAGGGCGGTTCGACCATTACCCAGCAGCTGGCCAAAAACCTGTTCCTGTCGCCGGACCGCACGTTCGAGCGCAAAATCCAGGAAGTCCTGCTCGCCTTCTGGCTGGAGCAGAAATTCACCAAGGACCAGATCCTTGCCATGTACCTGAACCGTGTGTTCCTTGGTTCGAACGCCTACGGCGTGGAGGCAGCATCGCGGCGCTATTTCAACAAGTCGGCCCGCGACGTGAACCTTGGTGAGGCGGCAACCATCGCCGGTCTTCTCAAGGCGCCGTCCCGCCTTTCGCCGGCCCGTGATCCGGAAGCAGCGGAAGCCCGGGCCCAGATCGTGCTCAGCACCATGCAGCAGGAAGGGTATATTACAGAGAGCGACCTGAAGACCGCAATGTCGCAGCCGCCGACCAAGGCAAAACGCTATTGGTCCGGCGCACAGCATTATGCCGCCGATATGGTCGTCGACGAAGTGAAGCGCCTGATCGGCGACATCAAGACCGACGTCAATGTCGAGACCACCATCGACATGGCGCTGGAAGAAAAAGCTGAAAAGGCACTGACGGACATCCTCACCAAGGAGGGCAGCAAGGTCAGTGCCTCGCAGGCCGCGCTCGTTTCGGTGGATGCCACCGGCGCCATCCGCGCGCTTGTCGGCGGCCGGGATTACACCGAAAGCCAGTTCAACCGTGCCGTGACCGCCAAGCGACAGCCCGGTTCGGCCTTCAAGCCGTTCGTTTATGCCGCAGCCCTCGAAGCCGGCGCGCGGCCGGATACCGTCTATAACGATGGCCCGGTAAAGATCGGCAACTGGACACCGGAAAACTTTGACCAGAAATACCGCGGCCCGGTGACGCTTTCGACGGCGCTGACCAATTCGCTCAACACCATTGCCGCACAGCTTGTCTCGCAGATCGGCCCGACCAACGTCATCCAGCTTGCCCATCGGGTCGGCATCGATTCGGACCTGCAGTCGAATGCCTCGATCGCGCTCGGCACATCGGAAGTGTCGCTGCTGGAACTGACCTCGTCCTATGCCCCGTTCATGAATGGCGGCTTCAAGGCGGCGCCACATATCGTCACCCGCATCACCGATCCGGACGGCAAGGTTCTCTACCAGTCGGACTTCCAGAACCCGCCGCGCGTCTTAAGCGAAACCGTTGCCGCTACCATGAACAACATGATGAGCCGCGTCGTTCTCGAAGGCACCGGCAAGAATGCCCGCCTGAAGAACTGGCAGGTGGCCGGCAAGTCGGGCACGACCCAATCGTTCCGTGATGCGCTTTTTGTCGGCTATACCAGCATCCTCACCACCGGCATCTGGTTCGGCAATGACGATGGCGCACCGATGAAGAAGGTGACCGGTGGCGGTCTGCCCGCAAAAGCCTGGAAAGAGTATATGACTGCGGCTATGAGCGGTTATACGCCAACGCCGCTTTACGGCAGCGGTGCCGGCTTCGTGCTGCCGCCGGGTGCGGAACAGCCGCCACAGCAGACGACATTGGGTGACCTGATCTCCGGCGTCCTGCCGGGTGTCGACACGGATCCGGCCCCGATCGACGATACGGGCGAGTTCCCACCTGCACCGACGCCGGCACAGCCTGCACAAAACCAGCAGGACCCGAACCCCTATCCGCAAAACCAGCCGATGCAGGCACAGCCACAGCAGCAGGCACGTCCGCAGCAACCCGTTCAGCAGGCGCAGCCGCGTCCGCAGCAGCAGCCAAGACCACAACAAAACGCTCCGGCCCAGGCCAGCGTCCGCCCCAATGACCGTGGTTATTTGCCGGCAGATCGCTACGACCAGCGCGAATACCGCCCCGAATATCAGCCCGGTTACGAGCCGGAATACCGCCCGCGTGACCGCGAGGTCCGGGACTATCGCGAATATCGCGGCGGTTACGATGGCCGGGGCGGCGCGCCCGTCCCTCCGGGCGATGTCGGCGGCGACTACGGCAATTATGTCCCGCCCGGCGACGTCGGTGGCGGCGGTTACATTCCGCCGGATAACCGGGGTTACGAGCAACCTCACCCGATGCCGCGCCGGACCACACTTTTCGACATCCTGACCGGTGGCTGACGGCTGCTTCCCGCGCTGTTAAGTATAGGTGCCGCAAACTCCTATTTTTGCTGACATTCGCGTGAATTCCCGCCTTGCAGTCGGAAAAACCCGTCCTTATATACGCCGCATGTCCGCAGCGCAGACTGCGGAAAACCATCCCAGTCGAGGAACTGTCAGTGGAATGCCTGCACGGGGTTCCGATGGTTCGCTTAAAGGAGAGAAGAAGACATGGCTAAAGTTATTGGCATCGACCTTGGTACCACGAACTCCTGCGTCGCCATCATGGATGGTAAGGACGCGAAGGTGATCGAGAATGCCGAAGGCGCTCGCACCACCCCTTCCATGGTTGCATTTTCGGACGACGGCGAACGCCTAGTCGGCCAGCCGGCCAAGCGCCAGGCGGTCACCAACCCGACCAACACCCTGTTTGCCGTCAAGCGCCTGATCGGCCGCCGCAACGACGATCCGACTGTCGAAAAGGACAAGGCACTCGTGCCGTTCGAAATCGTCAAGGGCGATAACGGCGACGCATGGGTCAAGGCTCAGGACAAGAATTATTCCCCGGCCCAGATTTCCGCGATGATCCTTCAGAAGATGAAGGAAACCGCCGAATCCTACCTCGGTGAAAAGGTCGAAAAGGCCGTCATCACCGTTCCGGCCTACTTCAACGACGCACAGCGCCAGGCAACCAAGGATGCCGGCCGCATTGCCGGTCTTGAAGTTCTGCGCATCATCAACGAGCCGACCGCAGCCGCACTCGCTTACGGCCTCGACAAGAAGGACGGCAAGACGATCGCCGTTTACGACTTGGGCGGTGGTACCTTCGATATCTCGGTTCTGGAAATCGGCGATGGCGTCTTCGAAGTGAAGTCGACCAACGGCGACACCTTCCTCGGCGGTGAAGACTTCGACATGCGTCTGGTCGAATACCTCGCGAACGAGTTCAAGAAGGACCAGGGCATCGACCTGAAGAACGACAAGCTCGCTCTGCAGCGCCTCAAGGAAGCTGCCGAAAAGGCCAAGATCGAACTGTCGTCGGCTCAGCAGACCGAAATCAACCTGCCGTTCATCACCGCCGACGCTTCCGGTCCCAAGCACCTGACGCTGAAGCTGACGCGTGCAAAGTTCGAAAGCCTGGTCGACGATCTCGTTCAGCGCACGATCGCACCGTGCAAGGCAGCTCTCAAGGATGCCGGTGTTACCGCTGCCGAAATCGACGAAGTCGTTCTGGTCGGCGGCATGAGCCGCATGCCGAAGGTACAGGAAGTCGTCAAGCAGCTGTTCGGCAAGGAGCCGCACAAGGGTGTCAACCCGGATGAAGTCGTCGCTCTCGGCGCCGCCATCCAGGCCGGCGTTCTGCAGGGCGACGTCAAGGATGTTCTGCTGCTCGACGTGACCCCGCTGTCGCTCGGCATCGAAACGCTCGGTGGTGTCTTCACCCGTCTGATCGACCGCAACACGACGATCCCGACCAAGAAGAGCCAGACCTTCTCGACCGCCGACGACAACCAGTCCGCTGTCACCATCCGCGTTTCGCAGGGCGAGCGCGAAATGGCACAGGACAACAAGCTGCTCGGCCAGTTCGACCTCGTTGGCCTGCCGCCGGCACCGCGTGGCGTTCCGCAGATCGAAGTCACCTTCGATATCGACGCGAACGGCATCGTGCAGGTTTCGGCTAAGGACAAGGGCACGGGCAAGGAACAGCAGATCCGCATCCAGGCATCTGGTGGTCTCTCCGACGCCGACATCGAAAAGATGGTCAAGGACGCCGAAGCCAATGCCGAAGCCGACAAGAAGCGTCGTGAAGGCGTGGAAGCCAAGAACCAGGCCGAAAGCCTGATCCACTCCAGCGAGAAGTCGCTTGCCGAATACGGCGACAAGGTTGGCGAAAGCGATCGCACTGCCATTCAGGACGCCATCACGGCCCTGAAGGGTGCGGTTGAGGCTTCCGAGCCGAACGCTGAAGACATCCAGGCCAAGACCCAGACCCTCATGGAAGTTTCCATGAAGCTCGGTCAGGCCATCTATGAGGCTCAGCAGGCCGAAGGTGGCGCTTCCGAAGGCGGCAAGGACGACGATATCGTCGATGCCGACTACGAAGAGGTCAAGGACGACAAGAAGTCGGCTTGATCGTGTGTTTGCCCTTTGGCAGACAGACAAGCATAGTTGACAGGAAATCCGGCTGCCATCGTGCAGCCGGAATACTTTCGGGAGCCGGTTAAATCTCCATGGCAAAAGCAGACTTTTACGAAACGCTGGGTGTGGCTAAGACAGCCGACGAGAAGGAGCTGAAAAGCGCCTTCCGTAAACTCGCGATGAAATATCATCCCGACAAGAACCCGGGCGACGCGGAAGCCGAAAAGAAGTTCAAGGAGATCGGCGAAGCCTATGAAACCTTGAAGGACCCACAGAAGCGCGCGGCCTACGACCGTTTCGGCCATGCAGCCTTCGAACATGGCGGCATGGGTGGCGGTGGCGGCATGGGCGGTGGCGCCGGTGGCTTCTCCGACATTTTTGAAGACATTTTTGGCGAGATGATGGGTGGCGGCCGAGCCCGCCGTTCCTCCGGCGGTCGCGAACGCGGCGCCGATCTTCGCTACAATATGGAAATCAGCCTGGAAGAGGCCTATGCCGGCAAGACCGCGCAGATTAGGGTTCCGACCTCGATCACCTGCGATGTCTGCTCCGGGTCGGGCGCCAAGCCCGGCACGCAGCCAAAGACCTGCGGTACCTGTCAGGGTTCCGGTCGCGTTCGCGCCAGCCAGGGTTTCTTCTCGGTGGAACGCACCTGCCCGACCTGCCACGGTCGCGGCCAGACGATCACCGACCCTTGCGGCAAGTGCCATGGCCAGGGCCGCGTGACGGAAGAGCGTTCGCTGTCGGTCAACATTCCGGCCGGTATCGAGGACGGCACGCGCATCCGCCTGCAGGGTGAAGGCGAAGCCGGCGCTCGTGGTGGCCCGTCGGGGGATCTCTACATCTTCCTGTCGGTTACACCGCACCAGTTCTTCCAGCGCGATGGCGCGGACCTCTATTGCGCGGTGCCGATCTCCATGACCACGGCAGCGCTCGGCGGCACTTTCGACGTCACCACGCTCGATGGTACGAAATCGCGCGTGACCGTGCCGGAAGGCACGCAAGCCGGAAAACAGTTCCGCCTGAAGGGTAAGGGCATGCCGGTACTGCGTTCTTCGCAGACGGGTGATCTCTATATCCAGATCGGCATCGAAACCCCGCAGAAGCTGACCAAGCGCCAGCGCGAACTGCTGCAGGAATTCGAGGAACTGTCGTCGAAGGAAAACAATCCGGAATCGACGGGCTTCTTTGCCCGCATGAAGGAATTTTTCGACAACTGATCGATCGAAATCATCATGCAAAAAGCCGCCTCGCAAGGGCGGCTTTTTTGTTGGGCGATTTTTACGCCAGCGACTGGATGGATGAGCTGGCGAGGATGATCGCAAACAATAGCAGACAGGCGGCAGCGACCCGACGGATCACCAGCGGTTTGATTTCGAAACCGCGCGTGCCGCGCATCAGGCGGCCGAAGACGATCCAGCCATTGGCGGCGAAGAGGACGAGGCCGGCAAACAGGAGCAGCCACGGCGCCAGCACCATCAGGTCGCCATGGGGCATGATCACCAATGCGATGATCAGCGCCTTGGGATTAAGGACTGTGGTGACAAAAACCTGCCGTACCGAGATTTCACCGCTCGAATCATCTGCCTTTTTCGTCGAGGCCCAGAGGCGGATGCTGAGATAGAGCACCCAGAGGACGGCGGCGATCTTGGCGATCAGCGATGCCTGCGGATAGGCGTGGAAAAACGGCGCGGCCAGCGTCGCCACCGGGATGATGACCAGAAGATAACCACCCAGTTCACCGAGGATCAAAGGCAGCGCCCTTGCCCAGCCACGCGCATAACCGCCAAGCGCCATCAGCGTGTTGGTGGGGCCGGGTGTGCAAAGCAGGAGGAGGATGGCGAGAGTGAATTGAAGCGGCGTCACGGAAAACCTTAGGAAACGATCACCGGAACCGTCCGGCGCGCTCAAGATCTACCATGGCATGCGGCGCTCTCCTTGACATCGGTCAATGCCACCGGCGCGGAGAATTATTCGTCAGCCGGCGCAACCCGCCCCTGCCCTTTTGCATTGCCGCGCTAGATTGCACCTACCCCGCCCGCCACATTACCGGAAAACATTCATGGCCGACAGAAAGCACCACTGGCTCCGCAAGGACGACAAGGATTCGACCAAGGCCAGTTTCCCGGAACTGTTCTTCGATCTCGTGTTCGTCTTCGCACTGATCCAGTTGTCAGAAACGCTGGCATCCGATTTTTCCTTTGGCATTGCCGCCGAAGCGTTGCTGTTCATTTTTGCGCTCTGGTGGGTGTGGATCCACACGACTTGGGTCACCAATCTGCTGGATGCCGAAATCGTGCCGGTGCGGCTGCTGCTGTTCGTGCTGATGTTTTTTGGTGTGGTGCTGGCAATCGCGCTACCAAAAGCTTTTACCGATCTGGGGCTCGTTTTCGCGATCGCCTATTCCGGTATGCAGCTATCGCGATCGCTGTTTGCGCTTTACGCCTTCAGCGGCACGGACGACGAATCCTATCGCACGTTTCAGCGCATCACAGTGTGGCTGGTGATCTCTTGCGGCTTCTGGATCGCCGGCGGACTTGCCGAAAAAGAGATGCGCGTAACACTCTGGATCGCGGCGCTGGCGATCGAATATATCGCGCCACTGATCCGTTACTGGCTGCCCGGCCTGGGGTCTGCGCCGCAGGAAACGCTCGACATTAATGGCGAACATCTGGCCGAACGCTGCGCGCTTTTCGTGATCATCGCGCTTGGCGAAACCATTCTGACCACCGGCAAGACGGCTTCCAGCCATTTAGACAGCACCATGACGCCGCTGGTGCTTTTCTGCGCCTTCCTGTCGACCGTTCTGATGTGGTGGCTGTATTTTCATGACGGGCAGGAACGGGCAGCCGACAAGGCGGAGGAGGATGCCGAGCCGCAGGCGACCGCCGATTATCTTTTCACCTACGGCCACCTGCCGATCGTGGCCGGCATCATCCTGACGGCGGTCGGCGAGGATTTTTCACTGGCGCATCCGCTGGAAAAGGGCGGTTACAACCACGCCATTGCGGTACTTGGCGGGCCGGTGCTTTATCTGGCCGGCACTTTGTGGATGAAGACCGTATCGTCCCGGCTGATGCCTTGGTCACATTGCGCCGGCATAGCCGTGCTGCTCGTCGGATTTCTGATCGTGCCCTTTGCCGCCAATTTCCTGATCCAGATACTGGCCAGCCTGACGCTTCTTATGGTGGCGGTGTGGGAATACCTGGCGCTCAGGAACCTGAGACGCGATGCCGCCTGACCGGAATTCGTCTCAATAATGCGGCGGACGGGTGATGGCAGGGGCGTCGAGCGTGGTTTCTTCCAGCGACAGAAAACGCTCGGTCAGGCGATCGAGCTTGGCACGGGTCTGCTCGACGACCTTCCACTGTTCGGCCAGCTGATCCGACAGTTCCTCGATCACCTTGGCCTGATGCGCCGCCAGTTCTTCCAGTTTTATCAACCGGTCCTCATTGCTCACGGCACTCTTCCTTTTTTGCCTCTGCGTTCGGGTCATGCCTAACCCATCGGGCCGGAAAACGGAATGCCCTGATCAGGCTGCCGTATGACGGCTGCGGGCGACTTTTTGCTCAATGAGGATCAGCGTACCGGCGAGGAAAACCGCAAGGCACATGGCAAGGCCGCAGGTGAGCCAATGCAGCGGCTTGAGCAGCATTGCCGTCACGGCACGGCTGGTTTTCATGAGAAAGCGCTGCAGCAACAGGCCGCGTCTGGACTTGAAATCACGCAAAACATCGGTCCGATCTGAAAGATGGATTTTTTCAAAATCTGATGAAATTATCGCAACCTGAAAATATCAATGGCGCCGGACATGCCGTGGCGCCATCTTTCTTTGCCTTGATCGGTCAGATGCCGCAATACGTGATTATTGATCGGTTTGTTTTGACATATCGGCTTTTTATGCCTGCAGACGCGGCCGCTCCTGATGCGTGTTCTGCACTGAGCGAGTGCGGAAACGGGCAACCAGCGCGGCAAGCGTGTTGGAGATGCCGACAAGGCTCTGGGCAGACGCATTGGTCTCTTCCATCAGCGCGGCATTCTGCTGGGTGATCTGGTCCATCGAGCGCACCGAGGCGTTGATCTCATCGATACCCGACGCCTGTTCCTGCGCCGATTGCGCGATCGAGGCGATATGTTCGTCGATCGCCTTCACCCGCGTGCCGATGCCGGTCAGCGCCTCACCGGCGCGGTTGACGAGATTGACGCCGCGCTGCACGTCGCCCGAGGAGCGGTCAATCAGTTCCTTGATTTCCTTGGCAGCGGCCGCAGAACGCTGCGCCAGTTCACGCACTTCCTGCGCGACGACGGCAAATCCCTTGCCCTGCTCACCGGCACGGGCGGCCTCGACGCCGGCATTCAACGCCAGAAGATTGGTCTGGAAGGCGATTTCATCGATGGCGCCGATGATCTGCGTCATCTTCTGCGAGGATTCGGCGATATCGCCCATGGCGGTAACGGCTTCTTCCACCACCTGACCGTTCTTCTGGGTTTCGGCGGCGGATTCGCGGATGATCTGCTGGACTTCCTTTGTCCGCCTTGCCGACTGGCCGGACAGCGCGGTGATCTCTTCCAGCGCTGCCGCAGTTTGTTCGAGCGCCGCCGCCTGCTGTTCGGTGCGTCTTGCCATGTTGTCGGCGGCCGACGAAATATCGCCGACTTCGGCGCGGACCTGATCGACGGAACCGGCGATATCACGCATGGCGGTATCGAGCGAGGCGACCGAGGAATTGTAATTCTGGCGCAGAGCCGCAAAATTGGTGGCCAGTTCCTGACGGATTTCCGAGGTCAGGTCGCCACCGGCGAGGCTTTTCAGACAGGCGTCGAGCGCATCCAGCGCGGCATCCTGTTCCGCCTTGGCAACCGCCCGCTCGGCTTCCGCCTTGGCACGTTCATCGCTCAAGACCTGCAGATAGACCGAGATGGCGTAATCCATATCCACCATTGCTGCCTTGACGACAGCCGACAGGTGTTCGGACACAACCTTGGCTTTCTTCTCGACGAAGAAACCCTTCATCTCATTCTGGATGACGGCACGCATGATGCCGTCGAGGATCATTGCATAGCCACCGATATACCAGCGCGGCTCGAGCCCGAGGCGGGCATGGGTGCGGCCAATGGTCGAGACTGCTTCGACATAGCTGTCGTCGTAACGGCCTGATGCGATGACATCCCAGTGGCTCGCCTGCCGGCCCTTGGCATGGGCGATATGCGCATCATTGGCGAAAAACTTTGCGGTATGTGGATGCGCCTTGGCCTTTTTGTAAAAATTGTCGAGCGCACCATCGACAGCCTGTGCCACCAGCGGGCGCACATTGGCCAGATGGCCGCGTTCTGCGGCACCGAGGCTTACGAAATCGAGACGTTCGTTCAGTGCCGATTTATGGTCGCTCATAAAATTCCCCCATCGAATGACTGTTTGGCGCAACCTCTCCCTGCACCTGCCCTTGGCGCTATTTCTGGGAGCGACTGATTAACGTGCCGTTAGCCATGGATACTGACCTTTCGTTAATTATGAGTTCTTGTTGTTTTAGCGGGAGTGGATTTTTTATGTCGCCAGTTGCCGGCGGCAGCACGAGGTATTTGCAGATACAAATCTGCGTTCGCGTGGCCTTCGGCGTCTTTTCGGGGTGTCCCCCCTACAGGTGCTTCCCTCGCCTCACTGCGTGACTTCATTCGCGTCCACCTTTCGGGCGGACCTGCCACTTGCACGGCTAAACCGAACCCGGCATGGCTGCCGGGGGAAGGCTTGATAAGGTCTTGGCGTTACCGCCGCCACCCACGGGTTTCACCTCCCCTGATCTTGCTGCACCTTACGGTTCGACCAAAGGCGCCGGCCTCCGTCTGCCCGCGAACGTCTCGCGAAACACTCTGGCAACGGAAGCAGGATGGATTATGCCACGGCTCGCAAATGCGGGGATGAACTCGGAGTCAACGTGTTGATATCGTTGAATCGAGGGGCGAAAACGTCCACGGGCTTTTGTCAATTTGGGGGCAATGCGCTCTCTTCTCTGCGTCATCCTGTCCCTCGCGTTTCACGCGAGGTATGTCACAGAAATCCAGCCACCGCGCGTCCGCGCGGTGAGAGAACTATTTCTTCGGGGCCACCGTCATGGAGTCTATCGCGCCGCAGACGCGGCGCTGCTGGATCCCGGCACAAGGCCGGGATGACGCAGGAAAGGTCGCGGAATGCCCCACGGAAAAAGCGAGATTTAAAGGAAGGTAATCACCTTCCAACACAAAACTTGCTATCCGGCGCGCAAATCCTTAGCTCCTCCTGAACGACAAGCACGAATCGCGATGGCTGAAAAAACCTCCCTGTCCCGCCTGAAGCTGACCGACTTCCGCAATTATGCCGAAGCCTCGCTTTCGCTCGACGGGCGGCACGTGGTGCTGACCGGCAATAACGGGGCCGGCAAGACCAATCTGCTGGAAGCCGTCTCCTTTCTCTCCCCCGGTCGTGGCCTGCGTCGCGCCACCCTTTCCGATGTGACCCGCGTAGGCGCCACCGGCGGTTTCAGCGTTTTTGCCGATGTCGAGGGCCGTGAGGGCGAGGTGGCGATCGGCACCGGGCTGGATGGCGACGGAGAAAGCCAGGCGCGTCGGCTGCGCCTCAATGGCACGCCGGCACGCTCTGTCGAGGAACTGACCGACCATCTGAACGTATTGTGGCTGACGCCTGCCATGGACGGGCTGTTTACCGGCTCCTCCTCCGACCGCCGCCGTTTTCTCGATCGGCTGGTGCTGTCGCTTGACCCCGCCCATGGGCGCCGCGCCGCCGATTACGAGCGCGCCATGCGCAGCCGCAACAAGCTGCTTTCCGAAGGTCGGTTCGATCCGGCCTGGCTTTCGGCCATCGAGGTGCAGATGGCCGAGCTCGGGATTTCCATGGCGGCGGCGCGGCGGGAAATGCTGGGCCTGCTGACGGCCCTGATTGCCGAGAGCGATGCCTCGCCTTTCCCCTCGCCCGACCTGCAATTGAGCGGGTTTCTGGACGAGGCTGCCGACCGGCCGTTCGCCGATCTCGAAGAGGATTTCTGCTTCATGCTGGAGGAGGGGCGTCGTCGCGATGCTGCCGCCGGCCGCACATTGACCGGGCCGCACCGTGTGGACCTGCTGGTGCGCCACCGCGACAAGGATATGGATGCGGCACGCTGCTCCACCGGCGAGCAGAAGGCACTGCTGGTGGGGCTGATTCTGGCGCATGCGCGGCTGACCGCCAACATGACAGGATACGCCCCGGTTCTGCTGCTAGATGAGATTGCCGCGCATCTGGACGAAGGCCGGCGGGCGGCATTGTTCGATCTGGTGCATGATCTCGGCGGGCAGGCTTTCATGACCGGCACCGACCGCGAGATGTTTTCGGCACTGGGCGAACGCGCACAGTTCCTGACCGTCGAGCATGGCGGCATTGCGGGATGAACCGCTATTCAAACCGTGTGCCGGTGGTAGGATAGTGTCATGGACGCACTGACCACGGAAGAAATCGAACGCTATCGCCGTCATATCCTGCTGCCGGAAATCGGCGGCACGGGGCAGCAGGCGCTGAAAAACGCGCGGGTGATGGTGATCGGCGCCGGTGGCCTTGGCGCGCCGGTTCTGCTGTATCTGGCCGCCGCCGGCATCGGCACGCTGGCCTTTGCCGATGGCGACCATGTTTCGCTTTCCAACCTGCAACGGCAGGTGATTCATGACACTGGCACGGTGGGCGAGGAAAAGACGGCGAGCGCACGCAAGACGATTGCCCGGCTGAACCCGCATGTGCGGGTGATTACGTTCGAGGAGCGGTTTTCAAACGTCTGGGCGGCAAATCATCTGCAAAAATTCGATCTGCTGATTGACGGATCCGACAACTTTGACACCCGCTATATGGCCGCTGATGCGGCGGAAGCGGCGCGCATTCCGCTGGTGACGGGGGCTGTTGGCCGCTTTGACGGTTCGGTGACGGTGCTGAAACCCTATGAGACCGGGCCGGACGGTGTGCTTTTGCCGACCTATCGCGACCTGTTTCCGCAAAAACCGCCGGAGGGGCTGGTGCCCGCCTGTGCGGAGACCGGCGTGATCGGTGCGCTGACCGGCGTCATCGGCACGCTGATGGCCATGGAGGCGATCAAGGTGATCACTGGCACCGGAGAGCCGCTGATCGGCCGCCTACTGCTCTACGACGCGCTCTCGGCCCGCTTCGACACGATCAAATACAAACGCCGCAAAACGAAAGACGCCGCCGAATGACCGAGATCATCCGTATCGAAACCGGCTTCCAGCGCTGGGACGAACTCTTTGCACTGATCCTGTCCTCTTTCGCCTATATGGACGGCGTCATCGACCCGCCCTCTTCCGCCAACCGGCTGACGCTGGCGGCACTTGCCTACAAGGCGCAAACGGAAGTCGCCTTTGTGGCGATCGAGAACGAAAAGCTGGTGGGCTGCGTGTTCTGCAAGCCCGAGGAAAAGTTTCTTTATATCGGCAAGCTGGCCATTGCCCCCGCGCTTCAGGGCAAGGGACTGGGCCGAAAACTGCTGGCCAAGGCCGAAGAGGTGGCCCGCGAAAAGGGTCTGCCGGCGCTCAGGCTGGAAACCCGCATCGAGCTTACCGGCAACCATGCCACATTCGGCCGCTGGGGTTTTGAGAAGACCGCGGAAAACCGCCATGCGGGCTTTGACCGAACGACGTCCATCGAGATGCAGAAGCGGCTGGCCTGATCCCCGCTGATCAGTCTCGGCCGGGAAGCACGCGGTTCGGCGGGCGATGTCCGTCGAAATAGGCGCGGATGTTGATGATCACCTTGTCGCCCATGTCGATACGGCCTTCGAGCGTTGCCGAGCCCATATGCGGAAACAGCACCGCCTTGCCTTCCTTGGCAAGTTTCAGAAGCTTGGGATTGATCGCGGGCTCGTTCTGAAAAACGTCTAGACCGGCGCCGGCAATCTTTCCGTCACGCAACAGCTGAATGAGGGCCGCTTCGTCGATGACATCGCCGCGCGCCGTGTTGACGATGATCGAGGACGGCTGCATCAGCGCAAGACGGCGGGCCGAGAGAAGATGGAAGGTGGCGGGGGTCGACGGGCAGTTGACCGAGACGATATCAACGCGCGCCAGCATCTGGTCGAGGCTATCCCAATGGGTGGCTTCCAGTTCGGCTTCGGTGGCCGGGTTGATCGGCCCGCGATTGTGGTAATGCACGGAAAGACCAAACGCCTTGGCGCGGCGGGCAACGGCGGTGCCGATGCGGCCCATGCCGATAATGCCGATGCGTTTGCCGCCGATGCGGCGACCAAGCATCCAGGTGGGCGACCAGCCTTCCCACTGACCGGGTTTGTCCATCAGCACCTGCGAACCTTCGACCAAGCGGCGCATGACGGCAAAGATCAGCGCCATGGTCATGTCGGCTGTGTCTTCGGTCAGCACGTTCGGTGTATTGGTGACGGTGATGCCGCGTTTGGCGGCGGCATCGACATCGATGTGATCGGTACCGTTGGAAAAACCGGCTATCAGTTTCAGCTGCGGTCCGGCCTTCTCTATCAGTTCGGCATCGATGCGATCGGTAACCGTCGGCACCAGTACATCAACCTGCGCCATGGCGGCGGCCAGCTGTTCGCGTGTGCGCGGTGTGTCGTCGATATTCAGTTCCGCGTCGAAAAGCTCGCGCATGCGGGTTTCCACCGCATCCGGCAGTTTACGTGTGAGATAGACCCTGGGTTTCTTCTTGCCAATTGCCTGGGAAGTCATGCGGTCCTTCGACGGTTTGTTCAGAGGTCCTTAACCAAGTTTTGTGATCCTGTCCCGGATAAGCGTTTTCTACCAGACCCGTCAGCGAAGACAAACGAAACTGTTTGGCAAAAGCCGTTTCGGTTCGTCTGACGCATCTGGAAGACGCGGGGGCAGGATCATCGCCGGAACTTTCTAGGACTAACAAACATATGCGTCGCGTCATCCGCAACACCATTCTCGCCCTCTCACTTTGTCTCACGGCCGCAGCACCGGTCTTCGTGCAGCCGGTCTTTGCGCAAGGTGCGGCCAAGGGCGCCAGCGGCCTGCCGCTTCCCCGTTTCGCCAGCCTGAAATCCCGCAAGGTCAATATCCGCATCGGCCCGAGCACCGATTATGCGGTGGCCTGGATGTATATGCGGGCCGGCACGCCGATGGAAATCATCCAGGAATACGAAAACTGGCGCCGCGTGCGCGATGCCGACGGCACCGAAGGCTGGGTCAATCAGGCGCTGCTGTCCGGCACCCGCACCGCCGTGGCGGCCCCGTGGATGCGCGGCAAGGGCGACGACGTCTATGTCAACATGCGCCGAGGACCGGAGGGTTCGAGCGGCATCGTCGCCAAGGTCGAACCTGGTGCGGTCCTGACCATTGGCGAATGTAATGGCGACTGGTGCCACGCCGAAGTCGGCGAGGCAGAGGGCTGGGTCAACCAGGGTGAAATCTGGGGCGCCTACCCCGGAGAAGCCTTTAAATAAGGCCTTCGGCCAAAGCCTGCGGCTGCATCGATTCGAGCGGCCGCGGCCCAAGCTGCTGGATGACGATGCCGGCCGCCAGGCAACCGAGTTTGCCGCATTCTTCCAGCGACTTGCCACGCGTGTAAGCGACCAGGAAACCGGCGGCGAACAGATCGCCGGCACCGGTCGTATCGACCAGCTTGTCGATCAGCATGGCCGGCACTTTTACACGCTCGTTACCGCGCACGATGACGGCGCCCTTTTCCGACATGGTCACGGCCGCCAACTTGCAATCCGCACTGATCTTGTCGAGCGCCAGTTCAAAGTCGTCGGTTTCGTAAAGCGACATCGCTTCCTGTTCGTTGGCGAACACGATATCGACCTTGCCGGAACGCATCAGATCGAGAAACTCGTCACGATAACGGCCGACGCAGAACGTGTCGGACAGCGTCATCGAAACTTCGCGGCCGGCTTCATGGGCGATACGGCTGCATTCGAGAATGGCTTCTTTCGCACGCGGCGGATCCCACAGGTAACCCTCGAAATAGGTAACCTTGGCGTCCTTCACCACGTCTTCCTCGACATGTTCGGGACCGAGATCGACGCAGGCACCGAGATAGGTGTTCATCGACCGCTCGCTATCGGGCGTGACAAAGATCATCGAACGGGCGGTCGGCGGAAACGTGCCATCGGGCTTGGTTTCGTAATGGACGCCCTGGGCGCGGATATCGTGCTGAAAGATTTCGCCGAGCTGGTCGGCGGCAACTTTGCCGAAATAGGCAGCCTTGCCGCCGAGATTGGCGATGCCGGCCGCCGTATTGCCGGCGCTGCCGCCGGATGCTTCATGGGCCGGGCCCATCAGCGAATAGAGCAGTTCGGCGCGCTCGGCGTCGATCAGGTTCATGGCCGCCTTGGTGATGCCGTTGTCGGTGAGAAACTTGTCATCGCAGCGCGCGATGATATCCACGATGGCGTTACCGATGGTGAGGACGTCGAACCTGCTCATATGCCGATGCTTTCTCCGCGATTGGGTTTATCCCGTCATAGCCGTTTCTGACCCGAAGGAAAGCAGAAAACCGGATGTTTGATGCCATGTTTGACCAGGGTCATATGCCTGTCATGCAGGCGGGATAGTTTTGTCTGCAACGGAGGCCGCGACGCACGGCCATCAAGGGCTGCAAAGCCGCCGTTACCGGTTTTGCGCCCGACCACGGATGTACTGGCGGAAGTTGAACCGGATGCCCGGCCGAGACCGGGAGGGACAGAGGATTACCGACTGTCCGACGACAAACCCCGTCATCGCTGGCGGGGTTTTGTTTTGGGTCTCGCGCTTATCCGAAGACCAATGCGCCAACAAAAACCTCCGGATTGCGCCGGAGGTTTTTCAGGATCGAAACCCGGCAATACCGGGTTCGAGATTTCGGCTAAGACCGGCCTGTTACGGCTGTGTCGGGGCCGGGTTGACGGCTTCCGCGCCCGACGGCTGGCTCGGCGCGACGGCAACGACGTCGCGCAGCTTGGCTGTGCTCTGGCTGGTGAGATCGCGCGAAACGCCATTGGCCCAGATTTCGGCGGCACGGCCCAGTTCGCGCTGAACCAGCGGCAGCGTGCTCAGGAACTTCTTGCCGGCAGCCGAGCTGTGGAATGCGGCGATCTGCTTCAGTTCATCCTCGGTGAAAGCCTTGGCATAGGCCGTGGCGGCTTCCTTTTCGAGATCGGCGCGACGCGGCGCAAGAGCGATGGCCTCGGCGTCGACGGTCTCGGAAATCTTGTCCTGGAAGTTGGGCGAGGACAGGATGAACTCGGCCTTCAGGCGCTCCGCCAGGTTCGGCAGGATATTGTCGAAACGTTCGGTTGCCTGGATCGAGGTGATCACATCGCGAGCTGCCTGCAGGTGCGAGGCGGAAATTTCCTGTGCCTGTGCTGCGCCACCGAGCGCAAGGCCGGATACGAGCGTTGCCAGGGCGGCAGCACGGCCGAAAACCGCTAGTCTGATCATGAAAGGTTAGCTCCTGTGTTGTTCGCCTTGAGCGTCCGCGCCCCTGCCGGTCCGGCAATGATCGCGAGAGACGCCATATGAATGAAAAGCCCGTGTTCCACGACGCCGGGAATAGAGTTCAAGGCGCCCGCAAGCGCCTCTGCATCAGGAATACGGCCAAAAGATGCGTCAAAAATATGATGTCCACCGTCCGTGGTGAAGACTTCCTCACCGGCACGGCGCAGCTTCAGCTCGCCCGTAAGGCCAAGTCTGGAAGCCAGCTTTTCGATGGCGATACGGGTCGCCACGGAACCGAAAGGGTTGATTTCTATCGGTAGCGCAAAGGCGCCGAGGGTTTCGACAACCTTGCTTTCGTCGGCAATCACGATCATCCGCGTGGACGCGCCGGCGACGATCTTCTCACGCAGCAGCGCGCCGCCGCCGCCCTTGATCAGGGCAAGATTGCCGTCGACTTCATCGGCGCCATCGATCGTCAGATCGAGTTCCGGCAGTTCATCGAGGGATTTCAGCGGAACGCCGAGTTCGACGCAACGACGTGCGGTGCGCTCCGAAGTCGGCACGCCCTGCACTTTCAGGCCACCCGCCACCTTTTCGGCCAGAAGGCGCACGAATTCTTCCGCGGTGGAACCGGTGCCGATGCCGAGGCGCATACCGTCTTCGACATGTTCAAGCGCGGCGGTAGCCGCCTTGATCTTCATTTCCCGGGCGTCCATGCGCGAGAAGCTCCCTTTCGTTTCGTTGCTGCTGTTTACACGGCTGGTGCCACAAACAAAAGACCTTGTTCCTTACGATTTCGACAGGCTTTTCACTCAAATGACTGGCCATTGACTGCTGGCGAATACTTTGCGGGCATTTGCAATCTGGTTACGCCCTGCCTAAAAACGACTGCAAAATCCATCGCAGTCCCGCCACAGCAAACTCGTTCGCATCCCGTATAACCGAGGTATCCCGCAGTGAAAGCACCCCTGGTCGTCTTCGATCTCGATGGCACGATGATCGACACGCATTACGATCTCCTTGAAAGCCTCAATCAAACGATAGCCTCGATCGGCATGGAGCCGGTGAGCTATGAAGACCTGACCCATCTGGTCGGACAGGGCGCCCGCGTGATGATCCGCCGTGCTTTCGACCTCAAGAAGAAGCCGCTGGGAGACGAAGAGCTCGAGCGCCTGTTCGTCACCTTCATCGCCCATTACAAGGCCGGCATGCCGGGCAAGAGCACAGCCTATCCCGGCTTTCTCGATTGCCTGGACCGACTAGAGGCGGCCGGCATGACCCTAGCCGTCTGCACCAACAAGCAGGAAGCGCTGGCGCTGCCATTGCTCACGCATCTCGGGCTGATCGATCGTTTTTCGGCGATCACCGGTGGTGATACATTCGAATTTCGCAAACCCGACGGCCGCCACGTTTTGCGCACCATAGAAAAGGCCGGCGGCGACCCTGCCCGCAGCGTGATGATCGGCGACAGCGTCAACGACATTCTGGCCGCGCAGAATGCCAATCTGCCGTCAGTGGCGGTCAGCTTCGGTTATTCCGACGTGCCGGTGGCAGACCTCAATCCGACCGTCATCATCGACCGTTACGAGGAACTGGCGGTGGACATGGTGCTACGGCTGATCGAAGCGAAATAGAGGCGCCGCTAGACGGGCAATACATTTGTGGCGACGGGCTTTATGCGATAGACGCATTCATACCCCCGTCTCCCGAAAGCATTGTCCGTGTCAGCTGTCTTTTTGAATGTCGCCCCGGTCTTCCTTCTCATTCTTCTGGGCTGGACACTGGCGAGAACCAAATTCGTCAGCGGCAAGGCCGGTGATGCGCTGGGCGAATTCGTCTTCAAGCTGCCGCTGCCGCTGCTGATCTTTCGCACGCTGGCGGAGGCCGATTTTCATGGCGCCTCGCCCTTCCGCTTGTGGATCGCCTACTTTTCCGGCGTCGCCATTACCTGGACGGTAGGGCATCTGGCGGCGCGTTATCTGTTTGGCCGCGACGCCAAGATCGGCGTGATCGCCGGCATGTCTTCCGCATTCGCCAACAATGTCTTCATCGGCCTGCCGCTGGTGGGCCTGTCTGTCGGCAATGACGGCATCGTCGCCCTTTCCATTCTGATCGCCATCCATCTTCCGCTGATGATGGTGATCGGCACGGTTCTGATGGAAAGTGCGGCTGCAAAAGTGGATGGCGGCGGACGCCGCAGCATCGGAGCCGTGCTGAAACAGGTCGGCTCCAACCTCATCCGCAATCCGCTGGTCATCGCGCTGTTTGCCGGCCTGGCGTTGAACGGCCTTGATCTGACCTTGCCGTCGTTGATCAAGAACCTTGTCGACCAGATCGCTTCCACCACCGCGTCACTGGCGCTGATTTCACTCGGCATGACGCTGACGCAATACCCCATTCGCGGCAATCTCGGTCTTGCCACCGTGACGGCATCGCTGAAACTGATGCTGATGCCGGCCTGCGTGTTTGCGGTGGCACATCTTCTGGAGCTTTCCCCCCCCTGGACGATGGCAATCGTGATCACCTCCTCGGTGCCGACGGGTATCAATGCCTGGCTGATCGCCATGCGGTTTCGCGCCGGCCAGGGCATGGCGGCCTCGACCATCAGCATCACCACGCTGTTCGGCGTGTTTACCGTCAGCTTCTGGATGTGGCTGCTGGGCTGACGGCCCATTCATCCGCCATGAAAAAAGCCCGGCTTCGAACCGGGCTTTTCTGCATTCCAGCAGTTGATCAGTTGGTGGCCGGCGGCGGGGCTGCCGGATCCGGGAGAGGTTCCGGCGTATCGGCCAGCGTGCGCAGGTAAGCGATCAGGTTGGCGCGTTCCTCATCCTTCTTCACTCCGGCAAAACCCATGGCGGTGCCCGGAATGTATGCCTTCGGAGCTGCCAGGAAGTGGCTGAGGTGATCATAGGTCCACTTTTCCTCACCGCCCTTGGCATAAGTCTTCATGGCAGCGGAATAGCTGAAGCCTTCATGCGTTGCGATCGGACGATTGACGAGACCGAAGAGATTGGGGCCAACCTTGTTGGGCCCTCCCTTGCTCACGTCATGACAGCTTTGACACTTCTTGAAGGCGGTTGCGCCGGCTGTTGCATCGGCACTCGCCATAAGCTGGGCGATCGGCACGGCGGCCGGTGCTGCGGCCTCCCCGCCGCCGCTTGCCACTTCTTCCGCGACGATTTCGAAACCGGCCTTTTCAGGCACCGGCGAATGGAACAGCCCTTCCGATGCGATAGACACCGACATCAGGACAAAGACCGAAGCCAACAGGGCCCCCACGCCCATATTCACATAGGGATTCACGACGACACCCTCCCACTTTACCGCCAGACTGCCGACGGACTATTGAAATTGCGGAGAAGCTATGTCTTTTGCACCACGCGTGCAATTCGAATGTAGCACTCGCCACTGAGACGTTTTGCCACTATTCGCACCAGATTTGAAGGGCTTACCATCATGACTTTGGCTTCCGACAAGACGCTGGTTCTTATCCCGGCGCGGATGGCATCGACCCGCCTGCCGGACAAACCCCTGGCAGATATCAATGGCTTACCGATGATCATCCAGGTAGCGAAGCGCGCTACCGAGGCCAATGTGGGCCGCGTGATCGTTGCTGTCGATGACCAGCGCGTGTTCGATGTCGTGAAGGCTGCCGGCTTCGAAGTCGTGATGACACGTGCAGATCATCAATCCGGTTCGGACCGGATTTTCGAGGCGGTGCAACTTGTGGACCCGGACGCAAAAGCCGAATTCATCATAAACGTGCAGGGCGACCTGCCGACCATCGAGCCCGAGGTGGTGCAGGCCTCGCTGAAGCCAATGGAAAACCCGGATGTGGATATCGCCACGCTGACGGTCGAGATCACCGACGAGCATGAAAAGGCCAGCCCGCATGTGGTGAAAGTGGTCGGTTCACCGATTTCCGACACGCGGCTGAAAGCGCTCTATTTTACCCGCACGACCGCGCCCTATGGCGACGGCCCGCTTTTCCACCATATCGGCCTCTACACCTATCGCCGTGCGGCGCTGGAGCGTTTCGTGTCGATGAAACCATCCGTTCTCGAGAGCCGTGAAAAGCTGGAACAGCTGCGTGCGCTGGAAGCCGGCATGCGCATCGATGTGGAAATCGTGCATTCGGTGCCGCTGGGTGTCGATACACCTGCCGATCTCGAAAAGGCCCGCGCGATTCTCGCCGGCCGCACCAAGTGAAGGACATCATGATCGTGACCAACCGCATTTCCTTCCAGGGCGATTACGGCGCCAATTCCGACATGGCCTGCCGCGACATGTTTCCGACCATGGAGCCGCTGCCCTGCCCGACCTTCGAGGACGCGTTCAACGCGCTCGAAAACGGCGAAGCCGATCTGGCGATGATCCCGATCGAAAACACGCTGGCCGGCCGCGTGGCCGATATTCACCACCTGCTGCCGGAATCGCGGCTCAACATCATCGGCGAATATTTCATGCCGATCCGGTTCCAGCTGATGGTGATGCCGGGCGTGAGCCACGACGAGATCCGCACCGTGCACAGCCATATCCACGCGCTTGGCCAGTGCCGCAAAATCATTCGCAGCAATGGCTGGAAGGCCGTGGTGGCCGGCGATACGGCCGGTGCCGCCAAACTGGTTTCAGAAACGGGCGACCGATCGATGGCAGCCCTTGCGCCGCGGCTGGCCGCCGATCTCTATGGTCTGGATATTCTCGCCGAAAATGTCGAGGATTCGGAAAACAACGTGACGCGCTTCGTCATCCTGTCGCGGGACGAGGCATGGGCAACGCGCGAGGACCCGGCGGAAGTGATCGTCACCACGTTTGTCTTCAACGTGCGCAACATTCCGGCAGCGCTCTACAAGGCGCTGGGCGGCTTTGCCACCAACGGCATCAACATGACCAAGCTGGAAAGCTATCAGATCGGCGGAAAGTTTATCGCCACGCAGTTTTACGCCGACGTGCAGGGACATCCCGACGATCCGGCCTTGCGCCGCGCGCTGGAGGAATTGCGGTTCTTTTCGGAGAAGGTGCGCATTCTGGGCGTTTACAAGGGCCATGCCATGCGTGGAACGTTGTAACCGCTTGGCATTGGCGAGCTTTTGGAAGGCGGCGTTTTCGGGCGTTGCCTTCCTTTGCTTTGGGCAACCGTCACGGCTTTACCACTCGATCCAGTCGCGCATCAACCGATAGGCGATGGCGCCCGGATGCGGGGCAAAAAACGTGCTGTCCGGTCCGGCATCGAGCATTTGTGTCACCTCTGCGCGGGAAAACCAGCGCACATCCGACATTTCCTGCGGATCGATGGTGATGTCGGACGAGGTCGCCTCGGCATAACAGCCGATCATCAGCGAATGCGGCATCGGCCAAGGCTGCGAGGCGTGATAACGCACGCGGCCGGTCTCGATACCGGCTTCCTCGAACGTCTCACGGCGCACGGCGTGTTCGATCGTCTCCCCCGGTTCCACGAAACCGGCGAGGCAGGAATACATGCCCTCCTGGAAATGATGGCTGCGACCGAGCAGGCAGCGGTCGTTTTCAATATCCACCGTCAGCATGATGACGACCGGATCGGTGCGCGGGAACATCATGTGATCGCAGGCGGTGCAGACGCGTTTGTAGCCGCCGATTTTCGGTTCGGTCGGCGATCCGCACTTTCCGCAAAAGCGGTTGGCGGCATTCCAGTTCAGCAGGCTGACGGCCTGCGCCACCTCGCCCAGAATTTCGCCTTCCAGCAGCGCGTCGCGGTAAAGCGCGCGAGCATCGGCAGGTTTGAAATGACTGGCGAGTTCATCCGCAGCAATGCCGACAGGGACGGCGATACGCGGCTCTCCACTTTCCTTGTAGCCAAGCAGGACGGCGTTATCGAAATCCGGTTGCAGATCGGCCAGTTCATAGGCCGAGAACAGCGGATCCAGCACCCGGTCATCATGCTTGAGGATGAGCTTTGCGCCGGAAAATGCATAAATATGCGTGCCCTCGATGGCAAAAGCCTTTTCCACGCAATCATCCGCCCGGTATTCGGCCTGACGATCAAGCATGTTGCCGGCAAAGGCCGTCAGGCTGCCCGGTTCGGGATGAGGGGCGTCGGTATCGAACAGCGTTTTCGTCATGTCGGCCTTCGTATGATCGCGTTCTTAAAGTCAGAGCGCTTCGGTCAACGCTTTGATGAAATCTTTCATGTCGGTCTCGCTGCGCGGCTCGGCTGAGCCAAAGCCCCAGATCGGACCCGGCCAATTCGGATCGCCTTCGGAACGTGCGACGATATGGACATGGAGTTGGCTGACGATGTTTCCAATCGCCGCGACATTGATCTTTTTCGCGCCCGTGACCTTTTTCAGCGCTGACGCAACCATGTTGGTTTCGAAGGTGAGCATGGTCTGGTCGAGCGGAGTGAGTTCGAATGTCTCGGAAACACCGCCGCGCTGCGGCACCAGCATGACCCAGGGCCAGCGGCCGTCCTTCATCACCCTGAGTTGGCACAGGCCCGTCACGGTGGCAAGCACGGTGTCGCGCGCCAATCGCTCGTCCAGTTGAAACGCTGCCTTTTGCAACGATGGCATGGGGGAAATCCTCCGGTATTTTCAGTCTTTTTCTGGGCGTTCGAAACGCCGTGCGCAGATTTTTACAGGCTTGGCTTGCATTTACCAGCGATATTGACGATATGAGCGGTGGGAGGTTGGTGGTGGACGAGCCACTCGCCAACCGGGTCAGGTCCGGAAGGAAGCAGCCCTAACGAGCCAGGCACGGGTCGCCGTGCCAGCCTCCCACCCTCTCATCTTGGCCAGCGTCCGGTCCGGTCAAGAACCTTGCGGCCGGAATGGCCCGTAAGCTGGCAGGATTTTTATGAGCGATACCGGCACCCCTTCGACGACCAATTCGACCACCGGCAGCGGTTACCGGGTGCTGGCGCGCAAATATCGCCCGAAAGATTTTTCGGACCTGATGGTCGGCCAGGAGCCGATGGTCCGCACCCTTACCAACGCATTCGAGACCGGCCGTATTGCCCAGGCCTATATGCTGACCGGCGTGCGCGGTGTGGGCAAGACCACGACAGCCCGCATTTTGGCGCGGGGCCTGAACTACAAGACCGCCGAGATGGATCGCCCCACCATCGACCTGCGTGAACCCGGCGAACACTGTCAGGCGATCATGGAAGGCCGCCATGTCGACGTGATCGAGATGGACGCCGCTTCGCATACCGGTATCGACGATATCCGCGAGATCATCGAGCAGGTGCGTTATCGCCCGGTCTCGGCGCGCTACAAAGTTTATATCATCGACGAAGTGCACATGCTGTCCACCCAGGCCTTCAACGGCCTGCTGAAGACGCTCGAAGAGCCGCCGGAACATGTGAAATTCATTTTTGCGACGACGGAAATCAGAAAAGTTCCAATCACGGTGCTGTCCCGCTGCCAGCGTTTCGACCTGCGCCGCATCAGTGCCGCCGATCTTGTCGGCCTGTTCGGCACGATCGCGCAGAAGGAAGGCATAACCGCCGAGCCGGAAGCTCTGGCGATGATCGCCCGCGCCGCCGAAGGTTCTGCGCGTGACGGCCTGTCGCTGCTCGACCAGGCGATTGCCCATGGCGGCGGCAGTGTTCATGCCGATACCGTGCGTGGCATGCTGGGTCTTGCCGACCGCGCCCGCATCGTCGATCTGTTCGGCCATGTGGTGGCAGGCGATGTGACGGCAGCCCTTTCGGAATTCACCGCGCAATACGAGGCCGGGGCCAACCCGGTCGTGGTGCTGACGGATCTGGCCGACTTCACCCATCTCGTTACCCGTTTCAAATATATTCCCGACGCCGCCAACGATCCTTCGCTCAGCGAAGTGGAGCGCACGCGTGGTGCCGAATATGCGCAATCGGTGGCAGTGAGCACGCTGTCGCGCATATGGCAGATGCTACTCAAGGGCATTCCGGAAGCGGAAAATTCCTCCCGTCCTGCCGGTGCCGCCGAAATGGTGCTGATCCGCCTGACGCATGCTGCCCACCTTCCCTCACCGGAAGAGGCGGCAAAACGCATGCTGGATATCGCCAATGGCGGCGGCGAAGGTGTCGCTCCGCGAGGCGCACCGAACGGCAATGGCCCTGGAAACGGGGGAGGATCGCAAGCTATGCAATCTGCTCCGATGACGAGCGCGCGTGCCATCGGCATGCCGCAAGGCATTGGCGGCAGTGGTGCGACGGCGCGCCTGCATTCAGTGCCGATGCCGGACCGTCAGGAAATGCCGGTTGGCCGCATCGAACCGCAGCCGGCGGAAAAGGCTGCACCGCAGATATCGGTCAATTCGCTGAACGACATCGTCGATCTCTGCGTCAAAAACCGCGATGCCAAGCTGAAGGCGCTGGTGCGCAATTTCGTGCGACTGGTGAAGGTAGAGCCCGGCCGTCTGGACATGCGCCTGACCGAAGGCGGACCAGCCTCGCTTCCGGGCGAACTCGGCGTCAAGCTGAAGGAATGGACCGGTATTCACTGGATCGTCTCGCTCAGCCGCGAAGAAGGTTCGGCGACACTGGTGGAGATCGACAATACGGCGCGTGAGACGCGTCTGGTCGATGCCCGTACCGACCCGGATGTCATGGCCATTCTTGGTCAGTTTCCCGGCGCCAAGGTTATCGACGTGCGCATTCGCGTTGACGACACAACCGACGACGACGAGACCGCGGCCCCACCGGCCGTGATCGAAACCGCCGAGGGCGATATTTTGTCCGGCGACGACATCGACACCGATCAATAAGGAAGATTACTGATGCGCGACATCATGGGCATGATGGGCAAGGTCAAGGAAATGCAGGCCAAGATGGAGAAGATGCAGGCGGATATCGCCCTTCTCGAAGTCGAAGGCAAATCGGGTGGCGGTCTCGTGACCGTGCGCCTGAACGGCAAGGGCGAAATGCTCGGCCTGAAGATCGATCCGTCGCTGTTCAAGGAAGACGAGGTCGAGATTCTGGAAGATCTGGTGATTGCCGCCCACAAGGACGCCAAGGAAAAGGCAGAGGCCGTGACCGCGGAAAAGACCCGCGAACTGACCGCCGGCCTGCCGATCCCTCCGGGCATGAAGTTCCCGTTCTGATTCTCAACAGGATCGGGCGCATTCCATACGGAATGCGCCCGATTTTTTCTGTGCCGGAAGGAGCGCGGCCGTGACATTCACATCCATTCTGGTTTTCGCAGCAGCCCTTTTCGTGGCTGCAGGCTCACCGGGCCCAAGCATCGCCGCACTCGTCGCCCGCGTGCTTTCCAAGGGCTGGCGCAACGTGCTGCCTTTCATCGCCGCCATGTGGGTGGGTGAGGCGATCTGGCTGTCGCTCGCCGTGGCCGGTCTTGCCGCCGTGGCGGAAAGCTTTCAGCCTATCTTCGTGGCCATCAAGTGGACCGGCGTCGCCTATCTTCTCTATCTGGCCTGGAAAATGTGGACTGCGCCCGCGACCGTTGGCGATGAGGACCTGCCGGAAAGCCGCTCTGCGACAAAACTGTTTCTGGCCGGCCTGACGGTGACGCTCGGCAACCCAAAAATCATGATGTTTTACGTGGCGCTTCTGCCTTCCATCATCGACCTTGCCGGCGTGACGCTGATTGGCTGGGCCGAACTGGTGGCGGCGATGATCGTGGTTCTGGCAACCGTAGACGTTGCCTGGATGGCGCTGGCGGCCAAGGCGCGGCAGTTTTTGAAAAGCCCGCGTGCAGTCAAGATCGCCAACCGCATTTCAGCCGGCACCATGGCGGGTGCTGCGGCAGCGATCGCGGCGCGCTGACAATCCTCTTCGTCAGAACTTGTAACGTACGCCGACAACATTGGCGTTCGAGCCTCCATGCATGTCACCCAAGGTGCCCCATGCGCCGGAGCGGTGATGCAGACGCCAGAACAGCTCGACATCGGGACGGGAGACCGTGCTGAAACTGATCTCCGGACCGAGGTAAAAGAGCGTGCCGGCATTGCCGTTACGTTCTTCCTCGTTCTTGCGTTCGCGGCCATTCATGGTTTTCGTCACATGGCTGAGACCGAAGGTGAAGGATGGGACGATGCGAACGGTATTGGCGATTTCAATGCCTTCGTAACGGCCGACGACACCGCCCCAGATTTCCGCATTGGCATTGCCGCCAAACCGCCCGGCAATGCCGGCTTCGACACCAAGCTTCACGGCGCCGATCTCGTAGGGAAACATCTGGTAGCCGATACCAAAGAGCGGATGCCCTTCATAACCAACCCCGAACGGATTGGCCGACTCGGCCATGTCACCATCCGTCATACCACCGCCGAAAAGGAAAACCGACTGGTCATGCGTGATCTCGTCCGTTTCCTCGGCGACGGCACTGACCGCGCCGCAAAACGACAAGCTCAGCCCGCCGAGCAGGATCACAAAGGGAACGCGCTTCAAAACACTCATAAAAAGCTCCGCATGGCCATCACCCAAGCGGTATAGGGCGCAAAACCGCTCGCGCCACATCACCAAACATCACGGATTGGTGATATTGGGTCCCAGAAGCCTGATCGCCGATCTTTCTGCCGTATTTCTACGAACGAAAGAGTTTCTCCGACCGTTTCTGAAGCCCCTCCGTTTATGAGGACAGGTGCCGATGAATCGGCTACAAGCGGCGCATGGCAAAACGCGTGACCGGTCCCGAAATTGAAAAACTCATCCAGCTTCTGGCGAAAGTGCCGGGACTTGGGCCCCGCTCCGCAAGGCGGGCAGCACTTCACCTGATCAAGAAAAAGGACCAATTGCTGGGTCCGCTCGGATCCGCCATGGGCGAGGCCTATGACAAGGTAAAAGTCTGCTCGCGCTGCGGCAATGTCGATACGATCGATCCCTGCACCGTGTGCACCGACGATCGTCGCGACCAGTCGGTCATCATCGTCGTTGAGGATGTTTCAGATCTTTGGGCGCTGGAGCGGGCGGGCGTGATGAACGCTGCCTACCACGTGCTGGGCGGCACGCTGTCGCCGCTCGATGGCGTCGGACCGGATGATCTGAACATCAAGGGGCTGATCGACCGGGTGAGCGAAGGCGGCATCAAGGAAATCATCATCGCGGTCAACGCCACCGTCGAAGGGCAGACGACGGCGCATTACATTACCGACCGGCTGGCCGATCTCGGCGTTGCCATTACTCGTCTGGCGCATGGCGTGCCGGTGGGTGGTGAGCTGGATTATCTCGATGAAGGCACGCTGAGTGCAGCGCTTCGGGCGCGCACGGCGATCTGAGGAGGATTTTTCGATGAAAGCACGATTTTCAGCGGCTCTGACCTGCCTTCTCGCTTTCCTTCCCCTCCCCGCACTTGCCCAAAACAAGCCGGATGTCGAAAAACAGTTCCAGCGATGGATCGCCAGCGATCTTTCTCCAGCTGCAAAAAAGGCTGGTGTTTCAGAGCGCACGATCAAGGCCGCTTTCGATGGCGTTTCGCTGAACTGGGACCTGCCGGATCTGGTGCCGCCGGGAGCGAAGCCGCCGAAAAAACAGGACCAGAGCCAGGCGGAATTTTCCTCACCGGGCGCCTACTTCAACGAAAAGCGCCTGCAGGGACTGGCGGCGACCGGCCGCGGCCTCGCCAGCACACACGCAGCGACGCTGAAAAAGATCGAGGCCGCTTACGGCGTGCCAGGTGAGGTGATCGTTGCCATCTGGGGCCGGGAATCCGGTTTCGGCAAGGCGCGCCTGCCTTATTCAGCCGTGCAGGTTCTGGCGACAAAAGCCTTCATGTCGACCCGCAAGGACATGTTTCGCGAAGAACTGATAGCAGCCTTGCAGATGATCCAGCGCGGCGATGTCAGTGCCGCGACCATGAAGGGTTCATGGGCCGGCGCACTCGGCCAGCCGCAGTTCATGCCGACCAGCTATCTGAAATATGCCGTGGATTTCGATGGCGATGGCCGCGCCGATATCTGGAACTCGGTGCCGGATGCGCTCGCCTCGATCGGCCATTACCTGCAAAAGGAAGGCTGGCAGCGCAGCCGCGACTGGGGTTTTGAGGTCAGTATTCCGCAAAACGTCTCCTGCGCGCAGGAAGGGCCTGATCTGGCCAAGCCGGTTTCCGCTTGGGGCAACATGGGCATCACGCGCATTTCCGGCAAGGCGTTTCCTTCTGCCGACCTGAAGGCCGATGGCATGATGCTAGTGCCGGCCGGTCGTGGTGGACCGGAATTTCTGGTGACGCCGAATTTTTACGTCATCAAGCAATACAACAATTCCGACCTCTATGCGCTGTTCATCGGCAATCTGGCCGATCGCATCGCTTATGGGGCGGGACCGTTCCAGGCGAAATGGGGCGATGTCGGCAAGATGCTGCGCTCCGATGTACTGGCCATGCAGAAGGCGCTGGTCGCCAAGGGATACGATGTCGGCAATGTCGATGGATTACCGGGTTTCAAGACCCGCCGTTCGCTGGGCGACTGGCAGGCCAAAAACGGTCTGGCGCAGACCTGCTATCCCGACGCCTCGCTGAAGGGCAAATTGCGATAAGCCGAGGCTTTGCCGACCTGCCTCAATGCTGCAGGTCGATCGGGGCCTTGTGAAAAATATCATCGCGTGGCGGAATAGCCTGACGTTCGATCATGCGGTGAACGCGCGGACCAACTTCGCCGACATGCAGTTCGCGGATACGTTTCCACACATCGGCATCCGCCTGGGTGCGGCGCTGGTTGTGGCGCACGTAATCCGCCCAGGTGGCGGTGTGATAGGTTTCCGTCCAGATATCCGGGTTTTCCAGATCGCGCATCAGCGTCCACTGGCGGGCGCCATCACGGATACGGATACGGCGGCGCTGCGACATCAGTTCGAGGAACTCAGCCACGTCCTTTTCGCCGATCGTGTAATCGATCAGCAGCACGATCGGGCCGCTTCGGGCCTTCAGGTCGAGACGCAAAGACGGTTCGTTGAATGTGCCCAGCGGATCGAGATTGAGGCTTTCGAACTGCGGCAGGCGCATGCGAAAACCGATGACGATGCCGAGCACCATGACGGCGGCGGAACAGAGGAAGGCGACCGGGGCGCCGTGATCTTCCGCGACGAGGCCCCACATCCAGCTGCCGCCGGCCATGCCGCCGAAAACCGCCGTCTGGTAGAGCGACAGGGCGCGGCCGACCACCCAGCGCGGCGTCGACATCTGCACCGTGACATTGAACAGCGACAGCGCCATGACCCAGCAGGCGCCGGGAATGAGCATGACGGCCGTGGTGACCCATGCATTGGTGCTGAAAGCGGTGACGACGGCGCTGATGGCAAAACCGCAAAACGAGATGCGGACGATGGTTTCCGACGAGAACCGTTCCCGCAGACCGGCATTGGCGAATGCGCCGCCGATGGCGCCGACGCCGAAGGCGCCGAGCATGATGCCGTAGGTGAGTGGGCCGCCGGAGACGAGATCGCGCGCGACGATCGGCAGCAGGGCCAGAATGATGCTGGTGGAAAGGCCGAAAATGCAGGAGCGGAACATCACGTTGAGGATGTTCGGCGACATGGCGACATAACCGATGCCGGCGGAGATGGCGCGCATCATGGTTTCGCGCGGCAGTTTTGTTTTTACATATTGCGGGCGCCAGCGGGCGAGCGCGTAGATGAGCGCAAAATAGCTGATCGAGTTGGCGGCAAAGGCGGCGGCAGCTCCTGCACCGGCGACGATGGCGCCACCGATGGCCGGGCCGACGCTGCGGGTGATGTTGAAACCGACGCTGTTGAGCGTCACGGCGGCCGGCAGCACTTCGCGCGGCACCATATCCCCCACCGATGCCTGCCAGGACGGGTTGTTGAGCGCCACGCCGCAGCCGATCAGGAAGGTGAAGGTCAGGAGAGACCAGGGCGTCAAGACGTCGAGATAGGCACAGAGCGTCAAAAGCGAGGACACGACCAGCATGAAGATCTGGGCGGTCAGCATGATGCCGCGGCGATTGTAATTATCGGCCAAAGCGCCCGAAATCAGCGAGAACAGCATGATCGGCAGCGTCGTCGACGACTGCACCAGCGCCACCATGTCCTGCGAGTTGCTGATCGAGGTCATCATCCAGGCGGCACCCACCGCCTGTATCAGCCCGCCGAGATTGGAGGAGATGCTGGCGAACCAGACGGTGCGAAATGTCTGGTGGCTGAAAGGCGCGAGAGGCGACACCCGATCGGGCACTGTGCTGTTCCTGAATGATTCTTGGTTACCCCTAACCTAGAGACATGGCGCATGAGGGCAAGCTGAAAGAGGGGCCGATGCCGATATGGTTTAGACGAGGCTAAACCGCTGATCGTACAACCCTTGCAATCCTGCGGCTTGAGGCGTATATAGCCTTTAAATTCTTGATCGGTTGATGGAGGGTGGGCCCGCAAGGACCCGCTCTTTTTTATTAGCCGGTCGCGGGAGCAGCTTCGCTTTCAAGCGATAACACGCCGGATAAAACATGCAGCCTACCGAACTGGAGCCACGTCTCATCGTCGAGACCGGCCTTGACCTCAGGATCGCGGAAATCATCGAACCCACGCTGATCGGCATGGGTTTCCGTCTGGTGCGCGTGCGCATGATGAACCAGAACGGCATGACGCTGCAGATCATGGCCGAGCGCGAAGACGGCACGATGGATGTCGAGGGCTGCGAAGCCGTATCGACCGCGATTTCGCCTGTTCTCGATGTGGAAGATCCGATCGATCGGGAGTATCATCTGGAAGTGTCGTCGCCGGGCATCGATCGCCCCATGGTACGCAAGTCCGATTTTGCCCGCTGGACCGGTCATCTCGTCAAGATCGAAACCTCGATCCTGATCGACACCAAGAAGCGGTTCCGCGGCAAGATCGGCGAGACCAACGAAGACGGCTTTGTGCTTGAGCGTGACCAGGTGGCCTACGGCGAAGAGCCACGCGTGACCATTCCGTACTCGGCTCTGGCCGAAGGCAAGCTGATCCTGACGGACGACCTGATCCGCGACGCTCTGAAGGCCGACAAGCTTGCCAAGCAGGCGGCCAACCAGAACGACGACGCAGACGAACAAGACGCAGAATAACAAACGAAACCCTGCCTGACGGCAGTCAGCATTTCGACCTACGGAGACCAACGACTATGGCAGTGAGTGCGAACCGGCTTGAACTTCTGCAGATCGCAGATGCAGTTGCGCGCGAAAAGGTCATCGACCGGGAAATCGTTCTGGCCGCCATGGCCGACGCGATCCAGAAGGCCGCACGTTCGCGTTACGGCTCTGAGACCAATATTCGCGCCGACATCAACTCGAAGACCGGCGAAATCCGCCTTCAGCGTCTTCTCGAAGTGGTCGAAGTGGCCGAAGACTACGGCACGCAGATCCCGCTGGAACTGGCGCGCGACCGCAATGTCGACGCCAAGCTCGGCGACTTCATCGCCGACCCGCTGCCGCCGATGGACTTTGGCCGCATCGCCGCCCAGTCGGCCAAGCAGGTCATCGTGCAGAAGGTGCGCGAAGCCGAGCGTGATCGCCAGTTCGACGAGTTCAAGGACCGCATGGGCGAAATCGTCAACGGTACCGTCAAGCGCGTCGAATACGGCAACGTCATCGTCGATCTCGGCCGTGGCGAAGGCATCATCCGTCGCGACGAGATGATCCCGCGCGAAAACATGCGTTACGGCGACCGCGTTCGCGCCTACGTCTACGACGTGCGCCGCGAACAGCGTGGCCCGCAGATTTTCCTGTCGCGTACGCATCCGCAGTTCATGGTGAAACTCTTCACCATGGAAGTGCCGGAAATCTACGACGGCATCATCCAGATCAAGTCGGTTGCCCGTGACCCGGGTTCCCGCGCCAAGATCGCCGTCATTTCGAACGATAGCTCGATCGATCCGGTCGGCGCCTGCGTCGGTATGCGCGGTTCGCGCGTTCAGGCCGTTGTCGGCGAGCTTCAGGGCGAAAAGATCGACATCATTCCGTGGAGCCAGGATCCGGCTTCCTTCATCGTCAACGCCCTGCAGCCGGCTGAAGTCGCCAAGGTCGTTCTCGACGAAGATGCCGAGCGTATCGAAGTCGTGGTTCCGGACGAGCAGCTGTCGCTGGCCATCGGCCGTCGCGGCCAGAACGTCCGCCTCGCTTCGCAGCTGACCGGCTGGGATATCGACATCATGACGGAAGCCGAAGAGTCGGAACGCCGTCAGAAGGAATTCAACGAGCGCACCAACCTGTTCATGGAAGCGCTGGACGTCGACGAAATGGTCGGCCAGGTGCTTGCTTCGGAAGGTTTTGCCGCCGTTGAGGAACTGGCTTACGTCGAACTCGACGAAATCGCCTCGATCGACGGTTTCGACGAAGACACCGCCAACGAGATCCAGACCCGCGCCAAGGAATTCCTGGAGCGTATCGAAGCCGAAAACGATGCCAAGCGCGTGGCGCTCGGCGTTCAGGACGAGCTGAAGCAGATCGATGGCCTCACCGCCCAGATGCTGGTGGCGCTCGGCGAAGAAGGCATCAAGACGGTCGAAGACTTTGCCGGCTGCGCAGCCGACGATCTCGTCGGCTGGTCGGAGCGCAAGAACAACGAGACCAAGAAGTTCGAGGGCACGTTCTCGAAGTTCGACGTTTCCCGTGTTGAAGCCGAAAACATGATCGTTCAGGCCCGCCTTCTGGCCGGCTGGATCACCGAGGCTGACCTTGCAACGGCCGAAGAAGAAGTTGCCGAGACCTCGGAGGAGGCGGAAGCCGCTGAACAGGAATGATTGCCGAGGCTTCTGCCAACGGTGATCACGAAGATCAGGCTGCGGACGAGGTTTTCAACGACCGCACCTGTATCGTGACGCGCGAGGCCGGATCACCGGAAACGCTGATCCGCTTCGTGGCCGGCCCTGACGGGACGGTGGTTCCCGACCTGAAACGCCAGTTGCCCGGTCGCGGCTGCTGGGTGAAGGCGGAACGGGCTCTGGTCGACAAGGCCGTGGCCCGCAAGATTTTTGCACGCGCTCTGAAGAACAAGGATGTGCGTGCGGAGCCGGAACTCGGCGCCCTGGTTGACCAGCTTCTGGTCGTTCAGGTGGCCGGCATGATGAACATGGCCCGCAAGGCAGGCCAGTTCGTGACCGGCGCGACGAAGGTGGATGCCGCTGTCCGCTCGGGCGAGGCTCTGGCCGTGTTTCACGCGCTGGACGCCGCTGCGGACGGCAAACGCAAGATCGACCAGGCCCGAAAGGCCTGGCGGCTCGGAAACGATCTGGAGGAGGAGATCCCTTCCTTCTCGTTGTTCACCGCAGCCGAAATGGACGAACTGATGGGCCAGAATGCTTTTATCCATGCCGTGGCGCTTGCAGGCCAGGCAGGTGAAGGTGTAGTGAAGCGCGCAACCATGCTCGAAACGTACCGTCATAACGGTCCTTCCGGAGCAAATGGCGGCGCTGGCCGGTCAGAGACATGACACGGTTACCGGCAAAAGCCGGCTGCCGCATTGAACGACGTGTATTGAAACACAGGGTCTGATGGTCTTCATCCGGTCCTGTGCGAAGGAACAGGAACGGAATGACGGACAACAAAGACGACAAGACAGGCGGCGTAAAGAAGACCCTCACCCTGAAACCATCAGGGATGAGCCAGGGTACCGTGCGCCAGGATATGGGGCGCGGCCGTACGAAGTCGGTCGTCGTCGAAACGGTAAAACGCCGCCCGACCCGCCCGCAGGACGAAAAGCCGATCACCCCGATCACGACGCCGGTAGCACCGCGCGCTGAAACGCCGGCTACGGCATCTGCCGCTTCGCCGACGGCTTCAGCTGCGCCTGCAGCACGCCCGGCCGCTCCGGCAGCCGCACCACGTGCGGCAGCACCTGCCCCGGCTCAGACGCAGACCCGCGTTCATCAGCAGACACAGGCGCATCGTCCGGCCCCGACGCCGGTTCGCCAGCCGGAACGCCCGCGTGGCGCCGTGCTGCACGATCTGTCGGCCAGCGAAATGGACGCACGTCGCCGCGCGCTTGTGGAAGCACAGGCCCGCGAAGTCGAGGAAGCCAAGAAGCGCGCCGAAGACGAAGCTCGTCGCAAGGTCGAGGAAGAACAGCGCCGTATCGAAGCCGAAGCTGAAGCTGCACGCATTGCAGCCCTGCCGAAGCCCGAACCGGTTGTTGAACCTGTTGTTGAGGCACCTGCCGCTCAGCCGGCTGCAGCCGCTGCGGCCGCGACCCGCAATCAGGAAAATCGTCCGCAGACCACGCGTCCTGCCGCACCCGGCAGCGCCGCTGCCGTTCCCGGCCGCCGCAATGTCGGCGAAGAAGACGACCGTCGCGGCCCGCCGCGCGGTGGCGCTCCGAACCGTGGCAAGGCAACTGTCGTTGTTCCGGCCAAGGCACCGGCACGCCCGAAGGCCGACGATGGTCGCCGCCAGGGCAAGCTGACGATTACTGCTGCCAGCACGGACGACGACGGTAACAACCGTGGCCGCTCGATGGCTGCCATGCGCCGCCGCCAGGAAAAGTTCCGCCGCAGCCAGATGCAGGAAACCCGTGAAAAGGTTATCCGCGAAGTCATCCTGCCGGAAACCATCACCATTCAGGAACTGTCGCAGCGTATGTCCGAACGGGCTGTCGATGTGATCAAGTACCTGATGAAGGAAGGTCAGATGATGAAGCCGGGCGACGTCATCGACGCCGACTTGGCCGAACTCATCGCCTCGGAATTCGGCCACACGGTCAAGCGCGTTTCGGAATCCGACGTTGAAGAAGGTATCTTCGACGTGGCCGACGACGCCGTCGAAATGATCACGCGTCCTCCGGTCGTGACGATCATGGGTCACGTCGACCACGGCAAGACCTCGCTGCTCGACGCCATCCGTCAGGCCAATGTCGTATCGGGTGAAGCCGGTGGCATTACCCAGCATATCGGTGCCTATCAGGTCGAACAGAACGGCCAGAAGATCACCTTCATCGACACCCCCGGCCACGCCGCCTTCACGGCCATGCGTGCCCGTGGTGCGCAGGCGACGGATATCGCGATCCTGGTGGTTGCAGCCGACGACGCCGTGATGCCGCAGACGATCGAATCCATCAGCCACGCAAAGGCTGCCGGCGTTCCGATCATCGTGGCGATCAACAAGATCGACAAGCACGAAGCCAACCCGGACAAGGTCCGTCAGCAGCTTCTGCAGCACGAAGTCTTCGTTGAATCGCTGGGCGGTGAAGTGCTCGACGTCGAAGTGTCTGCCAAGAACAAGCTGAACCTCGACAAGCTGCTCGAAGCCGTGCTGCTGCAGGCCGAAATCCTCGACCTCAAGGCCGACCCGGTCCGTACTGCCGAAGGTATCGTCATCGAAGCCCAGCTCGATCGTGGTCGTGGTGCGGTTGCGACCGTACTCGTCCAGAAGGGCACGCTGAAGCCAGGCCAGATCATCGTTGCCGGCGACCAGTGGGGCCGTGTTCGTGCTCTCGTCACCGACAAGGGCGACCACGTCAAGGAAGCGGGACCTGCCATGCCGGTCGAGATCCTCGGCCTGTCGGGTACGCCTGCTGCCGGTGACCGTTTCGCCGTTGTCGAAAACGAAGCCCGTGCTCGCGAGATTTCCGAATATCGCCAGCGTCTGGCCCGCGACAAGGCGGTTGCCCGTCAGTCCGGTCAGCGCGGTTCGCTCGAACAGATGATGAGCAAGCTGCAGAACACCGGCTACAAGGAGTTCCCGCTGCTCATCAAGGGCGACGTGCAGGGTTCGGTCGAAGCGATCATCGCATCGCTCGACAAGCTCGGCACCGACGAGGTGCGTGCCCGCATCGTTCACTCAGGCGCAGGTGCCATCACGGAATCGGATCTTTCGCTTGCCGAAGCATCCAATGCCGCGATCATCGGCTTCAACGTTCGTGCCAATGCACAGGCCCGTCTGGCGGCCGAACGCGGTGGCATCGAACTTCGCTACTACAACATCATCTACGATCTGGTGGATGACGTGAAGGCAGCGATGTCGGGTCTGCTTTCGCCGGAACGCCGCGAAACCTTCCTCGGCAATGCCGAAATCCTGGAAGTGTTCAACATCACCAAGACCGGCAAGGTCGCGGGTTGCCGCGTCGTCGAAGGCAAGGTGGAGCGTGGTGCAGGTGTCCGCCTTCTGCGCGACAACGTCGTCATCCACGAAGGCAAGCTCAAGACGCTCAAGCGCTTCAAGGACGAAGTGTCCGAAGTGCCGATGGGCCAGGAATGCGGTATGGCCTTCGAGAACTACGAAGACATCCGCGCAGGCGACGTCATCGAGTGCTTCCGCGTGGAACACATCACCCGTTCGCTCTAAGCCGGACAGGACTGAAAAACGGAAAGCCGCCCGGGCATGTCGGGCGGCTTTTTTATTTGGGCATCCGCATTTCCCGGCGCACAAATTCGCAGCAGCTTTTGCGGAAAGGCAGCAGTGGTGAGTGCGCGAAAACTTGATTCGGACAAGCATATTTTACCGTGGCGCAGCAATTTATTGTTGCCAAATGTAGTCAAGTTTACTATCGGGTAACCGAACGGTACGAGCGTCGCCTGGGGCATGTTCGCTGACGGATTGAATGCCAATGCATTCGCCCGGGCATGGCACACGATGGGATGCATCGTGCAAGCCTGTTTCGAGTCCGGAGAATTTCTGAATGTCCATTGCCGAAAATCGCGTTTCGACCACCCGTGGCCGTGGCATGCAATTATTTTCCTGCACGGCGCTCATTGCCGCAACGCTGATGACCGCTTCTGTGCATGCGCAGACGCCGCCGGCGGAAACGCCCGCAGCTTCTCAGCCGAGCACGCCCGAGCAGGCGCCAACGGCGCAAGCCCCGGCAGCACAGGCCCCGACGGGCCGTCTGCCACAGGCTCAGCCGACGGATCAGGCTCCTTCGGCTCCGCCACAGTCCACTCCGGCCGGGTCCACGCAGGCGCCAGCAGACACCAACGCTGCACCGGCAACACCGCCGGCAGGTGTTACCCCGAGCGCACCAACAACATCCGAACAGTCCGTCCCTGCAACACAGGGCACGGAGCCTGCCGGCGCTGCCGCAACGGCACAGCCGGGTGCAGAACAGACGCCGCAAGTTACCGATCTCGCACCTGCCACAGGTGAAGAAGCACCACGCGCCGACCTGCCGCACGATCTTTCGCCCTGGGGCATGTTCATGCAGGCCGACTGGGTCGTCAAAGCCGTGATGATCGGCCTTGCCATCGCTTCGCTTCTGACCTGGACCGTGTGGTTTGCCAAGACGCTGGAACTGGCAGGCGCCCGCGCCCGCGCCAAGCGGACGATCAAGGCCATCCGCAATTCGCGCACGCTGGCGGAAGCCGTGCAGGCAACCGAGGGCCGCGGTGGCCCGGCCGCCACGATGCTGCGCGCAGCCGCCGAGGAAATGGAAATTTCCGAAGCCGCGATCGAACATGCAGAAGGTGATGGCGTGAAGGAACGTGTTTCCTCCGTTCTCTCGCGTATCGAAGCCTTTGCAGGCCGTCGCATGGCGCGTGGTACCGGCATTCTGGCGACCATTGGTTCCGTCGGCCCGTTTGTCGGCCTGTTCGGCACCGTCTGGGGTATCATGAACTCGTTTATCGGCATTTCGGAATCGAACACCACCAATCTTGCCGTTGTGGCACCGGGTATCGCCGAAGCGCTTCTGGCAACGGCCATCGGCCTCGTGGCCGCCATTCCGGCCGTGGTGATCTACAACCTGTTTGCCCGCTCGGTGACCGGTTATCGCCAGCTTCTGGCCGATGCCGCTTCTGGTGTCGAGCGTCTGGTCAGCCGTGATCTCGACTTCCGCAAGGTGCCGCCAGGCGGCCGCGCCAAGCCGGTTTCGCTCGTCGCCGGGGAGTAAGTACCATGGCTGGAGGCATCCGCGAACATCACGGCGAGGAAATGCCGGATAACCACGAAATCAACGTGACGCCGTTCATCGACGTCATGCTGGTTCTCCTGATCATCTTCATGGTGGCAGCGCCGCTTGCAACCGTCGACGTCAATGTCGATCTGCCAGCCTCCACCGCCAGACCTGCTGAAAGACCGGACGAGCCGATGTATCTGACGGTCAAGCAGGACCTGACGCTCAACCTCGGCAATGATGTCGTTGCACGCGAGGAACTGGCGACGACGCTCGATCGCCTGACCGAGGGCAAGCGCGACACCCGCATCTTCCTGCGTGCCGACAAGATGGTTGATTACGGCCACTTCATGGAGGTCATGAACCTTCTGCGTGACGCCGGTTACCTGAAGATCGCGCTTGTGGGTCTGGAAAGCCTGCCAGCACCGATGCCGGCCCAGGATGGCGCAGCGCCGGCTGCACCAGCAGCCCAGCCTTCGGCGGCTCCCGCTCCTGCCGGAGGTGCAAACCCGTGAACTCGGTCCGCTTCAATCCTTCGCCGGCCGGGCGTGTTGGGGAGGCCGCGCTATGGTGCTCGGCGGGTCTCGTCGTGCTTGCCCTGCATGTCGGCGCAGGCCTCTACCTGATGCGCGAACCCGAGATGGCGGCTGGCGACAACGCGCCGCCGCCGGCGATCATGATCGAACTTGCACCGGTTCCCGAAGCAGCCAAACCGGAAGAAACGCAGATCGCCGAGCAGACGGAAACCACGGAAGAGGTCAAGAGCGACACGCCACAACCCGTGGAGCAGCCGCCGGAAACACCTCCGGAAGAGGTAACGCCGCCGGAGCCGCCGCCACCGGAGCCGGTTATCGAAGAACCGCCACCGGAACCCGAGCCCGAACCGGTTCAGGAAGTGACGGAAACCGTGCCGGAAGAACCACCGGAGCCGCAGGTCGACCCGATCGTGGAAGAACAGATGGCTGCGCTCGACAATGTCGAAGTGCCGCTGCCAACGATGCGCCCGCCCGAACCGGTTGAAAAGAAACCCGAAGTGCCGGTGAAGAAGAAGGTGGCCGAGAAACCGCGCCCGAAAAAGCAGGTGCAAGCCTCGCAGGCGCGGCAGGAAGCCAAGGTGGATGCCAACCAGTCCAACCGGACGGCGGCGCAGCAGACGTCGGCGAGCAATTCCCGCTCATCTTCGATGTCGCCGCAGCGCTGGCAGGGACGCCTTGCCGCGCATCTGGAGCGCAGGAAGAGGTATCCGCAGGCAGCCCGCTCGAATCGCGAGGAAGGAACGGTCTATGTCCGTTTCCAGATCGACAATGGCGGCAACGTCCTGTCGGTTTCGCTGTCGCGTTCATCCGGCTCGTCGGCGCTGGACCAGGAAGTGCTGGCGCTCGTCAAGCGCGCCTCGCCGGTTCCGGCTCCGCCGAACGGCGTAAACAAGACCATCACCTTCCCGATGCAGTTCACCCTTCGCTAAAAACCTTGCGCCGCAACCGAACTTGTCGGTTGCGGCGGTGGCGTTTCGAGTTGGCGCTTGCTAACTTTGCTGCATCGCAAAAGGTGCAGTTCATGACCATTTCCCTGGCAGAAGCCGAACGTCTCATATCCTCCGTCTTTGAGCATAACGGCGTCGATGCCCCGGCAGCGGCCTCGGTTGCCCGCGCGCTCACACAATCGGAAGCCGCCGGCCAATCCGGCCATGGGCTTCGCCGTGTGCCGGCCTATGTGAAACAGGTGCAGAGCGGCAAGGTGGATGGCCGCGCCAAACCGCTGCCTTCACGACCAAGGCCCGGCATTCTGGCTATCGATGCCTGTCATGGTTTTGCCTATCCGGCGCTGGATCTGGCCGTGAACATGCTACCGGCCATCGTGCGTGAACAGGGGATCGCGCTTGCCGCCATAAACCGTTCGCACCATGCCGGGGTTATGGCACTGACGGTGGAACGGTTTGCCGAACAGGGGCTGGTGGCGATGATGTTTGCCAATGCGCCGGCGGCCATGGCGCCATGGGGCGGCAAGACGCCACTCTACGGCACCAACCCGATTGCCTTCGGCGTGCCGGTGGCAGGCAGCGATCCGCTGGTGATCGATCTGGCCCTCTCCAAGGTCGCGCGTGGAAAAGTGATGGCGGCAAGCCAGAAAAACGCCAGCATTCCGGACGACTGGGCTTTTGACGCCGATGGCAATCCGACCACCGATGCTTCAGAAGCGCTGAAAGGCACGATGGCGCCGGCCGGCGGCGCCAAGGGCGCGGCTCTGGCACTGATGGTCGAGGTTCTGGCTGCCGGTCTGACGGGGGCAAACTTTTCCTATCAGGCCAGCTCGCTGTTCGATGAACACGGCCCTGCCCCGTCGCTTGGCCAGATGATCATCGCCATCGATCCGGAGGCGACTGCAGGTGGTGGCGCGACGGAGCGGATAGCTGCCCTTGCCGCGGAGATGGCCCGTGAAGAGGGTGTGCGGCTTCCGGGTCGCCGTGGTCGCGGATTGCGCCGGACTGCGCTGGAGGCAGGCCTGACGATCGAAGAAGACGTGATGGCCGCGATCACCGCCCTTCGTTGAGACGGATGCCGGCTTTGCTCAGGCTCTGAGGGCCTGAGCGGGTGATTGGCGATAGGCAAGCAGGGCCGGCACAGCGGCCAGAATACCGGCAAAACCGAGCAGGATCAGCGCCAGCCGCGCATCCTCGCGGGTGAAGCCGACAGGCAGGATGACGCCGCTCTTGGCGGTGAACATCTGCGCGCCAATATGGGCCGCACCCAGACCGATCAGAAAGCCGATGCCGACACCGAGCGCGACGAGCAGGAACAGTTCCAGCCAGACGATAAGGAAGACCGAACTGCGCGGCGCACCGAACGCCCGCAAGGCACCGATCTGGCGGCGGCGTTGACCCACGTGAATCACTGTCACCAGCACGAGTGCTGCAGCGACCAGACCCTGCGAGCCGGCAGCAACGGCGCTCAACACCATTTTGGCATCGCCGAGCGTGGCATAAAGGCTGGTCAAAACCTCGCCAGGAAAGACACCGAGCGTGGAGCCCGATCGGTATTCCTGACGCAGGCGATAGGCATCGGCGATGGTTTTGGGTTTTACGAGAATGGCCGGCAGGCCCGGCGTGAATGAACCAAAGGTCTCGACGATGGGCGCGTCGGCATCGATTGCGCCGTGATGTTCTTCCTCGACATGCTTCGAGGAAGCAGCGCCAAGCGCGAAGGCATATTTCTGCTCTTGCCGCTGCGTGGCCACCTGAGCAGCAGGCTGGGCCGTCGGCTCCATTGCATCATCGGCATGTGTATCGCCGTGCCCTTCCTCGCCTTCGTGGGCATGGTCATGACCGTCTTCGTCATGATGCTCCTCCTCGCCATGCTCATGGCCAAGATTGTGAACGTGCCAGACAGCCTGAATCGGCACCAGAATGGCGCGATCCCATGGCGTGCCGGTGGGCTGCAGCTTGCCGACCACCTTGTAGGCCGCACCCGCATGGGTATGGCCACCGGTTTCGGCCGTGCCATGCATGGGCTTGATTTCCGCCCCGATGGACAAATCGACAGCGGCACCGAGAACGGCTTCGCCTTCCAGCGCGAACATTTTTCCTGCAGAAAAACCGGTTGTCGTGCCATTGATCAGGCTGGTGGTTGTTCCGACAATCGGATAACCGCCGAAAGAATCACCAAAACCGACCGGTGCCGCCCAGGACACGCGCGGATCGGCGGCCAGCTTGGTCAGCACCGAACCATCCACGAGCGGCAGTGGCGCGGGCTGCAGGAAGATCGAAGAGAGGATCAACTGGGTTTCGCTGCCGGCGGCACCGACGACGAGATCGAATTTATCCGCCGCCCGCGCGCTGCCCAGGCGCAGGGAACGTTCCTGAAGTGTGACGGCAACGCCGAGCGCCGTTGCCAGCGCCACCAGAAGAATGACGACGGCGCCACCCAGCCAGAGACGGCGCAGATCGGCAAGAATGAAACGGATCATGCCGCGATCTCCCCAACAGGGACATCGCCGATGATACGGCCGCTTTTCAGCGACAGGCGGCGGCCGAGACGTTCGACAAGGCGCTGGTCATGGCTGGCGACGATAAGCGTTGAGCCCGCGTCGGCGGCGACGGACAAAAGCAGATCACCAACCGCTTCGCCGCTTTCGAGATCGAGGCTTGCAGTCGGTTCGTCGGCGATGATGACGCCTGGCTTGCGCAAAAGAGCGCGAGCGATCGCCACACGCTGCATTTCGCCGCGCGACATGGTTTCGATGTGCTGCTCGGGGCGCTTGAGGCCGACCGTTTCGAACAGAGTGCGCGCACGTTTCAGCAGTTCAGCATTGGCGACGCGCGACAAACGTGCCGGCAGCAGAATGTTGTCGAGCGCGGAGAGACCGGGAAACAGATGAAAATCCTGCATGACAAGGCCGATATTTTGGGCGCGCCATTGGTCGCGCTTGCCTTCGGAAAGATCGGCGAGGTTCTGCTCGCCCCAAAACACGCGGCCAGTGCGGATGCGCTCCAGCCCTGCCACAATGTTGATGAGCGTACTCTTGCCGGAACCGGAACCACCCGTCAGCGCCACATGGCTGCCGGCGGCGATTTCAAGGTGATCGATCTCAAGCACCGGCGCCGCCAGACCGGGAAAGGTGACGGCGAGATTTTCGATTTTCAGCGACAACATGTTTTCAAACCGTGGCGTATTCGGCCTGACGAATGCGCAGGAGACTGACAAAGCCGGTTTCCGGATCTGTCCAGGAGCCCATTTCGAGCTTGCCGCGCACTTCGATCGTCTGGCTGGGCTGGGTAAAGGTCTGTTTTTCACCAAGATAAACGACGACGATATTGTCCGGCCAATCGCTATCGGTGGAGCAGAACGGGCAGATCGACATGGGAATTTCGGTGAGCACGAAAAACTGTGCTTCGGCCTTCAGCGGCGGCGCCATGAAACCGCGCATGGCGATTTTCCTGCCGTTCAGCTGCTTGACCTTTTCGGAAAACTCCAGCCCGAGCACACTGACCTTGCCGTAAAGCTCATCGAACGTGATGTCGCTATTGGCCGCCTGCGCACGCGTTCCGGTGGCAAGCAGGGGCAGACTGGCGATGAGACCCAAGCCCATGGTCTGAAGGGTTTGGCGGCGATTGAACCGCGCCTGAACCGGCTTGCTCATGACCATTCTCCTTATTGAAAAATGTCTCCGGCATCGTGATCCCAACCAAGGAGCGATGCAAGAGCGACAACGCCAAGGGCACGCCATGACGGCGTGCCCTCGCAATGTTCAGGTCTTAGTTGGTCTGCTTTGCACCAAGGGCGAAGGCTTCGGCGAGACCCTTGTAGACGTCGCTCTGTTCCATGTAGCCACGGAAACCTTCGGCGCCCGGGCCTTCGGCCTGCAGAACCACATCATCAACGGCATGGACGCCGCTGTCTGCGCTCTTGGGGATGATGCCCGGTACGAAGACGGCGCCGGGCACGTCCTTGTACTGTTCGTTGGCGACATATTCCTTCTTTTCGTTCTGGATGGCCGGAGCGAACGGGCCATCAAGCTTCGGGCGGAAGGTTTCGTAATGGTCCGGGCCGTTATTGGCGTTCAGGAAAAGGCGACGGGACACATCGACGCGATCCGGATAGCCATCACCATTGGTATCCTCATAGTTGGGGAAACCGGCTTCGGCATAAGTGCCGACCTTTTCGCGCATGTCGGTGCCCGGCTTTTCGTCATCGACGGTGCCGATGATGGAAACGCCGTGGGTGTGGTCGCCGGTGACGACGATCAGCGTGTCGGGGTTCTTCGCCGCGAATTCGCGGGCAACACCGATCGCTTGGTCGAACTCGATCGTATCGACAACGGCACGGTCCCAATCCAGCGGATGGGACATCTTGTCGACATTGGCGGCTTCAACCATCAGGAAGAAACCTTCCGGGTTCTTCGACAGTGTGTCGAGGGCGACCTTGGTCATTTCAACGAGACCCGGCTGTTCCGGGAACTTGCCAACCGTGCCCTTTTTCAGGAATTCGCGGTCGAGCGTGGTGTCGAGGTTGCCGGTGTGGAACAGGCCGAGGATCTTGCCGTCATTGTCGCCGGCAACCGTTGCCAGTTCACCCTTGCTGGTGGCCAGCTTGTAACCGGCATCCTGGAACAGCTTGATAAAATCCTTGTCGTCCTTGCGCTTCGAACCGGCGGTGGACTGCGGCAGGAAATAGGCCGAACCGCCACCGAGCAAGACTTCCGGCTTCACGTCGAACAGCATGCCGTTGATGTCGGCCTTGTCGCCACGCTTGCGGGTATGGGCAACGACAGCGGCCGGCGTTGCGTCCTGCAGTTCCGATGTCGACACGATACCGATCGACTTCTTCGTCTGGCGACGCAGGGCTTCGGCGATGTTTTCGACCTTCGGGTCGTCCAGCGAGGCCGGCGTGCGGTCGGCATAAACGCCGATGGCGTTCACGGCGGTCTTGTGCCCGGTCATGTAGGCCGACATGGTATTGGCGCTATCGGTTGCAACGGCGTCGGTGGCCGAGGTGCCGATGAAGGCGACCGGAGGCACGTCATCCATGTTGAGGCGGCCATTGGCCTTGCCCTCGGTCATGCCCTTGGACATGATGCGGGCGGCAGTGCGATGCGCGACCGAAAGACCGTCGGCAATCAGGAAGATGACGTTCTTGGCCTTGGCCTGATCAGGCGTGCCGTAAACATTCCAGCTGACGTTCCTGGTTTCCGAACCGGCCGACACCTCGACCTTGTAATCACCGGCATTGGCGATGGTGACGCCGCGCAGGATGACGGCCGAACCCAGAACCTTGTCCTTGTTCTTCTCCTCGGCGATGAACTCGACTTGCCCGCCGAGAGCCGCCTTGTAGTCTTGGCCGTTGACGGTGATCTTCACGTCTTCCGGCTTCACGACGGCATCGAACTCGACCTTGAAGTCGAACGGCGAACCCGAAAGGATCGTGGCACGATCGAGCGGGAAAACTTCGGCAGCCTGAGCAGCGCCGGCAAGAACGGTCGTAGCGACCAGGGCGGCAAGAATTTTGCGCATGGTGGAACCTCGCTGAGGATTTGTAAAAGTGAAGGCGAGGTGGGGTATATCGGCGCCGGATGACACTTACGTGACGCATCTTCACAACATCGACAGAAGAGAAAAATATCAGCAACGGCTCCCTCAGAAACGAGGGGCTGAAAATGAAAAAGCCTGCCGCGGGAGGAGGTGCGGCAGGCTTTAAACTTGACCGACAACTGGGAGGAGGAGGATGTTGTCGATCCGTATCGGGCGGCACTGGGAGGAGGAGTGTGCCGCTTCGATGATTTGCTTATAGCCATGCTTTAGTGGAATGGGAAACTAATTTGTTGCAACGCAGCAATGCGTTCTGCGCAACCCTGCCCAATTTCCTGACTCCAAACGAGGCAAAGCATTTAGAGATGGCGGTGCCGTTCGCGATTGCGGTATAGCGTGGCAACAGTCGAAAGAGGATATCCCATGGCCCAGATTCGTTATCATCAAGGCGATATTTCAGCCGCCGACGCTGCCCGTTACACCGGCGCCGTTGCCATCGATACGGAAACGCTGGGACTGGTGCCGCGCCGCGACCGCCTCTGTGTCGTGCAGCTTTCACCCGGTGACGGCACGGCGGATGTGATCCGCATCGCCGCCGGCCAGAAAGAGGCGCCCAATCTGGTGGCGCTGCTGGCCGATCCGACCCATGAGAAGATCTTTCATTACGGGCGTTTCGACATTGCCGTGCTGTTTCACACCTTTGGGGTGACGACGGCACCGGTCTTCTGCACCAAGATCGCCTCGCGGCTGACCCGGACCTATACGGACCGGCACGGACTGAAGGACAATCTGCGCGAATTGCTGGAAGTCGATATTTCCAAGGCGCAACAACAGACGGACTGGGCCGCCGACGTGCTTTCGCAGGCGCAGCTGGAATATGCGGCATCGGACGTGCTGCACCTGCATGCGCTGCGCGACAAGCAGGTGAACCGCCTGATCCGCGACAAGCGCATGGAACTGGCGGAGGCCTGCTTCGCGTTTCTGCCGACACGGTCCAAGCTCGACCTGCTGGGCTGGGACGAAACGGACATTTTTGCCCATAGCTGACGCTGTTTCTCACCATGGTTGTTTAATGGAGCGTTAAGCCTGCGCGCTTAGCCTTCCGGCAACCATGGGAACGTGAGCGCAGGACAATGCTACTTCCAACACAGGTCGCGGCCAGCGCCGCCATCACCGACAGCATGCGGTCGATGATCGACACGATCGAGGAACGGCGTCGCCAGGAGGATGAAAAGAAGACGGGCCAGAAAAAGGATCCGCTTCTGGAGGCACGGATCAGTGCCGGCGCGGAGAACCGACGTGCACAGGGCCGCATTGCCGAAGCCCTTTTCGGCATGAACAAGGTCGACATCAACGAACTGAAGATACAGTTGATGGACAAGGTCGGCGAAAAGCTGGGCATCAGCCGCGAGGACGGCATGTCTTCCTATGCCTATGGCCGTGCCATCGAAGGTGCGCTGAAATCGGTTGGCGCTTCGGGCCTCGATGATCTGAGCAAGGAGCTCGGACTGGACGAGCTCGACATTTCCCTGACGGATCTCGTGGCAGCGATCAAGAATCCCTGGGGCGAAGAAAACGACAGGCTGGAAAAAGCGCTCGACCGAAAGCATGGCGACGGCAAGACCACGACCGACGAGCGGGCAAAGATTCTCCAGCGCCTCGATGAGGTTTCCGATCCCAGCACGCTGGAGGAACTGAAGCTCGGGCCGCAATATAGTGACCCGACCCGGGTGGTCGACGAGGAAACACGCGCCGAGCGCCTTGATGACATCAAGGCGAAGGAAGCCGCCGAGAAGCTCGACGATGTCAAGCAAGCGCAGGATGCCATCAATGAGCGCCGTCTGCACGACCGGACGCAGGACAAGACCGAAGGCGGATCCGATGCTGCCGGCACCATAGACGATATCCTGATGATGGCCCTGACGGCCGAGGCGGAGATGGCCGAGCCATCACAAGGCGTGTCGGCAGAGGCCAGAGCGGACGAGGCAGTGTCTGACGCGTCGGAATCAGGTGATTCCGCCCTCGTCTCACAGGAGACTGAGGAAACGCTTGCAGCACGCGCGGCCGCGGGAAAAGAGGCCGATGCTGACGATCAAGGCATGTCAGCGCGCATCGAGATCGACGATATCGGCATATATGACATCCTGAAGCGCAGGCATTCCGCAACTCTCGCCTGAGACCGCGTTCGCATTAGCAAAACATTAGGGATGTTTCCGGCATATTAAGCGGAATTATCCGGCATGAAAGTCGCCATGAGGCGCGACGGTTACGACCGCCAAGAGCGCAAATCTCTTTCACACCGTCTCGCCGGCCTGTTTCTTCAACACGAGGACCTGCCTCTCCGACGTGGAGCCGGCCATGCTGCCCCCTGTTCCCGCCACATCCGTCGCCAATGCCATGCAGGCGAACCAGCGTCAGGCATCGACCCAGGTGGTCGAGCTCGAAACCCCTGTTTCGACCAAATCGGCGCTCGATGCCGTTCGCCCGATCGCGGCTGGCACGAGTTCGAGCATGGAATTGCTTGGCCTTTCCGGCCAGATGCGGCTGGCGCAGAGCCTTTCCGTTTTTGCCGAAACGCTTGGCAGCCTTCTCAAACTGCCGCGCCGTGAAGGCGAAGCCCTTGCCGATTACAGCAAGCGGCTGGCGGCAGCCATCAGCACGCTGAGCGCGACCGAGCGCGCACGCCTGCAGACGCAGCTGAACCAGATCATGCAAGGGGCGACACTTCGCCTGCTCACGGAACTGCTGAAAGACCCGGCAGGCCCGGCAGCCGCGCGGCTGGCGGTGCAGATCGAGATCGCCCAATATCAGGAACATAATCAGGGACGTGATCTCGCCGCCCGTCACGCGGTGAGCTCCTACCGCCAGAACAATGGCAACGACCTGCCTGCCCTGCCCGCCAATAGCAACGCGACGCCCACAGCAATGCCACATGGTGCCGCCGCCGAGGCTGCCGATGGCAGAGCGGACGTGGCAACAGTGCCGCAGCACGATGCCGACAGCAATTTGTCCGGCTCGGCGCAGAAAGAAAATGCACCCGCCACCAGGCAGGCCATCAATGCCGGTGCCGGAGCGACGGTAACGGCTTCCGAATCATCGGCGATAACCAACTCTGAAATCTCCAAACAGGCGGCGGACGAAACGCGCGGTGAAGATGGCGCCGGTCATCTGTCGCCTGACAACGAAACCGGCACCGATGGCAACACGGCGCAGGCCGATCGCCTTCCTGCAAATAATCGGTCCTCGGAGGGGAAGGCGGCGCAGGCAGCCGATGCCCGCCCACAGCCGATACGAGGGGAAGCCACGTCTCAAAACCCGGTGCATGCTGCGGAAACGCCGTCCAGCAGCAGGACAGAACAGAAACCGGCCTCCATTTATGATGCTGCCGCCCTGGCGCGTCTGGCATATGGAGAAAACGGCAAGCCGACGGCCGCAGCTACAAATCAAATTGCCAGAGCCATCGTTGACGGAGTTCAGGCCGGCTGGATTGCCGAGCTTCTGGCGGGCGAGACCGAAGCACGAAACACGCGGCATCTTGTGCCGGCACAGGGTAACACACCCCTCGCCCCAACCGGCGAAGAAACGAATGCGCCAGAGGATGGCACATCACCTGGGGTGAAGCAGGCAACTGTTTTCGCGCATGCTGAAGAGGATGCGCCGATCATCGGCCCGCTGCCGCAGACTGCCAATCCCCTTTCAACAGCGGCGGCGATTGCGGCACAACCCGATACCGCGTTTGAAAAGGCGCTGCTTGGCATGACACTTTTGCCGCGCGAGGTGCCCGGGCACCCGCTTATTGCGAAAGACGGCACGCCGGAATTCGATGATGCCCAAGACCACGAGATCAGGCGCAAATCGCCCGTCGGTGACGACGGGCAGCCATCGCGGCGCGAACATCAGGGATTTCACCAGCCATCAGGTGGTGAGGAACAACAGCCGAATGGCGAGGAACAGCCCGCTGAACAGATACTGTCCGGCGACGAGGAAGTGCATGCGGATATGCCTGGCAGCATGCCAACCACAGCGGACCCGAAGCAGGCGCCGCGCCAGCATCTGTCGGATCATCCGGCTCCGAGCGCCGAAGATCTTTATCGGCGGCTGGCTTCGCTGGAATAAATCGAAACCGCATGATGACCACGAAAAGGCCGCCGGATTTTCATCCGGCGGCCTCTTCATTTCAGAAAGTTCTAAGCGAGACGATTATTCGCCGCCACGGTTCTTCAGGGCTGCGCCCAGGATGTCGCCGAGCGAAGCGCCCGAGTCGGACGAACCGAACTGAGCAACGGCTTCCTTCTCTTCTGCGATCTCGAGAGCCTTGATCGACAGCATGACCTTGCGGTCCTTCTTGGAGAAGTTGGTGACGCGAGCGTCAAAAACCTGACCAACAGAGAAACGCTCCGGACGCTGGTCGTCGCGGTCGCGAGCGAGGTCAGCGCGGCGGATGAAGGAAACGATGTCTTCGTGGTCGACGAGCTTCACTTCAACGCCACCGTCGTTAACGGCGATGACTTCGCACGAAACGACAGCGTTCTTGCGCAGGTCGCCGGAAGCGGCAGCTTCACCGACCGAGTCCTTGCCGAGCTGCTTGATGCCGAGCGAGATACGCTCCTTCTCGACGTCAACATCGAGAACAACAGCCTTGACGATGTCGCCCTTGTTGAACTCTTCGATGACCTGCTCGCCCGGACGGTTCCAGTCGAGATCCGACAGGTGAACCATGCCGTCAACGTCGCCTTCGAGGCCGATGAACAGGCCGAATTCGGTCTTGTTCTTGACTTCGCCTTCGACTTCAGTGCCGGCCGGGTGGCTGAAGGCAAATGCCTGCCACGGGTTCTCGAGGGTCTGCTTGAGACCGAGCGAGATACGGCGCTTGGACGGATCGACTTCGAGAACGACAACGTCGACTTCCTGGCTCGTGGACAGGATCTTGCCGGGGTGTACGTTCTTCTTGGTCCAGGACATTTCGGAGATGTGGATCAGGCCTTCGATGCCCGGCTCCAGCTCTACGAATGCACCGTAGTCGGTGATGTTCGTGACGGTACCGGAGATCTTCTTGCCGACCGGGTACTTGGCCGAGATGCCATCCCACGGATCCGACTCGAGCTGCTTCATGCCGAGCGAGATGCGGTGGGTTTCCTGGTTGATGCGGATGATCTGAACCTTGACCTGCTGGCCAATGGACAGGATTTCCGACGGATGGTTCACACGGCGCCATGCCATGTCGGTGACGTGCAGTAGGCCGTCGATGCCGCCGAGGTCAACGAACGCACCGTAATCGGTGATGTTCTTGACGACGCCGTCAACAACCTGGCCTTCTTCGAGGTTCTGAACGATTTCAGAACGCTGCTCGGCGCGGCTCTCTTCGAGAACCGTACGGCGCGAAACAACGATGTTGCCGCGACGCTTGTCCATCTTGAGGATTTCGAAGGGCTGCGGGTTGTGCATGAGCGGGGTAACGTCGCGGATCGGACGGATGTCGACCTGCGAACGCGGCAGGAAGGCAACGGCGCCGTCGAGATCGACGGTGAAGCCACCCTTGACCTGGTTGAAGATAACGCCTTCGACGCGCTCGCCAGCTTCGAACTTGGCTTCGAGCTTGACCCAGCTTTCTTCGCGGCGAGCCTTTTCGCGCGACAGAACAGCTTCGCCAAGAGCGTTTTCGATGCGCTCGACGTAAACTTCAACTTCGTCGCCGACCTTCAGCGAGCCGTCCTTGCCCTTTGCACCGAATTCCTTCAGCGCGATACGGCCTTCGACCTTGAGGCCGACGTCGATGACGGCAACGTCCTTTTCAATCGCCGTGACGATACCCTTGGCTACATAGCCTTCGGCGAGATCGGTCTTGGCAAAGGATTCTTCCAGCAGGGCTGCGAAATCTTCGCGCGACGGGGTAGATACTGACATGAAATCTCCTGGGCGTGTCCACTGGACACTGAGCGCCGGGGGGTTCGAGTTAAAAATACCCGAAGTTCAAGTCCGCTTCTCTCAAAAGAAAAGCAATCCGGCGCGGGGACTGGAACTGCGGGGCATGCCGGCTGCCGGAAAACCGGCGACCATCAATTCTCAATTCAGGGCAGCATCGACAATGCGTTTTGCCGCCTGAAACGCGGCCTCTATACTCATTTCCGAGGTATCTAGCAAGACCGCATCATCCGCAGGCCTCAAAGGGCTGTCGGCGCGGTTCATATCGCGGTCGTCGCGTTTCTTCACATCCTCGACGATGGCATCGTAATCGGCGGCCTGCCCCGAGGCGACGATCTCGTCATACCGGCGACGGGCGCGCACTTCCGGCGAGGCTGTGACATAAAGCTTTACCGCCGCATCCGGGCAGACCACCGTGCCGATATCGCGGCCATCGAGCACCGTGCCCGGCATCTTTTTCGAAAAGGCACGCTGCGCTTCCACCAGCGCGCGGCGAACCGAGGGCATGACGGCGATCTTGGAGGCGGCTTCGCCGATCTCATGTCTTGCCAGCACCGAACGGTCGAGGCCGGCGAGATCGACGTCCAGCGCCATTCTTTCCGCCACCGCTTCGTCATCGAAAGGCAGGCCGGTATCGATCAGCGCTTTCGCCGTGGCGCGATAGGTGAGGCCCGTATCGAGATGATGAAAGCCATAGGTCTCCGCCAGACGACGGGACAATGTCCCCTTTCCGGCGGCGGCGGGTCCATCGATGGCGATCGTGATATGTTTCAAGAGAGCCTCTCCTGCCGGTCCGGCTGCAAACCATGTTTTTCTGCGCCTTCATAAGCGGCGACATGCCGGTGATGCAACATATTGCAGAATCGGCCGTTTCTGCCGCATGGTGCAAAACCACCGGATTTGGCCGAGCCAAATTGCCTTTGACATGCAAAAGGACAACGACTAAGGGGACCGGCTAGCATTTTCACCTGAATATGACGACCGCAACAATGCGGCATTGCCGATACTATTCGGCCCATTCTCACGAGGCTTTCGACAGTGGCAAAAGCGGAACTTGGAACCAAACGCGTAGATCCGGATACCGGCAAGAAATTCTACGACCTCAATCGTGACCCGGTCGTGTCGCCTTACAGCGGCAAATCCTGGCCACTTTCCTTCTTCGAGGAAAACTCGGCGGCCGCCATCATGGAACAGGCCGAGGAAGAGGACGTCCAGGAAGTCGATACCGAAAACAACGAAGCCGAAATGGTTTCGCACGACGACAACGACGACGGCAGCAACAACGACGACATCCCGGATGATCTGGGCGATGACGACGTCGAGCTCGACGGCGACGACGACGACACCTTCCTCGAAACCGAAGAAGACGATGACGACGACATGTCGGGCATCATCGGCGTCGGCGGCGACGACGAAGAAGGCTGATCTTCTTTAAAATGCGGCCCGGACAAGATTTTTTCACCGGGTCGCATTTTTCGGCTTGCACTTCTCAGAAACACGAAGTACTTAGCCGCCACTCCCGAAGCGAACGCCGCCACGGAGTTTCCCAGGACCGGAAAATACCGGACCACCCTGATGGGGCTATAGCTCAGCTGGGAGAGCGCTTGCATGGCATGCAAGAGGTCAGCGGTTCGATCCCGCTTAGCTCCACCAAATTTTCCCAGACACTTTTCGACCCATATAAGATCATCTAGCACCCTTGTGTGTCAGATCTTGAACACCTCTTCCCCGCAGAACACGATCACGTAACCGCCCGATGGTTCGGCCTTTGCCGCCCATGATTCGAGCTGGCTGCGATAAGGCTCGCTGCGCCAGATTTCCGGGTGGTCGGGATCGGCAAGTACCGTGATCTGCGGTCCCTGTTCATAGATCATCATTTTCGAGATTGTCGGATCCCATTCGGGCGGCAGAGAATCATCCGTGCGCCAGAGACAGAGGAAATCGCGACAGAGCGATGGGCGGTTCGCATAGATCGAACAGCCCTGCCCTTCGATACAATGGCTGCACAACGCATTCGCCGGCTTGTCGAAATGATCGATATCCGGCAGCCGGCAACAGAGCGTGCAGGTGCCGCAGGTTCGGTTCTCGATGTTTGGCGCGGTGGCGGGCATGCGCCAGCCCATACCACCGAGACTGCCCAGACAGAAGAGCGTCTATTGGCGATGCACGCAGGTGCCGCCGATAAAGGTGGCGTTCATCGACAGGTCGTCGTTCAGGACCACAAAATCCGCATCCATACCGGACTGCAAAAGACCCTTGTGCGAAATGCCGACCGCTTGCGCCGGATAGACGGTGGCCATGCGCACCGCTTCTTCCAGCGGCAGGCCAAGCTTCCGGTGCACGAACAGGACCGATGACAGCATGTCGATATCGGCACCGGCGAGCGTGCCATCCGCCAATGTCAGTCGGCCATCCTTGCGCAGGATTTCGCGGCCATTGAGCATAAAGCTCGTCACATCGGTGCCGATGGGCGACATGGCATCGGTAACGATGAAGATACGACCCCGCCCCTGCTTTGCACGCAGGGCGACGGCCATGGAGGGTGGAACGACATGGATGCCGTCAGCAATCAGGCCGCAGTGGAGCGTGGTGCTCTCTAACGCCGCGCCGACGAGGCCGGGTTCGCGGTGGCCAAGCGGGCTCATGGCATTGAACAGATGCGTGACCATGCGCGCACCGACCCGCTCATAACGCCCGGCCGTCTCGAAACTCGATTCGGTATGACCAAGGCTGACGACGATGCCCGCCTCAGCCAGTTTTGCGACCTGTGCCTCGGTGACGTTTTCCGGCGCGATCGTGGTCAGGAGAACACCGAGATCGTTTGCCGAAGATAGAAGCAGCTCAAGATCGGCCTCCTCCATCGGGCGAATAAATGATGGATCGTGTGCGCCCTTGCGGGCGACGGAAAGATGCGGGCCTTCGAGATGTAGGCCGAGAAAACCAGGGATGCGCTCACGCCGCGCCTGTCTGCCGGCGTCTATCGTGGCACGGGTGATCTCCGCTGTATCCGTGATCAGCGTCGGCAAAAGCGCCGTCGTGCCGAAACGGGCGTGGGCGGCACAAATGCGCGACAGGCCTTCGACACTCGGCTGGTCATTGAGCATGACACCGCCACCGCCATTCACCTGCAAGTCGATAAAGCCGGGCAGAAGAATGCCGCCATCAAGCGTCACCTTTTCCGCATCCTGCGGCAGCGCGGAAACAGCGGAGATCGCCGTGACCTTGCCGCCGGCGGCGATCAAGGCCGAATCGTCATGCCACGCCTCGCCATCGAAAATGCGCGCGCCGAAAAATGCCTTTTTGGTCATCGTGTTTCCGTTACTTTTTTCAGCGCCACCGGTGCATCCGGATTAAAACCGCGGCTGCGCGACCAGGATTCAACGAACCCGTAGAAAGGCAGGATCAGAGCCAGTGCGTCGGTGAGCGGATGGCCCGTGGCCACGAAGGGCAGTTTACGGGCGGATTTGACATTGTCCGATGTGGCGAAGGCGAGCGCGCGTTTGCCGGCAAGGCTATCGACAATCTCGACGACCGAATTTTCCGCCGCATCGCGCGCGGCAAAGGCGAGGAGCGGAAACTTGTCTTCCACCAGTGCCACCGGCCCATGCAGTACTTCGGCGGCCGAATAGGCTTCGGCATGCATGTTGGAGGTTTCCTTGAATTTCAGCGCCGCCTCGCTGGCGATGGCAAGCGCCGGGCCACGGCCAAGCATGTAAAGCGATTCGGCCTCGCCGAGTTCGGCGGCAAAATCATCCCATTGCAGGGTGACCGCCTTACCGAATATTTCGGGAAGGTTCCGCAGCGCGGCGCGCAGATCGGCGTCATCCGTCCATTCGCTCAGCAACGCCAGACCGGCGACGATGGAATTGACGAAGGATTTGGTGGCGGCAACGGCGAGTTCCGGTCCGGCCTGGATATCCAGCGCGTGGGCACACGCGGATGCGATCGGCGACGGCAGTGTGTTGGTGAGCGCCACCGTGACCGCACCGGCAGCGGTGGCCGATTGCGCCATGGCGACAATATCCGGGCTTTTGCCCGATTGCGAAATGGCAATCGCCGCGCCACCGGAAAGTTTTAGCTTTGCCCCATAAATGGAGGCAAGCGACGGACCGAGCGAGGCCACCGGCCGGCCGGCAGTAAGCTCAACCGCATATTTGATAAAGGTGGCGGCGTGATCGGACGAACCACGGGCGATGGTGATCAAAAAAGCCGGATCCTTTTCACGCAGGGCAAGGCCTGCGGTTTTCAGGTCTTTGGCCGAGCGATCAAGCAGGCGGGCGACGGCATCCGGGATCTCGTCGATCTCGCGGCGCATATGGGTCTGGGTGGTCATCGTGGTCTCCGTTTTCAGCGGTCGCCAAGCGTCAGCTCGGCCACGAAATCATAGGCATCGCCCCGGTAGAGGGAGCGTGTGAACTCCACCACCCGGCCGGAACCGAGATAGGAAATACGTTCAATCGACAGACCTGCGGCACCGACCGACATCTGCAACAGCCCGGCATCCGGGTTTTTCACGTTGCAAGCGGAGATGCGCTGGATGGCACGCACCGGGCGCGTGCTGGTCTTTTCCAGCTCGGCATAAAGCGACGTGGTGACGCGGGTCGGATCGGGCAGAAATTCCGCCGATAGGCTGGCGCGCTCGATGGCAAGAGGCATGTCATTGGCGATGCGCAGGCGGCCGATACGGGCGACCAGTGTGCCGGGCGCAAGGCCGAGCATGACGCTTTCCTCCGGCGAGGGATGGTAAAGCCCACGCTCCAGCCATTCCGACCGCGTGGCAAGGCCGCGCCGCGCCATATCCTCGGTGAACGAGGTCAGGTGCGATAGCGGCTGTTCGACGCGCGATACCGGCTTGACCACAAACGTGCCGGAGCCGTGGCGGCGCATCAGCAGGCCGTCTTTCACCAGATCATCCACCGCCTTGCGCACGGTGACGCGGCTGACGCTGGCGTAATCGGCAAGATCGCGTTCGGCCGGAAGCGCCGCGCCATGGGCGAGCCGGCCGGAACGGATCGCATCTTCCAGCGTCTGCCGCAGTTTCAGATAAAGCGGACCGGCGCTTGCCGCCTGAAAACCGTCGAGCGGCAGAAGGGCGGAAAGCGTTTCGCTCATCGGCCGAATCCTTCTGCTACCAATTCGGACACGGCAAGCGAGACGGCGCCGGTGAGCGCATCGGCCAAAGGCTCGGACAGGCGGTTGCGATGGCGCTGTGCCAGATAGGTCGGATACAGACCGGCAAGACCACCGAGCAGGCAGAGACGCCCCTCCCCTTGCATGATAGCCGCCACGGCATCGAGCGCGGCATCGACCTCGCCCGCAGCAGCATGGAGAATGCGCAGGGCCGTTTCATCACCGCGCTCGGCCGCAAAAAACACGCGTGGCGCATAACGGCCAAACTCGCCGGGGCTGGCCTTGCGGGCAAAACCGACCACCTGTTCGGGATCATTGCCGAATTCCGCCAGCAATTCGGCGGAGAGCGGCGTTACCGAGCGGACGCCATCATGCGCCAGCAGGCATTCCTGCAAGGCAGCGTGGCCAAGACGGGCACCGCTACCGAGATCGCTGACTTGAAAACCCCAGCCGCCAATGGAGGTGAGTTCACTGCCGCGGCGCGCCAGGCAGATCGTGCCGGTGCCGAGAATGGCGATGGCGCCATCTTCTGCGCCGACAGCACCCTGCAGCGCGATCAGCCCGTCATTTACGATTTTCGAGCGCTTGAATGGCAGGCGGGTCAGAACATAATTGACCGCATCGCCGACATTGTTGCCGGCCAGCCCGAGAAGAGCGGAAGAGGATTTCACCAGATCTTCTGACAGACCGGCATCGCGAAAGGCCAGACGCGCAGCCTCATCGATATGGCGCAGCGCATTGTCGGGATCGGACAGGATGTTGGAGGCACCGCTTTTGCCACGACCGAGAATGCGGCCGTCGGCATCCGCCACCGCCGCGCGGCAGCTGGTTCCCCCGCCATCGATCCCGAGAATGTAGTGCACCATGAAGACCTCCGGCCAAGACAATACCAAAAAAGTACCAATAGCCAAGGGCGATTTGCAATGCGCATTTTGAATTCATAACAACTTGCTGAATTTCAAACGCATTTTTGAAAATTTACGGCCCTTCGACGATTCAACTTAGGCGATCGTTAATTTGCATCTGGACAATTGGTATTTTTTTGGCATCATTTCTGCCGAGGGAGAAATCGGATGAGCAAAAACGCCACCGAAGCCAGACATGACAATGCGATCGGGCTCGATCAGCTTGAGCCGGCTGCCGTGCTGCGGTTGCTCGCGGAAGGCCAGCAGGCTGCGGCGCAGGCAGTAACGGACGCCATTCCGGCGATTGCTGCTGCGGCCGCACTGGCGGCCGATGCCCTGCGCAATGGTGGACGGCTGATCTATGTCGGCGCAGGCAGTTCCGGCCTGATGGCCATGGCCGATGCGCTCGAACTGCCCGGCACCTACGGCATCGCCCGCGACCGGATTCTTGTTTTGATGGCCGGTGGAATTTCCAGCCTGACCAATCTGGCCGGCGGGCCGGAAGACGACACCGTTCTGGCTGAAAAAGATGCGGCAGTGATATCAGCCGGCGACTGCGTGATCTGCGTCACCGCCAGCGGGTCGACACCCTATTCGCTCACCATCGTCAACATTGCCGGATCGCGCGGAGCCAAGATTATCGGCATCGCCAACAATGCCGACGCCCCCCTGTTCGATATGGCCGATGTTGCCGTTCTTCTGGCGACGCCGGCGGAAGTGGTAGCCGGATCGACCCGCATGGGCGCCGGCACTGCACAAAAAATCGCGTTCAACATGCTGTCGACACTCACCGCCATCAAGCTCGGCCATGTGCATGACGGGCATATGGTGGATGTGCGGGCCGACAATGAAAAGCTGCGCATCCGCGCCACCCGCATCGTTTCCGAAATCGCCGGTATCGACATGGATGCCGCCGTTGAACGGATGCAAAGCGCCGACGGCTCCGTGAAAATAGCCGTGCTGCTGGCAGCCGGCGCACACAATGCCGAGGTGGCGCAGGCAGCGCTTGCCCGCTCGGGACAGGTTCTACGGCAGGCACTTGCCGAGTTCGAAAAATAATAACTGGGAACTGAAAACGCGCCCGCGGGCGCAATAACCGGGAGAACGTCATGACCCGCATGCTGAAAGGTTTGATGCTTGCCACGACCGTGCTGGTGCCTGCGGCACTGGCCGGCACCGTACAGGCTGCCGATACCGCGCTGACCATCGAAAGCTGGCGCAACGACGACCTGTCGATCTGGCAGGAAAAGCTGATCCCCGCCTTCGAGGCCAAGAACCCCGGCATCAAGGTGACCTTTGCGCCGATGGCGCCAACCGAATACAATTCCGCCGTCAACGCCAAGCTCGAAGCCGGCACGGCGGGCGATCTCATCACCTGCCGTCCGTTCGACCTGTCGCTGGCCATGTTCGAAAAGGGCCAGCTGGCGCCCCTGAACGATCTCGACGGCATCGGTAATTTCTCCGACACGGCCAAGTCCGCATGGACCACGGATGACGGCAAGACCACGTTCTGCGTGCCGATGGCATCGGTCATTCACGGCTTCATCTACAACAAGAAGGCGTTCGAAGAACTGAAAGTCGAGGTGCCGAAGACCGAGGATGAATTCTTCGCGCTCTTGGAAAAGATCAAGACGGACGGCAACTATATCCCGATGGCCATGGGCACCAAGGACCAGTGGGAAGCCGCAACCATGGGCTATTACAATATCGGCCCGAATGACTGGAAGGGCGAGGAAGGCCGCAAGGCTCTGATCGCCGGCACGCAGAAACTGACGGATGCCGATTGGGTGGAGCCCTACAAGACGCTTGCCAAGTGGAAGCCCTATCTCGGCGACGGCTTTGAGGCCCAGACCTATCCGGACAGCCAGAACCTGTTCACGCTCGGTCGTGCCGCCATCTATCCGGCCGGCTCCTGGGAAATCGCACCGTTCAAGGCGCAGGCCGATTTCGAAATGGGCGCCTTCCCGCCACCGGTGAAGAAGGCCGGCGATACCTGCTATATTTCCGACCATAACGACATCGGTATCGGCCTGAACGCCAAGGGCAAGAACCCGGAAGCGGCAAAGAAATTCCTCGCCTGGGTCGCCTCACCGGAATTCGCCACGCTTTACGCCAATTCGCTGCCGGGCTTCTTCAGCCTGAATTCGACGGCGGTGAAGATGGAAGACCCGCTGGCGCAGGAATTCGTCTCCTGGCGCCAGAATTGCAAGCCGACCATCCGCCCGAGTGCGGCGATCGTCGGCCGTGGCAAGCCGAACCTCGATCTGGAAATGTGGCGTGTATCGGCCAACGTCATCAATGGCACACAGACACCGGAACAGGCGGCTGAAGAGACCCAGAAGGGTCTCGACAGCTGGTACAAGCCGGCGAAGTGAGCTGAATGAGGAGACGGAGGCTGATCATCAGCCTCCGTCATTCCTGTGCTCGTCACAGGAATCCAGCCAGCTCAAGTCCTTGAGCTGAAAGAGGCTCTTTCGTCACGCAGACGCGTGACTGCTGGATCCCGGCTCAAGGCCGGGATGACGCATCCATTTTTCAACCAGAGTTCGGAAACATGAGCGACACAGACACTGCCGATCCTGCGATCGCGCCGATCAAGCGCCCCACCCGCTGGCATATCGCCGTGTTTCTGGCGCCCGCCGTGCTCGTTTACACGGCGATCATGATCCTGCCGCTGATCGAGACATTGCGGCTGTCACTTTACAATCTCGTCGATGGGCAGACGGCTTTTGTCGGCCTTTCCAATTTCGTGACGCTGTTTTCCGATCCGCGCCTTTCCGCCAGCTTCTGGAATGCGCTCGGCAACAACCTGATCTTTTTCGTCATCCATATGCTGGTGCAGAACCCGGTCGGCATTGCGCTCGCCGCCATGCTGTCGATCCCGAAACTCAGGTTCGCCACCTTCTATCGCACCGCCATCTTCGTGCCGACATTGCTCTCCTTCGTCATCGTCGGTTTCATCTGGAAACTGATCCTTTCGCCGATCTGGGGCATTGCGCCGGGAATGCTGGATATGGTCGGGCTGAAATGGCTGTTTGCGCCCTGGCTCGGCCGACCGGACAGTGCGCTGATTGCCGTGTCGCTGATCTCCGTCTGGCAATATGTCGGCATTCCGATGATGCTCATCTATGCGGCGCTCCTGAACATTCCCGAAGAGGTGCTGGAAGCCGCCGAATGCGATGGCATTACCGGCTGGAGCCAGTTCTGGAAGATCAAGCTGCCGCTGATCCTGCCGTCGATCGGCATCATTTCGATCCTCACCTTTGTCGGCAATTTCAACGCTTTCGACCTGATCTACACGGTGCAAGGGGCGCTGGCAGGCCCCGACGGTTCTACCGACATTTTGGGCACCTTGCTCTACCGCACCTTCTTTGGCTTCCAGAACCAGATGGGCGACCGCTCCATGGGCGCCACCATCGCCACGGTAATGTTCCTGATCATCCTCGCCGGCGTTTCGCTCTATCTCTTCGTCATCCAGCGGCGCATGCGCCGCTACCAGTTCTGAAGGAGGCGACCATGGCCAAGGCGCGCACCTCGCTTATCCGCAGCGGACTGATCCATCTCGCTCTGATCAGCTACACGCTGATAGCGCTGTTTCCGGTGTTCCTGACGCTGGTGAATTCGTTCAAGAGCCGCAATGCCATCTTTCGCGATCCGATGGCTGTCCCCACACCGTCCACCTTCAGTCTGATCGGTTACGAGACCGTGCTCGCACAGGGCGACTTCTTTGGTTATTTCCAGAACAGTCTGATTGTTACCGTTTTCTCGATCGCTCTCGTTCTGCTGTTCGGCGCCATGGCGGCGTTTGCGCTCTCCGAATACCGGTTTCGCGGCAACCTGCTGATGGGGCTTTATCTGGCGCTCGGTATCATGATCCCGATCCGGCTTGGCACCGTCGCCATCCTGCAGGGCATGGTGGCCGCCGGTCTCGTCAACACGCTGACGGCGCTGGTTCTGGTCTATACGGCGCAGGGGCTGCCGCTCGCCATCTTCATTCTTTCGGAATTCATGCGTAATGTTTCCGACGATCTGAAAAATGCCGGGCGGATCGACGGGCTGTCGGAATATGCGATCTTCTTCCGCCTTGTCCTGCCACTGGTGCGTCCCGCCATGGCAACGGTTGCCGTCTTCACCATGATCCCGATCTGGAACGACCTGTGGTTCCCGCTGATCCTTGCACCCGGCGAGGAAACCAAGACGGTGACGCTGGGCGCGCAGATGTTCATCGGTCAGTTCGTGACCAACTGGAACGCAGTCCTCTCAGCGCTGTCGCTCGCCATTCTGCCGGTTCTGGTTCTTTACGTCATTTTCTCACGCCAATTGATCCGTGGCATTACCTCGGGAGCCGTCAAATGACTTTTCATCCCCCTCTTCACGTGCTTGTGGCCGGTCTCGGCAATATGGGCCGCAGCCATGCACTGGCCTATCACAACAATCCCGGCTTCGAGATCGTTGGCCTCGTGAACCGCAGCAAGCCTGATTTGCCGGCAGAACTCGGCGATTATCCTTTCTTCGACAATTTCGAGACGGCACTTTCCGAACTGAAACCGGATGTCTGCTCGATCAACACCTATTCCGACAGCCATGCCGCCTATGCCATCCAGGCATTCGAGGCCGGCGCCCATGTGTTTCTGGAAAAACCGCTGGCAACGACGGTCGCAGATGCCGAGCGCGTGGTGGCTGCCGCCAAGACGGCGGGCAAAAAACTGGTGGTCGGTTATATCCTGCGCCATCACCCTTCGTGGATACGGCTGATCGCCGAAGCGCGAAAGCTCGGGCCGCCTTATGTCTTCCGCATGAACCTTAACCAGCAGTCTTCCGGCGCGCATTGGGACGTGCACAAGGCATTGATGCAAACGACGGCGCCGATCGTTGATTGCGGCGTGCATTATCTCGACGTGATGTGCCAGATCACCGATGCGCGCGCCGTCGAAGTGCGTGGCATGGGCCTGCGCATGTCCGACGAGATCGCCGAGGACATGTACAATTACGGCCATCTGCAGGTGCTGTTCGAAGATGGCTCGGTCGGCTGGTACGAGGCCGGATGGGGACCGATGATGTCGGAGACGGCGTTTTTCGTGAAGGACGTGATGTCGCCAAAGGGGTCGGTGTCGATCCGTGTCGATGAAAACGCCAGGTCGGCCGATATCGACACACACACGAAAACCTCGGTCATCCGCGTGCACCGCGCCGAAACCGGGCCGGATGGCCGTTTCCTTGCGCCCGACGAAGACCTCAAGATGGACGGGGAACCCGGCCATCAGGAACTCTGCGATCTGGAACAGGCCTATATGCTGAAGGCGATCCGCGAAGATATCGACCTGACGCGGCATATGGATGACGCGGTGCAATCGCTGCGCATCGCGCTGGCGGCTGACGAAAGCGTGCGCACCGGTCAACCGGTTCGCCTTTGAGATCACGTGAAGGAATAAGCTCTTGGGTTCCCTGAAACTGACATCCATCACCAAAGCCTTTGGCAATCACGAGGTTCTCAAAGGCATCGATCTTGTCGTCGAGGACGGCGAGTTCGTGATCTTTGTCGGCCCGTCCGGCTGCGGAAAATCCACGCTTCTCAGGGTCATCGCCGGTCTTGAGGATGCGACCAGCGGCAGCGTGCAGATCGATGGCGCGGAAGTCGCTTCCGTGCCGCCGGCCAAGCGCGGCATCGCCATGGTTTTTCAATCCTACGCGCTTTATCCGCACCTGACGGTCAAGGACAATATGGGGCTTGGCCTCAAACAGGCCGGCACGCCAAAGGACGAAATCGAGACCCGCGTAACCGAAGCCTCGCGCATGCTGTCCCTCGCGCCCTATCTGGCGCGGCGTCCGGCCGAACTTTCCGGCGGTCAGCGCCAGCGCGTGGCGATCGGTCGCGCCATCGTGCGCGAGCCAAAACTGTTCCTGTTCGATGAGCCGCTTTCCAATCTCGATGCGGCGCTGCGCGTGCAGACGCGTCTGGAGATCGCCCGGCTGCACCGGCAGTTGAAGGCGACGATGATCTACGTCACCCACGATCAGGTGGAGGCCATGACGCTGGCCGACAAGATCGTCGTCTTGAATGCCGGCGCAATCGAGCAGGTCGGCTCGCCGATGGATCTGTACAACAAACCGGCCAACACGTTTGTCGCTGGTTTTATCGGCTCGCCTCAGATGAATTTCATCGACGCCGAACGTCTGGGCGACAGACAGGCGAAAACTATCGGCATCCGCCCCGAACATATCGCGCTTTCGCGCGAGAGCGGCGACTGGAAGGGCAAGGTCGTGCATGCCGAACATCTGGGCGCCGACACCATTCTCTATCTCGAGACGGAGGCCGCAGGACTTCTGACCGTTCGGCTGTTCGGTGAACACCGTTATGGGGCCGACGACATCGTCTTCGCCACGCCGGACAGGAGCCGGCTGCATCGCTTCGATGCCGGCGACAAGGCGATTGCTGCTTCCTGAACGATGCCCTGAGGCTTGCCGACATTTGCGAACGAGCCGATATCTTCACCGATGAAACGGTGAGACATGATGGATCTGCAGAAATTTTTCGACCGGTCTTCGGTCGAGGTGGCGCGTGCGTTGATCGGCACCGAGCTTATTTTTGGTGGCGCAGGCGGGATAATCGTCGAAACGGAAGCTTACGAGCCGGACGATCCGGCCTCGCACAGTTTTCGCGGCGTGACCCCACGCACGCGCACGATGTTCGGTCCGCCGGCGCATGCCTATGTCTACCGCTCCTATGGCATTCACTGGTGCCTGAATTTTGTCTGTCGCCCTTCAAGCGCCGTGCTGATACGAGCCTTGCAGCCGACGTCAGGTCTGCCGGAGATGGAAGAACGACGCGGCAAGACAGATCCGCTACTTCTATGCTCCGGTCCGGGCAGGCTTTGCCAGGCGTTGGCGATCAGCGCTGAACAGGACGGCCTGCCCCTGTCGCAGCCACCATTCTCGCTCACACCGCCACCGCTGCCACCGATCATCGATGTCGGTACCCGGATCGGCATATCGAAGGCCATGGACCGGCCTTGGCGTTTCGGTCTGCATGGGTCCGTCCATGTGAGCCGCAAGTTTGTTTGACTGTTTTTCCAGCCTCACCGCCCGATATCGATGTATTGCAACTCTTTTCGTGTGAGACATTCTCTATACAGGGTAATTTTCCATGTTTGTTACCGAATAAAGTAGAGTATTTAAATCAAACAACTACTGTATTTTCGCAAAACTTAATGCAATATACCACGCAAGACGCGTGGAGACCCCCTATGAACGACATGTCCGGAGCCGAAGGAGCGGCCCAAGATCATTCGGCAGACCTCACCCTTGCCGAAGATGCACTGACCGCATTCGAATGGTCGTTATGGCGTATCTCCGCCGCCTTTCTGCGGTGGCAGTCGGAATGCAGCACCGATCTGGCCGGCACCAGCATCAGCGGGCTAGAAACCGCCGTCCTGCATACGATCCGGTACCGCCAGAAGCCCAAGGGATTGAGTGAGATCTGCCGCCTGCTCGGCCGCGACGACACAGCCAATGTGCAATATGCCATCAAGAAACTTCAGGGCCTGAAGATGATCGAGCGCGTCAAGGGCCGATCGCGCAAGGATACGCTCTACATCCCGACTTCGACCGGCGAAAAACTGACCCAGGAGTATCGCGCAGTCCGCGAAAACCTGCTTGTATCGATGATCCAGAAGATCGAGCACTCTGACAACAATCTGCAATCGACCACCGAAATGCTGGAATTGCTGACGAGCTTTTATGAAGCCGCCACCCGCCGCGTGGCGAGCAGTTCGCTGCCGGCAAGTTATTCCGGTCAATCCTGACCTTTTCCAACCGCTGATGCATCGCTACGGTGATGGGATAAAACCATCACGACGGGTGCATGCATGATTTTTCACGCGGTTTCGGACTGGGACGATGCCTATTCCAACGGGCCGAACATTCCCAACGGCAGCCAATGGCCGCAAGCCTGGGTGGCCCCTGCCAAAACCTATCGGGATACGCTAACGGCACTGGGTCGCACCGAGCTCGACGTCGTTTACGGGCCAAAACCGCGGCAACGGCTGGATCTTTTTCTGCCGGAAGCGACACCAAAAGGTCTCGTCGTTTATGTCCATGGCGGTTTCTGGCAAAACCTCGACAAATCCTACTGGTCGCATCTGGCCAATGGTGCGGTGACCCACGGTTACGCCGTGGCAATGCCGCAATATACGCTCTGCCCGGAGGCCCGCATTTCCGACATCACCCGCGAGATTTCCGAAGCGATCACGCTGGCGGTAAAGCGGTTTGACGGCCCGCTTCACCTGACCGGACATTCCGCAGGCGGGCATCTCGTGTCGCGCATGGTGTCGGCAACATCGCCGCTTGCGCCGGACATCCGCGCACGCATCCACAACACCGTTTCGATTTCCGGCGTGCATGACCTGCGACCGCTGCTCACCACGCGATTGAACGACAAGCTGCAGCTGACGCCGGAAGAGGCGGAACGAGAGAGCCCCGCACTTCTGACACCCGGAGCGAATACGCGGCTGTTCTGCTGGGTGGGCGCCAACGAACGGGCCGAGTTCATCCGCCAGAACGACCTTCTCGCCAATATCTGGACCGGACTTGGCGCTGTCACCGGCAGCTACCACGAGCCGGATCGTCACCACTTCAACGTGGTCGATGGCCTGGCCGATCCTGACCATCCGCTGACAAAAACACTTCTGTCTTGATATTCATCAAGACTCGCATGCATCCGGCATTCATTCTCGCCTGATAGGCCCCGTGCAAAAGGAACAGGGACCATGACGATACAGAGGCGACGTCGCATCATTCGCACCAGACGCACGAGCCTGGGCATTACGCTTGTTGCGGCTATCTCCTTTCTGGCAGGACTGACCGATGCGATCGGGCTGCAGCTTTCCGGCGATTTCGTCTCGTTCATGACCGGCAATACGACACGCGCCGCGATCTCCTTCGAACAGGGGGACTATGCCCACGCGCTCGTGCTGGTCGGGGCGATCGCCACCTTCGTGATCGGCAATGCGCTCGGCATCATCGTCGCGCATCTGTTCGAAAGACGCATTTTTGCGGTGCTGGTCACGGTCGGGTTGTTTCTCACGCTCGCATCGGCGCTGACCGCACCGGATATGGCGATCTGGCGCTTTAATGCCGTGGTGCTGGCAATGGGGCTGGTCAATGCGGCGGTAGAACATATCGAGGGCCTGCCGATCGGGCTGACCTATGTGACCGGCGCACTTTCGCGTCTCGGGCGCGGCATCGGCCGCATGATGCTGGGAGAACGTAGTTTTGGCTGGACCGTGCAGATCGTGCCCTGGCTTGGCATGGCGGCGGGCGCGCTTTGCGGTGCGGCGCTGGCCATCGGGCTGCCCGATCAGGCACTGCAAATGGCCGCGTGTCTGACGCTCGGTTTTGCCGTCGTCACGCTGTTCATTCCGCGTTCGCTGCAGAACCGCTACAATCAGCGCCCGGCGCCCTCAAGCCACAGGGATTCGTCCCCGGCAGCCTGACTATTTCTTGGAGATGGTGACAAACTTGGCGCCGCGCACGCGAACCGTCATTTCGCAGGGCTTACCGCCGGTGCGATCACAATATTTCGGCGCCATCTTGAAGACAAAAACCATGTTGCCGAAGCGCTTGATGAAATCGTAGGAAAAGATGCGGGCAGTGGCGATCATGAAATAACCGCCCTCCTTCACCTGCAGATAAAAATTATAGGGGCAACCTTCCTCTGCACTGCAGGCCGGGCCCTTTACGCCATCGCATGTATAGGCACCGTGATTGGCAATCGCATCGATCAGGCCATCATTGTTGATATCCAGCCGGGTGATGAAATCGGCCCCGAACTCGGCCGTTTTGCACTGTTTGCGAAAATGATCTTTTTCGTAGATTTCGGGATCGCTCAGCAATTGCTGCTGCGCGGACACGGGCGCTGCAGCGATCAGGCAGAGCAGCGCGGCAAGAACAGACAATATCTTCATCAAAATGGCCCCGGGAACGGCGTGCTTACAAATTGGTCAGGGCGCCATATCCACGGCTGCCCAATATCCCATAGTCCCAGATGGCGCTTGCGCGGCGCTGACGACACAACTCTTATGGGTTGCGATCAGCTTTTCTTTTCGCGGAGACGAATGATCACGTCGACATGCGCGATTTCCATGCCTTCCGGCGGTGCCGGCAGGTTATCGATCGCGAGGTTGTTGATCGGGATATCCAGCACTTCATTTCGTCCTTCAACGAAGAAGTGATGGTGATCGGACGTGTTCGTGTCGAAATAGGTCTTTGCGCTTTCGACAGCAAGGACGCGGATCATGCCGGCCTCGGTGAACTGGTGCAGGGTATTGTAGACGGTGGCGAGAGAAACCGGCACGCCGGCGGATGTCGCCTCTTCGTGCAGTTCCTCGACCGTCAGATGGCGGTCACCCTTGGCAAACAGGAGATCTGCAAGTGCGATACGTTGCCGCGTTGGACGCAGCCCGCATACCCGCAATCTCGTTTCCACGTCCATGCTGGCTTCAGCCATCATGCAAGCAAACTCCTGTCAGCTTTGATAAAGTTCAACACTCGATATAACTTTAGCGACGAATGGTTTCAATAGCGCACATGTTCGCGCCATGGCCAAGCCGTCATGCGACCCCTTTGTATCGGCGAAAAAACGCATTTTTGCCTGTTGCGCCTCTGGTTTGGCGGCCTCGCTTCCTATATGCCCTCGTGATCGAATGGGGCAGGCCCGATTGATCGGCGACAAGCGGATCGGGTCAGCTCTCTTAATTTTGTGCCGATCCTGCTCTATAGCTTCGGATGGCCGAGACAGACGGAGTAATGGATAATCCTGATGGCAACCAGACAGTCCAGCTATAGCTACGAAGAAATCCTCACCTGCGCACACGGTGACCTCTTCGGACCCGGTAACGCGCAACTGCCGCTGCCGCCCATGCTGATGGTCCACCGCATCACGGACATTTCCGAAACCGGCGGCGCCTTCGACAAGGGTTACATCCGTGCTGAATACGACGTGAAGCCCGACGACTGGTATTTCCCCTGCCATTTCGAAGGCAACCCGATCATGCCGGGCTGCCTTGGTCTGGACGGCATGTGGCAGTTGACCGGCTTCTTCCTCGGCTGGCTGGGTGAAGAAGGTCGCGGCATGGCGCTTTCCACCGGCGAGGTAAAGTTCAAGGGCATGATCCGCCCGACCACCAAACTTCTTGAATTCGGCATCGACTTCAAGCGCGTCATGAAGGGCCGCCTCGTGCTCGGCACTGCCGACGGCTGGCTGAAGGCCGATGGCGAAACCATTTATCAGGCAACCGACCTGCGCGTCGGTCTGTCCAAAGACAAGACGGCCTGAACCGCTTCTTGATAAGCGGTCGACGAAAACAACAAAGGTTTGATCACATGAGACGGGTAGTAGTCACGGGCCTGGGGATCGTTTCCTCGATCGGTAACGATGCTGGCGAAGTCACCGAATCCCTGCGTCAGGCAAAGTCCGGCATTTCCTTTTCCTCCGATTTTGCCGAGCACGGTTTCAAGTGCCAGGTCTGGGGCAAGCCGAACATCGATACGACGGATCTCGTCGATCGCCGCGCCATGCGCTTCCTGTCTCAGGGCGGCGCCTGGAACCACGTTGCGATGAAGCAGGCGCTGGCCGACAGCGGTCTGGAAGAGAAGGATTACGCCGAAAACGAGCGTGCCGGCATCATCATGGGTTCGGGCGGTCCTTCCACCCGCACGCTGATCGAAGCTGCCGACATCACCATCAAGAACAACAGCCCGAAGCGCATCGGCCCGTTTGCCGTGCCGAAGGCAATGTCCTCGACGGCGTCCGCCACACTCGCCACCTGGTTCAAGATCCACGGCGTCAACTATTCGATCTCCTCGGCCTGCTCGACCTCGGCACATTGCATCGGCAATGCCGCAGAAATGATCCAGTGGGGCAAGCAGGACATCATGTTCGCCGGCGGCCACGAGGATCTCGACTGGACCATGTCGAACCTGTTCGACGCCATGGGCGCCATGTCCTCGAAATACAACGACAACGCACCGAGCGCTTCGCGCGCCTATGACGTTGATCGCGACGGTTTTGTCATCGCCGGCGGCGCAGGCGTTCTGGTTCTCGAAGAACTGGAACATGCCAAAGCCCGTGGCGCCAAGATCTACGCGGAAATCACCGGTTACGGCGCAACCTCGGACGGCTACGACATGGTCGCCCCGTCGGGCGAAGGCGCGATCCGCTGCATGCGCCAGGCGCTGTCCACCGTGAAGGGCGAAGTCGACTACATCAACACCCACGGCACCTCGACGCCGGTGGGCGATTCGAAGGAAATCGGCGCGATCCGCACCGTCTTCGGTGACAATATCCCGCATATCCAGTCGACCAAGTCGCTGACCGGTCACTCGCTCGGCGCTGCCGGCGTGCAGGAATCGATCTACGGCCTTCTGATGATGCAGGCCGGCTTTATCGGCGAAAGCGCTCATATCCAGAATCTGGATCCGGAATTCGACGGCGTTCCGATCGTGCGCAGCCGCATCGACAATGCCAAGATCGACACCGTTCTTTCCAACTCCTTCGGGTTCGGCGGCACCAACGCCACGCTCGTTTTCCAGCGCTATAACGGATAATCGCCCATGACCGGTATCATGCAGGGCAAGCGCGGCCTCATCATGGGCGTCGCGAACAACCACTCCATCGCCTGGGGCATCGCCAAGGCGGTCGCTGCACAGGGCGCAGAACTGGCCTTCACCTATCAGGGTGATGCGCTGGGCAAGCGTGTGAAGCCGCTGGCTGCCGAAGTCGGTTCAGACTTCGTCATCCCGTGTGACGTGGAAGATATCGCATCCGTCGATGCGACCTTCGACGCCATCAAGGAGCGCTGGGGTTCGTTCGATTTCATCGTCCACGCCATCGGCTTTTCCGACAAGAACGAGCTGAAGGGCCAGTATGCCGACACCACGCGCGAAAACTTTTCGCGCACCATGGTGATCTCGTGCTTTTCCTTCACCGAAATCGCCAAACGCGCGGCACCGCTGATGACCAATGGCGGTTCGATGCTGACGCTGACCTATAACGGCTCGCAGCGTGTCATCCCGAACTACAACGTCATGGGTGTTGCCAAGGCGGCTCTGGAAGCCTCCGTGCGTTATCTGGCAGCTGATTTCGGACCGCAGGACATCCGCGTCAACACGATCTCGGCAGGCCCGGTGCGCACACTCGCCGGTGCCGGCATTTCGGATGCCCGTGCGATCTATTCCTGGAACAAGGAAAACGCACCGCTGCGCCGCACGGCCACCATCGAAGACATCGGCGGTTCGGCTCTTTATCTGCTGTCCGACCTGTCGCGTGGCGTGACCGGCGAAGTGCATTACGTTGACGCCGGCTACAGCATCACCTCGCTGCCGACGCTCGACAAGCTGCGCAAGGCCGACGTCGAGTAAGAGCGAAAATATATCAGAACAAGAGGCGTGCGCATCATGATGCACACGCCTCTTGTGTTTTGGGGATGCGGACATTACCATCACGTCAAATGTTGGAGCCTCCCCATGGAGCGAAACAGCCAGAAAATCATCGCCCGCCTGAAGCGCGAGGGTTTCGAACTGATCTCCGTGAAGGGATCACATCACAAGTTTCGCAAGGGCTCCCGCACGATCATCGTTCCACATCCGAAAAAGGACCTGCCTATGGGCACCGCTTCGGCAATTGCCAAACAGGCAGGATGGATTTGAGGGAAGGTCATGAAGCATTTCATCGCGCTCGTACACAAGGATGAGGATAGCGCCTTCGGCGTCAGCTTCCCTGATCTTCCATCCGTCTTTTCGGCGGCAGACGATGAGGACGACCTGATGGCAAACGCGATCGAAGCGCTGCGGCTGTGGGCCGAAGACGACAGCCTGCCGACACCCGCCAGTTTTGAAGAGATCACCACCCGCGACGATATCAGGGCGGAACTGGCAAAAGGCGCGTTTCTTGTGCGCATTCCCTATATCGAGGACGACACGCGCGTCGTGCGCGCCAACGTGACCTTCGAAAAGGGTATGCTGGATGCGATCGACGCCGCCGCCCGCGAACGCGGCCTGACACGCTCCGCTTTTCTTGCAAGCGCTGCCCGCAAGGAGATCGAGGCCGCCTGAAAACGGCCTCATCCACGCTTATCCCGGGCGGAAGACAAGTCTTCAACTCTTCCCGACGATATCCGCGGCTTCCGTCTTCATCGGCTTGTATTTGAAGGCGGCGCAGACGATGCCGTGGTCGTTCGTCCCGCTTTCCCTGTGATCGTCAAAATGAAGGTGGTCGTTATTGATGGTCAGGCCATCGAACATCCAGATGCGCCGGCGGCTGTTGTCGTAAAATTCCTCGCTGACAAAGATGTGGTCGAGCGATTCCATCATGTCCTGATGGATGTGGGTGTAATAGATATCCCGCGTGCTGCGATATTCCTGCAGCGTCTGCGCCGTGTAGAGCGCCGTATCACCGCCGCCCAGGCTGTCTCCCACGAGGAAGCGCGGCTGGCCTGTCAGGATATTGGCGGTATTGCTGAGCTGGCCGTCGTTGACATCGCCGAGAACCACCACGGACTTGCGGTTGCCCTTCATCTGATCCGTCAGCAGGAAACGCAATGCCGCAGCCTCGGCCGTGCGACGAATCGTCGATATGGCAGCGCCTATTGCCGTCGAATGCTTGCTGTAGACGCTCTTTTCGTCGCGATACCAGTCCTCGGCATCGATCCGTGTCGGCGCCTTGGATTTGAAATGGCAGACATAAACATGCGCGTCTTCATGGTCGGCATGCGGCTTGATGGTGAAATGCAGGACGGGGCGGGAGAAACTGTCGATCGATACGGAGATCGCCTTTGTCTGCGGGTCGTCACCAGAGCTTTCAAGGCGAAATTTGTCCGGAAAATTGACGATCCATTCCGGCGTGCCGGTCAGAAGGCCCTTGCGGACGATGGCAGCACAGACGATCCGTTTGCCTGCGGTATCCGGCGGCACGATGAGATCGTAGTCATCGGCAAGACCGGATTTCGTCAGCGCCTTTTCAAGCGAGGTGACGTGCCAGACTTCCTGAAATCCGAAAACGTCCGGTTTCAGCTGTCTGATGTTGCGCGCCGTCCATTCGATCTTGCGATCGTGCTGTTCTTCTGTCCAGCCGGCACCGGTATAGATCGGCAAGCCCGGTTCATTGAGATTGAGAAGATTAAAAGTCCCGATCGTCAGCCGTTTAAGCGCCATCACACGTTCCCTTCCAAGGTTTTTTCCACCATGGAGGGAAGTGTGCGATCGGATTTCTACAGGATGATGACGCCGCTGGCGGGCTCGGTTACTTCTTCGCCCAGAGAACCTTAAATTTCGAATTGCGGCAGGTTTCACCGCTTTCCCTGAACGCTTCAGCGAGGACCGGCTCATAGGTCAGGCCGCGATTGGCCACCATCAGCAGCTGGCCACCGCTGCGCAGCGAACTGGCTGCCGTGCGGATCATCGTCTTGCCAAGCTCGGGATCGGCCGCCTGCGCCTCATGGAAAGGCGGGTTCATGATGACGAGGTCGTATTTTTCCTTCGGTGGCTCTGCCCCCAGATCCTGCCAGAAGAAACGGGTGGCGAGATCCGGGCAATTGCCGGCGACGTTGCGCTTGGCGAATTCCAGCGCCTGCCAATCGGCCTCGAAGAGGTCGATACGGTTGGTGCGGCGTGACTTTTCGGCCAGCATGACGGAGAGGTAACCCCAGCCTGCGCCGAAGTCCGCAGCATTGCCGTCGAAATCGGTCGGCAGGCGGCTTGCGAGAAGCTCTGAGCCCGGATCGACGTGATCATGGGAGAAGATGCCAGGAATGGTCTCAAAGCGTCCCTCGACCATGCCTGCGGTCTTGCGCAGCGCCTTGATGCTGGAGGACGCATCCTCAGGACGACCGAACCAGATGGCGACGCCGTGATATTTTGGCGCGTAGTCGAGAATGATACCGAGCTTCAGCAGCGTCGTGCGGAGCGACTGGATGCCATCTTCCTTGCCACCGGCGATCACAACGATGCCGCCGACTTTTACACGGGCCAGAACCTCGGCAACGCGGTTTTCATTTTCGCCGCGGTGCTTGCCGCAAAGCACGAGGCCGAAATCGTAATCATCACCGTCAGCTTCCGGGAAGGCGTTGTCGCCCAGCGCGCGAAACAGCGGACGGAACGGCTGCACGGCAGTGATATCGCCCAGAAAGTCCGAAGGCTTGGCATGGCCGGCCTCGGCGCCAAGGAAGAGCACACGCTCGCCCTCGCCCGGCATCGGCACCGCATCGGTGGCAAAGGGATGGAAAAGCGTCTTGAGGGCGTCTCGGCTCATGATGTCGGACCTTGGGAATTGGGAGCGGTTTTGTTTCTTGAACGGATAAAGAAAAGGCGCGGAAGACAGAGCTTCCGCGCCTCGATCTCTCGATAGACGAAAGCTTATTCGGCTGCTTCGCCTTCGGCCTTCTTGATTTCCTGGCCGGTAGCCTGGTCGACGACCTTCATCGACAGGCGAACCTTGCCGCGCTCATCGAAGCCCATCAGCTTGACCCAGACCTTGTCGCCTTCCTTGACGATGTCGGAGGTCTTAGCAACGCGCTCGGAAGCGAGCTGCGAGATGTGGACCAGACCGTCGCGGGCGCCGAAGAAGTTGACGAAGGCGCCGAAATCGGCGGTCTTCACAACGGTGCCTTCGTAGATCACGCCGACTTCCGGCTCGGCAACGATGGAATGGATCCACTTGCGGGCCGCTTCGATTTCCTTGCCCGAGGAAGATGCGATCTTCACGGTGCCGTCGTCTTCGATGTTGATCTTGGCGCCGGTCTTTTCGACGATTTCGCGGATGACCTTGCCGCCCGAACCGATGACTTCACGGATCTTGTCGACCGGGATGTTCATGACTTCGATGCGCGGTGCGAATTCGCCGAGCTGCGAACGGCCTTCGGAGATGGCGTTGGCCATTTCGCCGAGGATGTGGGTACGACCGCCCTGTGCCTGGGCAAGAGCGACCTTCATGATCTCTTCGGTGATACCGGCGATCTTGATATCCATCTGCAGCGAGGTGATGCCATCGGCAGTGCCGGCTACCTTGAAGTCCATGTCGCCGAGGTGGTCTTCATCGCCGAGAATGTCGGAGAGAACGGCAAAGCGTTCACCTTCGAGGATCAGACCCATGGCAATGCCGGCAACCGGCTTTGCGAGCGGAACGCCGGCATCCATCAGAGCAAGCGAAGTGCCGCAGACGGTTGCCATCGAGGACGAGCCGTTCGACTCGGTGATCTCGGAAACGACGCGCAGCGTGTAGGGGAACTGCTCAGCCGAAGGCAGCATCGGACGGATAGCGCGCCATGCGAGCTTGCCGTGACCGATTTCGCGACGACCCGGGGAACCCATGCGGCCAGTTTCGCCAACCGAGTAGGGAGGGAAGTTGTAATGGAGCAGGAAGCGCTCCTTGTACATGCCGGTGAGGCTGTCGACGTACTGTTCGTCTTCGCCGGTGCCGAGCGTGGCAACAACGATCGCCTGCGTTTCACCACGGGTGAACAGCGACGAACCGTGGGTACGCGGCAGGATGCCGACTTCCGAGGTGATCGCGCGAACGGTCGACAGATCACGGCCGTCGATACGGCTCTTGGTGTCGAGGATGTTCCAGCGAACGATCTTGGCCTGAAGGTGCTTGAAGATCGCGCCGATGACTTCGGCGGTGTACTTCGGCTCGACGCCTTCCGGGAAATAATGCGCCTTGACCTTGGCCTTGACGGCGTCGATGGCGGCGTAACGATCAGCCTTCTGGGTGATCTTGTAGCCTTCGCGAAGCTCGGCTTCGAAATGCTTCAGCATATCGGCTTCGAGTTCGGAATGATCTTCCGGCTGGAAATCACGCGGTTCCTTGGCAGCAACTTCAGCGAGCTTGATGATCGCGTCGATGACCGGCTGGAAACCCTTGTGGCCGAACATGACGGCGCCAAGCATGATCTCTTCGTTGAGTTCCTTGGCTTCCGATTCAACCATCAGGACGGCGTCCTGGGTGCCGGCAACAACGAGGTCGAGAACCGACTCGTCCATCTCGTCGAGATGCGGGTTCAGAACGTATTCGCCGTTGATGTAACCGACGCGGGCGCCGCCGATCGGGCCCATGAACGGAACGCCCGAGAGCGTCAGGGCGGCCGAGGTGGCAACCATGGACAGGATGTCCGGGTTGTTCTCGAGGTCATGCTGGACGACGGTGACGACGACCTGGGTGTCGTTCTTGTAGCCTTCCGGGAAGAGCGGGCGGATCGGACGGTCGATCAGGCGCGAAACCAGGGTTTCGTTTTCCGACGGACGGCCTTCGCGCTTGAAATAGCCACCCGGGATCTTGCCGGCAGCGTAGGTCTTTTCCTGGTAGTTGACGGTCAGCGGGAAGAAGTCCTGGCCCGGCTTCGGCGACTTGGCCGAAACAACGGTGGCGAGAACGACGGTTTCACCGTAGGTCGCGAGGACGGCGCCGTCTGCCTGGCGGGCGATCTTGCCCGTTTCCAGCTTCAGCGGGCGGCCAGCCCATTCGATTTCAACAGAGTGGGTATTGAACATCAAGTTGTCCTTCAATGCGGGAATGACGTGAACCCGTTTAAGGGCGCCGGCACAATCGACCGCAGATGTGACACATCACGGGCAAGACAACGAGAAGCTCCTATCCCTCTTGAAGGGAGACATTGGCCAAGATTTATCAAAAATCTCGGCCAACAAAGCATCCGGCAATCCTGCCCCATGACAGGTCGGGGTTGATCTGGCAAACCGGCCATCCGGTTTCGCCGACAGTTTTCGCGCACATCATGAACGCGACAGGCAATGATCGGGCAAAGCCCGGAAACAGGTCCGGCGGACACTCCGCTAAGGAGCGCCCGCCGGAAAAGGTCTTAGCGACGGATACCCAGGCTGGTGATCAGCTTGGTGTAACGGGCTTCATCCTTCTTCTTGACGTAGTCAAGAAGCGAACGGCGCGTGGAAACCATGGTCAGAAGGCCACGACGGGAGTGGTTGTCCTTCTTGTGGCCCTTGAAGTGTTCGGTCAGGTTGGTGATGCGCTCGGTGAGGATCGCAACCTGTACTTCCGGCGAACCAGTGTCGCCTTCAACGGTTGCGTATTCCTTGATGAGTTCGGCCTTACGCTCTGCAGTGATCGACATCGTATGATCCTTTATATGAAGAGGAATAGGGTCGCCAAAGGCCGAGATGTCGGTCAGCCTTGGCCGTGAATGCCGGGAACATGCCAATTGGCGGCACCTAGCTGGCGCTGCCTATAGACCATTCGGCATGGAATGGGAAGAGGCCCGCATTTTGAAGAGGCTGGCGGCCTATCAGCCGAACACCCGCTTCGGACGGAACTCACCTTGGGCGATATCGCCAATGGCAACCAGACGCCCCTTGGATGTGGCATAGACTTCAGGCGCTTCGAGCGGAGCATCACGCCCACGCACGATGACCGGATTGCCCATGCGGATGCGATAGGCCTGATCTTCACTGAGCGGCAGATGCGGCAGGTCCGACAACGCCTCGACCGTATCGACCATCAGCGCATCCAGAGCTGCCAGTCGCTCGTCGCGGTCCTCGATGGCTTCCAGCGCCACGAGCTCGGCCAGCGGCACCATCTTTTCTTCCGCAAACGGAGCAACGAAGGTGCGGCGCAGGTTCGAGATGTGACCGAAGCAACCGAGATCGACACCAAAATCGCGGGCAAGCGCGCGAACATAGGTGCCCTTGCCGCATTCGACTTCGAAATGTGCGCAGTTCTCTTCGGCACCGAGCAATGTCAGGCGAAAGATTTCGACTTCACGCGACGGGATTTCGACCACCTCACCACCGCGGGCGAGATCGTAGGCGCGCTCGCCGGCGATCTTGATGGCCGAAAACTGCGGCGGGATCTGGCTGATGACACCGGTATAGTTCGGCAGGATATCGCGAATGTCCTGCTCGGCCGGACGCTTATCCGAGCTCTCGATCACGTCGCCTTCGAGATCGTCCGTAGAGCGCTGTTCGCCCCAGGTGACGGTGAACTCATAGATCTTGCGACCATCCATGACGTAAGGCACTGTCTTGGTGGCATCGCCGAGCGCAATCGGCAGCATGCCGGAGGCCAGCGGATCGAGCGTGCCAGCATGGCCGGCCTTCTGGGCATTGAACAGCCACTTGATCTTGGAAACAGCTTCGGTGGAACCGAAATCGACGGGCTTGTCGAGGATAAGCCAGCCGGAAACCGGCCGGCCCTTGGGTTTACGCGGTTTGGACATTCTTCTCTATTCTTGCTCGTCGCCGGAGGCCTTCGCCCCGAGATCGCGCTGCACTTCAGGCGATTTCAAGAGTTCGTCGATCTTCTTGTAATTGTCGAAGCTGGTATCGTCGCGGAAACGCACTTCGGGCATGTATTTCATCTGGCGCAGCTGACCGCCAAGGCGACCGCGAATATATTTGGCATTGCGGTTGAGTGCCTCGATCACCGCCTCGTGGTCCGGCAGGCCGAGCGGCGTCACGTAAGCGGTGGCGATCTTGAGATCCGGCGACATGCGAACTTCCGAAACGGAAATCACGGTCTTTTCGATCAGATCGTCGCGCACTTCACCACGCTGGAGAACCTGCGTAATCGCGGCGCGTACCTGTTCGCCCACACGCAGCATCCGCTGCGAAGGCGCGGAAGACGTTGCTTTGCTCATGTGTTGTTTTTCTTTCTTTTCGTGTCCGCTTCGATGCTGATCCTATCAGAAAGATCGTCGTTTGGCGCGGGCAGGCGTGCTCCATGCCTTTTTGGCGGGCAAAGGTCAAGATCGCGGCGCCGACCATCTCCCCGGATGACAGGAGCCCCTCTTGACGGGAAACACAAAAAAGCCGATTTTTCGCAAATCTCTTCGCGCGCATTACCGAGCCCGCGAAAGAAACCTGGTGCCGGGCCCCTCTGGCGAGAGTTTTTACGGCGCTCTCGCGATGTCGGTACCGCCTGCAAAATAGCCGGCGGATTAGTAATGTCATGACACAATCCCATCTTTTCGGGATGGATGCCGCGTGCGGCATGTCCATCTCCTGCATGCCTGTTCACTCCACCAGGGGGACACGTGCATGAGCCAGTCCACCACCACAACGCTCGGCTATTTCCGCTGGGCTTTCATCGTCACCGCACTCGGCCTGATCCTCGGCGGGGTTCTCGGCTGGCAATCGACCGGCACGGTCGGCGGAACCGCCACAATCTTCTTCATCTGCGTCGTTCTGGCAGTGCTGGAAATCTCGCTGTCCTTCGACAACGCAATCGTCAACGCCAACAAGCTGAAAGACATGACCCCGGAATGGCAGCATCGCTTCCTGACCTGGGGCATTCTGATTGCCGTGTTCGGCATGCGTATCGTCTTCCCGCTGCTGATCGTCGTGATTGCCGCCCAGATCGGGCCAATCGAAGCCATCGTTCTGGCGGCCAGCCAGCCGGAAGAATATTCGCGCATCATGCATGACGCGCATCTGCCGATCGCCGCCTTCGGCGGCACCTTCCTGATGATGGTGGGCCTGTCCTACTTCTTTAACCAGGAGAAGGACGTGCACTGGATTCCGTTCCTCGAAACCCCGATGGCACGCTTTGCCGGCATCAAGGGTATCGAGATCGCCGTGGTCCTGCTGCTGATCCTGCTGTTCTCCCGCATTCTGGGCGGCGAAGACGCGGATACCTTTGTCTATTCGGCCATCTACGGTCTCGTGACCTTCCTGATCGTCGAAGTGATCGGCGGCCTGCTGGATGCACAGCAGCAGACCATGTCGGCGGCAGCCAAGGGCGGCCTCGGCGCGTTCATCTACCTCGAAGTGCTGGATGCCAGCTTCTCCTTCGACGGCGTCATCGGCGCGTTTGCGCTGACCCACAACCTGTTCATCATCGCGATCGGCCTTGGCATCGGCGCCATGTATGTTCGTTCCATGACGATCATGCTGGTGGAAAAGGGTACGCTCACGCATTACCGCTATCTGGAACACGGCGCCTTCTATGCCATCCTGATCCTCTCGGTGATCATGTATGTGCAGACGATGTTCCACATTCCGGAAGTCATTACCGGCCTTGGCGGCGCGACCCTGATCGGTATCTCGCTGTGGTCCTCGATCCGCTACAATCGCCGCCATGTCGAAGAAGACAAGCAGGCAGGTACGCTGGACCGCCCGGTGGAAGTGAAGCCGAGCGAAGCCTGATCTGTCACACATCGCTTGAAATCGAAAACCGCCTGTCGCACCCGTGACAGGCGGTTTTCTTTTGCGGCGAAGGGTCAGGGCGCGCGATTCAGGCCGGATTTTCGCGCGGCAATCCGTTCGGCCAGAAGCAGACTGTCGTAGATCAGCACCGCAAGCGCTGCGACGACCACGCCGCCCTGCAGGATGAAGGCGAGATTGTTGGACTGCAGGCCGGCAATGATAACCTCGCCCAATGTGCGCGCCGCCACCGTCGAACCGATCGTCGCCGTCGCCAGGCTGATGACGATCGACAGGCGGATGCCGCCGAGAATGAGCGGGAATGCCAGCGGTAGCTCGACCTTGATCAGCCGCTGCCAACCTGTCATGCCGGTCCCACGCGCCGCTTCCATGACTGGTCCCGGCAAGGTGGTGAGGCCCGTGAGGGTGTTTTCGAAGATCGGCAGCAAGCCATAAAGAAACAGCGCGATCAGCGTTGGCCAGGTCCCGAAACCGAGCATGGGGACGGCCAGAGCCAGAACCGCCACCGGCGGAAAGGTCTGGCCGATATTCACTAGGCTACGCGACAGAGGCAGGAATTCGCGACCCGATTCACGTGTAACAAGGATGGCCAGGCCCACCGCCACGATGGTCGAGGCGATGGTCGCCGCAAAGACCATCAGCAGATGCGAGATCGTCAGCGACAGAAGGCTGGACTGAACATAGACGGGTGGCGCACCGTTTTCGGTCAGCGGTGTGAGCAGCGATGCAAACCATTCCGGCCGGGCAAGAAAGATCGCCAGAGCGAGAAAGACGACAAGCCGGATCAGCAACGGCAGTCCAATCCTCATGCCGGCCTCGCCTGTTTCAGGAGACCATCAACCGTGACCCGCCCGGCAACAGCACCATCCTTGCCGGTGACCGGCAAGGCCGGGCGGCCCGACCAGAGCAGTTCCGCCAAGGCATCACGCTGGCTTGCATCCGCGGAAATCGGTTTTCCTTCCGCAGCGCCCGGCTCAACCGCCCTTTCGACGGGGTTAAGCGCGAGCAAGCGAAAAGGTCTCTCCGCCGTACCGATCAACGACGCCACGAAATCCGTCGCAGGGCTGGCGAGCATCTCGGACGGCGTCGCATATTGCAGCAGGCGGCCGCCATCCATGACGGCGATCCTGTCGGCCAGACCAAAAGCCTCTTCCATGTCATGGGTGACGAGGATGATGGTCGTGCCAAAATGTTTCTGGATGGCGAGGAGATCATCCTGCGCCTTGGCACGGATGACCGGATCGAGCGCGCCAAAAGGCTCATCCATCAGGAGCAGGTTCGGTTCGGCGGCAAGCGCGCGGGCGACGCCGACACGCTGGCTCTGGCCACCGGAAAGCTCGTGCGGGAACCGTGGGCCGAACGACGCCGGATCGAGCTGGAAGAGGTTAAGCAGTTCCTCGACACGAGCATCGATACGGTCCTGCGGCCAGCCCAGCAGTTTTGGCACGGTGGCAATATTGTCGGCGACGGTGCGGTGAGGAAACAGGCCGTGGCCCTGAATGGCGTAACCGATACGGCGACGCAGTTCATGTGGGGCGATCGCACCATTGTCTTCACCGTCGATGCGAATGGAGCCGCTGGTTGGTTCCACCAGCCGGTTGATCATCCGCAGCAATGTCGTCTTGCCTGAGCCGGATGTGCCGACGATAACGGTGATCGACCCCGCCTCTATCGTCATCGACACATTGTCGACCACGGTGACATCGCCATAGGCCTTGCTGATTGCGTCGATCTCGATCATGCGGTCGCTTCCTTCCTGCCTGCGTTTGCGGGTGCCACAAGTTCGACGATGGCATCGAGAATGACGGCTGCGGCGAAAGCCATGGTCACGGTCGGAACGGCGCCGAGGAGAACAAGATCCATCGCGGTCTGGCCGAGCCCCTGGAACACGAAAACACCAAAACCGCCGCCGCCGATCAGGGCCGCAATGGTGGCAAGCCCTATGTTCTGGACAAGCACGATGCGAATGCCGGTGAGGATAACCGGAAAGGCAAGCGGCAATTCCACCTGAGCCAGTCTCTGACGATCCGTCATGCCGACGCCGCGAGCGGCATCATTGGCCTCCGCCGGCACACCGGCGAGGCCGCCGACCGTATTGGCCACCATCGGCAACAGTGAATAGAGAAACAGCGCCACGAAGGCCGGTGCCATGCCGACACCGCGAATGCCGAGATCGGCCGCGCCCGGCACATTGGTCGCCACCCATGACAGCGGCCCAATGAGGATGCCGAACAGGGCGATCGACGGAATGGTCTGGACAATGTTGAGCAGGTTGAGGATGGCTGAGCGGACCGGCTCCACACGATGGCAAAGAATGCCCAGCGGGATGCCGACCACGGCCGCAACGGCAAGCGAACCAAGCGCCAGCGTCACATGCCGCCCGGCCTCCAGCCAGAACGTATCAGCGCGCGAAAAATATTCCTTTATGATCGACAGGCCATCCCACAGGCCTGACGTCAGGACGAAAGTGATGGCCGCGACCGTGGCTGTTAAAATGGCGATGCGGCCCCAGGGTGGTGGTCGCAGGCGCGCGAGGCAATCCGTTGCCAGCAAGGCGAATGCGGCGCCGAGCAGCCAGAAGCCGGAACCCGGCGAAACCCGGGCGTAATTATTGCCCTCGGGCGTGAGGAACCCGGCAGCACTGCCGATGGCAAATGCCAGCATGGCCAGCATCACAAGGCTTGTGAGCAGCTTCACGAACAGGGGCAAACGCAGGAGCGCCATCACGATGGCGATGACGGAAAACGCCAGCAGGATGACGCCGAGCGAAGGCGGCAGGGCAGAGAGCAGCGACCTGCCCTCCCCCTGCACGATGCGATTGGCACGAAACAGCGCAAAAGGCGCGACAAGGCCGTAGGCAGCAATCAGCGCGACCACCACTCCAACCCGGTCAATCCGGTTCAGGCCAAACCGCATCCGCTCCCCTGTTCTATGATTGCCCAAGGTTCAGGCTTACTTCAGGAAACCGTTCTGCTTCAAAAAGTCGTCGGCGACGGCCTTGGCCGGCTCACCGCCAAGCTGGACGCGGCCGTTCAGTTCCTGAAGCGTGACGAGATCGAGCTTTTCGAAGACCGGCTTCAACAGGGTTTCGATCTGCGGGTTTTCCTTCAACACGGCTTCGCGGATGATCGGTGCCGGCTGGTAGACGGGCTGCACGCCCTTGTCGTCTTCCAGCACGACGAGACCGGACGGGGCGATACCGCCATCGGTGCCATAAACCATGGCCGCATTGGCGCCACTGGTCTGGTTGGCGGCGGCGGCAATGGTTGCCGCCGTGTCACCGCCGGAAAGCGTGATCAGCTGATCTGGCTTGAGGGTGAAATTATAAGCCTTCTGGAAGGCCGGCAGTGCAGCGGCCGAATTGACGAATTCGGATGATGCCGCAAGTTTTACGGTGCCACCATCAGCGACATATTTGCCGAAATCGCTCAAGGTGACGAGCTTGCCCGCATCCGTCACATCCTTGCGCAGCGCGATCGCCCAGGTGTTGTTGGCGGGCGACGGTGTCAGCCAGACGATCTTGTTGGCATCGTAATCGAGCTTCCTGGCCTGTTCATAGGCCTTGGCGGCATCGTTCCATGCAGCGTCACCGCCCTTTTCGAAAAAGAAGGCGGCATTGCCGGTATATTCCGGATAGATATCGATCTCGCCGGCGGTGATCGCCTTGCGCACGACAGGTGTGGCACCAAGCTGGATGCGGTCGGTGGTCTTGATGCCATTGGCATTGAGCACCGACAGGATGATATTGCCCAGCACGCCGCCTTCGGTATCGATCTTCGAAGAGACAACGACCTGCGCCTGTGCCTGGCTGAAGGCAAGGGAGGTTGCGAGAACGGCTCCGGCAAGTTTCGTGATCATACGCATAACGATTGTCTCTCCCTGTGAGGCCATGTGTTGCAGCTGACCATTCAACGACGGCCGACCGGCGCTGTCGCGGCATGGTTTTGCAATTAGGTCTCAACAGGAGAAAAAACAGGGCACGCTGACGTACCGAACCGAAAAAGGATCGCCAGGCTCAGCGATCCTCCGGCTTGTCGTCGGACAGGATCCGCCAGGCGGCCCCATCCAGGTCCTCATACTGACCGGAGCGGAGGGACCAGAGAAAAGCCCCCAGCCCTAATGCCCCCAGGAACAGTGCCACCGGAATGAGATAGATCAGCATGTTCATGCGGTTCGAGCCTCCGTCGAAATATCGAGATCGGCACTCTCCGCCCTGATCGCTTCTTTTTCACCCGCGCGCATGTGATTGAGGCGCAGCGCATTGGCGACGACGATCAGCGACGAGGTGGACATGGCGACCGCCGCAATCAGAGGCGTTGCATAACCGGCCAGCGCGATCGGCACGGCAATGACGTTGTAGCCGATGGCCAATCCAAAATTCTGGCGGATGAGGCTGCCGGCACGCCGAGACATGTCGTGGGCGAAGGGAACGGCGGAGAGGCTTTCGTGCATGAAGACGAAATCCGCGGCCTGACGACCGATGTCGGCGGCCGTTGCCGGCGCCATCGAAACATGGGCGGCGCGCAGGGCCGGCGCGTCGTTGATGCCGTCACCGACCATCATCACCTTGCAACCACCTTCGGCAAATGAACTCACCGCATTGGTCTTGTCGCGGGGGGACAGATCGGCCTGCCATGTATCCAGTGACAGACGCCTTGCCAGACGCTCGACCACGGCTGCCCGGTCTCCCGACAGAATGGCGGTGGACAGGTGCCTCGAATGCAGATCGCGTACCGCCGCTTCCGCACCGGCGCGCAGCCTGTCCTCGAAGCGGAAAGTCGCCAGTTCGGCGCCATCGACCGACAACACGACTTCCGACGAAGCCGCGCCACCGACATGATCCAGACCGCAGGCGAAACGGCGGCTACCGAGGCGGTAACAACGGCCATCAACGATCCCCTGCAAACCTTCGCCGGGCCGTTCCTCGACATTGTCGATCGACGGTATGGGCCCGGTGTGGCGCGTATAAAGCGTCTGAGACAGCGGATGGCGCGAATGCGCGGCAAGACCTGCGGCCAGCGTAAGACTGGACATGTCGATCTCACCCGCATTGAGCAGGCGCGGACGCCCGATGGTCAGCGTACCTGTCTTGTCGAACACGACCATATCGACATTGGCGAGACGTTCCATGGCGGAACCATCCTTGACCATGATGCCGTTTTTGAACAGGCGGCCGGCGGCAACGACCTGCACGACCGGCACTGCGAGGCCAAGCGCACAGGGGCAGGTGATGATCAGCACGGCTATGGCGATCAGCATCGCATGTTTCCAATCGCCGCCGAAAATGCCCCAAGCAAGGAAGGCGGTAATGGCCAGAAGATGGACGACCGGCGAATAGAATTGCGCAACGCGGTCCGCCAGTCGGCGATAACCGGCGCGGCTGCCTTCTGCGGCTTCCATCAGCGTCAAGATTTCCGACAGGAAGGAATCCCGGGCCGCCGCCGTCGCCTTCAGCACCAGCGAGCCGGTGAGGCTGAGCATGCCGGCCTGCACGGCGGCACCGACTGAGACCGGATGCGGCGCGCTTTCGCCGTTGACGATCGAAACATCGAGATCGCTCGCCCCGCTTTCGACAACGCCATCGACCGGGATACGATCACCGGCGGCAATGGCGATGCGATCCCCCGGACGAATGTCGGACACCGGCCGATATTCGCGGCTATCATCGGCGCCCAGCACCATGGCGCCACGCGGCGACAGACGTGCAAGACCGCTGATCGAGGCACGCGCACGTTCGCGCATGAGATGGTCGAGCGTGCGGCCGATCAGCAGGAAAAACAGCAGTGACACGGTCGCATCGAACCAGGCATGCTGGCCGTGGTTCATGGTTTCCCACAGGGACACGACATAGGAGAGCGTGATGGCGAGCGCGATCGGCACATCCATATTGGTGCGGCCACGGCGCACCGCATTCCAGGCCGACTGGTAATAGAACCGGCCACCATAGATCAGCGCGGGTGCGGCGATCATGGCCGAAATCCAGTGGAACATGTCGCGCGTCGAGGCATCGGCACCCGACCAGACGGAAACCGACAGCAGCATGATATTGGCGGCGGCAAAACCGCAGACCGCCACGCCACGCAGCAGTTTGGCTTTCATAGCATCCGATGTTTCTTCCACATCGTTGAAGAGATGTGCCGAATACCCTGTCGAGGTGATGAGGGTGCGGACGATATCGACCGGGTCCGTTGCTTCACCATTCACGCTATCGCGCCACACCACAGACACACGCTTGGTCGACAGGTTGACGCGCGCCCGTTCGACGGCCGGCATTTCATGCAGGGCCTTCTCGATCGTGGCGATACAGGCGCCGCAATAGACTTCCGGCACGCCGAGATCCGTCTGTTTCAGGCCATTACCGAGATCGCGGGCGGAAAGATGCAATTCCTCGGCAGAGGGCAGCGCACCCAGAAGTTCGAGCGCACCTTCCGTTCCAGGCGCACAGCAACTCATGACCGTTCCCCATGGACCGCAATACGGCGTGTCTGATGCAGGATCGGCTTACCGTCGCGGGTGGCGATCGCTTCCACGATCCAGTGGCCCGGACGGACTTCATGCCGGGTCGAGAAGATGCCGGCATCCTGCGGCGCAAGCGTCAGCGAAAAATCCTGGCCGTCGCCGACCGGGCGGCGAAAGGCCAGAACCAGTTCGTCAGCGCTGACCGCGCCATCGGGCCCGGTCACCTCATAACGAATGCCTGAGCCTTCAATGGTGAGGCTTCCCGTCACACCGGTTGCGGCCAGCGCCCTTTCGGCCGCGACCTTGGAGTTGAACTGCTGGCTGGCGACATAGGTGTTTTTCACCACCAACCCGCTCCAGCTGCTCACCGCCTGATAGGCCATGAAGAAGTTCACGGAAATGATGACGCCGAAAAACGACAGCATGATCGCCAGCATGTGCCAGCCGGTAAAGGTGAAGGGCTTGTTTGCGGCGCGGATCATTTCTTTCCTCCCGGCAGATTGAATGTGGCGTTATACGTGTCGCTCTCGTGGCTCGAGCGATCTTCGGCAACGAAGCGGAATTCCGGAACCTGCGACAGCTTTCGATCCCGGTCGGGCGGCAGCGTCACAAAGACACGCAGGGCCATCGCCTTGTCCGGCTCGGCCGGAATGGCGACGATCTGGCCGGGAACATCGGTGATGCCGACAACGCGCATGGTCGCCTGCGGCAAGCCATCCAGCGACAGCATGATGGTGCGCGGTTCCGGCACCATGTTGAGCAGCCGGACGGTATAACCGTTGCGGATAGAGCCGTCCGATTCCAGAACGAATTGCGGATTGCGATCATGCACGACATTGAGTTGCAGCCGATCACGCGCCAGAAGCGCGTAGACGAGGCCAAGACCGATCAACGCCCAGATGCCGAAATAGATGAGCGTGCGGGTGCGGAAGATCACCTGCCAGCGGAACTGGCGGATACGATCCACGAAAGAGCCATCGGCATTGCGGACACGGGCCGGTTCGATCACCGTCTGTCCGCCATTTGTCGCCACAGCCATGTTGCTGTCGTATTCGTCGAGCGTGGCATAGGCGATCAGCCCGCGCGGCTTGCCGAGCTTGTCCATGACATTGTCGCAGGCATCGATACAGAGCGCACAGGTGATGCAGGCCATCTGCTGGCCATCGCGGATATCGATACCCATGGGACAGACTGCGACGCAGGCATCACAGTCGACACAATCACCGACCGGCTGGCCGGCTGCCGCTGCTTTTTTGGCATGGCGACTGCGTGGCTCGCCACGCCAGTCGTTATAGGTGACGACGAGCGAATGTTCGTCGAGCATGGCGCCTTGGATGCGCGGCCACGGACACATGTAGATGCAGACCTGCTCGCGCATCAATCCACCGAGGATATAGGTCGTGGCAGTCAGGATGGCGACGGTGGAATAGGCGACCAGTGCCGCCTGACCGGTGACGAAATCGAAGGCGAGGCCTGGCGCATCGGCGAAATAGAAAATCCACGCGCCGCCGGTGAGAACGGCGATCAGCAGCCAGATCGCATGTTTGCTCACTCGCTTCGAGATCTTGGCAAAAGTCCACGGACTGGCATTGAGCTTGATCTGGGCATTGCGATCTCCATCAATGAAACGTTCGACGGCCAGGAAGAGATCAACCCAGACCGTCTGGGGACAGGCATACCCGCACCAGGCTCGCCCGACCGCCGAGGTGAGCAGGAACAGGCCAAGACCCGCCATCAGCAACAGGCCGGCAACGAAGAAGAATTCCTGCGGCCAGATTTCGATGAAGAAAAAATAGAAGCGTCGCGCTGACAGGTCGATCAGCACTGCCTGATCCGGGGCGTGCGGACCGCGATCCCAGCGGATCCACGGCGTCAGGTAATAGATGGCCAGCGCCACGACCATGAACAGCCACTTGAAGCGTCGGAAACGGCCCTTCACGCTTTTGGGAAAGATTTTCTGGCGCTTTTCGTAGAGCGGCTCGGAGGGAGGAGCCGAACCGGTACCACCTCCTGCACCGTTTCCGGATATTCTCGCTCCGCCAGCGGGCTGGAGGTGATTGGCCGTATAGAGATTCATGGGACGATCCACTTCCTGTTCCGCCCTTTTCCCACCCGTCAGCGTGACAAACCTTGACCTAGGTCAAGTTTTTGGTGCGACAGAATTGACAAACGAAAAGGCCGCGCTGGTTTGCAAAGCGCGGCCCGAGATCGAGAGCAGATGACAATCCGCCGCTCCGGCTTATTCGCCGCCACCCAGCGAATGAACGTAAACGGTCAGCTGCTTGATGGTGTCACTGCTCAGACGGGCCTGCCAGGCGGGCATGACACCGTGCTTGGGCGCGCGAACCTGTTCGGCGATTTCCGCCTCACCATTGACCTTGAGCCAGATCGCATCGGCAAGGTTTGGCGCACCAAGCTCACGATTGCCCTTCGCATCCTCACCATGACAGGATGAGCAATTGTCGAGGAAGATCTGCTTGCCGGGTTCGACCATGGCGACATCCCGCGGCGTGCCGGTCAGGCTGACAACATAGGCCGCGACCTGACGGATCTCATTGGTCTGCAGCATGTCGCCGAAGGCCGGCATGTCTGCAATCCGGGTGTCCGGATCGACGGCATCGCGGATACCATGTGCAATGGTCTGCTGGATGGTGTCGAGGTCGCCACCCCAGAGCCAGTCGTCATCGTTGAGGTTCGGATAACCGATACTGCCTTCGGCACCGGAACCATGGCAGGTGGAGCAGTTGACCTTGAAGGCGGAGGCACCGCCGGCAATGGCGAACTGGTTCATCTGCGGATCGGCAACGATTTCCTGCAAAGAAGACTGCGAAATCTTTGCCAGGATATCGCCTTGGGCAAGCTTTGCCGTTTCCATTTCCGTCGTCAGGTCCGCGCGGCTGGAATAGCCCAGAATGCCGGGCGTGGCTTCCGTCAGCATCGGCCATGCCGGATAAAGAACAGTGTAACCAAGCGCCCAGACGATACAGGCGTAAAATGTCCACAGCCACCAGCGCGGCAGCGGGTTGTTGAGTTCGCGAATGCCGTCCCACTCATGACCGGTGGTTTCGACGCCGCTGATTTCATCGACATGTTTTTCGGACATGGGTCAGTCCTCATCCTTCAGAGGGATATGCGCAGCCCTGTCCGCCGATGCCTTGCCGCCCGGACGCAGGGTGAAGAAGATGACGCCGACGAAGAACAGGGCCATGGCAAGCAGGCCCCAGCTGTCGGCGAAGTGACGCATTGCTGTGTAGGTTTCCATCGATGCCCTCCTCAGCGATAACCGGTGGCGTCGTCATAGGTCGAGAAATCGACCAGGGTGCCGAGTACCTGCAGATAGGCAACCAGGGCGTCCATCTCGGTCAGGCGTGTCGGATCACCATCGAAATTGCCGACCTTGGCCTTGGGATAGCGCTCCAGAAGACCGGATGTATCCGCGTCCGGATTGGCCTGCGCCTCGAGATCGGCCTGAGCGTTGGCCAACATGTCGTCCGTATAGGGAACACCGACGCGCTTGTTTGCCGTCAGCTCCATGGTGGCGCTGGTGACCTTGAGCTTGGTTTCCTTGAGGAAGGCGTAGCTCGGCATGATCGATTCCGGCACGACCGAACGCGGGTCCGACAGATGCTGGACATGCCACTCGTTGGAATAACGGTCGCCGACACGGGCGAGATCCGGCCCTGTGCGCTTGGATCCCCACTGGAAGGGGTGGTCGTACATGGATTCGGCTGCGAGGCTGTAATGGCCATAACGCTCGACCTCATCGCGGAACGGACGGATCATCTGGCTATGGCAGGCGTAACAGCCTTCGCGGATGTAAATGTTGCGTCCGGCCAGTTCGAGCGGTGAATAGGGACGCATCCCCTCCACCTTCTCGATTGTGTTTTCCAGGTAGAAGAGCGGCGCGATTTCCACGATGCCGCCGATCGACACGACGAGCAGCGAGCCGACCAGAAGCAGGGTCGCATTGCGCTCGATGAACTGATGTTTATCCATCAAAGACATGAGTTTCGTCCTTATTCGGCGGGCTGCAGGTTGGCCGTGGCCTGGCCGGTAAGGCGTTCTTCGCGCTCATGACCAAGAATGGTCATGGTGACGTTGAAGGCCATGATGATGCCGCCGGCGAGGTACATGGCGCCGCCGAGCGCGCGCAGCAGGTAATAGGGGAAGAGCGCCGAGACGGTTTCCGCGAACGAATAGACGAGGAAACCCTGATCATCGTATTCGCGCCACATCAGGCCCTGCTGGATACCGGCAACCCACATGACGGCCGCGTAGACAACGATGCCGAGCGTGGCGAGCCAGAAGTGCCAGTTGACCATGGCGAGGCTGTAAAGACGCTTGCGGCCCCACAGTTTCGGCACGAGGAAATAGACGGCACCAAAGGTGATCATGCCGACCCAGCCGAGAGCGCCGGAATGAACGTGACCAATGGTCCAGTCGGTATAGTGGCTGAGCGAATTGACGGCCTTTATCGACATCATCGGACCTTCGAAGGTCGACATGCCGTAGAAGGCGATCGCCATGACCATCATGCGCATGATCGGGTCGGTACGGATCTTGTCCCAAGCGCCCGAGAGCGTCATCAGGCCGTTGATCATGCCACCCCAGGATGGCATCCACAGCATGATGGAGAAGACCATGCCGAGCGTCTGCGCCCAGTCCGGCAAAGCCGTATAATGCAGGTGGTGTGGGCCTGCCCAGATATACATGAAGATCAGAGCCCAGAAGTGGATGATCGACAGGCGATAGGAATAGACGGGGCGGTCGGCCTGCTTGGGCACGAAATAATACATCATGCCGAGGAAGCCGGCCGTCAGGAAGAAGCCGACGGCGTTATGGCCGTACCACCACTGGGTCAGCGCATCCTGAACACCGGCGAAGGCCGAATAGCTCTTCACCCCGAGGAAGGAAACCGGCATCGACAGGTTGTTGACGATGTGCAGCATGGCGATGGTGACGATGAAAGCGAGGTAGAACCAGTTGGCCACATAGATGTGGGGTTCCTTGCGCTTCAGGATCGTGCCGAGGAAAACGAGTAGATAGGCGACCCAGACGATGGTCAGCCAGATATCCACGTACCATTCCGGTTCGGCATATTCCTTGCCCTGGGTGATGCCCAGGAGATAACCGGTGGCCGCCATGACGATGAACAGCTGGTACCCCCAGAACACGAACCATGCCAGGTCGCCACCGAACAGGCGGGCACGCGATGTGCGCTGGACGACGTAGAAGGAGGTTGCGATCAGTGCGTTACCGCCAAACGCGAAGACGACCGCCGATGTGTGCAGCGGCCGGACACGGCCGAAGGTCAGGAACGGTTCGAGGTTCAACGCCGGGAAAGCAAGTTGCAGTGCCACGAAAACGCCAACCAGAAAACCGACCACGCCCCAGAAGACGGTTGCGATCGTGCCGTAACGGATGACCTCGTCGAAGTAGCCGGACTGATCATCCCGGCTGCTTGCCCGGCCTGCACCGGAAAAATCAACACGGCGCACAACAACAACCGTGCTGATGGCAAGACAGAAGAAGAGAACCCACATATGGGCGGCAAAAAGATCATCATGGGCGAAACCAGCGCCCAGAAGCGCAAGAAACGCCCCCGCAACCAGCCCGCCAATGGTAATGGTATTGTTCATCGCGAACATCCCCCTGAAGCATATGACGGACGGTCGAATCCGATGTTCGACCGCCGCTCTCAGGCAGAAATGTCATTTGATGTGTTTGGCGACCTTGATTCAGATCAAGGTGCGGCGCGCAGTTTAGAGAGGCTCTACTTTCGCTGCAGCGACAGGCGTCCGTCCGGATTCATATGCGTGGTGAGATCGCGGTAATCGGCAATCTTGAGATGGTTGGTCTCGAACGGATGTGCATGCGTATGCGTGATGACGGCCACATCGGCACCGGCTGCTTCACCGGCCTTGACGCCGGCCATGACATCTTCGAACACCAGTGCCTGCGATGTGCTGACACCGACCCGTTCGGCGCCGAGAATATAGCATTGCGGATTGGGCTTTCCGACTTTTACATCCTCGGCCGTCACGATGAAGCGCGGCTCGGTTATGCCGGCAGCGGCAAGCCGGCGCTTGGCCAGCGTGATCGGCGAAGAGGTGACGATCGCCCATTTTTCCGGCGGGATCGACGCCAGAAACTCGATGGCACCGGGGATCGGCACGACACCTTCGACATCATCGATTTCGCCTTGCAGGATGATCGCCGCTTCCGCCACCGGATCGACACCCGGCAGGTTCAGTTCGGTGATCGTATCGATGCCGCGCTTGCCATGCATGGTGGGCAGGAATTTTTCGACATCCAGTCCGTGGCTTGCAGCCCACCGACCCCAGACCCGCTCGGCGGACGCCAGTGAATTCAGAATGGTGCCATCCATATCGAACAGGAAGGCGTCATAGGTCTTTTGCGGAAGCGAATCGGACATGCGGAAAATACCTCGGCGGGACGATGTCGGGGCTTCTGGATAACGGCCCGGCGGCCGGGATGCAAACGACCGCAGCGTTACTTTTTGTCGCCGGGCCAGCCGTCCAGTCTTGTGCGCATCTGCCGGACGAGGTCGATATCCGTTTCAAACCGTGTTTCCGGCTGGAAACCGAAGGCCGTGGCACGATCATCGTGACTTGCGCCAAAAGGCCGGCGACAGGAGGCGTGAACCTCGCCGACACCAAGCTGCAACATGTTCTCGACATTAGCGGGACGAAGACCGCTACCGGGCATGATGCGGATGCGTGCCCCTGCCCTATCATTTAGCCGGGCAATCATATCGGCGCCTTCAATCGCCGTTTTCTGCCCACCGGACGTCAGAATCCGCTCAAAACCGAGATCGATCGCCTGTTCCAGTGCAAGCTCCATATCCGGCACCAGATCGAAAGCACGGTGCAACGTGACGCCGGCATTTCCGGTAACGGCCTTGAGACGTGCAAGCATGGCTACATCGAGACTGCCGTCATTCTGGCTCGCGCCGATCACCACGCCGGCAAGGCCGGCCGTCAGCGCAGCCTCGATATCCGCCACCATGGCGACCTCTTCGGCATCATCAAAAACGAATGCGCCGGCGCGCGGGCGGATCATTGCATAAACGGGAACGGGCGCGCGGGAAGCCAGGGTCATCAATCCCGGCGAGGGTGTCAGGCCACCGATATCGAGCGCTGCGCAGAGTTCGATACGGTCCGCTCCGCCTTCGACGGCAGCGGCAAGACCGGTCGGATCATCGACACAGACTTCGAGCAGAATGGTCATGCCGCCGCCCTTTGTTGTTCCTGCCGCGCCAATACAGCCGCGCCGACCAGTCCGCCATCATCCTGCCTTATGGCCGGCACGACGAGCGGATGATCGAAACGGTTGAGAATGCGCTTTCGCACGGCTGCATCCAGCGCCGCGATCAGTTTCGGCTCCGAGGCAAGCCCACCGCCGACCGGCACGATCGAAGCACCGGTTATGTTCACGACCAGCGACAGCGGATCAGCGAGCAGTTGCAGATAAGCCGTCATGGTGCCGTCAGCCTTTGCATCACCACTCGACCAGGCATCAAGAATTTCATGACTCGTACAACCCTCACCATGCAGAAACGTGTGCAAGCGCTCCATGCCTCGCGCGCCGCCGATCGTATCGACGCAGCCCGATTGACCGCAACCGCAGTAGAAACGCGGAACATGCACGGTACCGCCCTTTCCGAAATCGACTGTCGTGTTCAGCACCGGAGCATGGCCCCATTCGCCGGTCACGCCGCCGGCACCCTTGACCAGGCGGCCATCGATTGCCAGACCGCCGCCGATGCCGGTGCCCATGATGGCGCAGAAAACGACGGCATGGCCACGCCCTACCCCTTCATTCGCTTCGGCAAGTGTCAGGCAATCCGCATCATTGGCGGCAAAAACCGGGCGACTGAGTGCTACCGAGAGCTCTCTTGCGAGCGAGCGGCCGGTAATGCAGGGAATATTGGCGGAGGTCGCCACGCCATCTTTCGGATCGATCAGGCCGGCGATCGAAAGTGCCAGAGGTGCTGCCGCTTGGTCTGCCGGGACATGGCGCTTTACCAGCGATGACAGGGCGGAGACAAAATCCGGCCATGAGCCTGCCGGCGTTTCGATACGGTCGAGCATGCGCAGCGCACCGGGTTCGGCTGAAACGGCGAATTTCATGAACGAGCCGCCGATATCGACGGCATAGATCGGAGGGACAGTCGCCATCATTGCCGGGGATCCAGAAGATCACGCAGGCCATCGCCTAGAATGTTGAAACCCAGCACGGTGATCATGATGGCAAGGCCTGGAAACAGCGACATCCAGATGTTGAGGCCCAGATAATTGCGCCCGTCACTCATCATCGCGCCCCATTCCGGTAAAGGCGGCTGTGCGCCGAGGCCGAGGAAAGACAGGCTGGCGGCAGACAGGATGACCGTGCCGGCCGTCAGCGTCGATTGAACGATGATGGGGCCGACGGAATTGCGCAGGATGTAATGGGTCATGATACGACGACGGGAAATGCCGAGCGAAACCGCCGCCTCCACGTAATCCATGCTTTTTACGCCGAGCGTGAGATTGCGGCTGAGGCGGGCGTAAACCGGCACGGAAAAGATGGCGATGGCGATCATCAGGTTCATCAGGCTGGACCCCAGCACGCTGACAATGAGGATGGCGAGCACGATGCCGGGAAAGGCGAACAGGATATCCATCACCCACATGATCGCCTGATCGACCATCCTGCCCGACATGCCGGCAAAAATGCCGAGCGGCACGCCGACCAGAATCGACAGTCCGACACTCAGCACCACTTCCAGCAAGGAGATACGGGCGCCGTAAAGCACGCGGGCGAGGATATCGCGGCCATTGTCATCCGTGCCGAACGGATGATCCCAGGAGGGCGGCATCATTGTCGACAGGAGATCCTGCTCGTAAGGATCGAACCGTGCGATAAAAGGCGCAAGGAGGGCGGCCAACACGATCAGACCGACCAATCCGCCGCCAATGACGATGCTGCGATGCGCCATTGCCCAATGGAACAGGCGGGACAGTGTCTTTGACCAGGGTCGTTGGGCGTTGTTTTCAGTGTCTGTTGGAAAAACCATGGTCAATCCAGCCTGATCTTGGGATTGAGAACGGCAATCGCCAGTTCCGCCAGAAAGTTCATCATCACCACGCCGGTGACCGCCACCAGCGTGACACCCTGAATGACCGGATAATCACGATACCGCACGGAATCCACCAGCAACCGGCCGATACCCGGCCAGTTGAATACCGATTCCGTTACCACTGCCCCGCCGATCAGGCTGCCGAAATTCAGGCCGATGATCGTGACGATCGGGATGAGAGCATTGCGCAGCGCATGGCCCCAATAGACCGACCCCGGTGCAAGCCCCTTGGCGCGGGCAGTGCGAATATAATCCTGTGCCAGCACCTCGATCATGCTCGAGCGGGTCATGCGGGCAATGACCGCCGTCGGTAGAACGGCCAGCGTGACCGAGGGCAGGATGAAACTTTTCCATGACGAGGCACCGAGCAACGGCAACCAGCCGAGCCCGACGGAAAATGTGTTCATCGCCATCAAGGCCAGCCAGAAATTGGCAATGGAAGCCCCGACGATCGCCAAAAGCATCACCGCCTGATCCGGCCAGCCGTGACGATAGATCGCTCCGATCATGCCGGCGGGCACGCCGATGCTGATTGCGAGCAGATAAGCGCAAACAGCCAGCCCGATCGTATAGGGCATGCGCTCGGCAATCTCATCCACGACAGGCAGCTTCGACTTGATGGAGAGGCCCAGATCCCCCTGTACGGCGTTGCCGGCGAACTCGGCATATTGGGCGACCAGCGTGCGATCGAGGCCCAGCCGGGACCGCATGTTGTCTACCGCTTCCTGCGTGGCCTCCGGCCCCGCCATCAGACGTGCAGGATCGCCCGGCAAGGCCCGGATGGCGAGAAAGACCAGCAGCGATACGCCGATCAGGATCAGCGGCAAGGCCAGCAATTTTCGGAGAATATAGGATTTCATCAGCTTTCCCGGCCAAGACGGTGGCCGGGTTTCCGGCCGACCGGTCTCATGCCCTTACTTCCTGGCGTCCTTGACCACGACGAGACCGCCCGGGATCATCCAGGCACCACTGACAGTGGAGCGGGTCGCATAAAGATCCTGCTTCGTGAACAACAGAACATGCGGGGCCTGCTCGTTCACGACCTTCTGCGCCTCGCCATAGATTGTATTGCGGGCCTTTTCATCGAGCGTGGAGGCCGCCTTGTCGATCAGCTCGTCCAGCTTCGGATCGGCGAAGAAACCGAGATTGGCGCCCGTCGGCGAGGCGCTCCTGGAATAATAAAGCGGGCGGAACTGCAGATCGGCACCGCTGACACCCGAAGACCATGAGGCGATCGACGAACTGATGCCATCCTTCTCCTTGCCGGCCGGATCAAGGAAGGCGGCCTTGGACCAGACGCCGCTTTCCATGCGCTTGACCTCAAGCTTTACGCCCGCCTTGGCCCACATGGCCTGCAGCAGCTCGCCGATACGGGCTTCCTGATCCTGCACGATCGTGGTCATCGCAAAACCGTCGGGATAACCGGCTTCCGCCAAAAGGGCCTTGGCCTTGTCGACATCATAGTCGTACGGCGCCAGAGTCTTGTCGTAACCGGGCGTGACCGGCGCAAGCGGCGAATTGGCCGGCGTCGCGTAGCCCTGCATGAAGGCACGCACCAGACCGTCGCGATCCGTCGCATAGTTCAACGCCTGGCGCACTTTCACATCATCCAGCGGCTTCATCTTCGTGTTCAGCGACACCCAGAAAACCGCCGACCCTTCGGACGCGTTGACGGCCATATCCGTATTGTTCTTCAGCTGATTGGCAAAGGCCGGCGGCAGCGGATTGACGATATCGGCATCGCCGGTCTGCAGCGCCATGCTCATGACCGATGTCTCAGTCGTCCAGGTCCACTTGATCTCATCGGACCCCTTGGGCGCGCCATCCCACCACTCGGTGTTTTTGGCCTGCAAGACATATTCGCCGGACTTGTATTCCATCAGCTTGTAAGGGCCGGTGCCGACGGCCTTGGTGCCGATCGTGCCGGCTGCATCCGCCGTTGGGCTGACGATCAGGCAGGGCCCGGTCGACAGAAGCGCGATAAAGGCCGGATATTTTGTCTTCAGCTTGAATTGCACGGTCGAGGCATCGATCGCCGTCACGCTGTCGAGGAAGGTCCGCAGGCGTCCGCTGGCGGCGAGGCCGCGCTTGGTATCGAGATGGCGAGCGAAATTCTTGACCACGGCATCGGCATCAAACGGCGTGCCGTCATGGAATTTCACGCCCTGGCGCAGCTTGAAGGTCCAGATCAGACCAGACGCATCCGCCGACCATTCGGTGGCAAGGGCCGGTCGCAACGAGAGGTCCGGATCGCGCCGTACGAGGCCTTCATACATCGGATCGAGAACCGCGGCCGTAAAGGTTGCCGTCTGATCACCCGGATCCATGGACCGCGGCGCCTCGCTCTGCATCACCGTGAGCGTTGCAGCTGCCGCCAGAGCCGGAAGCGTGAATGGCATGGAAAATCCGATGGCAAGGGCACAGCCCAGAACCAGACGGCGGCGAAGTTTCTGCTGAATCATCTTCATTCGTTCACCCTCTTGTTGCGCTTTCAGCGGCATGCCGCCTTAGGTCATTTTTATTATTTATTATCGTTGATTTGTTCACTCGGTGAACTTAGTGTCAAGCCTCTCATTCATCGCGGCCATTCCCATGCTCACCACATCCCATCGCCAGCTTCTGCGGGTCATCAGCGAATCCGGACCGCTTAGTCGTACCGAGATGGCCGTGGCGCTAGGTCTGAGCAAGGCCGCCATGAGCGGATTGGCGCGCGACCTCATCGATCTCGGCGTTCTGCATGAGGCGGGTACGGTCTATGGGCAGGGGCGCCCTTCAACACGGCTCGACCTGCAACCGGAATGGGCTTTTTTCGCCGGCATATCGCTCATTCAGGATCCGGCGCCGATGATCCTGTGCGACCTCGGTGGCAAGGTCATCGCCAGGATCGACATGCCGCTGTCACGTGATCCGCAGACGATCGCACAATCAATTGCCGAACGATTGCCGGAACTTTTCAAGGTCCATCCGCAGGCCGCCGCCAAGATCGGCGGCATCGGCATTGCCCTTTCCGGCTTTGTCGATGAACGGCAGGCCACCTGCATCCAGTCCACGCTGCTCAACTGGCAAGGCGTGCCGCTGGCAGACATTGTTCGTGAACATACCGGGATAAACGCGTTTATCGAGAACGACGCAAAGGCGATCGCCGTCCACGAAAAACTGTTCGGCAGCACGCGTGACCAGCAGAATTTTACAGTGGTCTCGCTCGGCGACGGTATCGGCTGCGCGCATGTGATCGATGGCCGGCTTTATCGCGGCAATCATGGTGGCGCCGGCGAAATCGCCCACTGCACGATTGAACTGGGCGGCGCGCCTTGCCGTTGCGGCAAACGCGGCTGTCTCGACACGATCGCATCCATGAACGCCATCAAGGAAATGGCGCGCGTGGAAGGGTTTGCCTGCACCACACTGTCCGACATCGAACAGATTGCCGCCACCGGCAATGCGGCCGCCATAAAAATCCTGCACCGCGCCGGTTCGGCATTGGGTCTGGCCATCGCCAATCTCATCCAGATCAATGACCCTGGCCTCATCCTCATCACGCATACGGAAGACGGACTGCAAGGCCTGTTCGGCACGGTCATGCAACAGGCGATCGAGACCAATGTGCTGCCGCGTTATGCCGGGCAGACACCGATCCGTCTGCACCGCGTGTCCGACGATATCTGGGCGCGCGGCGCAGCCAGCATCGCCGCCCATAATTTTCTGATTGGCCCCAATACGAATTGAGCATCTAGGCGAGGTTTTCCATGCGCATTGCAGTCGGCGGCATCCATATCGAATGCAGTACCTACAACCCGGTCCTGAACGAAGAGAAGGATTTTCGCGTCACCCGCGGCGATGAACTGACGAACGCGCCCTACTTCGCTTTCCTGAACGATTATGATGCCGAATTCCTGCCAACCATTCATGCACGCGCCATTGCCGGTGGCCCGGTTGCGCGCGCTACCTATGAGGGTTTCAAGGCAGAGTTTTTGGAACGTCTGAGACCGCTTCTGCCGCTCGATGGTCTCTATCTCGCCATGCATGGCGCCATGTATGTGGAGGACATGGAGGATGCCGAAGGTGACTGGATCACTGCCGCCCGCGATCTTGTCGGCCCCGACTGCACCGTTTCTGCCAGCTACGACCTGCATGGCAATGTCAGCCAGCGCATTCTCGATGCGCTCGACATGTATTCCACCTATCGCACCGCGCCGCATATCGATGTGGAAGAAACCATGCGCCGCTCGGTCTCCATGCTGGTGCGCAGCCTGAAGACGGGCGAAAAACCGATGATCGTCTGGGCACCCATCCCCGTCGTTCTTCCGGGCGAGCGCACCAGCACCGTCGATGAGCCGGCAAACAGCCTCTATGCCATGCTGCCCGAAATCGACGCGATGCCCGGCGTCTGGGATGCGTCATTGATGGTCGGTTATGTCTGGGCCGACGAACCACGGGCAAAGGCCTGTGCAATCATGACCGGTACCGACCGGTCCGCACTGGAACGGGAAGCCAAACGTGTGGCGCAGGCCTATTGGGATGCGCGCGAACAATTCGTGTTCGGTTGTGAAACCGGTTCCATCCAGGAATGTGTGGCCAAGGCCATATCGAGCGCCACCGCGCCCGTCGTTCTCGCCGAATCCGGCGATAACCCGACCGGTGGCGGTGTGGGCGACCGGGCGGAGGTTCTGGCCGAATTGATTACCCACGATGCTCAGGGGGTAATCTTTGCCGGCATCGCCGACAAGACGGCAACGGAAGCCTGTTATTCTGCCGGTATCGGGGCGGAACTCGATCTTTCTATCGGCGCGTCGCTGGATGCCATCAACAGCAAGCCGATCCATGTCGCGGCCAAGGTCAGATTTCTGGCCGAGGCGGAGGACCCTGCTGACTGGCAGGCAGTTGTTACGATCGGCGGGATCGAACTGGTACTATCCGCCAAACGGCGTCCCTATCACTATATTGCCGATTTCACCCGACTGCGTCTCGACCCGCAGAGTGCAAAAATCATTGTCGTGAAGTCCGGCTATCTTTCACCGGAACTGGCGCCGATCGCCAACCCGAACCTGATGGCGCTCTCGCCCGGCGTGGTGGATCAATTCGTCGAACGGTTATCCAACGAACGGCGCAGTCATCCGACCTATCCGTTCGACAAGGATTTTGATTATCAACCGAAAGCCCTGCCGACAGCGCGATCGGACAGTTTTTAGGTCGCACTGATACCCGCATCTGAACATTCACCCGTCGAAAAACAACCGACAGTTATCTTGATGCACATACGAAACCTTTAAGTTGTATCAATTTGGAGCAAAACCTAAGGTCGCGGCGCACTGCAGTTCGCATACATCGATTCACCGAAAACAAGGGAAGGAGCGAAAATGTCTGCGCCATTCGTGTATCAAATCGCCTTCGATGTGAAGACAGAACTTGGTTCGCAGTGGGCCGACGGTCTTCAGACCGTTCTCAAGGCCCACAGGGAAGCCAATCAGAAAGAACTTGAAGTCTACACGACCTATGTCGGCGATGGCGAGCGTGCCTATGTTCGCGTGCCGCTTGAAAGTCTCGGCGAAATGGACGCCTGGGTCCACACGCCGGATCTGGTCTACAAGACCCTGGGCGACAAACAGGGTGCCGACGCACTGGCACGCTGGGCCCAGTCGTTCAAGCACTGGGACAGCCGTATCCTGAGGCTGTCGAAAGACGGCCACTAGGCCTGTCGATTACGGTTATGCGGCCGGTCCGTCTGGGTCGAAGGCCGCATAACCCCTCTTGTCCTCATGGACGCTCATCAAAACCTGAAAACGCAACGACCATCAATCCGAGCCGGATGTTGGAGTGAACCATGGATATTGCCTCCATCGTTGACGTTCTGACCAGGCGGGCCGCGACCGAAGGCGAGCGGACGGCTTTCGAATTCTGGCCGGATGGGAATATTTCCGCACAACCCGACAGCCTGTCCTACGCAGCGCTGGACCTGAGAGCGCGGTCCGTTGCCACGCGTTTGCGCGCATCGCTCGGCCATGACGCGTCGAACATGCGCGCCATATTGCTGTTTCCGGCGGGCCTTGATTTTCATGCCGCCTTTTATGGTTGCCTTTATGCGGGAGTGACCGCAGTCCCGATGGCTATTCCGCATGTTCGGCCCCACAACAGGGACCGCTCGGAACGAAGCCTTGAGCGAACTCGACGCATTCTGGTGCGCGCCGCGCCGTCAATCGTGCTGACAACATCCGCCGTCTTCGAACGTCTGGCGATGATACGGTCGCATAGCGGGGAATGGCGAGATCTGCCATGGCTGACGGTCGATGACCTGCCCCGCGATGACGCCAACGACTGGTATGTGCCTGACCTGCGTGACGACACGCTTGCCTATCTGCAGTTCACCTCCGGCTCCACCGGCGAACCCAAGGCCGCGATGGTCAGCCACGCAAACCTCATCCACCAATGGCACGGCCACCGTGCCGCCTTTCCTGTTACCTCCGATATGCGCTCGGTCGTGTGGCTGCCGCACAGCCACGACTGGGGCCTGACGGATGGCGTCATCGCACCGGTTCTGAACGGCAATCCTTGCCAATTGTTACCGGCCGCTTCGTTTCTGCAGCGTCCTTTCTCCTGGCTGAAGGCCATATCCGGCGTTTCTCCCGTCATTTCGGGCGCGCCGAATTTTGCCTACGATCTTTGTGTCCGCCGTATCGATCAGGGCGAGACGCCGGACCTCGATCTTTCGGGCTGGAAAATTGCGCAGGTGGGTGCGGAAACCGTGCGGCCGGCAACACTCGAGGCCTTTGCGCAAAGGTTCTCGCGCCACGGATTCAGCTACGGTTCTTTCGCTCCCGCCTATGGAATGGCCGAAACGGTTCTGGTGGCGACAGGCTGTTACGAGGCGACAAGACCGATCCGGCAGGATGCCGATCGCACGATACTGGCGGCAGGCAGGTTCCAGGCAACCGATCCGGCCGACATCCGCAAAACGGCGATTTCGAGCTGCGGCATGCCCGTGCCGTCCATGCAATTGCTGATCGTCGACCCGGACACGCTTTCACCGCTTGCCGACGAAGAGATCGGCGAGGTCTGGCTGAAAGGCCCAGGCGTTGCACTCGGTTATTTCAACGATCCGGACCTTACCCGGGCGACGTTCCATGCCCATACCGCGGCCGGCGACGGCCCATATCTGAAGACGGCCGATCTCGGCTTCCGCTTGAACGGGCATCTCTATGTTACCGGACGGATCAAGGATCTCATCATCGTTGCCGGTCAAAACCATTACCCTCAGGATATCGAGACAAGCGTCATCGGTGCACATCCCTGCCTTCAAACATCCCGTTGCGCCGCCTTTTCGATCGATGATCAGGGTGACGAGCAACTGATCATTGCCATCGAAAACACCCGCGCCGCCGACATGGTGGCGATCAGCGATATCGCAAGCAGCGTGGTGGCGGCGATTGCCGACGAACATGGCCTCACCGTCGAAAAACTCGTCTTCGTAAAATCGCGGTCTCTGCCGATGACGACCAGCGGCAAGATCGAACGGCGGGCTTGCCGCGACGCATTTCTGTCCGCATCGCTTGCCGAAACGAACCGCTGGGACAGAACCCCGGTCGCAACGTCAGCGAAACCGCAGCCGGTCAGCCAGACATGGCCGCTGAACGAATGGCTTCGACGCGAAATCGCCGACAGGACCGGGCTTGTTGCCGAGCAGATTGCCGATCATATCGCGTTTGCGGATTGCGGACTGAATTCCCGTGCATCGCTGGAGATCATCGGACGGCTTGAGGCGAAACTCGGCCGTCAGCTACCGGCGACGCTTCTCTACGATCACCCGACAATCCGCACGCTCGTTGCCGCACTCGAAAACGTTCCGCCTTCCATGACGAAGGACAGCCCGGGTTCCGCACCGATACCGCGAGCAGCACAGGAACATGCGCCGATCGCCATCATCGGCATGGCCTGCCGTGTTCCAGGTGCGGATTCGCCGGAGGCGTTCTGGAAACTATGCCTTTCGCGAGAGACCGCGATCGGCGATATCCCGCGTGACCGCTTCGATGTCGCGCCACTTTTGCGACCCGATGGCATCTATACGGATCGCGGCGCCTTTATCGAGGGCATCGATGGATTTGACGCGGGCCTGTTCGGAATTTCCGGCAGGGAAGCCTGCGCGATGGATCCACAACAGAGACTGCTGCTTGAAACAAGCTGGCAGGCGCTGGAGGATGCGGGCATTGCCGTCGACACCCGGGAAGCAACACGAACAGCCGTTTTTGTGGGCCTGAGCAACAGCGATTACAGGCTGCTGCACAAGAAACAGGATGGGCTGGATGCATGGAGCGGCACCGGTAATGCCGCCAGTGTTGCGGCGGGGCGCATTTCCTATGCATTGGGTTTTCGTGGCCCCTGCATGACAGTGGACACGGCATGTTCGTCGTCCCTCGTCGCGACGCATCTTGCCATGCGCGCCATACGTCAGGGCGAGGCAGACACGGCATTGGTCGGCGGCGTCAATCTCATGCTGGCAGCCGACACCTATCTGGATTTCTGCAAGACAGGCATGTTGAGCCGAGGTGGCCATTGCCTGCCCTTTGCGGAAGGGGCGGATGGTTATGTCCGTGGTGAAGGCTGCATCGTCATCGTTCTGAAAGAGCTTGCGCGTGCGCAGGCCGACCATGATCGCATAATCGGCGTATTGCACGGATCGGCGGTCAACCACGACGGCCGCAGCAACGGGCTGACCGCGCCATCCCGCCAGGCGCAGGCGGATGTGATCAAGCAGGCGCTTGCCGACGCAAATACGCTGCCTGACGAGATCGATTACGTCGAGGCGCATGGCACCGGCACGAAACTTGGCGACCCGATCGAGCTCGCGGCCCTGGCCGACGTCTTTGGCGGGCGCTCCGGCAAGGTTTCTGTCGGCTCGGTGAAGGCGCAGATCGGGCATCTGGAAGCGGCAGCCGGGCTGGCAGGACTGATGAAAACGGTGCTTGCCCTCAATCACCGGACCCTACCGCATCATCTCACGGCGGATCGGCCGAGCCCGCTGCACGACTGGAGCCTCTCGCCTCTCGCCCTGCCATCCACCGCTACCGCATGGGTCCCCGGTCAACGTGCCGGCGTCAGTTCGTTCGGCATCAGCGGCACCAATGCGCATGTGATCGTCGGAACGGCACCGGGCGTGACGCATGATCTCGACAGGACAGAAACGGGCAAACTGTCGGGTGATTTCCTGCTGCCGCTCTCGGCCGCCGACACCGGCGCCCTGACCGAACTCGTCGACAGATATCGACAGCAGCTGCACACGGCATCCTTGCAGGAGGTGGCGGATATCTGCTTCAGCGCCGCAACGGCACGATCGACACTGCCATGCCGGCTGGCATTAAGCGGTCGCGACGGTTCCGAACTGGCAAAACGCCTTTCGGCCCGGCGCCCGGGGAATGCACATTCGATGGCCGCATCCCGGCCGGTATTCCTGTTTCCCGGACAGGGGGCACAATATGTCGGCATGGCACGAGATGCCTGCGCTCTTGGTGCCGCCGCAAGCGCAACCCTTGAAGAAGGCGAGACCATCGCTCGTTCGCATGGCATCCCTTCATTGCGGGCAATCATGGACGGCGAGGATGTCGAGAGGCGGCTGGACGATACGATCTGGACGCAGCCGGCTCTGTTCCTCATCGAAGTGGCCATCGCCCGGCAATGGCAATCCTTCGGCCTTCAACCCGAATTCTGCATCGGCCACAGCATTGGCGAACTTTCGGCCGCGTGTGTGGCCGGCGGATTGTATTTTGCCGACGGCCTGCGATTTGCCATCGAACGTGGCCGTATCATGCAGGAAGACGTTAAGCCGGGCAGCATGGCAGCCATACTGGCCGGGATCGCGGAGGCCGCGGCAATCATAAATGGCCTGGATGCCCTCGAAATCGCCGCGAGAAACGGCCCACGCAACATCGTCATTGCCGGTCCGCATGACGGCATTACCGAAGCGTTGTCACGGGCAAACATCCGCGGCGTGGATGCGAGACTGCTTCCGGTCTCGCGCGCCTTCCACACATCGGCCATGTCTTCCGCCGCAACCTCGATTGCCGATTTTGCCGAGAACCTGAAGGCCGCGGCCTTGGGCACCGCCATGATCACGACCCATGACGTGGTCATGTTGCCTCCAGGCGCATCGATCCCATCGGAATACTGGGGGCGGCAGGCCCGTGGCACGGTCGACTTCCAGGCAGCCATCAGCAGCCTGACCACCGCATCCCGTTCAGGCGAGGATTTCTGGCTGATCGAAATGGGGCCGGGCAGCAGCCTTGTCTCGAATGCTGCGACGGAACATCCGCCCTTTGAGGAGCGCTGCCTTGCATCCCTGCAGAAAACCGGTTCTCCGGCCCGCACGGCATTGAAGTCGTTCGCGCGTCTGTGGGAAGCGGGAGCGCCGCTGAATTGCGCCGCCGTGCAGGATGGAAGCCGCGTGCCATTGCCCGGCTATCCATTTCAGAAAAAGCGCTACTGGCTGGACGGGATGGAGACTTCACTCGCCGCCATATCCAGCCAGACACCGGCGGAGCCGGCAACGACCCCTGAAGCCCTGAGCCTTGCCGGTTTCGATGAGCCCGGCGCCATATCCTACCTGCGTCTGGCGATATCGCAGATCCTGCTTCTGGATGGCGCCGAGCTGGATCTCCACCGACCGCTTCTTACTTATGGGATGGATTCGCTCATGGCCATTCGCATGGCCAACCGGATCAGATCCGAGACCGGCATCAGCATCCCGCTTGCCGGATTGTTGGGCGGCGGCAGCATTGCCTCCATCACTGCCATTCTGCTCGATGCCCCTTCCGGACGTCTCCAATCGCACGCATCGGCACAGCCTGCCGCAGGAGTGGCCGGCGAGCGATCCCTGCCGCAGGAAAGCAGAGGCTACCCGCTGTCCTCGTCACAGCGAAGACTTTGGATGCAACAACAAATGCATCCCGACAGCCCCGCCTACAATCTGCCGACGGCGATCGAGCTGTCCGGGCCGGTCGATCGACAGCTGCTCGATCAGTGCCTGAGACGGCTACAGCACCACCATCCGGTTCTGCGAACGCATATCGTGGATCATGCCGCCGAACCGATGCTAACCGTGCAGCCCGTCATCGCCGGTCTGATGTATATCGACATTTCCGACCTTGGGCCGGATATGCGCCAGCAAACGCTCAACAGGCTTTTGCAGGGCGAGGCAGCCTATCGTTTCGACCTTTCATCCGAAGCCGCTTTTCGCGCGCTGCTGATCAAGCTCGGCGACGATCGCTATGTCCTTGCCCTGACATTCCACCATATGGTCGCCGATGGCTGGTCTCTCGGCGGCATCGTCATTCCGGAGTTGGAGGCATGGTATTCCGCTCTTGCGGCGGGCGATCCGCTACCTGAAATGGCGAAGCGCGGGACATACATTGCCGATCCGGCCGCAGAGGGTGGAGCGAGCGAAACCGATCTGGCCTATTGGCAGGCCAATCTTGTCGACCTGCCGCCACCGACCTGCCTGCCATCCGAACGACGGCGCCCGCCGACCCGCCGCATGCAGGGACGGCGGCTTGCCTACCAGACCCGATCCGTTTCGGTGAGTGGGCTCCATGCAACGGCCACCCGCCATGGGGCCACGCTTTTCATGACCATGTTGAGCGGATTGACGGCCAGCCTGCACCAATTCACCGGCCAGACCGATGTGACGATCGGCACGGTCCTGTCCACCCGGACAAGCGATACCGAATCCACGCTCGGCGACTTCACCAATTTCATACCGCTACGCACCCGGATCGACCCTACGAGCTCCATCGACGATCTGATCGCGGAAGTTCGCCGCCAATCGCTCGACGCCTTCGAACACGGGCGTTGCCCCTTCGACCAGATCGTGGCGGCCTCCGGCTCCCGGCGCGAGGGCAGTGAAGCCCCGCTCTTTTCTGTGTCCTTCGTTCTGCATGCATTCGACGGCCGCACGCGCAGAATGCAGTTCTCCGCTGACCTGACAGGAAATTTTCTCAAACCGTTCATCCAGATCGACAACGGCACATCGGAAGCGGACCTCATCATCGAGGCAGCCGAGCATGGCGAAGCGCTGGTGTTCGAATGCGAGTTCGATACCGATCTCTATGACGACGCGGACATCCTCACTTTCATGCAGCGTTATGAAGCCATCCTGTCCCGTTTGGCGGATCAGCAGGAGAATGGGGCACCGACATCCGATACCAGCCTGGCATGCCTTTTCCGGGCGACGGATATGGAGGCCGGTAAGGCGATTGCGTTCGGGCGGATGGACCTTGTTTCCGGTTCCAGCGAAACCCTGTTTTCCCGCTTCGAGAAGATCGCAGAAAACGCCCCGACGGCAATTGCGCTGCGCGAGTATCGCAGCGCATCGGATATCCGATCCGTGACCTATGGCGAGCTTTTGTCCCGCGCGAAGGAACTGGCCGGCGCGCTGGGCAATATCGGGGTCGGCCATGGCGATCTCGTCGGCATTGATATCGGGCGATCGACCGCCTGCATCGTCGCGATGCTGGCGATCCTGCATGAAGGTGCGGCCTATGTGCCCATGGATGAGGAATGGCCCGAACAGCGCAAGGCGCAACTGGCGGCGGACGCAAAGCTTGTGGCTCTGGTATGCGACAGCGCGGCAGCGACAAAACCTGGTCAAATCAGCCTGCCTCTGCTCGTCCTCGATGATCATGGACGTCCAGGGGAACTCGCAGCGGAGCGTCCCCCACGCCAGCAGCGCTCCGGCATCTTTTCGTCCACGACCGCCTACGTCATCTATACGTCCGGATCGACGGGAACCCCGAAAGGTGTTGCGATCAGCCATGACAGCGTGTTGCGGCTTGTCGATATGTCGGGAAGCGAATTCGGTTTTTCCGATCAGGACGTCGGCCTGCTGTTTCATTCTCCGGCATTCGATTTTTCGGTCTGGGAAATCTGGACGGCACTTCTGAACGGCGGAAGGCTGATCATTCCTGCAGCCCCGATGATCCGGGACCCGAAGGCTGTTCAGGACATCCTGCGCAACGAACGTGTCACCGTCTTCAACCAGACTCCGACAGCCTTCAGGTCGTTCACCGCCCATCATCTGTCGGCGGGGGACCTGCTGCCGTCGCTGCGTCTCATCGTTTTCGGCGGCGAGGCGCTGGACCCGGCGGTCCTGACGGACTGGTTCGCGGCCTACGGGGACAGCGGGCCGCGATTGGTCAACATGTACGGCATCACCGAAACGACGGTGCATGTCACGGCAAAAACCATGACGCAGGCCGATCTTTCGTTGCGAAATCCGATCGGGCGACCGCTGCATGACCGTTCGGTCATTCTTCTCGATGACGCAGGTCTGCCCGTGCCGGTCGGGGTGCCGGGCGAAATTCATGTCGGCGGCGGCGGGGTCGCTTCGGGATATATTGACCGTCCCGCCCTGACGGCCGAGCGATTTGTGCCCGACCCATATTCCGGTCAACCCGGTGCTCGTCTTTATCGCAGCGGCGACGCTGCCCGATGGCTGGCCGACGGCTCCCTCGAATATATCGCCCGGCTCGACGTTCAGTTGAAAATCCGCGGCTATCGTATCGAGCCTGCCGAAATCGGTGCCGTGCTCAAGCAGCATTCTGCGGTCGAGGATTGCATCGTCATACCGTCACCGGCCGGGGATACCCAAGGCCTGATCGCCTATGTCGTTGCAAGGACCGGGGATAACGGTGATGGCGGTGATGCCGCGACCATCGCCGAATGGCGAGACGTGTTTGACGCCACCTATGCGGCGCCTGCCGACACCGCTGCCCCGAACGCATTGAACAGTTCCGGGTGGAACCGCAGCCACGATGGCAGCCCGATCCCGCAACACGAAATGCGCGAATGGGTAGACCATACGGTGTCAGCGATCGAAGCCTTGCAGCCGCGCAGAATTCTGGAAATCGGCTGCGGCACCGGCATGCTGCTGTTGCGGCTCGCGCCGACTGTCGAACGCTACATCGCCATGGATATTTCCGCTGTCGGGCTGGCGCATATCGCAGACAAGCTTTCGGCCATGGGAGATCTTATCGACAGGATAGACCTTGTCGAGGGCGCGGCCGATGCGCTCGATGATATTGCCGAAGGCAGCGTCGATACCATCGTCATGAATTCGGTCACCCAGCTCTTCCCGAGCATAGATTATCTCGAGAGGGTCATCACAAAGGCGCTGACCAAGCTGACCGCCGACGGGGCGATGTTCGTGGGCGATGTGCGCAACCACGCGGTTCAGGAAGCCTTCCACCTTTCCGTACTGGCGCATGACGACCCCGACACCATTGCGAGCTTCGACCAGTCAACACTGACAGCACTCGTGGCCGAGCGTTGTGCCGAGGACAAGGAGTTGACGATCGGGCCGGAATATTTCCGAAGCCTGCCACGCCGCCATCCTGCCCTGTCGCGTGTCGCGGTTCATCTGAAACGGACGCATGCGGATAACGAGATGACGCGATTCCGTTTCGACGCCGTGCTTTATCGGCAGCGGCAGACCCTTCCGGTATCGCCGCCGGACTGGCACTTCGCTCAAGGCTTGATCTCGGATGTCGACGATATCGGCGAATGGCTCAGTTCACGGCCGAGTTCCGAAATCTGCGGCCTGCGTGGTATAACCAACAGCCGTATATCGGTCTGGGCCGGCGCATTGAATGCAGTTCCCGCCGAAATAGACATGGCCGGCATCGATCCCGTCGCCTTGTCCGAAACCGCTGCCTTGCACGGGTTCAGGGCCAATCTGCAATGGACCGAGGGCCATGCGAATGGCATGTTCGACGCCCTTTTCGTTCCGCAGACGCACGGCTCGCGCCCCGCGGCCGAAGCTGCGATGTTTATCGAACCATCCCGTCTTTCGGAAAACTGGCGCCGATTTGCAGGAAACCCACAGCAACATCGACAGCGCACCGCGCTTGCTGAAACCCTGCGGCAACACGTGGCCCAGAGGCTGCCGGCCCACATGGTGCCGGACGCGGTCATCGTGATCGATGCCCTGCCCATCACCGGCAATGGCAAACTGGATATCGGCGCCCTGCCGCTTCCTCGTTCGGTCATACGCGTTGCAGAGATTAAGCCACCGAGGGATGCGCTTGATCAGCTTATCGTAGACGCCTGGAGCGATGTTCTCTCGAAGCGGCGCATCGGCATTGAGGACAATTTCTTTGCCCTGGGCGGACACTCGCTCAAGGCTGTGCAGCTTGCCAATCGCTTGCGTGACGCCTTGTCGATCGATGTGCCGCTGCGCTGGATCTTCGAAGCGCCGACAATCGCCGGCCAACATGACCTGATCCTGCAGGAACTCTACGAAATTGCGCAGCAGGAGGCCCCACCCGCCTCGGCCGCCGGAAGGAGATCGTGAATGTCCACTCGTCCTCCGCATACCGACGTCATCGATCAAAAACACCTTGCTGAACTCGTCCGACAGGCTGCCGCGAAGGTCGAGGGCGACGGTACAGACCGAAGAGGGGCAGAGGAGGATCGTCCGGCAGCGCCACCAACGGACCTGTCCTTCGCGCAGCAGCGTCTATGGTTTCTCGAGCGGCTTTACGGTGATACGGGTGCCTATATCGTGCCACTCGCTCTTCGGATAGACGGCCCGCTCGACGCGGACAGACTGCACAACACCATCCGCTCGATCGTGGCCCGGCATGAAATCCTGCGCACCGCGTTTCCGGCGATAGAAGGGCAACCCTCCCGGGTGACGTTTCCGGACGTCCGGCTTCCCTTCATCTCGGAGGAAATGCCATCCGAAGCTGAAGAAGCATGGCTGGAGACATGGATCACGGCCGAGGTCACCAAGCCATTCGATCTGGCCAGTGGGCCGCTGATCCGCTGCGCGCTGCTGCGCAGATCCGAAAACGAGCACATTCTCGTCGTGACGATGCACCATATCGTCGCCGATGGCTGGTCGCTCATGTTGTTCGTGGAGGAGATGAAGGCGCTCTATCAGGGCTCCGAGCTGCCACCCCTGCCATTGCAATATTCCGACTGCATCAACTGGCAGCGGCGGCACGTGAGCGGGCCGGCAGCCGACAGGATGTTGCGATATTGGCAAGATGTCCTGCAGCCATCGAACGAAACCTTGTCCCTGTCGGCGAACAGACCCCGGCCGGCACTGCCGAGTTTTTCGGGTGCGCAACAGCGACGAACACTGGGGGCGGAACTCAGCGCACGCCTGCGTAGCGCTGCAACAAAGGGCGGCCTCGCCGGCAAGACCCTTGCCGTCACCCCCTTCATGATCCTGCTGGCGGCCTACAAGATCACGCTCAGCACCTTTTCCGGCCAGGGAAATATCACGATCGGCTGCCCGGTCGCCAATCGACGCCAGCTGCAATCCGAAAAGCTGATCGGCTTTTTCGTCAATACGCTGCCACTCAATCTCGACTTCGACGAAACCCTTTCATTCCGGCGAGCCATCGCCGCAACGGCGGAAAGGTCGGTTCAGGCATTCGAATACGAGGATATGCCGTTCGAACAGATCGTCGCAAACCTGCAGCCCGAACGAAGCCTTGCCTACAACCCTGTCTTCCAGGCCGCCTTCGTGATGCAGAACATGACCATTCCGTCACTGGAATTCGCAAGCCTGTCCCTGAAACCTCTTGCGGTGAAAACCGGCAAGGCAAAATTCGATCTCACGCTCGAGATCATCGAATTGGAAGGGCAATACGAACTCACGCTTGAATACGCCACGGACCTCTTTGACGAGGATGAGATCACTCGCATTTTCGACCACTATCTGGCGGTTCTTGAAGCGGGCCTCATCAATCCGGATCAGCGGATCGATAGTTTGACGTCGCTTTCTGCGCGCGACACGGCCAAGCTGGCCACATGGAATGACACTTCCGTTCGGTGGCCGGATGATGCTCCGGATATCGTGACGGTCATCCGGCGGGCGGCGAAGCTTTTCCCGACTGCCGAAGCCGTCGTGACGGATGAACGAGTCATCGACTTCAAGGAACTGGACCACGCATCGGATCAGCTGGCACGGCGCCTGAACGCTGCCGGCATTGGCCCCGAAAAGCCCGTTGCTCTCTATTTCGACAGGAGCGTGGAGCTTGTCGTCTCCATGCTCGCGGTGCTCAAGGCCGGAGGAGCATTCCTGCCGATAGACCCCTCGCTACCGGTAGAGCGTGTGGAAACGATGATCCACCGGGCCGACGCTAGGCTCGTTCTGGGCAATCTGGCAAACAGCGGCTTATCCGCCTCCATCAGGGATATGGCTCTGCCTGATATTTCTCCGCAGCAGGAGGCGGCTCTGTCCCGCATCGATCTGAACGTGCGGATCGATCCGGACGCCGCAGCCTATATCATCTACACAAGCGGTTCTACCGGCACGCCCAAAGCCGTGGTCAACACCCATCGCGGCCTGCTCAACCGCATTCTCTGGATGCAGGACAGCTACCGGCTGACGGCGGACGACCGCGTTTTTCAGAAAACACCCGCCACCTTCGATGTGTCTGTCTGGGAGTTTCTCTGGCCGCTGACGAGTGGCGCCGCCATCGTCATGGCTAGGCCGGGAATGCATACCGATAGCCGGCATCTGGCGGAGACGATCGACGGTCGTCACGTCACCGTCATGCATTTCGTTCCGTCGTTATTGTCACTCTTCCTGCAGGAAACGAAGGAAAAGGCATTTCCCGCATTGCGACTTATCGTATGCAGCGGCGAGGCGCTGAGTGCCGACCTGCGCGACGAATGCCTGCGCCGCATACCGGCTGCGCAACTTGAAAATCTCTATGGGCCAACCGAGGCCGCCATCGACGTCAGTCGCAAATCCTGCCGACCGGGCGATGGGCCGATAGTGACGATCGGCCACCCGATCGCCAATACGCAACTTCATATTCTCGATGACGCGCTTCAACCCGTTCCGCTCGGCGCACCCGGGCAGCTTTTTATCGGCGGCGACAACCTTGCGCGCGGATATGCATTTGAAGCCGCGCTCACCGCCACTCAATTTGTGCCTGACCCGTTCTCAGGGGAACCGGGCGCGCGGCTATACGCGACCGGCGATCTCGCCCGCTTCTCCACCGATGGTGAGATTCTCTTTCTTGGCAGGCGTGACAACCAGGTCAAATTGCACGGCGTGCGGATCGAACCCGGCGAGATCGAAACCGCCCTGACGGCACAGGAGGAGATAAAGGACGCTGTTGTCGGCCTGTGTGGCGGACCGCGCGGAGATCGATTGGTCGCCGTCATCGTCCCGCAAGACCAGGCGGCAATCGATCCGGCAGCGATCAGGGCAAGGCTGGCGCAAAATCTGCCTGACGCCATGGTACCGACACGGATCTGCATCGCGCCATCGTTACAGCGCGGCAGTAGCGGCAAGCTCGATCGTTCGCGAATCTATTTCGAAACCATGGTTCAGAAATCGAACGAAGTCCTGTCCGAGGGGCGGCCTATCCGTTCCGTCGCCGAAGCACGGCTGTTGCGAATCTGGCAGGAATTGTTGCCCGTGCCGGCCATCGCAACGGATGATGATTTCTTCGACCTCGGTGGTCATTCGCTGCTCGCGATCCGCCTGGTCAGCCGGATCAACGATGTCTTCCGGATTTCCCTTCCCTTGCGCACCCTGTTTCAGGCGAGAACGATAGCGGCGCAGGCGCGCATCATGGAAGCCATGCCGGTGCCCAATCCCGAGCCGGCACCGCATACGCCGGCACCTGCGGCCTTTCAGGCAGATCCGAAAAACAGGTTCGAGCCCTTTCCGCTCAACGCCGTTCAGCAAGCCTATTGGATCGGTCGGCGAAGCGACATGACGCTGGGCGGCACCGCTGCACACCTTTATGTCGAAATCGACTGCAAGGATTTTTCACACGCCGCCATCGAAAATGCGTTCAATCGCCTGATCATGCGGCATGACATGTTGCGATGCATCGTTGCGGCAGACGGGACGCAGCGCGTTCTTGCCGACGTGCCGCATTACCGCATCCGGCACACGGACATGCGGGAGCTTCCACCGAAGGTCAGGGCCCGCGCACTGAACGAGTTTCGCGAAAACCTTTCGCACCAGATCCTTCCTCTGGACAGGTGGCCGCTGTTCGATATCCGCAGCAGCCAACTCGACGATTGCCTGAGGCTGCATATCAGCTTCGACCTGATGATCGGCGACGCGCTGAGCTGGATCAATTTCTGCAGGGAATGGGGGCTGGTGGCCGGTCATCCGCAGGCCGTATTGCCGGAGCCGGGGATTACCTTTCGCGATTACATTCTTACGACCGAGCGACAGAACCGCAACGAGACCAGTGTCCGGTACTGGCAGGCTCGCCTCGATGATATCGCGCCCGCTCCTGATCTTCCCTTTGCCCCCGGCAGATCCGCGACAAAGGTCGCTGGCGGATTTAAACGCTATTCAGGTCGAATGCCCGCCGAATTATGGGCCGCAACGAAAAAACGGGCGGCAGGCTTTGGCCTTACGCCTTCCGCTCTGCTGATGACAGCGTTCAGCGAGGTCCTACGCGCATGGTCGGCCAGTCCGCGCTTCACGTTGAACATCACCCTGTTCAATCGGCAGCCCTTGCATCCGGACGTGACTGCAATTGTCGGCGATTTCACCTCGCTTACCCTGCTGACGGTCGAGCCATTTCCAACCCTCGATTTTGTCGATCGGGCTCTGGCGATCCAGAACCAGCTTCTCGATGATCTCGATCATCGCGATTACAGCGGCCTGGACGTTTTACGGGAGCTGGCTCGCCGCCGAGGCCACGCCATGATGCCGGTGGTATTCAGCAGCATCCTGCCGCAATTCGGTGAAGGGCAGGATACATCGACACTCCGGGAGTTGGGCGAACTCGTCTATGGCATTACCCAGACTCCGCAGATCTTCTGCGATCATCAGGTCTACGAAGAGGCAGGAGAACTGCGCTACAACTGGGATATCGTTGAAGAGCTCTTTCCCGCCGGTCTTTGGGAAACCATGTTCGAGGCCTATCGCGCGCTTCTCGACAGATTGGCAACGGAACCGGAAAGCTGGCACGAAAAACACCCGCTTGACCTTTCCGCCCGGCAGATCGAACTGCAGGCCGCAGCCAACGATACCGGAAACGCATTTCCTGATCTGACGTTGCTGGATCTCTTCGAGGCGCAAGCCCGCAAGACGCCGGAGGCCGTGGCAATACTGGCGCCAAGGCGTGTGCTGAGTTTTCAGGAGCTGGACGACGCTTCCGGCGGTATCAGTCAATGGCTGGCGGCCAATGGCGCCAGATCGGAAACACTGGTCGCAATCGTCATGCAGAAGGGTTGGGAACAGGTCGTGGCGGCGCTCGCCATCCTGAAGAGCGGGGCCGCCTATCTTCCCATCGATGCCGATCTGCCGCCGGCGCGCATAAACGAACTGCTCGAAATCTCGCAAACCTCCCTCGTGCTGACGCAATCCTGGATCGATGCGCGACTAGAATGGGGGGACACAATTCGCAGGTTTCGTGTCGATCAGGACATCACAGAGCCACAAGACCTCACGCCGGCAGGAACAAGACCCAAGCCGGATTCGCTTGCCTATGTCATCTATACATCCGGATCGACGGGCATGCCGAAAGGCGTCGAGATTACACATCGGGCCGCGGCCAATACGATCCTCGACATCAACGAACGTCACGATATCTGGCCGGGCGATCGCATCTTCGGCATATCGTCGCTCAGTTTCGATCTCTCCGTCTATGATGTCTTTGGAACGCTGGCTGCCGGTGCAGCACTTGTTCTTCCCCATTCCGCCGGCGCGCGTGATCCGCAACACTGGCTTGCGCGCATGCGCGAATGCGATGTCAGTGTATGGAACTCTGTGCCTGCCCTCGCGGAACTGCTGGTGGATTGCGTCGAACGCGGTGAAGAAACGCTTCCGTCAAGTCTTCGGCTGATGATGCTGAGCGGCGACTGGATACCCGTGAGCCTGCCGCAACGCATATTCGATCGCTCGCATCCAAGGCGAGTGGACGTGATCAGCCTGGGTGGAGCAACCGAGGCTGCAATCTGGTCGATCGCATACCCCATCCATGGCATCGATCCGGCCTGGACGAGCATTCCCTATGGAAAACCGCTTCGCAACCAGACCATCCATGTGCTGGACGACAACTTCAATTCCCGTCCGGTCTGGGCACAGGGGAAAATTTTCATAGCCGGCTCAGGACTTGCAAATGGCTATTGGAAAGATCCGAAGGAAACGGAACGACGTTTTCTTCTTCACCCTGCAACAGGCGAGCGGCTTTACGATACTGGCGATCTGGGCAGGTGGCTTCCCGATGGCAATGTGGACATCATCGGCCGCGCCGATAACCAGGTGAAGATCAACGGCTATCGCGTCGAGCTCGGTGAGATCGAGACAAGACTGCGCCGGCATCCGCATGTCGATGAGGCAATCGTTGTCGCCATCGGCCGGAAACGCAGGGAGATTGCCGCCTTCTTCGTGCCGTCTCCAGACCGCGCGGTCGACAGCGCAAGTCTTCGCCGGCATCTGGAAACATGCCTGCCGGCCTATATGCTGCCGTCCAGCCTGCAGCCGCTAACCGCCTTCCCGCTGACGCCGAACGGCAAGGTCGATCGCAGCAAGCTGGTTTCGCAGGCACAGGAACGATCAGCCGCCAGAATTGCGGCCGATCAGCCCGTGTCAGGGCCGGTAAAATCTCGTGAGGGCGCAGCAACACGCATAGCAGCGCTGGCGAGCGACATTCTCAATATCGCCGTTGGTCCTCAAGACGACCTGATCGAATGTGGCGCGACATCCGTCGATATCGTGAAACTGGCCAATGCGATGGATCAGGAGCTTTCTCTCAAGCTCGACTTCGTCACATTCTATCGACAACCGACACCTGCCGGCCTCGCGGCCTCTTCCGGCGGGCGACTGGACGTGACCGACGGTACCCTTCTCGATCCGGCCGAACGCGAAGCCTTCAAGAACAGCCACAGTGCACGACTTGCGCTGGATGGGGAGCGGCACGCGCTACCCTCCTTCGACCACATATATGCAAGCGCCAGGGAGTTTGCCGCCGAGCCGGTGACACTGACCGAAATCCGGACATTGCTGGCTGCGTTGACTGCGGCACAGGATGACGAGGGCGTGTATCGTTTCACCTACGCGTCGGCAGGCAGCCGCTACGCGGTGCGGACCTACCTGCACGTCGAGGGCGGCAAGGTGGCCGATCTCAGCGCTGGGCTTTATTACCTCGATCCGTGGCACGCCACATTGACCCTTCTGGACACCGAGCCCGGTATCCGGGCCGAAATCCATGACCCATCCAACCGCCGGCTTTATGCACAATCGGCGTTTTCCATTTTTCTCGTGGCCCACATGCCGGCCGTTACGCCTCTCTATGGCGAGAAATCCATCGAATTTTGCCGAATCGAGGCCGGTGCCATCGCACAGATATTGAGGGAGCAAGCCTCGAGAACCGGGACCTCGAATGGCATGCAATTGGGCCTTTGCCCGATCGGCCATGTGGATTTCGGAAGCATCAGAGACCGCTTCCACCTCGCGGCAGACGATGTCCTGCTCCACTCGTTTGTGGGCGGGCGACGGGCAGTTGACGCGAAAACGGGAGGGGCGCCATGAACCTCATCGAACGCAATCTCTCAGCCGCAGAGGACCTGCATCAGCCCGATCGAAGGCCAGATGTCTGCGGAGATCCGGGACGGGAAGATCTTTCCTTTGTGCAGAACCGTCTCTGGTTCCAGCACCGTATGGCGCAGGGATCACCCTTCTACAACATTCCCGCAGCCTTCCGTCTTTATGGTCATCTCGACGCCAAATGCCTTCAGGCGGCTTTTCAGGAACTCATCGACAATCACGAAACCCTGAGAACCTGTTTCATCCTCGAAGAAGGTGTGCCGAAACGCCTGCCGCTTCGGGGCCCGCGCTTCTCCCTGCCGATGATCGACCTGTCATCCGAGGGCCCTGGACAGGAACAACTTCACGACCAAATGGCAAAGGAAGCAAATCTTGCCTTCGACCTGACCGACGCTCCCCTGCTGCGCGCAAAGCTCTTCCGTCAGTCGGCACAGGAGCATGTCCTGCAGATAACCGGGCATCACATGGCAATGGACGGCTGGTCGGCCGGCATTCTGATGAAGAACCTGTTCAACGCCTATAGCCGCTTCGTGCTCGGGCAAAAAACGCCGCAAACCCCACCCGAACCGTCCTATGGCACATTCATCGACGAGCAGACCCAAAAGTTTTCAGAACAGGCACCGGAAGCTCCATCACAATTGGAGTTCTGGCGAGGGCAGCTTGCCGACATGCCGGCGCGGCTTCTGCTGCCCTACGACCACCCGCACCCGCTTCAATCCACGTTCGCCGGCAAGACCGCCGTCTTTACGATACCGCCTGCGCTGACCAACCGTCTCAACGAGATCAGCCGCTCATGTGGCAGTTCCCTGTTCATGACACTGCTTGCCGGCTTCAAGCTGCTTCTGGCCAACCTGACCGGACAGGACGACATCGTTGTCGGAACCGCCGTATCCAATCGTCGGAAGCGTGGGTTCGAGCATGCCGTCGGGTGTTTTGCCAATACGCTTTTGCTGAGGACGCACGTCGACCGCACGGCTGAATTCACCACATGTCTCTCCGCCGTTCGCGACACGGTGACAGGAGCGCTGGACAATCAGGACCTGCCGTTCGAGCGGCTGCTGACCGATCTGGCTCCCGGCATGAACACTCATCGACATCAAATCCCACAGGTGATGTTCGTGTTCGAGCCAGGCGTGTTGCAGCGCGTGGACCTTCCGGAACTGACAGCTTCGGTGATGGACATTTTTTGCGACACCGCGAAATTCGAACTCGGGCTCTACATTGCCGAAACGGAAAACGGGCTGAAGGGCCTTCTCGAATATTCGACGGACCTGTTCGACGCCGATGGCATTGCCGACATCATCGCCCATTACATCGCCCTGCTCGAAGACATCGCAGCGACACCGGGCATCCGATGCGATGCACTCGGCAAGGCTCCATGGACAGAAAGCAGGCCGCTTCAGCCATTTTCCTGCGTTCCAGCCAGCCAGCCGATCCACGCAATGGTTCTGGAACAGGCGCGAAAGCACCCGAATGCCGTGGCGATCCGTGAAGGTGATGCCGAACTGACATATGAGGACCTTGTCCAGCGGGCATGGAGCGTGGCGGCAAACCTGCAAGACAGGGGCGTAAAACAGGGAGACCTGATCGGCCTTTCCGCCCCGCGATCCACGAATGCGGTCGTGACCATGCTGGGAATATGGCTCGCCGGCGCGGTCTATGTTCCGCTTGACCCCACAATGCCGCCCGGCCGACGCGCGAAAATCACGTCAGCAGAGAGGCTCGCCCTGATGCTGGACGAGGATGCAATCACATCTCTATGCCACCCGGAAGCCGGCTCTCTCTCCAGTACGATCAGCCACCGGAACATCGAGGCAGAAGGACTGGCCTATGTCATCCATACGTCCGGATCGACGGGACAGCCAAAAGGCGTGGCGGTCACCCATGCTAATCTGTCCAATCTGGCATGGGGATTGAAGGATCGCATCCACGACAGGTTTCCGGGCCGCCTGAACATCGGATTGAACGGGCCGCTACATTTCGACACCTCTATCAAGCAGCTGGTCCAGCTCGGCTTCGGGCATTGCCTCGTTCTGCTGCCCGCTGCGCAACAGGGTTTTGATGCCGCAGAGGTTCTTAGACATGTCGAGAAACAAGGCATCGATCTGTTCGACTGCACGCCCTCACAGGCCGAACTGTTGCTGAACGCCGGTCTCGCCGACCTGTCCCACGATGCTCTCAAAGCCCTGCTGGTCGGAGGTGAGGCCATTTCAACACCGCTATGGGCAAGACTTGGCACCCTGAAACATACGCAATGTTTCAATCTTTATGGGCCGACTGAATGCACTGTCGATGCCAGCGTTGCGGAGGTGAGTGGCGATCTTCCTCATATCGGCACACCGCTGCCCGGAACGGATATCGTCATACTGGACGATGGACTGAGGCCAGTCAGAAACGGAGCGGCCGGTGAGATCTGCATCCGCGGCAACGGCGTGGCGCTGGGTTACCTCGGACAAGCCGGACCGACGGCCGAACGTTATGTCTGCGATCCGCTGTCGACCGACCCCGGCAGGCGGCTTTATCGCAGTGGCGACCTTGGCCGGATCAGGCACGATGGCACAATCGAATGGCTCGGCCGCAAGGACGACCAGCTGAAGCTGCACGGTTTGCGCATCGAGCCGGGCGAGATCGAGCAGATACTGCGCGCCCATCCTCTGATCGATGATGCGATGGTCTGGGTGCCTGAACAGCCGGTCGGTCACCCGCAGCTTGTAGCCGCGGTGGTCGCCAAGCCACCCCATGCCCCACAGATCGGCGGGCGCATGCGTCGTGTCATGCCCAATGGGTTGGCCATGATGGAGCTGAACGGCAACGAAACAGCATTCCTTTACGACGAAGTTTTCGTCCGCAACGCCTATTTCCGCAATGGAATTGCCGTTTCTGCCGGCGATTGCGTGATTGATGTCGGTGCCAATATCGGCCTGTTTTCCCTCGCCGTCGGCGCCATGGCCGCCGATCTCGACATACATTGCCTGGAGCCCAATCCACATCTTCAAACAATTCTGACCGACAATCTCTCGCTTTATGCTCCAGATGCCAGACTATGGCCGGTTGCGGCCGGTCAACGACAGGAGACATCGTCCTTCACGTTCTATCCGAACCTTTCGCTCCTGTCCGGGCTGCATTCCGATCCACGACAGGACAGGGATCTCCTTCGCTCCTATCTGGATCAGCACCACGCAAGGCCGGAGCCTCAGGACACACGCGAGGATCAATGGGGGGCGCTGCTCGACCATGAAATGGCATCGCAAGAATTTCCTGTCGACGTCATTCCTCTTTCGCAATTGATCGACGAAGCCGGTTTGCAAACGATCGACCTCCTGAAAATCAACGTCGAAAAAAGCGAGGAGGCGGTTCTCGCCGGCCTGCGAGCCGACCATTGGCCTCGCATCAAACAGATCGTGCTCGAATTGCACGATTTCGACGACCGGCTTGCGCGCGTGACCGGCCTTCTGAAAGACAAGGGTTTCGAGGTCATTGTCGAGAACGACTGGTCCGTCGGCCACGAACAGAAGATCTTCTATCTCTATGCCCGCCGCGAAGACGCGGCGCCATCTCTCGCCGGTGTGGCTCCCCGGGACCTGCAATATACGTCGCCGCTGACGGCCGAAGCCGTCATTCGCCAGTGCTGCGAATTTCTGCCGGCCTATATGGTGCCGATGCGCGTTGCATTCGTCGATCGGCTTCCTCTGACCTCGCGGGGAAAGCGCAATCGGCGGGCGCCGCTGCCTGATATCCTGCAACAACAGGACAGGTCGCACAGCCATGTTCCCTGTGAAAGCGATCTTGAGAGGAAGATCGCCGATCTCTGGTTATCCGTCCTGCCGGACCAAAAGCAGATAGGCCGGCATGACGGCTTCTTCGATCTCGGCGGAAATTCGATTGCTCTTCTGACTGTTCACGCGCGGCTGCAGACCTTTCTGAATCGCCCGATCCCACTCACCGACATGTTCGAGTATCGTACGCCCGCTGCACTGGCGCAGTATCTCGGCAACGCCCGGACGGGCGACGGCGAGAAGCCACTCGAGCGCCTCTCTCGCAAGGCGACCGAAAATCTGCGTGACGACGGCGCGATCGCCATCATCGGCATGGCAGGCCGTTTTCCCGAAGCGGGCGATGTCGAAACCTTCTGGCAGAACCTTTGCAGCGGCAAGGACTGTATCCGCCAGCTTTCACGTGACGATCTTCGACTGTCCGGCGTGGCGGACGACACAATCGACCTGCCCGGCTATGTGGCAACCGGCGGTGTTGTCGATGGTGTTTCAAAATTCGATGCGGCGTTTTTCGGGATGTCGCCCGCAGACGCCGCCATCCTCGATCCGCAACACCGCATCTTCATGCAGCTTGCCTGGCATGCGCTGGAAGATGCAGGCTGTATTGACAGCAATGTCGGCGTTTTCGCCAGTTCTGGCGTCAGCACCTATCTTCTCAACAATATCTGGCGATCCCCCGAACTGGTGGAGAGCATCGGCGCGCATCGGCTGCTTATCGCCAACGACAAGGATCATCTCGCCACCCAGACATCCTACAGGCTGGGCCTTCGTGGACCGAGCGTGGTGGTGCAGACGGCGTGCTCGTCGTCGCTTGTTTGTGTTCACATGGCACGCCAGAGCCTGTTGTCAGGTGAATGTGACGCCGCCATTGCCGGCGGTGTGTCGATCCGTACCCCTCAACGAACGGGTTATCGCTACAAACCGGGAGGCATCGGCTCACGTAGCGGAAGATGTGCACCTTTCGACAACGAGGCCGACGGGACGGTCGGCGGCAACGGTGGTGCGGTCGTCGTCCTGAAAAGACTTGCCGACGCAATCACCAATGGCGACCGGATTGTCGCAATCATCAAAGGCAGCGCCATCAACAACGATGGCGATCTCAAGGTCGGTTACACAGCCCCTAGCATAGAGGGCCAAGCGGATGTCATTCGCTCCGCCCTTAGCGATGCCGGCGTCCATCCTCACTCGATCACTTACGTGGAGGCACATGGCACGGCAACGCCGATCGGCGATCCGATCGAGATGGAGGCCTTGAAGCGTGTGCTTCGGCCGAACATGGATGCGGAAACCGCTGCCGGGTCAGGATGCGAGATCGGTTCGGTCAAGGGCTCCATCGGCCATCTTGATACAGCCGCCGGCATTGTGGGCCTCATCAAGGCTTCGCTGATGCTGCAACACCGCACGATGGTCGCCAGCGGAAACTTTCGTGACATCAATCAGGCCATCGATCTGGGGCGAAGCGGTTTCTCGATTTCGACGGCAACCCACCCATGGCCGCAATCCGCCACGCCGCGGCGTGCCGGTGTCAGCTCCTTCGGCATCGGCGGCACCAATGCGCACGTCGTTCTTGAAGAAGCGCCTGCCCTTGAAAAGCAGAACCGGAGCAATTCAACCGGACCATATCTCCTGATCTGGTCCGCCAAAACCGCTGTTGCGGCTGATATTCTGGCCGACCGGCTGGCCGACAGCTTTGCCGCAGCGCCGATGTCGGCGGAACGGCTGGTCGACATGGCCGCCAGTCTGGCAACCGGCCGCCGCGGTTTTGACCATCGTCGATATCTGCTGGTGACCGATCCACAGGCGGCGGTGGCAGGCCTGCGCAACCGGACTTACGAGGCACATGATCTCTCGCAGGCGAAAACCTCCCGGCTCGTCTTTGCCATCGACGATACCGATGCCCGGCCGGAGATCGGCCATCATCCTTACCGGAACGAGCCCGCATACCGTCAAGCCCTGCTGGATTTCACGGCAACGGCCGAACGCCTTGCCGGCATCGACCTCAATACGCCGAAGGATGTCGATCACGACCAAAAACTCTCGCCCGTTGCGTCAAGGCTGAAGTCGGTGGCGAACCAATATGCCCTGGCCCGCGCGTGGATGGACTGGGGTGTGCGCCCCACAGCGATCATCGCTTCGGGATCGGCCAGACATATCGTGCCATGCCTCATGGAAGGCACTCCGCTTGAGGACGCCATTCAAAGACTGAAGCAGGAATATGAATCGGCGACCGATGCGGGCCATTTACGCCGGTCCATGATCGCTCCAAATCCACGCGATATATCGCAGGCTATCGTGTTGACCATGGCTGGGGACCGTGCAGCTCCCGGTCACCTGCCCGTTTCGCTGATGTCACTTTCCGCCCTGCCCTCAAACTCGTCCGACGTGGAGGCGCAACGCCATATATTGGCGACTGCCGCCATGCTTTGGGCCCATGGCATCGCGATCGACTGGCGGGTTTTCATGCGCCGTTCGGGCGATCGCCAACATGTATCCCTCCCATCCTACCCCTTTGCCGAGGATCATCACTGGATCGGCGAGGACGAAAAACCGGATCGCGCCGACGCGACGGGCCATCGGCGCATGCCGGAGGAGCAGGCAGGCGATACGATAGAAACGTCACTTCTGGAGATCTGGAAAACGGCGCTTGGCGTGGAAGCAATCACGCTCGATGACGATTTCTTCGATCTTGGCGGACATTCGCTGATCGCCGTCGATATCGTGGACAGCATTCGCAGCCGCTGGCCCGTCGCCCTGCCGCTGCAAAGCCTGTTCGAGGCCACCACGATACGAAGCCTTGCCGGGCTTATTCGCACGGCACAAGTCGAGCAGGAAAGGCGCGTGTCATGAAACCAGCACAGCCGCTTTCTTCGGCCCAGAAACGTCTCTGGTTCATTTCAGCACTTTCACCGAAAAGCTCTGCCCTGCACATTTCCTCGGCTTTGCGATTTGAGGGCAAACTCCGGCTCGACGTTTTGGATTGCGCGCTTCTCGACATTCTGGAGCGACACGAGGCCTGGCGTTCCATATTCCCCTTGGAAGACGGGCACCCCGTTCGGTACGTGCTCGATACGCCGGCTTGCGCGCTGGAGACACGTTCAGTCGATGAGCAGGATCTGGCGGCAACCCTTCACGACGAAATCAATTGCCCGCTCGACATCCGGCGCGAACGTCCTGTTCGTTTCATCCTGCTGCAGATAACGCCCGAAAAATCGGTGTTTTGCGTAGTGGCGCATCACATCATATCCGACGGCTGGTCGATGATGGTTTTCTGGCGGAAGCTTTGCGACATCTACACGGCGCGTCTTTCCGGTCATCCTCACGCCGTGACGGCGGCAGCCAGTATCCCGGAAGCCGGTCTGCCAGGCGAACTGGAACCTGAAAAACTTTCCGCCTTGTCCGCATGGTGGCGATCCTATCTTGGCGCAGCACCTTCCGGCTGCGAATTGCCCAAGGATTTCGATCGGCAGCGCGCCGCCACGTTAAGGGCAAAACGATACAGCGCCCTCTTGCCGACCACTACGACGGAACGCCTCCAGCGCCTCGCCGGGAAGGAAAAAGCGACGCTCTACATGGTGCTGCTTGCCGCCTTTTCCCTGCTGCTCGGGCGGCTTTGCGACCGGCCAACCGTTTTTGTCGGCTGCCCCATGGCCAACCGTCACGCAGCCACGCGCGATGAACTAGGCCTGTTTCTGGATGCGACCCTCATCAAGATCGAGATGGATGAGACGGAAAGTTTTCGCGACCTGCTGGGAAGAGTGCGCGGCAGCTGCCTGAGCGCATTTGCGCATGCCGACATGCCTTTCGACCGTCTTTTGCAGGAATTGCGGCAGGACAGATCGCCAACGGCAACACCCTTGCTCAACGTCATGCTTGTCCATCAGAACCAGACCGCGAGCCTTCCGGCCTCCTTACCGCCACCGCTGGTGGCCAGCGTCATGCCGCTTTCGCCATCGGAAACAATCGCGGACCTGACACTCTACACGGCTCAAACAAGCGATGGGCTGACACTCACCTGGGAATATGCAGCCGACTTTTTCCACGAAGCATCCGTTGAACGGTGGAATGCTCAGCTTCTGACAATGCTGGATGCTGCGGCTGCCGACATGGATATCGGTCTGAACGCTGTCAGTGCGCCTCATATATTGCCGGTGCGCACGGAGCCTGCCCCGGATCGCCATCACAACATACCGCATGCCTTCTTTGAGACGGCGACATCACGCCCTGATGACATTGCCCTCCTTTGCCCCGACGAAACTGTGACCTACCGGTTGCTTTCTGCTCGCGTCCAGCAGATTGCCAAGCGACTGACATCGCTTGGTGTAGGCAGTGAGACGCCCGTCGGCGTCCTCATGCGCCGCTCGCCCGATATGGTCGCAACGCTTCTGGCAATCATGACGGCAGGGGGGGCCTATGTGCCGCTTGATCCGGACTATCCGGCGGGCTGGCTCCAATCCATAGCGGAAACAGTTCGGCCACCGGTGATCTGTGTCGATGACGATATCCCGGAGGAACTGTCAGGACGGCTGACATCGGCAACCGGCGCCACGTTGCTCGCTGTCTCAGCCGTGTTACGCGACCACCAGGCTGGCGCATTCTCTTCAAACCAATCCGAGGGAATACAGCCTGACAACCTCGCATATGTGCTGTTCACGTCCGGTTCCACAGGCCGCCCGAAAGGTGTGATGGGAACCCATCGCGGCATCATGAACAGGCTTTCATGGATGTGGGAGCGCTGGCCTTACAAGCCCGACGAAGTTGCTTTCCATCATGTTTCCTTGAATTTCGTCGATTCGGTCTGGGACCTTTTTGGCCCACTGCTTGCCGGCACAACCGTCGTCCTGGCGCCCGCCCGCATTGGCTACATGCCGAGTGATTTTCTGGATATCTGCCGCCGGCAGCGGGTCTCGCGCCTGACCTTGGTGCCCGCACTTCTCGGCGCACTTCTCGAAAGCGCGGCAGAGGACGAGGTTTTCCTTCCCGACCTCACGCTGTGCATTTCAAGCGGCGAGCGTCTGCCGCATGCACTGGCATCGCTTTTCATGAAACGTTGCCCGCAAGCGACGCTGCTCAACCTTTATGGTTCCGCAGAGGTTGCGGCCGATGTCACCTGCCACCGGGTGATGGATAGCGACATGCGCTCTGCCTCGATACCGATCGGTGAGCCGATTGCGGATACGCTGATCACGCTTCTTGATCCAAAGGCCCGGGCAGTCATTCCGGGTGCCTGGGGTGAAATCCATGCAGCAGGCGCGGGTCTGGCGCGCGGTTATTTCGGACAGCCCGCGCTGACGGCCGAGCGGTTTGTGCCCCATCCGGCAGGTCGGCCAGGAGAACGCCTTTACCGGACCGGCGATATTGGCCGGCTGAATGGCAACGGCATGCTGGAACTTGGCGGACGGCTCGACCATGAAATCAAGATCCGCGGCATACGGATACAGCCGGGCGCCATAGAAGACATTCTCCGCAGCCATACGGGCGTCGAAGATGCGGCAATCGTTACACGTCCCGGCTCATCCGGCACACCGATCATCCTTGCCTATGTTGTGGCCGATGATCGAATTGGTAGCGCCTCGTCCCTAGCCGACATGCTGCGAGAGCGGCTGCCGATGGCGATGCGACCGTCAGCAATCCATATTGTCGACCACTTGCCACGGCTCACAAATGGCAAGATCGACCGCGCCGCCTTGGCAGATGTGCCGGTCAAGCTTCTGCCGACCTTGCCGAACAGACCAGCGGGCAGGCTCGAACAACAGCTCGAAGGCATATGGCGCCGCCTCCTGTCCCCTCTCGGCAGCAGTGATGACAGCAGGCCGGTACTCATCGACAGGGATGCGAACTTTTTCGACATCGGCGGCCACTCGCTGCTTCTGGCGCGGCTTCAGGCGAACATTCAGGATGCGCTGGCGATGGACGTTGATCTTATTGATCTTCTCCGCTTCCCGACAATCCGCACACTTGCGGAAGAGCTGTCAGGGAAGGGCAGAAATCACGCGCCATCCCTCGATCAGCCGCAGGTCAACCGTATCGCACAGCGACAGCGCCTGGCCGGTGCCGGGATGCAAAGAGGAAGGAAATCGTGATGGATAATTCTTCCCGCCTCGCGCCCGCCCATCATACAGATGCCCAATTACGCAGAAATGGCATTGCCGTGGTCGGCATGGCCGGCCGTTTTCCAGGCGCTCCCACAGTCGAAAAGCTCTGGGAAAACCTTGTTGAAGGCAGGGTCTCCATCGTCTCGCTCGATGACGACGATCTTGAAGATGCCGGAATAAACGAGGCCACCAAAAACAGACCGGACTATGTCCGCGCGGCTGCGCTGATAGACGATATCGACATGTTCGATGCCGAGCGATTTCGTCTTTCCGCCGGCGAGGCCGCCATCATGGATCCGCAGCACCGCGTTTTTCTGGAATGTGTCGGGACGGCGCTGGACGATGCGGGCCATGATCCGAAAAGGCTCGCGGGATCCATCGGGCTTTATGCCGGATGCAGCATGAGTTCCTACCTGATTTCGAACCTGCTCCCGAATGCGGGTTTCATTCAGGATACAGGCGTGTTCGAGACGGCGCTGGCAAATGACAAGGACTATCTGACGGCCCGCGCCGCCTATCATTACGATTTGCGCGGTCCGTGCGTGGGCGTGCAGACAGCCTGCTCCACCTCGCTGACCGCCGTTCACCTTGCCTGCCAGAGCCTGCTGTCGGGCGAATGCGACATGGCGCTTGCCGGCGGGATCACGCTGCGCGTACCGCAGAAAGCCGGCTATGTTCACAATCCCGGCTCCATCCTGTCACGCAGCGGTCGCTGCCGCCCGTTCGACGTGACCGCCGATGGCACGGTTTTCGGCAACGGCGTCGGGATCGTGGTCCTGCGACGGCTGGAGGATGCCTGGGCGGATGGCGATCGCATTCTGGCGGTCATCGCTGGTACATCGCTGGTGAACGAGGGCGCCGACAAGGCCGGCCTGACCGCACCGAGTGCGGCGGCACAGGCCCGTGTGATTGCCGAGGCTCAGGCCATGGCAGGTGTTACGCCGGCAGATATCGGCCTTGTGGAAACACACGGGACCGGAACGGCGCTGGGCGATCCGATCGAACTGTCGGCACTCGCCGATGTTTTCCTGCACGGAGACAGGCGGCCCGGGGGATGCGCGATTGGCACTGCCAAGGCCAATGTCGGGCATCTGGATGTCGCCTCCGGTGTCACCGGCCTGATAAAGGCGTGCCTTGCCGTGCATCACGGCATCATTCCGCCGAGCCGGCATTTTTCGCAACCGGGCTCGGCAGTGACCACGTTTCTTGCACCCTTCCCCCGGGCACCCTTCTTCATCAATACCGAGCCGGAACATTGGGTCGAAGACAGCGGAATGCCGCGCCGCGCCGGTGTCAGTTCCTTCGGCATTGGCGGAAGCAACGTGCACGTCGTGCTGGAACAGGCGCCGGAGCGCGGACAAGTCCGGAGGGCATCACGTTCCGTTCAGGTTCTGCTTCTGTCCGGACATACGCCGCAGGCTCTGGAAGCGGCCACAGCCAATCTGCGCGATGATCTCGCACATTCGCGGGCAGAGACGATTTCGGATGTAGCTTACACATTACAGCAAGGCAGGGCGCGACTTGCATATCGGCGAATGCTGGTGGCGAGAAGCCTTCCCGAAGCCATTGCCGGACTTGGAGACCTGTTGCTCCCGCAAGCAATCGCCACCGCAGAACCTGCGACTGAAAAGCCCGATTTTCGCAACCGGGCGATCATCCTGGCCTTTACCAATCTGGGCCGTGAGTACAGGCAATACGGCCGCGCTTTCTACGACGAAGAACCCGGTTTTCGAGCGTATTTCGACATTTGCCGCCAAGCTTTTCTCGATATTTCCGGCGTCGATTGCCTCGATCAACCGGCCGGCGCGGAACAGCCAGGGACCGCCACCTATGGCGCATTTGCATTCCAGTATGCTCTCGGCCGCCTTCTGATCGATCGTATCGGATCCCCTGCAGGACTGGTCGGTTTCGGGCTTGGCGAACTGGTTGCCTCGGTCATATCCGGCGCGATCGATCTCGACACTGCAGCAGAGTTTTTGAAAAGCCCGTTATCCGGCCCCGCGCAGATATCCCTGCCGAACACTGCCAAGATACCTTTGCTATCGGGAAAAACAGGCGTCTGGACTACGGTCGAAGAACCTCTTTCTGCTCATCGGTATGATCTTGAGACGAGCGACCACAATCGTGCCCTTCAGGCAATCCGGGAAGCCGATCTGGCCGTCATCGAAGTGGGCACCGAGGACGGCTTCGTAAACTCGGCGAAACGGCTTGATTTGCCTGCCATTACCTGCCTGTCAAAATCGACAGACAGCGTGCGTTCATTCAACAATGTCCTGGGTCAGTTGTGGCTCGACGGCCATGATGTCGACTGGTTTACCGCCGACGTGGACATGCGGCGCGTGGCTCTGTCTCCTTCCGCCTTGCTGCGCAAACGCCACTGGATCGATCCGCCGGGAGACAGGCCCGTTGACGATCATCGACCGTGCTTTGCGGCTGAGCGTGTTTCACCGACAACGCAGCCGTTGTTACATCAGCCAGCCTCTTCTCCCTCGGGGTTGGCTGCTCTTGTCACGGGCATCTGGGAGGAGGTCCTGGGCACGGCGCCAATTTCTTCGGATGACGATTTTTTCGATCTCGGTGGCCATTCGCTGCTCGCCGTAAAAGTCGTTGCGCGATTGAGAGCCGCCCTGCCTGTCGAGATCCCGCTCGACATCTTTTTCGAAGCAACCACCGTGGCCACGCTTGCCGAAAGGCTTGAGGCCCACCTGCAAACAGCGATCGATCAGATGAGCGATGAGGAAGCCGAAAAGCTGGCAGCGGTTTTCGCCGATGCGGACGGCATGGAGGATCTGCAGCCATGACCTCCGCCGATATCGGGTATCAACAAACATCCGCAGAGCCTTCACGCGAGCCATCAGCGCCGCAGGCAACACCCGTTTCCGATACAAAAAGCCGCCTTATGCGGCGCTTGCTCCACGGGCGGGCGCTGGATCAGCGAATACCCAAACGGCAGGAAACGGAGCCGCTTCAACTGTCTCTTGCACAGGAGCGCTTGTGGTTCCTCGAGCAATTGACGCCTGGCACGGCCATGAACAACGTGGCTGGCGCCATGATTCTCAATGGCGAACTCAACGTCACGGCCTTGCGGGAAGCGCTCAGTCTTCTGGTCGCGCGTCATGACACGTTACGCACGCGCTTCGTTTCAGAGAAGGGCGAACCGTGCCCCGTGATCGGAAGCGAGCCTGAATTTTCATGGTCGGAAACGGATGCTGAAGGCGATCAGGATGACGATATTGATGCAGACCTGCAGCAATGGGCGGCGGCACCCTTCGATCTCGAACACGGGCCACTCTTGCGGGCCTGCCTGTACAGGCTCGGGGGGAACCGGTTCATCCTTGCCATGGCAATACATCATATTGCCTGCGACGGCTGGTCACTACAGGTGATCACACGGGATCTCGCGATTTTCTATGGCGCAAAGACCAATTCGACCCATCCCCTGCCGCCGACACTGACTTTGTCCTACTACGATTATGCGATCTGGCAGCGACGGCATCTCGATCATCCGCAGCTTCGCAAACAGCTTGATTACTGGCGAGAGCAATTTTTGCACCTTCCCCCATCTGCCTATCCATGGCGTGACGGTACGGGAGATACGACTGCGGCAGGCGGGCAGGAAAGCGCACTTCTGTCACCCGAAATCGCCGGAAAAATTGCGACCTTCGCGCGTGAAACACGCACAACACCTTTCATGATCACGCTTGCGGCCTTCAAGGCTGTTCTGCACAGAATGGCGGGGGAGACCGATATATGCATCAATACACCCATTGCGAACCGTGGCAGGCCGGAAACCGAGCATCATGTCGGCTTCTTCGTCAACATGCTGCCGCTTCGCACGGATCTGTCAGATGATCCGTCCTTTGTGAAACTGGTGGAGAAAGAGAAAGCAGTCGTCCTGTCTGCATTTGCAAATTCAGACATGCCGTTCGAAGCGATTGTCAAGGAAGTTCGGCCGGAATGGGCAACGGTCTGGCGTAGCCTGGTGCAGATTGCCTTCGCCTATCACCAGCAATTTGCAACACCATCCGTCAAAATATCCGGGATCACGGTCGAGCCAAAGCCGCTTTTTGCCGGCGCGGCCGCTTTTGACCTCATGCTTTCGCTACACGAGGGCGAAGATGGGCTGCGTGTCACACTCGATTTCTCCGGCGATGTCATGTCTGCCGAAACGGCTCGAACACTGCTTTCCTCATACAGTTCGTTTCTGGAGGATGGCCTTGCATCATCGCATCAGACGATTTCCCGGGTTCGATTGTTGAGTGCCGGTCAACAGTCCGAAGTCGTCAAAAAAGGACGACGGGAGACGTCTTTCATTGTCGGCGACACCTTGCATGCTGCAGTAGCACGGCAGGCGAAACAAAATCCGCATGCGCCGGCACTGTCGTTTGACAGCGCGATGGTGAGTTATGGCGAACTTGAACGACGGGCAGAAAACATAGCTCGCCGCCTGCGGGCCAAGGGGGTGAGATCGGAAGCCAAGGTCGGCTTATGTCTCACGCGATCACCAGAACTCATCATTGCCATGCTTGGCATTCTGAAAGCCGGCGCTGCCTATGTTCCGCTCGATCCCGCCTACCCACCTGAAAGACTGGATTTGCTCGTTCATCTGGCGAGGCCAGAGATCATCATCACCCGTCAGGGGCTGATGCACGATACCGGCATCATGCTGTTTATCGATGACATGACCGAGGACGATCTCCCCGCCGGAACGATGGCAGGTGATAATCGCCCGATCATTTATCCCGACAATGCCGCCTATGTGATCTTCACCTCCGGTTCGACCGGAACACCGAAGGGTGTCGTCGTCACTCATGCCAATGTCATGCGCCTGCTGGACGCAACCAGACCGCTTTTCTCTCCGGACCATCATGATGTCTGGAGCATGTTTCATTCGGCATCCTTCGATTTTTCTGTCTGGGAAATATGGGGGGCACTGCTGACAGGCGGACGTGTAGCCATTCTTGACACCGAGACCAGTCGCGATCCGATCGCGCTCTGCACCAGACTTCACGCGGAACGCGTCACCATACTCAGTCAAACACCTTCGGCATTCCGCTCGTTCATCCCCGCAGCCTTGCAGGGCGGAATTCCCGAGAGCCTGCGGTTGGTCATTTTTGGCGGCGAAGCGCTCGACAGGCGGATATTGACACCCTGGTTCGAACGCTTCGGTGATCAGCGTCCGAAACCCGTCAACATGTATGGCATTACCGAAACCACGGTCCATGCCACGCACGAGGTGATCAGCCAACAGTCCATCTCCCGACAAGGCGCCAATAGCATTGTTGGCATGCCGCTGGCAGATCTCGACATATTTTTGGTCGATCAGCACGGCTTGGCCGTAGCGGATGGAATGCCGGGGGAAATCCTGGTGGGCGGTGCCGGTCTCAGCCGTGGTTATCTCGACGACCCGGCACTGACGGCAGAGCGGTTCGTCTGCTCCGATCTCGCTTCTCCCGGTGAAAGACTGTACCGCAGCGGCGATTTGGCACGAAGGCTGCCGGATGGCAGGCTCAGCTATCTGGGACGCATCGACCAGCAGCTTAAACTCAGAGGATTTCGTATCGAGCCCGGAGAGGTGGAGGCCTGCCTCAGGCGCCACCCGCACGTCATGGATGCCGTCGTGCGGACAGTGGAACGCAACGACGGCGATCTTGGTCTCGTCGCCTATGTCGTTTCGCGCCCAGCCGAAATCGACGAGACAGAACGCCGGAACATCGTTGCAGCATATCGAAATGTCTTCGACGACACATACAGGCCCGATGAGGCAGAAATCTCAAACGCCGATTTCGATATATCCGGCTGGGTCCATAGCGGTTCCGGCTTGAAGATGAGCTTTGAGGAAATGCGTGAATGGGCGGACGCAACCCTCAACCGTCTTGTCGGCTTGCCGGGAAAACATGTCCTGGAGATTGGCTGCGGCATGGGCCTTCTGCTCGATCTGGCGAAATTCTTCGAAACCTATACCGGGACCGATATTTCCGAGGTGGCACTGCGACATGTTCGCCATCTGGCTGAAAGAAGGAACCTTGAAAATGTGCGCCTCGAATGGCGGGAGGCAGAAAACTTCGAGGGCATCGGGCGCGGGGATTTCGACCTTGTCGTGCTCAATTCCATCATCCAGTATTTCCCGGACCCCGTCTATCTGACCAGGGTTCTCGACCAGGCAAAGCGGGCGATGAATGAAGCGGGGACGATCTTTGTCGGCGACGTTCCCGACCTGCGGCTTCTCCCGGCCTTGTATGCAGGCATTTTATGCCGTGAACTTGATCCTTCAACCACGTCTTCGTATGCGAGCCAACTGCTTCGCCAGGCCATTGACAATGTTCGTGAAATCCGCGCGACACCTGCCTTCTTTCACGATCACTGCCGAACTCGTGGCGCGTGGGCAGATGTCCAGATCAAACGCGGTCGTCATCACAACGAGATGACATGCTTTCGTTACGATGTGATCATGTATCCGGGGAGATCGACCATGATTCAGCCGGAATGGCTGTGCGCGTGGAGCACTGTCGGAAGCATTGAAGCACTGGTGCAAACGGTGAGCGCTCAACGCCCCGCGACATTCGCTGTTTTGTCCGTTCCAAACAACCGCGTATATGTCGATACATTGCTGGCGACATGGCTTTTGTCTCCGAGCATCGACACGGCCGAGACCTTGGACATGATGGTCACAAAGGCCCGCCACGCCGCGAACGAAATCGGCGCGATCGATCCGGAACAGATCTGGGCAATTGGGCTGCAGCTTGGCTACTCCATACGGATAGCGCCCTCACCGGTCACGCCCGCCCTGATTGATGTGATGGCGACGCATGAGGATGCAGCTGATTTCGACTATCCCTGGCAATTGCCGGAAATGGTGGTCGCCGAACAGACGGAACCGGTCATCTGCAACCCCCTCGCGACTGCCACCGAACGCAGCATCCTGGCCGATATTCAGACCTTTCTGCGCATGAACCTTCCAGCGCATCTCCTGCCTGATTTCATTATTCCGCTGTCCCGAATTCCACTGACTGCGAACGGTAAACTCGATATCACCGCACTCCCCTCCCCGAGAAATCATGCCACATTCACTGAAACGAAAGGGCGAGCCCCTGAAACAGGTGAAGAAACACGACTTGCAGAAATATGGTGCAGGTTGCTTGGCTTAAAGGCGGTATCGGCCGATGACGATTTTTGGGATCTTGGCGGCCATTCACTGATTGCGGCCCGGCTGATGTTCGAAGTCTCTTCGGCCTTTGGCATACACGTGCCATTGATGACACTATTTCGCAATTCGACACTTGCCGGCATGGCCGCAACCATTACGCGGGCCATGTCCGCTTACGAGACAGCACTGCCTGCGGCCCGCGCAAATGCCGAGGAAAGCGAGGCTTACTGGAGACAAGAGGCTCATCTGCCCGCCGACTTTTCGGTTCATGTCGGCGGAAAGCCTGGTCGTGGCCTGTTCGTGACCGGCGCCACCGGTTTTCTGGGCGCATATCTGGCAAAAGAAGCATTGCAGGATGATGCTTTTGACACAGTATTTTGCCTTGTGCGGGCAGGGGATGATGCCGAAGCCGCGATACGCCTTCGGCAAACATTGATGGATCATGACCTTTGGGAAGACAAACATGCACGGCGCCTGCATGCCGTCGCGGGAGATCTCGGCCATGACAGACTGGGCATGACGCCGGAAAGATTTCAAGAGATGGCAATATCCGTCGGTACGATCCTGCATGCGGGCTGCCGCGTGAATTTCGCGGAACCCTACAGCCTTCTGCGAGCCGCCAATGTCGAAGGGACACGCCGCCTGCTTCACTTTGCCTCCACAGGCTCCACCAAGCCGTTCCATCATGTCTCGAGTCTTGGTGTATTCGATGATGGCGACATGACAGCGGCGCATGTCTTGATGGAAGACAGGGTTCCTGGGTTTCCGCAAACTCTCGATGATGCCTATAGCCAGACAAAATGGGTGTCGGAGGAAATGATACGCGAGGCGGGGCGGCAAGGCCTGCCCTACACCATCTTGAGACCCGGGCGCATTGGAGGCCATTCGATCACGGGTGATTGTCCACCGGACGATCTGCTCTGGCTTGTCGTACGTGCCTCCATCGTCGCCGGCGCGTTGCCATCTCTCGATCTTCCGCTTGATGTCTCGCCTGTTGATTACGTGGCAAGGACGATCATGGCCATTGCACGCGGATCAGGAGCATCCGGAACGGCATACCATCTCAACAATGTCATGCCCGCCCGTTTTGCCGATATGCAGACCTGGCTGAAACAGGCAGGTTATTCTTTGCCCCTTCTGGCATATGACAGATGGCGCTCGCTGGTTTTCGACGCTCTTCTGTCGTCGGATACGGAAACTTCCGGCAAGGATTTGCTCAGGCTCCTTCCGCTTCTTTCTCCCAACTCTCCCGATTTTCTGAAAGCGGCACGGGAGGCCAGAGCCGATAACAGAAATGCACGAATGATCGTGAATGCACTGTCTCTCCCCTGTTGCCCCCCTATCGACGGCTCCATGGTGACACGGTTTCTCTCATCACTTCAGGCGCGTGGAAAGCTTGCTACACCAATGTCCAACACGTCTTATTTCCAAGGGAGCTTGCAATGAGTAATGCCGACGAATCTGATCGCATCCTCTACAATGTCGTCATCAATCACGAGGAACAATATTCCATCTACCCTGCAGAACGGCAACCGCCACTCGGCTGGAAAGCCGTTGGCATCCCCCGGTCGAGGGAGGAATGCCTCCAATATATTTCCGAGGTCTGGGTCGACATGCGTCCGCTCAGCCTGCGACAGGCAATGGCGCAACGATAGTCGATCTCGCTGTGGAAATCGGTAAAGCCATCGCTGGAAGTTTCGAGCAGACGTGGTTTCCCTTCAGAAGATCGCGCCCGTTGGCGAAGCTGCGCCTCTTCTGCTTGCCATTCGCGGGCGGTAACGCGCTTCTTTATCGCGATTGGCATGCATTGCTGCCGGAATCGGTCGAGGTCTGTCCGATCCAGTTACCCGGCAGAATGGCCCGTTTAAACGAGGCCGCCTTCGATAACGCGCATGATGCAGCCGAAATCCTTTCGGATGTTCTGGCAGGTTATCTGGATAAACCCTATGCTTTTTTCGGGCACAGCATGGGTGCCCTGTTATGCTATGAAATCAGCCGGGCCATGCGCCGGCGCAACATGCCGCTGCCGTTTCGGCTCTTTCTTTCGGCGCACCGCGCACCTGATGTCGCGGCCACCGAGCCCGCCTTCCATAACGCGGATGAAACGATCTTTTTGTCTCGCGTCCGACAGTTTGGTGGTCCAGCTCTTCGGTTAGCTGATCATCCGGAACTCGTCCAATTGATCGGGCCGACATTGAGAGCCGACCTGAAGTTATGCCAGACCTATATTCACCGACCGGATCCATCTCAGTTGCCGATGCCGATGACGCTGTTTGCCGGGCGCAGTGACACTCTGGTACGTCCGGAGAGCGTATGGCACTGGTCCCGCCAGACGTCTGCCGGTTCCAGCCGACATCTCATCAGCGGCGGTCATTTTTTTCTGCAAAGCCATGGCGGGGATGTCACGAGGATCGTGTCCACTCAGCTTGCGGACTTCGCGTCATTTCACGAAGCAGTCCGGCCATAACGGTATATTTTGCGGATTGGGTCGTTCTTTGTAAGCATGCGGTGAAGGCCGCAGACCATGTCGCTCGATTGTCGATCCAATGCATTCGTGTTCATTTCACGGATGAGACCGAGGGGCATCTCGCA
>NZ_JAUSRF010000009.1 GCF_030811685.1 Neorhizobium huautlense | reverse complement strand
ACTCGGTGACATCATCAGCCTCTTCTCAGTCGATGAGTGCAGAAACTTCTTCAAGGCAGCAGGATATGAGGCCGAATAGATGCGACACGCTTTAGCTGGCCCGGCGCATCTGCCCGGCCATGTGGCGCAGGTCGGAACCTGCACTCGTATTGCCCACCTTGAAGCCGCGGATCAGCCCCAGCAGCTCGTCGGTATCGGCCGCCAGCGTTTCGGCCGATGCCGTGGTTTCCTCGGCCATCGCCGCGTTACGCTGGGTTGCGGCATCCAGCTGATTCAGCGAGGAGGTGATCGAGCGCAGCGTCGTGTCCTGCTCGGCCGCCGAATGGGCGATCTTGCTGACTTCGTCGCTCGCCGCCTTCACCTGGTCGGAAATCCGCTTCAGCGCCTCTCCCGCTTCGCCCACAAGGCGAACGCCGTTCTGTACCTGGCCGGAGGAGCGGGAAATCTGGTCCTTGATCTCCTTGGCGGCGGCGGCCGAGCGTTGCGCCAGTTCACGCACTTCCTGGGCGACGACGGCAAAACCCTTGCCGCTTTCGCCGGCACGCGCGGCCTCCACGCCGGCATTGAGTGCCAGAAGGTTGGTCTGGAAGGCGATCTCGTCGATGACCGAGATGATCTTGGTGATCTCGTCCGACGACTGTTCGATGCCGCTCATCGCGTCGATCGCCTGCGCCACGACTGCATCGCTGCGGGTGGCTTCGCTGCTGACCGAGGTGACACGCTGCGAGGCTTCCTTGGCGCCGGATGCGGTCTGGCGCACGGCAACGGCCAGTTCGTCCAGCGCTGCCGAGGTTTCCTCGAGATTGGCCGCCTGGCGCTCGGTGCGCTGCGACAGTTCGTTGGAGGCGCGGCGGATCTCTTCCTTGGAGTCACCGATATCGACGCCCTTGGCATTGACCCGTGCCATGGCCGCTTCGAGATGCGTGAGCGCCTCATTGAAGTTGTCGCGCAGGTCGGCGTATCGGGAACCGAGATCGCCGCAACGAACGGTCAGGTCGCCCTTGGCAAGTGCTGCCAGCGAGGTGCCGATGGTGGAAACGACGCGCGCCTGCAATTCGGCTTCCGAACGCTGGTTGTCGAGGTTCTGCTGGCGCTCGCCATCCAGTTCTTCCTGTTGACGATGCTGGCGTTCTTCCATCGCGTGCCGCTCGCGCACCTTCTGCTGCAGCGCCTGCGTGGCGCGGGCCATCAGGCCCACCTCGTTCTTCATGGCCGTGTGCGGAATGGTGAGATCGACATTTTCGTCGGCAACCGCATTGAGTGCCGAGCGGATGTCGCCGAGCGGGCCGGAGATGTTGCGGATGACGATGAAGGCAAGGGCCGAGCCGAGCAGGAGAATGACGGCGCCGATACCGATGGCCTTCAAGACGTTGCCACGGATCTGGGCTTCGAGATCGTCGACATAAACGCCGGTCACCATCACCAGCTGCCATGGCTCGAAGGCGAGCGCATACGAGCTCTTGCGGAAACCGTCACCCTCCTGGCCGGGCTTCGGGCCGAGGAAATCAACGATGCCGCCGCCATTGCGACCGATCTTGACCGCTTCGTCGCGATACATGAAGCCGGTGACGTCAGGCTTGCCCTTGAAATTCTGGCCCAGACGTTTCGGGTCCGGGTGAACGCGCATGGTGATGTCGTAGTCATAGGCGTAGAGATAACCATCCGGCTGGAAGGTCATGGAGGCGATGGCGGAAAACGCCTGCTTCTGGGCGTCCTCGCGGCTCATCTCGCCCTTGGCCTCGCGGGCCTGGAAGGACTTCATGATGCCGATGCCGGATTCCACCTGCGTGCGCAGCATGGCATAGCGCTCGGCATAGATGGCGTTGGTCGAAGCCTGGAGAATGAAATAGGTGCCGACCGCAAACCCGACCATCAGGGTCAGGACAAGCAGCACGAGCTGACGGGAGATCTTCAGGTTCTTCATGGAGCCCTCAAGGTGGATCGGGCCGCATCGGATGCAGCCTTGAGCTGGATGATACTCAACAAGGCTGCGTCCATATACAGAACCGGCCAGATTGATGGGCCGTAATTATATGGAATATTTAAATAGGAATTTAATTTCTGCTCCGAGGCGGAAGGGCAGACGAAGTCTTTGCCGGATGATCGTGTAGTGTCGCGCCGAATCTAAAATTGGAATCATTGTCTGAAATATAGCGGTCCGGAAATGTATTATTGTCTCGTTATTCTGGCCGATACGGCGACATCACCGCCAGTGCCCAGATAGGAAAATTTGAACAGATCAGCATTATAAGACTGGAATTCATGCCACGCCTTGAATTCGTGGTCCTGATAACCGGGGTAGTTGAAAAACTCGTCAAAGACGATCACGGCATCATCGATACGATCACGGCAGGTCTCCAAGATATATTTGGCAACGCCGTAAAGATCCGTGTCGATATGAATGAAACGGATTTTCTGCTTTTCACGATGCAGCAATTTCGGAAGCTCGTCTTCGATCATGCCGATGCAGAGTTCGACATTATGTTCGACCGCCGGGATCGCCGTTGCAAAGGCGCCCTGACCAACGCCATCGCGCCAGTTTTCCGGCAGGCCCTTGAAGCTGTCGAAGCCTATGATCTTTCTGCCGGTTTCGCGGGCCACCAGATTGATGGTTCTGCCGGACGCCACACCGAATTCCAGAAACAGGCCGTCGCCCATGCCATGCGCCTGTTTCGCCGCATAGGCCAGATGGTCCAGGTAGCTGTTGAAATACGGCCGGTTATAGAGGTGGCGATTGTAGAATTGCCCGCATTCGAAGGCCGTCGCGATCTGGGCAAATTTTCGCAGGTCCAGCGGGCGCAGGCTTTGCGTGCCCTGAATCTGGGCGATGTCGGCCTCATTGAGGATCTTCGCGGCGACGGCGCTTGCAATCTCGTTCAGCATCAATTTATCCGGCCTCGTGAATAATTTTCACGACCGGAGTTATCGCGCCAAGCTGTTTCGAGGCTTGCCGGCTGTCCCTGTTGTCCATTCCTCAGGTGGATGGCACGGGCGTTTATTTTTCCCGCAGTTCGAAACCCTTGAAATCGTCCGGCTGTGCGGCCGTCTCGCCGGCCCGTTCGCTCGGCTGTTCGCCGACGGCTGCGGTTGTCGCATCGGCGTCGACGCCATCCGGGTTGGAGGGCGGTACGACGCGGGCCGTATTAACCGGGCCGCTGATGACCGGAAGCGTCGCTTCGTTCTTCTGTTCGGGCGTGGTCATCCAGTCGGGCATATTGCTGATGAAGGTGACCGGCGAGCCGCCCCACCAACCTTCGGTGCGCACCAGCTTTGCCTGGCCATTGATATCGCGGATTTCAGTGCGCTGGATATCTGTGCCAAGGGTCGGAACCTTGTAGACGCCGGCGCCATCATCTTTCCTGGCTGCCATAGGCGCGCCGCATGCCGAGCACAGATGCCTGACGATGCTGTTCTTCGCCCCGGTCTCGGGCAGTTGCGTGATGGACGACGCCAGTACCGGGCTGCCGATCGAAAGGATCGCTGCCGTCAGAACGAGGTGACGCATGACAAGTCTCCGGGTTTGCTGCCGCGCTTTGGCGACTGGACGCAATTTTGCTATCCGCAAGCTTAGACCCGGTTTCCTTGCCATCCGGTCACGAGACTTGGTAAATTTTGAACGAATATCGAGATGGAGCAGGTCGATCGCCGCGTGGCGCGATCAACCCTGTTCGCGCGCCACCGCCCGCCAGCCGATATCGCGGCGGCAGAAACCGTTTTCCCACTCCACCCCTTCGACCAGCGCATAGGCGCGGGCCTGTGCTTCGGCCACGTTCGGGCCTGTCGCCGTCACGTTGAGCACGCGGCCGCCGGTGGCCACCAGTTCGCCGTCCTTCAATGCCGTGCCGGCATGAAAGACCTTTTCGCCATCGACTGTATGGGGAAGGGCGGTGATCGGCGTGTTCTTGTCATAGTTGCCGGGATAACCCTTGGAGGCCATCACCACGGTCAGCGCCACATCGTCGCTCCATTGCGCGGAGACCTGATCGAGCGTGCCGGTGGAAGCGGCGTAAAGCAGATCGAGAAGATCGCTCTTCAGGCGCATCAGGAGGACCTGGGTTTCCGGATCGCCGAAGCGCACATTGTATTCGATCAGTTCCGGACCCTTCTGGGTGATCATCAGGCCGGCGAAAAACACGCCGGTAAACGGATAACCGCTTTCCGCCATGCCGCGAATGGTCGGCTCGATGATCTCCTTCATGGTGCGTTCCACCATGTCCGGCGTCATCACCGGGGCAGGCGAATAGGCGCCCATGCCGCCCGTGTTTGGGCCGGTATCGGCATCGCCGACGCGCTTGTGGTCCTGCGCCGTTGCCAGCGCCAGCGCCGTCTTGCCGTCGGACAGGCAGAAGAAGCTGGCTTCCTCGCCATCGAGATAGGCTTCCACCACCACTTCCGCGCCGGCTGCACCGAATGCGCCGTCAAAACAGTCGGTAATGGCGGCAAGCGCCTCTTCGAGAGTCATCGCAACGGTCACGCCCTTGCCGGCGGCAAGTCCGTCGGCCTTCACCACGATTGGCGCGCCCTGTTCAATGACATAGGCCTTTGCGGCTTCGGCATTGGTGAAGCGCTTGTAGGCGCCGGTCGGGATGTTGTAGCGGGCGCAGATGTCCTTGGTGAAACCCTTGGAGCCTTCCAGCTGGGCGGCCGCCATGGAGGGGCCGAAAACCGCAAAACCTTCGGCGCGCAGGAAATCGGCAATGCCGGCCACCAGCGGTCCTTCCGGACCGACGACGACGAAATCGATCGCCTTGCTCTTGCAGAAGTCGAGAATGCCGGCGTGATCATCTACACCGATATCGACCAGCGTGGCGCTGTCGGCCATGCCGGGATTGCCGGGAGCAACGAAAAGTTTGGTAAGGCGGGGCGACTGGGCCAGTTTCCAGGCCAGCGCATGTTCGCGGCCACCGGAGCCGATCAGAAGAACTTTCATATTCCGCCTCGTTTTCTCAAGCTATGGGTTTAGCTAAGGGGCGGTTAATTCGGGGGGCGGAAAAGGTCAAGGCCCAGTTAACTCGAGGTAGCAAACTAGCCACCTTACCCTCAGATTTCGCCCCCTGAAATTCTCGGGGAATCCCCGGCCGTGGGGCGGCCGGAGATGTGTCATCATGGGGCAAACGGGTCGGTCCTTATCCTGAGTGTCGTTTCGAAAATGCGTCTGTTTCGATAGGTCAGGAAGGGGACGGGTTCGCCGTTGATCTTGGCTAAGTGCAACTTATTGTTGAGGTAATGGATAACTGCCTCCAGTTCCTCCGTGCCGACGGCGTCGTCGGCTGCAAGAATCCTGGCAACCTTGTTTGGCATGAACATCTCCACTTTTCATGTCGCATCATGCGACAGGGAGGAAGTATAGGAAGGCGCCCCAATATGAGAACCTGTCATTTAGCATGGCTGCCAATATGGTTAGGATCCGGTAATCAATTGTACCGGAACGACGCAGATCGGCGGCAAAGCTGTGGACCCCGTTTTTGCGGCTCCATCACGGCGTTGCCATGCCACAATGTTCGACTATGGTCGCCGCTCCCATTTCTGACGTGAGAACCCCATGGCCGCTGATATTCGTTCCCTTGCCGTCACCATTGCCGCAGAAATCAGCGCAAGGCCGGATCAGGCCGTTGCCGCGATCGGGCTTCTGGATGAAGGCGCGACGGTTCCCTTCATCGCGCGCTACCGCAAGGAAGTGACCGGCGGCCTCGACGATACACAGCTGCGCAACCTGGCTGAACGCCTCGTTTACCTGCGCGAACTGGAGGCGCGCCGCTCCTCGATCGTCGACAGCATCAATACCCAAGGCAAGATGACCGACGAGCTGGCGATCAAGCTCGCCAAGGCCGTCACCAAGGCGGAACTGGAAGATCTTTATCTTCCCTACAAACCAAAACGCCGTACCCGTGCCGAAATCGCCCGCGAGCGCGGTCTCGGCCCGCTGGCCGAGGCGATCTGGGCCGACCGTAGCGCCGATCCGACAACGCTTGCGCAGGCCTATATCACCGGCGAAGTGACCGATCTGAAGGTGGCGCTGGAAGGCGCCCGCGATATCGTCGCCGAGACCATTTCGGAAAATGCCGAGCTTCTGGGCAAGCTGCGCAATCACATGCGCACCGGTGCGCAGCTGAAGGCGCGCGTTGTCGATGGCAAGCAGGAAGCCGGTGCAAAGTTCGCCGATTATTTCGACCATACCGAACGCTGGGCGACAGCTCCCGGCCACCGGGCGCTTGCCATGCTGCGCGGCTGGAACGAAGAGTTTCTGACGCTCACTATCGAGGTCGATGCCGACGATACGTCACCGATCAAACCCGCCCAGCGCATCATCGCCAATGCCTTCAATATTGCCGACAAGGGTGCGGCCGACCGCTGGTTGATGGAAGTCGCCGGCTGGACATGGCGTGTAAAACTTTCCATGTCGCTGTCGCTGGACCTGATGCGCGAGATGCGTGAGCGCGCGGAAGAAGAGGCGATCCACGTTTTCGCCCGTAACCTGAAGGACCTGCTGCTGGCAGCACCCGCCGGCGCGCGCGCCACGATGGGGCTCGATCCCGGCATCCGCACCGGCGTCAAGGTGGCGATTGTCGATGCCACCGGCAAGCTCATCGACACGTCCACCGTCTACCCCTTCCAGCCCCGCAACGATGTGCGCGGCGCGCAGACGGAACTGGCGGCGCTTATTCGCAAGCACAATGTCGAACTGATCTCGATCGGTAACGGCACCGGCAGCCGCGAAACGGAAAAGCTGGTCGCCGACCTGCTCACCAATTTGCCGGGCACCAAGCCCACCAAGGTCATCGTCTCGGAAGCCGGCGCCTCGGTCTATTCGGCATCGGAAACCGCAGCGCTTGAATTCCCCGGCCTCGACGTCTCACTGCGTGGTGCCGTCTCCATCGCGCGGCGCCTGCAGGACCCGCTGGCGGAACTCGTCAAGATCGAACCGAAGGCGATCGGTGTTGGCCAGTACCAGCACGATGTCGATCAGGGCAAACTGGCTCGCTCGCTCGATGCCGTGGTCGAAGATGCGGTGAATGCCGTCGGCGTCGATCTCAACATGGCCTCGGCACCGCTGCTGGCCCGCGTTTCGGGCCTCAGTAAATCGATCGCCGAAGCCATCGTGTCTCACCGCGATGCCAATGGCGCCTTCGCCAGCCGCAAGGATCTCTTGAAGGTCGCGCGTCTCGGCAACCGCACATTCGAACAGGCGGCCGGCTTCCTGCGCATCCCCAATGGCAAGGAGCCGCTCGATGCGTCGTCCGTCCACCCGGAAGCCTATGGTGTAGCCAAGAAGATCGTCGCCGCCTGCGGTCGCGACCTGCGCTCGCTGATGGGCGACAGCGCGGCACTCAAGGCCGTCGATCCGCGCCAGTTCATCGACGAACAATTTGGTTTGCCGACCGTCAAGGACATCATTTCCGAGCTGGAAAAGCCCGGCCGCGACCCGCGCCCCAGCTTCAAGACCGCCACCTTCGCCGATGGTGTCGATGAAATCACCGACCTCAAGATCGGCATGCTTCTGGAAGGCACCGTCACCAACGTTGCGGCCTTCGGTGCCTTCGTCGATATCGGCGTGCATCAGGATGGTCTCGTCCACGTCTCGCAGCTTGCCGACAAGTTCGTGAAGGATCCGCATGAAGTGGTGAAGGCCGGTGATGTGGTGAAGGTGCGCGTCGTCGAGGTGGATGTGAAGCGCAAGCGCATCGCGCTCACCATGCGCAAGGATGGCGGCGATACGCCTCCGCCACGTGGTCCAGGCGGTGATCGCGGCAAGCCGGTCAACCAGAAATTCATGAAGACGGAAAAGCCGTCGAGCCAGGGCGCATTTGGTGCGGCTTTGGCCGAGGCGATGAAAAAGCGGTGAGGGGAGACGCCTCCTTCGCCACGAGGGAGGTGCCCGGCCGCCACGAACATTTCAGCGAAAACGAAAAGTTGACATTTGGCGTCCGGGTCTCTATCTGAGGTTTATCGATATTTTCTTGCCGAGATATTCTGACTGCGCGTGTGGCATCGCGTGTTTGACGACCCTCCCTCTAAAGCATCGTTATCATCATCCGCGACGCATGCGCGTGGCGGTCCCTCATGTTGCTAAGAAAGGGTTCATCATGACCACTGGCACAGTTAAATGGTTCAATTCCACCAAGGGCTTCGGCTTCATCCAGCCTGACAACGGCGGCGCTGACGCCTTCGTTCACATCTCGGCTGTAGAGCGCGCCGGCATGCGCGAACTCGTAGAAGGCCAGAAGGTTTCCTACGAGCTGGAACAGGACAAGCGTTCCGGCAAGATGTCGGCCGGTAACCTCCAGGCCGTCTAAGATCGGTTTTCCGCTTTCCCTTGACCACGGATGTACTGGCAAGGCGGGAAGCGTGAGACCATTTGAAGGTCAGGTGAAAACCTGGCCTTTTTTGTTATTGTGGCCGGCAGAAGTGCTGTGCCATCGTTAAAAGGACCAACGACATTATGACCAACACTGCTCCCGCATCGCTGACGGTAGAACTGACGCCAACCCAGGTCCGAGGCCTGAAGCTTGCAAAGGATGGCGATCTTTTCCCCCAGGAAGGGAACAAGTGGACCCATCTTGATGCCCAGGTCACCTATGCTCCGTCGGATCGTTTCAAGGAACGCCCGCGCGCCATCAAGACCTCGACGAGCGCGACCGTCAATCAGCTGCGCGAATACGGCCTTCTGAAAGAGCTGAACCCGGATGTTGCAGTTTCGGAATCGGCCCACGGCATCACCATGGCCGGCAAGATGTGGCTGTTGAAGCACAAGTAATTTCTCCACGACAGGGGTGAATTGCATGCAGGCAGGTCCCGCCGATAGCGAGCATCACGGCAGTTTCGAGAGTGCTGCCGACCTTGCGGTCGATTGGGACTGTCAGTCATGCGGCGCATGCTGTTCCTATTCTTCCGAATGGCCGCGCTTCACACTGGAAACGGATGAGGCGCTGGACCGCATTCCGGAAAAGCTGGTTGCGGCAGACGGGCGTGGCATGCGCTGCGAAGGCGAGCGCTGCTCGGCGCTTTCCGGCCAGGTCGGCGTTGGCGCATCCTGCACGATCTACGAGGTTCGGCCCGATGTGTGCCGGGCCTGCAATCCCGGCGATGACGAATGCCGGATGGCCCGCGCAGCCTTCGGGCTGGACAGTGTGGGCCACAGTTAAGAGCGCACCCATCGTACGCCACCCATCGCGTGCTTGACCAAAGCGTTATCGCGGGGCAGAAACCGGGCATGACAAACGCCCCCGACGATACCGGCCGCGTGGCCGATGCTCCTTCCGACAATTGGGTTTATAACGTGCTGCCGCGTGCCGCCTGGCCCTATGCCCAGCTGGCTCGTTGGGACAGGCCGATCGGCTGGCAGCTTTTGATGTGGCCATGTTTCTGGTCGGTGGGCCTTGCCGCCAATCGCGATGTCGCCGATGGGCATTTTTCGCTCGGCTGGGTGCTGTTTTATCTTTTCCTGTTTTTCGTCGGTTCGGTCGCCATGCGCGGCGCCGGCTGCACCTATAACGATCTGGTCGACCACGATATCGACATGGAAGTGGCGCGCACCCGCTCGCGGCCGCTGCCATCCGGCCGTGTCAGCCGCACCGAAGCCAAGTTGTTCTTGGGCGCGCAGGCGCTGGTCGGCCTCTGGGTCCTGTTGCAGTTCAACCTGTTTTCCATCGGCCTCGGCATCCTGTCGCTGGCCGTGGTGGCGATCTATCCCTTTGCCAAGCGCTTTACCGACTGGCCGCAGTTTTTCCTCGGCCTCGCCTTTTCATGGGGTGCGCTGATGGGCTGGTCGGCGCTGTTTTCCGAAGTCTCCTGGGCGTCGTTCTTCCTTTATGTCGCAGCCGTTCTTTGGACGATCGGTTACGACACGATCTACGCCCATCAGGACAAGGAGGATGACGCTCTGGTCGGCGTGCGCTCCACCGCCCGCCTGTTTGCCGAAAACACCAAGGCGTGGCTGATCGGGCTTTATGGTCTGGCGCTGCTGTTCCTGATTTTTTCGTTTGCCGCCGCCGGTGTCGGTGTCCTCGGTTATCTCGGTCTTGGCGTCGCGGCCATCATGTTCGCCTGGCAGATCCTCATTCTCGAAATCGACAATCCCGATCATTGCCTGCGCCTGTTCAAGTCGAACGGCCGGGTCGGTGCGGTGATTTTTGTCGCGCTGATGGCGTCGCTGGCATCGCTCGCCTGACGCTTTTACGGAGATTGAAAACCTCTCCGCCGTCATCCTCGGGCCTGTCCCGAGGATCTGCAACCGTCTGATATCATTGGCGTGGTCAGATCCTCGGCACAAGGCCGAGGATGACGGAAGCAACAAATTGGCTTCGTCCAAAAAGCTGAAAAGGCCCGGTCTCGCGACCGGGCCTTTGTCATTTGATATCTATCGGAGAACCATGCCGCCCGTTAACGGCGGGCGATGATTTCCTTGCCTTCGATCTTCATCGCGACGCCGAGGCTGCCGGTCGAACGGCGAACGAGGAAGCGCGGGCGGCGGGCGGCGAAATAGGAGTGGCGGCGGCGCTGGGTGGGGGCGCTCTGGCGCACTTCGCCAAGGTGGTTTTCCAGCGGACGGGCAACGCCGTCGGCTTCCACCATCAGCATCGGGATATGAAAGGCTTCGGACCACGAGCGCCAGTCGGCGGCGATGTCGCACAGATCGTGTGCCACCAGAAGCGGCACGCACAGGTCGGCGTCTTCATGGTGCAGTTCGAGCGTTACGGTCACTTCGCCGTCGCCATGGTCGATGGCGCGGGCCGCAACACCCTTGAAGGCGCGCGCCGGCAGGGCAAAGGACATGGGCAGGCCGCTCTGGGGCAGGATCTTGCGCAGAACCGCGCCCCGCTCGTCGATCGTGATGGAAACATCGCCGTCGGCGCCGCGCAGGCTGTAGCTGATCTGCTGGAGAATACGTGCGGGGTCGAGCCGCAGAGCTGATCCGGCCCAAACGGGCTTCAGAACGGTTTGTGTCATCTAATGCACCCTTGTTTTACCTGAGAGCCGTTGCCGACGTCTCACCGGGACTTTTGTCCTCTGATGGCCCCAACATAGGCGCGCCCCTTCCAGAACGACTTAAAAATCGCGGTTAAGAAATCCCTGCCGGTTCAGATGGTTAGCAAATCTGAATCTGTTACGGTTTCGAGAATATGAATATCGGCCGTTCTGTGCGGGGCTGAAACGCTGCGTGCCAAGGCGAAACAGGGCAAGGCTGAGACAAGGCTTACATGAGAGAATTGCGAAAGGAATTCCTTAAGCGGACCTGTGTAAAACATCAGGACAGCGACACCGCGAAGGCATGAAGAGGGCATCCGCATGGTATCGACATATCTGAGCTACGATCTGGTCAACCGCGATCTGTCGGCAAGTCTCAAGCGCGTGTCGAACCAGTCCGCCGTCAAGCGCGAGGCCGATTATTACGAAGCCAATATCGGCAAGGTCAAAACCGTCGACGAGTTCATGGGCGATTACAGGCTTTATGCCTACGCCATGAAAGCCTACGGTCTGGAAGACATGACCTATGCCAAGGCCTTCATGCAGAAGATCCTGGAAAGCGACCTGTCCGACGAGGACAGCTTTGCCAACAAGCTGGCCGATGATCGTTATCGCGATTTCGCCAATGCCTTCAACTTCTCGACGGCCGATGCCACGGCGCAATCGGCGACCCAGATCGGAAACCTGACCGATCTTTACGGAACGACGATGGCGGAACAGGACGCCAGCGTGACCACCGAGACGAACTATTTCAACACGATGATGGATCAGGTCGGCAGCGTCGATGCGCTTTTGAACAATGATCGCCTGCGTTCCTACCTGCTGACCTCCTACGATATCGACCAGAAATATTACTCGCGCGCCACCGTCAAAGGCGTGCTGTCGAGCGATACCAGCGACCCGGACAGCTATATCAACACCACGCTCGGGCCGCAGCGCGACGAACTGAGCGCCAAAAAAGCGGATGCGCAGACGCGTCTCGCCGCCGCCACGACGGCCGCTGAAAAATCGAAGATCCAGACCGAGATCAACGGTTACCAGACCTCGCTCGACACGATCCAGAACTATTACGACATGGCCGACGCGTTCAATTTCAACGCCGACAGCACCATGCCGGCGGAAGGTGCGCAGACGGCCGAGCAGAAGGCGACCATCAACAGCCTTTATCTCAGCAATCAGGAGCGCCTGTCGTCTGCGACCGCCATTGCCGAGCGTGACTATTTCAATTCCAAGATGGCAACAGCCGACAATGTCAACGACATCCTCGTCGACACACGGCTTTACAATTACATCCGCACGGCTTTCGAACTGGAGGGCGTCACCATCGTGCGCGCCACGATCGAGCAGATCCTCACCAGCGATCTCAACGATCCGAACAGCTATGCCAACATCTATGGCAAGAACAATCCGAAATTTCTGGAACTGGCCAAATCCTTCAATTTCAACACGGATGGCACGGTTGCCGTGGGCGAGGCCCAGACCGCGGATCAGGCGGCTTCGGTCGCCACCCGTTATTTCAGCCATTATAATGACGATCAGGACGAGGCTGACGAAAAGGCGATCAATCTCTACAAGACGGCTATCGCCGAGGTGAACTCGGTCGACGATTTCATGGCGAAATCGGACGTCTACAATTTCGCCCTGAAGGCTGTCGGGCTCGATCCCGATACGGTCTCGAAATCCACCATAAGACAGGTGCTGACGAGCGATCTTACCGACAGCAAGAGTTATGCATACAAGCTCAATGACGAGCGTTACCTGACACTGGCCAAGGCCTTCAACTTCACCAAGGATGGCGGCATCACCACGCCGCTTTCGGCGCAGACGGAAGGCACGATCAAGTCGGTCGCTTCGGATTATATCGTCAAGAGCACGCGTTTCCTCGATGACAAGAAGACGGTCGGCACCAAGCAGGATGAAGACGGCAAGGTCGAAAAGCTGACGGCCAAGACCAAGGCCAGGGAAGAGGCGACGGAAGAGACGAAATATTTTTCCGAAAAGATGCTGTCGATCTCGACGGCCTCGGAATTCATCAATGACGAGCGCCTCGTGAAGGTGCTTCTGACCGCTTACGATATCAATCCGGAAACGGTCTCCACGGATTTCCTCAAGCAGGTCTTTGCGTCCGATCTCAACGACCCGAAGAGTTTCGTCAACCAGCAGACGGATACGGTCTGGGCGGAAATCCTCGGCACGTTCAACTTCGATACGAAGGGTAACCTTGCCAAGCGCGACGATGGCTCGACCATTCAGACACAGGGCAAGATTCTCGAAACGGAGAACCGTTTTACCCGCCAGACGCTGGAGGAAGAGCAGGGCGAAAACAATAACGGCGTGCGCCTGGCGCTTTATTTCGAACGCATGGCGAAGACCATTACCAGCGCCTACGACATTCTCGGCGATAAAGCGCTTCTGGACTTCTTCCGCACCAGCTTTTCGCTGCCGCAGGAGTTTTCCAACATGGACGTCGACAAGCAGGCCGAGCTTGTGAAGAAATACATGAACCTCGAGGATCTCACCGATCCGGAAAAGGTTCAGAAAATGATCAACAAGTTCACGGCCTTGTATGATCTGGAGAACGACAATTCGTCCTCCTCGGCGCTGAGCATTCTGACCGGCGGCGGCGCCAGCGGCGGCATCAGCGCCGATCTCCTGTATTCGATGAGCCAATATCGCTGATAGGGCGGTTGCCGAATGACCGCTCCCTGAAATTTCATGATTGTGGCCGGTTCGACGCTGCACTAATGAGCAGGATGTTGTCCTCTATGGATTACATCCTATATGATGCAAGCGGTTAAGGCAGACGAGTACCGTAGCTGGCTCAAGGCTCTTGCCGACGCTCGTGCTAAAGCGCGCATTTCCATACGGGTTGATCGTCTGATCGCCGGCAATCCGGGTGATGTGAAGCCAGTTGGTGAAGGCGTCAGCGAGATGCGGATCGATTATGGGCCGGGCTACCGTGTCTATTACATGCGGCGCGGAGCAGCTCTCATCCTTCTTCTGTGCGGCGGTGATAAAAACACGCAGAACAGGGATATCCGGACCGCCAAACGGTTGGCGCGGGAATGGAAGGAAGACTGATGGCCCTGAAAACCACGCCCTACGACAGTGCTGAATTCCTTGATAGCGAAGAAGCGATTGAAGAATATGTCGCCGCCGCCTTCGAGACGGAAGATCCGGCTTTCATCGCGCAATGCCTCGGCACCGTTGCTCGGGCGCGCAACATGAGCCAGCTGTCGCGCGAGATCGGCATGAGCAGGCCTGCCCTTTACAAGGCGCTGAGCGGCGAGGGTAATCCCGAATTCGCAACCATCATGAAGGTGCTTCAGGCGCTCGGCATTAAGTTGACGCCGAAGACTTCACCCTCGAATCTTTTGGGATAACCGGCCTTACGCCTTTATCACCTTGTCCGGGTTCATGATGCCGGCCGGATCAAACGCGTGTTTGATGCGGCGCATCAGATCCATCTCGATATCGGAACGGATATGGGCAAGCTCGTCGCGCTTCAACTGGCCGATACCGTGTTCGGCGGAAATCGAGCCGCCGGCTTTCAGCACCAGACCATGCACGATCTCGTTCACCTCGTGCCAGCGGGCCAGAAACTCCGCCTTGTCGGCACCCACCGGCTGCGAGATGTTGTAATGGATATTGCCATCGCCCAGATGCCCGAAGGCGCAGACGCGGGCGCCGGGGACCGCCTGAAGCACCGCTTCTTCCGCCTCCGCCATGAAGGCCGGTATTTTCGAGATCGGCACGGAAATGTCGTGTTTGATCGAGCCGCCCTCCGGCTTCTGCGAGGCCGACATGCTTTCGCGCATGTGCCACAGCGCCTTGGCCTGCGCGCCGGAGGAGGCGATCACCGCATCCTGCACGAGGCCTGCCTCAAACCCCTGTTCCAGCAGGGCGTGCACCATGGTTTCGGCCGTCTCGGCCGAGTCCGAGGTGGAAATGTCGATCAGCGCATACCATGGGTGCGGGCTTTCGAGCGGGTCGCGCACGCCGTCGATATGTTTTGTCGTGAACTCGACGCCGATGCGCGGCATCAGTTCGAAGCCGGTCAAAGCCGCGCCGCACAGGCTCGATGCCTTTTCGAACAGTTTGAGCGCATCCTCGGTGGAGTTGAGGCCAGCAAAAGCAACCTGATGACCGACCGGCCTCGGAAACAGTTTTAGCACCGCGCCGGTGATGACGCCAAGCGTACCTTCCGCGCCGATGAACAGGTCGCGCAGATCGTAACCGGTATTGTCCTTTTTCAGCCGCCGCAGACCGTCCCAGATCTCGCCGGTGGGCAACACGACTTCGAGGCCAAGGCACAGCTGGCGCATGTTGCCATAGGCGAGAACCGCTACGCCGCCGGCATTGGTGGAAAGATTGCCGCCGATGCGGCAGGACCCTTCCGAGCCGAGCGACAGCGGGAACAGCCGGTTCACCTCTTCCGCCGCGCGCTGCACCTCGGCCAGAATGACGCCGGCATCGCAGACCAGAACATTGGCCACCGGATCGATGTCGCGGATACGGTTCATGCGTTCCAGCGACAGAATGATATCCGCCTTGCCCTCGCGCGGCGTCTGGCCGCCGACCAGACCGGTATTGCCGGTCTGCGGCACGATCGCCGTGCCGGTCTCGCTGGCAAGCTTCATGATGGCGGACACTTCCTGCACGCTGCCGGGTTTCAGCAGCAGCGGAGACGTGCCGTTGTAAAGACCACGGTCTTCCTTCAGGCGAAGGGCGAGATCGGCCTCGTCGCGCAGCGCATTCTCAGGCCCGACGATGGCGGCAAAACGGTCGAGCAGGGCGGTGTCGATAACGGTCGCATCCATCGGCAATCTCCAGAAAAAACTAACTATTCGCGGGGTGCTGCGGCGCGCACCAACCGGTCGTTGATGGCTTCGCCAAGCCCGTGGCTCGGGATGGCGGTCACGGCGATCCGGTCCGCACCCGTCGCATCGGCTCTTTTCAGGTAATCGAACAGGTTGGCGGCCGCTTCGGCAAGATCGCCGCTCGGACTGAGGTCGAACACGGCCTTGGCCTTGTCCATGCCCTCGACAACAATTCCGCCGAGCCGGATCAGGGCTTCGCCCGCATCCACATGGGTGGCCTCCAGCCGAACGGCGGCACCCGGCGCGTAATGCGAGGCCAGCATGCCCGGCGCCTCGATGATCGCCGCCGGTCCTTCGCGGCGCTCGACGGTGAGGCCAGTTGCGGCCTCGATATGTTCGACCGAAAGCCCACCCGGCCGCAACAGCCGGATTTTTCCGTCCTCGACGCGCAAAATGGTGGATTCCACACCGACCGGCGCCGATCCGCCATCAACGATCAGGGCCAGCTTTTCACCCAGATCCTCGGCGACATGTCTTGCACTGGTCGGGCTGATCTTTCCTGACGTGTTGGCGCTCGGGGCGGCCAGCGGTCGGTCGAGTGCGGCAATCAGATCGGCGGAAAAACCTTTTGGCACACGGATGCCGACCGTATCGAGGCCGGCGGTTGCCAGCGGATGGATGCTGCGGCCATCCTCCTTCAGTGGCAGGATCAGCGTCAGCGGACCCGGCCAGAATTTTGTCGCCAGCGTTTTGGAGATCGGATCGAACTCCGCATGCCGCTCGGCCATCGCAAGATCGGCCATATGGCAGATCAGCGGGTTGAAACGCGGCCGCCCCTTGGTCTCGTAGATACGGGTGATCGCGAGCGGATTGGTGGCATCGGCGGCAAGGCCGTAGACGGTTTCGGTGGGAATGGCGACCGGTTGGCCATCCTTCAGGATGGTCACGGCAGCATCGATTGCCGCCTGCTTTTGCCCTATGCCGTCGATGATCTCAGCTGTCATGCAAGTGCTGTAGCGCGCGGCAGGGGGAGGGGCAATAATTTTTGCGTTTTACATCTTCTGCAGGATCGCCCGGAATGCATGGTCCGGTGCGCCCAGCATCAGCACATTGCGCAACGCATCATGCGGATTGCTGGTCTGGAACAGCACGCCATTGCCGCGGATCGAGCGGTTGATGCGCAGGCGTTCGCCTCCCGGCTCACCCTCGATGGCAACGGCAAAATACATGCGCCGACGTTCGGCATTGATATTCTCGAAAAACTGCTCGGTTTCGCCGATCTCGGCAAAAAAATTGCAGATGTAGAATGACCAGCTGACGGAACGTTGGGCAAGATAGCTGCTGGCCGCCGTCACATGGCAATAACCGAGATGCGGCCGTTCCGGAAACGTGCGGTGAAACAGCACTTTTGGAAACTGGATATCGTGGTGAAAGGCGTTCAGCCGCTCATGCGTGGTTTCGCCGGCGGTTTCCAGCTTCTTTCCGGTGCGCTCCGCCACTTCCGCATAGGTGAGGTAACGGCGTTCCTGAGGAAACCAGTCGTCACGGTGCCGCGAAATCCGCCCGGTGCGCAGAAATTCGGAATGCGCAGCCGGTTTCACCCGCGGTGCGACAGGGCGCCAGGCGTTGGCATCGTAATATCTGAGTTTCGGTCCTGCTTCCACGACGGTGCCACTCCGTTGGTCGCGCGCAGATTAGCAATGCTTTATTAACGGGTTCTTTCCACGAATTTCCGTTTGCTAATAGCCTGTTTGCGCCAGATCGGCACGGCCATGCGTCTCAACCGCTGTCGTAGCGGCCTGATATCTAAAGAAAATCGTCGGATGTCGTTTTTGTGTCGGTCACGCGTTTTGTCGTCAATGCCGCAGATCATGTCGCAATGTCGCTCAGCCCATGAAACCCGGGCGCGTTATAACGGTTACATGCTCACGGAGAAGAGCCGGCTTGGGGTGCGGATGGCGCACCCGGTCCAAACCCACGATTTGAGGAGTGGAACATGGATATTCGCAATGACGTTCTGCGACAGCTGAAAAATCATCGCCCGGGCTACAGCCTGGAACAGCCGTTTTATATCGACAAGGATTATTTCCAGCTCGATATGGAAACCATCTGGTACCGCGACTGGCTGTTTGTCGGCCATGATTGCGAAATCCCCAAGGCCGGCAATTATTTCACGCTGCAGATCGGCGATTATCCGGTCGTTATCGTGCGCGGCAAGGACAAGCTGATCCGCGCCTTCCACAATACCTGCCGCCACCGTGGCCACCGCGTCTGCACGCAGGAACGCGGCGCATCGGCCAAGCTCGTCTGTCCCTACCACCAGTGGACCTACGATCTCGACGGTTCGCTGGTGTTTGCCCGCCAGATGGATGAGAGTTTCGACAAGTCCAAGTTCGGCATGAAGCACGTGCATTGCGAAACCGTCGGCGGTTACGTGTTCATCTGCCTTGCCAACGAAGCGCCCGACTTTGCGCCGGTGCGCGAAAAGATCGAGCCCTACATGGCGCCGCATCGCCTGTGGGAAGCCAAGGTCGCCCACCAGAATACCATCGTCGAAAAAGGCAACTGGAAGCTGGTGTGGGAAAACAACCGCGAGTGCTACCACTGCGCCGCCAACCACCCGGAACTCTGCCGCACCTATCCGGAAGCCCCTTCTGCCACCGGCGTGCAGGGCGCTGCCGATGATCCGATCATTTCCGAACACTGGGCCCGCTGCGAAGCCGCCAATCTGCCGAGCAAGTTCGACATGCACCCGGACGGCCAGTTCCGTGTGGCCCGCATGCCGCTGATCGAGGATGCCGAAAGTTACACGATGGACGGCAAGCGCGCCGTTCGCCGTGCGCTGTCGGATGACGTGACGATCTCGCATATCGGCACCATGCTGCTGTTCCATTACCCGACGACCTGGAACCACATGCTGGTCGATCACACGATCTCTTTTCGCGTGCTGCCGATCAGTGCGGAAGAGACGGCGGTCACGACAAAATGGCTGGTTCACAAGGATGCGGTGGAAGGCGTCGATTACGATATCGAACAGCTGACCCATGTCTGGAACATGACCAACGACCAGGACCGCCAGATCGTCGAGGAAAACGCTTTTGGTATCCGCTCGCCGGCCTATGAACCGGGTCCGTATTCCGAGTTGCACGAGGGCGGCGTCATGCAGTTCGTCGAGTGGTACACGAAATTCATGGTGGACCGTCTGCAAGGCGATCAGGCCAAACTTTCGGCCGTTGCCTGATCCATCCAGAACACCAGTGCGTAACTCCTAATTTGTGAGATGAACATGGCGGCAGTCTATCCGCACCTCGACGAGATGCAGCCATGGAATGCAAGGCTGCAGCTTCTGGAATGTATCTCCGTCACGCCGGAAACGGCCGATGTGATGACCTTCATCTTCAAGCCGGAAAAGCCGGGTTGGTTCCGCTATATTCCGGGCCAGTTCGTGACGCTTGAACTGCCGGTCGGCCCGAACGGCGTGAAGGAACCGACGATGCGCACCTATACGCTGTCGTCCAGCCCTTCGCGTCCCTTCACCGTCGCCGTCACGGTGAAGGCGCAGAAGGACAGTATCGGCACCCGCTGGATGTTCGATAACCTGAAACCCGGCATGAAAATCCGCGCGCTCGGTCCGCTCGGCGATTTTTCCTACGTCAAACATCCGGGTCAAAAATACCTGTTCATCTCGGCCGGTTCCGGCATCACGCCGATGATGTCGATGACGCGGGATCTGAACGACCGTGCGCCATCGAGCGATGTCGTTTTCATCAACTGCTCGCGCACCCCCGCCGACATCATCTTTCGCCGCGAACTCGAAGACCTCGCCCGGCACATGCCAAAGCTGACACTCGGGCTGATTGTCGAAAATTCGCCGCGTCATGATGCCTGGGTCGGTTTGCAGGGCATGATCGACCGCGCCAAGATCACCATGTTCGCCTCGGATTTCATGGAGCGCACGGTGTTCTGCTGCGGCCCGGAACCCTTTATGACCGCCGTGCGCGGCCTGCTCGAAGGCCTCGACTTCGACATGAAGAACTACCATCAGGAAAGTTTTGCGCCCGCCCTTCCGTTGATCGAGGAACTGCCCTCGACGGCCGCCGAAGGTGAGGTTCTGGCCAATGTCGCCTTCACCATGTCGGGCAAGGAATTCCCCTGCCAGCCGGGTCAGACCGTGCTGATGACGGCACGCGCCAATGGCGTGCGCATCGGCGCCGCCTGCGAATCCGGCCTCTGCGGCACCTGCCGTGTTCTGCTCGTCTCGGGCGAGGTCGACATGAACCACAATGGCGGCATTCTGGATGACGAGATCGAGGAAGGGTATATTCTTGCCTGCTGCTCGCGGCCGAAGGGGGATGTGGCGGTGGAGGCGTAAGGGAAGGGGGCGCCCCAATTGCCTAGGGGCGGGCTTGATTTGCATCTTGGTGGGCAAGCGCCGCTAATGACCGTTGTCGGCCGATTGCGGACTTTCACCAACCCGTTAAGTGAAGTCTGCGATGGGGTGGAAAGCAGACAGGCGGCTTTTAGGCGGTCTCGCCACTAAGCGGACGCTCTCCCTAGCTGGAGCCAGCCACTGTTTGCCTTAACGCGAAAGTGTCTTAAACAAGGTTTCCATTGGCATCGACAGACGCTTGGAGAACAGCACCAATCCTTTTGGCGACCGCGATCGACGCGGCGTTGTCTGGATGAATTATATGAACCGCCTCATTCCAACCGAACGCGTCAAAAGCCCATTCCAGACAACGGACTGCCGCCCCGGTGGCGTATCCTTTGCCCTAAGGCATCACGGCTGAATGCTCAGCCGATTTCCTGTCCTACCCATCCAGTTGGGTACCAAGCGCCAGCTCGACCGATCCAACGGCCAGTCGCCTTCTCTATCACTGAGAAATTGCTATAGCCTTGAACACTCCACGCGCCCGTAAAAAGGCACATGTTGCGCCAATCGTCTATTTTGCCGCGGCGCGGATTTCAGACAGGATCTTTTCGAGAGGCTTGTAATTGGGTGGCGTCTTCTGGGCCGCCTTGCTGTCCGACCAGCACTCGGCCTTGCGCCTGAGCATTTCCAGACCCTCTTCGGTAAAATCGGCCTCGAACAGTTCGCCATCCACGAACTCGCCTTTGGCATCGAAGGGGCTAACCGTGATCAGGCCATTGTCCCAAAAGAATTTCCGCATCGCGATCAGAGAGTTACGGGCCATCGGCTGCATGACGGGATCGGCGGTTTCCCGTCCGTCTTCCGTGATGACGATATATCGTCCTGCAATTTCCTCGACGGACGACCATATCCGCCGTCTTCTAATTTCCGCATTATTTACAGTCACTTATCCAACCTCATGACTTGTGATCAGTGGCAGCTCTGTGGATACAGAGTTCGCAAGACGGACGGCAGAAATGGGGTCGTTTGCATCTGATCTCGTCAGCTCAGTATGGCATCCAATGCTCGCTGCCCGAAAACTCAAATGCCACTCTACCTGCACCATCGTGGAGGTCGGTGAGCATAGGCCAATCGAAGACGAACTGTTGGATATGCTCAGCCAGCACGTGGTATCGCTGCTCGAAAAGGTCCACGACGGTCGTCTGGCGATTGTAGAGGTCCCCCATCCAACTTCCCGCGAAGAAACGAGAGTCTGGGGTGAACCCGAAATAGGCGCCCCAGAAAAACCCCGGAAACGCCCGCTCATCGATCCAAGCTCGATGATAGCTCTCGCCTTGCGGTGGCTCATCGACGTAGCGAAGGATGATTTCATGACGACGATCCGGTGACACAAGCGCATAGTCGCCCATGCCTGCCCATTTCGATCGGCCATCATCCTCGAATTCGATCCGTTGCGTATTTATTCCCAAAGGCATGAAATGATCATGCTGGAATATCCGCTGTTCGGCAACTCTGCGATCCTTACCAATGACCGATATGGGGTCGAAAATAGACAATGATCGAGGGGTGCCGCTGCGTCCGCTTCTGGCGCGAAGCGGCGCAAACCAGTCACAACGCAGCGGCGTCGACCGAACGGCGATGTGGCGGTCGAAGCGTAAAGACCCCGCTGTCAATTCAGTCTCGGGCCGCCAGCGTCACCGGTAAGGTCTTCGCCAGAAATTCCGGGCTGTCTTGTGCAATATCCTTGCACACTTTTCTGATCGCTTGACGTGCAGGCAAGGGTGCGTTGGCCAGTTGGCGGATCAACTCGGCCTGCGTGGGCGGGCTGTTGAGGATACGAATCAGCACGACGGATGCCCATTGCGGTGCCTTCGCCGCAATGTCGCAAAACACCAGTAATACGGCCTCGATATAGGTCATGTCCTCCACAGTCTCGGCCGTATGGATCAGCGAGAACATGCCTTCGTAGTAGTCGGCGTCATCGCGCAAAAGGGACAGGAAATCGGCCGGCCTAACCGCTGGGGACAGCTGAAGGAGCCGGACAACCAATTCGTCGATCATCGCAGGCCGGGCACCGCCGCCGTCGATCTCGCGACGCAGGTCATCCAGTACCGCATCGTAGGTCTCGTTCATCCTCACCAAGCCTTTACCAACATTCATCTTTCGTGATGCCGCTGTGGGAACCGATAAGCGGCATCATGCGTTTCTAGTCCGATAATCGGAAAAGAATGATTTTGAGGAAACATCCATGATGACCATCCGCAAGCGCATCGCGACGGTTGCCGTCGCCTTCACCGTCACGCTCACCGGCCTTGTTCCGGCGCAGGCTTTCCAGATGCCGGCACCGGTTGCCGCGCAGACCAGCACCGCTGCCCCGGTCACGGATGTGCAGTATCGCCCATGGGAGCGCCGCGCCGAGCGTCGCTGGGATCGCCGTGCGGAGCGTCGTTTTGATCGTCGCATGGATCGCCGTTTTGATCGCCGCGCCGGTTATTACAACGGTCATCGCGGCTACCGCGACCGCCGCGCCGGTTATCGTTACCACAATGGCTACTGGTATCCGCTGGCAGCCTTTGCCGCCGGCGCCATCATCGGCGGTGCCGTGAACCGCCCGAGCGTCAGCTCTTCGTCCGCCCATGTTCGCTGGTGCTCGGAGCGTTACCGCACCTATCGCGCATCGGATAACACCTATGTGCCACGCGCCGGCGTTCGCGCCATCTGCAATTCGCCCTATTGATCCTTTTCCCTTTGGGATCTTTAGGCGGCACGGCATGACGCCGTGACACCATGGCCCGGCAGGAGCATGATGCTCCGCCGGGCTGTCTCGTTGAGCCAGACATTTCCAGAGGGAAGGCGGTTCCGGCGAAAAATCGTTAATGCGCGGTTCAGGCAGATTTTCGCACATTCGACGGCAGCAAAAGTTTCGATCAATCAGTGAATGGAGAAAGTCATGACCATGCTGATGAAGACTGTCTCAATATGCGGTGTAGCGGCAGCCATGTTGGCGACTTCGGTTGCGCCGGGCGTCGCCATGCCGATTGCCCCCGCCGTGATCGCGCCTGCAGTGAAGGCGGCCCCGGCGGACAGCGGCGATGTCGTTCAGGTCCAGTACTGGCGTGATCGCCGCGGTTATCGCGACGGCTGGTATGGCGGCCATCGCGGTTACCGCGAATATCGCCCGCGCCACCGTTATCACGATGGCTACTGGTATCCGCTGGCCGCATTCGGCGCCGGCGCCATCATCGGCGGCGCGCTTGCCGCACCGACCTATAACGAGCCGCGTTATGTCGAACCGGTACCGCAATATTACGAGCCGGCGCCGCGTTATGTCGCCCCGCCGCCGCGCCGTTACGCAGCACCGGCTGACATAAACCCGCAGCACACCGACTGGTGCCTGGCGCGTTATCGCTCCTACGATGTCTATTCCAACACGTTCCAGCCGAATTACGGCCCGCGCAAGCAGTGCTATTCGCCGTATTTCTAAGGCGACAGGCCAGCCTGTTTCCAGCCCGTCCGGATCATTCCGGGCGGGTTTTCTTTTGCCTCACAAGATCCGCGCCCGCCGCAGCACGAACCACGCAATCGCAATAGACAGCGCAATGAAGATCACCGCGAACATCGTGCCTGTTTCGCCGTGTTCGAACGGCATGCCCGATGTGTTCATGCCGAAAAAGCCCGTCACCAGCGAGGGCGGCAGCAGGAAGGCGGTCATCAGCGACAGGATATAGAGGTGGCGGTTGGTTTCCGAACTCTGTTTGGAATCGATTTCTTCATGCAGCAGCCGCGCCCGGTCCTGCAGCGCATAGACATCGTGATCCACCGCCTCCAGCCGGCTGGTCAGCCGTGCCGCGACATCATCGAAACCGAGCAGCATGTCGTCGTCATCGGCCGCTGCCGCGCGTCGCATCAGGGCAAGCACGGTGCGCAAATGCCGGTGCAGCCGCACCACGGTTCTGCGCACCGGCGCCAGCCTGCGACGTTCGTCGCGCTGCGCACTGTCATAAACGATGTCCTCGATATGGTTCAGTTCTTCCGTCAGTTCCAGAACCAGCGTGATCAGCGTGCGCTGGAATTCCGCGACAATGGTCTCAAACACGTCGATCGGCCGGCGATACCGTCCCGCGTTCTTTTCCACCGCCACCCGCACCCGGTCGATCGAGCGCAGCGGTTGCAGGCGCGTGGTGATGATCAGCTTTTCGGTGACGACAAAATGCAGCCAGCCGATATCGCGGGTTTCGCTGTCGAATTCGCGCTGAAAGTCCACCAGCGTGCCATACACCATCTGCTCGTCCAGCGTGATCGAGGCATGCGTGTCATGGGTGGTGAGTGCGGAAACCACATCCGGCGGCAGGTCCTGGAAACCGTCGAGGAATGCCGGCACGCGCTGGTCGGCGAGGTTGAGATGCAGCCACAGAAACCCGCCATCTTCCACGCCAAGGTCATCCCGCGTTGCCTCGGTCGCGAGCCGCGTGCAGGGCTTCTTGTCGGGGTGGAAACGATAGGCCCAGACGAGACCGGGGATGGTGGGGGTAAGCAGCGCCATGGGCAGGGTCCGAAAACAGATGCGGAATGCTTGTTAGACGCTGTCTGTGACACCTGTTGCAACAGGTTTTTGTGAAGCGCGAAACTTCACCGGCGCGGTGATCACCACGAGGCAGAAGATGATCAGCACCACGCCCAGCCAACCAAGTGCCGGCAGGCGTTCGCCGAGGATGATCACCGCCAGCATCGCCGCCACGACGGGTTCCAAGAGCGTGATCGTCGTCGCCATGCTGGCCGGAATGCGGGCCAGCCCCATGCCGAAAGCGATATAACCAAGGAACATCGGCACGGTCGCCATGTAGAGGCCAACGGCGGCATTGTTCCACGAGGCAAGGAAAGGCCCGCCGGTCATGAAAAGCACCGGCATCAGCAGCAGCCCGCCGACGCCGAATGTGGCGCCCATCGCTGCGCGTGAACGGATGCCGCGCAGCATCAGCCCGCGTGCCGTGAAGGAATAAAGCGCATAGGTGAGGCCGCCCAATAGGCCGAGCGCGATGCCCAAAATGGTGGCATTGCCGGTGACCACCGTTTCGGCATGCGAGCCTTCCGCCACACAGAGAAGCACCATGCCCACCAAGCCGATCAGCGCCCCGGCAAGCCAGCGTTTCGACAGTTGCGCGCCATCAAAAACCTTTTCGATCAGCGCCGAGAGAAGCGGCGCCGAACCGATGGTGACGACCGTGCCGATGGTGACGCCGGCCAGACGCATCGAACCGTAAAAGGCAAGCGGATAGATCGCCACCGCCACGCCACCGATGACCAGCAGCAACCAGTGGCGTCTCAGCTCCACCGCTGCCCTGCCGATCGACCGCAGAGCGATTGCCGCCTGCAAAAGCCCGCCAATGCCCATGGCGGCAGCGCCGATCGCCGCCGCACTGACCTCCGGTGCAAAGGCGGCGGCCGTGCCGGTCGTGCCCCAGACAAGCGAGGCAAACAGCACGCCGGCCACGCCGATGCGGAATTCGTTGGTTGCGGATGTCATAGCCTGCCCAGCATGTCGGAGGTCATTTTGCGCGCTTCGAGCACGAGGGTGCCGTTGCCTTCCAGCCCGGCGCGGGTAATCGAGCCTTCGAGGAGAAAGGCAAGCTGGCGGGCCAGCACCTTCGCCCGCTCCGCGTCACCATGGAAAAATTCGGCCAGATGCGTGGCGATCAGGCCTTCGACCTCTTCCTTGTGTCGGCGCACGGCATCGCGGCCGATATCGCCAACCGTCAGTTCGGCAGCGGCATTCAACAGGCCGCAGCCGCGAAACCCGCGCTCATAGGCAAATTCGGCATGGTCCTGATAGGCATCGAACACCGCCAGAACTTTTTCGCGGGGCGTGACGGCGGTAGCGAGGCGCTCTTCGTAAAAGTCCAAAAGTTCGGCGTGGCGTATGGTCAGATACTGGTGCACCAGATCCGCCTTGGAGGCAAAATTGTTGTAGAGGCTCTTCTTCGCCACGCCGGCACGGGCGATGATGGCGTCGATGCCGGTGCCGGCGATACCGTTTTCATAAAACAGCACCGCTGCCGCCTTCAGCAGTTTTTCGCGGGCTGTTTCGGCAGGGTGGGGCATGGTGGTTCCGTTGGTTGGGTGCTTGTGGGGTGAGGGTGCGGCTGGCTCCCGTTATCTTCTCCCCATCGGGGAGAAGGTGGCCCGAAGGGTCGGATGAGGGGGGAACAGATCGCAAAGTCTTGCCGTGTCGCCCCCTCATCGCCTCGCTGGCGCTCCGGCACTTCTCCCCGATGGGGAGAAGATGATGTGGCACCATTCCAAGTTTACCTGCTGCCCTCGTTTGGTAGCCATACCGGTCTACCTACTCTTTCCATGAAAATCAATCACCCGCCAGAATCATGATATGCGGGGCCAAATCGGCAGCAGAAATCAGGCCCATATGGAAACCGCGCTCTATCTCCCCGTCAAAACCTTTCTCGAAGCCGCCGGTTACACGGTGAAGGGCGAGATCGGCGGCTGTGATCTTGTGGGGTTGTCGGAGGGCGATCCGGCGGTCGTGGTGATCTGCGAGTTGAAACTCACCTTCAATCTCGAACTCATTCTGCAGGCGGTGGATCGCGCCGCCGTTTCCGATGAAGTGTGGATCGCCGCCCGTGTCTCGGCCAAGGGCCGCGGGCGTGAAAGCGACAAGCGGTACCGCGATCTCTGCCGGCGGCTTGGCATCGGCATGCTCGGCGTGTCGGATATGGGGGAGGTCAGCGTGCTGGTCTCCTCGGTGTCGCCCATGCCGCGCACCAACCCGAAACGCCGCACGCGGCTGGTGAAGGAACACAGGAAGCGCGTGGGTGATCCGGCGCTTGGCGGCTCGACAAAAGTGCCGATCATGACCGCCTATCGCCAGCAGGCCATCGCGATTGCCAATGCGCTCGCGGACGGCCCGCTTCGCCCGCGCGACCTCAAGGAAACCGCCCCCAATGCCGGCGCCACGCTGCGCAACAATTATTACGGCTGGTTCGAGAAAATCGAAAAAGGCGTTTATGCTCTGAGCGTTACCGGCCGTCAGGCAATTGCAGCCCTTCCGGTGAAGGACTGATAACCAAGCCCGCAGACGCAGCATTGCTGACGCTCCGCATCCATGCTTAACGCGAACCGCGACGAGGGTAGGGCGTCGCAGAGTTTTGTTTCGCATGCCGCAACCGGTGCAGACCGGCCTTGCGGATGATTGCATTTCGAGTGGGGCATGAATTGAGCATTTCCAATATCTTCCTGAAGGTCGCGATCGTTATCGTCGGCCTGACGCTTCTGGCCGGCTGCCAGACGCGTGATCCGCGTCTGGTCGAGGCGCTGAACGGCGCCAATGTCACTTCCGTCCGCGTCGAGGCTACGCCGGACGTTGCCACCGGTCTTCCCATGCTGAACGGCGTCACGCCGGAAGCGCAGACGGCGATGATCGTGCGCGCTCTGGAGGCGGATGCCGGCGCCAAGCTGAAGGGTCTGCCAGGCGGGCCCAAGGCCGCGCGTCTTGTCATCACGCTGCAGCAGGCGGATCTCGCCTCGGCACCTGGCCGCGTTCTCGGCGGCACGGACAGCTATATTACCGGCACCGTGCGGCTGGAAAGCGTCGCCGATGGGTCGGTCATTGCCCAGAATCCACGCATCGTCGGTTCCGACCATGGTGTGAAAGGCAGCGGCAATGTCGGCTTCTTCGTGGCCATGGCCATCAATGCCGTTGCTACCAAGGATCAGAATGCGCTGGCCCAGAAACTGGCGGCATCCTTCACGCTCGAAACCCGCAAATGGCTGACCGGGAAATGATCGGCCGAATGAGCGTGCCCATGATCGGGCGCGCTCATTCACGTCAGCCAGCCGCGGAAAACCCGGGCAGACGAGAAAGACGGCTAGCAAATTGATGTAAAGCCAACAAATGTGACCGGCGAGCGTCCGGGCGGGCTTGACGTTTGTTTATTCCCGTTCCTAGATCGTTTTACACTGACGGCCTGCTGACCGCCGAATATCACTCCTTTTGGCGCCGCATCTTTCGCGCTCCGGATCCCGAAAATGTCTCAGAAGAGCTCCCATCGCGGGCTCATCGTTGCGGCCGTGATGGCCTCGATGGCGATGATTTCAATCGAAGCGACAATCGTTTCCACGGCCATGCCGCAGATCGCCGCCCAGCTCGGCCAGCTCAATCTCTACAGCTGGGTTTTTTCCTCCTTCCTTCTCACCCAGACCGCCACCACGGTCGTGTTCGGCAAGCTTTCCGATATCTATGGCCGCAAGCCGGTGCTGCTGTTCGGCATCGCGGTGTTTTTGATCTCGTCCATCCTCTGCGGCCTGGCATGGTCAATGCCGTCGATGATCGCCTTTCGCCTGTTGCAGGGCATCGGTGCCGGTGCGGTGCAGCCGGTGGCGATGACCATTGTCGGCGATCTGTTTCCGGGAAAACAGCGCGGCAAGGTGCAGGGTTATCTCGCCAGCGTCTGGGCCATCTCGGCCGTCATCGGCCCGCTTGCCGGCAGCGTCATCATCCATAACCTGCCCTGGGCATGGGTGTTCTGGATCAACATTCCGGTCGGCATCATCGCCGCTGCCGGTTTTGTTCTCTTCCTGCATGAGGAAAAGCAGACGCATCGGGTTTCCGTCGATGTGCTTGGTGCCGTGCTGTTTGCCGTATCGATCTCGGCGCTGATGCTGGCGCTGACCGAAATGGAAGGTGCTGCCTCCTCTTACGCCGTCATCGCCATCGTGATTTTCCTCGTCACCCTCGCTGCCTTTCTCTGGCAGGAAAAACGTGCGTCCGCGCCCATGGTGGCGCCGGATCTGTGGCTGCGCCGGCCGATCGCGGTCTCCAACATCGCGGTCTTCTTTGCGGCCATGGCCATCATGGGGCTGACGACATTCCTGCCCATGTATGTGCAGACGGTGCTGGATCGTTCGCCTCTTGTGGCCGGTTTTGCGCTGACCGCTCTGCTGGTCGGCTGGCCCTGCGGCGCCACTTTTGCATCGCGCATGTTCCCGCGTCTGGGTCTGCGACCAATCATGCTGGCCGCCAGCCTGATCATCCCGCTCGGTGCCTTTTTTCTCGTGCTGCTCAATCCGCAAAGTTCGCCGGTGCAGGCCGGTGCCGGTTCGCTGCTGATGGGGATCGGCATGGGCCTGTTGAACATCTGCGCGCTGGTGATCACCCAGGAAAGCGTCGGCTGGTCGCAGCGCGGCAGCGCCACGGCCTCCAACGTGTTTTCGCGTAATCTCGGCAGCACGCTCGGCGCCTCCATTCTCGGCGCCGTGCTGGGTTATGGCCTTGCGCATACGAGCGGTGCGGGGGCGGTGACGCCGGAACAGCTGCGCGGCCTGCTGGATGGCACGGGCGCGGCCATGGCCTCGGGCGATGCCGTGCGCATGTCGCTGCAATCGGCGCTGCACGGCACATTTGTCTCGATGTTCGTCATCACCCTCATCATCATTCCGGTCTGCCTGTTCGTGCCGAAACAGATGACGCATGGACAGGAAGCGGCAAAAGCCGAAGCCGCGCACTGACCGCAAGGGCTTGCCGTCACGTCAAAAGCTTATAGGTTGCGCCCCGGAAGCAGCATGACCGGGGGCAGCCGATGGCCGAAGAACTCGACAACGACATCAACGCGCGCATCGAAGTGCTGGCGGAGGAGGCCGACGCGCTGGCGGAGACGGAAGATTTCGAAGCCGCGCTCGACAAATACTGGGACGCATTCGAGCTTCTGCCCGAACCGAAAACGCAGTGGCAGCAGGGCACATGGCTGCTGTCGGCCATCGGCGAGGCCAATTTTTTCCAGGGAGATTTTTCCGCCGGTCGGGAGAACCTTGCGAATGCGATGCATTACCCGAATGCGATCGGCAATCCCTTCCTGCATCTGCGGCTCGGCCAATGCCAGTTCGAACTGGGCAATCTCGACCGCGCCGCCGATGAATTGATGCGCGCCTATATGGCCGAAGGTGCCGAGATTTTTGCCGAGGAAGACCCGAAATATCTGGCGTTTCTGGCCACCCGCGCCAAGGGTGTCGATGTGCCGGGGTCGAAGAAAAAACCGTTCTGGAAGGTTTGGTGAGGGGGCTGCACGCGCCCGTGATTTCAACAGAATAAGGTGTGTTGCTTGAACCTGAAAACCGTTTTGCTGGCCTTCCTCGCATCTGTGCTTCTGGCCCTGCTGACCGCATCGTTTCTGCTGCCATATCCCGATGCCATGCGACATGATCTCGCCAATCGCCTCATGCCGCCGGGGGCAGGCCATATTTTCGGAACCGACGCGCTTGGCCGTGATCTATTTTCGCGGTTTGTCATCGGCAGCCGGTTCACGATCCTCACTGCGCTGGCGACCGCGCTGCTTGCTGCGGTCACGGGTCTGCTCCTTTCCCCTGCAGCGAAAGCGGCGCCGAAAACGATCGGCCGTCTCGTTATCGCGCTGGCCTATATTGCCTTTGTCGTGCCGTCCTTCCTGTTGTCGCCGCGCTGGCAAAGCCGGGCGCTGATGTCGGCGCTGACGCTTGTCGGCCTTTTGCCCATGCTGATTGTTGCATTGTCCGCGATGTCGGCTGGCGGTTTTTTCGGATGGCCAGGGATCTTCATTTCAGGTCCGCTCTGGGGGATCGGCGTCGGTTACGTGTTGTTTCGTGGCACCCGGGGCGATGGGGATAATGCGCTTGTTGATAGCGCAAACCGGCGCCGTTGCGCTGCAGCTCTGGTCCCGGCGATTTTTACATGGTCCGCCTGGGTGCAGTTCGCGCTCGATTACCTCGGGCTTGGATTACAGGCGCCGGTTCCGAGCTGGGGTGGCCTGTTGCTTGTTGCCGACAATGCCTCCGCGACCATCTATCTCGCCTGTTTTTCCGGCCTTCTCGCCATGGCGATCGTTGGTCTGGGTGTCAGCGCGATGATCGCCCGGCCGGTAACCCCTCCGACAGTGACAGGGGGGTGATGTGGACCTCATCCTCATCGCGCCTATCTTCCCACCGTAACAGCGCTTTTTCAAAAACATACATTCGCCGGTCATTCGCGGCGACCGACAATGAGATCATGACGTGATGAGACGATCTTTCATTTCAGGCATTTTGGGCTTTTTGGGGCTGAGCAAGGCTGCGGCTAGACAGTCACCCGCATCCGGGCCCGCCATAATGAACCTTGCTCCGGTGCGACGGCTTGCCGATGCCGAGGCGCGGGACTGGTTCTGGCAGATTGTCGATGCGTCTTCCGACGAGGATGAGGATGCACAGATCGCAAGGCTTCGCGGCACGCTGGATGCGCTGTCGGATCAGGATCTCGTCGATTTCATCAGCCTGTATTGGGCTGTCGACAGCGAACTCTATACAATGCGCCTATGGGCTGCCGCCTATGTGATCAATGGCGGGGCGAGCGATGATGGTTTCACCGATTTTCGTGCCTGGCTGATCGCACGAGGGCGCCTGATAACGGAGCGCGCATTGGCCGATCCCGACAGCCTCGCCGACCTTGGCGTCGAGGCCGACAGCGCGTCTTTCGAACTGTTCGGTTACGTCATGTATGACGCCTTCAAGGCGCGCTCAGGCGACGCCATTCCCGCATTCCGAAACGATGCGGTTGCCCGGGAAGCGGAGGCGCCCGACTGGAAGTTCGACTTTGATGATGAAGCGCAGATGCGCCGGCGCTTGCCGAGGCTTTCTGCCCTGTATCTGTAACCGAGGCCCGCGCGCTGTCGGACTTGCCAGTGGCGCGGACGAACAAGCTGTTCGGGAAGGTCCAACCACCTCACCCTTCCGCCGCATGCCTCTCCACCCGCGCATCAAGCGCGTCGGTCGCCGCCTGCAAAAACGCCGTCCGTCGGCAATCGCCTGCTGCCTGTGCTTCCGGCCGAAGGTCGTCGCGGATGTTTTCCATAAATCCCTGATGGTCAAAAGCGTCGGAGGCGATATTCACCTCGACCTCATCCAGATAATGCGAAATCAGCGGTTGGAGCGAGAGGTTCCGGTCTTTTTCGTATCTCAGTGCCATCTCGCGTGCGAGTTTGACCATTTGCACATAGGGGCCAAGTTTGGCACTCATCAAAATCTCCTTGCCTTTCGTCATCGCGGCCGGTCGCTTTCAAAGAACGCCGGCCGGTCGCATTTGTTTCTCATGTCGCACCGGATCAAGAGCCTGTCGTTCACGGATAGCGGCGAAACGATAACGGTTACGACAACGGTCACGCCTCGAAAATCTCCTCGATCGCCTTTTCCATCACCCGTGCGATGGCGAAGGCGAGCGGCAGGCTCGGATCATACCGTTCGTTTTCGATGGCGTTGACGGTCTGGCGCGAGACGCCGAGCCTTGTCGCAAGTTCGCCTTGTGACCAGCCCTTTTCGAGCCGCAGTGCCTTCATGCGGTTTTTCATCGAAAACGCCGGCTGCTGAGAATGCCGCCGATGATCCACAACACCGCCATCAAGGGCCAGACGTAAAACATCGAGAGTTTCGGGTAACCGACATTTTCCAGAAAGCCGTAGCTGAAGGTGATCAGCGCCGTGCCGGCAAAAGCAAGCGACAGCGCTTCCAGCTGGATGCGCCGCTGCAATTCGTCGGATGCCCTGATCTGGCGCATCACTGCGATGGCAACGCCGAGCGCCGGCAGCGTCGGCAGAAGCGACACGACCGTTGCCCATGCGCCCGTGACGGTACCGCCGGCCACGAGAAGAAGCGAGCCGATCAGCATGATCACATAAGCGGCCATGCCCGCGCCGAATTCCACGAAAAACCGTGTCTTGTTCATGAATGTCTCCTGTAAAGCATGCTTTACATAAAATGGTGTGGCAAGGGGTGTCAAGCATGCTTTACATCTCTCCGGCAGGCAGGTGTCTAATGCGTTTGCCCCGTTCAACCCGCCCTTAACGTATTAGCTTTTACAAGATGGCAGGACTTGTGTTTTGAGAGGTCGCGGATTGTTTCAGGTCAATCGAGCCGCTGTTCTGGCCGCAATTCTGGTCGGTACGCTTTTTCTCCTGCCGCCGTTCAACACATGGCCGGGCAAGGCAAAAGAGCGTCTGCAGGATGCGCTGGATGGCAGGCCGGAAACGACCGCGCTTTTTGTCGGCAACAGCCGGACATTTTATCACGACATGCCGCACATGGTGCGCCTGATTGCCAACTCCGCCGGTTATCAAAAAAAGCTGCATATCGAAATGGAGGCGAAACCCAGCATCAGCCTGGCTCAGCATCTGAAAAATCCGCAGACCCGCGCCCTGATCGACAGGCCCTGGGATCATGTCGTCCTGCAGGTGCTGAGCAGCGAACAATATAGCGCCCAGACAGCCGGCGAGGCATGGGATGTTGCAGCCGGGCTGATCCGGGAGGTCCAGGCAAATGGCGCCAGACCTGCCATGTTCGTGACATGGCGTTATACCGACCAGTGCCGCAACAATGCGGGCATGCCGGCATCGGCTGCCGGGTTGTCGCCTGAAGGTTACCCCGGCATGCATGCCAATATTCAGGAGCAACACGCCCGGCTCGCCGCTCTCACCGGCGTGGATCTCGTCAATGTCGGGCTCGTCTGGGAAGTTTTGCAGGCCCAGCCCCGGGATTTCGTCCTGTATGACGACTGCAATCATCCGTCGATCTACGGCAGTTATCTCTCCGCACTGATGTTCTATGCCTATTTTTCAGGAAACGATGTGACCGATGTCACCTATCGGCCCGATGAAATATCGCCGGACGATGCCGTAATCATCAGAAATGCCGTTTCCCGTTATCTTGCAGGGAAAGCCGGGACCTGATTTTTTTCATTCCGTCTATTCGGCAGAACAAGTATTTTTCGGATTTTCTATTCATGCCGGTTCAGTCATTTCGACGGTTTAATCTAAATCTTCAGATTGTCTTAATGATTTTTTAATGCGCCCTGTGGTTGTTTTTCCCGAAATGGGGTCCGGGGTTCATGATGAACAATATATTGGGCGGGCGACGGCACGATATCGATGCGTTGCGTGTTTTCAGCTTCGGCACGGTGATCATCTACCATACCAGCCTGTTGTTCGGCACCAGGGACTGGCTTCTCAACTCGTATGAAAGCAGCCGGTTGATGGACCTGATCGCCATCGGGTCTCACCCGTGGCGCATGAGCCTGCTGTTTTTCATTTCCGGTCTGGTCACGGCATCACTTCTGAACAGGAAGTCCGTCGAGGAAATTTGCAGGTCCCGAACACGTCACTTGCTGCTGCCATTCCTGTTCGGTGTCGTTTTCATCGTGCCTCCGCAGATCTATTTTGCGGCCCTGGTCGAGATCCCGGGCATGTCCTACTGGGATTTCCTGAAAGCCTATGTCGCAAACGGCATCATGGTCGAGCACCTGTGGTTTCTGCTCTATCTCTGGGTTTATGTATGCCTCTGGTCGCTGGCCATGCCCCGGTTGACAAAACGTCTGCCGAACCTGCCGTCCGCCTTCGCGTCTTCACTGAAAGGCGCAGGGCTGTTTCTGCTGCCTGTGGCGTTTCTGGCGGCTCTCAGGGTCTTTCTCTATCCGGTTTTCGGGGAAAGCCTGAACGTCATCAATGATGTCTATGCCCATGCGCTGTATTTCTCGATGTTCATGGCGGGGTCGCTTCTGGTCAACCAGCCGCAATTCTGGAGCGAGATCGATCGGCAGCGTTGGGTCAGCCTGGGTCTTGCCGCCGCCTCTCTGCTGGCCATCGTGACCATCGCCCTGGTCCTGCCGCGCGAACAGCGGCCGGACGTGCTGGTTGTCCTGATGCGCATCATCCGCTCGGTTTTCCAGTGGTGTTCGATCATCACGCTGCTGGCATTTGCGGGCAGGATTGCCAGCCGGCCCAGCCGGGTGGTCGCCTATCTGAACAAATCGATGATGACCTATTATGTCGTGCATCAGACCGTCATCATCATTGCGGCCTATTGTTTCATCCAGGCGGACAGGCTCGATCCTGGCGATTTCCTGCCGATCCTCATCATAACCCTGCTCGTTTGCGCGATGGCCGCCGAGGCAAAGAAGTTCGCAGAGGCGCGTCTTGTTCCTTGGGTGTCAAAGCTGGTCGCGCCGAGAAAACCGCGCGAAGAACCGTCTTCGCTCGAAGCCGCCGGATAAGGGGAAACCCGGCCGGTCTTGTCGAAAAGCTGGTCCGGCGAGCCCCGCGACGTCGCGTCCCATTGCCGTCCTTGCGGCGTCGCCCCATCATCTCCCGCGTAATCTGCACGGCGATTTTCGTCGTGATGTGCAGCGGCGCATGCCTTTGCTCTCTACGCTTGCATTGACATCCTGTTTGACGTTTACGTAAAAGGAATGTCGGGAGTTGGTGCGCAGCGGCTTGTGTCGCGGGCGTGGCCGGAAGAGGAGATTTTTTGATGTACAAGGCACCGGTCGAAGAGATCGCCTTCACGCTCAGCCATGTCGCCGGCCTCGGAAGCGCGTTGGAGGAGGGCAGGCTGGGAGATCTCAGCGGCGATCTGGTCGATGCCATCCTTTCCGAAGCGGGCCGGTTTGCCGGCGAAGAGATCGCGCCGCTGGGCGAGAGCGGTGATCGTGAAGGCGCACGCCTCGTCGATGGCGCCGTGATCACCCCACAGGGCTGGCCGGCGCTTTACAAGGCGTGGTGCGAGGGCGGGTGGAACGGCCTGACCGGACCGCAGGATTTTGGCGGACAGGCGCTGCCGCACATGTTGAACGTCGCGGCACTCGAAATGTGGAACGCCGCCTCCATGGCATTCGCGCTCGCCCCGACGCTCACCATGGGCGCCATCGAGGCCGTGTCGAAACATGGCAGCGACGCGCTCAAGCAGACATTTCTCGAAAAGATGGTGTCCGGCGAATGGACCGGCACGATGAATTTGACCGAACCGCATGCCGGCTCCGATCTCGGCGTGTTGAAAAGCCGGGCCGAGCGGATGGGCGACGGCACCTATCGCGTTTTCGGCCAGAAGATCTTCATCACCTGGGGCGAACATGATGCTGCCGACAACATCATCCACCTCGTGCTGGCGCGGCTGCCGGATGCACCGGCCGGCACGCGCGGCATCTCGCTGTTTCTGGTCCCGAAATTTCTGGTGAATGACGACGGTTCGCTCGGCGAGCGCAACGATGTGTTCTGCCATTCGATCGAACATAAGCTCGGCATTCACGGCTCGCCCACCTGCACGATGATTTTTGGCGATGGCCGGTTTGGCGCCGAAAAGGGCGCGCTCGGTTATCTGGTCGGCGAGGAGAACAAGGGGCTCGCCTGCATGTTCACGATGATGAACAATGCCCGCCTTGCCGTCGGCATTCAGGGCGTGGCGATTGCCGAGGCCGCGACGCAGAAGGCGGTCGCTTACGCCAAGGAGCGCACGCAGGGCAAGGCGCCGGGCTGGCAGGGCACTGGCATGAGCCCGATCATCGAACACCCCGACATTGCCCGTACGCTTTTGACCATGAAGGCGCTGACGCAAGGGTCGCGCGCCATTTGTTACGCCTGTGCGCATGCCATCGATCTTTCGCACGCGAGCGAGGGAGATGAGGCAAGGCACTGGGCGGAACGCGCCGCTCTTCTAACGCCGATTGCAAAATCCTTCTCCACCGATGTCGGTGTCGATGTCGCCTCGATGGGCATTCAGGTGCATGGCGGCATGGGTTTCATCGAGGAGACGGGCGCGGCGCGTTACCTGCGCGATGCCCGTATCGCGCCGATCTACGAGGGCACCAACGGCATTCAGGCGATCGACCTTGTGACGCGAAAACTGCCGCTCTCCGATGGTGGTGCGGTGCGCGGGTTTATTGGCGAGCTGAAGGGCGTGGCGGACAAGCTCGGCGCCTCCAACGATGCGGCTTTCGGCACCTCGGCGACACGGCTTTCCGCTGCGATTGCCGATCTCGAAACGGCAACCGACTGGCTGCTGGAGGCATTGGGCGCCGGCCGCCAGGCCGAGGCACTTGCCGGGGCAACGCCTTACCAACGGCTTTTCGGCCTGACGCTGACGGGCACTTATCTCGCCACCGGTGCGCTGGCTGCGGCCGGTGATGGCGATGGCGAAAAACGCGTGGCATTGTGCCGGTTTGCGGCGGAGAATTTGTTGGCCGAAACGGCGGCGTTGAAGGATGCCGTGGTTGGCGGTGCGGCGAGCCTTGAGGCTGCGCGGGCGGTGTTGGGGTAGAAAAAGAACCCCGCCCCACAAGGGGGAGGGGCTTAACCCAGCCGATCCGTAGACGCTAAATTGAGGCAAGAGGTTGCCGCGATTTTTCTCCCCCCTTGTGGGGGAGATGGCCGGCAGGCCAGAGGGGGACTTTGTCTCCCATCCACATCACCACCCCGGAGGAGGCCCCACCCATGACCGACCACATCCTGATCGAGCGCCCACAAACCTCACCCGGCGTCCTCGTCATCCGTTTCAACCGTCCGGACAAGAAAAACGCCATCACGTCTGCCATGTATCAGACGATGACGGCGGCGCTGACCGAAGCGAACAGCGACCCGAACATCCGCGCAGTTGCCTTTCTCGGCACCGAAGGCTGCTTTTCCGCGGGTAACGACATGGGCGATTTCCTCGGCTACGCCATGTCCGGTTCAAAGGAGCCGCCGGCCGGCGCCATCTTCATCAAGGCTTTGGCGCTTTGTGAAAAGCCGATGGTGTCAGGCGTCGATGGTCTGGCGATCGGCATCGGCACGACGCTGCACATGCATTGCGACATGACGGTCGCCTCCAGCCGCAGCCTGTTCAAAACCCCGTTTGTCGATCTGGCACTTGTGCCGGAAGCCGCTTCCAGCCTGCTGGCGCCAAAGATCATGGGCCATCAGTGTGCTTTCGCCATGCTCGTCGCCGGTGAAGGATTTTCCGCAGCTGCCGCCCATGCTGCCGGTCAGGTGTGGAAAGTGGTGGAGCCGGATGCGGTGGAAGCCGAAACCCTGGCACTTGCCACCTCTCTCGCTGCCAAACCACCGCAGGCGCTGAAGATCGCCCGGGAACTGGTGCGCGGCCCGCGTGATGAGGTGCTCGCCCGCATAGACGAGGAACTCGTTCATTTCACCGCGCAACTGAAAAGCCCCGAAGCGCGCGCGGCGTTCGAGGCTTTCATGAAACGATGATGTTTGGTGTGCTGCCGAAAATTACTTCGTCAGCAGCGCCACCGTTTCCACATGCGTCGACCACAGGAACTGGTCGATCGGCGTGACCGACTTGATGCGGTAACCGGCATCGACCAGCATGCGCAGATCACGCGCAAGCGTCAGCGGATTGCAGCTGACGGCGGCGATGGTCTTCACATTGGCGCGCACCAGTTCGGCCACCTGCGCTTCCGCACCGGCGCGCGGCGGGTCGAACACGACGGCATCGTAGTGTTTCAGTTCCAGCGGGATCATCGGGCGGCGGAACAGGTCGCGTTTTTCCACCGTCACCGGCTTCAGCCCCTGCGTATTGCGGGCGGCAAAATCCAGCGCCTTGATCGCCTTGTCGTCACCTTCTACCGCATGCACCTTCGTCGTCTTGGCAATGCGGAAGGTGAATGTGCCGGCACCGGCAAACAGGTCGAGCACCTTTTTCGACTTGCCGACGTGCTTGGCGACGATCTCTGACATCACCTCTTCGGCGCTCTTGGTGGCCTGCACGAAAGCGCCCGGCGGCGGCGAAACGCGCACGCCGGAAAATTCGATGATCGGCTTCTGCGGTTCGACCAGGATTTCGCCATTGACCGACACGCGGGCAATGCCCTTCAGCGTCAGCACGGTTTCGATGGCCGAACGACGCTGCTTGTCCTCCAGCTTCTTCAAACCTTCGACGGCGATATCCAGCCCCGACAAGGTCTCAAGCACCGCAATCCGAAACGTATCTGCGCCGATGGCGAGCGCGCGGCCGATGGTGCGGATCGTTTCCAGCCGCGCCACGATGCCGGGCGCGGCGATGGGACATTCCACGATCGAGACGATGTGATGGGTTTCTTCCCGGTTGAACCCGAGCAGAAATTCCTTTTCCGTATTGCGGGCCGAAAACACCGTGCGGCGACGCTCGCCGGGTTTTGCCGGAATGGTCTCCGCCACTTCGGGCGTCAAACCCTTGGATTTCAGCGCATCGACCACCAGCTGGCGCTTGAAGGCAAGGTAAGGCACTTCGGCGAGATGCTGCAGCGAACAGCCGCCACAGGCATCGCTATCCGGCCCAAAATGGCGACAGGCCGGCTCGATGCGATCCGGCGAGGGCGCGCCGGTCGACATGACGGTGCCATGGTCGCCATTGCGGGCAATCGCCAGCGTTTCACCCGGCAGCGCATAGGGCACATAGACCGGGCCATCCTCGCCATTGGCGATGCCGTGTCCCTGTGCGCCAAGGCGGTTGATGGTGACGGTGACCGTGCTCATGCGTCATCCCCATCCATGTCTTCGTCGTCGAAATCGTCTTCGTCGCCGTCTTCATCCTTTTCGCGGCGCTGGTAAGGCTCTGCATCCTCCGGCTTTTTGCCGGCCAGCAGAAACTCTTTGTTGCCGTCGCCGCCATCGATAGGTGAGGGGATCAAGCCAAGGCTTGTCCAGCCCATGTCTTCCACGAGCCAGCGTTCCAGCTCGGCAGCCACGGCCGGCGCCGTTTCCGGCTCCTTCAGCAGGCCGGCCTTGCTGATCGCATCGCGGCCCGCCTCGAACTGCGGCTTGACCAGCAGCACGCAGAGCGCGCCCGGTTCGGCCTGTTCCAGCGCCGGGGCCAGCGCCAGCTTCAGCGAGATGAAGGAGACGTCCGAAACGATGAAGGTGATCGGCCGGTCTTCGTAATCGTCCGGCTCGAGATAACGGGCATTCAGGCCTTCGATATTGGTAACGCGTTCGTCGTCGATCAGGCGCTGGTGCATCTGCCCGTGGCCGACATCGATCGAGGTGACGTGCTCGGCGCCGCGCATGACCAGCACTTCGGTAAAGCCGCCGGTGGAGGCGCCGATATCGAGGCATTCATGGCCGGTCGGATCGAGCTTGAAATGGTCGAGGCCGGCGACAAGTTTGAGCGCCGCGCGAGAAACGTAATCCTGCGCGGGGTCGTCGATGGTGACGGAGACGTCGGGCTTGAAGGTCAGGCTCGGCTTGGTGACGACACGGCCGTTGACGGTGACGGTGCCACGGCTGATCGCATCGCGCGCACGCGCGCGGCTGGCCACGAGGTTGAGCGAGACCAGAAGCTGGTCGAGACGTTGGGGTTCGGTGATCTTGGACATGGGCCTGTCAATGACGTTTGTCGCGCATTTGCGCAAGTCATACATTTGCACAAGCCATACATGACAACGCGTCCATGACAAATGTTTAGGCGCGACGATCTGCCAAACGGAAACGCAATCTTAAAGATCATGGTGCTTTGTCTCTTTAGGCCACAATTCGATCAAGTATCCGTTTTCACGAGCGCGACCCCCATGTTGAAAAACCTTTCCATCAGCAAGAAGATCATCGTTACCTTCATGGCGGTCATGTCCGCCTGTTTCTTTGCCACGGCAGGGGTTTACTGGCAGGTGCTGAAGTCGAACGCGGCAGCGGACGAACAGGTGTCGGCGCAGGCGATCGTCGTGGGTGTCGACAATGCCGTGGAGGCAATGCTCGAACAGGTTGTGTATCAGCGCGATTATCTGCTCGGCGGCGCTGAAGCCTCGGCCGCCTCCGCCTTGTCCAGCCGCGCGAAAATGGTCAAGGCGCTTGAGGAGACCCGGGCAGCCGCCACTGGGCGCGCCGATCTTCTCGCTTCCATCGACAGCGTCGATGCCGCCGCAAAGGCCGTCAATACGCAGCTCATCGATCCGCAGCTTGCCGCCGTCAAGGCCGGCCGGCAGGTGGCGCGCGGCGAAGGCGAACAGTCCCTCGAAACGTTCCGCACGGCGGCCACTGCGCTGAAACAGCAGGCGTTGACGCTGTCCGCCAGCCTGACGGCCGCGCAGCACGCCGCCAGCACCAACATTCTCTGGACGCTCGTGATTGCCGGCGGCATTGCCGGCGTGCTGGCGCTCGGCCTGATCTGGGCGCTGTGCAACGCCATCGTCAATCCTATTGTGGGGATGACCCGCACCATGACGGCGCTTGCCGGCGGCAACAACGATATCGAAGTGCCGGCGCTCGACCGCGGCGACGAAGTGGGCCGCATGGCGCAGGCCGTTGCCGTGTTCAAGGATGCGGCCATCGAAAAGCAGCGCCTGGAGCGCGAAAACGATATTTCCCGCGCCCGCGCCGAAAGCGATCGTCGTGCGAATGACGAGCAGAAGGCGCATGATGCCGCCGACGTGGAATTCGCCATCGATGGGCTGGCCACCGGCCTGTCCAAGCTGGCCGAGGGTGATGTCGCCTATCGCATCAACGAAACATTCGTCGGCCGTCTCGACCGCTTGCGCACCGATTTCAACAGCGCCGTCGGCACGCTGCAGACAACGCTGACGCTGGTCGGCGACAATGCCTCGGCCATCCACACCAATGCCGACGAGATCCGTTCGGCCACCGACGATCTGGCAAAACGCACCGAACAGCAGGCCGCCGCCGTCGAACAGACCGCCGCTGCCGTCGAGGAAGTCACGACCACGGTCAAGGATGCTGCCGCCCGCGCCGAAGATGTCGGCCAGCGTGTCGAGCGCACCCGCGTCGGCGCTGAAAAATCCGGCGAGGTGGTGCGCCGCGCCGTTTCCGCCATGGAAGGCATTTCGCATTCCAGCCACGAGATCACCAAGATCATCGATGTCATCGACGACATCGCCTTCCAGACCAACCTTCTGGCGCTGAACGCCGGTGTCGAGGCGGCGCGCGCCGGTGAAGCCGGCAAGGGTTTTGCCGTCGTGGCGCAGGAAGTGCGCGAACTGGCGCAGCGTTCCGCCAATGCGGCCAAGGATATCAAGACGCTGATCACCACCTCGACAAATCAGGTGGATGCCGGCGTGGCGCTGGTGGGCGAAACCGGCAAGGCGTTGCAGGCGATCGTGGAGGAAGTGCGCGAGATCAACGAACACATCCGCGCCATCGTGGTGTCCACCCGCGAACAATCGACCGGGCTTCAGGAAATCAACAATGCGGTGGGCACGATGGACCGCAACACCCAGCAGAACGCCGCCATGGTGGACCAGCAGACCAAGACCAGCCACACGCTGGCCAGCGAAGCCAACACGCTGAACGAGCTCTTGAAGCAGTTCAATCTCGGCAGCGACCGCAATTTTGTCGGCAGCCGCTCGGGCTTCATCATCCCGCCGACCCCGACGGCCGCGGCGCCGCAATTCGCGCCGGTGAGCCGCCCGGTAAAGGCGCCGAGCATTCGCATGGCAGCCGAGGAAAAGCCCCGCCGTTCACCGGCCATGGCGCTGCATAACCAGCTGGCAAGAGCGTTCGAACCGGCACCTTCGGCTTCGAAGGACAATTGGGAAGAGTTTTGAGGTTTTTGGGTTGATGAAGTGATAAGAGGGCGGAGCCGGTGGGTTCCGCCTTTTTTTGTTTTGGGGGGCGGGGTATGACAAGCTACCGAGAATGTTTAAGACCTGCCTAATCCGGTAGCCCATGAACTCGCTCGGAAGCGGCAAGCTCATGTCTTCGCATAAGCTCCGCGCGCAAATCCATCAGAACTGCGCTATATTCACTCATGTCTGCCATCTCTTCAAAATAGTCCGCAGGCGCGTCCTTGAAGGCGCGGTTGATGCGTCCGTCGATTTCCGGGCGACAATCGGTGAAAACGAACTCCTTGGCGGTGTTGAGATCGCAAAAGAACAAGGCGACAAGGCCGTCATACGCGTGTGATGACCAGCCGGTGAACCACATCGTCTCACCCGCGCGGGCCTTGCAGAAATCCCTGCTGATCCGGTCCAGATCATTGGCCTGAAAATCGCGAATACATCGGTACAGCTGACCGAACCGAAACGGTTTGTAATCGAGAAAGTTTCCACGATTGCGCGCGTAAAGATCCAGCTCGCCGTTTTCCCGGAGGTAACGGGCGCAAGCTTCGTAGCGGAACACAAGTGCATGGTCGGATAAAACGCGCCCGTTCAGGATCGGATCAGCAAGATAATCTTCCCAGTCGCGTTCCTGTTCAGCCATTGAACCCTTGATATCCGTCAGCTTTCGAGGGGATGAGCGGATGGCATGTGCCTGCAGCGAAAAACGCTGATCAATCCCTCACCCCGCAGCGCCAACCCCCACAACCGGCTTCCCCAGCGCCCGAAACACCGTCCCCACAATCCCCGCACGATCCAGACCCGCCTTGGCATACATCGCATCCGGGCTTGCCTGTTCCATCCAGATATCCGGCAGGACCAGCGAGCGGATCTTTAGCCCGTTATCGAGCAGGCCTTCGCCGCTCAGGAACTGCAGCACATGGCTGCCGAAGCCGCCCACGGCGCCTTCCTCGATGGTGATCAGCACCTCGTGGTGGCGGGCCAGTTGGCGGATCAGGTCGTGGTCCAGCGGTTTGGCGAAACGTGCATCGGCGACGGTGGTGGAGAGGCCGGCGGCGTCGAGATCTTCCGCTGCCAGCAGACAGTCCTTCAGACGCGTACCGAACGAGAGGAGGGCGACCTTGGAGCCTTGCCTGACGATGCGGCCCTTGCCGATCTGCAAAATCTCGCCGCGTGCCGGCATTTCCACGCCCACGCCTTCGCCGCGCGGGTAACGGAAGGAAATCGGGCCGTCGTCATAGGCGGCGGCCGTGCGCACCATGTGTTTCAGCTCCGCCTCGTCGGAAGCGGCCATCACCACCATGCCCGGCAGGGTGGCGAGGAAAGTCGTGTCGAACGAACCGGCATGGGTCGGGCCATCGGCGCCGACGAACCCGGCGCGGTCGATCGGGAAACGTACCGGCAGCCCCTGGATCGCGACGTCATGCACGACCTGGTCGTAACCGCGCTGCAGGAAGGTCGAATAGATGGCGCAGAAGGGCTTGAAACCTTCTGTGGCCAGACCTGCGGCAAAGGTCACGGCATGCTGTTCGGCAATGCCGACATCGAATGTGCGGGTCGGAAAAGCTTCCAGCAGTTTGCCCAGCCCCGTGCCATCCGGCATGGCGGCGGTGATGCCGACGATCTTTTCGTCGAAACCGGCTTCCTGCACCAGCGCTTCACCGAAGACGCTCGTATAGCTCGGCGCGTTCGGCTTGGCCTTGGCTTGCGCGCCGGTGATGACGTCGAACTTGTTGACGCCATGATATTTGTCGGCGGCGGCTTCGGCGGGCGGATAACCCTTGCCCTTCTGCGTCACCACATGGATCAGAACCGGGCCCTGCGCATGATCGCGCACATTGCGCAACACCGGCAGAAGATGATCGAACGAATGGCCGTCGATCGGGCCGATATGGTAAAAACCCATTTCCTCGAACATGGTGCCGCCGGTCACGTAACCGCGCGCATGTTCCACCGCGCGGGTAATCGCCCGGTCGATGGATTTGCCGAGATAGCCGGTGAGCTTCTTGCCCACTTCGCGCATGCCCATATAGGTGCGGCCGGAGGCAAGGCGCGCCAGATAGGCGCTCATCGCGCCGGTCGGCGGCGCAATCGACATGTCGTTGTCGTTCAATATGACGATCAGGCGGGCATCGAGCGCGCCGGCATTGTTGAGCGCTTCATAGGCCATGCCGGCCGACATCGAGCCGTCGCCGATGATCGAGATGACATTGCGCTTCTGGCCGGAAAGCTGCGCACCGACCGCCATGCCGAGACCGGCGGAAATCGAGGTGGAGGAATGGGCGGCGCCAAAGGGGTCGTATTCGCTTTCGGCACGGCGGGTGAAGCCGGAAAGCCCGTCTTCCTGGCGCAGCGTGCGGATGCGGTCGCGGCGGCCGGTCAGGATCTTGTGCGGGTAACACTGGTGGCCGACGTCAAAAATCAGGCGGTCGTCAGGCGTGTTGAAAACCTTGTGAATGGCAATCGTCAGTTCCACGACACCGAGACCCGCGCCCAGATGGCCACCCGTCTTCGACACGGCATCGATCATCTCGTCGCGCACTTCGCGCGCAACCTGCGGCAGGTCGCGATCCTCGACATTGCGCAGGTCGGCCGGCAGATTGATCTTGTCGAGCAAGGGTGTCTCTGGTTTTGCTGTCAAGGAATCCGGCCTTTTCTGGAACGCTGCTGTCGAATGTGCAATCCAGCAAAGATGCGCTGGAAACCGTCTTTTTCAAGTCGATTGCGTCAGCTTCTATCGGAATTCGCGCTCAGGGCAAAGGCACAAACTCTTCCTCATCCCCCGGCACGATGTCGAAACGGCCGGTGCGCCACTCTTCCTTGGCCTGCTCGATGCGCTCCTTGGAGGAGGAAACGAAATTCCACCAGACGTAGCGGCGCGAGGTCATGGCCGCACCACCGAACAGCATGATGTGACAGCCCATCGTGCCCGCTTCGAGCGTGATCTCGTCACCGGCGCGAAAAGCCAGCAACTGGTCGGCGGCAAAACGGTCGCCGGAAATGATCAGTTCGCCGGAAAGAATGTAGATCGCCCGTTCCTCATGCGCGGCTGAGAAGGGGAATTTCTTGCCCGACTCCAGAGCGAGATCAACGTAAAGCGTATCGGTGAAGGTGGAGACGGGGGAAGAAATCCCGTCCAGCGCGCCGATCACCACCCGGCCGGAGGCACCCTGCCAGTCGATGACCGGCATCGCTTCCCGCGCCGTATGGGCGAAGACGGGATCGATCTCCTCCTTGTCATCCGGCAGGGCCAGCCATGTCTGCAGACCGGACATGGCCAGCGGATGCCCGCGCAGGTTTTCCGGTGTGCGTTCGGAATGCACTATGCCGCGCCCCGCCGTCATCAGGTTGATGTCGCCCGGCTTGATGACCAGTTCGGTGCCGAGACTGTCGCGGTGTTTGATTTCGCCATCGAACAGGTAGGTGACGGTGGACAGGCCGATATGCGGATGCGGTTTGACGTCGAGCGCTTCATCGGCCCGCAGCACTGCCGGTCCCATGCGGTCGAAAAAGATGAAAGGCCCGACGAGACGACGCTGCCGTGTCGGCAAGGCACGCCGTACGGAAAACCCGCCGATATCGCTGGAGCGCGGAATGATCAGGTTTTCGATCGCATCACAGGCAAACGCATCGCCGGGGGCGGGGTCGGTGCCGGGGAAAAAGGACATGTGGGCCGGTCTCCATCTGGTGATTTGGCGGAAAGTCTTCCTGGAAAATAAGACCCCGCCCCAAACCCCTCCCCACAAGGGGGAGGGGCTTAACCCAGCCGATCCGCCGTGCCTCAATCGAGGCAGGTGTTTGCCACTGGTTTTCTCCCCCCTTGTGGGGGAGATGGCCGGCAGGCCAGAGGGGGACTTGCTTCCAGACACGATCGCGCGAGAAAACATAGTGCGGTTCGCGCCCACAAAACAGTCGCCCCACGCGGAACACACTGTTCCGCGAAACGGCACGCATCACATCAATCGAACCGGTTGCCGATCATCGGGCTCCACTGTTCACCCACCAATCCATTCAGCATCACGTCGCCGCGGGTGATTGCTGCAAGAATATCCGGGTCGCGGGTGTTGATCATGCTGGAAACGCTATTGGTAAAACCGATGCGCCGCCCCAGCATGGCTTCCATCAGATAGGGCTTTGTGCGACCGGTTACGGCGGTGGCGCCATTGTCGGCCGCATGGCCGATCAGCGCGTCGATCACCGCGCCTTCGCTGCCCGGTGCCGCCATCATCTGCAATACCCGCGCCGAAGATCCCTTGCTCAGGTGGTAGAGGAAACAGCCGACCGGCTGGCCACGGTGATCGCTGACCGAAGCCATGAAACCCGGCCCAAAGTCCTGCTTGTGCAGGGCCTGTCCGGCAAGGATCGCAAGCTCGGTGCTGCTCCAGCGCGGGCGAAGCGTGAAGCGGGTGGAAAGTTCGGTCATCAGTTCGGCGAACGTGCCGGCATCGATGTCCCGGATGATCGCGGCCTTGCCGGGTTTCTTTCTGGCATAGGCCAGCCAGCGCGGCCGGTTCGGTTTCATGCGGGCGCGCAGCATTTCATCGGTTATCGCGGCGAATGGGCGCAAAAGGCCGAGCGGGCGAAAACGCCGCGAAGCCTCGCCCGCCAACCATTGCGCCGGCCGTATGATGCGGATGAAAGAGAGGCTGTGGTTCGGCAGGCCGGTGCAGCCCAGCCGCTGGCCGAGCGCCAGCGAGATATCGCTGGCCGTATCGGTAAAGGAAAAATCCTGATTGCCGGCCAGTGCGGCTTTCAGGAGTTTCGGGCCGATCATGGCTTCGCCGGCGCGGCTGTCGGACATGATCGTGCCGATCAGGGCGCCGTTGACAGGGCGGTCGCCGATCCGCATCGGCAGGCGATGGCGCCCAACAAAACCGGAAATGCCGGTACGTCCTTCGTAAACGAGCGGCGGCAGGCTTTCATGCGCAAGCGGGTGGTCGATATAGACGGCGCGCAGACAATCGACGAGGGCCGCCGGGGCCGCCGTCTCCTTACGCTTGAACGCATACTGAAAAAGCCCGGCGACCGACGTAATGTCGGCTGCCGTCAAAGGCCGTATCTGCCCCATGACCCCAAATGCCCCACCTTGACCCCAAGGCAGACCTGCTTCCCACACAGACCTGCCGTTTCTGTTCAGGCAGATAAGGTGTAGCCGATGAAAGTCGGTTCAAGATAATGGATGGCATTTGAACGGTCCGCCCTTCGTCGGGAAGACCGGCGGTCACATGGCCGTTATTCGCCGTCCAGCGGCTCGGTACCCTGCGGTTTGCCGGCGCGGTCGAGGCGGATCTTTTCGATGCGGTTTTCGGCGGCGGAGAGCAGCTTTTCGCAATGTTTCTTCAAGGCTTCGCCGCGCTCGTAAATGGCGATGGATTCGTCCAGCGCCACATCACCGCGTTCCAGCCGGGCCACGATGCTTTCGAGTTCGGCGACAGCCTTCTCGAAGGAATAGGCGCTGACATCGTTGATCTCGACCTGGTCCGACATGTTAGCCCTTCATCAATCTGCTGATATGCAGGCCCGCCGATTCGGCCAGCCCTTCCAGATCATAACCACCTTCAAGCAGGCTGACGACCCGGTTGCCGGCATATTTGCCGGCGATCTCCATCAGCCGCCCGGTCGCCCAGTCGAAATCGTTGCCGACAAGGTTGATCTGCGCCAGCGGATCGCGGTGATGCGCATCGAAACCGGCGGAAATCAGAAGGAAATCCGGCCGAAAGTTTTCAAGCGCCGGCAGAACGCGGGATTTGAAGGCCTCGCGAAAATGATCGCTGCCGTCATTGGTGGCGAGAGGCGCATTGACGATGTTGTTCTTCGTGCCCGTCTCGTTCTTTGCACCGGTAAAGGGGTAAAGCGGCATCTGGTGGGTGGAGCAGAACAGCACCGACGGATCGTCCCAAAAAATGTCCTGCGTACCGTTGCCGTGATGCACGTCCCAATCGACGATGGCGACACGTTCGGCACCGTAAACCTTTTGCGCATGTCGTGCGGCGATCGCCACGTTGTTGAACAGGCAGAAACCCATGGCCTTGGATTTTTCCGCATGGTGGCCGGGCGGACGGGCGGCCACGAAGGCGTTGTCCACCTTGCCCGTCATCACGTCATCCACGGCCGCCATCGCACCACCAATGCCGGTCAGCGCCGCCTGCAGGCTCTTGGGGCTCAGATAGGTGTCGGCTTCCAGCTGGTGGATCGCGCCGTCTTCTTCCGGCACCTGCCGCATGACGGAGAACAGATGTTCTTCCGGATGCGCCAGCATCACGGTGTCCTCATTGGCCTGCGGCGCCGGTTTGCGGTCGAGATCGGCGAAATACGGGTGTTCGAGCGCGATCGCCAGCGAGCGCAGCCGGTCGGCGCGCTCCGGGTGTCCGGGCGGCGTGTTGTGCTCGAGAAAGATCTCGTGTTCGTAAAGGCGCGTGGTCATGGCGGCCTCATTCTCCTTGGTGCCCGGTGATGGGCCTGTTCCAGATGGCGTTGCGGCGAGGCTTTTCAAGCGGTGAAAAATACCCCTCCCAGCCAACCGGGCTCTCCGTCCTTCGGCCGCCCACAACGGGAGAGGGGGCAAGCCCGCTGCGCCATGACGGTTCCTCCATCATCACGGCGCGGCCTGCAAAGACGCTTGCAAGGGCACGTAGGAGCGGATGACTGGGCGCAAACAGGGCGAGGCTGAATGCTGCCAGTCCGCCCGGTTTTTTGCCGTGGTCGATGGCCGGTGCAGCAGGCTTTGCCCGTCAAGACAAAGCGTGTTCATGCGCCGGCCAGCGTTTTGTACTGCGCGATCACGTCACCGGGGTTTCCATCGCCGATCAGCAGCCCTTTCGAAAACAGCAGGACCCGGTCAAACCCTTCGATCAGCGCCAGATCATGGGTGATGACGATCAGGTTTTCATCCATGCCCGCCATGGTGCGTTCCACCAGATTGCGGTTTTTCAGGTCCAGCTGGTTGGTCGGCTCGTCGAGGATGAGAATTTTGGGTTCCGTCACCAGAACCGAGGCAAATGCCGAAAGCTGCAGCTCGCCACCGGAAAGTTCGTGGGTGCGGCGATCGGCCAGATGTGGAATGCCGAAGCGGGCAAGCACCGCTGCGACGGCCGCCTCGATCTGCGCATTGGAGAGCTTTTTCCGCTTCAGCCCGAGCGCGATATCTTCTTTCAATATCGGCAGGATGATCTGGTTCTGCGGGTTCTGGAAAATAAAGCCGGCCTCGGCCCGCACCGTCTCCGCGTTCTTCACCGTATCGAAACCGTTGACGCAAACCCGGCCCGAAGACGGTTTCACCAGTCCGTTGATCAGCCGCGCGAACGTGGTCTTGCCGGAACCGTTCAGCCCGATCACGCCGATGCGCCGCTCGCTCAGGCGCAGTGTCAGCGGTTCGAGCGCGGTGCGGGCGTCATACCGCACGCTTGCCTGTTCGAAATGGATGTCCAAGCCGGTCCCTCAATTCAGACCCGCTCTATAAACTCTATCAGGATTGAGGGGAATTAAGAACAAAAAAAGAACATTGACTTCGCGACAGAAGGCCATAGTCTCCAATTCATGGCTATTCTGATCTCGAATGAACAGGCACGGCGCATTTTTCTGGAGCGGCAGGGGCTTTCCGCCGCGCCCAACCGGGCACTCGACAAGGCGGGGCTGCTGTCCCTGATCCATGGCCTCGGTTTCGTGCAGGTGGACAGTATTGCTACCGTCGAGCGCGCCCATCACATGATCCTGTTTTCCCGCAACCAGACCTATCGGCGCGATCACCTGACCACGCTTCTGGAAAAGGATGGTGCGCTTTTCGAGCATTGGACGCATGATGCTTCCATCCTGCCATCCGAGTTTTTCCGCTACTGGAAACATCGGTTTCGCCGCCGCGAACCGCATCTGGCAGAACGCTGGAAAAAATGGCAGGGCGAAAATTACGACTCCGCCTTTGAGGAAACCTTTCGCCATATCGCCGAAAACGGCGCGATCATGTCACGCGACATGAAGGCCGAGGACCACAAGTCCGGCGGCTGGTGGAACTGGCATCCCAACAAGACGGCGCTCGAATATTACTGGCATATCGGCAAGCTCTGCATCGCCGGGCGCCGCAATTTTCAAAAGATCTACGACCTCACCGAACGTGTCCTGCCGCAGCATCACCACGAGCCGGAAGTGACGGAAGAGGTTTTTATCGACTGGGCCTGCCGCAGCGCGCTGACGCGTCTGGGGTTTGCTACGTCTGGCGAAATTGCCGCCTTCTGGGCACTGGTGACGCCGCTCGAAGCAAAAATGTGGGTCGAAACCCATCGCGACGAATTGGTCGAAATTCTCATCACACCCGCCAACGGTGGCCGCCCGCGACCGTCGTATGCCCTTGCCGGGTTTCCGGAAAATCTGGAAAAAATACCGGAGCCGCCCAACCGCATCCGCGTGCTCAGCCCCTTCGATCCGCTGTTGCGCGACCGTGATCGGGCCGAGCGGCTGTTCAATTTCAATTACCGCATCGAGATTTTTGTCCCCGAACCGAAACGCATCTACGGTTATTATGTCTTCCCGCTGATGGAAGGCGACCGCATGATCGGCCGCATCGACATGAAGGCAGACCGCAAGGCGGGCACGCTGGATGTCAAGCGCCTGTGGCTGGAACCCGGCGTTCGGGCATCAGCGGGAAGGCTGGAAAAGCTGGAGGCGGAACTGATGCGCATGGCGCGGTTTGCCGGGGTGGAGAGCGTGCGGTTTCTGGAGGGCTGGCGCGGGGAATAGGGTGCGGCGTTAAAGCCCTGCCGCCTTGCGCAGTTCGGCTGCCATGGTGGCGCGCCAATCCTTGCCGCCGGCCTTGTATTTTTCCAGCACATCGGGATCAAGTCGCAAGGTGACGGCCACTTTCGGGGCCTCGACGCGGGGGCGGCCACGGGCGGCGATTTCTTTTTCCATCTTGGCGGCGAGTTCGGGAAAGACTTCGCGGAAGGGGCGGGCGTTTTTCAACTCCTCTGCCGTCCAGGGCGGATTGTCGGAAACCTCGTCCCAGTCTTCCTTGGTATAACCACGGCCGGGCTGGAATTCCGTTTGCTTATGGGGCTTCGTGGTCATTCGATAAGCTTCCGTTCGTCTTGGCGGGCAGGGCGCATGGAAATCACCGACAGCCCTTCCGAACCCAACATCAGGAAAATTGCGGCGATCACGCCATTCTGCAAACGCCCGATCGCTTTGCGGCGACCAAGCTTTGCCGGAACAGTGACAGCGGACAGAAAGAACTCCTCGGATAGATCGCTGAAATCGAGATGATGTTTCTCGATGTTAGCGATCCGCTTCCGTTCGTCCCAGACAATCCGCATTATTCGTACACGAAAAATCGCCCCCCAGCAACGAGCGACGATCTCTCATGTCGGCATGCTCCGCAATCCTGCGGATCAGGGGGTATTGGGGCTGTTCAGTCCAGCCGCCCGGTCTGGCCGCGATCGCGTAAAAAATGGTCGGCGATGGCGCAGGCCACCATGGCCTCGCCGATCGGCACGGCGCGGATGCCGACGCACGGGTCGTGGCGGCCCTTGGTGCGCACGTCGACATTCTTGCCATCGGCGTCGATAGACTGACGTTCGGTGAGGATCGAGGAGGTCGGCTTGATAGCGAAACGGGCAACGAGCGGCTGGCCGGTCGAGATGCCGCCCAAAATGCCGCCGGCATGGTTGGAGAGGAAGATCGGTTCGCCGTCATTGCCCATGCGCATCTGGTCGGCGTTTTCCTCGCCGGTCAGTTCGGCGGAGGCAAAACCGTCGCCGATCTCCACACCCTTGACGGCGTTGATGGACATCAGCAGCGATGCGATATCCTGATCGAGTTTGGCATAGATCGGCGCGCCAAGACCGGCCGGCACGCCTTCCGCCACCACTTCGACCACGGCGCCGATGGAAGAGCCGGCCTTGCGGATGCCGTCGAGATAGTCTTCCCACACCGGTACCATTTCCGGGTCGGGGCAGAAGAACGGGTTTTCGTTCACCTGTGCCCAGTCCCAGTTGGCGCGGTTGATCTTGTGTTTGCCGATCTGCACCAGCGCGCCACGCACCGTCACACCCGGCACGACGAGGCGGGCAATGCCGCCAGCCGCCACACGCGCCGCGGTTTCGCGGGCGGAGGACCGGCCACCGCCGCGATAGTCGCGGATGCCGTATTTGGTGTCATAGGTATAGTCGGCGTGGCCGGGGCGATACTGGCGGGCGATCTCGCCGTAATCCTTGGAGCGCTGGTCGGTGTTTTCGATCAGCATGGAAATCGGCGTGCCGGTCGAGATCATCGTCTCGCCGTCCGCGTCCAGCATCACGCCCGAAAGCACCTTCACCTCGTCGGCCTCGCGGCGCTGTGTCACGAAGCGGGACTGGCCGGGCTTGCGCTTGTCCAGCCACTGCTGGATGTCGGCCAGCGTGAAGCGCAGGCCGGGAGGGCAGCCGTCAACGACGCAGCCGAGCGCCGGACCATGGCTTTCGCCCCAGGTGGTGACACGGAAAAGATGACCGAAGGAATTATGCGACATGGGACCCCGCTAAAGCGCGGGATCCGTTCCCGCCTTGAAGCGGGTTTGTCATATTAAAATACGCTCTCAGGGGAAAGCCTTTTATGCCGCCGTGCCGTTCGCCTGCTTGGTCGCAAGGTCCCAACCGCGTGCCGCCGCCTCGTTGAAGGCATCGAAGGCGAGCGGGCGGGCAAAGGCATAGCCCTGCAACAGGTCGCAGCCCAGTTCGCGCAACATGGCGGCATGGGCCATGCTTTCCACACCTTCCGCCACCGTTTCCACGCCCAATGAGCGGGCGATATCGATGATCGAGCGCACCAGCGTGCGTTCCTGTGGCGAATTGAGGATCGGCATCACCAGCTGGCGGTCGATCTTCAGGCGCTTGGGCTTCAGCTTCAAAAGGCTGACGATGGATGTGTGGCCGGTGCCAAAATCGTCGATCTCGATATCGATGCCGAGTGCCTTGATGCGTTCGAGGTTGGAGGCCGCCGCATCCTCGCTTTCGTCGAGAAAAATGGATTCCACCAGTTCGAAGGAAATCTGGCCGGGGGTGATGGCGAGCGTCTTCAGCGTGTCGATCAACGTGTCGTCATGCAGGCGTTTGGACGAGACGTTGACCGAAACCTTCGGCACGTCGAGCCCAAGTGCCGCCCAGCGCATCTTGTCCTTCAGAACCGTCTGCAACACGATCTGGTCGAGCGTTGCCGTCACGTTCAGCTCGTCGGCGATCTTCAGGAACCGGTCGGGCGCCAGAATGCCATGCTGCGGATGTTTCCAGCGCACCAATGCCTCGGCGCCGGTCAGCTTCATCGTGCGGGCATCGAACTGCGGCTGGTACCAGGCGACGAACTCGTCGTTTTCGATACCCGCCAACACTTCGTCGGCGGTGCGCTTGTGGGTGATGATTTCCGCCTGCAGGTTCTGGGTGAAGAACTCGTAGCGGTTTCTTCCTTGAGCCTTGGCGCGGTAAAGCGCGATATCGGCATTCACCAGCATGCGGCGCGCATCGATATTGCGGCCGGTCGCCTGCGCGATGCCGATGGAGACGCCGAAACGACAGGAGAAACCCTCGAATTGCACCGGCTGGCGGATTTCGGCGATGATGCGGTTGGAAAGCGCTGCCGTATGCGCCGTGCTGCAATCGTCCTTGACCAGAATGACGAATTCGTCGCCGCCGATGCGGGCCACGAGATCACCGGGATTGACGCTGCGCAAAAGGATGCGGGCTGTATGCACCAGCATGGCATCGCCGGCGGCATGGCCGAGCGTATCGTTGATCTGCTTGAAACGGTCGAGATCGAGATGCAGGATCGAAAGCTTCTGCCGTTCGCTCTCGCTGGCGCGTGAAATTTCGTCGAGCGCGATATCGAGGCTGCGGCGGTTGGCGAGCATGGTCAAAGGGTCGTGCAGCGAATTGTGCTCGATCCTGTTCTTGGCCATCTGCAGTTCAATATTCTTGGCATCCGCCTCCTGTTTGGCGGCGCGCAGCTGCTCGGTCAGGATGGCGTCGTCGGTGACGTCGAAGGCAAGGCCGATCACCTTGCGGCGACCATCGCGGCCGATATGAAGTTTGCCGACGGAGCGCACATACCGGATGCTGCCATCCGGCTGCGGCACGCGCACCACCAGCGGCTCGTCGCTACCCTTGCCGAAATGTGCGGAAATGCGGCGCGCCTCGGCACGGTCTTCCGGATGGATCGTCTCGATCCATTGTTCGGCGGTCACATTGCCTTGCGAATGGGGCAGGCCATGCAACTGGTAAAGCCGCGCATCCCAGTGTTCGATACGGCTGTCGGGCAGGGATTCCCAGATGCCGCAGCGGTAGGATTCAAGCGCCATGCCCAGTTTTGCGGTCAGTTCCTCCAGCTGCTGTTCGCGGCTGTAAAGCTCGTCCAGCGCCAATTCCAGCTCGGCATTCTTGATGTCGCTGTCTTCCTTGGCGGCGCGCAGCGACTGGTTCAGCGTCATGTCGGCAGACACATCCCAGACGATGCCGGCCACACGCTGGCTTCCATCCGGGTTGCGATAGGCTGCACCGGCCGAGCGCAGATGGCGCAGGCTGCCATCGGCGGTCACGACGCGGTAGATGACGGAAGATGCGACATTGGCGCAGGCACAGGCGAAGAAGTAGGCTTCCACCGCCGGCCGGTCTTCCGGGTGAATGGCGGCCAGCCATTCGTTCAGCCGGTTGTCGCCGTCGCTTGCCATCGCGCCATGCAGGCTGGAGGCGCGAGCATCCCAGAACATCTCGTCGGTAAATTCCCACACGCCCATGCTGGACGCTTCCATCGCCAGCGCAAACCGCTGCGACAGCTGCATCAGCGTGCTTTCGCGCAGGCGAAGGGCAGCAATATTGCGGTTGCGCTCGCCGATCAGAAGGCTGGCGATGAAGACCGGAATGATCATCGCAAGGCCGGCCAGCAGCAATTGCAGCCGGAAGGCGGCCTGGTTGTCGGGAACGGCGTTCCAGCCCGCCTTCGGAACGGCCTGCAATTCCCATTGCCCGTCGGCAACATCGATCATGTGCGAGAGCGGCTCGTTCAGAGACGAGCCGAAAAACGTGGCATTGTCGGGCCGGGTCACATCGCGGATCGCCACCTTCAGCCAGCTCAGGTCGATCATCGGCTTGGCATCGGGCTTGCGCGGCAGAAGCGAAATGCCGGCGCTGTCGAACAGGTAGAGCTTGTCGATCACCACAGCGATGGCGCCCCACTTGCCGTCCGCGTCGCCCGGATTGGAGACCGGCATCAGCATAACGACGGCGCGCGAACGATCGCTGGTCAGAACGACCGGCTTTTCGATATCCCTGTAGGCGCGGATCGCTTCGGCAAGCGTCGCCGTGCCATTGCCGCGCAGTACGGCATTTCCCGTCACCTGTTCCGAGGAGCGGAGAAAGACGCGGTCGAGTTCGAAATTCGGCGCCGTAATGATGCCGGCAAAATGTTCGTTGCGATCGAGATACCGGGCCGCATCGACCCGGAAGAGATCGGCATCCGCGCTCCTTTCGGAGATGAAGGCATGCGCCAGGTTTTCGGTCGTATCGAGATCGGTCTGCAGGCGGGCCGCCATGCGTACGCTCAAAAGCGTCGAAACGCGTTGTGTCGTCTGGCGCAGCTGTTCGCGAAAACTCGATGTGTTGCGATAATCGACGGCAATGCCGACGATGATCACGGCACCGGTAATGGCGAGCGCGGCCGCCAGTGCCGCACGCTTGCTCATCAGTTTGCTGCCGAAATGGCGATGTGCCGAAACGCGAGCCACCAAACCTTGTTCACCCTTACGCACTACCCGGATTCTGCTGCGACCATATTCGCGCAAGGTTAATCTAGGATTGAAGAATATAGCCTGATCGACGGTCGTGATATGTTGTGGATCGTGATGTTTCGGGGCTTGCCAGGATTTGGCCGGAAACCCTTGAATCACAGTTAATTTTCCGGTCACCATTAAGTCTAAAAATGTCACGATCCCGGGCAAATTCCGCCACAATCAGGAGGCTATCTGTGTACAAGTCAAAGTCACCGAACCGCTCCCTTAGGGCTCACACAATGCGCATCCTCATCGCCGCACTTCTGGCAACGGCCAGCATCCTCTCTCCCATCAATAGCTGGGCGCAGAGTGTCGATGTGGAAGCGACCATCAAGGCGGTGGATGTGAGCAAGCTTTCGCTGACGCTGGATGACGGCAAAACCTACAAGGTGCCGGAGGAATTCAACTTCGAAGGCCTGACCGCCGGCGTAAAGGTCGTGGTGTTCTACACCGTGGTTGACGGCAGCCGCGTGGTGGATGATCTGGAAATCGTGCAGTAACTGCCGGCTGTCGGCTGGGCTCTAAATCCTCGTTTATCGAAGAAGCCCGTCGACATCGAATTCTTCCCAGCCGCGCAGTTCCGGGGCTGCCTCGTCCGCGTCGCTCCTCGGTTTTTCCGAGGCTTTTTTCGCCTTCTTCAGCGACCGCGTCAGTTTTGCCTGATAGGCGGCACGGCGCCTTTTTTCCGCTTTTGCCTCGATATCCTCTTCCCGCCATTCATCGACGGCTCCCCGGTCGAGAAGATCCTCCACGATCCTGGGGTCGAAGACGTGAAAGGTGATTTGCCGGGCCCGGCCGTTCAGGCGAACCGTGCGGGTACCGGCGCTCGGCAGCCGCCCGTCGGCAAGCCAGCGATGGCGTTCGCTCGTCTTGATGGTGAGGATATCCTCTATCTCGCGCGGGATGACGGGCAGCGTTTCGGCCTCTTCCATCACCCTGGAGATGACGGCCACGGCCGCGGAGAAAGCGGCCTTGTCGCTGGCGGGCATGGCAAGCGTGATCTCGCTGCCTTCAAGCACGACCGACTTTTTCGATAAGGCGGGAAGCCGCGCCTGGATTTCCTGCAGGATGCCTTTTGCACGAACGGATGAGCCAAGGGTGGCCGCCGTCGACAGCGTCCATGTTTTCAGCAGTTCGATATCGGTTTTCGCGTGTTTGGGCATGCCGGATAGATGGGGAATGCAGGCTCTGAGGTCAACGACAGGCTTATTGAGGGGCGCGTCCGCGCATTCCGAATGAACTTTGCTGTCGGCTGGATGCTGCAGGTGTGGATTTTGCTCTGTCGTTGAGTTCAACCGCTTTGCCGTTCTTCGGGCTGCGCCTGTCCGGCCTGACGATGGCCCAGAATGTTGCACCCGCAGGGATCCAGGGCAGGTTGAAAAAGAATGCCATGACCAGCTGGTTGAAAACGCCATTTTCCAGCGGGGCTAGGTTGAGATATCCCCACCACAGCAACTGCGACATCAGGAACCATGTGATGATGTAAGCGGACAGAGACTGATAGTTTCTCCACCGCAAAACCATATGCGCCATCGGCGCAAGGATCAGCATGGGGATGTATCCGTAAACAAGGCCGAATGTCCAATATATGCTCGCCTTGTAGAGCAGCGTCCAATCTGCAGCCAGTTCTGCCTGTTCCGGCATATATAACGTGGTGAAAAACGCGGTGTATATCGGCGCCCAGAGAGGAGAAAGCGGAGTGGCGAAAAATGTACGCAGCATATGATGATCCACGAGTTCGCAATTGACCGCTGACGAGACCATTCACCGAAAATGAATTCCGGTTCTCGCAGGGCGCTTTCTTTCCACAACTGGAAATGTTGTCGGCAGGATGCAACTCATGTGTGAATAATGCTTTACTCGCGCTCCTCCCGAGAGCACCATCTCAGTGGGTTTCTGCTTCAGATGTCTGCATTTCTAATGGTTTGCATCATTGCCTGCATGCGGCGAGCCCACCCATGTCACGTGACGAGCAGTTCTGATCGCATCTGCGTCAACATGGCTGATATGGCATACGCCAATTTAGGCGTATTGCTGCTTGCGATAGACAAGTGTCAATTAACAGCATGGACATATCCAAAATGTGGGATTGGTTTCCTTACGTCTTTTTTCCGTTCAAGATCATCGTGCTCGGCGTGGGCATGTTCTACGCCATCAAGTGGCATCGTGATCAGGAGAACAAGGAAAAGGAAAACCGCGGACCGTGAGCGGCCCGGTGGTTAAGGCCAAGAGCAGGCGTCAAGCCTGCTCTTGCTGGTGATCGGAGCGCTAGGCGGCACCAGGGTGATCGTGGTCGACCTCCGGTGTTTTTGACAAAATACGCATTTTCTGTAATTTGCGCATTTTGGTGGAGATTGATCATGGCGCGCGCAATTCAGATATCGGCGACCGAATTTGCTCGTGGGTTCGGCAAATATCGCGACGAGGCGTTTTCCACTGACGTTATCGAGGTCACCTCGCATGGCCGTGTCATCGGCGGATATCTGGGGGCCGCAGAACTGGAGCGTTATCGTCGGCTGAAACAGAAGGAACGGGAAGCCCTTCGCATCGAGGATATCGATGAGACGTTGCTGGCCGAGATCGAGGCCGCCGAATATGGCGTCGTCGGCAAATGACGCTGCCTGATCCGGTTCCGGGTCTGGTGGTTCGCTACAATTACCTCTGGCACGCCGATCAGTTGAAGGGCGTGTCGGCAGGAGGCAAGGATCGTCCCTGCGCTATCGTTGTTTCCTCCAAAGAGACCGGATTGGTCGTCGTGGTGCCGATCACCCATGCTTATCCGGAACCCGGAGAAGAAAAATTGTCCATCGAGATATCGGCCGAGATTGCCAGATCGATCGGGCTCGATAGCGACGTCAATTATGTGAAGCTGGAGATCAATCGGTTCGAATGGCCGGGTGATCACTTGCGAGCTCTGCCGGGTGATCCGGGCCGCGTCGATTACGGCATGGTGACGAAGGCGTTCTTCGATCTGATCCGCAAACGTCTGGCTGATCTGGCGAGGGCGCATCTGTTGCGCGAAAGCAGGCGGTAGGCCCGCCGACGCAAGTCCCTCAGATCCAGCCGATCCGCTTCTCATCCCGGTTGATCACCAGAATCCGGTCCTGCGGGATCGGGATGGTCGCGGCCTCATCCTCCGGCATGTCGCCGACAAGCCGAAACAGCGTGCGGATGACGCCGCCGTGGCAGACGCACACGGTCGGCTGCGTCACCGATTGCAGCCATGCGCCAACCCGCCATGAGAGGATTTCATAACTTTCCGCATCGTCGCCGGGCGGGATAAATCCCCATTTTTCGGCCTTGCGGGCGGCAAGCCGTTCCGGCTCGCTCTGGCGCACTTCCTTCAGCGTAAAGCCTTCCCAGTCTCCGAAGGAAAGTTCGCGAAGGCGCTCGTCGGTGCGGTAGTCTTTGGGGGGGAGGCCCATGGCCTTGCGCGCCAGTTCCATGGTTGCGCGCGTGCGGGCCATGGGACTGGATACGAAGTCGAATTCGGCGACCCGATCATCGATCAGGCCGCTGAGTTCCTCGCCGTTGGCGGTCGCCTGAGAGCGACCGTAGTCATTGAGATCGATATCCTTCTGGCCTTGCAGCCGGCCCTCGGCGTTCCAGTCTGTCTGGCCGTGGCGAATGACATAAATCAGCAATGCGGCATGCCTTTATAAAGAAGTCAGTCCTTGATGACCGAGATGTCAGGCGCGTCGACCGCCTTCATGCCGATCGTGTGGTAACCGCTGTCGGCGTGATGCACTTCGCCGGTCACGGAGCGCGACAGGTCGGAGAGCATGTAGAGGCCGACATCACCGACTTCCTCGATGGTGACGGTGCGGCGCAGCGGCGCGTTATATTCGTTCCACTTCAGAATGTAGCGGAAATCGCCGATGCCGGAAGCGGCAAGCGTCTTGATCGGGCCGGCCGAAATGGCGTTGACGCGGATGTTCTTCGGGCCGAGGTCGACCGCGAGATATTTCACGCTGGCTTCGAGTGCGGCCTTGGCAACGCCCATGACGTTATAGTTCGGCATGACCTTTTCCGCACCATAGTAGGTGAGGGTCAGCATCGAGCCGCCATCGGTCATCAGCTTTTCGGCGCGGCGTGCGATCGAGGTGAAGGAATAGACCGAGATCTGCATCGTCTTGGCGAAGTTGTCGGCGGAGGTGTCGACGTAACGACCGGTCAGTTCGTCCTTGTCGGAAAAGCCGATGGCGTGAACGATGAAATCGATCTTGCCCCATTCCTTTTCGACATTGGCGAAGACTTCGTCGATCGACGCTTCGTCGGTCACGTCACAGTGGCCGGCCATGAAGGCGCCGATTTCGGTGGCGAGAGGCTCGACGCGCTTCTTCAGCGCATCGCCCTGCCAGGTGAGAGCGATCTCGCCGCCCTGTGCGTGAATGGCCTTGGCGATGCCCCATGCGATCGAGCGGTTGTTGGCGACGCCGAAGATGACGCCGCGTTTGCCTGCCATGAGGCCGGTAGCCTGAACCATGAATAGTCCCCTGAACTGCAATGGCGGATACCCGCCCAAATAGTCGTTTGCCTATGGCATAGGCGGACCGGTGGTTCAAGCTTGCGGCAGATCATCTCCTGTTAGAGACCGTAACAAAGGGTGCGCAGCAACAGAAACTGTTGCAAAACCTTCATACATACAGGCCGTGGCGCATGTGTTTCATCAGGTCGGTAACCTTTTCGTCCGGCTTTTCCCACAGGACGACCCGCAGTTCCACGACCAGCGCTCCACGCCCGCCGTCACCATCTGCAAGGCCAAGACCATCGAGCGTGATGCTGCGATCCGAGCCCGACCAGGCGGGAATGGTGATCGGCACTTTGCCCCCCGGTGTCTCCACTTCGGTCTCTGTGCCGAGCACGGCATCTTCGAGCGAAATGGCCAAAACCGTGTGCAGGTCAAAACCTTCGAGACGGAAACGTTCGTGCCGGGCAACGCGCACGGTGACGACCAGATCGCCGCGGGCGATGGGGGAGGGCATTTTCAGCCCCTGACCCTTCATCCGCACCACATGACCATCGGTCATGCCGGCTTCCAGCGGCAATTTCACATCGCGTTCGTCGGCGAGATGCATGGGCACGGTGTTCTGGGCGATCAGGTCGTCCAGCGTGACGATCACTTCCGCCGTCATGTCCGGTGCCTTTTCCGGCGGGGCGCCACGCCAGCGGCGCACGAGGGCTGCCACCAGTTCGACGGCCTGCATGGGCAAAGGCTGTTTTGGCGCGGGTTCGGCCTTGGCGGCATTGTCATCTGCGGATGCGACGGTTTCGGAGCCGGCCTCGGCCCTGGTGTCGGCGGCAGCGTCGGCCTTGGCCTTCGCTTGTGCCTGAGCTTGAGCTTGAGCTTGTTGTTGCGCCTGCTGCTGTGCCTGGGCTTTCGCCTGTGCGGCTGCTTTTTCACGCGCGGCATCGGTGGCTTCGTCGCCCGAGCCGAAAATGCGCTCGATCATGTCTTCGGCGTCTTCGACCGGCGGCTCGTCGGCATTGTTCGTCTGGGTCTGGGCGTGAGCCTGAGATTGCGCGGCGGCCTTGGGCTTTGCCTGTGCCTGAGACTGGTTCTGGGCGCGCTGCGCATTGGCGCGGGCCAGTTCTTCCATCACCTTTTCGGCGTTGGCACGCGCGGCTTTTGCGCGTTCTTCCGCCTGTCTGGCGGCTTCACGCTGCTGCATGATGGTCTGGTGCATGTCGGCGGCCTTGTCGTAACGACGGCGCTTGTCCGGATCCTTCAGGACGTCATAGGCCTGGCCGACTTCTGCAAAACGGCCGGTCGCGCTCGGATCGTCGAGATTATGATCCGGATGGACGGATTTCGCCTTCGAACGCCATGCGGCCTTGATTTCGTCGGCGTCCGCGTTGCGTTTCACGCCGAGGACGGAATAGGGATCGCGCATCTTGCACCACCGGTTACGCTTGGGCGGCGGGTCCGCGATCATCCTGGACCCCCGAGACAAAGGAACTCTTGCAGGGCGCCCTCGGTTCCTCATGTCCGGTCAGGCGTCTGCGTAATGGCAAGACGTTACCAGATGAACCGCTAAGGAGGTGTTGAAAATCAAGGTAAACGGCAACCGCTATAAAAGGTTACCGGGGATATTCTTGTGTCTCGGGAAGGTAGATTTACCGGTGACTTTACTGGCGGTCGAAGGAGGTCAGCATCCAGTCACCGGAATTTGTCAGGCAGGTCTGGCCGGTAAATTGGGCAATGCCTTCAAAGGAATGGCGCGTCGTGGTAAAGTCGCGGCAGATGTGGCCCTGGTTGCGGCCTTCGCGAATGGAGGAAACCACGCCGGCGCTGCCGGTGGTGGTGTTGGCCCAGGGCAGCGGCGACATCGACACCTTGGAAAGGTCGGCCGAGGACACGGCGTTCTGCACGGTCACTTCGTCGGACATGGTGGTCGGGTTGCGCTTGGCCTGTATCGTGCCGGTCGACATGCGATCGACCTTGTCGCCGCCAAACAGGTCGAGCGAACTGGTGCAACTGGACAGCGCGGCGGCAACGGCAATAATCGCAAGACCTTTGGCCGCAAACGGGCGTCTCTGGCTTGTGCGGTTAAATGTCTTTGCTATCAATGCCAACTTGCGTCCACTTCGAAACTGTTTCGGATGCACTTCATATATCGGGAGCATTTTCGTCAATATGACAGAAGTTGAGTTAACATCCGGTGACTTCACCGAGGGAAATGAACCATTTTCGCTGTTCGGCGCCTGGTTGAAAGATGCTACGGCCTCCGAGATCAACGATCCGAACGCCGTTGCGGTTGCAACGGTGGACGAAAATGGCCTGCCAAATGTGCGCATGGTGCTGTTGAAGGGGTATGACGAACGCGGTTTCGTGTTCTACACGAATTTCGAAAGCCAGAAGGGCCGTGAACTGTTGGGGCAACAGAAAGCGGCCATGGTTTTCCACTGGAAATCGCTGCGGCGGCAGGTGCGCCTGCGTGGCGAGGTCGAGGTGGTGACGGACGCGGAAGCCGACGAATATTATGCGACACGCCCGCGCGGCAGCCGCATCGGCGCCTGGGCCTCAAAACAGTCGCGGCCGCTGGAAGGCCGGTTTGCGCTGGAAAAGGCGGTGGCCGAATATACCGCGCGATACGCGATCGGCGAAATTCCGCGGCCACCGCACTGGTCGGGTTTCCGCATCAGGCCGGTGTCGATCGAATTCTGGCACGACCGCCCGTTCCGGCTTCACGACCGCGTGGAATTCCGACGCGACACGCCGGAGGGGGATTGGCAGAAGGTGCGGATGTATCCGTGATTTTCGGGTGAGGGTGCGCCCAGCCGATCTCCCCCCTTGAGGGCAGGGATATCGCTATGATCTGAGGTGGTGCGGCTTGCTCCCAATAATCTCCCCCCTTGAGGGGGAGATGTCACCGAAAGGTGACAGAGGGGGGTAAACAACGGTGCGGCAGGCGGGGTGAAATCGGCATTTGCGCCAGAAATATCCCCCTCTGTCCTGCCGGACATCTCCCCCTCAAGGGGGGAGATTGGCTGGCGGCACCATCACAATGCCATATGCGGTAGCCTTGCCGTCAAAACGGGGAGAAGAGTTATGGCGCCACAGCAAATCTGATAGGACTACCCCACCACTTCGCCCGCCGGCGACAATTCCTTGTCTCCCGCCATACGTGGTTTGGCCGACAACGCAAAGGGCAGTCCCGAAGCCAGCGCGGAAACATAACGCGGTACCTGATAATACCCGTTCAGCGAAATGCGCGGCAGGCCGGTCATGCGGTCGCGCAAGGTCTCATTGAGCGTGCCCGGCCGGGTGGTGACGGCGAGATCAAAGCCCAGTTCGCGTGCCAGATCCTTGTCACGTTCCGACACGGCATTGGCCGTGCCATAGGGGTAGGCAAACGTTTTCGGGCGGGTGCCGAAGGCCGTTTCCATCCATTCGATGCAGGCGAGCATTTCCTGCCGCGCTTCGGCCCTGTCCAGTTGCGCGATGGAACGGTGGCTGACGGTGTGGGCGCCGAGCGATGCCAGCGGGTTTTGCGAAAGCGCCCGCAATTCCTCGACATCCATGGTCAGTTGCGCGGTGATCTTGAGCGCATCGATGCCGTGGCGGGCGGCCAGCGCATCGATCACCGCCACCTGTTCGGTTTCGGGACCCGAAGCGATGAAGCGCGAAAAACGGTCGAAGGCATCGAGCTTGTCGGGCGCGGTTTCAAGCGGCAGGCTGATCTCGCCAGGGCCGGAATTTGGGCCGAAATCGAAACGGATTTCCGGCAGCACATTCAAAAGCGCAGCCAGCGTTTCCCACCACATGCCGTGGGTGCGTGTCGCAAACCCCTTGGCGACAAAAATGGTGAAGGGCACGCCGTGGCGCTCGAAAACCGGCAGGGCGTATTCGACATTGTCGCGATACCCGTCATCCAGCGTGAAGGCGGCAAAGGGTTTTGCGCCGGGGCCATGAGGTTCTTTCATCCGCGTTGCGACATCACAGAGCGACAGGAATTCATAACCATCGGCCTTCAGCCGGCGGATGGCGCGATCGAGAAATTCCGGCGTGATATCGAGATGGGCATTGGGTTCGGCCGGATGCCCTTCCGGCGGGCGTACATGGTGCAGCGTAAAAATGGCGCCGCGGCCACGGGCGCCGGGCCAAAAATTGGCACGCGCGGCAAGGGCGGCCGCTTCGAGGCCACCGAGGATCAGCGCCCGCTTGACGCTTCGGCGCCAGACTGCGTCAAACCTGCCCGTCATCGTATGTACACCACCCCGGATGTGATCATTTGAGGGAAACTAGCGCGGTTGTCTTAAGCGTTGTTAAAGAATGGCGGGCGGGGATTTGGGGGAGGGCCGGGTTTTGTCGGGAGGGATGGTGCCTATCGGGGTTTTCGTGGCCAATAGACAAAGATCACGAAGGCCGTGATCGCGAGCAGGAACACATACAGCGCCCAATCGAAGCGCATGCCGGTAAACAGCACCGCCATTCCGCCAAGAAGAAGAGCGAAGAATACGAAATTTCCCAGGAGGGCTTTGATGAATTCCATACCCTCGCTCCGGTTATCTTCGCGGGTGCGGCAGGCCGCGGTTTACGCAGCCTTCTTCACCGCCTGGCGGAATGTCACCCAGAAGCTGAGGCGGACGATGAGGATCTGGATCACCGTGATGACGGCAAGGACAATCACCATGGTCAGGCCGGCGGCGTTCAGTTCGCTCCACAGCCGATCGTCGCCCGACAGGCCGAGAATGGCCAGCGCGGAAGAAAGGACGGTGGCGATGACGCCGCACATCACCGCATGGCTCCAGGCGCGGCCGCTCGTCGGCGCTGCCTTCTCGCGCGAAAACCACAGATTGGCCGCCACGCCGCCGGCCGCAAAAACCACGATCAGGCCCATGGCCGGATTGTTGAAGGGCAGGAACAGGACGACAAGAATCAGAAGAACGACCAGAGCCAGAAATGTCGCGGTAAAAATACCCAGTATGAACAGTGTCGAGGCCGGGCGTTCATCTGCATTCTGCATGAATTTTTCCCTCATGGAAAAGATTAGAACTTTTTTAACGAACGCCGATGTTGTGGTTTTGCTGTCGGATCATCCGCGTTGGCGATGGGGATTCAATTTGCAGAAATTTTGTGCATTCGCAATACATCAATCCGGCGATGGAAGACGCAGGGAGGCGGAAGGGGCGCCCTAAATGTGGTCGTCGGCGAAGCTGGTCATAACGACACCATTTTCGTCGTCGCGAAAAATCAGGCAAAGCCGGTCGTCGCCTGACGCGGCGAAATGAAATTCCAGCCCGTCATAAAGCCAGATCGACGGCTGTTTGCGTGTTCGCGAAACGCCGCCCATGTCGTCGGGCAGGCCGAACAGCTGTTCCAGTTGATGCCGGGACATGCCGAGCTTCACCGGCCGGATCACCCCGGACCGGGCAAATTCCGCGTGCCAGGCTTTGAACGCTTCACCCGCCATTTTTTCTCACCGCCACGCATCGAACAGCGGCAGCCCGACCACGCCCGCCATCGCGATCAACCCGAAACAGATCCGCCTAAAAGTCTTTTCGCTGGCGATGCCGAACAGGTGCGAGCCGAGATAAAGCCCGGCGCCATAACCGGGGGCGATGACGGCGGCGAGCAGCACCACTTGCAACGTCAGAATACCGCTGACGATATAGGAGGTGGCGGAAATCACCGTGGCCAGCGCAAAATAGACGACGAGATTGGCACGCACCGTCTGCGGCGGAATGGCGCCGCCCAGCCAGTAGGCGACGATGGGCGGGCCGGACATTTGCGCCGCACCACCGAACAGGCCGGCCAGCCAGCCGACGCCGATCGTCAGCGGCACCTTTGGGCGCCCATGGTAGCGCCAGCCGGACATCAGGAAGGCGAGCAGCAGCAGAACCACGATGGAGATGATCCAGCGCAGCGTCACCGGGGAGCTAAGCGCCAGAAGCGCGGTGCCGAGCGGTACGCCGAAAAGCGCACCGATCAGCATCGTGCCGACCTCGCGGCGATTGGCCTTTTTCCATCCCGCCGGCACCATGCCGAGCGTCATCGTGCCATCGATCAGAAGCAGCAGCGCCGAGGCGATTTTCGGGCTCATGGCGGCGCCGGCGAGCGGCACAAAAATCAGCGCGCCGCCAAAACCGGAGAAGCCACGGGCGAGACCGGCGATGGTGGCGGCGGCAAAAACGAAGGCGACCTGTGACCAGTTCTGGCCGGGCAGCCAGGCGTTGAGCGTATCGAGAAGGTTTGCGTAGGACATGGTGGCGGGCTGCTTGGCGAACTGCGAAGCGCCGCAGGTGGCGGGATTTTTGGGGAGGTGTCAAGCAACGGAATTTGAGGTGGAGGCTTGCGGACATCCCGCGACATCCGATTCAGAATGCGTGCGGTCGCTCGCCCAGATCTTCGAACAGCCGCAGCAGATAACCATCAGGGTCGGCGACCACGAACTGCCGGTTGCCGACCTCCCGATCGCCGCGACGATACCATTTTTCCTCGAGCGGTAGATTGGGTTCAAGGCCGATTGCCGCCAGTCGGTCCAGAATGGCGCACACGTCCGGCACGCGGATCTGCAGGTTGAGCCCGCGTCCGAAAGGTTTTTCCAGCGGCGCACCATCGAGCCCGAAATCGCGACCGATACCGATCTGGTCGATCATCAGTTGCGCGCCATCGAGGTCGAGATAACAGAAACCCTCTTCGGGCCGCTCATAAAGAACGGAAAAGCCGATCAGGTCGCAATAGAAGCGGCGGCTTTGCAGCCAGTCGGATACCGACAATTCCGGCACAAGCGGGTTTCCCATAAAAGCGACCGTCACACCCCACGCTTATAAAACCGGGTATCCACCTTCATAAACAGAAACGCTTCCGGCAAATCCGCCTTGTCCACCTGCGCAAAGCCGTGCTTTTCATAAAAACGGTGTGCGGCCAGAAATCTTTCGGTCGTGCCGAGAAAGATCTCGCTGAGACCAGTCTCGGTGGCATGGGCAAACAGCTGCTCCAGCAATCTTGCCGCCGTGCCATGTTCGCGCCCGCGCGCAGCCGCCGCCACGAACATCTTTCGCAGCGTCGCCTGATCGTTGCCGATGTCTTTCAGCCCGATCGTGCCGACGATTTTTCCGTCCTTTTCCGCCACCCAGAACCCGCCTTTGCCGGTCTGGTAGAAGTCGGGAATGACAGACAAATCCGGCTGGTCCTCGGCTGTGATGGAAAAGCCGAACTCTTCGCGCTGGATCGGCAGGATGACGGCGATGACACCGTCCGCATCTTTCGGTTCAAAAGGCCGGACGGTGATCTCGCTCATGACAAAATCCTTTAGGCCTTGGTGCCGCCGACGGTGACCTGATCCATGCGCAGATGCGGCTGGCCGACGCCGACCGGCACCCACTGGCCGGCCTTGCCGCAGTTGCCGATACCGGTATCGAGCGCCATGTCGTTGCCGACCATGGAAATGCGCTTCATCGCATCCGGGCCGTTGCCGATCAGCATCGCGCCCTTCACCGGCGCGCCCAGCTTGCCGTTTTCGATCATGTAGGCCTCGGTGCAGCCGAACACGAATTTTCCGGAGGTGATATCCACCTGACCGCCGCCGAAGGACACGGCGTAGATGCCCTTCTTCACGGACGCGATGATCTCTTCCGGTGTCTTGGTCCCGGACAGCATATAAGTATTGGTCATGCGCGGCATCGGAATATGCGCATATCCCTGACGGCGGCCGTTGCCGGTCGGTTTCATGCCCATTAGGCGGGCGTTCTGGCGGTCCTGCATGTAACCGACCAGACGGCCGTTCTCGATCAGCACGTTATAGGCCGAAGGCGTGCCTTCGTCGTCTATCGTGATCGAGCCGCGACGGTTGTCGATCGTGCCGTCATCGACGACGGTCACACCGGGCGCGGCGACCATTTCGCCGAGCAGACCGGCAAAGGCCGAGGTTTTCTTGCGGTTGAAATCGCCTTCCAGACCGTGGCCGACGGCCTCGTGTAGCATCACGCCCGGCCAGCCGTTGGAAAGCACGATATCCATCGTGCCGGCCGGCGCATCGATTGCCTCAAGGTTGACCAGCGCCTGGCGCAGCGCATCGTCGGCGCCGCTTTTCCAGTTACCGTTTTGCACGAACTCGCCAAAGCTGACGCGACCGCCGGTGCCGAAGGAACCGCTTTCCTGCCGGTCGCCATCACCCACGACCACGGAAATGTTGATGCGCGTCATCGGGCGCACATCCTGCACACGGTGGCCATCGGCGCGCAAAATATCGACCACCTGCCAAGAGGCGGCAATCGAGGCGGACACCTGCCGCACCTTCGGGTCCTTGTCGCGCAAGTAAGCGTCGATTTCGGCCAGCAGCTTGGCCTTGGCTTCAAAACTCGGTTCGCCGATCGGGTTTTCGTCACCGTAATATTTTTTATTTGTGCGCTGCGGGGCAGCCGCATAGGAGCCGGAATAACCGCTCGTGACGGCGCGCACGGCATCGGCGGCACGTTTTAGCGCCGCTTCGGAAAGATCGCCCGAATGGGCATAACCGACCGCTTCACCGGCCACCGCGCGCAGGCCAAATCCCTGATCGGTGTTAAAAGATCCACCCTTCAGCCGGCCATTATCGAAGGCCAGCGATTCCGCCTGCGCATGTTCGAGATAAAGCTCGCCATCGTCGGCGCCGGAAAGCGTCTGCGCCAGAATTTCGCGCAGTCTTGTTTCATCGACGTCGAACAGGTTGAGAAGATCGGTGTTCATGCATGCTCCTTGGCGGCCTTTCGGTGTGGGCTTTGTGCCGTGTCGTTTGCCCCTCATCCGCCTGCCGGCACCTTCTCCCCGCTCGCGGGGAGAAGGGATATGCCGCACCGTCCTGCCTCAGGCGAAACGGAGGCGTGTGCCTCGTCCCCTCTCCCTGTCATGACGGGGAGAGGGGTAGGGTGAGGGGCAAACACAAATCATTTGCCCAAACCGAAATATATCTTGAATCCGATGTAGGTCCGTCACGGGACTGACGCAAGCCTGACCTTGGCTTCCGGCCTGTCGGCAAGGGCCGCAACTCCCTCCGCCGTCATCCTCGGCCCTGTGCCGAGGATCTGCTGCGGTTGATTTTGCGGACGTGGTTAGATCCTCGGGACGAGCCCGAGGATGACGAAACCAATGGTCGTCGCGGGACCGACGCAAGCCTCAAGCCTTTTGCCCAACCACCATCTGCGCCGCCCGAGCGCGCAAATATGCCTGCACCACGTCCGGCATGCCGTCCTTCGGAAAGGTGTCGAACACGGTCGTATCGGTAAAGACCATGAAGGCGTTCGGCAGTTCCCAGATCTCGGTCACGTCGCGCCAAAACATTTGGCCTTCGCCGATCTCCGAAACCACGGCGATACCATCCGCATCCACGGTTATATCAGCCGTGCGGCGGTGCCGTTTCAGCGTGCGGGTGATCAGCATGCGCTGGAAGGCGAAAACGCAGATAAACGGGGCTACGGCCAGCAAAAGCAGCACCACGGCAAAGATATCATTGCCGCCGGTACCGAAAAGATAGACGGAAAAGGCCGCGATCAACGCGGCCATCACCCACATCATCCGCTGTTCGGCAAAGGCCCGGCGCATGATGAAGGTGCGAACGGCGTCTTTTACCACGCCGTCATCGTAAGAGAGCGTAAATCGCTGGGTCTCGAAGGCAGCCATTACGGCAGGGCGTCGTAGCCGGGGCCAAAGCCGGTCAGTTCGATCGGAATACCGACGCGGTCCTGATCGACGCTTTCACGCAGGGCGAAAACGGCGCTCTTGCCGGCGCGCAGGATGCGCATCAGCTCGTCGTCGATTTCCACTTCAACGTAGCAGCCCTCGTTGAAACAACGGGTGAAATAGGCGCGGCCGATATTGTTGTTGTCGACGTAAAGCTCCATGCCGTCCTTCAACAGGACGCCGAGCGGCGCAAGGATGCGCAGGATTTTGGATTTCTGGTCGGCGGTCTTCAAGACGACGACGGAAAGGCCCACTTCCGGTCGGTCGTCGGCAATCACGTTCTGCATCAGCGCGCATTGTTCTGATGCCGCACCGGCCGGCTTGTCGCAGAGAACGGACCATGCACCGTGGCTGCCGCGCACATTGCCGGGCTGCTGCGGCGTGGTGGCTTCCGGCCGCGGCTGCTTTTCGTTCGAGGTCGGCGGCGCCAGCTGCGCGGATGCCGAAAAGGCAAAGCCGGTGGCTAAAGCTGCAACGCAGACGGACAGAACACGGTGGCGGAAAAGGCGAAGCGCCATGGAAACCTCAAGATATCGAATCACGGCGCCATTGTTGCCGCCGAGCCCAGGAATGAAAAGCCTTATGCCCTCTTTCCAGCCGAGTGCGGCGAAAGTGGGACTTTGGGCTTGGAACGGACCGGTCTTGCTCTACCGGGGATAGGCCGTTGCCGCAAGGGCTTGAAACTGCGCGCAAAGATTGTGTGAATGCGGGCTAAAATGCCGCAGCAGGGCGAAGGAGCGCATATTGCGACAAAACGCAAATTATGATTGAACCGAGGTGTATAGCAGGGAAAACTGCATTGCGATTTGAGCCGGATCAAAATGTAAGGGAGGTGCAGGATGATTTACAGGGCTTTCGCGGGGGTCGGTACGCTGATCTGTCTGCTCTTGGCGACCGTGGCCGTCGCCGACCAACCAAAACCCTGGCAACTGGATCTCCAGGAGCCGGTGACGCCGATCATGCATCAGATCAAGTGGTTCAATCACTACTCGCTCTGGTTTATCGTGCCGATCACGCTTTTCGTGCTGGCGCTGCTGGTCGTCGTGGCCGTAAAATTTCGCGCCGCAAAAAATCCGGTCGCCTCGCGCACCAGTCACAATACCGCGATCGAAATCGTCTGGACTGTCGCGCCGGTGCTGATCCTGCTTTTTCTCGCCATTCCCTCGTTCAATCTTCTGAACGCGCAGCTGACCATGCCGGAAAATCCGGATGTCACGGTCAAGGCGACCGCCACCCAGTGGCAGTGGAATTACGAATATGAAGGTGGTGACAATCCGCTCGCCTTCGACAGCTTCATGCTGAAGGAAACCGACCGCACAGCCGCCGGCAAGGAAGATGTGAAGACCTATCCGCGTCTTCTCGCCGTCGATAATGAAGTCGTGCTGCCGGTGAACAAGACCGTGCGCATGCTGGTGACGGCGGCGCCGACCGATGTCATCCACGCCTTCGCCATGCCCGCCTTCGGCGTCAAGATCGACGCCGTTCCCGGCCGCCTCAACGAAACCTGGTTCAAGGCCGAGAAGGAAGGCCTTTATTACGGCCAGTGTTCCGAGCTTTGCGGCAAGGACCACGCCTATATGCCGATCGCCATCCGCATCGTGTCGCAGGAGCGCTACGACACATGGAAGGCCGCCGCCGCCGCCGATCTGCCGGCCGCGAACAAGGCATTGATGGCCGCAACCGATGCGCCTGATGCATCCGTTGCCGTGGCTTCGAACTAAGGGGAGGGACAAAATCATGGCTGGACATAACGATCACGCACATGCCGATCATGGGGCCGATCACGGGCACTCCCATGACCACGGGCATGACCATTCACACGACCATGCACACCACAAGCCGTCGTTTTTCACGCGCTGGTTCCTGTCGACCAACCATAAGGATATCGGCACGCTCTATCTGATCTTCGCGATCATGGCGGGCATTGTCGGCGGCCTGATGTCGGTCGCCATGCGTATGGAACTGCAGGAACCCGGCATCCAGATCTTTCACGGTCTGGCGGCGATGGTTTACGGTTTCGAAGGCGATGCCGCTCTCGATGGCGGCAAGCACATGTTCAACGTGTTCACGACAGCGCATGCGCTGATCATGATCTTCTTCATGGTCATGCCGGCGATGATCGGCGGTTTCGCCAACTGGATGATCCCGATCATGATCGGTGCGCCGGACATGGCGTTTCCGCGTCTCAACAACATTTCCTTCTGGCTGATCGTGCCGGCCTTCCTGCTGCTGATGCTGTCGATGTTTGTCGAAGGCCCGGCAGGCGCTTATGGCGCAGGCGGCGGCTGGACCATGTATCCGCCGCTTGCAAGCTCCGGCCAGCCGGGGCCGGCGGTCGATCTGGCGATCTTTGCGCTGCACGTGGCCGGTGCCTCGTCCATTCTGGGCGCCATCAACTTCATCACCACGATTTTGAACATGCGCGCACCGGGCATGACGCTGCACAAGATGCCGCTGTTCGCATGGGCCGTGCTGGTCACAGCCTTCCTTCTGCTTCTGTCGCTGCCGGTTCTGGCGGGTGGCATCACCATGCTTCTGACCGACCGCAATTTCGGCACCGCCTTCTTCTCGCCGGAAGGTGGCGGTGATCCGATCCTCTACCAGCACCTGTTCTGGTTCTTCGGTCACCCGGAAGTCTATATCCTGATCCTGCCCGGTTTCGGCATCATTAGCCACATCATCTCCACCTTCTCGAAAAAGCCGGTTTTCGGTTATCTCGGCATGGCCTATGCCATGGTGGCGATCGGTGCCGTCGGCTTCATCGTCTGGGCCCACCACATGTATACGGTTGGCCTGTCGCTGGATGCGCAGCGTTATTTCGTCTTCGCAACCATGGTCATCGCCGTTCCGACAGGGGTAAAGATCTTCTCGTGGATCGCGACGATGTGGGGCGGCTCGATCACGTTCGCGACGCCGATGGTCTGGGCGATCGGCTTCATCTTCCTGTTCACGGTGGGTGGTGTCACGGGCGTGCAGCTGGCCAATGCCGGCCTCGACCGCTCGCTGCACGACACCTATTACGTCGTCGCCCACTTCCATTACGTGCTGTCGCTCGGCGCCGTCTTCGCCATTTTTGCGGGCTGGTATTACTGGTTCCCGAAAATGACCGGCTACATGTATAACGAGTTCGTCGGCAAGCTGCATTTCTGGGTGATGTTCATCGGTGTGAACCTGGTGTTCTTCCCGCAGCATTTCCTTGGCCTTGCCGGCATGCCGCGCCGTTATATCGACTATCCGGATGCGTTTGCGGGCTGGAACTATGTCTCGTCGATCGGCTCCTACATTTCCTTTGTGGGTGTACTGATCTTCCTCTTCGGCGTATGGGAAGCCTTTGCGAAAAAGCGCATCGCCGGAAACAATCCGTGGGGCGAGGGTGCCACCACGCTGGAATGGCAGCTGTCTTCACCGCCGCCGGTCCACCAGTGGGAACAGTTGCCCCGCATTCGCTAAACGACCTTGAAGCCAGGATGCTGCGCGGGAGGAGGCTCGCGCAGCTTTGAAAACACGAAGTAGGACTACGCATGACAGTCATTCAGGATCACGACACATTCGGCACCGAACAGGGTTCTGGCCTGTCGGAAGCCAATGCGCGCGATTTTTTCGAACTCCTGAAGCCGCGCGTCATGTCGCTTGTGGTTTTCACCGGTTTTGTCGGCATGGTTCTGGCGCCGGGCCATATCAACCCGATCCTCGGGGCAATTGCCATTCTCTGTATCGCCGTGGGTGCAGGAGCATCCGGCGCTCTCAACATGTGGTATGATGCCGATATCGACAAGGTGATGACCCGCACCGCCAAGCGCCCGATCCCGGATGGCCGCGTGCAGCCGCGCGAAGCCTTGGCTTTCGGCCTGACGCTTTCGGTGTTTTCCGTCGTTATCCTCGGTCTGGCGGTCAACTGGTTCGCCGCCGGCCTTTTGGCCTTCACCATCTTCTTTTACGCCGTCGTTTACACGATGTGGCTGAAGCGCTCGACGCCGCAAAACATCGTCATCGGCGGTGCGGCCGGCGCATTCCCGCCCATGCTGGGCTGGGCCTGCGTCACCGGCGACGTATCGCTTAACAGCACCATCCTGTTCATGATCACCTTTATGTGGACCCCGCCGCATTTCTGGGCGCTGGCGCTTTTCAAGATGCGTGATTACGGTTCCGTCGGCATTCCGATGATGCCGAATGTCGCCGGAGAACGGTCCACCAAGCGCCAGATGTTCGTCTACACGCTGCTGACCATGGCGGTTGCCGTCGCACCGGCGATCACCGGTCTTGCCAGCATCGGCTACGGAATCTTTGCCTTCGTCCTGAGCGCCATCTTCACCTTCTATTCCATCCTCGTGCTGCGCATGCCGGATGGCGATGAAAAGATGGTGCCGGCGAAAAAGATGTTCTTCTATTCCATCTTCTATCTGTTCGCCATTTTCAGCGCGCTGCTGGCCGATCACTGGCTGGCCGGCGTATGGGGCATGTTTGGCGGCAATCTCACTGGAGTGAGTGGATGATCGAAACGGTCAAGCTCAATGAAGCGCAGAAGAAATCCAGGCGAGGGCGCAATGTGGCGCTTGGCCTGCTTCTGGCGGCGCTTGTCGTGCTGTTCTACATCGTGACGCTGATCAAGATCGGCGGCTTCGCAAACTGACGGGAGGCAGGATTGACGGAGGAGACAGGGAGGAAAGAGCCGGGTTCGCCATCTGATGGCGTGACTTCGGCTGGCCTGAAAACGCCCGCCAAGCGGATGAGCCCAAAAAGAATGAGCAATGGCTCGATCATGGTCTTCTGCTTCGTCTTTGCCTTTGGCATGGTCGGTGCTGCCTATGCATCGGTGCCGCTCTACCGGCTGTTCTGCCAGATTACCGGCTATAACGGCACGACCCAGCGCGTCGAACAATATTCCACCCGCATTCTCGACCAAAAAATCCGCGTCACCTTCGACGCCAATACATCGAGCGGCCTCAACTGGGATTTTCGTGCCGTTGATCGCGCCATCGAGCCAAGGCTCGGCGAGACGGTGCAGATTTCCTACAAGGCCACCAACCGTTCTGCGCATGACGTGACGGGTACCGCCGTCTTCAACGTCACGCCGATGGAAGCGGGCGCCTATTTCAACAAGGTCCAGTGTTTCTGCTTCACCGAAACGACGCTGAAGCCGGGCGAAACGCTGGACATGCCGGTGGTGTTCTTCGTCGATCCGGATCTCGCGACCGCCGAAGAGACAAAACATATCCGCACGATCACGCTGTCCTACACGTTCTATCCGAGCACGCCGGCGGCAAAGCCCGTCGCGGCACTGCCGGACAAGAACAAGGCAGCAGGCAAACAACTGTAAGAGGGTCCGCCTTTTTGGGCGGAAAAAGGTTCAGGTCAGGGGAGTGACGACATGGCCGATACGCATCAGAAGAACCACGATTACCATATCATAGACCCGAGCCCCTGGCCCTTCCTGGCCTCGGTCGGCGCTTTCGTCCTCACCTTCGGCGGCGTCGGCTACATGCGGTACCTGCATGGTAGCGAGTTCAAGCTGTTCGGGCTGAATTTTGCCACGCCGTGGCTGTTCTTCATCGGCCTTGCCATCGTTGTCTACACGATGGTCGGCTGGTGGGCCGATACGATCAAGGAAGGCCGCGAAGGCCACCATACCCGCGTCGTCTCGCTGCACCTGCGCTACGGCATGATCATGTTCATCGCCTCGGAAGTGATGTTCTTCGTGGCGTGGTTCTGGGCATTTTTCGATGCCAGCCTTTATCCGCATGAAGCCATCCAGGCCTCGCGTCTGGAATTCACCGGCGGACAGTGGCCGCCCAAGGGTATCGAGGTTCTCGATCCCTGGCACCTGCCGATCTACAACACCGTGATCCTGCTTCTTTCCGGCACCTGTGTCACCTGGGCGCATCACGCGCTTCTGCACGGTGATCGCAAGGGCCTGATCAACGGTCTGGCACTAACGGTGGCGCTCGGCGTGCTGTTCTCCTTCGTGCAGGCTTACGAATACATGCACGCGCCGTTCGACTTCAAGAATTCGATCTATGGCGCCACCTTCTTCATGTCGACCGGTTTCCACGGTTTCCACGTTCTGGTCGGCACCATCTTTCTCCTTGTTTGCCTGATCCGTGCGATCAATGGCGGGTTCACACCGGAGAAGCATTTTGGCTTCGAGGCTGCTGCCTGGTACTGGCACTTCGTCGACGTCGTCTGGCTGTTCCTGTTCTTCGCAATCTATATTTGGGGCGATTGGGGCGCGCCGCTGGCTCACTAGCCGGCTGGTGAAGACCGAACAGGAAACAGGGAAGGCGGGTGTTGGGAGGCGCCCGCCTTTTCTCATTTTTTGCGGGACTGGACGTGGCGCGGCTGCGGATGCCATGATTTGCCATTGCGCAATTCCTCGACACAGAACCCGTCATGCCCATCCATCATTTCTACAGCACCGATTACGAACAGAAGACCGGCGGCTGGATCTATAATCGCCACCTGATCGCATGGCTGGACCGTCTTCTGGGCGGTGTCCGCGAAATGACGGTACCGGTGTGTTTTCCGGCGCCCGATGCGGCTGTGATGGCGGAAATCGAGACGCTGTTCGACGGGATCGAGCCGGGCGCGGTTCTGGTGATGGATCACATCTATGGCTGCATGCTTTGGCCGATCCTGCAGAGGCGGCCGTTCAGGCTGGTGCTGATCTATCATCATTCGATGATGGAGGAGCGGGGCGCTGGCCAATTGCCGCTCTCCCCGATTGGTACCGGGGTATTGAATGTGGAATGCGAAGAGTGCGCGCATCCGATCTCCCCCCTTGAGGGGGAGATGTCCGGCAGGACAGAGGGGGGTGGTTCTGGCGCAAATGCTGCTTTCGAAACACCTGCCGGACCGTTGCTCACCCCCCTCTGTCACCTTTCGGTGACATCTCCCCCTCAAGGGGGGAGATCAGAGGGAGTGCGCGGCACCGAACACAGCTCAATCGAACATTCCGCCCTGCAACTGGCCGACGCCATCATCGTCACCTCGGATGAAAGCCGTGATTATGTGACCAGCCATTACGGCATTGCCGAACAAAAGATCATCATCGGCAAACCGGGCAACGATCCCGCACCACAAAGCCGGGCGCATGATGGCGGACCGTGGCATATGCTCTCCGTCGGCGCCGTCATTCCAAGGAAACGCTACGAGTTTCTGGTCGAGGCTTTTGCAAAGGTCGAGCGATCCGACTGGTCCCTCACCATCGCCGGCAATCCCGACCGTTATCCCGATTACGTCGCGTCACTGCAAAACCTGATCGAAACCCACGACCTCGCCAACCGCATCACCCTCGCTGGCGAACTGCCGACAGAGGCACTCGAGACGCTCTGGGCCAAAACCCACCTCTACGTCGCCTCGTCTCTCTACGAGGGTTACGGCATGGCGATATCCGAAGCCATCTGCCGCGGTGTGCCGGTCATCTCCACACCCTCGGGCGCGGTCGCAAGCTGGGCGGGGGAGGCGGCGACGCTGGTCGATGCGGATGATGTCGGCGAGATGGCGCGGCAGATCACGGCTGTCATGGCTGACCCGGCGACCTATGAGACGGCGCGGGAAAAGGTTTTGCGTTTTGCGGTAGCGCTGCCGTCGTGGGAGGAAAACATGGCGCGCGTGGGTGAGGGGTTGAGGCAGCTGGTGTGAGCTGTCGGCTTGTTGGGCGCTCAGAATTGTCTTACAGTGTCTTGCATCCATGGAGGTGCCCATGACCAAGACCAGTCCTACGGAATCCGTCACACTGCGGGTGCCCGGTGATGTCCTGAGCGATATCGAAATCATCGCCAAGGCGACCGACCGATCGCGCAGCTATGTCCATCGTGCGGGCGCTTCGGACCTATCTGATGAATGAAGGTGCCGATGTCATGAACGCCCTGCGCGGCAAACAGCAGATCGCCGATGGTGAATATGAAGACATGGATGATGTCATCGCCGATATGGATCGGATCATAGCAACCCGTTAGCACACTTGACTGGGGGGCAAGTGGTCGTCGGTAGGCTAACTTGATAATCCTGGCCACGCCGCCATCCGCCCGCCTTTTTCCTCTGAAATCGATCTCCTCACCCGCGCTCGATTCAGGAGACATGCCATAATGCAATGGTTTGCCCTCGCATTCATTCTTTGCTTCTCCGCGTCCACCGCCGCAGCGCAATCCGTTTCCCACGTGCTGGTCATGAAGGCCGAGCGCCGCATGCAGATCATGGATGGCGATCAGGTGGTGAAAACCTATTCCATTGCGCTCGGTGGTTCACCCGTCGGCCACAAGCAAAAGGAAGGTGACGAGCGTACACCCGAAGGCATGTATACGCTCGACTGGCGCAATCCCGGCAGCGGGTATCATCGCTCCATCCATGTCTCCTATCCCAACGAGGCAGACAAGGCGCGGGCGGCAAGTGCGGGTGAAGACCCCGGCGGCATGATCATGATCCATGGCCAGCGCAATTATCTCGGCTGGCTTTCGCCGCTTACGCAATGGTTCGACTGGACCAATGGCTGCATCGCCGTCTCCAATGCCGAAATGGACGAGATCTGGGATCTTGTGAAAAACGGCACGCCCATCGAGATCAGGCCGTGATAGGGTCTTTTCGGTAAGGGGAGGCCGTAATGAGCGATCAGGTGAATGGTTCTGTCGTGAACGCGCAGGCGAAGGCGCGGGAGAAGGCAGATCTGCCGCGCGCATCGTCGCGTAGTCGCACCGTCCTCACCGGCGGCCTCGTTCTCGTCTGTCTCGCCATTCTTCTTTCACTCGGCACATGGCAGGTGGAACGCCTGCACTGGAAGGAAGGGCTGATCGCAAAAATCGCCGAGCGTCGTGATGCCGCCCCCGTGCCGCTTGCCGATATCGAGGCCGCCGAAAAACATGGCGATGATTTCGAGTTTCGCCGCGTCACAATCTCCGGCACGTTCGATCATACGAAGGAGCGGCATTTTTTCGCCACCCATCAGGGCCAGACGGGTTTTTACGTCTATACGCCGCTGGCACTCGATGATGGCCGCACGCTGCTCGTCAATCGCGGTTTCGTTCCTTACGAGATGAAGGAGCCGGCGAAACGCGGTGAGAGGCAGGTGGCGGGCGAGATCACACTCACCGGTTATGCCCGCGCAAAACTCGACGCAAAACCATCTTCTCTGGTGCCGGATAACGACCTTGCCAAAAACATCTTTTACTGGAAGGACATCGCCGCGATGACCACGAGCGCCGGTCTCGATGCCGGCAAGGTTCTGCCGTTCTTTGTCGATGTCGATGCGGCGACAAAAAATCCCGGCGGTTTTCCGGTGGGTGGCGTCACGCAGTTCGATCTGCCCAACAATCACCTGCAATATGCGGTGACATGGTACGGGCTGGCTCTGGCGCTTGCCGGCGTGGTCGCCGCCATGTGGGTTAAGCGCCGCCGTTCGCCGTCTTGATCTTTGTCATGATTGAAAAGAGTTGGCGGTAAATTTTGTTTGGCGGATTTCGCCGGCCTCGCCTATATGGGACCCAAGAGGCCCTCTATCGCGGCTTGCCATTATCTGGCTCGCCCCTTCGTGTGGAACGGAATGAACATTCAGGTGACTGAACAGGCCGAAGCCCGGCTCATCGATACAAAACCCGAACTGACGATCCGCCTGTGCGGCCCGCGCGGTTTCTGCGCCGGTGTCGATCGCGCCATCCAGATCGTCGTTCTGGCGCTGAAAGCTTATGGCGCGCCGGTCTATGTTCGCCATGAGATCGTTCATAACCGTTATGTCGTCGAGGGTCTGGAAGCCAAGGGCGCCATCTTTGTCGAGGAACTGAACGAGATCCCGGTCGAACACCGCGAGCAGCCTGTGGTGTTTTCCGCTCATGGCGTGCCGAAATCGGTGCCGGAAGATGCTCAGTCGCGCAATCTCTTCTATCTAGATGCGACCTGCCCGCTGGTTTCCAAGGTGCACAAACAGGCCATGCGCCACCAGCGCCTTGGCCGCCACGTCATCCTCATTGGCCATGCCGGCCACCCGGAAGTGATCGGCACGATGGGCCAGCTGCCGGAAGGCACTGTCTCGCTGGTCGAAACCATCGCCGATGCCGACGTTTATGTGCCGGCAGACCCGGACAATCTCGGTTACGTGACCCAGACGACGCTGTCGGTGGATGATACGGCCGGTGTGATCGCCCGCCTTCAGGAACGTTTTCCGAACCTGACTGCGCCGGCGGCGGACAGCATCTGTTACGCCACCACCAACCGCCAGGAAGCGGTGAAACAGGCGGCCGATGGCTGTGACCTGTTCATCACCGTCGGTGCGCCGAATTCCTCCAATTCCAAGCGCCTTGTCGAAGTGGCGCTGAGGGCCGGTGCCAAACATTCGATCCTCGTGCAGCGCGCCTCGGAACTGAACTGGGACGAGATCGGCGATATCAGGACACTCGGCATTTCCGCCGGTGCATCCGCGCCTGAGGTGATCGTATCGGAAATCATCGAGGCGTTTCGTGAGCGGTTCGATGCCAAGGTCGAGCTGGCTATCACCACGGAAGAGACGGAAAATTTTCTCGTCAACCGCGAATTGCGGGAGGTGCCGCTGACCCAGGAAGACATGGCCTGGGTGAATGGCGAGCGGCCGCTTTCGGTGTGAACCGAAGCTGCGGTTCCATTGGCGACAGATGTCGCCTGTGAACGATCTGCCACGCCGTTACCCCCCTCTGTCCTGCCGGACATCTCCCCCTCAAGGGGGGAGATCGGCATGGGGCCGGGCTCGTTCCCAAACTTTGATCGATGCGAGTTAAACAAAACTTGCGTCGACATCCTTTCTGCGTTGAAAAGAATGTCGATGATGGCCTCTTTCCGATCTCCCCCCTTGAGGGGGAGATGCCCGGCAGGGCAGAGGGGGGTAAGTTTCCTCGACTTTGATTCTGTTTCCCGCACCTGAGAGTTTCCATTGGCCGTCTATACCGACATCACCGAAATCGACCTGAAACAGTTTCTCGCCCAATATGAGGTCGGCGAGTTGACCTCCTACAAGGGCATTGCCGAGGGTGTCGAAAACACCAATTTTCTGCTGCACACGACAAAAGATCCGCTGATCCTGACGTTGTATGAAAAGCGCGTCGAAAAATCCGACCTGCCGTTTTTTCTGGGCCTCATGCAGCATCTGGCCGATCGTGGCCTGACCTGCCCGTTGCCGCTGCCGCGCAATGATGGCGAACTGCTGGGCGAATTGTCCGGTCGTCCGGCGGCGCTGATTTCCTTCCTCGAAGGCATGTGGCTGCGCAAGCCGGAGGCCAAACATTGCCGTGAAGTGGGGGCGGCGCTGGCAAAAATGCACATTGCCGGCGAGGGTTTCGACATCAAACGGCCGAACGCGCTGTCGCTCGAAGGCTGGGTGTCGCTCTGGCAGAAATCCGAGACCCGAGCCGACGAAGTCGAGACCGGATTGCAGGACGAGATTGCCGGCGAACTGGATTTCCTCACGGCCCATTGGCCTAAAAATCTGCCGGCCGGTGTCATCCATGCCGATCTGTTTCAGGACAATGTCTTCTTCCTCGGTGACACGCTGTCCGGCTTGATCGATTTCTATTTCGCCTGCAACGACATGCTGGCCTATGACGTGTCGATCTGCCTCAACGCCTGGTGTTTTGAGAAGGACGGCGCCTACAATGTCACCAAGGGCAAGGCGCTGCTGGAAGGCTACCAGTCGGTGCGGCCGCTGGGCGCAGACGAACTTGCCGCCCTGCCGATCCTTGCGCGCGGTTCGGCGCTGCGGTTTTTCCTCACCCGCCTGTATGACTGGCTGACGACGCCGGAAGGTGCGCTGGTGGTAAAAAAGGACCCGATCGAATATCTCAGAAAACTGCGCTTCCACGCGAAGGTGGAAAGCGTCGCGGATTACGGCATTTCGGGAGAACCGGCATGAAACAGGTCGAGATTTTTACCGATGGCGCCTGCTCGGGCAATCCCGGTCCCGGCGGCTGGGGCGCCATCCTGCGGTATGGCGAAACCACCAAGGAACTGAACGGCGGCGAGGCGGAAACCACCAATAACCGCATGGAACTGCTGGCGGCGATTTCGGCTCTCGATGCGCTGAAAAGCGAATGCGAAGTCGATCTTTATACCGACAGCAAATACGTCATGGACGGTATTTCCAAGTGGATTTTTGGCTGGAAGAAAAACGGCTGGAAAACCGCCGACAAGAAGCCGGTCAAGAATGGCGAACTCTGGCAGCGGCTCGATACCGCCAACCAGCGTCACAAGGTGAAATGGCACTGGGTCAAGGGCCATGCCGGCCACCCGGAAAACGAACGGGCCGATGAGCTAGCGCGTCTCGGCATGGCACCGTTCAAGAAATCCGGCCCCGCCAAGCCGCTGCTCGGCCGCTCGCTGCTGGTGAAGTAACCACAAAAAGGACATCGGCCCGGGGAATGCGGCCGGGCCGATGCCATGCGGGACGTTACGGTTTCGGCGTGTCGTCCCACCTCCTCCCGTATCCCGGCATTGGATGTCTTGTCGGATGTCTTGGCGATATGTCTGCCTGCGCGCACCCGCATCGATACGCGCAGGCATCCGGCCATTGCCGTTTCGGTCTTCGGCTTACGGCGTAATCGCCACTTTCAGCACACCATCCCGCTGATTGGCGAAGAGGTCGTAAGCCTCTTCGATCTGATCGAGCTTGAAACGGTGCGTGACGAGACCGGACAGGTCGACGCGGCCGGAAGAGATGACATCCTGCATGCGGCGCATGCGTTCCTTGCCGCCGGGGCAGAGCGTGGTGCGGATCGATTTGTCGCCAAGCCCGGCGGAAAAGGCATCGAGCGGAATGGTCAGGTCCGTGGAATAGACGCCGAGGCTGGAGAGTACGCCGCCGGGCCTCAAGACCCGCAGCGCCGCCTCGAAGGTCGATTGCGTGCCGAGCGCCTCGATCGCCACATCCACACCGCGCCCGTCGGTGATGCGCATGATGGCATCGACCGGGTTTTCCGCCCGGTAATCGACCACGAAGTCCGCGCCCAAACGCTTGGCCATGTCCAGCCGCGCCGGCAACGTATCGACGGCAATGATTTTGGTGGCACCCATCAGTTTTGCACCGGCCGTGGCGCAGAGCCCGATCGGTCCCTGCGCAAACACCGCCACGCAATCGCCGATCTTGATCTGCCCGGTTTCTGCGCCGGAAAGACCCGTCGACATGATGTCCGGGCACATCAGCACCTGTTCGTCGGTCACACCGTCATCGATCGGGGCGAGGTTGACCATGGCGTCAGGCACGCAGAGATATTCGGCCTGCGCGCCATCGATCGTATTGCCGAACCGCCAGCCGCCCATGGCCTTGAAACCGTGCTTCGTGCCCGCGCCATCCTGCGCGCCGCAGCCGCACAGGCAGGCCGTGCTCCAGCCGGATGGCGTGATCGCGCCGGCAATCACCCGCTGGCCTTCCGACAAGCCTTTGACGCCGGAGCCGAGTTTTTCGATGATGCCCACCGGCTCGTGGCCGATGGTCAACCCCTTGGCGACGGGATATTCGCCCTTGAGGATATGAACATCGGTGCCGCAGATCGTCGTGGTGGTGATCTTGATCAGCGCATCGAGCGGGCCGATTTCGGGGATCGGCTTTTCATCGAGGACGATGCGTCCTTTTTCGACAAATATCGCCGCCTTCATCATCTGAGCCATGACAGGTCCTCCCTCCCGTATGTCTTGTCGATGGGGATAGAGTGGACAGGTGCGTAAAACCGCTCAAGGTTGCATTTTGTCGCAGGGTCCCGCTAAATTTCGCCTATAGGTGACAATCGTCAATTCTGCCGGCAAGAGAAAAGGCCGGCGGGTTTCCCGGCCGGCCTTGTGTTCTGGATGATCCGTTCTGCTTAGCGGTGGTGACGGAACGGGCGGCCGTGACCGCGATAATAACGCGGGCCATGGTGGCGGTGACGGTTGCTGATGGCAGCCCCACCGATGACGCCGGCGGCAAGGCCGAGAACGCCGAGCGCAATCGCCGCATCGGCACCCGAATTATCCGGCACGCGACCGACGAGTTCATCCCCCGCAGCAGGACGGGCACGCACGCGGGCCGGTCTTGGCTTCGGCTGGGCGGCAAGCCAGCTCTGATATGGCTGTTCGGAATCGGTGCGCAGGCGGGCCAACTGGTCATAGGAGATGTAACCGGTGGCCGGCGCATCGACAAAACCCTGCCACTGCATGATGGCATTGCGGCTTTTGGCGCCAAGCGCGCCATCGACGCCACCGGTGGCAAAACCGATCGATGTCAGGCGGCCCTGCACTTCGCGGCGGGTGGCACGTTCGCTGAGGAGAGCGGCTTCGGTATCCGGCGTGCCGGTGGAAAAGGCCGGCTCGACAGGGGCTGCCTGCGCGGCCTGTGCGTCTGCGGCGGCTTCGTTATCCACCAGCTTGACGATGCGCGCCTTGGCGATGGTGGCAAATTTCCCGGTCGGGTAGGCGGTCAGATAACCGTTATATTCCTCGATCGTGTTGCCGCTGGCGGCAGCCTGCCAAAGGGCGAATTCCTGCTCCCAGCCGGTATCGGCGCCATTGGCGCCGGCATTGGCGGGCGCTGCCTGCGTGGCAACCGTAGGCGCTTGAGTTTCGGGCGCTGCCAGCGGTGCCGTCGCAGCCGGGGCAACAGGCGCTGCGGCCTGTGTTTCGGCAGGCGTTTCCGCCGGTGCGGATGCGGCGGTATCGGATGCAGGCGTGGATGGCGCGGCCGTCACGGTTTCCGCAGCGGGTTTTGCCTCCACGGCGGGCGCGACGGCGGTTTCCTTCGCGCTTTCTGCTGCAAGGGCAGCACCAATACTCTGCGGTGCGGCAGCCGGCGGCAGTTGCAGAGGCGCGCGGTTCGGAGCCGTGTTTTCGCTGGCGGCAGCGGCCGGCGGCGGCGTCTGCGCCAGCACCTGCCCGGAAACCAGCGACAGGCTGACGACACTGGCCGTCAGGAATTTCAGATGCTTGATCGTGCCCATGACCCTATACCCCTATGGAAAATGCCCGATATGTCTGGAAAGGCGGCTTTTTTGACCCGGAAGGCCGCCGCGAATGAGATTGGAAACCGTAACGTCTTCAGATCGCTTTCGAATTCATCGAAAGTGGTTGTGCCACGGTTTAGTCGCAATCGCCTTAAAGACGCCATAATGTACGCGGTAAACGCGTATTGAAGAGGGCGAGGTATATCTCCCCTCGCAAGATGCAGATTGCAGGCTCTTTGCGAAACCTGAACCAGTGACTATGTGTTTCGGATAGGCTTTTGGGAGAATTTTCACATGATCCTGCACACCGTCCTGATCCGTTTCAAATCCTCGATTTCACCGGATGACAAGAAGGCGATCTTTACGGCGATCGCCGCGCTCAAGGAAAAACTGTCCGGCATGACGGATGTCAAATACGGGCCGAACGTTTCGCCGGAGGGTCTGGGTGGCGGTTTTGCCGATGCGCTGGTGGTGACATTCGAAAATGCCGAAGCGCGCGACGCCTATCTCGTTCATGCCGATCATGTGGCGGTCGCTGAAAAGATCGTGGCGTCCGCCGAGGGCGGGCTGGCGGGTCTGCTGGTGTTCGATCTGGAAATATGAAAAAAGGGCGCCGAAAGCGCCCTTCGAACCCTTAACGGTTACAGCCGTTCCAGCATCGCCTGCGCGCTGGAAACCGTGGCCTGGCCCGGGCTTTCCTCGATGTCGAGGCTTTTCACCACGCCATCTTCCACCAGCATCGCATAACGCTTGGAGCGCACGCCGAGACCGCCGCCGGACAGATCGACGTCGAGGCCCATCGCCTTGGTGAAGGCAGCATCGAAATCGGCGAGGAAATGAATCTTGCCGAGGCCACCGGACTGTTGCGCCCACGCGCCCATCACATGCCAGTCGTTGACGGCGACGACGGCGATATCATCGACACCCTTGGCGACGAGCGCATCGCGATTTTCCAGATAACCCGGCAGATGGTTGAGCGTGCAGGTGGGCGTAAACGCGCCCGGCACGGCAAAAAGCACGACGCGCTTGCCGGCAAACAGGTCCTGTGTGTTGACCTCGACAGGGCCGTTTTCGGTCTTTTCCTTGAAGGTTGCCTGCGGCAGCTTTTCGCCAATCGCAATCGTCATGCACGTCTCCTCATAATACCCCGTTTCCTGACAATCGTCAGGTCGGGGCGACTATAGGGGGCGTTGGTCGGATGGCAAGGTGGAGTGGGGCCTCTCTCGCGATTTTACCAGGGTGGTCCAGAGCGCCTCCGGCTCGAAATCATACCCCAGCCGCATCCATGCCATCACATCGAAAGGATGGGCAATGATGAGGTCCGCCTGTCCGATCCGGTAGCGCAGGACCTGTAGCGTGCGTTTGCCGGGCGACATGGTTTCCACGACCTGCGTATCGAGGATGGCGGCATCCTTGCTGATGAAATCCTTGAGATTGTCGGTGACGAGAATATCGGCGCGGGTGCCGAAAGCGGTCGCCAGAACACCCGCATCCTCGATGTCGGAGATGGCGAAACGTTCCTCGCCACCTAAAATGAGATAGGGATCGAGAGCGTCCGGTCCGTATCTCATCATGTCGATAATGGCGCTGGAATAGGCCTTGATACGCTCCGGTGAAAACTGCAGCCGGTCTAGAACCGTCTCGAGCGTGTCGATCATCTCATGCGAGATGACCAGTTGGGCCTTGTCTGCGAAACCCCATCGGTGGTGACTGACCATGGAGACCAGGGTCTGGGTTGCCGTTTCCTTGTGGCTTCGGTCATGGGCGATGATGTTGCCCACCAGCACGTTGACATCGAGCAACACGCGGACAGGGCGTTGCATGCTTTACGTCCGGCGTGTTGCGATACGTGTCAGCGCCGTTGCCTCTTCCATCATGTCGATCTCGCGCGATCCGTTTTCCGGCCCGCCGAAACGCTGTTCGCCTGCCAGATCGGCAGTGGCCTTTTCAAGCCGAACCCTCGCTGCAGCAGCCATCATTTCCCGCCCGAGCTTGCCGATCGTCTCATGATCGTCCTGCGCGTTCAACTCCAGCAGAAAATCCCGGATTTCCTTGGGCAGGTCGACAAAGACCGTGATGGCGCTCGAAACCGCATTCGATACGGATCTGTTTTCCATGGCAGCCACGCGCTTCAATTTCATGGCGGTGCCGTTATCGACATTTGCCGAGATCGTCGAAGACATTACTGGCTCCTATGGAAATGCCCCATTTCTATATAGCCGATAACCGCGGTGCTGGCCAATGGTCGTCCAAAGGCCTTCAATCGAAAGCCAAACTCGTTTCCATCGCACGCGTGCCGGAAATCACCAAAATGTCCCAGCGCTTGCCCTTGATGTCGTATTTGACCGGCAGTTTTTCGATCGGCATTTCCACGGTGTAGCTGTCACCTTCGCGCGTGCCGGATTGCTCGTCGAACAGCACATATCCTTCCGGCCCCGTTACCAGAACCTGTGGTTTGGTCCCGGTGTCCTGCGGCAGGCGCAGCGCCAGCTTCAATGTCTTGTCGGCATCGGTCAACGAATAATGGGTGACGGCGAAATCCATGGAGGGCGGATCGGGCAGGAAGGCACCGGCCTTCTGCAGGATCATGAATTCTTCCGGCGGCGTCATGTTTTCCGGCTTGAGATTTAAGAGGAAATCCGCCTGGAAGGGAATGCAGATATCGCGACACAGGCCGATGAAACCCGACAGCGTCACCGGCTTCGGTTCCTTCGGGTCACTCACCGTCAGTTCGAAGGGCAGCGTTACCGGCTTGTCGTAACCGATATCCAGCAGCTTTCCGTCACCGACGCGTTTGGGCACCGGGTAGGAGAGTTCGCCGATCGTGGCCGCACTGCCCTCGGCAACGGACAGTTTCGGCGGGATGCCGGCTTCGCCCGGTTCGCGCCAATAGGTGATCCAGCCCGGTTTCGGTTCGATTTCAAACCCGCCGCGCACGCGGCCCTGCGCATCCGGCGGCAGGGTGACGATGCGCATGCGTCCGCCTTCGTTCTGCGCCCAGGGCGTTGTTTCGGCAACCGCGCGGGATGAGGGGAAAAACGACGCGGCAAGGCAAAGACCAGCGGCCACAAGGGCCACGGCCATGTGCCGGAAGCGGTGATCGGTATCAGAATAGGGCAGGGTGATGCGCATGATTAGGCACGTATTGCATCTCTCCGGCATGAGCCAGTCAACAAGCGAAAAAACGCAATCATTTTCGGTTGATTGACAAAGGGCAGTGCCCCATGTTGCTCTTGGGGGATAAGCAAACTGACGCTGTTCGCCGGCATGTCCGGCCGGCAGCAGGCTGGAGGCACGATGACATTCCCGACGCTTGGAGACAAACGCGAACGTGGCTTTCTCGATGGCCAGTTCCTGATTGCCATGCCGGGCATGGAGGATGGGAATTTTGCCCGCTCCGTCGTGTATGTCTGCGCCCATTCGGCCGATGGCGCCATGGGTTTCATCATCAACAGGTCGCAGCAGATTTCCTTTGTCGATGTGCTGCTTCACCTGAAGATGCTGGACGAACACGACGCCATCCTTCTGCCGGAAAAGACGCGTGCCTTTCCGATCCTCTCGGGCGGTCCGGTGGAAACCGGTCGCGGTTTCGTGCTGCATTCGGACGATTATACCGGCGACAGCAGCATTCCGATCAGCGACGATATTTCGCTCACCGCAACGCTCGATGTGGTACGCGCCATCAGCGAGGACCGTGGCCCGTCGCGCGCCACGATGATGCTCGGTTATGCCGGCTGGGGCGCCGGCCAGCTGGAAGCGGAAATCGCCGGCAATGGCTGGCTCAACTGCCCCGCCACGGAAGAGATGATTTTTGATCATTGCCTTGAGGGCAAATACGAGCGCGCGCTCGCCACCATGGGCATCAGCGCCGCCATGCTCTCCACCGATGCTGGGCATGCCTGATATTTTTGCCGAAATTTTCTCCTGACGTTTTTGCAGCGCGGAACAAAAGCCAAAACAGTTCGTTCTATTTCCAGACACGATGCCAAGCACAATGCAAAGAATAAGCATCGGCAACCAAGGAGAACGACAATGGGAAGCACCGCTGACAAGATGGCCGGCAAAGGCAATGAAGTAGCCGGCAAGGTTAAGCAGGCTGCCGGCAAGGCAACCGACAATAATTCCCTGCGCGCCAAGGGCGCTGCACAGGAAGCCAAGGGCCATGCACAGCAGGCCAAGGGCAAGGCCAAGGAAGGCCTGAAGGATATTGTTGATCGCGCCTGATGCGCGTTCGCAAGTGTTGAGTTTCGAAAACCTGTTTCGGCATTCGTCGGGGCAGGTTTTCTGTATCCGCCTTTCCTCGTCTCTCGATCTCCGGAAAATCCCATGCGCCTTTTCGACTGTGATCACTGCGGCCAGCCGATCCATTTCGACAATCGCAATTGCGTCAATTGCGGTCACCGCCTCGGTTTCGTGCCCGAGCAACTGACCATGCATGCGCTCACGGAGGATGTGGAAGAGGGCGGCTGGCAGCTGGCCTCCGATCCGCTGAAACGCGTCATCTTCTGCGCCAATGCGGATAACGATATCTGCAACTGGACGGTGCCGGCCGGCAGCGGCGAGAGTTTCTGTCAGGCCTGCCGTCACAACCGGCTCGTGCCGGATGCATCGATAGAAGAGGGCTTGCTGCAATGGCGGCGTATCAGCCAGGCGCAGCGGCACCTGTTCTATTCGCTGCTGAAATGGGATCTGCCGCGCACCACCCGTGCGCAAGACCCGGAAGGCGGGCTGGTGTTCGATTTTCTGGTCGATGAAGTGCTTACCGACGGCACGGTGGTGGCGCCACTCACCGGCCATGAAGACGGCCTGATCGCCATCCGCGCTGCCGAAGCCGACGACGCGACGCGCGAAAAGATCCGCGTCGACATGAACGAACCCTACCGCACCATGCTCGGCCATTTCCGCCACGAGGTGGGCCATTACATGTGGGACAAGCTGGTACGCGACCGTGATCGGCTCGCTCCTTTCCGTCTCGCCTTTGGCGACGAGCGGCAGGATTATTCGGAGGCGCTGAGGCGCAATTACGAGGAAGGCCCGCCGGCCAACTGGCAGGAGGATTTTATCAGCACCTATGCCAGTTCGCATCCGTGGGAGGATTTTGCCGAAAGTTTTGCCCATTACCTGCATATCGTCGATACGCTGGAAACGGCGCGCTCGTTCGGCATGGTGGTGGAACCGCGCGGCCACGCGGAAATGGCGGCGGAAGTGGCGTTCAATCCCTATTTTGCCCATGATGCCGAACAGCTGGTCTCGGCCTGGATCCCGTTCAGCGTGGCGCTCAATGCCATGCACCGCTCACTGGGGGTGCCGGATTTGTATCCGTTCATCCTGGGCCCGACCGTGGTGGCCAAGCTGGAGTTCATTCACGGGCTGGTGCATCAGCGGCATTGAGCGGATCCATTTAATAATGAACCGCTCTAGAAAATGCGCTTCATTTCCAAGTCGTAGCCGGAGAGCCAGCGGGTCAACGGACCGTGGTGACCATCATAAACGGTGGTCAGCATATCGATTCTGCTGAAGCAGATGCTGAGCGTCTCATGCAGGCCTTCGTCATCCGGCACGAAGGCCAATGACGGATTGAAAAGGTCATACTTGATATCGTTATGTCCCGGCATCGACAGGACATGGACGAAAACCTTGTCTCCCAACCTGTTTTCCTCTGCCGCTTTCACCAGCGCGGCCGACATTGCATCGCTTGTCCTGACCAGTTGAAGCTCGGAAACGAAGGGATCTGGCGTCGGCTCTTGTTCCGTTTGTCGCGACGACGAGATGTCGCGATCCACGTTGAGCTTGAGCGAGTTCACGCTGATGCAGCCTGCAAAATTTTCGGCTTCGACATCGCCGCGAACGCCATTTATTTCCAGGTAAATCGGCATGGCAACACTTCCTCGGGCTTCGAACGGAGTATTGCCAGCATATCAGCAAAACGGAATTTTTGCACTGATGGATCCGTTCAGCGCAGCGACGTGGATTTTTCAGCCACGCATGGGGCATCGTTCTCTTCAAACGATCCGGTCTGCAGAAAGCGGCTCACCGCCGCTTTCACCTTCGGGTTCTGCGGCATGAATGTGTGGGTGACCGGCAGGACGAGATGCTGTTTCATGCCCGCAACCTTCGTGCTCTCCACCGAAACCTTGCCGTCATTCGGCCGCGGGATGATCAGTGAGCTGACCGGATCGATCGAACGCGTTCCGGCAATGATGCCGAGTTCGAAATCGATGACGTCGTCCAATACGGGTTTCAGGGTCTGGGCCGTGATCAGTTCCTGACCGGCCGGGCCATAAAACCAGCGATAGGCGCCATTGCCCGCCAGAAGATCCGCGACCTCGCTGCCGTGATTGGGCGTGCCGAGCATGACGACGCGGCCGAGCGTTTTGGGGCGGTGCCGGTGCAGGAAGGATCGCGTGACGAGGCCACCCATGGAATGGGCGACAATGTGCAAGGGCCATTCCGTTGCGGTGAACTCGGCGGACGCCTGTGCCACGAAATCGGCAAGTGCGGAGATCGGCGCGCGCGTGGAGGGATAGGTGATATTGAGAACCTCATATCCCTCGCTCACAAGCGTTCGTTCCAGACTGCGCATGTGCCGCCCGCTGCGTGCGATGCCATGCAGCAGGATCACCCGTTGTGGGGATGGTGTCGATACCTGTTCGTCCATTCACTCATGCATCCCTGTTGAACCTGCCGCAACGACGACCGTTTTTCTTGTCGAACAGATGGCGAGCCGATCCGCCTTCCAAAACGGCGGTGTTCTTGCGGTCGCCATCCATGCCGGGACCATCCACAGCCGAAAAATTACCTAATTTGCTTTGGAAGGACGAAGATGGCTATCAGCAGCGAGCTGGCCGCGCCGAAAGCGAAGGTGACGACGGGTTTCATGTCGAGCGGAACGAGATGGCTCCACATCAGCGCGGTGCCGCCGCCGGCCAGGCCTGCGAGGACGATGTGCTTGAAACATTTTCGAAATTCAAGGCAGGCATAGATGACGGCGAGAAGAAGTGCCGGCAGGCCGTAAAATGACAGGCCAAGGATGGAGGATAGGATCCCGAACCCCATTGTGGCGAAGAGAACGTCGGTGACAACCATGGTTTCGGCGGAAGAGAAAAGCCCGATGGCTGCGAAATAGAGGGCTATGAAAATGCCGGGCAGGGCAGGTGCCAGCGTGAAAAAGATCACGGTTTTCTTGAAAGGATACACCGTCTGTTCGCGCCTTGCCTCTTGTTTGAAAAGATCGCCGTGATGAGATGCGGCGGCAGTTGAACTGCGGCCGCTCTGATCCTGTCGGCTTGTGCCGTCAGGCCGAAAATTTCACCGCTACGCCGCGCTGGCGAAAATAGGCCTGCATCAGCTTGCGGCCGGAGCGGTTGCCATGCGCAAGCTTAGACGGATCGAAAACGGCTTCCTTCTTGCCTTCGCGGGCAAGTGCTGCCTTGAGGGCGGCGATATGCGTGTCGATATCGAGATTGTCGGCATTGATCGACTGGTAGATCTGGTCTGTTGCTTCCGCGACGGTCTTTTCGCTCACGATGGTACTCCTGATATGTGTCTGGCGGGCGTTTAGCACGCTTTTCGGTCCGCGCCTATTGTGGGGAAATGGCTGCTTTTACGGTAAATGCCACAATTGGCTGATGCCGATGAAGTCGTTATCCTTCGTGTATCGCGGAGCACAATGCTCCGGTTCCCGTCACGCGTCATGGTCATGACAAGCTGTTATCTCGAAGACATGGACGATGATGTTGCGAGATTTCAGCCCCGTTTTCCCAAGCCGAGGATTTTTAGGTGATACGTCCGGATGATTGCCTCGTGACCGTCGCCACGGGTTATGGTTTTGCCGAAACGGCAGTGACGGTCTCGTTTCTCGAAGGCCACGGCATTCCGGCCGTGGCACTGCCGTATCAGCTGGCCTCGGTTTCCTGGGACATGACGGTTGCTCTGGGCGGCATGGAAATTCGTGTGCCCGCAAGACTTGCGGATGCGGCGTGTTTTCTGCTTGCCGAGGACGCGCAGCCAGCAAGGCCGGAGAAGGGCAGGTCGCCATGGACGCTCTGGCCGCGGCGGATCGCGCTGGTGCTGATCTGTCTCCTCACCCAGGTGCCGCCGCCGCCACGCGGAATTTATGTCGTGGGGCGGGCGGAGGTGGCGGGCTATCGGATATAGCGTCCTCTGAAAGTCGGCGGGCGATCACGCCCGTTTCGTCAGCGGAAACCGCTCCTTCAGCAGCCGCTGCACCGACGCCGCATCCATCGGCGGGCCGAAGAGGTAGCTCTGGCCGTAATGGCAGCCCATTTTCACCAGATCGGCGGCATCGTCGTCGGTTTCCACGCCTTCGGCCACCACCACCATTTCCAGCGAGCGTGCCATGGCGATCACGGAGCGGAGCAGCAGCGCGCGCTTTTCGGCCGCCCCTGCGACCAGCGCCTTGTCCAGCTTGATCGTGTCGAACGGGAACTGCGTGAGGTAAGCGAGCGACGAGTGACCGGTGCCAAAGTCGTCGAGTGCGAGGCTGATGCCGGTTTCCTTGAGCTTGTTGAGCACAAGGCGGGCCTGTTCCGGGTTCTCCATCATCACGGATTCGGTCAGCTCCAGCTTGAACCGGTTCGGGGCGCAATGGGTTTTTGCGAGGATCGAACGCACGTCGTTGCACAGATCATTGTTGATCAGCTGCGCGCTCGACAGGTTGACCGACATGAAGATCGGCAGGTCGCCGGTCTGGGTTTCCCAATCCTTCAGGTCATTGGCGGAACGGTCGAGCGCGAACAGGCCGAGCGGGCCGATCAGGTCCGACATTTCGGCGATCGGGATGAATTCACTCGGCGGAATGGTGCCGCGCTTGGGGTGTTCCCAGCGCATCAGCGATTCGAAACCGGCGATCTCGCCATTGTCCAGCCGGATGATCGGCTGGTAGGCCATGGTCAGTTCCTTGCGGTCCAGTGCGCGGCGCAGGTCGGTTTCCAGCAGCAGGCGGTCGGTGCCGGTGGAGCGGAAGGCCGGGCGGAACGGTTCGACGCGGTTGCCGCCGGCGCGTTTTGCCCGGTACATGGCAAGTTCGGCGTCGCTGAGCAGCCCTTGCGCGTTTTCCTGCTGGTCCACCCATGAGGCAAGACCGATCGAAGCCGTCAGGATGATTTCGCGGTGCGCAAAGTTGATCGGCACCATGATGGCCTTCGACACGGCATCGGCAAAATCCGCCACCTTGGCCGGGTCGCGCTCAGACACGAGGATAAGGCCGAACTCGTCGCCGGAAAGGCGGGCCAGCGTATCCTGCGGCTTCAGAAGACGGCGCAGGCGGCGGGTCAGCGCAATGAGGATATTGTCGCCGGCAGCGATGCCGAGACTGTCGTTCACCTGCTTGTAGCGGTCGATATCGATCGACAGCACGGTCGGGCGCACGCCGTCGCTGGCAGCCGCAATGGTCAGCACGGATTGCAGGCGGTCGAGAAAGACCTGACGGTTCGGCAGGCCGGTGAGATTGTCGTGCAGGGCATCCTGCAGCAGGCGTTCGACGGAATTTTTCTGCTCGGTGACATCAACGACGGTGCCGACGCAGCGGATGATTTCGCCGTTCGATCCCAGAACCGGCCGGGCGCGGATTTGCAGCCAGTGGAAATGGCCGTCTTCGGCGCGGATGCGGAATTCGTGGTTGAGGCGGCCGCGGCGGTGTTCCAACAGCACGTCGAGTGTCGCCTTGAAGCGGTCGCGGTCTTCCGGGTGCAGGCGCGGGATCCAGTTGCGCACCGGCCCGTGCATGGTGCCCGACGAGAGGCCGAGCTGCTGCGAAATGTCCGGCGTGGTGATGACGCGGTCGCGCGCCACATCCCAATCCCAGACGGTATCGCCGGAGCCGGTCAGCGCCAGGGACTGGCGTTCGAGATCGGAAAACAGGCCCTGCTGATAGGCGCCGCCGGCAAAGGCGTGCTGCATGACCGTGAAGCCGATCAGGAGAACGATGAGGACGAGGCCACCGCCCAGCGCCGGCTGGATGATGTCGTTGTCGAGCCGGCCGGTAATCGTCAGCCAGCCGCCGAACAACCAGACCAGCAGGATCGCCCATGTCGGCACCAGAAGAATGGCGCGGTCAAAACGGTTCATGCCGAGATAGATGATCAGCAGGATGCCGGCAGTCCCCGTCAGCGCGAAGGAGAGGCGGGCAATGCCGGATGCTATCGACGGATCATAGATGGCGACGCCGAACAAGAGGCCAAGGCCGATGATCCAGGCGAAAGTCGCGTAACCCAGATGCACGTGCCAGCGATTGAGGTTGAGGTAGGTGAACAGGAAGATGACCAGTGAGGAGGCCAGCGCCACTTCCGCGCCGGCACGCCATATGCGCTGGTCGCTCGATGTCACGGTGATCAGTTTTTCGAGGAATCCGAAATCGATGCAGACATAGGCGAGCACCGCCCATGCGAGCGCTGCGGCAGCGGGCAGCATGGACGTGCCCTTGACCACGAAAAGAATGGTCAGGAACACGGCGAGCAGGCCGGCAATGCCGAGCACGATGCCCTTGTAGAGGGTGAACGAGTTGATCGAATCCTTGTAGGCATCCGGCTGCCAGAGATAGAGCTGCGGCAGTTGCGGTGTCGAAAGTTCGGCCACGAAGGTGATGACGGCGCCGGGGTTGAGCGTGATGCGGAACACGTCGGCATCCGGGCTGGCGATCCGGTCGAGCGCAAACCCTTCCGACGGCGTGATCGAGATGATGCGCTGCGACCCGAGATCGGGCCAGAACAGCTGCGATTTCGCCAGGCGAAAATGCGGTGCGACGATGACGCGCTCCAGCTGTTCGTCGGTGACGTTGGCAAGCGCGAACACGGCCCAGTCGCCCTGATGGCTCTGCGAGGAGGCGCGCACCTCGATACGGCGGCGAATGCCATCCGTGCCGGCGGCGGTGGAGACCTGGAAGGCCTCGCCCTGGTTGGGATAGATCTCGGTGGTCGGCGTCAGGTCGAGGGCCGTGTCGTCACGCGACAGTTTGACCGGTTCGGCGGCAAACACGCTCGTCGAAATGAAGGCGGTCACGATGAGGACCAGCGCCGCGCAGACGCGCTGCATGGTCGATATGGAGGCAGTGTTGATCATGGTGTCAGCGTATTCCCGAATTCCGTCTTTCCGAACTCGGGCGTTTCGCCCGCCAGTCGTGAGAACATCAGGTGGTCACGCCACTCGCCGTTTATCTTCAGGTATTTTCTCAACAGACCTTCCCGTTCGAAACCGGCCTTCTCGAGAAGACGCACGCTTTTCCAGTTCTCCGGAATACAGGCTGCCTCGATACGGTGCAACTGAAGACCATTGTGGATGTAGGGTACTGCGAGCTTGAGTGCGGCGAACATATGGCCTTGGCCCGCATAATTTTCGCCCATCCAGTAACCGATCATGCAGCTTTGCGCCGCTCCCCGGCGGATCAGCCCGATCGTCAAGCCTCCCATCAGCGCCATATCCTGCCGCCGGAACAGGAAAAACGGTACGGCGATGCCTGAGGAGAATTCCTGTGTATTGCGCTGCACGCGCAGTTTGAAGGCGCTTTCTGTCAGCTCGTCGGCCCGCCATGTCGGCTCCCATGGCTGCAGGAAGGCACGGCTTTCATCACGTGCGGCGTGCCATTTTCGATAATCGGCAAAACGCGGCAGGCGCAAAAGGTGGTGGTCGCCGTAAAGTTCCGGCGTTTCCGGTTGTCGCGACAGGAACCCAAAGACCGATCTCGTCATGTCAGGTGCACTCCGCAGGGAGGGGCATATAAAACAAGTCCCCCTCTGGCCTGCCGGCCATCTCCCCCACAAGGGGGGAGAAAATTTGCGGCACGCACCCCGCACAAAATCGAACCCCGGCGGCTCGACCGGGTTAAGCCCTCCCCCTTGTGGGGAGGGTGGGGAGGGGACTTTTTTTTATAAACGACAGCCCTGCCCAAAAGCGGGAAGCTCAAAGAGAGTTCGCGGCGCTGTCTCGGGTCCATATGCGATAACCCTCTGTCGGCAGGGATGGACTTCGGCCGGAGCGTTTGCCGCACCGGCCGGGCCGGATCAGCCGGTGGCCTGTTGTGTCTTGATTTGCGGCGCAGACAGCGCCGAGGTGATGTCTTCGAACGGTGCCAGCGTTTCCACCGGGCCGATGGCGGAGAGTGTCGGAACCGTATCGAAAAACAGTCGTCCGGCAAGATCGGTCAGGCGCTGGGTGGTGATGCCTTCCAGTCGCTCCATCATCTCCGCGCTCGGGATCGGGCGGCCGTAAAGCAGCATCTGGCGGGCCAGCTGGCCGGCGCGCGCACCGGCACTTTCCTGGCCCATCAGCAACTGGGCGCGGATCTGCGCGCGTGCGCGGTCGATTTCCACCTGATGCATGACTTCCGAAGACTTGCGCAGCTCATCCAGAATGACCGGAACCAGCTGCGGCAGGTCGTTGGCCCCTGTCGCCGCGTGGATGCCGAAAATGCCGGTATCGGAAAAACCCCAGTGGAAGGCATAGACCGAATAACACAGGCCGCGATGCTCGCGCACTTCCTGGAAGAGACGCGAGGACATGCCGCCGCCGAGAATGTTGGCGAGGATCTGCGAGCAATAAAAGTCCCGCATGTGATAGGCCTTGCCCTCGAAGCCGAGAAGCACCTGTGTGTCCATCAGGTCGCGGGTCTGGCGCACGTCACCGCCGATATATTTGGCGGCTTCCATGACCGGCGGGGCAGACGGCGTCTGCGGCAGCGAGGCGAAACGCTGTTCCACCTGTTTGACGAAGGCATCGTGATCGACGGCACCGGCAGCGACGACGAACATGCGGTCGGTGGTGTAATTGCGCGAAAGATAACCGCGGATATTGTCGGGCGTGAACGCCAGCACCGTGTCCGGCGTGCCGAGGATCGGGCGGCCGAGTGTCTGGCCGCGATAGGCAACCTCGGAAAACTGGTCGAAAACGATGTCGTCGGGCGTATCGTTGGCCGCGCCGATTTCCTGCAGGATGACATTCTTTTCGCGTTGCAGCTCTTCTTCCTCGAAGGCGCTTTCGGTCAAGATGTCGGCAAGGATATCGACGGCCAGCGGCACGTGATCCTTGAGGACGCGGGCGTAATAGGATGTGGTTTCGGTCGAGGTGGCGGCGTTCAGTTCGCCGCCGACATTCTCGATCTCCTCGGCAATGTCGCGGGCACTGCGGCGCGCGGTGCCCTTGAAGGCCATGTGCTCGAGAAGATGGGCGATGCCATGCTCGTTATCCATCTCGTTGCGCGAGCCGGATTTGATCCACACGCCCAGCGCAACACTTTCCAGATGCGGCATGTTTTCGGTGACGACGGTCAACCCGGACGCGAGCCGGGTGATATTAACATTCATTCTGTATCTCCGGCGTCTTCTGATCTCTTCAGGCGGTGGCCCGAGCATGTTTGCCGATAAAGCCTTCAACGGCTTTCAGGTCGGCATCCAAGAGATCGAAACGCTCCTCCCGTGTCATTAAATCAGCAAGCCATAGTGGAAGTGCCGGAGAAATTCCGCAAGCGGATTCTACTGCAGCCGGGAACTTGGCCGGGTGCGCGGTCGACAGCGTCACCATCGGAACGCCCGGTTTTGCGAGTTTTTTCGCCGCAAAAACGGCGGTCGCGGTATGTGGATCGATCAGGTAACCGGTCTCTGCCAGCGTTTCCTTGATCGTTGCAGCCACCTGTTTTTCGGTAGCGCGGGCGGCACGGAACTCGCGGCGGATGCTTTTCAGCGCTTCGGGCTGGATCTCGAACGAACCCGACTGTTTCAGGCTTGCCATGGCATTGCGCACCGCACCGGCATCACGGCCATAAGCTTCGAACAGAAGGCGTTCGAAATTGGACGAGATCTGGATATCCATCGACGGCGAGGTGGTCGCGTGCACGCCCTTCATCTCGTAACGGCCGGTCTTCAGGGTGCGGGCCAGAATGTCGTTGTCATTGGTGGAGATCGCCAGACGCTCGATGGGCAGGCCCATCTTCTTGGCCACGTAACCGGCAAAGATATCGCCGAAATTGCCGGTCGGCACCGTGAACGACACCTTGCGATCGGGTGCGCCGAGCGAGAGGGCGGATGTAAAATAATAGACCACCTGCGCCATGATGCGCGCCCAATTGATCGAGTTCACGCCCGACAGGCCGACCTTTTCGCGGAAGGCAACGTCGTTGAACATCTCTTTCACGAGGTTCTGGCAATCGTCGAAATTGCCCTTCACGGCAACCGCATAGACGTTCGATGCACCAGAGGAGGTCATCTGGCGCTGCTGAACGGGGGAAACTTTTCCGTGCGGGAAGAGGATGAAGACATCGGTGCGCTCGCGCCCCGCAAAGGCGTCGATGGCGGCACCGCCGGTATCGCCGGACGTGGCGCCGACGATGGTGGCACGCTGGCCGCGCTCGGCCAGCACATGGTCCATCAGGCGGGCGAGCAGCTGCATCGCCACGTCCTTGAAGGCGAGCGTGGTGCCGTGGAAAAGCTCGAGAACGAAGTCATTGGGACCGGTCTGCACCAGCGGCACGACGGCGGGGTGGCGGAATGTGGCATAGGCTTCGTCGATCATCGCTTTGAGCTTGTCGGCTGCGATCTCATCGCCGACGAACCGGCTGATCACCGCGAAGGCGACGTCCTGATAGGTCTTGCCGCGCAGGGCCTTGATGTCTTTTTTGGAGAAGGTCGGCCATTCGCGCGGAACATAAAGGCCACCATCGCGGGCAAGGCCGGCCATGAGTGCGTCGCGAAAGCTGAGCGCGGGTGCTTCGCCGCGTGTCGAGATGTATTCCACGAAGTTCATTCCCCAGAACAAAGAAGGCGTATAAAAGTTGAGCCTTCAATACAGAAAGCCGATGGGGATTGCGAGCCCGGATTGCACGCCAGCGGTTCGACTGCACGAATTTCGCCGCATTCGCATGTGTTTCAACGTGCAGGTGATTTTCGTCTCATGACGGATCGATTTTTGATTTTGCCACTGCTATAGACCTTGGCTTGAAGAGGTGCCGGAAGGTTCCGGGCGCGCCAGAGATCAAGTCAGGATCGGCCATGCGGCAGATCAGATATGCAAAAGGGTTGAGTAACGTGTTTGGAAAAACATCCCTGACCACGGCATCTTTCAAGACGGTTTTGCGCGTTGGCGCCGGCGTATCTGCCGTGGCCGTTCTTGCCGGTTGCACGACGCCCGATCTCGGTGCCGCCAGCCGCGCCGAGGCACAGGCCAATGTCACGCCGGTGGTACAGGCCTATTGCCCGCAGGTGGTGATCCGCGCCGATACCGGCTTCCACCGCTCTTACGCTGGCAAGGCCGCAGAGGGCGACGACAGCAAGCTGATCTACCAGGCATCCTTCGCCGACGTGACACGCTCCTGCACCGCCAGCGAAACCACGCTGACCATCAACGTGATGGCGCAAGGACGCATCGTGGCCGGCGCCGCCGGCAAGACCGGCGACGTGTCGCTGCCGGCTCTGGTGGAAGTGGTGGATGGCAACGATATCATCTATTCGCAGAAGGTCGCCTTCAACGCGACCATCCCGCCGGAAGGCAGCGGCCAGTTCATCTTCCAGAAGCCGGACGTTGCGATCCCGAATGCCGTCGGTGGCGCTTCGCGCTTCACCACGGTGCGCATCGGTTTCGATACGGGCAAGGCCGCGCCGAAAAAGCCGGCACGCCGGGGGTGAGTTTAAACAAATGCAAGAAAAGGCCCGGCCTCACGCAAGCGTGGCTGGGCTTTTTTGTTTTTGAAGCCATTTCGACGACCTGATATTGCGCATGGAGCCTGAAGCATGTCCGACGCCGATCGTGTGAAAAAGGTGCTGCAGAAGAATTTTCGCGAACAGCGGGATCACGTTGCTGAATGGATGTCCGAGCCGGCCAATCGCGCGCGAATGTATGACAGAAGAGTTGAGAAAATTCTCGAACCCTTTCTGGCGGATGGTGCCCAGAAAAAGCTTGTTCCCGCTGCGATGCGCGATATCCGCTACTGGCATCTGATGCAGGCGATGCAGCAAAGCTTCAACAATGGCCCGCATCCGCAAGAACAGATTGCTCTCGCAGGCCTGCATGCATTCTGGCATCTGGAATGCGCCCACGCAATCATGGAGTCCGACGATCCCGCCGGCTACAAACTCTATCTGAAAGATTTCGACACCGTGTCGCTGATGCTGGCGTTGGGCTGGCCGGATCATGCCATTCGCCTTGCCGATACGCTGTTCGACCGATGGGACGAACAGGAGGGCGGGGCCGGCAACATCGCCTGGGAGGCCCTGCCGCAATATGTGCCCTGGCTGTCGATCAAACTCTACCGGGCGTGGAGCGGTGATGAGATCGACCTTTACGCCGAACCCGAGGATGACCAGCTGGACGGTTTTGCCGGGCTTGCAAAACATGTGCTGCACGAAGACCCGGCGGTGTTTACTAAAGCCCTGCTGCAGGCTGCCGACTTCCATGTTCTCGGCAGCGGTGTCGATGATTACGATCCGGTGCGCGAGTATAATCACTGGTTCCTGCCGGTCGAACTGCTGGCCGCTTGTCGTATTCGCGAGCTGAAAGGGCTGGAGATGCCGGAGGTGGCGCATCCGCTGTTCGAGGCCAGCCCGTTGTGTCGGCTTCACCCACCTGTCGCCGTGCCGGAGGATGCGCTTCTGGCAAAGGTTCTGCCCGCCTTTGCAAAGGTAACAGGCACGCTCGATCTCGACGTGTAGAACACGATGCGACCTTACGATTCCGAATCCATTCCTGCGTCCAGGCTGCTCGTCAGCTTTTATTACGAAGGCAATCCGGTCGGTTCTTTCGAGGGTGATGTTATCCCGACTGAACCCGGCACTTACCGACATATGCCCTTTCGCAGTGTCGGGCACCTCTGGATGGGGCAGGCTTTGGCGGCAGGCCGCACGGTCTTTTGCACCTATTCGCAAGGGGCCTCGACCATCCAGTTCCAGGTGATGGCGTATCCCGCCTATGGCACGCTCGTCCTCGACAACTTTTCCGTTCTGGACTGCGAATAGCGCCTTTTTTGCCCTCACGGTTCCCTTGCGCCTATTCCAGACCATATGTCGTCTTTATCGGCCGGCCATGTCGTTTTCGTAGGCGTTCGAATGCGCCCCGCATGGTCTCATGAAACAGCAGAACGAATGGAAGGTTGCGCGCCCGTCCGAGGAGGGATGGCCGTGCAGAAAAGTTCAACCAGGGAGGAAATGGTATGAGCAGGAACCGAGGCGTCGTTTATCTGAAACCCGGCAAGGTGGAAGTCCGCGATATCGATGATCCGAAACTGGAGGCGCCGGATGGCCGGCGCATCGAGCACGGCGTCATCCTGAAAGTCATTTCGACAAACATCTGCGGGTCCGATCAGCACATGGTGCGCGGCCGCACCACCGCCATGCCCGGCCTCGTGCTCGGCCATGAAATCACCGGCGAGGTGATCGAAAAGGGCGTCGATGTCGAGATGCTGGAGATCGGCGATATCGTTTCCGTACCCTTCAACGTCGCCTGCGGCCGTTGCCGTTGCTGCAAAAGCCAGGATACTGGTGTGTGCCTGACGGTGAACCCGTCACGTGCCGGCGGCGCTTATGGTTATGTCGATATGGGCGGCTGGATCGGCGGGCAGGCGAAATACGTCACCATTCCGTACGCCGATTTCAACCTGTTGAAATTTCCGGATCGCGACCGGGCGATGTCAAAGATCCGCGACCTCACCATGCTGTCCGACATTCTGCCGACCGGTTTTCATGGTGCGGTGAGGGCAGGGGTGGGTGTCGGCTCGACGGTTTATGTTGCCGGTGCCGGCCCGGTGGGGCTGGCGGCCGCCGCCTCCGCCCGCATTCTCGGCGCTGCCGTGGTCATGATCGGCGATTTCAACAAGGAGCGTCTGGCGCATGCCAAAAAGGTCGGGTTCGAGCCGATCGATCTCTCACAATCCGACCGTCTCGGCGACATGATTGCGCAGGTGGTCGGCAGCGATGAGGTGGACAGCGCCATCGATGCCGTCGGTTTCGAGGCGCGCGGCCATGCCGGTGGCGAGCAGCCAGCCATCGTCTTGAACCAGATGATGGAGATTACGCGTGCTGCCGGTTCGATCGGCATTCCGGGGCTTTACGTGACGGAGGATCCAGGTGCGGTTGATGCGGCGGCCAAGCAGGGCAGCCTGTCCCTGCGGTTCGGTCTGGGTTGGGCTAAGGCGCAGTCATTCCACACCGGCCAGACACCGGTGCTGAAGTATAACCGCCAGCTGATGCAGGCCATCCTGCACGACCGCCTGCCGATCGCCGATATCGTCAACGCCAAAGTGATTTCGCTGGAAGATGCGGCGCAGGGGTACGAGAGTTTTGACCAGGGCGCGGCGACAAAGTTCGTGCTCGACCCGCATGGGGCGCTTGGCAAGGTGGCGTAAGGGCTGGGTGGCCTCTCACTTCCGTCATCCGCCCTCGGGTCAAACCCGAGGGTTGAGCCGGGATCCAGCCAGCCCAAGGACTTGGGCTGGAAAGACTCCTCTGACCGCGCAGACGCGCGGTCGCTGGATTCCTGTGACGAGCACAGGAATGACGGTGTGGGGGCTCAGTTCCCCCGAATCTCACACCACTTCCCATTCCGCCAGCGCCGCCACCATGGCGGGCAGGTGGGCCATGCGGGAAATCACCGTTTCCGCGCTGGCATCGGTCAAACGGTCGGCATGGCTGGGATAGGTGTGCGAGGCGCCGGTAAAGCCGATAACCCGCATGCCGGCCCTGCCTTCCGACAACGCCAGTTCCCGCCCACGAAAGAGTTTACTCGACAGAAGCGGGCCACTGACGAGCGCAAGGAAGCCTTGAACGCACAAGCCCGCGCCGCCAATACCATGATAGGTACCCGTTCCAGCTCCGTTTTTTGAACGATGGCTATCTTCTCGGTCTGCGAGCGGCAAAAACCCATAATTGCATGATGACGAAGCTGAGCGCAGGTATCAGGATGCTGATGGCGGCAAAACTGAGCCAGGTGGGAAACGCAGGGTAGCTGTTTGCTGCCGCGTTCACCCCGCCGATGATGCAGAGGCATAGAGCCTGCATGACGCAGAAGCGAAGCCATTCGGACAGCGGAGGAGATGACGATCTGAAAGTGAATTTCCTGTGCCCAAGGAACGACAAGGGCAGAACAAGGCCATACGAAACATAGGATGAAATATCTCGTTCAACCCCAAGGACATAATGTAGCGCATTAGCGGTCAAGAAATAGAAAATGGTATTGCTGGCGCCTACCAATATGAAGCGTAACGTCTGGGCCAGATTTTTCTCTGCTGCGGATCTCAAGGGTGGCCACATACGAAATATTGTGCGCCGAGCGGAATGCCGCCGAAAACATCGTCAACTCTTCGCGGGAATTTGCTCAAGGCCGGTATCGTCAGAATATACCGCCCTTCGATGTCTTTCAGGCCTGCGGACTGGAAATGTCGGGTGGTCTGCGATTTCGTCAGCAGGACGGCATCTGCATCGAACGGGCAAGTGTTGACGGCGCGCCGCGTCAGAGGGTTGAAGGGATTGTGCTCGAACACGATCACCAATCCGCCGGGACGCGTCACGCGAACCATCTCGCGGCTGAAGGTCGGCCACTGTTGCGGAGGTACGTGGTGCATGACGCAGATTGCAAAAGATGCATCGAATGTATCGTCCGGGAAGGGGACATGGCCCCCGTCATAGTGCCGGTAATCCACATTCGGGTTTTTGGATTGCCCTTCCATGACGCATTCAAGTGAAGGATCGATGCCGGTGATCGTTCCAATGTCCGCACCAAGAAGCGGGTGATATGTACCGACTCCGCAGCCGACGTCGAGAACGGAGAGGTCTCGGGGATCGCCTACCTTTTCCCGCAGGAGATCCAGCAGTCTGACCGCCTTGACCTTGGTGAAGAAGTCAACGTCAAGCCCCGAAAACGAGATCGACTGGTTGACTGTATCCTTGTAGGTGGTCCGGTAGGCGTCAAATTCGCTCTTATCGTCCATAGGTCTTTCGGTCCCTCAACCTCAATTCAACTCGGCACGCGCTGGGTGCGACTCTGCTGCTTGACAACCTTTGTACATGGGTGTTGTGGTGCGGGCAAATTGGAGGGTGGTCATTGCTCGTTTCAAGTCAACGCTGGATTGTAAGTGTCGCTTTCCTATTTGTATTTTCAATTACGTATGTATTGTTTTGCTTGTATTTCGTGAGCCTCGAAGATCCTGTCTATGTCTGGGATTTTGGTGAATTCTGGCGAATGTATCAACGCTTAGGCGCGGCGTTTGGCGGCTTCGGCTGGGTTCGGGAAATTGCGCAATCCATATATGCTATGGATTATAATATCTCCGGTGCCGTACCTCTTATGCCAACCTATTTGCTTCTTGGGGGAGGACGCGCTGCCTATGTCGCGACAATCGCGGTCCTATACGGGATTCCTGCCTGCATCCTGATGGCTTGTCTGGCAAACAGAACGGCGCATGTGCGTGATCGTTTTTCCCAGTTCGCTGTTCTCGTCGTTGCTTTGTCAAGCATCCCCTTGCTGGCTCCCACCCTGCGCGGCATGTGGGACATCATTGGCCTCATTCCGCTTGCCGTTGCAACGATCGTTATTCTTGACACGGGTTACCTGGCAAAGGCACGATTTCGGCAGTTGCTCTTCGTGGGCCTGGCGTTATGGGCGGCTTTTCTTTTCAGGCGATGGTATGCCTATAGCGTTGTCGGGCTGATGGCGGTTGCTCTCATATTTGCAATCATTGCCAATCGCCGGACTTTGATCGAGGCTAAGGTCTTTTTCCGCCTCGTGCTGAATTTCGCGGTTGTAACCGGGGTATTCTGCATTCTTGCCCTGACCATGCAATATGGTCTCGTCAGTCGAATAATCGCCACGGATTACGGTGACATCTACGCCGCCTACTACCAGTCCCCCGCCGCAAATCTCTCGGTAGCCACCCAGCGCGTGGGCGTGGTCGGTTGCGGCTTGATAATGCTGGGCGTTTTTTGCGCAGCCTGGAAGAAGGCGCATGAGGTACTTTTCTGCGCGGCCGTTGCGATCGTGGTCTACGTATTGTTCACGAAAACCCAGCTCATGGGCGTTCACCACTTCATGCCGGTTGCATTCTGGCTCTTCCCGCCGCTGATTTTCGGGGTCAAATCCATCGGTGCAATCTTCCGGTTGCGTGATCGGTATCTGATGTCCGTTTATGCAATATATGCCGTAGTGTTGCTCGTCGGATCGACTGTGGCGCCGCGCTGGTTGCCTGATAATTTGTATCCGCTTGAGAACAGACCGCTTCTTCTCGACAATCGGGAGGGTTACGACGAGCTTTTGACTGCCATCCGCCAGAACCGGACCGATCGCGAAAAGATCAACACCTTCGGCTCGAGCCTTGTCTTGTCAAGTGAGCTCCTGAAGAGCCTTGCGCCAGATGTTTCGGCTCATGTTACGACAGTACCTCATCTGGCTTCGGTGCAGCCTTTTAGATTTGAGCCGATGCGGGCGAAGTATCAGGTGGCATCCATACCCGCAATGACGCATCTGGCGCCCGGTACGCAGCGACACTTGCAGGTTCCCAACGACCTGATCGTTGAAGGGAAGGATTTCGGCAGTGGGTTTACGAAGATCGGCGGGCCGTACCGGTTATCGGCAGGCGTTGATGCCTTTCTGTACAAGAAAAACCGGCCGTTGAATGCGGATGATATCGAACGGCTGCTTCCCGTTCTCTACGAAGTTAATCCGGCGTGGCGCGAGCAGTTCAGAAACTCCATGGAGGCAAGATTTGCTCTGCGAGAGGAGGTTTTGGGAGATGTTTGGGGAAATATCGGGCCAATCGGCGACAACTGGCTGTCGGTCCATCCGGGGGCAACCAGTGAGACGTCGTTGACCGTGCCGTTGAAGCTGTTGGACAGCGCGCCGCCGAAATCGGTTTCTTTTAGTATACCTGCCGACGCCTTGAAATCCTGCCCGAATGCGGACGGAGTGTCTATCGTCTTGTCTGTTGACGGAAAGGTCATCTGGAAGGAGCCCGTTTTGCCGGGCAAGGTAAAGGCCGCTTCCATCCCTGCCGGTGATATTCTTGCTCTTTCAATAGCGAACAACGGCACGCCGTATTGCGACACTGTCACAGTGCAGTTTTCCATGTGAGGAGAGTTATGAGCACAGGTGCTATGGAAATTTCAGTCGTCGTACCCGTTTATCGAAGTGCTGGCATCCTTCCGGAACTCGTCAGGCAAGTTTCCGACGAACTTTCGATTTTGGCTCCCGATCGTTATGAGGTGGTTCTCGTAAACGATCGCAGTCCGGATCACAGCTGGTCGGTGATGCGGGACCTGTCGAAAGATCGGCCATGGCTCAAATGTATCTCGCTTCGCAAGAATGCGGGGCAACATAATGCGATCATGGCCGGCCTCAACTTTGCTGTCGGTCGGATCGTGATCATCATGGACGACGATTTGCAACACCCGCCTTCGGCTTTATCTACCTTGGCCGAGAAAATCCGGGAAGGTGCCGATGTCTGCTACACGCGTTATCTCGAACGTAAGCACAGCACCTTCAAAACGCTGGGCAGCAAGGTGAATGATATTGCCGCGGGCCTTCTCCTGAAAAAGCCGAAAGGTCTGTATCTGTCTTCCTTCAAGGCTTTGAGTGGAAGCCTTGTGAAAGAAATCATCCGTTATGATGGTCCCTTCACCTACGTCGATGGCTTGATTCTTTCGGTGACCGACTCCATCGCCGTCGTCGAAATAAAGCATGGGGCAAGGGCCGAAGGCGATAGCGGGTATACCCTCAAGAAGCTGCTTTCTCTCTGGTTGAAGATGGCAACCCGGTCAAGCATTCCACTTCGCGTGGCAACTGTTTCCGGTTTCGTCCTGTCTTTATTGAGCATGCTTCTGTTTGCGGCCGTTATCATCGAGAGGCTCATTGCTGGAACCGATCAGCCAGGCTGGGCCTCCACCATCGCCGTACTGCTTTTCGTCAGCGGCGTTCAAATGTTTTTTCTTGGTGTTCTTGGGGAATATGTCGGCCGTATATATTCCAGGGTGAATAAAGAGCCGCAGTTTACGGTGCTTGATGCGATCAATACAAATGGGACGGCGCCAAACTGTCGAACATCTGCTCAGACGGTGTGAGACTGCTTCTCAGGGGAAACTGCTGGAGGACGCAGCGGAGAGTTACGCGAGTTTTGACCAAGGGGCGGCGACGAAATTCGTGCTCGATCCGCATGGGGCGCTTGGCAATATGGCTTGAGCTTTACGCGAAAAAGAAACCAGCTGTGGTCCGTCATGGCTGGTTTTTTGCTTCCAGCACACCAGATCATGGCTGTCGAAAAACGGAGCTTGTTCATGGAAATATCGATCAGCCCTGTCGAGGACGATTGGCGGACGGACGGTATTGCCGAGCTTGTTTCCGGTTGGGAACGGGAAAGCGGTCTCGTTCTGCCCGCCGGCTATCGCACTTTCCTGATCGGTTTTAATGGCGGCCGGCCCTATCCCAACATGTTCAGGCATACCGCACTTCTGCCCGAAGACGGATGCGGGAACCCGACCGAGCATTTTCTCGATTGTCTTTATTCCGTTGACCGGGTCATGTCCTGGAGCAAGGAATTGGGTGACCGCTTGCCGGCCGGATGTCTGGCCATCGGTGGTGATCCGGGGTTGCTGGAGATAATCCTGTCATTGCGACCGGAGGATTACGGCGACACCTATAGCTGGGTGCGCAGTTGGGCGAGCTGGGGAAGCCCTGACAACAGCTATCTCTGCCCGCAGGCTTCATCCTTCAGCGCATGGCTGGGCATGTTGTTCGATGACGATGAGCGGAGCGGCCACGACCACTGGCACACGCCACGTGCCGAGCGCTTGAAACGGTCACTCGAAATCGCGTGACTGTTTGTATTCCCCGGATTTTCGGGCTGTCTGTTACACAACTTCCCATTCCGCCAGAGCCGCCACCATGGCAGGCAGGTCGGCCATGCGGGAAATCACCGTTTCCGCGCCGGCATCCGTCAAGCGGTCGGCATGGCTGGGATAGGTGTGCGAGGCGCCGGTGAAACCGATGACACGCATGCCGGCCGCACGGGCGCCATGCACGCCATGCGAGGAATCTTCGATGACGATGCAGCGTTCCGGCGCGACGCCGAACTGTGCTGCGCCGTGCAGGAAGATATCCGGCTTCGGCTTGACCCGGTCGGGCCCGAGATCCTTGGCCGAATAGACATGGCCGTCGAAATAGGGTTTCAGCCCCACCTTGGTCAGCATCATGTCGAGCCGCGCCGAGGAGGAGTTGGAGCAGATGCAGCGCTGCGTCGTCAGCCGTGCCAGCGCGAATTTCACGCCCTCGATAACCTTCACGTCGCGAGCAAGACGGGCGTCGAGCAGCTTTTCCGACTTGTCGAGCAGCGAGGCAGACAGCGGAATATCGGCTTCCTGCTCGATTTGCAGAAGAATGTTGCGCCAGGTCATGCCGGCAAAACGCTCGCCCATTTCTTCCGCGCTGATCGGGTAACCGGCTTCGGTCAGGAGGTGGGATTCCACCTGCGCCGCGATGATTTCCGAATCGACCAGAACGCCGTCACAGTCGAAGATGATGAGGTCGAAACCGCTCATGAGCAAAAAGTTCTCTCAAAACTGATGGGTAAGCCGCATCTACACGAGGCGGACTGGCTGAACAATGCGAAACGGCTCAATCGACCGGAAAAACGGCCATAAAGCGGCGTTCGCCCTCCGGCGTGAATGTTATCACGCGGCTGTCTGCCATTCTTCGCGCCCAGCCCTGATCGATGAAATGAGCAAGAAGCGCCCGGCCGAGAGAGCCGGCCAGATGCGAGCGCCTCTCGCTCCAGTCGAGGCAGGATTTGCAAAGCGGACGGCGCGGCGAATGCAGTTTTTCGATGTTGATGCCGAGCGCTGAGACACGTGCCTCGCCGGCTTCGCTCAGCACCAGATTTTCGCCCTCGGCGATAATCGTGCCTTCGCAGATCAGGTTATCGAACATGCGCACGCCAAAATCGCCGGCGAGATGATCGTAACAGACACGCGCCTTGCGCAAGGCCGGGTCCTTTGGCCCAGGCTTGTGGCGCAGATGGCCACGGCTGGCGGCAAAACCCATCAGGCTTTCCAGCATGGCACCGGTGGCGGTGTCGGCCAGTGCGAAATAGCGATGCCGGCCCTGCTTGCGCTGAGACAGCAGCCCGCCATCCTCCAGTTTGGAGAGATGCGAACTGGCGGTCGGCAGCGACACGCCGGCGGCCTGCGCCAGTTCGCTCGCGGTGAGCGCCTGCCCGCCCATCAGCGCGGTCAGCATGTTGGCGCGGGCGGGGTCGCCGATCAGCGTGCCCAGGCGGGCGATATCCGGTCCTTCTTTCATGGCGCGAGTTTTAGCACGGATTTTGCTCGCATGCTTCGATCAAGACCAAAACATCGGCGCAAATCGGCATGGCAGAAGGTGGCGTGCCAACAGAAGGAAATTTTTGATGATCACCTGCTTTATCCGCTACGAGATCGATCCGTTCAAACGCGAAGAGTTCGCCGAATATTCGAAGGTCTGGGGCCAGTGCATTCCGCGCAACGGCGCCGATCTGATCGGCTATTTTGGCCCGCACGAGGGATCGGCGACCACGGCTTACGGTGTGTACAATATCGAAAACCTCGCGGCTTATGAGGCCTATCGCGCAAACCTTGCGGCCGATCCGCTGGGGCGGCAGAATTACGAATTCGCCAAGCGCGAACGGTTCATCCTGAAGGAGGACCGGATTTTTCTGAAAAACCTGTCGCTGCCGCATGGATTGGGAGGAAAACCATGATTGCCGTCATTTTCGAAGTCATGCCCTTCATGGGCGAACGTCACCATTATCTCGATATCGCCGGAGAGTTGCGCAAGGAACTGGAGACGATCGACGGTTTTGTGTCGATCGAACGGTTCGAGAGCCTTACTAATCGCGGCAAGATCCTGTCGCTGTCTTTCTGGCGCGATGAGGGGGCGGTGAAACAATGGCGCAATCTAGAAAGCCACCGCGCCGCCCAGAAGGCGGGAAGGGGCGGCATCTTTGCCGATTACCGGCTGCGGGTGGCGCATGTGCTACGCGATTATGGGATGAATGAGCGGGAGGAGGTGCCGGAGGACAGCAGGGTCGTGCATGCGGGGTGAAGGGATTGCAATACGGTGCGACTTATAATTGTATTTGGGCCGGAGTGAACGGGCGGGCCCAAATATGAAAATCCTATCAAAGCGTGACGTAGCGGTCTTTAATGAACTCAACAAACATCATGCGGCCTGGTGTAATCAACTGGCGACCGCGATAGGTGCTGCTGGTGCGATCGTTCCTGTAACCGCGACGTTTTTGAGCTTCCAGCTGAAGCTCGCCAATTTCATCAGTGCGCTTCTTTGGCTATTCTTTGCAGCTGTGCTACATTGGATTGGCGCATTGTTGCTGAGAAGGATCAGGACCGATGATGACATCGATGTCGATGTTTGATGTTCTTTTCATGACGATACCAATCGTCGGTATCGTCATTGCCGGTGCATTCGCGGCCTATCTCATCTATCAGGAGAAGCGCGGCAATTCTTGAGCGCTAAAGTCTTTCCGCATCTCTAAGCGCGTTCGTTCCGCTCGCGCGGAACGACGTCACCGATATTCCTGCTACGCTCGTTGGCGTCTCGGCGTTTGGCTTCAAAACGTGCTCGCACGTCTTCGGCAGGCACGCCTTTGGAGGGATCGTTCATCAGTTCGTCGTATCGCGCGGGGATCTCTTCCGTCAGCCAGCGCTCGTGTTCGACTTCATGATTTTCCAGCAGCCGCAAGCTGGCGCGGATAACCTCGCTGGCATCGTCATAGCGACCTGTTTCCAGCTGCTTCTTAATAAACTCGTCGTAGTGGCTTCCGAGAGCAACATTCGGCATGGGCTTATCTCGTGTCGGCGTCGGGATATTGGTTTGCAGCGAGTCTACCGCAATTGCCATCTCCCCACCACGCCAAATCTTTTCCCGAAATCGTCCGCCCGTTCAGTGTTTGGTAACCAAAATCAGTAACCATAACAGTCAATAAACACGTATCCGAGTAAGCGTAGAGGCGAGTATCAAAATGGCGTTCGTATTCCCGCTGGCCGATATCACATCGACCCGCCAGCAGCCAAAGAACTGGCTTAACTCCATCATCAAGGGCGATTGCGTCGCTGCTTTGAACGCTCTGCCGGATCATTCGGTCGATGCGATCTTTGCCGACCCGCCGTATAACCTGCAGCTCGGCGGCACGCTGCACCGTCCCGATCATTCCGTGGTCGATGCCGTCGATGACGAATGGGACCAGTTCGCCTCGTTTGAAATGTACGATGCATTTACCCGCGCCTGGCTGCTCGCCTGCCGCCGCGTGCTCAAGCCCAATGGCACGATCTGGGTGATCGGCTCCTACCACAACATCTTTCGCGTCGGCGCGATCATGCAGGACCTGAATTTCTGGCTCCTCAACGACATCGTCTGGCGCAAGACCAACCCGATGCCGAATTTTAAAGGCCGCCGGTTCCAGAACGCTCACGAGACGATGATCTGGGCCAGCCGCGATGCCAAGTCCAAGGGCTATACGTTCAACTACGATGCCCTCAAGGCCTCCAACGACGACGTGCAGATGCGCTCCGACTGGCTGTTCCCGATCTGCTCGGGCGGCGAACGCCTGAAGGGCGATGACGGCAAGAAGGTGCATCCGACCCAGAAGCCGGAAGCGCTGCTGGCGCGTGTCATCATGTCCTGCACCAAGCCGGGCGATATCATCCTCGATCCGTTCTTCGGCTCGGGCACGACCGGTGCCGTTGCCAAACGTCTCGGCCGCAACTTCGTCGGCATCGAACGCGAGCAGGACTATATCGATGCGGCATCTGCCCGTATCGAAGCCGTCGAGCCGCTCGGTGGCGCCGAACTCACCGTCATGACCGGCAAGAAGGCCGAACCGCGCGTCGCCTTCAACACGCTGGTTGAATCGGGCCTCATCCGTCCGGGTCAGGTGCTCACCGATGCAAAACGCCGTTACAGCGCCATCGTGCGTGCCGATGGCACGCTGGCATCCGGCGGAGCCGCCGGTTCGATCCACCGCCTCGGCGCCAAGGTGCAAGGGTTCGATGCCTGCAATGGCTGGACCTTCTGGCACTACGAGGAAGACGGCGTTTTGAAACCCATCGACGATCTGCGGACCGTCATCAGAAACGATATGGCAAAGGCAGGCTGATCCACCAGTTCAAAGGCCGCAGGATGACCCGGCGGCCGCCATATCGCGATATTCCTCTTCCGGTCATGTACCTCTAGTCCCGGAAGAGGATCCTTGACGCCCGGTTTCGATGAGACCGGGCGTCTTTTATTTGTGCTTTGCGACCAGGCGATTATGCGGCAAGCTCCACGCATTGCTGCCAACCGGAGAAGACCTGATGTCGGCCATCGCCTTGCGCGCCACGATTGCGCTTGCCGGCTCGCTTGCAGCCATGCCGTTTGCTCATGGGGCGGAAAATGCGTGTGGTTCACGTGTGGTGGAAATCGTCCGGAAGGCCTATCCGGGCGCAAAGGCGCTGCCGGAAAACATGTTCGAGATGGATGGCAAGACGCTGACCGTGCCCGAGGCCGATAGCGGCGACGATCCGCAAGCCGTGCTCTGCCGCACCTGGCCGGCCCGGCCGGGCCTGATGCTGGTTGGCGTGCCGCTGATGGGCAAGCCGCCGGAAGAGGGCATGCACGAGGGCGATCTCGATATTCTCGTGCTCGACAGCGCCAGTCTGGATGTCAAGCACCGGCATCGGCTGGACGGCATGATGGATGACGATGCGATCTTCATCGAAGAGCTTGCCTTCGATACGGCATTTTATCAGCTGGCACCGGGAAACGTGGCATTTGGATTGCGACGGATGATGCGCGGCAGCTCTGGGCCGAACCCTTACAACAACGCCGGTCTCTGGCTGTTCGCCATTGAGGGGCAGCAGTTGAAACCGGTTCTCGAAAATCTCGTTGTCGCCAAGTTCGGTGGAGAATGGGATACCAATTGCAACGGTGAGTTCGAAGACCTGAACCGCACGCTCACCATGGTGCCTGCCAAATCACCGATGGCCGATATCGTTGTGTCAGATACGCTCATTCACCGTCTGACCGAAAAGACCGCCGAGGATTGCAGGAAGACCGAAAAGGCGACGACCGCCAAACATCGCCTGCGTTTCAAGGATGGCGCCTATGTCGTGCCGCAAGCGTTGCAGGGGTTTTAGCGCGATGCGTACCAAGCCCGCTAACAATTTTTGTTAGTTCTTGTGATGCGTGTTAAGTTGCCCTTTCAAACGAAAGGCCGGTCCATGCGCACTCTTACCGTCTCGCTCACACCGCATCAGGCAGAGATGATGCAAAAGCGGCTTAAGAAGGCTTATGCCGAAGGCATGGCGAGCGGTGAAGGTCGCGAGGTTCGTGCTGAGGTGCTTCTTGCCGAGCTGAAGGCGGAAGCGCGGATAGGCTGAGGACCCTTTCACCACGCAGACGTGCGTCAGCTGGATCCCGGCACAAGGCCGGGATGACGGAAAGATAGAGCGTTGTCCGGCCTAATACGCCACGCCCAACGCATCCAAATCCCTCTTCAGCGTCTCGGCATCGACAAAATGAACCGCCTGCCATCCGGCTTTCCGCGCGCCTTCGACATTCGGATAACTGTCGTCGATGAACAGGGTCGCTTCCGGTTTCAGGCCGAAATCGCGGGCGTGTTTTTCATAGATCGCCACATCCGGCTTGATCAGCTTGATATCGCCGGACACCGTCACGCCGCGCGGCTTTTTCAGGAACGGAAACAGTTCCTGCGCATGGCGAAACGTGTCGGAGGCAAAGTTGGTGAGCATAGTCACGTCGCGGCCCTGGTCGATCAGGCTTTCCATGATTGCAACCGAGCCCTCATAGGCATGCGGCACCATCTCGCGCCAGTGTTTTCGAAACGCGCGGATCTGTTCCTCGCGGTCGGGATGTTCCGCAATCAGCAGGTCTTCCGCCTCTTCCCAGGTGCGGCCGCGGTCCTGTTCCAGGTTCCAGTCGTGGGTGCAGACATTTTCGAAAAACCAGCGACGTTCGCCATCGTCGGGAATGATGCGGCTGAAGGGAATGTTCGGGTCGTAGTGGATCAGCACCTTGCCGATGTCGAAGACGATGTGGTCGATGTGAGCGGCCATGAAACCTTCCTGATATCCGTATTACAGTTTTTAAAACGCGAGCGGTATCGCCTGCACGATTGCCTTTTTCATGACGGTCGGCAATGCCTGTGCTTCGAGATTGGTCACCGGTTCCCACCAGCCGCCGCCTTCCGTCTCGATCTTCTCGTGCTGCAGACGATAGACCGAAAGCCGCAGTTCGAAATGGGTGAAGACGTGGACGATCTGGCCGCAGGCTTCCCAGTTGCCGGGAAAAGGTGCGTGCTCCGGCGTCGTGCCGCCATCGAAACGCGCCGTCCATGCCGTGGTCGGCACTTCCGTCATGCCGCCCAGAAGCCCGGTCTCGATACGGCGGCGCAGCAGAATTTCGCCATCGGGGGTTACGGCCACGAAAGCGGCGCCGACGCGCACCGGTTTTGCCTTTTTCGGCGCCTTTACCGGAAAACGTTCGGGCTCGTCATTTGCGAATGCCAGACAGCGGCTATTGAACGGACAGAGCGCGCAGGCAGGCCGTTTTGGCGTGCAGATGGTGGCGCCGAGATCCATCATCGCCTGCGCGAAATCGCCGGGACGATCTGCTGGCGTCAGTTCCGCCACCTTCTGCTTCATCAGCGGTTTCGAGCCGGGAAGCGGGCCATCGATGGCAAAGAGCCGGGAAATCACCCGCTCGACATTGCCGTCCATCACCGCCGCCTGTCGGTTGAACGCGATGGCGGCAACGGCTGCGGCGGTATAATCGCCGATACCCGGCAGCGCCTTCAATCCGGCTTCCGTATCGGGAAAGATGCCGCCATGATCACGCGCCACCGCTTCGGCGCATTTTTTCAGGTTGCGGGCGCGGGCGTAATAACCCAGGCCCGCCCATGCGGCCATCACGTCATCGGCAGGGGCTGCGGCGAGATCTTCCACCCTGGGCCAGAGCGCCAGGAATTTTGCGAAATAGGGTTTGACGGCCTGCACGGTCGTCTGCTGCAGCATGACTTCCGATAGCCAGATGTGATAGGGGTTCGCAAATTTTCCGGCTTTGGCTGCGGAAGGGCTGACGCGCCATGGCAATTCGCGATGGTGACGATCGTACCAAGTCAGCAGTTCGGCACCATAGGTGTTGGGTATTTTTACGCCAGAGTGCAAAGTCAGCTTCCAATCACGGGCCTCTCTCCTAAATCCTCCCCGTGTGATGCGTCAATGAAAAGAGCCGGAATGAAACTGCCTTCGATGCAACGAAACAACGTTGCCTGTCTTGCCATGGTCGGCGGCGCGGCCGGTATCGCAGGCTCGATCATCACCATCCTGCTGGGCATTTCCATGGGCTGGGCGCTGATTTCGCTGGCATTAAAGCGCTTTCCGGCGCGCTTCCAGCGCAGTGATCTCTATATCATCGGCCCGGCATGGCTTTATGCGGCAACCATTCTTCTGGCGGCTCTGGTCAATTACGATCCGGCGACGGCAGACCGGCTGCTCAGTCGTCTCGTTGCACTGTCGGCCTTCGTGTTTTTCCCGCTCGTCCTGCCGCGCCTGCGCGTCGGTTCCACCTCGGCTCTGATCGATGCCTTCGTCGTCGGCGCCGCCTTTTGCGGCATCCTGGCGCTGCCCGTCGCGGTGATCCAGGTGGAGTTGTTCGCGATGCGCGCCCATGGTGGGCTCGGCAATGCGCTGCCGTTCAGCATGATCTGCGCCATGCTGGCTTCGGTGTCGCTGCTCAGCACCGTTTCGCCGCGGCCGCAACGGCAGGCGCTCGGCTGGGTCGGTTTTGTTGCCGGCATTCTTTGCATTCTTCTTTCGCAATCACGCGGCGTGCTGCCTATTCCCGTCATCGCGCTGGTCATGCTGTTCGTGCTGTTTCCGCAAAAACTGCGGCGGTTCTACAATCGGAAGGGCGCGGCCCTGCTGGCCGTCGCGCTGCTTGCGATCATGGCGCTCGGATTGCAACATTCCGAGCGGCTGATCGACATGCTGGGTTATTTTGCCAACGACACAGGCGCCGACGAATCCTACACGGCGCGCATGGCGCTGTGGCAATATGCAAGCGGACTGATCGTCGAAAATCCCTGGCTGGGTTATGGCGTGCAGAACCGCCAGGAATTCATTTCGAAACTGGGATATTCCTATTCGCATTTCCATAACGGTTTCATCACCGTCACCTTCGATGCCGGTTTCGCCGGTCTTGTCGCAACGCTGCTGATGCTGTTTTCGCCGCTTTTGTGCGTGCTGCGCAATCCGACCACGGTGGCGCGCCGCAAGCGGCTGTTCATGGCGCTGCTGATCCTGTTCGGTTATGCCGTTGCCGGGTCCACCAATATCCTGTTCTTCCAGGACATCTATGATAGCATCTTCCTGTGGTTCGCATTGATCGTGGCAATGCCGCTTTCGCAAAAGGTGATATTGCTGCCACCGAAAAGACGCGCCGGGCAGGGATCATGAGCGAGACGAACAAGAAACAATTCATACGCCGTGGTGCGCACCAGATCGCCGAGGTGGCGAACGGTATCATCGATCCGGTTCTGGCCAAGCGCGCCGGCATTTCCACCGCGCTGCTCGGCTCCTGGGATGAAATCGCCGGCGAGGATTTTGCCGAGTGCACCCGGCCGGAAAAGATCGCCTGGCCACGCCGCGAACCCGGCACGGATACCGGCTATCAGGCCGGCACGCTGACGATTGCCTGCGAAGGCGCGCGCGCGCTGTTTCTTTCCCATGCGCAGGGCGAACTGATCGGCCGCATCAACGCATTTTTCGGTTTTCCGGCGATCCGCCAGATCCGCATCCTGCAGAAGCCGGTGGTACAGGCGCCGCGCCATCGCCCCAAACCGCCGCCGCTGAAAGGCGAGGCGGCGCGAAAACTGGACGAGATGATGGAGGGCATCGACAATGATGCGCTTCGCAATGCCGTCACGCGGCTCGGCACGGCGGTGCTGCAGAAGAAGCGGACGTTGCGGCGGTGATTGTCGCATCTGCGATCCTGCGCCCAATCGTCCCATTGCCGCCCCATCGCCGCCCCCGGGCTTGCCTTGTCCATTCCTCGTCACAATTGTTTGAAAAGAGTAATCCAAGCCGCTCTTGTCGGACACAATTCGGCAGGCTACGGAAATCTCGACAGTTTTATTCCTCTCAACAGGTGTCTTCATGACCACTCAGACGATGACCAACGAGACTTTTGCCGCGAGCCTCAGCCGCCGCGCCGTTCTCGCAGGATCCGCCTCCACCGCTCTCGGCCTGACCTTCGTCGGTTCGATCGCCACGGCACAGGCTCAGGAAAAGCCCACATCCGATGGCAAGGTCGATATGGCCGAAGTTCTGAAGCCCGGCCCGCTGCCGGAAATGCAGGTCGGCAAGGATGACGCGCCGATCACCGTTGTCGAATACATGTCGATGACCTGCCCGCATTGCGCCCATTTCCACGCCACGACATTCGATCCGATCAAGGAAAAATATGTCGATACCGGCAAGGTGCGCTTCATCATCCGCGAATTCCCGTTCGATCCGGCTGCGACCGCTGCCTTCATGCTGGCACGCTGCAACCCGTCCAAGCCGACCGAGCTTGCCACGTCCGATCAGTATTACCCGATGATTTCCATGCTGTTCAAACAACAGCGCGCCTGGGCCGCCCCCGGCGACGGCAATGTTCGCAATGCCCTGATGCAGGCCGTCAAGATTGCCGGTTTTTCACAGGAAAGCTTCAACGCCTGCTTGACCAACCAGAAGCTTCTCGATGATGTGAACGCGACGATGCAGCGCGGCGCCAAGGACTTTGGTGTCAACTCGACGCCGACCTTCATCATCAACGGCGAGCGCTATGCTGGGGACATGACGGTTGAGAACATGTCGGCTCTTTTCGACAGCCTTCTCTAAACCTGTCTGCGAGATGATCGCGGACGGTCGTTTTGGCACGTCCGCGATTTCTTCATCAACCGAAGCGGGGAGGCTGAACCGTTGAAGTTCAATCGCCTCCGCGTCGTCGGTTTCAAATCCTTTGTCGAACCCACCGAATTCATCATCGAACCCGGCCTGACCGGCGTTGTCGGCCCCAATGGCTGCGGCAAGTCCAATCTTGTCGAGGCGCTGCGTTGGGTGATGGGCGAAAATTCCTACAAGAACATGCGCGCGTCCGGCATGGACGACGTGATCTTTTCCGGTTCCGGCAACCGCCCGGCCCGCAACACCGCCGAAGTCGGCCTTTATCTCGACAATTCTGACCGCACCGCGCCGGCCGCGTTCAACGATGCCGACGAGATTCAGGTGTCGCGCCGCATCGAGCGCGAGCAGGGTTCGGTCTACCGCATCAACGGCAAGGAAGCGCGTGCCAAGGATGTGCAGCTTCTGTTCGCCGATGCCTCCACCGGCGCGCGCTCGCCTTCCATGGTGGGGCAGGGGCGTATCGGTGAGCTGATTTCGGCCAAACCGCAGGCCCGTCGCCAGTTGCTGGAAGAGGCCGCCGGTATTTCCGGCCTGCATTCGCGCCGCCACGAAGCGGAACTGCGCCTGCGGGCTGCGGAAACGAACCTTGAGCGTCTTGAAGATGTCGTGGCGCAGCTGGAAAGCCAGATCGAAAGCCTGAAGCGTCAGGCGCGTCAGGCCAACCGGTTCAAGAGCCTGTCTGCCGATATCCGCGCCCGCGAGGCCATGCTTCTGCATATCCGCTGGGTGCAGGCCAAGGAGGCCGAGGGCGAGGCCGTCAGCACGCTCAACCAGGCCACCGCCATTGTCGCCGAAAAGGCGCAGGCGCAGATGGAGGCGGCCAAGAACCAGGCGATCGTGTCGCACAAACTGCCGGAACTGCGCGAAGCGGAAGCGGCCGCCGGTGCCGCATTGCAGCGCCTGCAGATTGCCCGTGGCCAGCTGGAGGAAGAGGCGGGCCGTCTGCTGCGTCGCCGCGACGAGTTGACCCGGCGCTTGGCGCAACTGGGCGAAGATATTCGCCGTGAGGAACGGCTGGTTTCGGAAAACGCCGAGGTGCTGGCGCGTCTCGATGCGGAAGAGGCGGAGCTTGCCGAACTGCTGGCCGAAAGCGGTGCGGAAGCCGAGGAGTTGCGCGAAGCATTCGAGGGGGCAGCCGCAAGCCTTGTCGATAGCGAGCGGGTGTTTGCGCAAGTGACCGCCGAGCGCGCCGAAGCCGCCGCCGGTCGCCAGCAGCTTGAACGCGTCATCCGTGATCTGGCCGACCGCCGTGGCCGTCTGGAACGCTCGCTTGGCGAGGCGCAGGCGGAGTTGACGGGTATCGATGAGCGTCTGTCCGGTCTGGCTGATCCGTCCGAGCGCCGTGAGGCGGTGGAAGCGGCGGAAATCGCCGTCGAGGATATCGCGGTTTTGATCGAGGACGTCGAGGAGGCGCTTGGTCTTGCCCGCCGCAGGGAGGCAGACGCGCGCGCCCCGGTCGTGGCCGCACGTTCGCATCTGGGCGGGCTGGAAACCGAAAGCAAGACCATCCGCCGCATGCTGGCGGCAGGTGACACGTCCGGCACTTATCCGCCGGTGGCCGAGGTTATCCGTGTTGACCGTGGGTATGAAACGGCTGTTGGTGCCGTGCTGGGCGATGATCTCGAAAGCGCGCTGGATTCTTCCGCGCCGTCCTACTGGTCCGGTGCCGGTGATGCGGGTTCCGATCCGGCTCTGCCCGATGGCGTCGAGGCGATGATTACGCATGTGATCGCGCCGCCGCAGTTGGCCCGTCGCCTGTCGCAGATCGGTATCACCGATCTCGACAATGCCAACCGCCTGATGCCGCAGTTGAAACCCGGCCAGCGGCTGGTGACACGTGAAGGCGCGGTGTTCCGCTGGGATGGCCATGTTACCGGTTCGGAAGCGCCCAGCGCCGCTGCCCTGCGGCTTGCCCAGAAGAACCGTCTGTCGGAACTGGAAGCGGAAATCGACGAGGCGCAGATTGCGCTCTCGGAAGCCGAAACGCTGGCCGCCGCCGCCATCGATGCGATCGCCACCGAAGAACTGCGGCTTCACGATGCCCGTGAGCGCAGCCGTATCGCCCAGCGTCAGTTGGCGGAGGCCCGTGAGGCCTTGGCCGCAGCCGAGCGTGCATCCGGCGACCTGATGCGCCGTCGTGATGTGGCAGCTGCCGCGTTGGAACAGTTGCGCGAACAGATCGCGGAAGTTTCCGAGCAGGACGAAGCCGCCCGCGCAGAGCTGGAAGATGCCCCCAATGTCGATGAGGTCGATGCCCGCCTGCGCGAGCAGCAGGCAACCGTCGCCACCGATCGCGGCCTGTTGGCTGAAGCCCGTGCCCGCTACGAGGGCCTTTCGCGCGAAACCGATGCCCGTCGCCGCCGCGTCGCGGCAATAGGTCAGGAACGCGCCACCTGGCAGGGCCGTGCGGCCAGCGCCGAAGACCATATCGCTTCGCTGCGCGAACGCGAGGAAGAGGCGCGTGAGGAAATGGTCGATCTCGACCTCGCGCCGGAAGAATTCGACGACAAACGCCGGGCTCTGCTCAATGAATTGCAGAAAGCGGAAGATGCCCGCAAGGCTGCATCCGACATTCTGGTCGAGGCCGAAAACCGCCAGCGCGAAGCCGACCGTATCGCTACGATCGCTCTGTCGGAACTGGCCGAAACCCGCGAACGCCGTGGCCGCGCCGAGGAGCGTCTGGTTTCCGCCGCCGAGCGCCGCAACGAGACGGAAGTCCGCATCCGCGAGGCGCTGAGCTGCGAACCGCATGAGGCATGGCGTCTGACCGGCCTCGGCCACGAAGCGCCGCCGCCGGATATCGCGCAGGTGGAGCGCGAGCTGGATCGCCTGAAGATCGAGCGCGAACGGCTTGGCGCCGTCAACCTGCGCGCCGATGAGGAGCAGAAAGAGCTTTCCGAAAAGCTCGAAGCGCTCACCCGCGAGCGCGATGACGTGATCGATGCCATCAAGAAACTGCGCGGCGCCATCCAGAGTTTGAACCGCGAGGGTCGCGAACGCCTGATCGCCGCCTTCGACGTGGTCAACACCCAGTTCCAGCGGCTGTTCACCCACCTGTTCAATGGTGGCACGGCGGAACTGCAGCTGATCGAAAGCGACGATCCGCTCGAAGCCGGCCTCGAAATTCTCGCTCGCCCGCCGGGCAAGAAACCGCAGACGATGACGCTGCTTTCGGGCGGCGAACAGGCGCTGACGGCGATGGCGCTGATCTTCGCCGTCTTCCTCACCAATCCGGCGCCGATCTGCGTGCTGGACGAAGTGGACGCCCCGCTCGACGACCACAATGTCGAGCGTTACTGCAACCTGATGGACGAAATGGCGGCCTCGACCGCGACCCGTTTCGTGATCATCACCCACAATCCGATCACCATGGCCCGCATGAACCGCCTGTTCGGCGTCACCATGGCCGAGCAGGGCGTCAGCCAGCTGGTGTCGGTGGATCTGCAGGCGGCCGAGCAGCTGGCCGAGGCGGTGTGAGGGCGGAGAGGCGAATTGTTGCCGTTTGAACGGCGACGGTAAAAGGCATATGGTCAAGCCGAGCAAGTTAAGCGGAGGGTTGGGCATGCTGAATGCAAAGACACCGCAGCCAGCAGTCGAAAAGACATTGCTGGATTTTTCGGAAGGGCGGATCAGTCGTCAGCGGGCGATGTTCTTGCTGGCTGTCGATTATTCCGAGCTTCGGGATCTGATGGCGGCGCATGAGATCGCGTTGCCGGAATTGAGCGATGCGGAAGCCGCTGCTGAAGGTCGCAAAATGGTAGCTTTTCTGGCGACAAAATTGTATTCTTGCGGTTCTAAGGACCCATGACATACCGCTGCAACGGCGTGCTATTCGGCAGAAATTTGTGGTTTTGATCCTTAAAGACATTTCCCTGATGCCGGCCTGTGGAGAGAAAACGTGACCCGGATTGTGGTGAGTGCGCATTTCTCATACGCGATTGAGAGCGAAGACCTTGCCTCGTGGATGGACGCCGGGGGGCAGACGACGGAAGAGGATTCCGTGCCTGCCGAGTTTCAGCGTGCCAACCGTGCCGGCCCTGATTACGATCCCGCCTACTTTGAAAAGCTCGATGCCCTTGTCCAAGAGGGTTTTGGTGACCTTGGTGAATTGAAGCCGATTTCGACCTGAGCGGAAGCCTATCCTTGAGCCCCGGCGATTGTTACGACACCGGCGTCGTCCCGCTTCCCAGGAGGTGGGACTTTGTCTGGTGTGCATTTCCGCATGTCGATAAACCCTTCGCGCCGGGGCCATATTACAGGCCATGTATTGTCAGGAAGGCCGGATATCGCGAACTTGGAAAGACCGGAACGAACATCCCTTGGGTCAGTATTCTCTATTGCACCAAACAACTGGACAGGCTTGATGAATACAGTTTCATCATCGATGATCCCGATCACCTGAAAGAATGCGGTCTGCGACTGGAGACACTGGTCGTTACAAACCGGACCTCCGGCCTGCCCTGGATGGCACTGTTTTTCGATCGTCGAAAATCGGATAACAAGGGGCCGGTCATCGGGGTTTTGCCCGACGTTCTGAGGGCCAAGGTTCTTGCGCTTCGCCCTGATTTTTAGGTTTCCTCCGGCTTTCTGTGGTGCAGTGCCCATGCTCCGATTTCTCGTCACCTTCCTTCTCGTTTCCGCCGCCGTGCTCTCTCCCGCTCCACTGGTCCTCGCGGAATCCCAGCCCGCCCAAACCACCCAGCCTTCAACGCCCGCCATCGGCAATCGCGCCCTCAATCACGTCGTCGCCACATCGCCTGAACACAAGAAGGCGCTGGTTGCCCTTCTGCGCGGGCGCCGCGACCTGCCGGAATGGGCACGTAGCATCATCACCAGTGCGCGTTATGTCACCGGCATGTCGCGCGTCGTCACGCTGCCGGAGGGCGATTTCGAATTGTTCGGTGCCTGCGATCCGCGCAATTGCCCGAATAGCCATATCCGCATTCTGTTCTCGCCGGATGGGGCCAAGGTCTGGGCGCGGCTGATCGATCCGAAGGATGGGCAGCAACTTTTGGGCGAGCCAAGCGCCGATCAGATGCGGGTTTTGATGACGCCCGGCATCTGAGTCTTTGTTATTTATGACTTCTCCGTGACGCCGCTTAGGGCGTCAAGCAAAAACGGAAAGGTAAATCTACCCGTTTTTCCCGAACGTTACCAAATTTGGTTTTTTGATTTGCGCTGTTTCACCCATTTGTGGGAGGACGAAAAGCCGTTAGCGGTTTATTAATGATTTCAACAAGGGCGGACCGCCGGGGCGCGCAAAAGATGCAACCGGTCTTGTCTGAAAGAACCCCCCGACCGGGTTTTCCTGTCCTGGTCGGAAGGCTTTGCGGGGCCGGAGCAGGCGGCCCCGCAAAGCCTATTTTTTTGGCCGTTGCGCCCGTTTCCCAAAAAGCGTGGTAAGCGTTTCAGGGCGTGTTTACGCCAGCACCAGTCGCAGGCCGGTGCCCCATGGGTCGATGACCTCGAAACCTCTTCCGTCGGTCAGGCTTTTCGGCGCAAAACCGGCAGTCTCGAAACGGCTGCGCTGCGCCTCCAGTGTCTCGTTATCGGTCACTTCAAGCGAAAACCACGCAAGCCCGGTCTGCCCGCTTTCGCGCGCGCCAACCCCCTTGCTGTGCCACATGTTCATCGCCACGTGGTGGTGGTAACCGCCGGATGACAGGAAGGCCGCATCCTCGCGGCCTTTTCGCGTATGCACCAGCCCGGCTGCCGCCACGTAAAACGCGTCGCCCTTCGTCAGGTCTCCGACCTTCAGATGCATGTGGCCAATGCGCATCAGGTCCGGGGCACGCTCAAACGTGTCTTTCGTCGTATCCGCCAGCGCCAGAATGCCGTCGACATCGAGCTGTTCGGTTCCCATGGTGACGACGCCGTCATTCCATTGCCAGTTTTCGCGCGGGCGGTCGCAATAGACCTCGATGCCGTTGCCTTCCGGGTCCATCAGATAGATGGCCTCGCTGACATTGTGATCGGCAAAACCGCTGACCGGCACCTTCGTCATGGCGATATGCACCAGCCAGCGCGCCAGTTCCGCCCGGTTCGGCATCAGATAGGCGACATGGTAAAGCCCGGCGCTGGTGACGGGCTCGATTTTCGCATCCGGCGTGGTGATGAGATGCAGTAGCGGGGTTTTGCCGGCACCGAGCGTTGCGCCTTCCTTCGTGCGCGACAATTCGGCGAGGCCCAGAACCGCGCGGTAATAGGCCACCATGTTGTCGAGATCGCGCACCCGCAAGGCAACTTCGCCGCAATGGATCGGTGTGGTCAGCGCGAAGGGCAGGTTGGCTTGTGCGGCCATGTTGTCCGTGATGCCTTCGGCGGTCAGTGCGCCGGGAAGGGCGGCGGCAGCCGTTGTCACGCCCGCAAGCGCCAGGATGTGTCGTCTCGTCACAGGCATGGAAGAGTTCCGTTTTGATTTTGCTGCTTTTGCGTAATCCTTTCCTTTGCCACAAGCATATCACATCCTCGTATTTGGCATCGGGATGGATATTTTTTCCATTGCGGCGCAGCAATCGATGCGGACGCTTGCGTTTCCTCCCAAAGGAATATGCTGTAAGCCTTTGGCAAAAGACAAGAACAGGCCCGCATCGGGTGGAGAGCAGGCATGGCGAAATGGGTATACCGCTTCGGCGGTGGCACGGCGGAAGGGAGAGCCGCCGACAGTGCACTTTTAGGCGGCAAAGGGGCCAACCTTGCCGAGATGGCAGCGCTTGGCCTGCCGGTGCCGCCCGGCATGACCATCGTCACCGATGTCTGCACCTGGTATTACGCCAATGGTCGCGCCCTGCCGGAAGAACTGCGCCGCCAGGTGCTGGATGGCATCGGCGCCATGGAGGAAGAAACCGGCCGCACATTTGGCGGCGACACACGCCCGCTTCTTCTCTCCGTCCGCTCCGGCGCCCGCGCCTCCATGCCCGGCATGATGGATACCGTGCTCAATCTCGGCCTCAATGACGAAACCGTGCAGGCGCTCGGCCATGATGCCGGTGATGCGCGTTTTGCCTGGGATACCTATCGTCGTTTCATCCAGATGTATGCCGATGTGGTGATGGGCGTCGATCACGAGATTTTCGAGGAAATTCTGGAAGACGAAAAGGCCCAGTGCGGCCACGAATACGATACCGAGATGAGCGCCGTCGAATGGCAGCAGGTCGTGTCGCGTTACAAGGACATGATCGAGGAAGAATTCGGAGAAACCTTTCCGCAGGATCCGCACGAACAGCTGTGGAAGGCGATCGGCGCGGTGTTTGCCAGCTGGATGAACCCGCGCGCCGTCACCTTTCGCACGCTGCACAATATTCCCGCCGAATGGGGCACGGCGGTCAGCGTTCAGGCCATGGTTTTCGGCAATCTCGGTTCGACCTCGGCAACCGGCGTTGCCTTCACACGCAATCCCTCGACCGGCGAGAAGGCTCTTTACGGCGAGTTTCTGGTGAACGCTCAAGGCGAGGACGTGGTGGCCGGAATTCGCACGCCGCAGTCGATCACCGAAGAGGGGCGCATCGCCACCGGTGGCGAAAAACCCTCGATGGAAAAGCTGATGCCGGAGGCTTTTGCCGAGTTCAAAACCGTCTGCACCACGCTGGAAGCGCATTTTCGCGACATGCAGGATATCGAATTCACGGTGGAGCGCGGCAAGCTTTTCATGCTGCAGACCCGCAATGGCAAACGCACCACCCGCGCCGCCATGAAGATCGCCGTCGATATGGTCGATGAGGGTGTGATTACCCACGAAGACGCCATCTGTCGCATCGAGCCGCCCTCGCTCGATCAGCTTCTGCACCCGACCATCGACCCGAACGTGCAACGTCGGGTGATCGGCGCCGGCCTGCCGGCCTCTCCGGGGGCGGCAAGCGGCGAGATCGTGTTCACCTCGGAAGAGGCGATCGCGGCCGAAGCGGAGGGGCGAAAAGTCATTCTGGTGCGCACCGAAACCAGCCCGGAAGACATTCACGGCATGCATGCTGCAGAAGGTATTCTGACCACGCGCGGCGGCATGACCAGTCATGCGGCGGTCGTGGCGCGCGGCATGGGCATTCCCTGCGTGGTCGGTGCAGGCTCGATCCGTGTCGATGCCCGCAACGACAAGCTGCTCGGCGCCGGCGGCGTTGTTTTGAAACGCGGCGATATCATCACGCTGGATGGTTCGGCCGGGCAGGTTCTGGCCGGTCTGGTGCCGATGATCCAGCCGGAATTGTCGGGCGATTTCGGCCGGCTCATGCAGTGGGCCGATCAGTGTCGGCGCATGAATGTGCGCACCAATGCCGATACGCCACAGGATGCCCGCGCCGCCCGCGCCTTTGGCGCCGAAGGCATCGGCCTCTGCCGCACCGAGCACATGTTTTTTGAAGGCGAGCGCATTCATGTCATGCGCGAGATGATTTTGGCAGAAGACGAGGCTGGCCGCCGTACCGCGCTCGACAAGCTGCTACCGATGCAGCGGAGCGACTTCTTCGAGCTGTTTTCGATCATGTCCGGCCTGCCGGTGACGATCCGTCTGCTCGATCCGCCGCTGCACGAGTTTTTGCCGAAAACGGAAGCCGAGATAAACGATGTGGCCGAGGCCATGGGCATGGAGCCGGGTTTCCTTGCGCGCCGCATCGATGCCATCCACGAATTCAACCCGATGATGGGCCATCGTGGCTGTCGTCTGGCGATTTCCTATCCGGAGATTGCCGAGATGCAGGCGCGTGCCATCTTTGAAGCCGCCGCTGCTGCGGCCGCGGAAACAGGCGCGCCGGTGGCACTGGAAATCATGGTGCCGCTGGTGGGCCTGCGTGCCGAACTGGATTACGTCAAGGGCGTGATCGATTGCGTGGCAGCCTCGGTGGCGAAGGAAACGGGGCGCGAAACCACCTATCTGGCCGGCACGATGATCGAATTGCCACGCGCCGCCTTGCGGGCACACGTGATTGCCGAAACGGCGGAATTCTTTTCGTTCGGCACCAACGACCTCACCCAGACGACTTTTGGCATTTCCCGCGACGATGCCGCCACCTTCATTCCGACCTATCAGAAGAAGGGCATCATCGAACACGACCCGTTCGTGTCGCTGGATTTCGAGGGCGTTGGCGAGCTGATCCAGCTGGCGGCGGAACGAGGGCGGCGCGCCAGGGGCGACCTGAAACTCGGTATCTGCGGCGAACACGGTGGCGACCCGGCCTCCATCAGTTTCTGCGAGGATGCCGGGCTGGATTATGTGTCGTGCTCGCCGTTTCGCGTGCCGATCGCAAGGCTTGCGGCGGCGCAGGCGGCGATCAGGGTCAGGGCTGGCGCTACACCATCTCGCTGATTAACGCGGACGCACGACGACCGGCTGCTGCACGATGACCGGTCCATAGAAACGAGGGCGGTTGTTGATCTCATCCTGCCATTGGCGCAGGTCGGCGCGGCGGTCGAGATCGAGGTCCAGCAGGCAGCGCGCCATGCCTTCCGTGCGCGGCTTGAAACCGTAACCGACACATTTGCTCTCATCGGCCGCGCGCCGTTCTTCCGGTGTCATCGTCTGGCAGGAGGCGAGCATGCCGGCAAGGGCGGTCAGCAGCACGAGATGGTGGGGACGCATGAGGGAACTCCATGGTGATGTTGCCGGGGGCGGCGCATTGGATTTATCCTAGCGCATTTTGGACCGGCAATGGAAATCGGATCTTTTGGCGCAGCCCTGTCTGGATGTGCTCCGGGATTTCCACTGGTTTTGCCAGAGGGGACACTATACAGATTTATGCGCGCATAGGGTGTAATGGTGGTCGTGGCAATTCCTGCGGTATATTTCTGGATAGCGGTTGGAACAGATCGCCATGACCTTTCACACCTGAATGCATTTGCGGCCTTAATCCCGGGAAAAGGCAGCGATCCCGGTACCGACATCAAGGTGACGATCGTGTTTTCCTGCCATGTCTTCACTGAGCGTGCCAAACATGGGCATGATCACCACATGCTTGATCATCACGGAACCCGCAGAGTTTTTGATGCGGATCGTTACGAAATGTCGAAGCAGCTTTGCGTTAGGATCAGGGAAAGCATTGAAAACAACAGCCTCACCCATATGTCGCGGAGTTTCGGTGGGGCCGAAAACCTGATCTTTGTCGAAATGGCGGATGGGCGGACATGGTCAGTTGTGTATTGCCTTGAGCCGCAGGGCTTTAACGATGTCCGAATGGAAGTGTTGTCGGCACATCCGAAGGTCATTGTTGCGAGCAGGATTTCTCGCAAACCGCTGAGTTATTTTGCGCGCAAGTGCCTGTTTGAGAAGAGACGTATACCCCATAATGATTGAGGCCTGACAAGCTGTCAGGCCTCGCATCTATCGCCCATTACCGTGGTTTACGAGACCAGATCGTTGCCGATCTGGTTGGCCTGACAGCGACCTTGAAGTCAGCCTGCCTAGACGATTTTTTATCGATTTCGCCACCAAAAGTCAAGGTTGTGGGGTGCCCACCTCTACCCCTTCGCCGCCACATACGCCGCAAAACCGCCCACGAAATCACCAAGCCTTTTGGCAACCGCCTCGTCTGTAATGCGTCCTTCCGCATCGAACACCTTGGCCGCACTGCCCACCATCAGCCGTTTGCCCGACCATGCATCAGCCCCCAGCGTGTGCAGCACGGTCAGCCACGCATTCTGGGAGAGCAGCGTGCCAAAATTACCGGGCGAGGCGCCGGCGATGGCGAACGGGCGGCCCTTGAAGACGTCGGCGATGTCAGGATGCGGGCGGGAAAGCCAGTCGATGGCGTTCTTGAACACGCCCGGGATGGAATTGTTGTATTCGGGCGTGAACAGGATGACGCCGTCGGCCTCGGATATCTGGCGTTTCAGCACCGTCACCGCTTGCGGAATGCCTTCCGCCTCTTCATCGGCATTGTAGAGCGGGATGCCGGATATCGTGCCTTTTGTCAGTGTCACGCCTTCGGGCAGATGCACTGCCGCCGCGTTCAAGAGCGAAGTGTTGAACGATCTGTTTCTGAGACTGCCCGAGATTCCGACAAGTTTGACCATGCGTCTTCGCTCCGATTGTTTATAACAACCGTCACATAGAGACCCAGGAGGCGGCGGACAATGACCGGGATAAAAGCAAAGAGCGGACTGCATCACATCACGGCGATCACCCGCAGCATTCAGGCCAATATCGATTTTTATGTCGGGTTTCTCGGTCTGCGGCTGGTGAAACGCACCGCCGGTTTCGAGGATGCCACGCAGCTGCACCTGTTCTATGGCGATGCGGTTTCCTCTCCCGGTTCGCTTGTGACGTTTCTCGCCTGGGAAGACGGGTCTCCGGGCCGTGTCGGCCATGGCGCGCCGAATGAGATCGGTCTCGCTGTTTCCTGTGACGCCATCGGTTTCTGGCTGACCCGCGCGCTGCAATTCGGGATCACGACGCAAGGTCCGGCACAGGAATTCGGCGAGCCGGTGCTGCGCCTGAAGGACCCGGATGGCATTATCGTCAAGCTGATCGGCGTCGAGGATCTTTCCGTTTTCGGCGGCAAACCGTGGACGGGCGAGGGCATCCCTGAGGAATACGCGGTCGTGGCGCTGCGCAGCGGCACGATCCTGACTGAAAAGCCGGCGGAGACGATTGCGTTTCTAACCCAGAACTTCGGGCTGGAGAGCGGCCCGGTGGAAGGCAGCCAGACGCGGCTGACATCTGCAACCGGCGGCATGGTGGATGTGCGCGACGCGACCGGATTCTGGACCGCCGCCCCCGGCACCGGCACGCTGGACCATATCGCGCTCAATGCGCCTGATGTCGACACCGTGCACAGGGTGGCGGAAAACATCGCATCGGTCGATGGTTCGCCCACCAATGCGCATGACCGCAAATATTTTTATTCGCTTTATGCGCGCGAGCCGGGTGGTTCGCTGATCGAATATGCCACCGACGAGCCGGGTTTCATGCTGGATGAAAGCGAGGAAGAGCTCGGCACGACGCTGTTCATCCCGCCGCACTGGCAGGACCGCGAGGCGGATTCGAGGGCCATGTTGCCGCAATTCAGCCTGCCGGGAGAACCGCGCATCCGTTACCGTGAACTGCCTTTCGTGCACCGGATATACATGCCGGAAACGCCGGACGACCAGACGCTGGTTCTGCTGCATGGCAGCGGCGGCAATGAAACCAGCCTCTTGCCATTCGCCCGCATTGTAGCGCCCGATACGATTCTGCTGGCGCTGCGGGGGCGGGCGACCGAAGAAGGCGTGCCACGTTTCTTCCGCCGTTTCGAGGATGGCACGTTTGACCAGAAGGATATCGCCTCCGAAGCGGAAGCCTTTGTCGAGATGGTCGGCCAGCTGAAGCAGGCTTATGGCGTGGATCCGGAAAAGACCACGTTTGTCGGCCAGTCCAATGGCGCCAACTTTTTGAGCGCCGTGATGTTGCTGCATCCCGGCGTCATTCGCCGGGCCGTGTTGATGCGGCCGGTACCGGTGCTGAGCGATCTTCCGGCGGTGGAAGTTTCGAGTGCTGAGGCCGAGGTGTTGATCGTCGCCGGGGACAATGATGCTTATGCGGCGGATGCATTGAAACTGATGGAAATTCTGGCTGCCCGTTCGGTGGAGGTGACGATGATGACGGTCGAGGCCGGGCATGATGTCGTGGAAGCGGACCGCGGTGTGGTGGGGAAGTGGCTGGCGCGGTGAAGCCATTGTGACTGCCTGAGGGCGGAGCCGCGCGCTCGCTTTGATTCCCGCATATGATATTCGGACGGTGCCGCAGCCTCCCACTGATCTCCCCCCTTGAGGGGGAGATGTCACCGAAAGGTGACAGAGGGGGGTAAGCAACGGTGCGGCAAATGATCTGAGGGCGAAGTTCCGCCAGACCCCCCCTCTGTCCTTCCGGACATCTCCCCCTCAAGGGGGGAGATTGGCTGGGCGCACCCTTCGCATCCCATGCGCGATAGCCAACCGGGCCGCCCGGTTCGCATCATCAATTCCTGTCCGTCGCCAAAATTTCTAGGTCGTTCAGATCGGCAAGAAGCGCGTTCGGCGTTTCGAAACGTGCTGTACGTCGTTTGCGGATCTCCCGAGCTTCCTTGAGGGCGGCACGCGTCTCTTCGTTCGGGACTTTCGATTCGGGTCGAAAACTCTGTGTGGCGGCTGCATGGACATGAACTTGATCATCCGTCATTTGCGCATACCCCAGCGTTTCAGAGCAGCCCGAACCTCCTTCCGTATTTCCGTTTCGTGCTGACCGCTCAATGCGTCGGCGGCCAGTTTGGCGGGATAGGCGGGGTCACGCGTGTCGTAACCGAGTGGATCAACGGTCGGACGGTGAAGCACAGGTCGGGATTTTTGGACTTCCTGTGGCACGGGCTCCCCAATCGCGGTCTTCAAGCGAATGAATGTCCTGCTGGTCGACATAGCAAATGGTCTAAATGGTCGCCCCAATCTCTTGCGCAAATTTACGCCGTACAAGGTTCGCAGGCAATCCGCCGATTTAAACAGTTTTCGGCAATTCCACCCGCGCCTCGAAACGGTCCTTACGCCCATCAGCCGGCGACGCCAGCACCAGCTTGCCACCCATCTGGCCCAGCAGCCGTTCGACGATGGAGAGGCCGAGCCCTGAACCGGTAGCCTCGGTCTTGCCGCGGGAAAAACGTTTGCGGATGGTGGCAAGCTCGCCTTCGCTCATCAGGTCAGCGCCGTTGACGATGCGCACCGGGCCGCCGTTTTCGAGAAACACCTCGACCGGTTCGCCTGGCCTGCCATGCACCAGCGCGTTTTCGATCAGGTTGCGCAGCACGATGGCAAAGGCATCCTCGCTGAACGGGCCGGTGAGTTTTGCGCCCTCGGTGCGGTTGAGGATGAGGCGTTGCGGTTCGTTCATGCCGCGCCAAAAATCGGTCAGCACCATGTCGAGAACCAGGCTCAGATCGACGGATTTTTCGGCGATGCCGATGCCGGCTTCGGCGCGCGACAGTTGCAGCAGCTTTTCCGCGAGGTGGCTGAGGCGGGTGAGCGAAGCTTCGATCTGGCCGGCGCGGTGGCGGTTGGCCGGGTCGCGCAACTCGCTGATGAGCATCTGGGTCTGCGCAAGCGCGCCGGCGATCGGGGTGCGCAATTCGTGTGCGCTGTTGGAGGTGAATTCGCGCTCGGCATCCAGCGCCGTTCGAAGGCGGGTCATCAGCAGGTTGACCGAGGTGGCGATCGGCTGCAGTTCGCGTGGCAGGATGGAGGCATCGACCGGCTCCATATTGCCGCCGTCCTTGGTTTCGATCTGGCGGCGCAATTCGCCCACCGGCTGCACGGCGCGGCGCACGACCAGCCAGATGGCGATGCCGCTGACCGGGATCAGCAGGGCAAGCGGCAGGAAGAGAGCGATTGCGCCCTCGCGCAGCGCCTCTTCGCGGTTCTCAAAAGCGTCGGCCACTTGGATGAACACTTTGGCGCTTTCATCGGTGGCGGTGTAAAACTGGTAGGTGGTGTTTTTCCAGAAGCCGGCCTTCAGCGGCGTTTCAAACGCCTGTTCCGGCGCGTCATGCGAGCGGATCAGCACGCGGCCGCTCGCATCGCGCACCTGATAGATCAGGTATTCGCGGTCGCCGCTGGAATTGCCGGTCTGCAATTGTTGGGGCGCGGTGCCGGGGCGATTGTCGTCGGGTTCAGCGAGCATGCCGCGATGCTCGAGATCATCGACAACAAGCGGCACCAGCCGTTCGGCGGTATCCTGCAGCGTGCCGTCGAACATTTCGGCATATTCCTCTTCCATCACCACAAGGCCGAGGCCGACGGCGAGCAGCCAGAGCAACGCCATCATGGCGGTGATGGAAAAGATCAGCCGGCGTGTCATCGACGGGCCGGAGGCACGGGCAAACGGGTTCATTGTTCGCGCCCCAGCCGGTAACCGACGCCGCGCAAGGTGGCGATATGATCGCGCCCGAGTTTTTTGCGTAAGCGGCTGACATAGACTTCGACCGTATTGCTCTCGATCTCGGAGCCGAAAGCGTAAAGCGCCTCCTCGATCTGCGCCTTTGAGACCACCGCATTCGGGCGGGCGGCGAGCGCATCCAGCACCGCCCATTCGCGGCCCGACAACGTGACCGGTTCGCCGGCCAGCGCCACACGCCGGTCGGCGGCATCGATTTCCAGATCACCGACCTTCACCAGAGATACCGGGCGGCCGCTGTAACGGCGGCTGACGGCCAGCATGCGGGCGGTGAGTTCTCCCAGATTGAAGGGTTTGACAAGATAATCGTCGGCACCGCTGTTCAGTCCCTCGATACGGTCGGAAATCTGGTCGTGGGCGGTAAGGATGATGACCGGCGTGGTGCCGCCAGTGCTGCGAAATTTTTTGAGAAGATCGATGCCGCTGCCATCGGGCAGGCGCAGGTCGAGAAGCACGAGGCCATAGGAGGTCGTGGCGAGCGCGGCACCGCCGGTATCGATGGTTTTCATCCAGTCGACGGCATGGTCGCTGGCCGCCACATGATCGCGCACCGCTTCGCCGAGCGTCGCATCGTCCTCGATCAGAAGAACTCTCAAACTGGCTGCTCCATCCCATCGTGATGTGTGACCCCTATCTAGCAGAGATGGGGCCAAAATTTCGAGAGGGGATGAAGCACTGGCGGGGTTCATGGTCACACAAGTCTGGAGCCGATGACGAAAGCCGCCATCAATCCGTTGGCGGTAAGGAGGCAGAACACTGCGAACGAGCCGAGATCCTTGGCATTTTTGCCGGTTTTCGACCATTCCGGGGAGATGCGGTCGATGATCTCCTCGATTGCCGTGTTGAGGGCTTCCGCGGCGATCAGCGCCAGAAACAGCACGGCCATCGACACGTATTCGGAGACGCTGGCGCCGACAAAAGCGAAACCGCCAAAGATGCCGATGGCGGCAAGCAGTTCGTGGCGGAATGCGGTTTCGCCGAGCAACCTTGCGGCACCACCCAGCGAATAGCCGAGTGCTGCCGCAAGGTGCCGGCTGCCGGTGATTTTGGTTGGTGGAGCGTCGCCACACACTCCCTTCGATCTCCCCCCTTGAGGGGGAGATGTCGCCGAAAGGTGACAGAGGGGGGTATGCAACGGTGCGGCAGGTTCGTGGGCAGAGGAAATCCGCGAGCCACCCCCCTCTGTCCTGCCGGACTGCCGGGGTTGAGCCACGGGTCTCAACCCGCTCTTCGAGCCCCCCTCAAGGGGGGAGATCGGAAGAAGGCGCCGTTCACGGCCTCCATTAGACTTTTTATGTGCGGAGAAAGCATAGTCGGGAAGGGTCATGAGCTTGCTCCACTCGCCGGGGCGCGGCAGGCGGACAGCACGTCGAGTTTTGGCGTGTAGACCGAGGTTTTGACCGACATCAGCCCGAGCGCCGTGTGAAAAAGGTTGTCATGCGAGGCTTCTTCGCCGGCGCGTCTGGTCAGGCATCCGGCATCGACCATGGCTTTCATTTCCGTGCCCTGCCACAGAACGAAGGGCACATGCGTCTGTTGCGACGGGGCGATGATGTAAGGCGCACCGTGCAGGTAGAGGCCGTTTTCGCCGAGCGATTCACCGTGGTCCGACATGTAGATCATCGCCGGGTCGATGCTGTTTTCGCGTGCCTTCAGGTGGTCGATGACCGAGCTAAGGATGTGGTCGGTGTAGAGGATGGTGTTGTCATAGGTGTTGACCACCGACTGGCGCTCGCAGGTGCCGATCTCGCCGGTCCTGCATTCGGGCGTGAAGCGGGCGAATTCCGGCGTGTAACGCTGGTAATAGGCCGGGCCATGGCTGCCGAGCTGGTGCAGGACCAGCACGCTGTCGCCCTTCACATTCGAAAGCCAGGTGTCGAGCTGGTCGATCATCGCATCGTCCAGGCATTCGTTGGCGGTGCAGAAACGCGGATCGTTGGCGTTGGAAAAGGAATGCATGGTGGTGCGGTCGGCAACGTTCTTGTCTCCGGTATTGTTTTCCCACCATTCGGTCCTGATGCCGGCGTGGCCAAAAACGTCGAGCAGGTTTTCATTGGCGAGACCGGCACGGTGCGAATAACCGCTGCGTTTCAGGTTGGAGAACATGCAGGGCACGGAAACGGCCGTCGCCGTGCCGCAGCTGGATGTGTCGGAAAAATAGGTGATGTCGTGTTTGTTCAGTTCCGGGTTGGTTTCGCGGTCATAACCACCGAGCGAAAAGTTTTCGGCACGCGCGGTTTCGCCGGTGACGATGATCAGCACCCGCGGTTTGCCGGATCTGGTCGGGCCCGCAACTCTCGCATCGGTACCGAGCGGGGCGGCGACGATGTTTTTATCGGCTTCGGAGGCGAGCACGAAGGCGACGGCGCTGCCGACCGGCACGAACGGGTTGAGCGTCAGGATAAGATCCTTGTGCAGGCGCGTGACGGCCGCGATCGAGCGCGCGCTGCTGACGCCGCAGGCAAGCGCCAGAAGCAGCAGCGGCACGATGGCGGTGAGGTTCCAGCGGAGTTTTGCGAAAAAGTTGCGGTGCTTGATCCGCACGAAAGCGACCAGAAGCGAGGGCAGGATACCGAACACGGTCATGTGCAGGAGATAGGCAGGGGTGATCAGATGGCCGGCTTCCGACGTCGTGGTGGTGGCGGCGTTGCGGATCATGTCGACATCGATGATCGTGCCGAACCCGTCCATGAACCACGAGGCCGAGGCTGCGGAAAGCACCATCAGGATCAGCAGCGGCTTCATCAGATATTTGACCGAGATCGCAATCGTGAAGGCGGCAAACAGGCAGGTGAGGCCGAAAATGAAGGCGGCCAGCGACAGGTGGTTGTCAAAGTATTCGAAGGACCGCGTGAAGAACGTGCGGTTGGTGAAGGCAATCAGATAAAGCGCCGTCAGGAGCGCAAGCGTGATGCTGCCGATCTCAGGGCGGGCAAGCCGCCATGACGGACGGCGGGCGGAATGGGACAGATTATGCATGGACAAGGGGAAAACTTCCGGCAGTTTCGATTGCCGGCGAAATCGCACCCGATCCTGACAGTCACCTGAATGTCTTAAAATCGCGGCGCCTGAATAAGCCCCCCGAGCCACGGGTCTCGTCCCGCACTTTCGGCCTTCCACAAGGGGCTATCGCATGTGGAATGCCGACGGTGCGCCCAGCCGATCTCCCCCCTTGAGGGGGAGATGTCCGGCAGGACAGAGGGGGTGATGTTGCGCAAATTCAGCTTTCGCCCCATCTGCCGCACTGTTGCTCACCCCCCTCTGTCACCTTGCGGTGACATCTCCCCCTCAAGGGGGGAGATCATTGGGAGCAAGCCGCACCCCCTCGGCTCCATATGCGAACTTTGCCCACAAAGAGCGGATGGCCGGCAGGCCAGAGGGGAACTTCATTCCACATTCAATTATCCGCACCCTTCAGGTGGCTGTCAGCTTCAGCGCCCATTCCTGTCATCATCGCAGCAGGAGTTGGTGTCCGGTGAATGTTTTGAAAACCCGCCCCGGTCTGGTTTATGTCGCCATCCTCGTTTTGCTTGTCGTTTGCATTCCGATGTTGCGGGAGGCGCGGCATGTGCATTCGCTGCAAGGCTGGCCGAGCGGCATGAGCCAGCCGCATCGCGGTTTTTTGGGATAGGCTGCGCTAGAGGGGCAGCTGTTGCATGGCTGCGATTTCCTTGGGTCACGGCTTGGCTTATAAAGGCCACATGCCCGCAACCGGAAAGCCCGCATGACCGTCCGTTTCGTCCGCCCCGTCTCCCAGTCGGCCTTTGCTGCCCGGCGCATCGGTCTGGCGGCGCTGGTGCTGTTCGTGCTCGCCATTGCGGCGCATCGTTTCGGACCGTTGAAAGGGCCGGATTTCGCAGCCGTCATTCTGTTTTCCTCGGCCATCGCCATGGTTGCCGTGCTGTTTGCGGCAATCGGTCTGATGCGCTTGTGGCAGGTGGGAGCGCGCGGTGGCATTGCCGCCGCCCGGGCGCTGATCTATGCCGCGCCACCGATCATTCTCGTCGGTTTTGCCGCAACGCTCTATTTCACCACGCCGCCGCTTTATGATGTCGCCACCGATGTCGAGGATACGCCGGTGTGGCTACAGCCGCCGAGTGCGGGGCAGCAATGGCTGCAACGCGCCACGATGGTGACACCGACCGATCGGCAATTGCAGCTGACCGCCTATCCGGAACTGACCGGCCGTCGTTACGAGGGCGCTGTCGACCGCATCTACGAGGCGGTGGCCAAGGTGGCCAAATCGGAACGCATCACGCTCGACCGCAAACACGGCATGGAACTGGTGGAACCGGACATTACCGAAAGACCGGCACCGAAAACACGCGCCGAAACCGGCGCCGTGCCGGACAATATTCCGATCCCGCTGCCGCGCCCGGACCAGTTGCGGCCCGGCAAACCCGTTGGGCCGGAAATCGGCAGGCCCGGCGATGTGATCCTGCAGGGGCAGACGCGCACGCTGATCCTCGGCCTCAGATTCGATGTGGTCATCCGTTTGCGAGAAGAGGCCGAGACCACCATGGTGGACCTGCGCGTCGCCTCGCGTTACGGCGGCCACGATCTGGGCCTGAGCGCCGGCATTGCACAGAGCTTTTTGCGGGCACTGGATTCGGAACTTTTGGGGCTGGCGGTGGATTAAAGGCTTACGCCACCCGGTATTCCCCCACCAGCGATGGCGGGCCGTCGGTGGTAACGAGACCTTTTTCCATCAGATCCTCCAGATGCGCCAGAACCGAAAGTGCGGCTGCGCCATGCAGGCGGATATCGGTGCGGGCGTAGATCACCTTGACCATATCGGCGATCAGCCGGTCGCCGCCACGGATGCGTTCCAGGATCGCCCGTTCGCGCATGCGGCGATGAGTGCGAAGCCCGCGCAGAAACGATTGCGGTTCCGTCACCGGGCCGCCATGGCCTGGAAAGAAGATGCGGTCGTTGCGGCCGAGCAGTTTTTCGACAGAGGCCATGAAATCGCCCATCGAGCCATCCGGCGGCGCGACGATGGTGGTGGCCCAGGCCATGACGTGATCGGCGGAAAACAGGATGTCGGTTCCTTCCAGCGCAAAGGCCGAGTGGTTGGCGGTGTGGCCGGGCGTGTGCACGGCGGAAAGCGACCAGTTTTCGCCTTCGATCGTGGCGCCATCGGCAAGGGCGATGTCGGGTATGAAATCGACATCCGAGCTTTCGGCGAAAGGGTTGATCTCGCCGGCATGCAGCGGACGGGCAGCCCGATGCGGGCCTTCCGCCACCGTCAACGCGCCTGTCGCATCCTTCACGCGGGCTGCAAGCGGGGAATGGTCTCGGTGGGTGTGGCTGACAAAAATGTGGCTGAGTTTTCTGGGCCCAAGCGCCCCCATCAGCGCGTCGAAATGGGCTTCGTCCTGCGGGCCGGGATCGATCATCGCGACTGTGGAACCGGAGCCGATAATATAGGAATTGGTGCCGGTGAAGGTGAAGGGCGAGGCATTGCCGCAGGTGATGCGCTGCACGCCGGGTGCCACCGTGACCGCCTGCCCATGGGCGGGGATGAAGGCGCGGTCGAAGGCGACGTCGTCGGTGTCTGACGATGTTTTTGCTTGCGTGCGCAGATCATCCGCCATGGTGTTCTCCTTCATGCTCAATGGGCGGTCTAGCATGGCGGGATGGGCAGGGCGAGGGACGCATGGAGGGTAGGCAGGGAATCGGGTAGGGTCGGCAGAGAGGCAGGTTTTTGCCTATCGACGTGACGAACCCGAATGTTATCTATTCAGACCTCGATCCCCCATGAGGTATTGTGATGCAGTCCGCCATAGCCAGCCATCCGTTTTTCGGCGCCGTGACATCCGAGGACTGGAACCTGTTCTTTCATCCGGCCGAATTTTCGCCCGGCCTGATGTGCAAGGCGCTGTTTGGTTGCGAACCTTCCGCGCAGCATTTTCAGGCACTGGCGCCCGTGCTGCCGGCCTTCGAAATATTCTGCCGCGAGCGTTATGACCACGACGCAACTGTTCGCCGTCATTTCAGGACATGGCCGGCATCAGCCGGCACATTCGCGCTTGTAGGTGTCGTCATGTCCGGCGAAGGAAACCTACCCTGGTCGCCAACGCCGGACTTCAGGGATGCTAAGCCTTTTGCCCTGCAATATCGTGCGCTCGACGAGGCCGCCTGGGAGTATTCCGGCATTCCGTTCTTTCCGCCGGTGTTTGTGGCGCTGTTCGATGCCGACGGGGCGTTTCGCGGCATTGCCCATGAGGTGGAAAAGGGGTTGGCCAGCCTGCCGAAAACAATTCCAAAGCCGGGTCGCAGCAGTTACCGGCATCCGTATTTCGGCCGTTGCAAACTGGACGAATTCGCCCGGCTTACAAAACTGGTGTTGGATGGCCGCAAGATACCGTTCGATCTTTTCATGGCGGTGGCAATTCTCACCGAGTTCGAACCGCGAATGCTGGACGGTTTCGTGCCGCTGGCCGAAAAGATGCAAGACCTGGATAGGGCGGTGCGCCGGAATTTTCCGCAAGGCGTGCGCCTGCGTTGGCTGGAGGATAGGCTGGAATACGGCACCCCGGCCGTGCGACGGTCCTTGGACAAGGTTTTTCCGGGTGCGGCCCGACCGGAGGACGTATCTGCCGAAAGCTTTGCGGCGGCACTTGTGCTCAAGCGCGGCTGTTTTTCTCTGTCACCCGAGATGAGCGGCGGCGCGGCGCTTACACTGGATTACACGATCCTGCCGGAGCGCATGGATGACGAGCTGTTTGCCGCGAAATTTTCCCTGAGTGGCGATCTTCTCGACATCGATATCGAGAGCTGAACGGAGTGACGGACTGTCTTGTGGAGGCGTGCGGTGGAATCAGATAGGCCCGGCGGTCTCAAGATGAAAATGTCAGGAACCGCCATGGCCGAAAAACAATCCCCACTGGACATCAGCGACCGTGACGTTTCCGCCGGGGATATGCGGGCCTGGGCGGCGGATGGCCTCGTCGTTGCGCTGAAAAACTGCACGCTCGATGGCGCTGATCTCGCCAGTCTCGACATGCCCGGCTGGGTGTTTGAAGATTGCAAACTGGCCAATGTGGATTTTCGCAGCGCCGGGCTGGAGGGCGCGAAGTTTACCGGCTGCCGTGGCGCGCATGCGGATTTTTCCGGTGCCGATCTGGCGGAGGTGGAATTTTTCGGCTGCGATTTCAACAATGCCTCTTTTGTCGAAGCAAAGGCCAATGACACGCGTTTTGAAGGCTGCAAGCTGACCGGCGCTGATTTTTCACGCATCCGGTCGCTGGGGCTGACGTTCAGGGAAACACTGCTGTCGGCGGCGCGCCTGCGTGGGCTTTCCTTCAACAATGAACGGCTGGAAAAGCTGGATTTCGGCATGGCCGACCTGATCGGCTGCGATTTCCGCAAGGCTGTGTTCGCCGGCTGCAGCCTGCGGGATGCCGGGTTGGTGGATGCGCGCTTCGACGGTGCTGACCTGCGCGGCGCCGATCTCGGCGGTTTACGGCTGATCGATGCCAAAAAGTTTCGTGGCGCGACGATCTCGAAGGATCAGGCGGGGCTGCTTTTGGCCGAACTGGGTTTGAAGGTGCGGTGATTATCGCTCGTTGCGCTTGCCCAAATGATCTTCCCAATCGAGCGCGGTGCGGATGATGAAATCGAGATCGTCATGGGCCGGTTTCCAGCCGAGTTCTTTTGCCGCAACCGAGGCGTCCGCAACCACGAAGGCGGCGTCGCCCAAACGCCGGCCGACCGTTTCGACGGCAAAATCGCGACCGGAGAGGCGGCGCACGCAATCGACCACGTCCAGCACCGAAAAACCGCAGCCATAACCGCAATTGGCGACAAGCGATTTTTCGCCGGCGCGCAGGCGCTGCAGCGCTTTCAGATGGGCGTCGGTGAGGTCGCTGACATGGATGTAATCACGGATGCAGGTGCCATCCGGCGTGGCGTAGTCATTGCCAAAAATCTGCAGTTTTGTGCGGCGGCCCAGCGCCGTTTCGCAGGCGACCTTGATGAGATGGGTGGCGCCCGCCGTCGACTGGCCGGTGCGGCCGCGCGGATCGGCACCCGCAACGTTGAAATAGCGCAGTGCCGTATAGGTGAAATCGTGGGCGGTCGCGGTGTCGCGCAGCATGATTTCGGTCATCAGCTTGGATGAACCGTAAGGCGATTCCGGATTGAGAGGGGCATCCTCCAGAACGGGCGCGGCATCCTGCGGCGTGCCATAGACGGCGGCGGTGGAGGAGAACACGAAATGCGGCACGCCGGCTTCGACTGCGGCTGCGATCAGCGCCTGCGATTTCACCGTGTTGTTTTCGTAATAGGTGAGCGGATCGCGCACCGAATCCGGCACCACGACCGAGCCGGCAAAATGGATGATGGCATTTATGGCGTGGGTCTTGAAGATGTTTGTCAGCAGCGCTCGGTCGGCAATGTCGCCTTCGTAGAGTATTGCTTCGGGCGCCAATGCCCAGCGAAAGCCGGTGGAAAGGCGGTCGAGCACGACGACATCCTCGCCGCTATCGAGAAGCGACCAGACCATGTGGCTGCCGATATAACCCGCACCGCCGGTGACGAGAACCGCCATGCTTCAAAAACCCTTCTGTCGACCTCTTGCAGGGCCGGAATGGACTATGTGCTGGTTTATACGTGGATTAGATTGATCGATCGTAAGCAAGGGCTGCGGAAAAACTAGCGATCCGCCGTCGCCCTGCGATCCATTTCCTTCAGCATGTCGATAAAGGCCCGGAGCGGCGGCGGCACGTGGCGGTGGCCGGCGTAATAGAGCATCAGTCCGTCCATCCACGGGCACCAGTCTTCCAGAACGGGCAGAAGCGTGCCGCGTTCGAGATACGGGCCGGCGACCATTTGCGGCAGATAGGCGATGCCGAGGTGTTTTTGCGCGGCTTCGGCCATGGTCTCCAGATGATCAAGGGTCAGCGCGCCCGGCACATCGACGATGACTTCCTGGCCGTGGCGTTCGAATTCCCAGCGAAACAGTTTTCCGCTGGGCATGCGAAGACGGATGCAGGAATGGGTCTTCAGGTCATCCGGTGTTTGCGGCATGCCGCGCGTTTCAAGGTAATTTGGAGAGGCAACGGTGATGAAACGGGCGCGGCCGCCGAAGGGCACGCCGATCATGTCCTGCGGCACCGCATAACCGAGCCGGATGCCGGCATCGAAACCTTCCGCAACGATATCCGTCAGCCGGCCGTCGGTGACGAGATCGAGCGCGATTTCCGGGTAACGTTCCAGAAATTCCGGCACGACCGTCTGCACCAGAAGGCGGATGGCCGGTTCGCCGCCATTGATGCGCAACACACCGCTGGGGCGGCCGCGAAAATCGTCGATCACGGCAAGCGCCCGGTCTAGGCCGGAAAGCGCCGGCTGCAATTGCGACGCCAGCCGCTCTCCGGCTTCGGTCGGCGCGACGCTGCGTGTGGTTCGGTTAAGGAGGCGCAGGCCAAGCGTGGTTTCCAGCCCACGCATCATGTGGCTGAGCGTGGAGGGCGACAGGCCAAGCTCATCGGCGGCCTTGCGAAAGCTGCGGTGGGAAACGATCGCCAGAAAAGCATCGAGATCGGAGAGGGACGGGCGTTCAGGCATGATGTTCATTCATGGGTAAGTTTCATCGATTCATGCAGGTTTGAACGGATTATAGCAGCAATGGCGTGGGTGTATCTATTCCCTGAAAGCGGCAATCAGGCCGCAAGCACAGGAGACGATCATGACACAACAACGCACATGGTTCATCACCGGTACGTCCTCCGGTTTCGGCCGCATCCTCACAGAAAAACTGCTTGCTCGCGGCGATCGTGTGGCGGCGACGCTGCGCAAGCCGGGCGTTCTGGACGATCTCAAACAACAGCATGGCGACAGGCTGTGGATCGCCTCGATGGACCTGACCGATACTGCCGCCGTGAAGGCGGTGGTGGATCGCGCCTTTGCCGAACTCGGGCGCATCGACGTGGTGGTGAGCAATGCGGCTTACGGCCTGTTCGGGGCCGGCGAGGAGGTGACGAGCGAACAGATCCGCCACCAGATTGATACCAACCTGATCGGCTCGATCGAACTAATCCGCGCCTGCCTGCCGCATCTGCGCGGGCAGGGTGGCGGCCGCATTTTGCAGGTGTCGTCGGAGGGCGGCCAGATCGCCTATCCGAACTTTTCGCTCTATCACGCGACAAAATGGGGCATCGAAGGTTTTGTCGAGTCTGTCGCGCAGGAAGTGGCACCCTTCGGTATCGGCATCACGCTGGTCGAGCCCGGTCCGACCAAGACCGATTTCGGCCGTGGTCTCGTCGCTGCCGAGCCGATGGCGGTTTATGAGGTTACGCCGGCGGGTGCGGTGCGCCGTGGTGTTGCCGATGGCAGTTTCGAGATCACCGGCGACCCGGTGAAAATGGCGGATGCGATGATTGCTGTGGCCGGTCAAGAGAAGGCGCCGAAAAGGCTGGTTCTCGGCACCAGCAGCTATTTTGCGATCCGCGCAGCCCTGCAGGAAAGGCTGGCGGAACTGGAGGCGCAGAAGGCGGTGACTTTGGCCATGGAGTGAATGGGGCGATGGAGTGAGTGGTTTATGGCGCAGTCGGATTGGACGGCTGCGCCGACAGTTCCCGCCGGTGTAGATGGCGGTCATCGGCAAAATCGCGATTTATGCGTCGTAGCCCACGAAAACCGCTTGGCCCATCATGGTCTCGAAATCCGGTGCGATGAGAAAAGTCCCGGCAAAATCGAACTCTGTAAAGTGCAGGCTGCCGTCGTTGCGGTTGAAATAAAGCCAGCCATCGGTCGCGACCCTGTTGATCTTGTCGATGCGAAACCCGTGGCCGAACGGCACGTCGGCAAGACCGGCCGCTTCAAATTTTTCGGCAATCAACAAGGTATTTTCATCCGGGTATTTGGGGGAAGGTTCGCCGCTCAGACTGAGAGTGAATGACCAGAGAATGAGGGCTTCCGGGTCGTTGACAACGCGCCACCAGCCGCTGCGGAAATTCGAGGATGCCGTATCGCCGTTCAGCCCGACCACGGCCTTGATGTAGCTGACGGGGAAGCGGAACTGGAGTTTTTCCTCAAGCAGCGCGATTTCCGCGTCGCGACCTTTCTCGCCGAACAGCGTGCCGAATTTATGGTTGAGACCGAAATCCAGTTCTTCGAATGTCGAGCCGTTGCAGAGCATGTAAAGCTCGACGGCTTCAAAATCTTCCGCCGTCAAGGCGGCCCGTTTCATCACTCTGTCCATGCAGATTGTCCTCGATGTCAGTGGTCTCGCCCGCCAGAACGAACCGCTCGAAATCCACGCTCGGCCGCACCTCGTGGCAGGCGATATAGTGCGCAAAACCTTCGGGCCAGGCCCAGCCGGACAGATGATATTCGACCGAACCGTTGCGCTGGCCACAGAGTCGGCAGTGCGAATAACCGCGACAGCCTATGGCATCGGCACGTTCGGTGATGCGCTCGAGCGCGGCAAGAAAGGCTGTGCGATCCGGCCAGCCCGGTTCCGGCACCGGCCATGGAAGCAGGGGCGGGTCGGGTTCGTGTGAAGGCCAATTGGTTGCCAGAGCTTCCCTTTCCCATTCTTCTGTGGGCGGCGCGCCGTTTTCGTGCCGACGCCAGAAACCTTCTCGCCTCTGTTTTGCGCGACCTGCCGAGCCGATCTCTGTTTCAGTCATCGTTTCGTTCCCCGGCATCAAGGCGCCCAACCGCTTTTTCGGCTTCCGCGACAGCCTCGGAGGCATCGCGGGATATGCCGGCGCCATCGTAGCCGCCTTGTGCGCGCTCGCCGATAGTGAAGCTGGAAAGCGCCGCGTCCACGGCCAGACCGCAGGCGATCAAGGTGGCGATGAAGAGGAGATATCCGAAAAAGGATTTCACCTTCCCATCCCGCTCTGTCGTTTCAATCCCGCCAGTTCCGCGTCCGTCAGCGCCCTGACCGCCCCCTTTTCCAGTTCACCCAGCATAAGATCGCCGATTGCGACGCGCACCAGACGCAGCGTCGATATGTCGAGGCTTTCCAGCATGCGGCGGATCTGGCGGTTTTTGCCCTCATCGAGTTCGATTTCCAGCCATGCGTTTTTATCACCTTCGCGCAGAAGTTCGACGCGGCGGGCGGAGAGGAATTCGCCGTCATGCGTCACGCCTTTGCGCAGGGCTTCCAGCGTGGCGGCGTCCGGCAGTTGGTCGATCTGCACGTGATAGGTTTTCGCCACATGGGTTTTCGGGTCGAGAAGCGCGTTGGCAAACTGCGTGTCGTTGGAAAAGAGCAGCAGGCCTTCGCTTGCCTTGTCCAGCCGGCCGACCGGGGAGAGATGGGCGTTGTCGTATTGTGTCAGGCAATCGTAGACGGTGGGGCGGCCCTGCGGATCGTTTCGTGTGGTGACGAGGCCTCGCGGTTTGTTGAGCATCAGGTAGACGAATTTTTCCGCCGTCACGGGCTGGCCGTCGACGCTGATTTTTGCGGTGGCAAGGTCGATCCAGGCTTCGGTGTCGGTGATCGTCTTGCCGCCGACTGAGACGTGGCCGTTGCGGATCAGGTCTTCGGCTTGCGTGCGCGAGCAATAGCCGAGTTTGGAGAGGGCACGGGGCAGGGTGACGCGCTGGCCGTCCTGTTTTTTGGCGGGCGTGCGTGTGGGGGCTGCCGGTCTGGAGGTCGGTCTTGATGCAGGTCTGGCCGCCGGTCTGGGGCGCTGGCGGGTGGGTTTCATGGGGTGAAGGTTCCGGTGGTGAGCAAGACCCCGCCCCAAACCCCTCCCCACAAGGGGGAGGGGCTTAACCCAGCCGATCCGCTTAAGCTCAATTGAGGCAGGCGGTTGCGACTAGTATTCTCCCCCCTTGTGGGGGAGATGGCCGGCAGGACAGAGGGGGACTTCTCTCCATATGCGATGGCCCTGCCCTCAAGGAGGGAGATTGGCTGGCCGCGCCCTTCCAATGCTATATGGGATCCGACCGGGTCGGTATGCTTCTTCTTCATAAACCGGGCAATCCTGCGTGAATGGTTGACCTCTCGGCCCTTGCCATTCTAATGCCGGTTCCGTCCAGCCTCCAATGGCGAAGGACGAGAAAACATTTGTCATTCCCCAATGAGAGACCGCGCGACCATGGCCGACATCACAACAGAACTCGTGACGCTGCGTGACTACTGGCGTTATGCGATCTCCCGCTTTAATGCAGCCGAACTCGGTTTCGGCCATGGCACGACGACCGCCGGTGACGATGCCGCCTTCCTGCTGCTCGACAGCCTGAACCTGCCGATCGACACGCTCGATCCGTTTCTCGATGCCCGGCTTCTGCCGGCCGAGCGCCAGTTGCTGGCCGATCGTATCGAGAAGCGCGTCACGAGCCGCAAGCCGACCTCCTACATCACCAATCACGCCTATATTCAGGGCGTGCGCTTTTTTGTCGACGAGCGGGTGATCGTGCCGCGTTCGCATATCGGCGAAATCCTGTTTTCCGAATATCTCAGTGAAAACGGGTCGTCCTTCCTGCCTGACCCGTTCCAGGTGACGAGTGCGGTGGATATCTGCACCGGCTCCGGCTGCCTTGCGGTGCTGGCGGCAAAGTTTTTCCCGAATGCGGAGATCGATGCTGTCGATCTTTCCGGCGATGCGCTGGAAGTGGCCAAGATCAATGTGACCGATCATGAGGTTGCCGAGCAGGTTTCGCTGTTCAAGGGCGATCTTTTCGCGCCGCTCGCTGGCAAAACCTATGACCTGATCATCACCAATCCGCCCTATGTCGATCATGCCTCGATGGCCGGTTTCCCGGCGGAACATCAGGCCGAACCGGCGATGGCGCATGATGGCGGTGTCGATGGTCTCGATCTGGTGCGCAAGATTCTCGACGACGCGGCCAACTATCTGAACCCCGAGGGTGGCATGTTGTGCGAGATCGGTTCGGGCCGCGAGATTCTCGAGGAAGAATATCCGCATCTGGATTTCTTCTGGGTGGAGACGGCGGAATCGCAGGATGCAGTGTTCTGGATTTCCGCTGAGGCGCTCGGCGTCGAATAAAGAATAAAAGATATAAGCATATCTTTATATCGCTTGACGTGATGATCGCGCTGCGGCATGTTTGCCGCATCGTGGTTCTGCGGGCTTGTGCCCGGAGCTAAGAGGGAATCCGGTGCGATGCTTTTCGGCATCCATGCCAGAGCTGCCCCCGCAACTGTAGGCGGAGAGCTGCCATCCGATTGATGTCACTGGAAAAAGTGTTCCGAAAGGACGCTCCGGGAAGACGGGATGGCGGTGATGACCCGCAAGCCAGGAGACCTGCCTCGATAGATAACGTCCACGGGCGGGGTGTCCCGGTGTGCCGCATTTGCGACCGGCACGCCTGTGCCCGATCGATGATGTCGTCATGCCCAAAACCCCGGCCATAATCTCGGGGTCAAGGAAATGACTGTTGTAACTGCAAATCTCGGTTTTCCACGTATAGGAAAACATCGCGAACTGAAATTCGCGCTGGAAGCCTATTGGTCGGGCAAATCCGACGCTAAAACGTTGCTCGACGTGGCGCAAAAACTGCGCGCCGAAAACTGGGCGCTCCAGAAAAAAGCCGGCATCGATATCATCCCGTCCAACGATTTTTCGCTTTACGACCATGTGCTCGATACTGCCGTGATGGTCGGCGCGGTGCCGGAAATCTATGGCTGGAAGGGCGGGCCGGTGGGGCTTGATACGTATTTCGCCATGGCGCGTGGTGCCGAAGGCGAAGGGCATGGCGATTGCGGTCATGCGCATCATCATGGTCTTGCGCAGGGTGTGCCGGCGCTGGAAATGACCAAATGGTTCGACACCAATTACCATTACATGGTGCCGGAAGTCGTGGAGGATCAGGCTTTTGGGCTGACCTCGGCAAAACCGCTCGAGCATTTTATCGAGGCGAAGGCGCTCGGCATTCACACGCGGCCGGTTCTGCTGGGGCCGGTGACGTTTCTGAAGCTCGCCAAGGCGCGGGGTTCGGCGTTCAAGCCGCTCGATCTTCTGCCGCGTCTCTTGCCGGTCTATGTCGAACTTTTGCGGCAGCTGGAAGAGGCAGGCGCCGACTGGGTGCAGGTGGACGAGCCGATTGCCGTGCTGGACCTGACGGAAGGCGAGCGGCATTCGTTCACCACCTCCTATGGCGAACTGGCGCGCGCCGTTCCGGGCCTAAACATCATGCTGGCCAGCTATTTTGGCGCACCCGCCGATAACCTTTCGACGCTTGCCGTGTTGCCGGTGGCGGGGCTGCATGTGGATCTGGTGCGGGCACCGGAACAGTTTTCGGACGTGCTTGCCGCCGTGCCGGCGGATAAAATCCTGTCGCTCGGCGTGATCGATGGGCGCAATATCTGGCGGGCCGATCTTGCCGCCATTCTGGAGCGTCTGGAGCCAGTGGTGGCGACGCGGAAAAATCTGCAGATCGCGCCGTCCTGCTCGCTCCTTCATGTGCCGATCGACCTTGAACTGGAAACGGCGCTGGATGCCGAGTTGAAGACATGGCTTGCCTTCGCTGCCCAAAAGCTGGCCGAGCTTGCCACGCTCGGCACGGCGCTTGTCGAGGGGCGGGATGTGGTGGCGGAGACAATCGCCGCTGCATCACAGGCGGTGGCGGCGCGTGCCGTTTCGCCGAAGGTGAAGGATGTGGCCGTGCAGGCGCGGCTTGCCGGTGTCGATGAAGCGATGCAGCAGCGCCAGAGCGCCTTCACAGAACGTCGCAGCAGGCAGGCGCAATCGCTGGCGCTTCCGCTTTTCCCGACGACGACGATCGGTTCCTTCCCACAGACACCGGATGTGCGAAAAGCCCGTTCGGCGCATGCCAAGGGGGCGCTGAGCGACCTGCAATATGACACCTTCATCGAGAAGGAAACGGAAGCGGCGATCCGCTGGCAGGAGGAAATCGGTCTCGACGTGCTGGTGCATGGCGAATTCGAGCGCAATGACATGGTGCAGTATTTTGGCGAACAGCTTGCCGGTTTTGCCTTCACGCAACATGCCTGGGTGCAGAGTTACGGTTCGCGTTACGTGCGCCCGCCGATCATTTTTGGCGATGTGTCTCGCCCGCAGCCGATGACGGTGCGCTGGTGGGCTTACGCGCAGTCACTGACCGAAAAGCCGGTGAAGGGGATGCTGACCGGGCCGGTGACTATTCTGAACTGGTCCTTTGTGCGTGACGACCAACCCCGCAGCGAAACCTGCAGGCAGATCGCGCTTGCCATCCGTAACGAGGTGAATGATCTGGAAAAGGCCGGTGCGGCGATGATCCAGATCGATGAGGCCGCCCTTCGCGAGGGTCTGCCTTTGCGGCAGAAGGACTGGGCCAGCTATCTCGACTGGGCGGTCGAGAGTTTTCGTCTCTGCGCCAGTGGCGTGGGCGATGACACGCAGGTGCACACCCATATGTGCTATTCGGAATTCAACGACATTATCGGCGCCATTGCCGCCATGGATGCCGATGTGATTTCGATCGAAACCTCGCGTTCGAAGATGGAATTGCTAGATGCGTTTCGCAATTACGATTACCCGAACGAGATCGGTCCCGGTGTCTATGACATCCATTCGCCACGCGTGCCCGAGATCGGCGAGATGACCGAATTGCTGAGCCTCGCCCGCGACCGTTTGAGCGACCGGCAGCTGTGGGTGAACCCGGATTGCGGACTGAAAACGCGCAAATGGGACGAGGTGCGCCCGGCGCTAGTGAACATGGTGGCGGCTGCCCGCCAGCTGCGTGCTGCTGCCGGCTGATCCTGACCATGATCACATGCAAAAGGCGGCCCGCAAAGGCCGCCTTTTGTCGTCATGAGGTCAGTTCAAGCGGCTTCAAAAACCATCGAATGGCCGTTGATGCAATAACGCAGGCCGGTCGGCGGCGGGCCATCCGGAAACACGTGGCCGAGATGGCCGTTGCAATTGGCGCAGCGGATTTCCGTGCGCAGCATGCCATGCGAAGTATCGCGAAGCTCGATCACAGCATCTTGCTTGACCGGCGCAAAGTAACTCGGCCAGCCGCAGCCGCTGTCGAATTTGGTGTCGGAGACAAAAAGCGGCTCATCGCAGGCGGCGCAGCGATAAAGCCCCTTTTCCTTGCTGTCCCAATAGGGACCTGTGAAGGGGCGTTCTGTGCCTGCCTGACGCAGGATGTAATATTGCTCCGGCGTCAGCTGCTCGCGCCACTCGGCATCGCTTTTTTCGATTTTTGCAGTTTTGACCTCGGACATGCCCGGTTCCTTTCCGTTTTGTCTTTAGATAGGTTCGCAAGTCCCGATAAAAAAGCCTGCAGCTGTTTTATGCCGTGAAAACGGTGCCTGTGCTGAAATGGCGCGGCTGACGGAAATGGAAACATTTGTCAGAAAAGGGGTGCTAGCCTCCGCCGAATCAGGCAGAACTGGCACAGGCAAGTGGGAAATATCGCTCCAGACATGCTGGCATGCGGGGCGATTATGGCGGGATTTTTCTTTTAAGCACCAAATTAATCCGATTAAGCGGAGTTAAGCGCTGAAATGCGACAGAATTTCGCCGCATTTCTGGCGACTGCGCTTCCCTGTTCCTATTATTCCTTCAGTAAAGCCTAAAAAAACGAAGGATAACTTCCTTTGTAGTCCAATTATGCAAAATGCAATTGGACTTCTCAAAAAACAGTGCTAATTCCTTCCTCAGTAGAACGCTGATTTTGGTTTAACTCCCGATTACCCTCAGTATATTCCGATTATTACCGTGTCTTTCTCGGATGGGCCGGTGATTTTCTACTCTGAGGAGAAAATATGAGTGTTTGTCAATTTCAGGTGGCATGGCTTTACTGCCTGTCGGAGATCTAGGGGTGGATCTCAGTCCTTTCGGACACGGCCTGCAGTAACAAGCAGCCATCGCGTTTCTGCGAAGGCAGTTCGCTTGTCGCGGCTGTCTATGGATGGAACAGGAGACTAGTATGACAGAAACCCTATCCGACAAGGGCCAGGATCTTCTCGTGGAATTGACCGCGGATATCGTCTCGGCTTACGTCAGCAACCACGTGGTTCAGGTCGGTGATCTTACCGGTCTGATCTCGGACGTGCATTCTGCACTGAGCAATACTTCTTCGCCGGCACCCGTTGCTGCTGCCGTCGAAAAGCCGAAGCCGCCGGTTCCGATCAGAAAGTCCATCGAGGACGATTACCTGATCTGCCTGGAAGACGGCCAGAAGTTCAAGTCGCTGAAACGCCACTTGATGACGCATTACAACATGACGCCGGAAGAATACCGCGAAAAGTGGGGCCTGCCGGCAGACTATCCGATGGTCGCACCGGCCTATGCCGAAGCGCGTTCGCGCCTCGCAAAGGAAATGGGCCTCGGCCAGCGCCGCAAGCGCGGCAAATAAGACGCGGAATGCCTGTTGCGGGCCCGTGATCGCTGGGGTGCGATCCGGTCCGTGGTGGGGTTTGCGCCTCTTTCAGACCAAAGACATGCCGGGCAGGATCGATCGATCCGGGCCCGGTTTTTTATTGCCTGGATTTTTTTTGAGGAAAATAATCCTTTATTTTTTGTCGCGTTTTGAAATATCCTAGATAAATCAACAAAAGCACCTTCGGTGCCGCATTTGGCAGTTTCGCAATTGCCTGTTATGGATGTGTGAATATATTCCTATTTGTTGTGGGAGCCATTCATGCAGACCGGATTTTCCATTCGCATTGCCGGCACGTGCCCGGTTCGTCCTCACATGCCGCCGCCGGATCCGGGCTGGAACGGGGTCTCGTTGAAACGCACCTGCCGTGGTGTGCGCCTGCTGGTGTGGGAGGCGCTGGTGCTGGCGAGCGGCCAGATGGCGGAACTGCGCGACCGTAAGCGGATCGCCTGCCATGTGCGCCAGATCGCCATGTATGTCTGCCATGTGGCGCTGCGCATGCCGATGGTGGACATCGCAGATGCCTGCGGACGTGACCGTTCGACCGTCAGCCATGCCTGCCATCTGACCGAGGACCGCCGCGACGATCCGTTGTTCGACGCTTTTATCGCCTGCGTGGAGCGCATGGCGCTGGCGGCTTTCGGACGCACGGAGGAGGTGGGTCATGCTTGAGCGAGCGGAAAAGACGAGGGCGAAGGCTGGCCAAAGGATGCTTTTGAAACTGCTGCGCATGGTTTTGCGCGGGGAATGCCGGATCGTGGCCGAGGATGCGCAAGGCGTGCGGATCGAAAGAGAGGGGGAGGGCGCGCAGTTTGATGCTTCGATCCTGGCTCTCGGCGTGTCGCGCGGGCTTTTCTTGCGCAACGGTGAAATGGTGACGGCGACGCCTGCTGCCTCGGCGTTTTTGCGTCGCGCACTTGCGGGCGGCGAAGAAGAATTTGCCGACCAGCATCGTGACATGGTGGAGGAGGCGGCACTGGTGGAAGGCGCGCGGCAAAAGGTGAGCCGCAATATCTCGGAATCGCCGCTGGCGCCTCTGGCCCGGCTGAAGGATCGTGGCGGTGAGCCGTTTTTGTCCGTTGCCGCTTTCGATGCCGGTGAACGGCTGGCCGCCGATTTTACGCGCGGGCAGATGCAGCCGCGCATTACCGCCTCATGGGAACCGCGACTGGAGGTGAGCGGCGGCCGGCGCGGCGCGGGCGGCGCCGAAATCAGCGATGGTGCGATGGCGGCACGCGACCGGTTTGCCCGCGCCGTGGAGGCGATGGGGCCGGAACTGTCGGGTGTCGCGGTGGATGTCTGCTGTTTTGCGAAAGGGCTGGAAGTGGTGGAGCGGGAAAGGCTTTGGCCGGCGCGCTCTGCCAAGCTGATGTTGCGGACGGCATTGCTGGCGCTGGCACGACATTATGCGCCGCCGGTGACAGGCGGGCGGCGAAAACATCATTGGGGGGATGGGGATTTTCGGCCGCGGATGTGAGGAGATTTTATCTGGAATGGGGAGGGTGCGGCATAGTCCCTTCTCCCCGCAGGCGGGGAGAAGAGGCAAGCGGCACCGTCTCAGCCCAACCTCAAGCCGGGGCCAGCGCCAAAGCTTCCTCGCGGATGCGCTTGACCATCGAGCGCAGGCCATTGGCGCGCTGTGACGACAGGTTTTCCACCAGCCCGATGCGGTCAAAAATCTCGATCGCGTCGGTCTTGGCGATGTCGGAAGCCTTTTTGCCGGAATAGACGGCGAGCACGATGGCCACGAGACCGCGCACGATATGGGCGTCGCTGTCGCCCTCAAACGTCATCACCGGATCGGCGGCATCATTCGCCACATGGCTGACGAGCCAGACCTGACTGGCGCAGCCGTTCACCTTGTAACGGGCGTCGCGCTTGTCGTCGGCCAAATCCGGCAAAGCCTTGCCGAGTTCGATGACGTAACGGTAACGGTCTTCCCAATCGTCGAGAAAGGCAAAATCGTCGATAATGGTTTCGAGGCTGGCCATATGCGCTCCTGCTTTTGACCGCTTCATATAGGTAAGATCTACCCAGGGCAAAACGGAAATGTGGTTTTGGCCGGCTGTGATGCGTGGTTGCGAAAGTGTTGGCATTTCCCATATTCGGGGGAGCCGATCGATTGCGCAGGAGGTTTTCATGTTCCATTTCGACAACAGCTATACCCGCCTGCCGGAACGGTTTTATGCCTCCGTCTACCCGGAAGCGGTGGAAGGGCCGAAACTTATTAAATTCAACAGCACTTTGGCGCGTGAGCTGCAGGTGGAGGCCGAAAGCTTTGGGCCCGATGCCGATGAAAACCGGCTGGCGGCGATTTTTGGCGGCAATGTTCTGCCTCAGGGCGCCGAGCCGATTGCCATGGCCTATGCCGGCCATCAGTTCGGCAATTTTGTGCCGCAGCTGGGCGACGGGCGTGCGATCCTGCTCGGCGAAGTGATCGATGTGAACGGCAAACGTCGCGATATCCAGCTGAAGGGCGCGGGGCCGACACCGTATTCACGCCGTGGCGATGGACGCGCGGCCTTGGGGCCGGTGTTGCGGGAATATATCGTTTCCGAGGCTTTTGCGGCACTCGGCATTCCGGCAACACGGGCGCTGGCGGCGGTGGCGACCGGCGAGGCTGTCTATCGCGAGACGCCGCAGCAGGGCGCGGTTTTCGTGCGCGTGGCGGCGAGCCATGTGCGCATCGGCACGTTCCAGTTTCTGGCGGCCAGAGGCGACAATGATGGGATCAAGGTTCTGGCCGATTATGTGATCGAGCGGCATTATCCCGATCTGAAAGCCGAACAGAACCCGTATCTTGCGCTGTTGCGCGGTGTTGCGGAGAGGCAGGCGAAACTTGTGGCGCGCTGGTTGGGTGTCGGCTTCATCCATGGGGTGATGAACACCGACAACATGACGATTTCCGGGGAGACGATCGACTTTGGGCCTTGCGCCTTTCTCGACGAATATGATCCCCAAAAAGTGTTTTCCTCGATCGACGCGCAGGGGCGATATGCCTATCGCAACCAGCCGGGCATTGCGCAGTGGAATATTGCGCGGCTGGCGGAATGCCTGCTGCCCTTGCTGGATACGGACGAGGAAAAGGCCGTGGAGGCCGCCAATGGGGTGCTGAAGGAATTCGGCGAATGGTTTCAGGCGGCCTGGCTGAGCGAGTTTTCGCAGAAGATCGGTCTGTCGGGCCATGAGCAGGGCGATGGCGAGCTGGTGCAGCAATTGCTTGGCGCCATGCACAAGGGCGAGGCGGATTTTACGCTGACATTTCGCAGGCTTGGCGATGCGGTGACGCCGGAAGGTGACGCGGCGTTTCTCACCGGTTTTTCCGATGGCGTGATGGAGGCCGGTGTGACGGTGAAGGCGGCAGTGATGCAATGGCTGGTGCAATGGCGTCTGAGGCTGGAGCGCGACGGGCATGGCGCGGACAAGCAGCGGGCGGCGATGCGCGCCAAAAACCCGGCAATCATTGCCCGCAACCACCGGATCGAGGAAGCGATCGCGGCGGCCAATTATGGCGATTTCAGCTTTTTCGAGCGGCTGACCTCGGCGCTGGAAAAGCCCTATGAGGACCAGCCGGACTATGCCGATCTGATGGTGCCACCGACGGTGGAAGAGCGGGTATTGCGGACGTTTTGCGGGACGTGAGGAGTGTCCGTCGCTCTTTGATTGCCTGAGCGGGATGTTAGGGATCGGACAGATGTGTCCGAATTTTGTTGACATACGAACCAATACGTCCGATTCTCCGTTCGCGACAATAGCGGAGCAGAGGATGGAAAAGCGAGATCGCTTTATCGCCGCTCTGAGGGCCGAGGCGAAAGCCAGAGGCCTGCCATTCCGCGTTGAAAAAGGGCGAGGCAAAGGTGGCCATGCATTGCTCTGGCTGGGAGACAAATTCACAACCCTGCCGAGCCGCGAAATCGACCCGAAGACGGCAGCAAAGATTCGCAAGGTGCTTGGGCTTTGAGCGCCAAGGGGCCAGTTCTGGAGATTGACCGTTGAAGACCTACAGATATCCAGCCACGTTTGAGGCCGGCGAGGAGCCGGGCATTATCGTGGTTAGCTTTGCTGATGTGCCCGAAGCCATCACCGAAGGTGATGATGCGGAACAGGCAATGGAGAACGCGGCGGATGCGCTCGGGCATGCGCTGCTGGCATATTTGAGGCTGGGCCGGTCGCTCCCACGACCGAGCAAGGGAGATGGCACGATGATTGCGCCGCCAGCCGATATCGTTGCGAAGCTCGCACTGCTGGAAACATTCGAGGCTGCGGGCATCACCCGAACCGAACTTGCCCGTCGTCTGGGCAAGGATGAAAAGCAGGTCCGCAGAATTCTGGACCCCATGCATGGCACCGATATTGCCACGCTGGAGGCTGCCATATCGGCGATGGGAAAGCGGCTCGTCATCGGTCTCGAGGCCGCCTGATGAAGGGGGAGGCCGCAGCCCAAACTGCGGTCTCCCGTCATGCTTTCTACCCCAGCCTTTTCCCATCCGCATCGATGACCAATTCCCCGTCCTCCTTGGCAAACGGGCCTTTCTGCGTGTCCGGCAGGATATCCAGCACCCGTTCCGAGGGGCGGACGAGGCGCGTGCCTAACTCCGTCACCACGAAGGGGCGGTTGATGAGGATCGGGTGGTTCAGCATCGCATCGAGCAGCGCGTCTTTGGACAGCGCCGGGTTGTCGAGGCCGAGTTCGGCATAGGGCGTGCCCTTTTCGCGGATCGCCTCGCGGATGCTGAGGCCGGCGGCGCGGATCATTTTTTGCAATTCGTTGCGGCTGGGCGGTGTTTGCAGGTAGTCGACGATCTCGGGCTCGATGCCGGCATTGCGGATCAGCGCCAGCGTGTTGCGCGAGGTGCCGCAGGCGGGATTATGGTAGATTTTTGCGTGCATGATCTGTGTTCGCTCAATGGGTTGAAATTACCGTTCCGGCAGGGCGGCAATGGCCTTTTCGACCTCCGGCAGAAAGGTGTCGGACAGGGGCAGGATGGGGCGCGGCGGCTGAGCCTTGGTGAGGCCGAGAAGGTTGGCGGCGGCATGCATGACGCGCAGGCTGCCATGGGTTCTGAACAGCGTCCAGAGCGGTTCGAACATCGCGTCGATGCGGGCGGTTTCCGTCGCGTTCTTTTCCATCGCCGCCTTGGTGAGCGCCGCTGCCGGATGCGGCAGGAGGCCGCCGACCACGCTGTACCAGGCATCGGCGCCGGCCAGCAGGGCTTTTGCGCAGTGCCAATCGACACTGTAGCCGATCGCAAAATTTTTTGGCGTTTTTGCGCGTAGGGTCGCGATTTCGGATGTGAAGGCAAGGTCTTTTGCCGCCGGCATTTTGACGGCCTTGATGGTGTCGATTGTCGAGAGGCGGGCGAGAAGCGCCGCGCTGAAGGTGAAATGTGTGGTGGTCGGGTTGTTGTAGATGCAAAGCGGCAGGTCGGTTGTGGCGGCGACCGTGGCGTAATGCTGAAAAACCTCATCTTCGCTCAACGGCATGTAGGAGACCGGGGCGAGCAGTAGTGCATCGGCCCCGGCGGATGCGGCATCGCGGGCGAGAGTTTTGACGTCATCGGTGCGCAATGCGCCGATGCCGGCGATGATCGGGATCCGGCCTTTGGCGGCCTCGACGGCAGCCGAAACGGCGCGGCGGCGTTCCTCGCGGGAAAGGTAGGCATAGATGCCGGTGCTGCCGAGCAGGCCGATGGAATTGGCCTTGCCATCGATAATGCGGGCGACAAGGCCCTGCAACGCATCGGTATCGACGCGGCCCGCTTCATCCGCAGGCGTGAGCGGGAAGGCGGACAGGCCGGTGAAAAGGCTGGTGAATTGGGGCAGCGGTTCTGGCATGGGCGGCACCTTCGGAGGAAGCATCAAGGCTGGCTGGGCAAGGGGCGCCACTATGCGGGATCGGGGGACAAGTGCAAGCGGGTGATGGTGCCGAATTTATCGATATAGGAAAATAATCCTTGACGGCGTGACGGTCGTTTGATAGGGTTTGTGCATGGTCGGAGAGTTGCGGATTGGTCCCTCTCCGGCGAAAAACCTCGGTTTTTGATGGGTTTGCGCGGCGCGGGTCTTTTGGCCGGCGTGGAGGACGTTTGGCATGTCCGGTGATTTTCAGAATTTTGATGTGAGCCTGTTCGGCACTTGGTGCGATGTGGGCGAGGATATTGCGCTGATGGATGTGGCGCGCGGCGTCGTGCTGGAGGTGAAATCGGCAGACGTGCGGCAGGCGGAGATGCAGGCGGCGGGTGACATGCGGCCGATCCTCAACGAGGCGACATGTGAGCTGAAACGGCAGTTCGAGACGTTTCGGGATTTGCGCGCCAGTGCAGAAGCGATGCTGGCGGATGGCGACGAGGCGGCGCAGAAACTGGCGCGGGCCGATATCAAGGCGGCGATCGACGCCATGTCGCTGATCGTGCGCACGCTGGAAAAGATCGACACGCTGCAACGGCAGTTTGCCCGTGACCGGCAGGCGGAAGCCGAGCGGGTGGCGGATGCGGGCGGATATCAGGAGGCGAAGGCTCGCTTTATGGCAATGATCGAGGATCGCGCGAATGAAGGGGCCTACGAGTTGTTCGAGGAGTGGAAGCGCGACGGCCCTCCGGACTGGGTGGAAGAGCGCCTTGCGGGAAGATGTGCCCAGCCAAAGGGCGTTGCGGCGAGCGGCGGCGGCGGAGTGCAGGAAGATGGCGCTGGAGTCGCGGCGATACCAGAAGCGGATCACCACAATCAGCTCCCGGCTTGACGAGACAAGAGCCAATTTGCGAGCGGGTGCGGCTCTTGCCGCCAAGATCGATGAGGGGCGGCAGGATTCTTCCGGCGTCGCAGACGCGCCGCCGCTGGATTCCTGTGACGAGCACAGGAATGACGCAGGAAAAAGCTCGAATGCTGCTCCGGCCTACATTCCCGGCATGGATCGGGATTGGGATTTTGCCGGCCGTAAGGCCCAGAAACCGCCCCCGGGCGACTGGCGCACATGGCTGATCATGGGCGGGCGTGGTTCCGGCAAGACACGGGCAGGCGCCGAATGGGTGCATGCGCTGGCGTCGGCCGCTCGACGCTGCGACCTGCGCATCGCGCTGGTGGCGGAAACGCTGGGGGATGCGCGCGAGGTGATGGTGGACGGCGCTTCCGGCATCTGCCGGATTGCGCGCAGCAATGTGCCGGATTTCGAAGTGTCGCGGCGACGGCTGGTGTGGCCGAACGGGGCGGTGGCGCAGATCTTTTCCTCGGAAGATCCGGAGAGCCTGCGCGGGCCGCAATTTCATTTCGCCTGGTGCGATGAGCTCGCCAAGTGGAAACATGCGCAGGAGACCTTTGACATGCTGCAGTTCGGTCTGCGGCTGGGCAGTGATCCGCGACAACTGGTGACGACGACGCCACGGCCGGTGCCGGTGCTGAAGGCGCTGATTGCCGATCCGACGACGCATCTGGTCAAGATGTCGACGGCGGCGAACGAGAAAAATCTGGCGCCGGGTTTCATGGCGGTGCTGGAAAGCCGGTATGGCGGCACGCGGCTGGGGCGGCAGGAGATTGCCGGCGAGCTGATCGAGGATCGCGCCGATGCTTTGTGGAAGAGGGCCGATCTGGAGGCCTGCGTGACACGGGCTTATGGGCCGCTGAAACGCATCGTGGTGGCGGTGGATCCGCCTTCCGGCTCCGGTGAAAGCTCCTGCTGCGGTATCGTGGTGGCCGGGATCGAGGAAAGCAGCATTGCTGCAGGCCATGGGCCGGCCGGCGGTTATGGGCGGGCCGTGGTGCTGGCCGATTGTTCGGTGGAGGGAATGACGCCCGCAGGCTGGGCGCAGGCCGTGACAAGAGCGTATGCGCGCTTTGCCGCCGACCGGGTGGTGGCCGAGGTCAACCAGGGTGGCGACATGGTGATGGCGATGCTGAAAAGCGTCGATATTGCACTGCCGGTGACGATGGTGCGGGCGCGGCGCGGCAAATTTTTGCGTGCCGAGCCGGTGGCGGCACTCTACGAACAGGGTCGCGTGCTGCATGCCGGAAAGTTTGCCGAGCTGGAGGACCAGATGGCCGACTTCGGGCCGGACGGGCTGTCGTCAGGCCGTTCGCCGGACCGGCTGGATGCCTTAGTCTGGGCGCTGACGGCGCTGGTTCTGGAGGGGCAGGGGGAACCGCGGGTGCGGGGAATTTAAGGCCGCGGCGAAACTGCCGCCGGCACAAAACGTCCCGCAGCGGTGAGCGCGCGGGACGGAAGGCTTGTCAGCGCTTGGCGGTGACCGGAGCGGGCGCGCTTTCGCGGACCTGACGCCACTCGGACTCGAGGCGTTCGGCAATATGCTGAGGGATCGGCTGCTTCACGGGCAGGGCGGAAGATTGCTGGCGCATCATCATGATCTCCTTCGTTCAAAAACCGACGGGTAACGCCCGACACCTGCGTTGGTTCCATATTGTGAATGCAAAGTAAATCGGGCCGTAAGTCGTTAAAACGATTTAGTTTTTCTAAACCGATTGAAACCTGTCATTTAATTCGGGCGAGGCTTTGGCATGGCTGTGGACAGAGTGCGGTTTTTCGAGCGGGTGCGGAAAAATCCATGCGGCGGAAGGCTTTATGGTGCCCAGGTGACGGGCATGGAAGCCATTCTCGACCACTGGGACCTGCATTCGAAGGCGGCCGATCCGGCGCTGGCCTATGTGCTGGCGACGGCCTTTCATGAAACGGCCAAAACCATGCAGCCGGTGCGCGAGACGCTGGCGAAGAGTGATGCGCAAGCGGTGGCGCGACTGGAGCGGGCCTATGCGAGCGGCCGTCTGCCTTCGGTGAAGACGCCATACTGGCGCCCGGATGCGGATGGCAAAACCTGGCTGGGGCGTGGTTTCGTGCAACTGACGCACAAGCGCAATTATGAGGCGATGTCCGACCTGACGGGCGAGGATCTGGTGGCCGATCCGGCGTTGGCGATGCGCATCGATATCGCGGCCCGAATTTTGATTGAGGGCATGCGGGTGGGGATTTTTACCGGCTGGCGGCTGGAGTTTTTCTTTGGTCGCGACAAGACGGACTGGGTGGGGGCGCGAAAGATCGTCAACGGCACGGACAGGGCGGAGCTGGTGGCGGGGTATGGCAGGGCGTTTGCGGCGGCTTTGAGTTGATCCTCTCGAGGGCATATGTTATCTTTTACATATGGTGGACGCATCCCTCATCCTTGACCGGAAACTGTTGCTGGATGACGGATGGATCATCCAGATGCGGGTCTGGCGGCTGCCGATGATAACCAGCGAGCGCCCGCACGGCATGAAATATTCGCTTTTTTTCGGGCGGCCAGGCGAAAGGGTGATCGGTTACGACAACGAGGCCGGAAAAGGCGATCACCGGCATTACCGGGACCGTGAAGAAGCTTATGTTTTCACGAGCCTTGAGCAGATGATCCGCGATTTTCAGGCAGATGTTCGGCAGGAGATGAACCGATGAGCGAAGTCCGGCTTCATGTATCCGATATGGATGGTTTTTTTGACGCTGCGGCGGCTGCTGCGGGCGCAATCGATGCGGGGGACGCGGTTTCAGCCGAGGCGGAGATTGCCTTCGAAAGCATGGATCTGCTGTTGAAAGTGCTGACGCCGAACCGTTGGCGGCTTCTGCGGGCGCTGAAAAAAACGGGGGCGACATCGATCCGGCAACTGGCGCAAGGTCTGCAGCGCGATTACCGCGGCGTCCATGCCGACGTGACGGCCATGCTGAACACGGGGTTGATCGAAAAGACGGATGGCGGTCTGGTCATGGTGCCCTGGACGCGCATCACGGCGGAAATGGCGATTAACGAAGCGGCGTGAGGCGGCTGCTGAACGCGCCCGTGTGCTTCAGAAGCCGAATGCGCTGGTTTCGATATGGAGCAGGCATGGGCCTGGCTTGCAATGGAGGGCCGCGTTGACCTGCATGCGGCTTCCGTTCCACATGCCGCTGCAGATCGTGTCGGGTTCGACGGCAAGTTGATCGGCGCGCGGCTGATCGAGGCCGATATCTGCGCAGGCTTTTTTGAGTGCCGGGATGGGATCTGCGGCATCTGCGGCCATGAGGATCGACCGGCGCGACATTTCCGGCATGGGACCATCCGGGTTGATAAATTCGATGCCGCTCTTTTGCGCGCGCTCGAAGCCGGTCTGTGTGACGAGATGATCGAGAAGATTGGTGCTGTCGGCACCGACGATCACGGTAAACCACAGGATGCCTGCCGCGACCGGGGCGATGGCGGCGGTGAGGATTGCCAGCGCCATCAATATCAGCGGGTATCTTTTGCCTGTTGTCTGCACGTGCTGTTTCGATCCTGCGGGTGCGGCTCGATATAGGCCGGCAGTGGTGGCGGTCAACGGTGCGTGCGGCAATGCCCGGTTCGTTGAAGAGGGCGGTTTCGCGTGATAGCGAGGCGGCGTTCGACATGCCCACGGAGTTTTCGATGATACGCCATATCGTGTTTTTTACGGCCAGACCCGAAAACCTCGACGACGTGCGGGCGGGGCTTTCGCTTCTGACCGCCAATCCACATGCGCAGCTTCTGGAAATCGGCACCAATGTGAAGACCGACCAGTGGGGCACCGAGATCGATCTGGTGGTTTATGGCGAGTTTGCGGATGAAGCGGCGTTGGCGGCCTACAAGGCGCATCCGATCTACCAGCAGTCGATCGATGTGGTGAAGCCGATCCGGGAAATGCGGATTGCGGCGGATTATGATGTGGGCGGGGCGGTGAGGGCGCCGCTCAGGTGAGGACGTTCTTATGAAGGGTGGCTTCGGCGCCGCAAGCATCTTCTCCCCACCGGGGAGAAGTGCCGGAGCGTTAGCGAGGCGATGAGGGGGCCATACGGCACGACCTTTCGGTGTGGCACTGCTCCCCCTCATCCGACCCTTCGGGCCACCTTCTCCCCGAGGGGAGAAGATGATGGGAAATTGCCGCGCTCTTCGTAATCCAGCCATTCAGGCCGCGACCAAGCACAAGGACCAATCGAGATGAAATCTCCTTTTCGCCTGCCGCGGTTTTTCGCGGGGGAAGGCAGAGCCGTGTCGAAAATCGAGGCAAAGGCCGTTGCTGGCGTCGGGGCCGGGTTTGCGGTCATTTCCGGCGAGGGGGCGGCGCATTGGTCGGGGCGCGGTTATGCAGCACTTTCGCGCGCCGGGTTCATGAAAAACCCGGTGGCGCACCGGGCCGTGCGGATGATCGCCGAGGCTGCGGCTGCAGTGCCCTGGCTGGCTTATGAAGGCAAGGCCGAGGTGGAGGGGCATGCGGCGCTTGCGCTGCTGTTGCGGCCGAACGGGCGGCAGGGCGGCGCGGATTTTCTCGAAGCGCTGTATGGGCATCTGCTTTTATCCGGCAATGCCTATGTGGAGCCGCTGATCGTGGGTGGGCGGGTGCGCGAACTGCATCTTTTACGGCCCGACCGGGTGGCTGTTGTCGAGGGGCGGGATGGCTGGCCGATTGCCTATGATTATCGCGCTGGCGGTGTAACGCGGCGTTTGCCAGCGGAGGTGGAGGGTGGCGGCCAGGGAGACGGCAGGCTGGCCGTTTTGCATCTAAAACTGTTTCATCCGCTGGATGATCATTCCGGTCTTTCGCCGCTTGTCGCGGCCGGTGCGGCGCTCGATCTTTCCAATGCGGCTTCCGGCTGGAACAAGGCACTTCTCGACAATTCGGCACGACCTTCCGGCGCGCTGGTCTATCAGCCCAAGGACGGTGGCAATCTTTCGCCAAACCAATATGACCGGCTGAAGGAACAGCTGGAAGAGGGCTATGCCGGGGCGGTGAATGCCGGGCGACCGCTTATTCTGGAAGGCGGGCTGGACTGGAAGGCGATGGCGCTTTCGCCAAAAGACATGGATTTCATGGAGGCGAAAAACGGCGCGGCGCGTGACATTGCGCTCGGTCTCGGTGTGCCGCCAATGCTGCTGGGCATTCCCGGCGACAATACCTATGCCAATTATCAGGAAGCGCACCGGGCTTTTTATCGCCACACCGTGCTGCCGATGATCTTTCGTATCGCGGGAAGTTTTTCCGCCTGGCTGGGCGGGGTGTTTGGCGAACAATTGCGGCTGGAGCCGGATCTTGATCGTGTTGCGGGCCTTGCCACTGAGCGTGAGGCGCTTTGGGCGCGGGTGGGGGCGGCGAGCTTTTTGTCCGACGATGAGAAGCGGGAAGCGGTGGGCTATTGAGGACGGTCGGCAACAGGCGTAGTTTGTAATACGGCGTATTACAAATGGAGGTTCTTATGACCGACAAACCTGCTCTGTCCGATCCGATCACGCTGCGCGTGCCGGTCGATATTCTCGAAGATATCGAAAAGATCGCAGAAGCGAGCGAACGCAGCCGCAGCTGGGTGATCGTGCGGGCGTTGAAATATTATCTGATGGCGGAGGGCAATGACGTCCTGCAAATCCTCAAGGGCGAAGAGCAGATCGCCAATGGCGAATGCATGGACGCCGAAGAGTTCTTCGCCGAATTGCTCGACGAGCGTAAGGACGCCGCCGAATGAAACTTACGCTCTCGAAGAATGCGACCCGCTTTATCCGGCAGGAACGCGCCTATCTGGAGCGTTTTAATCCGCACGCGGCCGAGGCTGTGGTCAAGCAATTGCAGCGCGCCTTCCGGCTTCTGGCGGAATATCCGATGGCGGGTGAGGAATACACGCTTCTGCCGGGGCGACGGAGGTTTGTTTCCGGCGATTATGTCGTCGATTACCGGATCGGGCCAAAGGGCATAACGGTTTCGCACATTCGCCATGGCCGCCAGATGGCGCCGGAACTGGAGAAGGACGGGGATATTTAGGCCCGCCTTCATCCGGCTTGTGAAGTTGTTCGATCAACCCGTCAACGCTCGGACTCAATCTTTCAAAACATCGCGCCAAGCGATTCTTTCGACTCGCGAAAACGCCGAAAGTTAATGTGGTTTCGAGGCGCGGAACGATGGTTTCTGCAACCTCGGACGGGCGGGGTCTGCCGCTCATGGTGCCGGTTCGGCGCCGGTCTGGTCACACGTTCCGACATGTGACAGGTTCTCACTCTCGCAGGGAATGGTTAACAATGACTGAACTCGGCACCGATCTCGGAGCCGGTATCGGCAACGATGCCGGCGTGTGGGCCGCGAAAGCGGTGGGCGCGATTGCGGGGGCTGCGGTTTCGCTGATCTATCTTCTGCCCAAAAGCCGGCGTGAGGCGCTGAGCCGGTTTGTGACCGGCGTCAGCTGCGGGCTGATTTTTGGCGGGCCGGCGGGCATCTGGCTTTCCGAACGGGCGGGGATTTCCGATGCCGTATCCGCCACCGACCTGATGCTGGCCGGATCGGCGGCGGCGAGCCTGTGCGCCTGGTGGGTGCTGGGGGCGCTGGCGCGGCTGGCGGCGCGGTATGGGAAGCGGTCGGGCTGAGCACGGCCCTGCCTGCATGACAATCGGAAAATCGAGGAGAGTTTTCATGCACGCTTATCGCGGGCCGCGACCCACTGCGCGCAAATTTGCCAATCTGGAACTGGCGGGGGTGAGCGGCGACGGGGTGTTTTCCGGTTATGCCAGCGTGTTTGGCGAGGTCGATCTGGGTCGCGACACGATTGAACGCGGGGCGTTTCGGCAATCGCTTTGCGAGCGCGGGGCGGGGCAGGTGCGCATGCTTTACCAGCATGATCCGGCAGAACCCATCGGCGCATGGAAGACCATTCGCGAAGATGCGCGCGGGCTTTATGTCGAGGGTGTTTTGTCGCCCGGCGTGGCGAGGGCGCGCGAGGTTTTTTCGTTGATGAAGACCGGTGCTCTGGACGGGCTGTCGATCGGCTTTCGCAGCGTGAAGGCGCGCACAGAGCCCAAGACCGGGGTGCGGCGTATTCTCGAGGCCGAGCTTTGGGAAATCTCTGTCGTCACCTTTCCGATGCTGCCTTCGGCGCGGGTTTCCGATGTGAAACACGCGCGCTTCTTTCGTGACCGCGAAACCGAACTCGTCCGCCAGATGCGGCGGGCGGCAAAACTGATGTCTGCCTCAACCTTCAAGCCAAAGTTAAGGGGATGAAAAGATGACGGAACAGATGCGTGTGGCGCCTGAAGTGAAGGCCGTGCCGGACACGGTGACGGCGGCTTTCGAGGATTTCATGGAGGCGTTCGAGGCCTTCAAGGAGGTCAATGACAAAAGGCTAGGCGAGATCGAGGAAAAGCTGTCCGCCGATGTGGTGACGCGGGACAAGATGGACCGTATCAACCGCGCCATCGACGACAACAAGAAATCGCTCGACCAGTTGCTGTTGAAGAAGGCGCGGCCGGCTTTGGGGTCTGGTCGTGATGTTGGGCCGGAAGCGGCGGAGCACAAGGCGGCCTTCGACGCCTATATCCGCCGGGGCGACGAGCAGGGGCTGCGCGAACTGGAGGCCAAGGCGTTTTCGGGTTCGGCCGGCGCGGATGGCGGTTATCTGGTGCCGCCGGAGACCGATAACGAGATTGGCAGGCGGGTTTCCGTCGTTTCGCCGATGCGTGCGCTTTCGACGGTGCGGACCGTTTCCGGCGCGGTGCTGAAAAAGCCGTTTGCGGCGGCGGGGCTTGCGACCGGCTGGGTGGCGGAAACGGCGGCGCGGCCGCAGACGGATACGCCGCAGCTTTCCGAACTGACATTTCCGACCATGGAACTTTACGCCATGCCGGCAGCAACGCAGTCGCTGCTGGATGATGCGGCGGTGGATATCGAGGCCTGGATTGCCGGCGAGGTGGATGTGGTGTTTGCCGAGCAGGAGGGCGACGCCTTTGTGCGCGGCGATGGCGTGAACAAGCCAAAGGGGTTTCTGTCCTATCCGACGGTGGCAGAGGCGGATTGGGCCTGGGGCAGTCTCGGCCATGTGGCGACCGGCGTGGCCGGTGGTTTCAAGGCGGCTTCACCCTCCGATACGCTGGTCGATGTGATCTATGCGCTGAGGGCCAAACACCGGCAGAACGCCACCTTCATGATGAACCGGCGCACCCAGGCGGAGGTGCGGAAATTCAAGGATGCGGATGGCAATTACCTGTGGCGCCCGCCGGCATCTGCCGGACAGGCGGCGTCGCTGATCGGCTATCCGGTGGCGGAAGCCGAAGAAATGCCGGATATCGCCGCCAATGCGACGGCGATCGCGTTCGGGGATTTCCGCTCGGGCTATCTGGTGGTGGACCGGGCGGGCGTGCGGATTTTGCGCGATCCCTATTCGGCCAAGCCTTATGTTCTGTTCTACACCACCAAGCGTGTTGGCGGCGGGGTGCAGAATTTCGAGGCGATCAAGGTGGTGAAGTTTTCGGCCAATTGAGGTCGGGGCTGAGAGGGGGCCGTTCAGTGGATCTCCCCCCTTGAGGGGGAGATGTCCGGCAGGACAGAGGGGGGCTGGCACCAATGCCATCTCCGATCTGCCTGCCGCACGGTTGCTTACCCCCTCTGTCACCTTTCGGTGACATCTCCCCCTCAAGGGGGGAGGTTGTTGGGCGAAAGCCGCACTATCTTCCTTTCATCCGCGATGGCTCTGCCGTGCTGACAGGGCTTTTGCTTTTCCGACGAAAGCAAACCATGACCTATATCCTGACCACTCCGCCCACAGCGGAGCCGATCACGCTTGTCGAGGTGAAAGCGCATCTGCGGCTCGATGATGACCATGAGGACGCGCTTCTGGCCTCCCTCATCAACACTGCCCGCGAACATCTGGAGCGCGAGACCGGGCTTTGTCTCCTGTCTCAATCCTGGCGGCTGTGCATCGATGCCTGGCCTCGCGACGGCATATTGAAGATCGTCAAATATCCGGTGCAAGCCATTCAAAACGTGGTGGTTTATGACCAAACCGGTGCGCCGGTTGAAGTGTCACTTGAAGATCATCTGCTCGATGGCGAGGGGCGCCCGGCGCGGCTTTGGCTGCGCGATCCGCCCGTGCCGGGGCAGGTGATCAACGGCATCGAGATCGAGTTCGTCGCCGGGTTCGGTGAGAGCGGTGTCGAGGTGCCGGACGGGTTGAAACGGGCCATGCTGCTGCATGTGGCGTTTATGTTTGCCTATCGCGGTGTCGTGTCGCTGGAGCAACAGCCGGCCGGCGTGCCCGACGGGTATGAGCGGCTGATCGGCTCCTACCGGCTGCGGAGGCTTTGAAAATATGCCGGTCACGTTTTTCGATCCCGGACAGATGACGGCGCGGCTGGACCTCGAAACATCCGAGCCGCAGCCGGACGGGCAGGGTGGCGCGGTGCCGGTCTGGTCCGTCCTGTCGTCCATGTGGGCGCGGATCGAGCCGGTGTCGTTTGTGGTTTCGGAAAAGGGTGCGGCTGCGGAAACTGCGGTGGTGACGCACCGGATCTGGGTGCGGTTTCGCGACGGCATTTTGGGCGGACAGCGTTTCCGCAAGGGTGAGCGGCTGTTTGCGATCCGGGCGGTGCGTGATCCCGACGAGACGCGGCGTTACCTCGTCTGCCATTGCGAGGAGGAGGCGGCGTGATGGCAGCGAATGCGCTGGTGAAGGCAATGTTTGCGCGGCTGGTCGGCGATGCCGAACTGGTGGCGCTGGTGGGGACGGATGGCGTGCGCGACCGTTTGCTGGCGCGGGCAAAAATGCCGTGCATCGTGTTTGGCGAGATCGACAGCCGCGACGAGGATGGCGAGAGCTTGCAGGTGCATCTGGTCACGCTCGAAGTGTGGTCGCTGGCGGAAGGGCGGCGTGAGGCGCAGGTGATTGCCGAACGGGTTCGGGCGCTTTTGCATGATGCGGCGCTGGTTCTCGAAGGCTTTGATCTGGTGAACCTGACACATCGGGGCACGCGCACGCGGCGCGAGACGAAGACAAAATTTCAGCTGGCGGAAATGCGGTTCAGGGCCGTGACGGAGTAAGCACGGCTTCAGCCTGCACGCGCCGCACCAGCGAGATCAGCATGATGATGGCGGCAAGAGCGATACCGGCCAGCGCGATGGCGATGATGATGGCCGTTGTGATGCCGGTGCGGTCGATCAGGGCGGTGAAGATCACCGGGGCGAGCGCGTTTGCGATGTTTTGCGGCATGGCGAGGCGGGTTGCCTGGCGGCCGTATTCGCGGGGCGAAAACAGGGCGAGCGGCAGAAGCGCGCGGGCGACGACGAGTATGCCCGAGCCAAAACCATAAAGCGCGATGAACAGCCAGAGTGTTGTCGATGATGGCGGCAGAAGGATGAGGCAGGCGAAGGCCGCAACCATGAGGCCGCAGCCGGTGACCGTGGTGAGGAACGGGTTGCCGCGTTTGCCGAGAGCCATATCGACACCGCGTGCGGAAATGCCGAGCACGCCACGAGCGGCGGCAAGCTGCAGGGCGAATTCCGGCGTGGCGCCAAAACGGTGCAGCACTTCCAGCAGCGACGGCGACAGGCCGAAGGTAACGAAGGAGGCGATAGCCGTGGTGATCGCCACCAGAAGGAAGGCGCGTTTTCGGTTGTTTTCCGTCAATGGAACGGGGGCGAGATCGGCGCTTTCGCCGGATTTTTCGAATGCGACCGGTTTGGGCAGGCCAAAGAGATAAAGCGGTACGCAGACGAAGGCGTGCAGGGCCGCTGCCATCAGGAGCGTGCTGCGCCAGCCGGCAAGATCCGACATCAGGCTGAGCAGGGGCCAGAAAATGGTGGCCGACAGGCCGGTGAACAGCATGAGGATGGCGATGGTGCGTTTGCCGGCGGCACCTTCGCGCTCGACGACGGCGGTGAAGGCCGGCGCCGACAGGACAAAGGCGCCGCCGAGGCCGAGAATGATCCATGAGGCGGCATAGGTGAGAATGCCGGTGGACACGGCCAGCAGGCAGAGGCCGATGGCGAAGAAAACCGAGCCTGCGGCCATGACGCGGGCGGCGCCGTGACGATCGAGCAGGCGGCCGACCAGTGGGCTCGTCAGCGCGCTCACCATCATCATCACCGACAGGCCGGCATAAACGATCTCGTTCGGCAGACCGAGATCGGGCGCCAGCCTGCGGCCGAGCACGCCGACGGATTCAAAGGTCGTGCCCCAGCCGATCAGCTGCGTGACGGCAAGGACGCCGATGGTCTGGGCCGAACGGAGCGAGATGGGCATGGCGGGGTGCGTCGGGGTTGGTGAAGGACGGATGGCGACACTAGAGCCGTCAGTTGGCAAATGGAAGCGGTTGTGTTGGTTCTGGTGGGAGCCGGATGGTCTGGTGGCGGGGGCCTGTTGTGCAGGACGTGGAGCCGGGAGGGGGGCGGCTTGCTCCCCATGATCTCCCCCTTGAGGGAGAGATGTCACCGAACGGCGACAGAGGGGGGTAAGCAGCTGTGCGGCAGATGGGGCGGAGGCGGCATTTGCGCCAGAACCACCCCCCTCTGTCCTGCCGGACATCTCCCCCTCAAGGGGGGAGATCGGCTGGGCGCACCACCTCAATTCCATATGCGACCCGCGCCGAGGCAGGCGCTCTTTCGGCCGGAAGCACCGCAATTGCAGAAAAATCGAACTCAATCTCAAGGGAGCGCGGCATGGTGGCGCAAAAGGGCAAGGACTTGCTGTTGAAGCTGGATGGCGGCAACGGGTTTCAGACGGTGGCGGGACTTCGGAGCAAACGGCTGGCCTTCAATACGCAGACCGTGGATGTGACCGACGCGGAAAGTGCCGGGCGCTGGCGGGAGCTTCTGGGCGGGGCAGGCGTGCAGCGCGCCTCGTTGACGGGTGCCGGGATTTTCAAGGATCAGGTTTCCGATGCGCTGGTGCGCTCGACCTATTTTGCCGGTGCCATTCTGGCCTGGCAGGTGGTGATCCCGGATTTCGGCACGGTCAGCGGGCCGTTCCAGATTTCTGCGCTGGAATATGCCGGTGACCATGACGGTGAGATCAGGTTCGAACTGGCGCTGGAATCGGCCGGCAGCCTTGTCTTCGGGGCATTGTGATGGAGGCGCGTGGGTGTGGGCGGGCCAATCGGCGACGCGGCGAGGTGGAGGCGGTGCTGGATGGCGAAAGGCGCATTCTGTGCCTGACGCTGGGGGCGCTGGCCGAGCTGGAAACGGCGTTTTCCGTTGGCGATCTTTCGGGACTGGCGGAGCGGTTTTCCAGCGGGCGATTGAAGGCGGGCGACATGATCTGCGTGATCGGCGCCGGCTTGCGGGGTGGGGGCAATCTTCTCTCCGACGAGGATGTGGCGGGATTGAGCATCGACGGTGGTGTGGCCGGTTATGCGCGCATCGTTGGCGATCTGTTGGAGGCGACGTTTGGAGGGGCCGGTGTCGCGGAAATGGTAGTTGCTGACGAGAAGGCGGTGGCGGCAAACCCTTGAACGCCGCAGCGGGCGAGCGCGTGCAGCCGTTTCCCTGGGAAATGGTGATGCATGCCGGGCTCTGCCGGCTGCGGCTTGCGCCAAGCGTGTTCTGGGCGCTGACGCCGAGAGAGTTTTTCTGCGTGGCCGGTGGTTTTGTTGGGCGTGGTGCCGGGTTTTCAAGGAGCCGGCTGGAGGGATTGATGGCGGCGTTTCCGGATGGGTGAAAGAGCCTGTTACGGATGAAGTGCGATGAAGGCGAATTTGACGCTGCCGTCTTCGGCCATATCGGGGATGATGGAGATTTCGGCGCGCATTCTGCCCGGTCCGGTCGCGGACATGGTGACTTCCAGACTGCCGAGCTCGTTGAGGAAATGCGCGTTTTTGCCGGAGGAAAACATATCGGCCAGCCGGGCATATTCGCCATCATTCAGAAAAACTCTGGCCGTGCCGGAGCACCAGTCCGTCTTGAAGGTGAGCGTGGTTGCGCCGCTTGTCGGGTTTTCGAGTTCGGCCGTGAACCGCTCTCCGCTTTCGCCGGTCAGTATCAGCATGACGTCCTTTTGCGCTTCTGTCAGCTGATGCGTGCCAGATTTTTGTACCCACGGATAGTCCGGAGAATTTTCCATGGAAAACGATGAAAGCCTATCCGAAACGCTGAGTGGCGCCGAGGCGCTCGCCGACGTGATGGCGGATCTGGAGGGGCGCTCGCAGCGGTTTGGCGCGGCGCTGACCTCGGCGCTGCGATCCGCGACGGTGGGCGGGCGTGGGCTCGACGATGTGTTGAAGGGTTTGGGAAACCGGCTGACCGATATCGCACTTTCCGCCGGTCTGAAGCCGCTGGAAGGGTTGCTCACCGGTGCGATCGGCAATCTGATCGGTTCGGTGACGCCGTTTGCCGATGGTGGCGTGGTGCGGGCGCCAAGCTTTTTTCCGATGGGCGGCGGTGATCTCGGCCTGATGGGTGAGGCGGGGGCGGAGGCGATCCTGCCGCTGAGGCGCGGGCCGGATGGATCACTGGGCGTGGCGGCAGGTGGGGGCGGGCAGGCGGCGCAGATCGTCTTCAACGTGACCGCGACCGATGCGGCGAGCTTTCGCAAGAGCGAGGGGCAGATTTCGGCCATGCTGGCGCGCAGTGTCGTGCGTGGGCAGCGTGGGGTTTGAGCGGGCTGACGGACAGGGAGGGGTACGTGATGAGCGGGTTTCATGAGGTGCGGTTTCCGTTGCGGGTGGCGCTTGGGGTGAGCGGCGGGCCGGTGCGCCGAACCGAAATCACCAACCTTTCCAACGGACGCGAGAGCCGCAATGGCCGCTGGCGCAACTCGCGACGCAGTTACGATGCCGGGTCGGGCATAAAATCCGTGGCCGATCTTTATGAGGTCCTGGCATTTTTCGAGGCGCGCGGAGGCCAGCTTTACGGATTTCGGTTTCGTGATCCGGTGGACTGGAAATCCTGCGGGCCGTTGGTCGCCGTATCGCCAACCGATCAGGCGATCGGGGTGGGTGATGGAGTGCGAAAAACGTTTCAGTTGGTGAAAACCTATGCGGATGCAGGCGGCGGGTTCGAGCGGGTGATTGCCAAGCCGGCGGCGGGAACGGTGACCGTTGCCGTCGATGGCGTGGTTTTGGGCGTGGGCTGGAGCGTCGATGCGGCAACCGGTGTTTTGACCTTTGCCGCGGCACCTGCGGCGGGCGCCGTCGTGACGGCGGGCTATGAATTCGATGTGCCGGTGCGTTTCGATATCGACCGGATCGACGTCAATCTCTCCGGTTTCGATGCCGGTCGCATTCCGACCATTCCCTTGACGGAGATTTTGCCATGAAGGTTTTGCCGGCGGGGCTGGCCGCGCATTTGCGGGGCGACGTGACCACCATTTGCCATTGCTGGCGGGTTTTGCGCCGTGATGGCGTGGTGCTGGGTTTTACCGATCATGACGGCGATCTGGTGCTGGACGGAACAAGATTTCTGGCCTCCAGCGGGTTTTCGGCGAGCGAGGCGGAGACCGAGAGCGGCCTTTCCGCTAGTGCCGGCACGGTGGCGGGCGGGTTTTCGAACGACGTGATCGCGGAGGTCGATCTGGCTGCGGGTCTTTATGATGGCGCGCGGGTGGAATTGCTGGTGGTGAACTGGCGGGCGCCGGACCAGTTCATGCGGCTGAATGTGCGCGAGATCGGCGAGGTCAGCCGGGCGAGTGGAGAGTTTGTCGCCGAGTTGCGTAGCCTGGCGCACCGTCTCGACCAGCCGCAGGGGCGGGTTTACGGGCGGCGTTGCGATGCCAGCCTGGGGGATGGGCGTTGCCGGGTCAATCTGGGCGCGTATCGGGGTGAGGGTACGGTGGTTCTGGTGCGTGACCGGTCGCGGCTGGTTGTGGAGGGGCTTCAGGCTTTTGCGAGCGGCTTTTTCGGGCAAGGTGTTTTGCGGCTGGAAGCGGGTGGTGAGCTGGAGATCGATGCGCATGTGAAAAATGCGGATGGCACGGCGGAACTTTCCTTGTGGTTGCCGAGCGAGCGGGAGATTGTCGTCGGCGAGGCGTTTTCGGTGGTGGCGGGGTGCGACAAGGCGTTTGCCACCTGCCGCCAAAAGTTCGGCAACCAGCTGAATTTTCGCGGTTTTCCGCATGTGCCGGGATCGGATTTTGCCTATTCCTTCGCGGACGGGGAGCGGCTGCATGACGGCAGTCCGATCTTTCCATGAGTGTCACGGATGAAAAGGTGGTGCGGCTGGCGGAACAATGGATCGGCACGCCGTATCGGCATCAGGGCGCGACGCTGGGTATCGGCTGCGATTGCATCGGGCTGATCCGCGGCGTGTGGCGGGCGCTTTATGGCACGGAGCCGGAAGTGGTGCCGCCCTATGCGGCCGACTGGGCCGAGCGCAGCGGCGACGATCGGCTGCTGGCTGCGGGGCTGAGATTGTTCGGGCAGCCCGTGCCCTTGGCCGAGATGGCGCCGGGCGATGTGCTGCTGTTTCGTTGGCGGCCGGATTGTGCGGCCAAACATGCGGGCATTTTCTGCAGGCCGGATCACTTCATCCATGCCTATGAGCAGGCGGCGGTGACACGCTCGGTTCTGGTGCCTTCCTGGCGACGGCGGATTGCGGCGGTGCACCGGTTTCGTGATGAGCGGAATGGTTGAGTTTTGCGCGCATTTCATGTATAGGAAATGGAGTGGCGGGCGGTGTGCGACAACCGCCCGCCACTTACTTATCTTCGGATAATGACCCGGACGGATGCTTGCCAGCTCGTCCGGGTAATCCGCAGGGTAAGCGTAACGCTAATCGGCCAAAGCTTCATAGCACTACCTCCATGTTCGAGAGCAAGGCCTTTGCCGAGGCCGGTGTGGCCTGTCCTCACCGGCGCGCCGGCTGGCGCGGCGCGTGCTGCTTATGCTCTTGAACATCGGCACGTTATCACAACTTTTGCGCGTGTAAATTGAGGACGTTTTGGCTTCGGCAATGGTGCTGTGCCGTGGCAAGCCGACCATTTTGCTTGGCGCGATAGCGCACGCGGTTTGACCAGAGGCCGCCAGCTTGGCGCTTCCGGCTCGCCTTTTTTGCTCTTCCTAAAATCCTTGAGGTTTTCCTTTGGCCACGATCCTGTTTCAGGCGGCGGGGGCCGCGCTTGGTGGTGTGTTCGGACCGATCGGGGCGATCATCGGTCGGGCGGCGGGGGCGCTTGCCGGCAGCGTGGTCGACCGGGCGCTGATCAATGGCAGCCGGACGATCTCGGGCGCGCGGCTGGCGACGGCACGCATTCCAGGCGCCGATGAGGGGACGGCGGTCAATAGGGTTTATGGCTCGGCGCGGGTGGGCGGCACCCTGATCTGGGCGACGCGGTTCGAGGAGGAGGTGACGCGGGAGCGCACCGGCGGAAAGGCCGTGCGCGGGCCGACGGTGGAGACGTTTTCCTACTTCGGCAATCTCGCTGTCGGGATCTGCGAGGGGCCGATTGCCGGTGTGCGGCGGGTCTGGGCGGATGGCAAGGAACTGGACCTGACCGGCATCGAGATGCGCGTGCATGTCGGCTCCGAAGATCAGCTGCCGGATCCGTTGATCGAGGCCAAGCAGGGCGAGGGCAAGGCGCCAAGCTATCGCGGGCTGGCCTATGCGGTGTTCGAACATCTGCCGCTCGACACGTTCGGAAACCGTCTGCCGCTGCTGCAGTTCGAGGTCGTCAGGCCGGTGGGGGTGCTGGAAAACCAGATCCGGGCGGTGACGATCATTCCCGGCGCGACCGAGCATGGTTATGCGACCGTGCAGGTGAAGGAAAGGACCGGCGACGGCAGTGCGCGCATTCTCAACCGAAACACGCTGACGGCGGTGACGGACTGGCAGGCTTCGATCGACGAACTCGTTTCGGTGTGTCCGAACCTGGAGCGGGTGGCGCTGGTCGTTTCGTGGTTCGGGACGGATCTGCGGGCGGGGGAATGCCGGGTTTTGCCGGGTGTGGAGGTGCGGGCGCGAAAGGCCGAGAGCCTGCCCTGGACGGTGGCCGGGATCGGTCGTGGCGAGGCCTATCTGATCAGCAGGAATGCCAGGGATGGCGGTCTTGGGCCGGCTTATGGCGGCACGCCGGGAGATGCGGATGTGCGCCAAGCGATATCCGACCTGAAGGCGCGGGGGCTGAAGGTCTATCTTTATCCGTTCGTGATGATGGATGTGCCGCACGGCAATGGCTTGCCCGATCCGTATGGCGGCGGAGAGCAGGCGGCTTACCCCTGGCGGGGGCGGATCACTTGTCATCCGGCGCCGGGGCAGGCGGGATCACCCGACAAAAGTGCTGTGGCGCGCGGGCAGATCGAGACTTTTGCCGGGCGCGCCGACGGATATCGGCGGATGCTTTTGCATTATGCACATCTGTGTGCGGCTGTGGGTGGGGTCGATGGGCTGATCATCGGGTCCGAACTGCGCGGGTTGACGCAGGTGCGCGATGAGGCGGGCGGCTTTCCCTTCGTGCGCGAACTGGTGCGGCTGGCGGGTGAGGTGCGGGCGGTGGTCGGGCCTGCAACGAAGCTGACCTATGGCGCCGACTGGAGCGAATATTTTGGCTACCATCCGCAGGATGGAACGGGTGATGTGTTCTTTCATCTCGATCCGTTATGGGCTTCTCCCGCCATCGATGCTGTTGGCATCGACAACTATATGCCGCTGTCCGATTGGCGGGATGATAATCTTGGCGCGGACAATCCGGATGGTGTGCGGCTGGCCGATGATGTGACGGCCTTGCGGGCGGCGATCACTTCGGGCGAGGGGTTCGACTGGTATTATGCCAGTGAGGCCGACCGGGTGACGCGAAAAAGGTCGCCGATTACCGATGGTCTGGCGGGCAAGCCGTGGACCTTTCGTTACAAGGATATTTTAGGCTGGTGGAGCAACCCGCATTTCGACCAGGTTGGCGGGCGCGAGACTGCGCAATCGACGGCCTGGGTGCCGGGGTCGAAGCCGGTCTGGTTTACTGAGCTTGGCTGTGCCGCGATCGACAAGGGGGCGGGTGAGCCGAACCTGTTTCTCGACCCGAAATCGTCGGAGAGCAAGGCACCACATCATTCCAGCGGCGCGCGCTCCGACAGCATGCAGCGGCGGTTTCTCGAAGCGCATCATGGCTGGTGGCAGGCGGCGGAACAGGTAGCAACCGGCATGGTCGATCCCGGCCACGTGTTCGTCTGGAGTTGGGATGCGCGGCCGTTTCCGGCCTTTCCAAACGAGTTGTCGGTATGGAGTGACGGGGCTAACTGGCGCAGCGGCCATTGGCTGAACGGGCGGCTGGGCGCAACGACGCTTGCCGACACGATCGCGGCCATTCTGACCGAGCATGGGTTTGACGATTTCGATGTGTCGGAGGTGAGCGGCGACCTGACCGGTTATGTGCAGGGGGAACTGGCGTCTGCGCGGGCCCTGATCGAACCGCTGTTGCTGGCGTTTCGTGTGGACGTGCACGAGGATGTCGGGCGATTGAAATTCCGTTCAAGGGGACGGGTGAGCCTCCAGCCTGCCGAGATTTCCGTTCTGGCCGATCTCGACGACCAGCCGCTGTGGTCGGAAACGCGCGGCCATGACAGCGATTTTGCGGCCGAAGCGATCCTGACCTCGTTCAATCCGGTGCTGGATTACGAACAGGCAAGCGCGCGCTCAAGGCGGGCGAAGGCGGAGAGCCAGCGGATATTACGCTGTGACCTGCCGGCCGTGCTGGCGGAGGAGACGGCGCAGGGTGCCGCCGAAGATCTGTTGCGGGATAACCGGTTGGCGCGACGGAGCCTGGTCTTTGCCCTGTCGCCGGCGGAGCTTGCCGTTGAAACCGGAGATGCGTTTCGTCTCGCCGGTGGGCCGGATGGCGTGTTTCTGGTCGAGCGGATCGAGGACGGCGCGGTGCGGCGTATCGAGGCGCGGCGGTTCATGCCGGCCGTGGCGACCACTGTTGCGCCTTCGGAGGGAGGCGGGCGCCCCGTTGCCGGACAACCGTCCGCCTCCTTTGCGCCTGTGGTGCATTTTCTCGACCTGCCGCGTTTCGAGCCGGGCGAGGCGCAGGGTTTTGCGCGGGTGGCGGCGTTTTGCCGGCCCTGGCGACGCATGGCCGTATCGTCATCCGCATCGCATGAGGGATTTCGCATCCGCAGCCTGATCGAGCGGCCGGCGCGCATGGGCAGGTTGACGGCGGCGCTTGGCGCCGGTGTGAGCGGCCGGTTCGACCGTGCCAATGCGCTGGAATGCGAGCTGTTTTTCGATGGCGTTTCTTCAGTGGAGGCGCTGGCGGTGCTCAATGGCGATAACCGCATTGCCGTAAAAAGTGTTTTGGGCAGCTGGGAAGTGATCGGTTTTGCCGGGGCGCAGGAGGTGGCCGTGGGGCGCTGGCGGCTGAGCGAGTTGTTGCGCGGGCTTGGTGGCAGCGAGGATGCGATGCTGGCGGGCGCACATGTGGGTGCTGATGTCGTGGTGCTGGATGCGGCGGTGATGCCGCTCGGCCTGTCATCGGAGGAGCGTGGCGTGGAGATGAACTGGCTGGTGGAGGCGGCAGGTTCGGCGGGCGGACGGGCGGGGCCGTTCGTGTTTGCCGGCGGTTTGCGTGCGGAAATGCCGCTTTCACCGGTGCATCTGCGCGGCGAGCGGCGGGGAGATGGCGCGGTTGCCGTTTCATGGGTACGTCGCGGGCGCGTGGATGCCGATAGCTGGGAGGCCGCCGAAATTCCGCTGGATGAGCCGGATGAAGGGTATCTGCTGGAGGTTCTGCATGGCGAAGCCGTGCTGCGCCGTAGCGAGGTGACGGCACCCGCCTGGCTTTATGGTGCGGCCGAACAGATCGCGGATTTCGGCACCTTGCCGACACGGATCGCATTGCGTTTGCGGCAGCTTGGGCGGGCGGTGCCGCTGGGCGTGCCGACGGTGGTGGAACTGAATTTCGAAGCGTGACGAAGGAGAAAAGTCATGGATGGCATGAAGGCATGGTATCAGTCGAAAACCGTGTGGGGCGCGCTGATCGCGGTCGCTGCGTCGCTGTTGCAGATCATGGGGGCCGAGGTGGATGTGGGCACGCAAGCCGAGCTTGCGGACCTCGCCGTGACGACCGTCGGGGCGGTTGGCGGGTTGATCGCCATCTATGGGCGGATTTCGGCGAGGAGCGAGATCGGCGGGTGAGGCAGGCGGACTTGAGCCAGTTCGAGTTGAACATGGATTGCGTGGGTGCCCCCCCAGCCGATCTCCCCCCCCCTTGAGGGGGAGATGTCCGGTAGGACAGAGGGGGTAATCCTGGCGCCAAGGCCGCTTTTGAGCCATCGGCCGCACCGTTACTCACCCCCCTCTGTCACCTTTCGGTGACATCTCCCCCTCAAGGGGGGAGATATTGGGAGCAAGCGGCGAGGCCCCAATTTCATATGCGGTAGCTTCCGTCCCCGTTGGTGAACTGGGCATATACGACCCCGTCCACGCGCACCAAAAGCGTGCAAAACCGGGACTGCAGATAAGCTGCAGGCCCCATTCATTTGCCATTCAGCCGCCTTTCGATACATAGTCCCTCAACGATTGGAACTCACTCTGTCCCTCTTGCGGGTGGAAATGGTGGCTATGAAAAAATCGATGATCGGTGCTGTTGTGACCTGCTTTCTGTTCGGCCTTTCCGTGCCGATGCAGGCGACCGCGCGCGATTATTTGCGGCTGGTGGCAAGCGATTGCGGCGATGCCGCGTCGAAGGTCGTGCGCGATACCGGTGGACAGCTTTTGTCGGCGTCGCCTTCCAATGATGGCCGTACCTGCATCATCACCGTGCTGGTGCAAGGCAGCGGTGAGCGTCCGCGCAAGGTTACCGTAAGGGTACCGATGTAACTTCCCCATCCGGTGTCGCTCGGCACCGGGATATTTCGTTGAAATGCTTTTGAAGGACCGACATGCGCATTCTCGTGGTCGAGGACGACGTCAATCTCAACCGGCAGCTCGCTGATGCGCTGAAGGAAGTCGGTTATGTGGTCGATCAGGCCTTTGACGGCGAGGAGGGGCACTTTCTCGGCGACACGGAACCTTATGACGCCGTGATCCTCGATATCGGCCTGCCGGAGCTCGACGGTATCAGCGTCGTTGAAAAATGGCGCGGCAATGGCAAGGTCATGCCGGTTCTGATGCTGACGGCGCGTGATCGCTGGAGCGACAAGGTGGCGGGAATAGATGCCGGCGCCGACGATTATGTGGCAAAGCCCTTCCATGTCGAGGAAGTGCTGGCGCGTGTGCGTGCGCTTATTCGCCGTGCTGCCGGACATGCGTCCTCGGAAATCGCCTGCGGGCCTGTTCGGCTGGATACCAAGGCATCGAAGGCGACGGTCAACGGTATCGCCCTGAAGCTGACCTCGCACGAATTCCGTCTTCTTTCCTATCTGATGCACCATATGGGCGAAGTCGTTTCGCGCACCGAGCTGATCGAGCACATGTACGATCAGGATTTCGACCGCGATTCAAACACGATCGAGGTGTTTGTCGGTCGTCTTCGCAAGAAGATCGGCGTCGAACTGATCGAAACCGTGCGTGGCCTCGGCTACCGCATGCAAGCGCCGACCGATGATCATTAAATCCGTCACCGCGCGCGTCCTACTGCTGGCCACTGCGTGGTCTGCGGTAGCGCTTGTGGTGATCTCGATCGTTATTACCGCGCTTTACCGGCAGTCTTCCGAGCGGGCCTTTACCGATCTTCTGCGCGCGCAGCTTTATAACGTCATCAACTCGGTGGCGATCGGCGACGACAACAACATTACCGGCAGCCCGCAGCTCGGCGACCTTCGCTTCTCGCAGCCGGAGACCGGCTGGTACTGGATCATCGAGCCTCTCGGCACATTTGCTTCGCAGCCATTGTCCTCTTCCTCGCTCGGCGCCTCCAACATTGCCGTGCCGACGATTTTGAAAGTGCCGTTCAACAACCGTTATGAGCGGTTTTACCCGGCGACCGACGCTTATGGGAACAATGTTCTGGTGGCGGAAACCGAGGTCGTGCTTGACGGCGAGGGGCGTGCGGCGCGGTTTCGTGTGTCCGGCAACCTGAATGTGGTGGAAGACGATACCGCAGCCTTCAACCGCAGTCTTTATATCGCGCTGGTGATTTTTGGCGTTTGCAGCCTGATCGTCAATGGCGTGGCCATCCTGTTTGGCCTCAGGCCGCTCGATGAGGCGCGGCGCGCGCTGGAAAAGGTGCGGCGCGGACAGGCGGAACGGCTGGAAGGCGAGTTTCCGCGCGAAATCCGGCCGCTCGCCGTCGAAACCAATGCGCTGATCGAAAGCAACCGCCGTATCGTCGAGCGGGCGCGCATGCAGGTGGGCAATCTGGCGCATTCGCTGAAAACGCCGATTGCCGTGCTGCTGAACGAATCGCGTCTTCTGGACAAGGGCCATTCCGATCTGGTGCGCAGCCAGGCGGAAGCCATGCAGGGACAGGTGCAATCCTATCTCAACCGCGCCCGCATTGCCGCGCAGCGGGAAACCCTGCTGGCGCGCACCGAGGTGGAACCGGTGCTGGAGCGTCTGGTGCGGGTGATGCGTCGTCTCAACCCTGAAAAGTCCTTCGCCCTTTCGGTGGCGCCCGGAGGACTGGCTCTTGCCATGGAGCAGCAGGATGTCGAGGAAACGATCGGCAATCTTCTGGAAAACGCCGCGCGCCATTCGGAACTGGCGGTGACGCTGACGGCAACCACGGGAGAGGCGCCCGAGGGAACGGAACAGGCCAAGAAAAGCTGGATCGAGATCATTGTCGAGGACGATGGGCCGGGGCTTGAACCCGACGAGATCAAGGAAGCGATGAAGCGCGGCCGTCGTCTCGATGAAAGCAAGCCGGGCACGGGGCTTGGACTTTCGATCGTGCGCGAAATCACCTCGGAATATCAGGGTCAGATCGAACTGTCGCGGGCTCCGCGCGGTGGCCTGCGGGCGCGGCTGGTTTTGCCGGCGGTGGTGAAGGATGCGGCCTGACAATAACGAAGGCTGTCATAGCATGTGTTGCCTGATCCCCCCGCTTGTCGCGAAAGTGAGACGGATAAGGGTAAATCTTCTGAATTTCCACCTCGACCGCAGAGGATAAAGCGCTAAATGATACCGACGTGACAGGTGTCCCATTCTGACATCCGGGGGAATCCGGTTGATCTGCGGGAAACCGTTTGATGATTGCCTAACCGGTTGGAGACGCATGCGCTTTCATTTCGCCCGAATTGCCGTTTCATCGCTTTTTTCGGCTGGTCTTCTGGCCGGCTGCTCGACCACAGGCAGCGGGGCACGTGTTTCTTCGGCATCCTATATCGCAGCCTTGCAGGGTGGCGTTGTTTCGCGCAGCGGCGTCGAGGTGGATAACAGCGACAAGCAGCGGGCACTGGAAGCGGAATACCGTGCACTGGAAGGTTCTCCCGGTGGTCAGCCGGTGGTCTGGGCCGGTAGCGGCATCAAGGGGCAGGTCGTTGCCAATGCGCCATTCCAGGTCGGTGCGCAGAACTGCCGCCAGTATATGCATACGATCGCGCCGGACGGCCGCGCCGAGGTGAAAACGCGCGGCACCGCCTGCCGCAACGCCGACGGCACGTGGACGCCGCTGAACTGATTTTTCCACGTCCTTTTGTTCGCAAGGGACGAAGACGGCTCCTATCCATTCAAATTCTCGTGCAAAACCCGCGTTTGGCGGCAATCGCGATTGGCCGCTGTCAATTTCATTTGTCCCAGGTCAAAGGCGGGTATATTCGAACCATTCTATAAAGGCGCGGAGCCGGGACGTGAGGTCTCAAATTCGCGACACTGCGTGCCATGCTGTTTCATCGGCTGGCCGCTTGCGGTAATGGGCGCATATGTTGCTTTGGATTACTTTTGCCTGTCTGACGGCGGCTGTGGCCGCCCTTCTTATTCTGCCCTTAGCGCGTGGCGCCGAGCCGGTTGCCGATTCCGCGGAAGGGGAAGCAGCCGTTTATCGCGACCAGCTGCGCGAGCTGGAACGCGACAAGGGATTGGGCCTGATCGGCGACGAGGAGGCGGAATATGCCCGCGCCGAAATCGGCCGACGCCTGATCGCCACTGCCGACAAGGATGCGAAGGCTGAAACCGCATCGGTGAAACGCCGTGGGTCGCTCGCCGTCATGGGCGTGACGCTGGTCGTGCCGGCCGTCGGGCTCTGTCTTTACTTGGCGCTGGGCAGCCCGTGGCTGCCGGCGCAGCCGCTGGCCGCAAGGCTGGAAAACCCGGGCAACAATATCGAGCTTCTCGTCGCCAAGGCCGAGCGGCATCTGGCCCAGAATCCGCAGGACGGGGCGGGCTGGGACCTGCTCGCGCCGATCTATTTTCGCACCCAGCGCCTCGGTGATGCCGAGATGGCCTATCGCAACGCCATTCGTTTCCTCGGGGATAGCCCCGAGCGGTTGGCGGGACTGGGGGAAACGCTGGTGGCGGCCAATGACGGCATCGTCATAGAGGATGCCCGCACCGCTTTCGAGGCGGCGATCAAGCTGAGGCCCGACGACGCGCGTGTGCGCTTCTACCTGGCCTTGGCGCTGGAACAGGCGGGCAAAAACGATGAGGCGCGAGTGGCCTTCGAGGCGCTTGCCAGGGATACGCCTCCCGGCGCGCCGTGGCTTGCGCTGGTCAACGAGCATATCGTCAAGACCGGTGGTACGGTGTCTGCCAACGATGACACAGGCGCCGGTCGCCCACCGGGCAATCCGACCGACGAGGACGTTGCGGCGATCGGCTCGATGGCGGCATCCGACCGGCAGGCGGCGATCCGCGGCATGGTCGATACGCTGGCCGCAAGGCTGGAGGAAGAGCCGAACAATATCGAGGGCTGGTTGCGGCTGGTGCGCTCCTATGCGGTGCTGGGCGACCGGCAGAAGGCGGCGGAAGCGCTGAATACGGGGCTCAAAACCTTTCCCGCATCCGGTAACGAAGGCCGTCAACTGGTGGCGCTGGGGCAGGAGATGGGCCTGAGCCTCACCAATTCCGTCGGGGACAATGCCGCTGGCGAAGGAGCAAAGCCATGACCCGCAAACAGAAGCGCATGGCGGTGATTGCCGGTGGCGTCTCTTTCATCATGGCGGCGGTTCTGCTGGTGATGTTCGCCTTCAGCCAGTCGGTTGCCTATTTCTTCATGCCGGGCGATCTGAAAACGGCGCAGATCTCGCCGGGCACGCGCATCCGTCTCGGCGGGCTGGTCGAGGCCGGCTCGGTGCAGCGTGGCGCCGGTTCCACCGTGTCCTTTACCGTCACCGATGGTACCAGTACCGTGCCGGTGAGCTATACCGGCATTCTGCCCGATCTGTTTCGCGAGGGGCAGGGCGTGGTGACGGAAGGTGCTTTCGATGCCGCCAGCCATTCTTTCGTGGCAGACTCGGTTCTGGCCAAGCATGACGAGAATTACATGCCCAAGGAAGTGGCAGACCGCCTGAAGAAGGACGGGGTCTGGGAAGACGGTTCCGGCAAGGGCATGGCGCCCGCGAAGGAAAAACCGGCTAAAGTCGAGACGACGGGAGCGACAAAACCATGATCATCGAGATCGCTCATTTTGCGCTCGTGCTGGCGCTCGCGGTGGCGCTGATCCTCTCCGTCGTGCCGGTGATCGGCGCTGTCCGCAGAGACGCGGCAATGATGGCGATGGCATCGACCGGCTCGCTGGTGCTGTTTTCGCTCGTGGCGTTTTCGTTCGGCGTGCTGACCTGGGCCTATGTCGTTTCAGACTTCTCGGTGAAGAACGTCTGGGAAAACTCCCATTCGCTGATGCCGCTTCTCTACAAATATACCGGCGTCTGGGGCAATCACGAAGGTTCCATGCTGTTGTGGCTGCTGATCATCGTGCTGTTCAGCGCTCTCGTGGTGATGTTCGGCAAGAACCTGCCGGAAACGCTCAAAGCCAATGTTCTGGCCGTGCAGGCCTGGATTGCCTCGGCTTTCCTCATGTTCATCCTGCTCACCTCCAATCCGTTCACAAGGCTCGACCCGGCACCGGCTGAGGGGCAGGATCTCAACCCGATCCTGCAGGATTTTGGCCTCGCCATTCATCCACCGCTTCTCTATCTCGGTTATGTCGGTTTTTCCGTCTGTTTCTCCTTTGCCGTTGCGGCGCTGATCGAAGGCCGCATCGATGCCGCCTGGGCGCGCTGGGTGCGGCCGTGGACGCTGGCCGCCTGGACGTTTCTGACCGCCGGCATCGCCATGGGCTCCTACTGGGCCTATTACGAGCTTGGCTGGGGTGGCTGGTGGTTCTGGGATCCGGTCGAAAACGCATCCTTCATGCCGTGGCTTGCCGGGACAGCGCTTCTGCATTCCGCGATCGTCATGGAAAAACGCGAGGCGCTGAAGATCTGGACCGTGCTGCTGGCGATCATGACCTTTTCGCTGTCGCTGCTCGGTACATTCCTCGTGCGTTCGGGCGTGCTGACTTCGGTGCATGCGTTTGCCACCGATCCGTCGCGCGGCATCTTCATTCTCGGCATCCTGACGCTGTTTATCGGCGGTGCCTTCGCCCTGTTTGCGTGGCGCGCGCCACGCCTGAAGAGCGGCGGCCTGTTCCAGCCGATTTCGCGGGAAGGGGCGCTGGTTCTCAACAACCTGATCCTGACGGTCGCCTGCGCCACCGTTCTGACCGGTACGCTCTATCCGCTGGTTCTGGAAACCATTACCGGTGAGAAGATTTCGGTTGGCGCGCCCTTCTTCAACCTGAGTTTTGGCCTGCTGATGATCCCGCTGATGATCGCGGTGCCGTTCGGACCGTTGCTGGCGTGGAAGCGCGCCGATCTTCTGGGCGCCATGCAGCGGCTTTATGCGGTTGTCGGCCTCGCGTTTCTGGCGGGGCTGGTTCTCTACTACATCGAAAACGGCGGGCCGGTGATGGCGGCGCTGGGTCTCGCCATGGCCTGTTACCTGATGCTGGGTGCGCTGGCAGACCTCTGGTACCGCGCCAATTTCGGCAAGCTTGCGTTCAACGTCGCATGGCGGCGTCTGGTCGGCCTGCCGCGTTCCGCTTTCGGTACGGCACTGGCGCATTTCGGGCTTGGCGTGACCGTGCTCGGCATCATCATCGTTTCCACCTACGAGACGGAAACAGTGCTGGAGATGAAACAGGGCATGACGGCGGAAGCGGGTGGTTACAGCCTCGTGTTCGACGGCATGCGCCATGCGGTCGGTCCCAACTATACCGATGATCAGGGCCACTTTTCCATCAGCAAGAATGGTGTCGTGGTGGCCGATACATGGTCGTCGAAGCGACTTTACACGGCGCGGCGCATGCCGACGACGGAAGCCGGCATCGTTACCTTCTGGCTGAGCCAGCTCTACGTGTCGCTGGGTGACCCGATGGATGACGGCGGCATTGTCGTGCGCATCTGGTGGAAGCCCTTCATTCTGTGCATCTGGGGTGGTTGCCTGATCATGATGTTGGGTGGTTTCGTATCGCTGTCGGATCGCCGCCTGCGCGTCGGTGCGCCGAGCCGCAAGGCGAAGGTGGCCAAGCCGGTGAAATCTGTGATGGAGCCTGCGGAATGATGCGTCGTTTCCTCATCGCAATCTTCATCCTGTTCAGCGCGCTTCCCGCATTCGCCGTCAATCCGGACGAGGTGCTGAAGGATCCGGTTCTGGAGCAGCGTGCGCGTGGCCTTTCGGCGCATCTGCGCTGCATGGTCTGCCAGAACCAGTCGATCGATGACAGCAATGCCGAGCTTGCCAAGGATCTGCGCGTGCTGGTGCGCGAGCGGCTGACCGATGGCGATAGTGACGAACAGGTGCTGGATTACGTCGTGTCGCGTTACGGTGAGTTCGTGCTTTTGAAGCCGCGCCTGAGCGCCAAGACGATTGCCTTGTGGTCGGCTCCGATCGCGCTGCTTCTGATCGGCGCGCTGACGATGATTTTGTTCGTGCGCAGCCGTCCGTCGTTAAAGACGGTGACGCCGCTGTCCGATGAGGAGAGGGCGCGGATCGACGAGTTGTCGAAGGGATAAAATTCCCCGATCAGGTTTTCAAAAAAAACAGAAACGCCGCGAGCCTAGGTTCGCGGCGTTCTTTTATTGCTGATATTTCGCAGACCGGTCAGGCAACCTTCAGCATCGAGGCTGCGGCGCCGGGAACCTCGGTGTGTGGCAGGTAGAGAGACTGTCGGCCATAACCGCGCGTATCCGCTCCGCGCGTGGCGGCATCCGAACCGGGCTCGCGTACCCATTTGCGGCGGTTGAGCTTGAAGCGCCTGACGAGCTGTTCGAGTTCGCTGGCGCCGTTGGCGAGTGTTCCGGCAATCGCGCTCATGTTGGAGACCATGGCGGCGTTTTCCTGGGTCATCTTGTCGAGCGAGTTCACCGCCGAGTTGATTTCGCCAAGGCTGGTCGACTGTTCCGATGCGGCAACGGCGATCGCCTCGACATTGGTGTCGATCGACTGGACGTAACGTTCGATGTCCTTCAGCGCATCGCCGGTGGCGCCGACAAGGCGCACGCCTTCCTGCACTTCGCGCGAGGAATTCAGGATCAGGCCGGAAATTTCCTTGGCGGCGGATGCGGAGCGCTGCGCGAGTTCACGCACCTCCTGTGCGACGACGGCAAAACCCTTGCCGGCTTCGCCCGCACGGGCGGCTTCGACGCCGGCATTGAGCGCCAGAAGGTTGGTCTGGAAGGCGATCTCGTCGATCACGCCGATGATATTGGAGATTTCCTTCGAGGCTGCCTCGATGCGGTCCATGGCGTTGACTGTGGAGGTGACCACTTCGACCGACTTGGTGGCGGCCGAACGGGCGTCGATAACCAGCTTGCGGGCTTCCGCCGTGCGTTCCGACGACTGGCTGACGGTAACGGTGATTTCCTCGAGTGCGGCGGATGCCTGTTCGAGCGCTGCTGCCTGCTGTTCCGAACGATGCGCGATGCCGCTGGCGCTGTCGCTCATTTCGCCGCTCTTGGCCGACAGCATGGTCGTCTGGGCGAGGACCTGTTCCAGCGTCTGCTGGAATTTTGCCAGCGACTCGTTGAAGTCATGGCGCAGGTGATCGAATTCCGGCACGAAGGGATCATCGATGGTGAAGCGGATGTTGCACTCTGCCAGACGCTGCAGGCCGGCACCGATTTCCTGAAGCGCGCGCACGCGGCCGCTGACATCGGTGGCGAATTTGACGACCTTGAAGACCTTGCCGTCATCATCGAGGATCGGGTTGTAGGTCGCCTGAATGAAGATGGCGTTGCCCGCCTTGTCGAAACGCTTGAACTCGTCGTTGAAGAACTCGCCGGCCGCCAGACGTGGCCAGAATTCCGCATATTGCTGGGTGGCGACATAGGCCGGTTCGCAGAACATGCTGTGATGCTTGCCGACGATTTCTTCCAGCGAATAACCGAGCGCCCCGAGAAAGTTCTCGTTGGCATTGAGGATCTTGCCATCCGGCGTGAACTCGATCATCGCCTGAGCGCGCTCAAGCGCTACCAGCTTGCCGTCGCTTTCCAGGCTGTGGACCTTCTCGGCGGTGATATCGCTGGCGATCTTGACGATCTTGACCACCTTGCCGCCCCGGATGACCGGATTGTAGGAGGCTTCGATCCAGATTTCCTGACCGGTCTTGGAAAACCGCTTGTACTGGCCGCGGTCGAACTGGCCGGAGGAGAGCTTTTTCCAGAAGGCGGTGTAAGCCGGGGACTGCGCTTCGCGAGGATCGACGAAGATGCGGTGATGTTTGCCGACGATTTCCTCGCGGGAATAACCGACGGCTGCACAGAAATTGTCATTGGCATCGAGAATGGTGCCGTCGGGCTTGAACGAAATAATGGCCTGGGAGCGGTTGAAGGCGTCCAGAACATCCGACGCGTCACCGGCAATAAAGGACCTGAGGCTCACGAAAATCTCCGACAAATAAAATTTTCCAAGAATATTGATAAAAGTCATTAATTCGAAGTTACGAACAGTGCTGTGTGAAAGGTATTTTATCTTTATATTTCGGTGACTTACATCGTTAAAATATGTCTGTTTGTCAGCTATTGCGGCAATTACGTTTTATCCGATGTGGTCTGGCTGCTTCTGCCTCTCCTGCCTTCCGCTTTTGACGCCTGTCATCTTCGATTTCGAGGACTGCGTCGGCTCGCTGGTCACCCGCGACAAAAAATCCCGCCTCCCAAAAATTTTCTGAATCCCTCTTGTCAAACAAGGACATATCAATTTAGAATAATTCTAATATTATGAATGTGGGTCTCAAGTTTGAGCCCGATAACCAGGAGAAAAGCGATATGTCGAACACTGCTGCGTGCAAGGCCTGCTCTTTTTATGAAGATCACATCGTAAACGCTGGCGCCGCTGCCGAGGACGCTGGTCTCTGTCGTTTCAACCCACCGGTTTCGCAGCCGGATGCCAACGCCCGTGGCCTGTGGCCGGTCGTTTCGGCCAATGACTGGTGCGGCCAGTTCGATGACGAAAGCGCTGCTGCCTGATCAGGCGCCGCCAAAAAGTTTCCGGAAGGGGCGGGCCATTGCGGCTCGCCCTTTTTGATTCCGGCAGCAAGCGATGGCGCTTGTCGGCCCGCCGAACATTACCAACAATTCATGCAGCGGACACGTGCAGTTAAGGTCGCGGCGCCTATATCTCTCTTCATCCACCGCAGCCGTCCCCTCCGGCGCACCACTTGAAGAGAAGAAGGTACCACACATGCTCAAGAGCAAAATCGGCCGCCCCTCGCTGAAGACCGTATTGAAGACGACGACCGTTGCCGGTCTCGCGGCGGTCATGCTTTCGACCGGTATCCCTGCCCAGGTCGTCAACTCCTTTGCAGCCCCGGTGACCGTCACCGCGCCGCAGGTTCCAAGCTTTGCCGATGTCGTTTCGGCCGTTTCCCCCGCCGTTGTGTCCGTCCGCGTCCAGTCCGACACCGAAACCGCCTCCAATGATGAGCGCGGTGGCGGCAATGGCTTTTCCTTCGGCGGTCGCGGTTTTGATAATCTCCCTGAAGACCATCCGCTGAAGCGCTTCTTCCGTGAGTTCGGTGGCCAGGATGGCCCGCAGGCTGGTCCGCGTGGCCGTGACCGCGCCGAACGCGGTGGTCCGCGTCCGCATCACCTGCGTCCGACCGCGCAAGGCTCCGGCTTCTTCATCTCCGAAGACGGTTACGTCGTCACCAACAACCACGTCGTATCCGACGGTTCGGCCTATACGGTCGTGCTGAATGACGGCACGGAACTGGATGCCAAGCTGATCGGCAAGGACAGCCGCACCGATCTGGCCGTGCTGAAGGTCGATGCTTCCAGCCGCAAGTTCACCTATGTCAATTTTGCCGACGACAACAAGACGCGCGTCGGTGACTGGGTCGTCGCTGTCGGTAACCCGTTCGGTCTTGGTGGTACTGTCACCGCCGGTATCGTTTCGGCGCGTGGCCGCGACATCGGCTCCGGTCCCTATGACGACTTCATCCAGGTGGATGCCGCCGTCAACCGCGGTAACTCGGGTGGCCCGACCTTCAACCTCAATGGCGAAGTGGTCGGCATCAACACCGCGATCTTCTCGCCGTCGGGCGGCAATGTCGGTATCGCCTTTGCCATCCCGGCCTCCACCGCCAAGGATGTGGTGGCCGACCTGATGAAGGACGGCAAGGTGGAGCGCGGCTGGCTCGGTGTGCAGATCCAACCGGTGAACAAGGATATTGCCGAATCTCTCGGTCTCTCCGAGCCGAAGGGTGCGCTGGTGGTTGCCCCGCAGGAAGGTTCCCCGGGCCTGAAGGCCGGCATCCGCCAAGGTGACGTGATCACCGCCGTCAATGGCGATCCGATCAACGATGCCCGTGACCTCGCCAAAAAGGTTGCCTCCTTTGCCCCGAACACCAAGATCGACGTTTCGATCTGGCGTAATGGCAAGGCGCAGTCGATCGATGTGACGCTGGGCAATATGGCAACCGACGAAGCCACGAAGGCCGATAGCAGCGCTGGCGAAGAAGACAGCAAACCTTCGACCGAACAGGCTCTGGCCGCCCTCGGCATGAGCGTGCAGCCATCCGAAAATGGTGCCGGCCTGACGATAACCGATGTCGACCCCGACTCCGAGGCTGCTGCCCGTGGCATCAAGGAAGGCGAGACCATTACTTCCGTCAACAACAAGGAAGTCTCGTCTGCCGCCGACCTGAACAAGGTGATCGATCAGGCCAAGAAGGACGGCCGCACCCGTGCGCTGTTCCAGGTCGAAGCCAACGGATCGAGCCGGTTCGTGGCGCTGCCGATCAACGAAGGCTGATTTTTCTCAGCCGTGACGTGAAACGGGGCGTCCGAACGGAACAGGTTCGGGCGCCCTTCGTGTTTCAAGGGAGCAGGGTTCATGGATATCAATCGCGATCAGGATGTGGGGACCGATAAATCCGGTTTTACCGATGCATCGGGCGAGGCTATTGTCCCGCACATGAAGATTCTGGTGATTGAAGACGATCTTGAAGCCACCGCCTACATGACCAAGGCCTTTCGCGAGGCCGGCATCGTAGCGGACCATGCCAGCGATGGCGATAGCGGCCTGTTCATGGGAACGGAAAATTCCTATGACGTGCTGGTGATCGACCGCATGCTGCCGCGCCGCGACGGGCTTTCGGTGATTTCCGAATTGAGGAAGCGCAGTATCAACACGCCGGTGCTGATCCTGTCCGCGCTCGGACAGGTGGACGACCGCGTGACGGGCTTGCGTGCCGGTGGCGATGATTATCTGCCGAAACCCTATGCCTTTTCCGAGCTTCTGGCCCGCGTTGAAGTGCTTGGCCGCCGCAAGGGTACGCCGGAACAGGACATGGTCTACCGCGTCGGTGATCTGGAGCTTGATCGCCTGAGCCATGAGGTGAAGCGGGCGGGCAAGGAAATTCTTTTGCAGCCGCGTGAATTCCGCCTGCTCGAATATCTGATGAAAAATGCCGGTCAGGTCGTGACCCGTACCATGCTGCTCGAGAACGTCTGGGATTATCACTTTGACCCGCAGACCAACGTGATCGACGTGCATGTGTCGCGGCTGCGCTCGAAAATCGAGAAGGACTTTGACAAGCCCCTGCTGAAAACCATTCGTGGCGCCGGCTACATGATCAAGGACGAGGCGTGAAACGCTTTTTCACCCGGCTTCGGCTGATGTTCCGCTCGACGGCCGTGCGGCTGTCGGGGCTTTATATCGTGTTGTTTGCGCTCTGCGCCGCCTTTCTCGTCTTTTACGTGACGGCGATGTCGGAACGGCTGCTGGCGCAGCAGACCCGGCAAACGGTGCAGGAAGAAATCAACGACATCAACCGCGCCTATGAGCGTGGCGGCGTCAACCTGCTTTTGCGCATCATGGAACGCCGGGCGCGTCAGCCGGGTGCGAACCTTTATGTGATTGCTGGGCCCAACGGCGAGATGCTGGCGGGCAATGTTGCCTCCGTGCAGCCGGGCGTGCTGGAAACCATGGGCTGGACCGAACGTCCTTTCACCTACGAACCCTATTCCGAAAACAATAGACCGGGCCGGCATTTCGCAATCGCCAATGTGCAGCAGCTGGACAACGGGTTGCGCATGATGGTGGGGCGCGATCTCGGCGATCCGAGCCGTTTTCGCTACATCGTGCGGCAGGCGCTGATGGTGGCTTTGACCATCATGGGTGTCGGTGCCCTAATCATCTGGTTCGGCATCGGCCGCAACGCGCTCAAACGCATCGACCGCATGTCGGCGGCAAGCCAGAAGATCATGGCCGGCGATCTTTCGCAGCGCCTGCCGGTTGGGCGTTCGGGCGACGAGTTCGACAGGCTTTCGGCCAATCTCAATGCCATGCTGGAGCGGATCGAGAAACTGAACGAGGGGCTGCGGCAGGTTTCCGACAATATTGCGCATGACCTGAAGACACCGCTGACGCGCCTGCGCAACAAGGCGGCCGACGCGCTGGGCGAAAGTGACGATACGGTGCGGCGCAATGCGCTGGAAGGCATTATCGGCGAGTCGGACCAGCTGATCCGCACCTTCAATGCACTGCTGATGATTTCGCGCGTGGAGGCCGGATCGATTGCCGCCGAAATGACGTCAGTCGAACTCTCCGCCATTTCCGCCGACTGCGCCGAGCTTTACGAGCCTGTGGCCGATGAGGCGGGGCTGGTGCTGACGACGGAAATCGAACCGGGACTGACCGTCAACGGCAATCGCGAACTGATCGGTCAGGCGATTTTCAACCTGATCGACAATGCCATCAAATATGCCGCTGAGGCTGGGGGTGAGCCGAAAATCGTGGTGAAGCTGGAGAAGGCTGCGGATGGTCTGCGGTTGTCCGTCTGTGACAACGGGCCGGGCATTCCGGCAAACAAGCGTGACGAAGTGAAGAAACGGTTCGTGCGTCTGGACGAAAGCCGGTCGAAGCCGGGGACGGGTCTTGGCCTGTCGCTGGTGGAGGCGGTGATGGAACTGCATGGCGGCAGGCTGGAGCTTTCATCGACCAATGGCGATGAGGCTGCCGTGCCGGGGCTGACGGTGACGATGGTGTTTCCGCTGGTGAAGGGGTGAATAACCCGTCTGTCTGATGGTATAGGCTGAAGACAGGGAGCAAGCAGGAGGTGCCCATGTCGCAGACCGGAAACCGGCTCGATACGGTGAAGGCGGATGTCATCCGGCCGTTCAACAAGACTGAAGCCAAGGCGTCGCTGACGGCGCTGAAGGAGATGGCGGGTGTGGAGCCGGCCATTGCGGCACTGCTGGCCGATGATAGCGCGCTCAGGGATTTTGTCGTTTCCGCTTTCAGCCTGTCGCCATATCTGCGCGAGACGGCGGTGATTACGCCCGCCATTCTTGCCGCTGCTTTGACCGAGCCGCTGGAGCCGCTTCTGGAGCGACTTGTCGAGCGGGCGAAAAATTGCTGGCGGCCGCGGGAGGATGGCGCCATTCCCTCGGAAGCCGAGGTGATGGTGGCGCTGCGCCGCGCCAAGCGTGAGGCGAGTTTTGTCATCGCGATCGCCGATCTGGCGCGGCTGTTTTCCGCCTTCGACACGACGCGCTGGCTGACAGCACTGGCGGATGCCGCCGTGGCGGCGGCGATCGATCACCTTCTGCTCAACGCACATGGTTCGGGAAAACTGAAACTCGTTGATCCGCAGGAGCCGAGCCGCGATAGTGGCCTTGCGGTGATCGGCATGGGCAAACATGGCGCCGGCGAACTCAACTATTCCTCCGATATCGATCTCGTCGTGTTTTACGAAACCGACACCGGCACGCTTCCCGATCCGCTGGATGCTTCCGAAACCTATGCGCGGATGATGCGCCGGCTGGTGCGGATCCTGCAGGAGCGTACCGGCGAGGGATATGTTTTTCGCACCGATCTTCGGCTGCGGCCGGACCCCGGTTCGACGCCGCTTGCCGTCTCCATGGATGCGGCGATGATCTATTACGAGGGCAGGGGCCAGAACTGGGAACGGGCCGCCTATATCAAGGCGCGGCCGGTGGCGGGTGATATCGCGGCGGGCACGCTGTTTCTCAAACAGTTGCAGCCTTTCGTGTTCCGCAAATATCTCGATTACGCGGCGATTGCCGACATCCACGGCATCAAGCGGCAGATCCATGCGCATAAGGGATATGGTGACATCGCAGTGAAGGGCCATGACGTCAAGCTCGGGCGTGGCGGCATTCGCGAGATCGAGTTTTTCGTGCAGACGCAGCAACTCATTGCCGGCGGGCGAATGACCGATTTGCGTTCGCGCCGCACCGACGAGACGCTGGCGGCATTGGCGCAGGCGCGCTGGATCACGCCGGTGGTGGAGCGCGAACTGACCGCGGCCTACTGGTTTCTGCGCGATGTGGAACACCGCATCCAGATGGTGCGCGACGAACAAAGCCACAAACTGCCGACGACGGAAGCCGAGCTGAAGCGAATTGCGCTGATGATGGGTTTTGCCGATGTCGCCGGATTTTCAGCCCGTGTCGATACGGTGCTCAGAACCGTCGAGCGCTGTTATGCGCGGCTGTTCGAAAAGGAGGCCGAGGGCGGCGAAGCGCAGATCACGCTGAGTTTTGGTGGCGGGCAGGACGATCCGAAAACGCTGGAATGGCTGAAACATGCCGGTTTCGAACGGCCATCCGACATGTCCGGGGTGATCCGTGGCTGGTATGCGGGGCGGTATCGCGCCATGCAGTCGGCGGAAGCGCGCGAAAGGCTGACGGTGCTGATGCCGGAGCTTTTGAAGGCTTTTGCTGCCGGCAAAAGACCGGATGAGGTTCTGCTGCGTTTCGACAGTTTTCTCTCCGGCCTGCCGGCGGGGATTCAGCTGTTTTCGCTGCTGGGCAGCAATCCAGCCGTGCTGTCGTTGCTGGTGACCATTCTTTCCTCTGCGCCGCGTTTGGCCGATATCATTGCTGCGCGTCCGCATGTGTTCGACGGGCTGCTCGATCCGCGGCTGATGACGGAAATGCCGACGCGGGCGGATATGGCCGGCCGACTTTCCAATTTGCTGAGCGCTGCCGGGCATCATGAGGACGTGCTGGATCGGCTGCGGATTTTTGCCGCCGAACAGCGTTTCCTCATCGGCATCCGTCTGTTGACGGGGGCGATTTCGGCGGCGGTGGCGGCGCGGGGTTTTACCGATCTTGCCGATCTTCTGATCGAACAGGCGCTGTCGGCCGTGACCCGTCAGATGGAAGTGGCGCACGGAAAATATCCGGGCGGGCGGGTGATCGTGCTCGGCATGGGCAAGCTCGGCAGCTTTGAACTGACCGCCGGCTCCGATGTCGATATCATTCTTCTCTACGATTACGACGACAGCGCTGAGGAATCGTCCGGGCCGAAACCGCTCGATTCCATGCGCTATTTTTCGCGACTGACGCAACGACTGATCGCGGCCTTGTCCGCGCCGACGGCGGAGGGCGTGGTCTTCGAGGTGGATCTTCGGCTGCGCCCCTCCGGCAACAAGGGGCCGGTGGCGACGCGTATCAACGCTTTCGGTAAATACCAGCGAGAAGAAGCCTGGACCTGGGAACATCTGGCACTGACACGGGCGCGGGTGATCTGCGGGGATGACAGCCTGCGCGGCGAGGCGGATGCGATCATCGACGAGGTGCTGGGGCAGAAGCGCGATGTGCCCAAGGTGACATCGGAAGTTGCCGAAATGCGGGCGCTGATCACCCAGGAAAAACCGCCCAAGGACATTTGGGATTTCAAGCTGATTGCCGGCGGGCTGGTGGATATCGAGTTCATTGCGCAATATCTGCAGCTGATTGCACCGGCGCGTGGGGAGGATGTCGATACGGGCGGTATGAGTACATCAGAAGCGCTGAAGGCTCTGGGCGAGCGGATGATGGCACCGGGTGATCTCGATACGGCTTTGGAGGCGCTCAACCTGTTGACGGCGCTGTCGCAGACCGTGCGCCTGTGCATCGACGGCGATTTCAATCCCCGAGAGGCGCCGCAGGGGCTGATCGAGCAGCTGTGCCGGGCGGGCGATTGCGCCGACCTGAAAATGCTGGAGGGCGAGGTGAAACGGTTGTCCAAGGCAGGGCGGGAGATTTTTGGGCGGGTGGTGAGCCCGGGCAATTTTTGAGGGGCGTTGTTTGTGTAGCGATGAGTGGGCAGCTTGCTCCAATGATCTCCCCCTTGAGGGGGAGATGTCACCGAAAGGTGACAGAGGGGGGTATGCAAGGGCGCGGCAGATGGGGTGAAAGCGGCGTTTGCGCTGGAAACACCCCCCTCTGTCCTGCCGGACATCTCCCCCTCAAGGGGGGAGATCGGCTGGGCTCACTCTTCGCTTTCCAAATGCGATAGGCGCCTCATTGGGGCGTGGTAACGTATCACCCAGCCCGCTTCTGCATCGGCAGCGCCTGCAGTTTCCGGTGCGGAATGATCAATGACACGACCGTGCCCTTGCCCATGGAGGAGCGGATGCGCATGCGGCCGCCGTGCAGCGCCACTAGCGACCGGGAGATCGCAAGGCCCAATCCCGAGCCGCCCTTGCTCTTCGCATACTGACTCTGAACCTGTTCGAAGGGCTGGCCGATCTTGCTCATCGCCGCCTTCGGGATGCCGATGCCGGTATCGGCGATCGTCAGCGTCAGGCCCTTGTCGGTGCGATGGGCGCGCAGTTCGACGTGACCGCCCTTGTCGGTGAATTTGACGGCGTTGGACAGGAGGTTGAGCAAGATCTGTTTCATGGCGCGGCGGTCGCCGACCATGGACAGGCTGTCGGCAAGGCGGTGGTTGAAGCTGACGCCCTTTTCCTGCGCGAGAATGGCAGTGAGACGCAGACTTTCCTCGATCAGCGGCGCCAGATCCATCCGTTCCGCCTGCACCATCATGTGGCCGGCCTCGATCTTCGACATGTCGAGAATATCGTTGATGACGTTCAGGAGGTGCTTGCCGCTGTCGTGGATATCGCGGGCATATTCGCTGTATTTCGGGGAGCCGACGGGGCCGAACATGCCGTTCACCAGAACCTCGGAAAAGCCGAGAATGGCGTTGAGCGGCGTGCGCAACTCGTGGCTCATATTGGCGAGAAACTCGGACTTGGCCTTGTTGGCGGCTTCCGCGCGGTCTTTTTCAGCCTGATAATTGCTGTTGGCCATGGAAAGTTCGGCCTTCTGGCGCTCCAGCTTCTTTTGCGAGGAGGACAGGTCGCCGATCGTTGCCATCAGGCGGCGTTCGCTTTCGCGCAGGCGTTCCTGGTTGCGTTTGAGAAGCGAGATATCGGTGCCGACCGAAACCATGCCGCCATCGCGGGTGCGGCGTTCGTTGATCTGCAGCCAGCGGCCATCGGCAAGCTGCACTTCGGTGGTGCGCGAAAAACCGCTGATATCGGGATCGGCAACCCGGCGCTCCACCACCGGACGGGCGGCGGCAAGCATCAGCTTGCTGCGTTCGGTGCCGGGCACAAGGACATTGTCGGGCAGGCCGTAAGCCTGCTGGTAATGTTCGTTGCACATCACCAGACGATCATTCTTGTCCCACAGCACAAAGGCTTCCGATGTGCATTCGATGGCATCGGCCAGACGCTGGTCGGCCTCGGCGTAACGCTGGGCGAGACGGTGCTGTTCGGTGACGTCCATGGCGATGCCGATGACATGGGTCTTGCCCTGTCCTGTCTCCATGACCTGCGCACGGGCCCGCATCCAGACGTAATGGCCGGCCGCATGACGCATGCGAAAAACCTGATCGATCTGCTTGGCATTGCCACGCCCGACAGCGCGGGCCAGCGCGAACAGGTTGCCGTCTGCCGGGTGCATCATGCGGGCGGCATCGCTGAAGGACAGCATGTTGTCGCCCGGCGGCAGGCCGAGCATTTCGTACATAGACCGCGACCAGTAGAGCCGGCGGTTCGGCAGGTCGAAATCCCACAAGCCGCAGCGGCCGCGCGAAAGCGCCGTTTCGACGCGCAGGTTGGATTCGAGAAAGATATCGTCGGAATCGCGGGCGCGCTTCACCTGCATGTAATAGGCATAAAGCACGACGAGCAGGATGGCGGAAATGCCGGCAAACAGGGTGACGTTGAGAGAAACCTGCTGGCGCCAGAGGGCATTGGATTCCACCAGCGACTGCGCGGAAATGATCAGGCTGCCATCGGTGCCGACCGGGCGGATGGCGGCGTAGAGCGGCATGTCGTTGAAGACGGTTTCGATGATGCCGTCCTGATCGTCGAAACGGCGCAGGGTGGCGGTTTCCGGCAGGAGCGTATCGAGCCGGTGACCGATATAGGATGACGCGCCGGGCGAACCGCCAAAAATCGTGCCCGACGCATTGACGAACATGATGAAGGCGCCCGGCTCGAAGCGATCCTTGGGCAGGAAGGCGAAAAGCCGGGCTTCGGCAGCGGCGCGATCGCTGGCCGTAAAACTTTGGGCATTGCCGGCAAAGGCGGCGGTGGCCGTGGCCGCGACAAGCCGCGTGGTTTCGCGCGAGGCACCCTGCAGGCGATCATGTTCCGATACCAGCGCCAGGAGGCGCGAGGCAGCGATCACCATCAGGAACGCCATGATGAGGAGCGGGATGGAACGCTTCAGGAAAAGCTCGGCGCGCGGGATGCGGCTGGACAGGATCGGGCGCAGGGAAAGACCACCGCCGGACATCAGGCCGCGGAGAGCAGTGAAGACAGGAAATTTGAGACGCAGCCGTTCATCGGCTGCGGTTGCCCGCTGCACGTTCGCCATGGTGACCGTTCGTTTTGACCTCGTGGTGATTCGCAATGCCGCTTGCGAACTGTTGGCAGTGAATCATTAGTGATTCTTCATGTCCAGAGGCGCGGTAATAAAATTTTAACGAATTGATTCCGTTGCGATTCTATCAGCTTTCAGCTTGAGTGGTTCGAAGTGACTTTGTTTATCGTCCAATACCGCGAATTCAGTCCCGCCGGACATGAGCCGATACGAACACGCCGACGCAGCTGAAAACGCCGGTCCCGAGCAGGAGGCCGGCAAGGATGTTGTTGCCGTTCAACCCGGCATAGACCGCGGCTGCGACGAGAAGGATAAGTGCGGAAAAGCCCAGCAGCATGCCAAGCAGGCGGTAGAGGTGATCACTCGCCTGTGCCTTGCGGGCGACCGCGCGATTGTGCTCGAGCGTCTCTTCCGCCATACGAAGCATACGATCGGCGCTGCCGGGGACGATGCGGTCATATTCGCCGAGGTGACCGGGATGGGGGAGCGGGCCGGAAAAGGTTGCCGTCCTTGCAACGCCGATCACGCGCAAGATGATGTCTTCACGCTGTCTGTGCGGCAGATTGGCAAGGATCGGGGCGAGTTCGCGCTCGATCGAACTTTCAATCGTCTCTGCTGTCTTGTTTTCAGGCGGCTTGGCTGTTTCGGGCTTTTCCGGTGGTGGGCTTCTGTCCGAATTCTTTGCCAAGGGACGCCCTTTCCGTCAGGGTGGCTTGAAGGACGACGCCAACCTTTCCCCATGCCTGATCAAGTGAGACGGTATAGTCTCGAGTGCGCATTCGGCGAGGAGCGAAAAACGAAAGGCAAGCGGTAAACCCTTCCGCAAAACCCTTGGTGAGGGAGCGTCGCAGCATTGATGTTTCTCCCTCGTTTGTCCTGCCAGGCTGAGGCGAGTTTACCGCTCTCCACTGGAATGACAACTCCGCGTTTTTAGGGGCTTTCCATGCCTGCCGCATAATTGTCCGTTTTGAAACGAAAAACGCCGGGGCAAAACCCCGGCGTCGATTTCGTTCTGACCTGAAACCGATTAGGCCTTCAGCATGCGCTCAACGATGTCGCGGACATCGGTAGAGAGCTGCGGTGCGCGCTCGATCTCCATCAGGGCTGCGCGGGCGTGGTCGGCGCGCGCCGATTCCAGCGAACGCCAGGAGCGCATCGAGGTGAGGATGCGGGCCGCAAGCTGCGGGTTTTTCGGGTCGATCGCGAGGATCTGGGCGGCGAGGAAACGATACCCTTCACCATCGGCGCGGTTAAAGCCCGTGGCGTTGGAGAAGGCGAAAGCGCCGACCAGAGACCGCACGCGGTTCGGGTTGCTGGCGTTGAATTTTTCGTCTTCCATCAGCGTTTTTACGCGGGAAATAGAGTCTTCGCCCGGAATAGTCGCCTGGATCAGGAACCACTTGTCGATGACGAGAGGGTTGTCGGCAAATCGCTTGGCAAATGTTTCCAGCGCGTCCTTCGCTTCAGCCGAGGCCGGGAAACGATGGGTGAGCAGCGTCAGCGCCTGGGCGAGGTCCGTCATGTTGTCGGCCTTGGCGAAGGCTTCCGCTGCACGCGCGGGCGTGTTTTCCGCAAAGGCCAGATAACCGAGGGCGGCATTGCGCAGCGAACGCTTGCCGGCACTTGCTGCATCCGGCTTGAACGCACCTTCGACGCGCATCTCTTCCGAGAGCGCAAGGAACGTGTCACAACCGGCTTCAGCGATCGCGGCCAGAACGGCCTGACGACCGGCATGGATGGCGTCGGGATTGTTGTTGCAACCCAGTTCGCGGGCAATATCGGCTTCGCTCGGAAGGGTCAGCGCCTGGGCACGGAAGGCCGGCTCCAGCTTTGCATCGGCGGCGGCTTCGAGAAGCGCTGCGATGAAGGCCGGATCAACAGTCACCGGCTTGCCGTCGCGGGCATCGCTGGTCGCCTGGATGAGGTTCGGCACGGCCAGATCATTCAGCGCCTGCCAGCGCGAGAACAGGTCGGTGTCGTGACGGGCGATATGGACCAGATCTTCGGTCGGCTGATCGAAGGCAAGGTTGATCGGCGCCGAGAAGGAACGGTTGAGCGACAGAACCGGACGCGAGGAAATACCTGTGAAGACAAAGGTCTGGCTGCGTTCGGTGAGGTGCAGGATATCGCCCGAAACTTCGCCGCCGGAAACCGAAGCCGGTTCGGCGATCGAACCGTTGTCGAGGATCAGTGCGAAGGAGAGCGGAATGTGCATCGGCTCCTTGGTCGTCTGGCCGGGTGTCGCCGGGATCGTCTGTTCGAGCGTCAGCGTGAAGGTGCCGGCGTCATAGGCGGTGGACACCGACACGAGCGGCGTGCCGGCCTGATGATACCAGCGCGAGAACTGCGACAGGTCGCGGCCGTTGGCATCCTCGAAGCACTTTACGAAATCTTCGACGGTGGCGGCATCGCCGTCATGACGTTCGAAATAGAGGTCCATGCCCGCCTTGAAGCCGTCGGCGCCCAGAAGCGTCGCGATCATGCGGGTGACTTCCGAGCCCTTTTCGTAGACGGTCGTCGTGTAGAAATTGTTGATCTCGCGATAGACGGTCGGGCGCACCGGATGGGCGAGGGGGCCTGCATCTTCCGGGAACTGTTCCGATTTCAGGTGACGCACTTCGGCAATACGCTTGACGGCACGCGAGCGCATGTCTGCGGAAAACTCGTGGTCGCGATAGACGGTGAGGCCTTCCTTCAGGCACAGCTGGAACCAGTCGCGGCAGGTGATGCGGTTGCCGGTCCAGTTGTGGAAATATTCGTGGGCGATGATCGCCTCGATATTCGCGTAATCCTGATCGGTGGCGGTCGCAGGGTCGGCCAGAACATACTTGTCGTTAAAGACGTTGAGGCCCTTGTTCTCCATGGCGCCCATGTTGAAATCGGACACCGCGACGATCTGGAAAATGTCGAGATCGTATTCGCGGCCAAAACGTTCCTCGTCCCACTTCATGGAACGCTTGAGCGCATCCATGGCATAAGCGGCGCGATCTTCCTTGCCGTGTTCGACATAGATTTTCAGCGTGACTTCACGCTCCGACATGGTGACGAACTTGTCTTCGATGACGCCGAGATCACCGGCGACCAGCGCGAAGAGATAGCTCGGCTTCGGGTGCGGATCGAACCATGCGGCAAAGGCGCGGCCTTCGTCGTAACCGGCGCCGCCCAAAAAGTTGCCGTTGGAGAGCATGACGGGGTTGGCTGCCTTGTCACCGATAATGGTGATCGTATAGGGCGCCAGAACATCCGGACGGTCGGGGAAATAGGTGATGCGGCGAAAACCCTCGGCTTCGCACTGGGTGCAATAGATGCCGTTGGTGCGGTAAAGCCCCATCAGCTGCGTATTGGCTTCCGGGTTGATATAGGTGGTGACGGTGATCTCGAACGGCGCTTCGGCCGGCAGGTCACGGATCGTCAGCAGTTCCGGCGTCACGTCATACTGGCTGGCCGGCACTTCGCGCTGGTCGAACAGCAGGCCCGACAGTTTCAGCTCGTCGCCATCCAGAACCAGCGGCGCCTTGGCATCGACGCCTTCGCGACGATGAAAGATCAGGCGTGCATCGACCTTGGTATTGGTCGGATCCAGTTCGAAGGTCAGATCGACGCGTTCAAGAACAAAGTCAGTGGGGCGGTAGTCTGCCAGATTGACGATCTGACCCGTGTCTGTGCGCATGATCTTTCCTGGAAATAGCAAATATTAATGGCGGGTTTCTTGGATTTAGCCAAGAGTTGCCGGGATAATGACGGACAAAGCTGAACGATTGCTAAAGTTCTGGAACATCGCGCCAAAATGTTACATGTCGCGTGTGTTTAGTAAATATTGCTAATCAATGATGGTAATGATGGCAAACCATCTTTTTTGCCATGCCATATGTTGAGGTTAACTGGAGTAACGCCACCAGTTGATGTGTGCCGTATTGCTGCATCGTGCAGGTGTAAGCGATGGGATGCAAGGGTCGTCTCCCGAGCAGGGTGAAAATTCGACAATGAAGTTTGATTTTTATCATTAATACTTGGTTGGCGCCGATGTGGCTCGGTTGGGTCGCATGGCCAGAGCCTCTTCAGCTTGGCCAGCCCTGCACCATTTCAGGATTAATCCGCCTGGTCGCATCCTCGTAAGAAGATGTGAACTCTTTTTGGCCACATTGATTGGCATACCAACTGATATTTCAATTTCCATGCAGGCGGTTTCTCCGACCTGCCTTCACAACGAGTCCGAAATGGCGCCCGAAGCGGTCAATCCCCTCAAGGGGATCGCGTTGAAACTCTTTTCCGTCGTCGCCTTTCTTGGCATGCAGACATGCATCAAGGCGGCGGGGCCGGCGGTCGAGGCCGGGCAGGTGACCTTTTATCGCTCAGCCTTCGCGCTGGTGCCGATCATGGCCTATCTGGCCTTCCGCAGCGATCTGCGTGCCGCTTTCCACACCAACAACCTGTTCGGCCATTTCAAGCGCGGATTTCTCGGTATCGCGTCGATGGGGTTCGGTTTCTACGGCCTCGTCAATCTGCCGCTGCCGGATGCCATCGCCATCGGTTATGCCTCGCCGCTGATGGGGGTCATCTGCGCCGCCATCTTTCTGAAGGAGAAGGTGCGCATCTATCGCTGGTCGGCGGTGGCGATCGGCATTTTCGGGGTGATGATCATTTCCTGGCCGAAACTGACCATGTTCGACGATGGCGGTTTCGGCAATGCTCAGGCGGTCGGTGCGGCATCCGTGCTGATGTCGTCCTTCCTTGCCGGTTTTGCGATGATCCAGACGCGGCAGCTGGTCAGCACCGAAAAGACCTCGACCATCGTTCTCTATTTCTCGCTGTCGGGCGCCATCTTTGCGCTCGTGACCATCCCGTTCGGCTGGTCGGCGCTGACCTTCTGGCAGGCGGCGTTCCTGATCGGGTCTGGTTTCTGTGGCGGGGTAGGGCAACTGTTGCTGACCGAGGCCTATCGCAACGCCGATGTCTCCACCGTCGCGCCGTTCGACTATACGTCGATCCTGCTGGGTATCGTCATCGCCTTCATCCTGTTCGGCGATATCCCGACGGTGACAATGCTGATCGGCACGGCGATCACGGTGTCGGCCGGCATCTTCATCATCTACCGCGAACACAGGCTAGGGCTGGAGCGCAAGGCTGCCCGCAAGGCAACGCCGCCGTCGTGAGCCAGCCCATCCATGTTGAACGTCTCAAGCTTCAGAAATGAATGCCGGCGTCCGACTGCGGAGCTTTCTTGCTGCGGGTCGAGCGCGTGTATTGGCGCGAGGCATTGACGGCCGTGCCGATGTCGCGAAGGCTTTCGCGCAAGGACCGCAGGGGATGGATGCTCATTTTCATCGTCATGTCTCCCTAAGGCGCGCCGGTGCCCGACAGGGGCGCACAATGAACGCGCGGATACTTCACAAGTCTTGTGCCGTGCCGCAGGGGAGAAACTCGACCCTTGAGCCGGTATGCCAGGGTATGCTTTCCAGGAATTGTGTCGCGTTCCCGAAAACGCGCTATGCGCCAGATCAAGTGACCTGACGCCATCTTGTGCGGACCTCGATCAGGTGGTGGCCGAAACCGCCAAAAGATCAGCGTTCGCGAAAATCCGCAAAGATGGATGTCGGACGCGTCAGCGTGCCGCGACGGGCAAAGCCTGATGCCGTCAACTGTTCGTTCGTAACCGAACCGAAGTGGTGACGACCTTCCGTCGTGCGGGCGTAGAGGCCGGCAATCTGAAGGGTTTCAAAACCCGAATGGATCGGGCGGGTGTTCGTGGTCATTGCCTTGGTTCCTTAAACCAGAATTCCTCCCAAGACATGACGTCAATATCGCAGTGCAGCGTGATTTCCGCAATGCACGCAAAAGCCGTGCAGCCATGCGAGCCGCGCATGGCTTTTGTCATATTTCTTTAATCGATTGTATTTTTGGCTAGATATCAGCCAGCCGTGCCTTGAAAACGAGCAGGTCCTGCCAGGCAAGCGCCTTGTTTGCAGGGGCAGCCATGAGATCCTGCGGGTGCAGGCTGGCCAGCGCCGACACTGTCACGCCGCCAACCGTAACGTCGCGCCACGCGCCGCGCATGGAAAAGATCGAGGCATCGCCGCCGATCAGGCATTTAGCGGTAAAGTTGCCGAGCAAAAGCATCAGCTTGGGTTCGACAAGGGCGATCTGGCGCTCGATGAACGGGCGGCAGATTTCCATCTCTGCGGGCGAGGGCGTGCGGTTGCCGGGCGGGCGCCACGGCACGGCATTGGCGAGCAGCACGGTATCGCGTGACAGGCCGATGGCCGCCAGCATGCGGTCGAGCATCTGGCCCTGACGGCCGGAAAATGGCAGTCCGTCGCGGTCGTCATCGGCATTTGGCATGGGTCCGATCACCATGATGCCGGAAGACGGATTGCCGCTGGCAAACACCGTGGAGCGAGCGCCATGCTTGAGATTGCAGCTGCCGAAGGCTTCCATCGCCGTCTTGAGTTCGTCGAGCGACCGGGCGCTGTCGGCGGCAAAACGGGCGGCGGCGATCGCCTGATCGTCCGGAATGGCAACCGGCGTATTGGATGGGCGCGGCGGTGGCGGCGGCGCACGGCCGGGCGCGACCTTTGCCTGAGGCGAAGGTGCTTCGCCACCTTGCTGCGGCCGTTCCTGCTGGCTTGGCGCCGTTTGCTGCTGGCGATTGGCGCGTGCCGCCTGCTGCTGTGCAAACTCGGCGATGCGATCCACCGGCTCGTCTTCCAGCAGCCACTCGACACCGGCATCCGCATAAAAATGCAGAAGGGCGGCAAGCTCTGCGGGATCGAGTTGGCTGGCGCTGGGGTTCATGGGGTTACCCTATAGCACGATGGCTGCGGGTGGAAACCGCCTTGGCGTGGCTATACGTGGAATGTCCGGCTTTTACGCCGACCATTCCCCGACATCGCCGCTTTCGCCGATCAGGGCCAGACCGTGGGCGATCGACAGCAGTTCGCCGCCGCTTTCGATCTTGTCCGCATCGAAACGCTGCGTGAAAATCTTGCGCACAGCCGGGACGAACGAAGTGCCACCGGTCAAAAACACCTTGTCGACCTGATCGGCCGAGGTGTTGGTCTTGGTCAACACATCGTCGAGCGCGCCTTCGATCTTTGCAAGATCATCGGCGATCCAGGTTTCGAAATCGGCGCGCTTCACCGTCTTGTGGCCGGCCTTGCCGAGCGGCGAGAAGTGGAATTCCGCTTCTTCGGCCGCAGACAGCGCCATCTTGGTGGCCGAGATCGCCTGATAGAGCGGATACCCTTCGTCATGTTCGACGAGGTCGATGAACAGTTCGAGCTTGTCCGGGTCGGTTGCCGAGCGCACCAGCGATTTCAGGTCGGTGAATTCGCGGGTGGTCTTGAAGATCGACAGCTGGTTCCAGCGCGAGAAATTGGCGTAATAACCGGCCGGCACATCCAGGAGCTTGTCAAAGCTCTTGAAATGCGTGCCCTTGCCGATTTCCGGCGCCACCAACTGGTCGACCATTTTCGCATCAAAATGATCGCCGGCGATGCCGACACCGGAGTGGCCGATCGGGGTGGCCTTCAGCTTGCCGGCGATACGCTCGAAACGGATCAGCGAATAGTCGGTCGTGCCGCCGCCGAAGTCGGCGACCAGAACATTGGCGTCGCTCTTCAGCGTCTGCGCGAAGTAATAAGCCGCCGCGACGGGTTCGTAGACGTAATGGATTTCCGGAAAGCCCAGGCGGGTCAGCGCCGCATTGTAACGCTCGGTGGCCAAAGCCGGGTCCGGGTTGGCGCCGGCAAAATGCACCGGGCGGCCGGCGACGAGGCGAGAAATGTCGCTCGGCCATGCACCATCGGCATAAAACTTCAGGCGGTTCAAAAACACTTCCATCAGGTCTTCGAACGAGTGGCGGCGGGCAAAAACCAGCGTGCCCTGAAAGAGGGGGCTTGCCGCAAAGGTCTTGATCGACTGCAGAAAACGCGCGTCGCCGGGATTGTCGATGAACTGGCGGATGGCCGCCTGTCCTGCTTCGACCTTTAGAGCCTGCGCGCCAAGCTGCGCATCCTTCATGAAGGAGAGCGCCGTGCGCATGGAATCGGTCGTGCCGGCGCTGCTGGTAAACGACATGGAATTGGTGGTGTTATCGTCCTGCGCCAATGCGAGAACAGTATTGGTCGTGCCGAAATCAAGCCCGAGCGCCCGTGACATGGTCGTGCTCCTGAGTGGTCAGAAATGGATGGAACGGGGCCGCTGCCCCGAACGAGCGGGCGTGCGATAGCCGCCCGGAAATCGAGAGCGCGCCTGATGCCACAGGGGCGGGCGGATGGCAAGCTGCCGATGGCAAGTTTGACGGATGTCAGTTGGTCGCAGCCGCCTGTTGCAGCAGCCACAACCGAAACGCCTGCATGGCGGGCGTGACCATGCGTGATTTCAGCCTGGTCAACCAGTATTTGCCGCGCGACACGGTGATGTCGAAAGGCTGTTCGAGATAACCGGCGGTGATCTGGCGGGAAAACATCAGCGGCGGTGCCAGCGCCACGCCAAACCCTTGCATGGCGGCATCGACCATCAGGATCGAGCTGTCGAAAACCGGGCCGCGGATCGGCGGCGCGGTGATGCCTGCCTGCGCGAACCAGCCCGGCCATTCATCCGTGCGGTAGGAGCGCAGCAGGTGTTGCTGGATGATGTCTTCCGGGCCTTTCAGTGTTCGCGCGATGGAGGGAAGGCAGAGGGCCGAAAGCGGCGTTTCGAACAGCGGTTCGGCTTCGATATCGTGCCAGGCGCCATTGCCGAAACGGATCGAATAATCCAGTCCTTCGGCGGCGATATCGACGCGGTTGTTGTTGGTCGAGAGGCGCAGGTCGATAAACGGATGGTGCTCGGCAAAATCATCGAGCTTTGGCAGCAGCCAGCCGACGGCAAACGTGCCGACCGCACCGACGGTGAGCACCTCGCGCAGATGGCCGCCCTCGAACCGTTCCAGCACACCGGCCATGCGGTCAAAGGATTCCTGCAGGATCGGCAGCATGGCGAGCCCTTCCTCGGTGATCATCAGCCCACGCGGCAGGCGGCGGAAGAGGGTGACGCCGATGCGCTCCTCCAGCAGTTTCACCTGATGGCTGACGGCGGCCTGCGTGACGCAAAGCTCGATCGCCGCGCGGGTAAAACTGAGGTGACGGGCGGCGGCCTCGAAGGCGCGCAACGCATTGAGCGGAAGGTGCGGACGGACCATGGAGAAGGCCTAGAAAAATTGATGGCTCGCAGCAGATATCATCGTTTGATTGGGGCTCGCAACAGGCCGTAGAAATGCCTTGAACAAAACGGAGAAAGTTTTGATGACGATTTTCAGACGATCCTGTCTGGCGGCCATGTCACTCGGCATTGTCGTCGCATTGAGCCCAATTTCCAGCGCATCGGCCACTGAGAAGGTGGAATGCACTCTTATCATCGACGCCAAGACCGGTGAGACGATCCTGCGCAAGGGCACCTGCGACCAGGGTTTTTATCCGCAATCGACCTTCAAGCTGCCTTTGGCCATGATGGGATATGACGCGGGTATCCTGACCAGTTCGACCGCGCCGCTCTGGCCCTATAAGGCCGAGTATAAGCGGTCCAAGCGCGAGCAGAAGGACACCATGCCTCAAATCTGGCTGTCGGATTCGATCGTCTGGTATTCGCAGGAGATCACCCGCAAGCTCGGCAAAAAGGCATTCGGCGACTATGTGCGCGGTTTCGGTTACGGCAACATGGATGTTTCCGGCGGGCCGGGCGGCACGGATGGGCTGACTGAATCCTGGCTGTCATCGTCGTTGAAAATTTCACCGGACGAGCAGGTGGCGTTTCTGAAGCGCTTCCTCGATGGCAAGCTGCCGATTTCGGCGGAGGCGGTGGAAAAGACCAAAAACGCCGCGCCGACCTTCAAGGGCAATGCCGATTGGCACATCGTCGGCAAGACCGGTTCCGGCAGCATGCGCAACAGCGCCGGCAAATGGGATCCGAACCGGCCGATCGGCTGGTTCGTCGGCTGGGGCCATGGTCAGACGCGATCGGTCATCTTTGCCCGCCTGCTGGTGGATACGAAACGCCACACCGACAAGCCGATCAGTTTTACCGTGCGCGACAGCATGATCCGCGATCTGCCGAAGATCGTCGATAAACGCTGAAGTCGGTCTCAATTTCTGTTTGCGAGTTCGCGGTCGATTTCGGCCGCGATTTCGGCATTGCGGTCACGCGTCATCTTGGGAATGAGAAAAAGATCGACAAGCACCCAAAGGGTGACGACCCACCATGTAAGCGTCACGCTGTATATGCCGATCATCGGCAGCAGGATGGCGCCGAGTGTCAGGACCAGCATCGTCAGTGCCGTACGTTTGTAACCGAGATAGAAACGATGCAAGCCGAGGCAGCCGGCGCCACCAAGCAGAGCCAGCAGATAGGCGATCAGCATCGATTTGCTGGCGCGACGGTAGATCAGTCCTCGCGGCGCTTGTTGCGGAGGGCTGCGATCCATGTTCTCGTTGCTCATGATGCTCGTCATTCGTGTTTGTCGGTGGAGAGATATCGCCGCCGTCCGGATTTCAACCGGTCATGTCGAAAGTTTGTCTGTCAGCGCAGAAAGCGCCGCGATGCCCAGACGATCGCCACGCCGATGATGGTGACGATCACGCCGCGCAAGATCCAAGGCGACTGGTTGATCATGAAACTGGATGCCGGGTAGGGGAAGGCGCCGGTGCCCTGGCCGACCCAGACAAGGCCGATCAGCGCCATCAGTACACCGATGATGGTTAGCACAATTCTGGCAAGGCGCATGGTTTTCTCCCGAATGAACAGGGCCGCATCATAAGGTGCAGCCCTGTTTTCGTCATGTCGGAAAATGGCGTCGCCTCAACGACCGGCCTCGGCATAATATCGGGTGATCAACGAGACCTGATCTGTCCCGGTGTCGTCATCGAGCGGTGTGTGAAGGGCATGCGCATCCGAGGTCGACAGGTTGCTGATCAGGCTGGTGAGAACGCGGTTCTGCGCCAGTTCCATTGCCCGTGTGCGTGCCTCCTCGTTGTCATCGGCTTCCGGTTCCGACAGCAGCTTTTCATATGAGGCAATCAGATCGGTGATGCGGGTGACGGGATCGGCCCTGGTCGCTGACGCTGATGGCGTCGATGCAGCGGTGTCGTTTTCCGTGGCCTCCTCCGGCTGCGCAGGTGCTGCCGCGACAGGCGCAGGATATGCGCTTTCGCCATCCGCGTCGTCGGTCTCATCTCCATCTGAAGGCGCAGGCGAAGGGGACGTGGCGACGGGAGGTGCGGCCTGATCTGGCGCGTCCGTGTCTGTGCCTTCGTTGGCCGGTTCCGACGCGACCGGTTCGCTGCGCACCTCTTCCGAGGTGTTTTCGTTCGTCACCGGAGCCGGGGAATAGGTGCCGTCATCATGATCGACCACCATGTCGTCTTCCCCCGGTTCGTCCTCGACCGGCTCGGTGGTGCCCGATGTCGGTTCTGACGCAGGTGGCGGCGATGACGGCTGTGTCGTCGGCTGGGTATTGTTGCTGGGCGGAGGAGAGGACTTTCCTCCTCCGAAGAGTTCTTCGAGCATAAACGTCTCCGATCGAATAATCGGAAAGCCATTAGATTATGCGGATTTAGCTATCATCAATTGACGAAGTGCAATTAAAGTAAAACTTGAGAAGTGCTTGGTGATTGTGGCGCCGCGCATGTTTTTATGTCGGCGCCATAGTATTGCGAGGTCCGTTCAGAAGTTATTCTGACATTGGGTCGTATTTTACATTCAGACGGATTTGGCCGCGCCGCCATCCACCCGCAGCATCGAACCGGTGATATAGCTTGCCGGTTCCGAGCACAGGAAAGCGCCGGCGGCGGCAAATTCCTCGACCTTGCCGAGACGGCCGGCCGGGATCGTCTTCAGCGAGGCGGCACGGATTTCCTCCACGCTCTTGCCCTGGCGTTTGGCATTGGCGCCGTCCAGTTCATCGATACGGTCGGTATGGATACGGCCCGGCAGCAGCATATTGACGGTGATGCCGGAATTGGCGACTTCCGTTGACAGCGTCTTGTTCCAGCCGACTAGCGCCGAACGCAGTGTATTGGACAGCGCAAGGTTCGGGATCGGTTCGAACACGCCGGATGAGCCGACGGTGAGGATGCGACCCCAGCCCTGTTCCTTCATCTGCGGCAGAAGCGTATTGGTGAGCGTGATCACCTTCAGTACCATGGTCTCGAAAAAGGTGGAGAGCTTGTCGACGGTCATCTCGCTGGCGACGCCCGGCGTCGGCCCACCGGTATTGTTGACCAGAATATCGATGCCGCCGAGCTTTTCCTTGACGGCAGCGACCATGGATTCCACGAAATTTTCATCCGCCAGATCACCCCAGACCCAATCGGCCTTGCCTTTTCCTTCGGCGTTGATGGCCTTGCAGTTTTCAGCGAGCTTCTCACCCGAACGACCGACCAGAAGAACATTTGCGCCTTCGCGCGCTAAGGCCGTTGCGATGCCCAGGCCAAGGCCGCGCGAGGAGGCGAGCACGAGGGCGCGCTTGCCGGAAATTCCGAGATCCATTTGTCTTCCTTCCATATCGCCTTTTGATCACGTGATGCAGTTATAGGCAGGCTGTCGGATCAGGCAAAGGAACTTCCGTATCGTGTCTTGAGTTTTGTATTACGTAAACGTAAGCGTAATATGGTGTGATGCCGCATGCCGGAAAACGCATGGCCTGCGTCGCTTTCCTGGGTCGACAAGGCTTGCGGCTTTTGTCAAAGAAAACGACCACATACCATGTGGCGGCGATAAAAGAGGGAACGAGACATGACCGAGACGACAGAACTTCCCGAACGCGAAGCGATGGAATTCGACGTTGTGATCGTCGGTGCCGGTCCGGCGGGCTTGTCCGCTGCGATCCGTCTGAAGCAGATCAACCCGGACCTGTCTGTCGTCGTTCTGGAAAAGGGTGCGGAAGTCGGAGCGCATATTCTGTCCGGCGCCGTGGTCGATCCCGCCGGCATCGATGCGCTTCTGCCCGGCTGGCGCGAGGAGGAGGGGCATCCCTTCAAGACGGAAGTGACCGCCGACCATTTCATGCTGCTCGGCCCGGCCGGTTCGATCCGCCTGCCGAATTTCCTGATGCCGCCCTTGATGAACAATCACGGCAATTACATCGTCTCGCTCGGCAACGTCTGTCGTTGGCTCGGCGAGAAGGCGGAAGCCTTGGGCGTCGAGATCTATCCCGGCTTTGCCGCGGCCGAAGTGCTCTACGATGAAAGCGGTGCGGTGCGCGGCGTCGCCACCGGTGACATGGGCATCGAAAAGAATGGCGAACCCGGCCCGAATTTTACCCGCGGCATGGAGCTTCTCGGAAAATACACGCTGATCGGCGAGGGCGTGCGCGGCTCGCTGGCCAAACAGCTGATCCAGAAATTCGATCTGTCCAAGGATCGCGACGTCCAGAAATTCGGCATCGGCATCAAGGAACTCTGGCAGGTCAAGCCGGAGAACCATAAACAAGGTCTCGTGCAGCACTCGTTCGGCTGGCCGCTGGACATGAAGACCGGCGGCGGCTCCTTCCTCTACCATCTGGAAGACAATCAGGTGGCAGTCGGTTTTGTCGTGCACCTCAATTACAAGAACCCCTATCTCTACCCGTTCGAGGAATTCCAGCGCTTCAAGACACACCCGGCCATCGCCCCGACCTTCGAAGGCGGCAAGCGCCTTTCCTATGGCGCACGTGCGATCACCGAGGGCGGGTATCAGTCGGTGCCGAAACTGACATTCCGAGGCGGCGCGCTGATCGGCTGTTCCGCCGGTCTCGTCAACGTGCCGCGCATCAAGGGATCTCACAACGCTGTTCTCTCCGGCATGCTGGCGGCCGACAAGCTGGCGGAAGCGATTGCAAACGGCCGCTCCAATGACGAAGTGGTCGAGATCGAAAACGAATGGCGCGATGGCCCGATCGGCAAGGACCTGAAGCGGGTAAGGAACGTCAAGCCGTTGTGGTCGAAACTCGGCACGGTGCTGGGTGTGTCGCTCGGCGGCCTCGACATGTGGACCAACCAGCTGTTTGGCTTCTCGCTGTTCGGCACGCTGAAACACGGCAAGACGGATGCGCAGAGCCTAGAGCCTGCCAAGCTGCATAAAAAGATCGATTACCCGAAGCCGGATGGCGTTCTGACCTTCGATCGCCTGTCCTCGGTGTTTCTTTCCAACACAAACCATGAGGAAGACCAGCCGGTTCATTTGCATGTGAAGGACATGGACCTGCAGAAGCGCTCGGAACACGACGTTTATGCCGGGCCTTCGACGCGTTACTGTCCGGCCGGCGTTTATGAATGGGTCGAGAAGGATGGCGAGGAGGTTTACGTCATCAACGCGCAGAACTGCGTGCACTGCAAGACCTGCGACATCAAGGACCCCAACCAGAACATCAACTGGGTGCCGCCGCAGGGCGCGGAGGGGCCGGTGTACCAGAATATGTGAGGGAGCGGATGACCCGGATCGGGAGACTTTTGATCAATGATCAATCCGACGTCCAGCCGCGTCCAAAGCGATGCACAACGGCATTCAGCCGCCGGTCGCGGGTCCAAAGCAACATACCGGGGCTTTGTAATACTGATGCCATGATGTGGGCGTCTGAGTATCCGATACCCGAGCCGGATAGCCGATGAAGTCGTATCGTCGCCAGTACCTCTTTATCCGAGGCGACCACGGATTGCGGTAGGCGTTGCAGATAGCCGATAACAATATCATGCTGGCGCAGATTTCCTAACGCCAGTTCGCCAATGATATGAGGATGGATATGGACTTCATCCTCTTCAAGCAAACCCATGAGGCGCGCATCCGGTTTGCCGAAATGATCAGCCCATATTACCGTATCGACCAGTATCACGCGTCGTCTGAACGCCAGCGAGATGCCGCCCTGAAGTCCGGTTCTGTTCCTCCAAGAAGAGCCAGCCGGCGGGCGGCCTCTTGTTGGACAAGACGGGTCAAGGCCATTTTGACAACCGCGGACGTTTCCTGAATTCCGGTGAACTGTTTGGCATCAGCGATCAGATCGTCGTCGATCGTTACCGTCGTTTGCATGGCAAGCCTCCGTTCGTAACAAGATTACCATTGCCCGGAAAGCGTTACAATACGGGCACACGACAGCGCTGCACTGCCCCACACATTAACAAATCGCTGACAGGGTAGTTTTCCTTAGCGGATCATTAACCATGATTTTCTAATCCTTGGACATCTTCTCGACTCACCAAGGACACAATTCATGTCGATTTCCCGCCGCGGCCTGATGTTCGGCCTGCCGCTGTTCCTCGCCGGATGCAGTGCCACGACAGTCAATCACCAGACCAATTACGCAGCGCTCCCGAACGAGCAGTTCCCGATGAAGCAGGTGCCGATCGACAAGATCGCTCCCGAACTGCGCCGTCAGGAAGTGGCTTATGCCTCCAATTATGCGCCGGGCACTATTGTCGTCGATACGCCGGCACGTCGCGCCTATTTCATCATGGGCGGCGGCCGCGCCATGCGCTACGGCGTCGGCGTCGGCAAGGCCGGTCTGGCGCTTGCCGGCAGCGCCTATGTGGGCCGCAAGGCCGAATGGCCGTCATGGACCCCGACCGCCAACATGCAGCGCCGCGAAGAGCGTTATCGCAAGCTCGCCGGCGGCATGCCGGGTGGCCCCAACAATCCGCTCGGTGCCCGCGCCATCTATCTTTATCGCGGCGGCAACGACACGCATTTCCGCATCCACGGTACCAACCAGCCGTCCTCGATCGGCCATGCCATGTCGAGCGGTTGCATCCGCATGATGAACCACGACGTCATCGACCTCTATAACCGCGTCAAGACCGGCGCACGTGTCGTCGTCATTCAGGCCGTGGCCTGATCATATCGCCGAGATTTTGAACGAGGCCCGCCGATCAGCCCGGCGGGCCTTTTTCGTTTCAGAAGCCCGAAAGCACCAGCTTGCCGCGGGTCGTACCGCTTTCGATCAGCGCATGCGCCTTTTGCAGGTTTTTCGCGTTGATGGGGCCGAGCACGTCCGACAGGGTGGTGCGGATTTTTCCGGCATCCACCAGTTCTGACACATGGGTGAGCAGCTTGTGCTGTTCGATCATGTCCGCCGTCTGGAAGACCGGCCTCGCGAACATCATTTCCCAATGCACCGACAGGCATTTGCGCTTGAATGGGCGCAAGTCGATGGCTTCGGAGGAATCGTCGATCAGCGAGAAGCGACCCTGCGGCGCGATCAGTTCCAGCACGTCCGGCAGATGCTGGTCGGTCTGGGTAATGGAGAAAACGAAACCCGGCTGGCCGATTGCCATGTCGGCAATCTGGGGTGCAAGCGGCTTGGAGTGATCGATGACGTGATGGGCGCCGAGCTCGCGCACCCAGTTTTGCGTTTCCGGGCGTGATGCCGTGGCGATCACCGTTACGTCCGACAGTTCGCGCAACAGCTGGATGGCGATCGAGCCGACGCCGCCCGCACCGCCGATCAGCAGCACGGCGTTCCATGCCCCCGGCACCTTGTCCTGAACCTTCATACGGTGGAACAAAGCCTCGTAGGCAGTGATCGCCGTCAGCGGCAGGGCGGCGGCTTCCTCGAAGCTCAATGTCTTGGGTTTGGCCCCGACGATGCGCTCATCAACCAGATGAAACTCGGAGTTGGTACCCTGCCGGTTGATCGCACCGGCATAATAGACTTCGTCACCGGGCTGGAACATTTTGACGCCGGGGCCGACCGCCTTCACCACGCCGGCAGCATCGTAACCCAGCACCTTGTATTGGCCGGGTTCGATCACGGCATTTTTGCGCGTCTTGGTATCGACGGGATTGACGGACACGGCCCGGATCTCGACCAGAAGGTCACGACCCGTCGCTTCCGGCATCGGCAGGTCGATGTCGAGAAGGGCGGTCTCCGATGTGATGGGCTGGTTCTGGTTGAAGCCGACGGCGCGCATGTTTCTTGTCCTCGATCTGTGCTGAGGAGAACATGGCGTGCGGGCGGGAAGGGTGCAAGGCATGTGGCGGGCCTATCGGTCCCGCCATACGCGGCTTTTTATCCCAGTCTTGTCAATGTCAGGCGGCAGCAGTCGTTTTCCTTTCCAGCGCCATCGAGGCGAGGAAAACGACAAAACCGCCTGCCGAAAGGAAGGCGCCGACATAACCGGTGGCGGCAAAACCCCAGCCCATGGCGATGACCAGGCCGCCCAGCCATGCGCCGAGCGCATTGGCGATGTTGAAGGCGGAGTGGTTGGAAGCGGCGGCCAGTGTCTGCGCATCGGCTGCGACATCCATCAGACGGGTCTGAAGCGCCGGGCCTGCGGCAAAACCGCAGCCGATCAGGAAAACGCAGAGGCAGAGGATGACCGGATATTGCGCCGCCATGCCGAACACGGTCATGACGACGATGTTGAAGATCATCGTGCCGCCGATCGTGCCGGTCAGCGACACATCGGCGAGGCGTGAGCCGACGATATTGCCGACATTCATGCCGATGCCAAAAAGCGCGAGCACGACCGAGACCATGGCGACCGGCATGCCGGCGGTCTCCGTCGTCGTATGCGCGATATAGGAAAACACCGAAAACATGCCACCGAAACCGACAGCCGCAACGCCGAGCGTCAGCCAGACCTGGCCACGGGCAAAGGCGGACAGTTCGCGCTTGATGCTGGCACCTTCCGACACTTTGTCGCGCGGCTGGAAATACCAGAGGAGCGCCACGGTGAGGGCGCCGATGCCGCCCACCAGATAAAAGGCGGCGCGCCAGTTCAGCCACTGGCCGAGCAGGTTGGCGATCGGCGTGCCGACCAGCGTGGCGATGGTGAGGCCGAGCATGACGCGGCCGACGGCGCGGGCGCGTTTGTTGGGCGGCACCATCGAGGCGGCAACCAGTGCTGCAACGCCAAAATAGGCACCATGCGGCAGGCCGGTGATGAAGCGCAGCACGGTGAATGTGTAGAAATCCGGCGCCATGGCACTCAGAATGTTGCCGATGGCAAACACGCTCATCAGCGACAGCAGCAGGGCGCGCCGCGTCATTTTCGCCGCGAGCACGGCGATGATCGGTGCGCCGACAACGACACCGAGCGCATAGGCGCTGATGACATGGCCGGAAACCGGCACGCTGACCTGATAGGTCTCGGCAACCTCGGGCAGCAGGCCCATGATGACGAACTCACCGGTACCGATGCCGAACCCTCCCACGGCAAGGGCGATCTCGATGAGGATGATGGCGAGCGGCGACAAAGCCAAAACCTCGCCGCGAACGGATGCGGGCTCATGCATGCGGAAAATCGGTCATGTTTTTCAGGGTGGTTGCGAAACGCAAAAAGAACGGGCGAAACCGGAAACCGGCTTGCCCGCGCTGGAGGTGTAGATCATCAAAATGATCTTGATGCAACGCTAACATATGATTTCGCGCGGCGGTAGTGCAGAACGAATCGAGTTTTTGCGTTCACGCAAAAGTGTGGTTTCTTTGCAAGTCAGCTTTTTGTCAGCCAACATCTTGCTAAGTGCATGTCACGCAACCAATTTCCTGCTGGCTCGTTATCGCTCCGGCCAATTATCCGCCCAATATCCGAAAGACATCCATGAAGCTCGTAGCCATCTTCAACCGCGACGGCGGCACTTTTCGCACCACCGACATGGAGGCCTATGCCGAGCGTGCGGAAAATATCTTTCGCGCCGCTGGGCATGAGATCGATTGTCGCGTCGTGGCCGGCAAGGAGATTATCGACGCCATGGAAAAGGCGGCCGATGAAGCCGGTGTCGAGGGGCTGATCGCCGGCGGCGGCGACGGCACTATTTCGGCGGCAGCCGCGATCGCATGGCGGCACGGACTGGCGCTCGGCGTGGTGCCGGCCGGCACGATGAACCTGTTTGCCCGTTCGCTGAAACTGCCGCTCGATATCTGGTCGGTTCTCGATGTTCTGGCCAAGGGCGAGGTGCTGAATGTCGATATCGCCAGCGCCAATGACCACACCTTCATTCACCAGTTTTCCGCCGGCATGCATTCCCGGATGGTGCGCTACCGGGATTCCATGAATTTTGCCTCGCGGCTGGGAAAGATCCGGGCCAGCACACGCGCAGCCCTTGGCGTGGTGTTCAATCCGCCTGTTTTCGAGGTGGAGTTCAGGACGGGAGAGCAGAACGCCCGACAAAAGGTTTCCGCCATTTCCGTCTCCAACAACGAATTCGGCCGCGATGCGCTGATGTATGCGGACGATCTGACCGGCGGGAAACTGGGTTTCTATCTCGCCGCACCGCTGACGCCGCCGACCGCGATGAAGCTTTTTCTCGACATCCTGCGCGGGCGACTGAAGGAAAACCCGGCCGTGACCGCGATGACGGCAACATCGATCGAACTGCATTTCCCCAAAAGCCGACATGATGTGCGCTGCGTCATCGACGGTGAACTTCTGCCGATGGCGCGCGATGTGCATCTTCAGATCCATGCCGGCGAACTGAAGGTTCTGGTGGCGCCACAGGCGGTCTGATCGTGCCCGCGCCGGTCACTAGATGAAAACTGATAGCCGCATTTAAGACCCTCTTAAGCCACCGGGCCTAGCCTTCCGCCTATCCCTTTGGGGGCTTTGATCAGGCAGGGGCATGACCGCCCCGTTTCCTGTCCGAATGAACGGGCTTGAGTGTATGGGTATCGCGTATAATTCGATGTTTTCGACCGGCGCAGCTGTGCTGGAGGCGGATTTCGTGTTCGAAATTCCGCAGTTCTCGGCCAGTTGTGATGACGCACAGGCCGGAATTACCGCAGTTTTCGCTTCTCGCCCAGACCATTGCCGCCGGCTGGACATCAAGGCGCGCGATCTTGCGCGCCGTAATCCGCGCATGCCGAGACGACAGGTCTGGCATATCGCGCTGGTCGACCTGATCACCGAGGCGCGCGACAATTTTCCACCGCAGGAATTTGTCATCCAGACCGATCTCGGCGATGGCGCTATTGCCATCGACACCATCGTCTCCGCCGAGAAGCTGCGTGCCAAACGCCTGCTGGCGGAACTGATGGAAACACCGGCGGAAGCCGCCGAAAGGCTGGCGGTGCGCGAAGCACGGACGGATGCATTTACAGTGCGCGCCCATGGGCAGATCGTGTCGGCCCTGTTGTTCGGCGTGAAATAAGCGCCTCTGCACCAGTGCCGGGGTAAGAATACCCTGAGAATTGAACCCGGTGCGGGCTGCGCTATTTCGAGTGCCAGCCGCGAAATATTCTTGTGTCTCGGCTTTCGAGGAAACCCGGCCCGGCTGTTATGCCGGCCGGGCTTTTTCCATGGGTTGTTTATATTGAAAGCGAAACATTCATGTCTCCGGGATTTGCTCTGAAATTCATCAAGATCTCCTTCACCGTGGTTGGCGCGGCGGCTCTTGCCGTGGCGCTCTGGTTCTATGTCTCGACCAGCAGCTTCGTGGCATCGGCAGCACGCAGTGAAGGTGTGGTGATCGATCTCGAGCGGTCGCGTTCGTCCGATTCAACGAGCTACAAGCCGGTGGTGCGCTTTACCGCTGCCGATGGCGTGGAACGCACCTTTGTCACCAGCTGGAGCAGCAACCCGCCCGCCTATTCGCGTGGCGAGACGGTGCAGGTTCTTTATCCGGCCGATCAACCGGACGCAGCCCGGATCGAAGGCTTTTTCAGTCTCTGGGGCGGAGTGCTGATCGCCGGTGGCCTCGGTTCGGTCTTCTTCCTGATTGGTGGCGGCATCATTGCCTACGGCCTGTTTTTCGGAGCCCGCAAGCGCAGCCTTCAGGCGAATGGCCAGTTGATACTGGCGGATTTCAAGGGCGTCGAGCGTAATGGCTCGATCGAGATCAACGGCACCCATCCCTGGCGGATCATGTGCCAGTGGCAGGATCCGGCAACGAGCAAGGTGCATGTGTTCGCCAGCGATAATGTCTGGTTCGATCCGACGGACTATGTGACACAGAAACAGCTGAATGTGCGCATCGACCCGAAAAATCCGAAACGGCATTGGGTGGATACGGGGTTTTTGCCGGAGATGGCGTGAGGGGATTGGGCCGGGTTCGCGTCAGCGCGAGCCCAGCCAGTATGTGATGACGCCCGGTATTTCCCGCGCGATCGAATATAGGTCGCGCAGTTCGTAGATCCGGGCATGCGCAGACCCCGCCTGTCCGATGCCGGCGTCGTTGAGGGCCATGCGCGTGCGGGTGATGTGAAAATATTGCGAGACGGCGATGGCTGTGGTGAGGCCGCGCGCCTGCATCATCCGCGCGGCGTTTTCCGCCGTGGCGCGCGTGGTATTGCCAAACTCGTCCATGATGACGCGATCCCGCGGCACGCCTTGAGCCACCGTGTAATCGCGCATCACAAGGCCTTCGCTAAACCCTTCCTTGCCGGTGCCGCCGCTGACCAGCACGAAGGCCACGCGATTGTCCCGGTAAAGTTCGACGCCGCGATCGAGCCGGGCTTTCAGGCGGGGAGAGGGCGTGCCATCCGGCATGACCTTGGAGCCCAGCACGACGGCGACATCTGCCGGGCCGGTGCGATCGTTCAGCCCATCGGCGATGATGGCCGTGACAGCGGCAATCACGGCTACGGATGCGATCGAGGCGGCAATCGTCAGTCGTTTCATCAGAGTTTTCATGGCGATGTCGGATGCTTTCAGATGCGCGGCAGATAGGTGCGATAATCGAAATCGCTGACGGTGCGCAGGTAAGCGATCGCCTCCTTGCGCTTGGTATCGCCGTAAAGCTTCTGGTATCGCGCGCCAAAAACATCGCGGATGAACGGCGAGGCTGAAAAATCCTCGACGGCGGTGAGAAAATCATGGGTCAGCTTTTTCGTGCCCGCGGGCACTTGCCTGCCCGGTTCGGTCATCGGGCCGGGATCGAGCGTGTTTTCCAGCCCCAGCAGCATGCCGCCCAATATGGCCGCCAAGAGCAGATAGGGATTGGCATCGGCGCCGGCGACGCGGTGTTCGATACGCGCGCCCGGTCCATCTGTTTCCGGCAGGCGGATCGCCGTGCCGCGATGGCCGATGCCCCAGTCGATATCGACCGGCGCGAACGAGCCGGGCTGAAAACGGCGGTAGGAATTGGCAAACGGTGCGAAGATCAGTTGCGCATCGCGCATCGTGAAAAGCATGCCGGCGGTGATGGATTTCAGCAGCGTCGGATCGCCACTCTGCGCATCGAGGATGTTTTTGCCGTGTGCGTCCAGAATGCTGGCATGCACGTGCAGGCCGGAACCGGCATGTTCGCCATAGGGTTTGGCCATGCAGGTGGATTTCAGCCCGTGTTTTTTCGCGGCCTGTTCGGCCACGCGCTTGAGGTAAAGGCAATCGTCGGCAGCGGCCAGCGCATCGGCGCGATGTTTCAGGTTGATTTCGAACTGGCCGGGGCCGAATTCGGCGGTGGTGGCGTCGCCCGGCAGGTGCATGGCGTCAAGATAAGTGCGCACGGTTTCGAGATAATCATCGAGCGCATCGGTGGCACGCATGTCGTAGAGCTGAAAGCCGTTCGGTTCATCGCGATACAACAGGCGCTTCGGCGGCTGCGGCTTCCCGGTCTCGCGCCAGTCATCCTCCACAACATAAAATTCCAGCTCGGTAGCAACGACCGGCTTTAGCCCACGCGCTTCATATCTGGCGACGACCGAGGCGAGGATGGCGCGCGGGTCCATGAAGCTGGGCTCGCCGCTGAGTTCGTGCATGGTCGCAAGCACCTGTGTCGATCCTTCCGGCGCCCAGGGCATGGCCACATGGCTGCGCGGATCGGGAATGCAGGTGCCATCGGGGTCTCCCAGTGCCAGCGACAACTGGGTGATGTCGTCATTGTCATCGCCCCAGATATCCAGTGATTGCGTCGAGGTGGGCAGGCGCACGGCTCCGGCCCAGACCTTGTCGGCGGCGTCCGCGGGGATGCGTTTTCCACGCAGATCGCCGTTCATGCCGACGATCAGGATCTCGATGCGGGAATTTTGGGTGTCGGAAGCCATGCGAAAACCGTCGGTCAACTGTTGCGGAGACCCGTTGGTAGCAATTAAGAATCATCCGCACAATCATGAGACGGAGCCCGCCGTGACCGCAAACCTGTCCAATCTCGCCGCCATCGATGCCGCTCATCACATGCATCCGTTCAATAAGATGACGGAACTGAACGAGAAGGGCGCAAGGCTGATCGCCCGCGGCGAGGGTGTCTATATTTTCGATGGTGCGGGCAAAAAATATCTCGATGCCTTTGCGGGCCTGTGGTGCGTCAATGTCGGTTACGGTCGCACCGAGATCACCGAAGCCGTCTCGCGGCAGATGCAGGAACTGCCCTATTACAACACGTTTTTCGGCACCACGACCGAGTCCGCGACGCTGCTGGCCCAGAAGGTGACCGAACATGCCGGCCAAAACATCAATCGCGTGTTTTTCACCAATTCCGGTTCCGAAGCGACCGACACATGGTTTCGCCTCGCACGCGTCTACTGGAAGGCTCAAGGGAAAGCGGAAAAGGTGCAGGTGATTGCGCGCCGCAACGGTTACCACGGCTCCACCGTCGCAGGCGCTTCGCTTGGCGGCATGAAACTGATGCACGAACAGGGCAACCTTCCGATCGAGGGCATCCACCATATCGGCCAGCCCTACTGGTTTGCCGAGGGCGGCGATCTTTCCCCGGAAGAGTTCGGGCTGAAGATGGCGCGCGAACTGGAAGCCAAGATCGATGAGCTTGGCGAGGACAAGGTGGCCGCCTTCGTCGCCGAACCGGTGCAGGGGGCGGGCGGGGTCATTGTGCCGCCCTCCACTTATTGGCCGGAGATCGCCCGCATCTGCAAGGCGCGCAATATTTTGCTGATCGTCGATGAGGTGATCTGCGGTTTCGGCCGTCTCGGACAGTGGTTTGGCCACCAGCATTTTGGCGTCGAACCGGACATGGCGCCGATCGCCAAGGGCCTGTCATCAGGATATCTGCCGATCGGTGGCGTGCTGATCAGTGACCGCGTGGCCGATGTTCTGGCGCAAGAGGAAATCCATCACGGCTATACCTATTCCGGCCATCCGGTGGCGGCTTCGGCGGCGCTTGCCAATCTCGCCATTCTTGAGAACGAGGGACTGGTGGACCGCGTGCGCGACGATATCGGCCCGTATTTCGCAAAGGCCTGGAAGAGCCTCGAAGATCACGAGGTGGTTGGCGAGGCGCAGGTGGTGGGGCTGATGGGCGGGCTTCAGCTTTCTCCCGACAAGGCGACGCGCCGCCGTTATGCCAAGCCGGACGATGCCGGTGTTCTGGTGCGCAACCATTGCCTGGAAAACGGGCTTGTCATGCGTGCCACATCCGACCGCATGCTGGCCTCGCCGCCGCTGGTCATCAGCCATGCGCAAGTGGACGAGATGATCGAAAAGCTGCGCGGCGGGCTGGACCATCTGCGCGAGATGAGGATGGGCTGATGCCTGATCAGGCGAGCTGCAGGCCGAGATATTCCGCCATGAAGAGGAAGTGTTTGTCTCTCTGAAGCAGTTTATACCCGTGCTCGATGCAATAGGTGCCGATGATGAGATCGGGCGCCTTGCTGGCCGTAATCCCTGCGCTGCGCAGTTTCCGGTAATTGGCGGCGGCTTTGATCGCCAGTGCCGGCGACAGCATGGAGACGACAGGAAAGTCTCGAAAGTTCTGTTCTATCCAGCGTGCCTGGCTTTCATCGCGAGCACCCTGAAGCACTTCCATGACGATGATGTCGCCAAGCAGAACAACCCCGTCAGGGATCAATGATCTCAGTTTCGAGGCGACTTCGACATCGTCCTTGCGAAAGAGCGAGATCCAGACGGAGCTATCGGCGACAATCATTCGCCCTCCTGAAAGCCCCAGTTGCCATATCGGAGTGAATTGCTTCTGGATGCGTCGAGGTCGCCATCCCAGCCGATGCCTTCGAGGTTGTCGATCGCGCGCAACTGTTTTCTGGTGCGGACAAACTCTCTGAGGGCCTGATCGACGGCAGCCTTTTTTGTCGAAAGGCCACCAAGCTCCATCGCTTCAGCGATCAGGTCGTCATCCAAATCAATATTGGTGCGCATGACTATCTCACTGTGTATGAATTTATGAAATCATACACAGTGAGCGCCATGCCGGCAATGTCACTGGAACGCCGTCTCGTAGAAGCTTCTCAGCTTGCGCGAATGCAGCGTTTCCGTCGGCATTTCCGCCAGTTTCTGCACGGCGCGGATGCCGATCTTAAGATGCTGGCTGACCTGCGTCTTGTAGAAGGCCGTCGCCATGCCCGGCAGTTTCAATTCGCCATGCAGCGGTTTGTCGGACACGCAGAGCAGCGTGCCATAGGGTACGCGGAAGCGGAAACCGTTGGCGGCGATCGTGGCCGATTCCATGTCGAGCGCGATGGCGCGGGCCTGGCTCAGGCGTTTGACCGGGCCGGCCATGTCGCGCAGTTCCCAGTTGCGGTTGTCGATCGTGGCGACCGTGCCTGTGCGCATGATCCGCTTGAGCTCAAAACCTTCGAAACCGGTGATCTCTTCCACCGCGCCTTCCAGCGCCTGCTGTACTTCGGCAAGAGCGGGGATCGGCACCCAGACGGGCAGGTCGTCATCCAGCACATGGTCCTCGCGCATATAGGCGTGTGCGAGAACATAATCACCCAGACGCTGGCTGTTGCGCAGGCCCGCGCAATGGCCGACCATCAGCCAGGCATGCGGGCGCAGAACGGCGATATGGTCGGTGATCGTTTTGGCATTGGACGGTCCGACGCCGATATTGACCAGCGTGATGCCGCAATGATCGTCCTTCTTGAGGTGATAGGCCGGCATTTGCGGCAGGCGGCCGACGGCTTCCGGGGCGGAAGCGGCACCGGCCGGCGTGACGATATTGCCCGGCTCGACGAAGGCTGTGTAACCTTCGCCGCCATTGGCCATCAGTTCCCGCGCCCAGTTGGTGAACTCGTCGATATAGAACTGGTAGTTGGTGAACAGCACGAAATTCTGGAAATGATCGGCGCCGGTTGCCGTGTAATGGGCAAGGCGGGCAAGCGAATAATCGATGCGCTGAGCGGTGAATGGCGCAAGCGGCGCCGGTTCGCCCGGCAGCGCCTCATATTCACCATTGGCGATCAGGTCGTCGGTATTATTGAGATCCGGCGTGTCGAAGAGGTCGCGCAGCGGGTAATCGGCGAGCGAACTCGAGCCGGAGGCTTCCACATGCGCGCCTTCGCCGAAAGCGAAATGCAGCGGGATCGGCGTCGTCGATTCCGACACGATCACCGGCACATGATGGTTGCGCATCAAAAGCTCGAGCTGTTCGACCAGATATCGGCGGAACAGTTTCGGGCGGGTGACTGTGGTCGTATAGATGCCCGGCGCGGAAACGTGACCATAGGAAAGGCGCGAATCCACATGGCCGAAACTCGTCGTTTCGATGCTGACCTGCGGATAAAAGGCGCGGTAACGGCCTTCCACCGGTGCGCCCTTGGCGAGCGCCTGAAAGGCGTCGATCAGGAAGGCGGTGTTGCGTTCATAAAGAGCGATGAGGGCATCGACGGCCTGTTCGGCATCGTCGAAAACCTGCCGTTCGGCGGCAGCGGGGGAGATGCAGGTCATGGGGGGAAGCGTCTTTATCCGTTTGTTCATGCAACACTATAATACGCACAGCGTCACAAGCGGAAGACACCTGTTCGATGGATTATGACTGAGAGCCGGATCCGTTTTACGACCTGACGCCTGCGTGATGGAACATCAAGTCTGCGTCAGCCGCTGCGAAATCCGGATTTCCGGTGGAACAGCCGGCCGTATGCCTCGTTCGATTTTCAGAGCCCGCCGTTTGTGCCGGGCCTATGAGAAGGAACAGGCTGATGAAGTTCGTATCATCCGTATCCATGGCCGCGCTCGCGCCAAAAGCACCTTCCAGTGCGGAGGCACTCACTCCGCTTGGATCCGCATCCGGCGGCGATGGCGTGACCGTCGTGCATGTTGCACAGTCGTCAAACGTCGATCCGCAATTGCCGCGTTTTCCGGATCAGACACCTGAGGACATGGCGGCGGTGCAAAAGGAGATCAGCGGCGATGCCCATCTGACGGCGTCGCTGGAAAGCCGTTCGATCAACCTCCATGATGTCGTTGCCATCGATCGTGTCGAGGATGGTGGCAGTATCATCTATGTCGCCGACCGTGTTTAGAGCTGCGCCGTGCAGCCATATTGCCCGCTGCAAAGCGCCTGCGCATTGAGGCGCGAGATCGAACCCTTGCCGTGATGCGAGACCAGAGCCGAAAACGACAGGGCGAATACGGCCATGACCAAGGTCAGGATCGTCATGCGTCTTGCGATGATGGTCATCTTGTCACCCCTTGTTTGACGGATTTGGCCTTGTTTGACGGATTGGGGCCATAGTGTCGCCATCAGGCTGAATGGTCTCTGAGATGCGGGTTCATCCGGCATTCAGAAGCGTTAACGGGCACCGCCTCCACAGTGCCCGCCTGCGGTCACGAGATCAAATGCGCGTCCAGGTCTGCGTTTTGCAGAGGACTTTCATGACGCAGCCTTTCATCTTGAGCGAATTGCCGGTGACGGCGCCGGAGCCACTATAGGTCTTGTCGTTGGCGGGATCGGTGATCTGACCGCTATAGGCATCGCCCTTGCCATCCATCTTGCCGATCTGCTTGCCGGCATGTTTGCCGGTCTTCAGCGTCACGCAGAACGCGCCGCCGCATTTGGCGATCTGGGCGGTTTCGCCGCTCGCCGTCTTCCAGTTGCCTTCGATCGGTTCGGCAGCCATTGCACCGGATGCGCCGAGCATCAGCCCTGCGAAAAGCACGAAACGTTTCATCAAAATCTCCTCCTCAAGGCCGCGCGTATAAAACGACAAGCGGCATGTTCCTCCCGCCGGCGATTGATGAACCGCAAGCAAAGCCAATTTAGCTTACGCGCACGTAAAGGTAAACTGCGAGGATCGACGGGTTTTCAAAGCTGAAATTGCTTCGTGAAAGGCGGCTGATTTCGACGTCTTTCCACATGATCCCGATTTCGCAACGGAATCCTTGGTGAACGAAGAGTCAATTTTGTCACATGAAATTTTCGTAAATTTTTATGCGGATCGCCTGTCTGGCAGGGAATGCGATGTTTAACAAAAAACCAAGTTTACCAAGCGTTTGGACTTTGTTTGCATCGAATTAAGCATGCATTTTAGGCGAATTTTGAAATCCCGATGGCATATTGGGGGCATCAAACGAGCAGGGAAAACCTGCCGCCCGAGAGATCAAAAAGCCGCTCGAACGGTGATCGTCGGGGCCCCACGAGGGCAGATGAAAACAGGGACTGCAACGACAACGACGAACAAAACAGGGACTAAGTCAGATGGCACGTTTTGAAATGCATGAAACCGAACTGGCCGGCGCCGCCCAGATGGGCGGAGCCGACCGCGCCGAAACTTTTTGCGACATGGGCCTGATGTATGCGACCGGCCGTGGCTGCCCGGTGGATCTCGTTTCCGCCCACAAGTGGCTGAACATCGCCGCCATCAAGGGTTCCGATCGCGCCGCCGAGCTGCGTGCCGATCTGTCCCACCAGATGAGCAAGACCGAAATCGCGCTTGCTCTGCGCGCTGCCCGCGACTGGATGACCATGCATTGATGCATGTGTCGCTGTAGCGACCCGAAAGCCATGAACGGTTTTCGAAGAATACGACTTGCCAGCCCTAAAAATGCTGCGGCGTCCTTGCGCGCCATGACGGACGCACAAGGACGCCGCAGGCCACGGCATTTTGCATTCAAAGAATAACAAAAGTCGACGTCACCAAGCGGCCACCCAAGAGCCGTTGACGTCATTCATTCGAGACCGTGACCGGCAGGAACAAGGCCGGCACGGTTTTTCGTTTTGGGAATCAGCCCAGCGTCTTCAGAACCTGCGGCAATGCCGCTTCCAGAAGCGCCATGTCCTTTTCCGTGCCGGCGCTGATGCGGATGCAGCGGTTGAGCGGCGCAACACCCGGCATGCGAATGAACACGCCATGATCCATCAGACCGTCAACGATGGCGCGGGCGAAAGCACCGTCGCGGCCGCAATCGACGGCAACGAAATTGGTGGCGGAGGCCAGCGGCAACAAACCATTGTCGCGGGCGATCTTTGCGATGCGCTCGCGCGAGGCGGCAATCTCGCCGATTACCTTCGTCAGATAGGCCTGATCGTTCAGGGCAGCGAGCGCCGCCGCCGTGCTGATACGCGCCATGCCAAAGTGGTTGCGGATCTTGTCAAAAGCCTGCGCCGTGCCGGGTGTTGATATCGCATAACCGATACGCGCACCGGCAAGCCCGTAGGCTTTGGAAAACGTGCGGGTGCGCAAAATGTTGGGCATGTCGATGAGGGCGGCCATGGCGGGGGTGGCATCTGCCGGGCCGGTTTCGCAATAGGCCTCGTCGAGGATCATCAGGCAGGTTTCCGGAAGCGCCTTGGCGAAGGCGACGATATCGTCGGCCTTGTGCCAGCTGCCCATCGGATTGTCGGGATTGGCAAAATAGACCAGCGGCGCGTTTTCACGACGAACGAGATCGAGCAGGCCGTTCAGGTCCTCGCGGTCATCGATATAAGGTGTCGTCACCAGTCGCCCGCCAAAACCCGCGACATGGAAATTGAAGGTGGGGTAGGCGCCAAACGATGTGACGACCGGAAAACCGGGCTCGATCACCATGCGCACGATCAGGCCCAGCAGGTCGTCGATACCTTCGCCGATGGCGATGTTATCGGATCGGATGCCGAGATGCGCAGCCAGTGCTGCCTTCAGCTCGAAATTTTCCGGGTCATTGTATTTCCAGGTATCCGTCGCTGCTTCGGCAATCGCCGCGATAACGGCGGGCGAGGGGCCAAAACCGTTTTCATTGGCGCCGATCCGTGCCTTGACGATCAGCCCGCGATTGCGCTCGATCGCTTCCGGTCCGACGAAGGGCACGGTGGCGGGCAGGCTCTGGATCAGCGGCGTGAAGCGCGAAAAGGACGACGGGTCAGACATGAGCGAATTCCGGTTGGGCAAAAACCGGCACACAATAGGTGCAATTCACGACCGTGCAAGGTCATTCGCCCGCCGTGGCGATCTGTCGATTTGAAACAATCACCAGTGGTCGGCTTCAAACCCGAGGCGGATCACGTGATGCAGAAATTCCGGGTCGATCAGCATGTTGAAGCCGATCGTGACCTTTTCTTCTTCGCGACGGATCAGCGTGCAGCCGATCTCGTCGCGGATGCCGAGAATTTCCAGAAAGAAATGGCTGGGCACAGCCAAATAGGGGCTGACTTCCAGCTCGGCGCCATAGATCGACATTGTTCTGATCAGGCAGCGCAGGTTCTGCTTGGTCGAAAGGTGGTGCTCGACAAAAATGATTCTGGCCGGCCTGTCGACCTCGAACTGTTCGTAAATCCTGTCACGCGGAATATTGGTCATATCGGGCGCAATCGTCGGCATCAGACCCTCCCTTGGGTCTTCTTTATACGAGCAGTCTACGGCGTTTCCGCTGATGCATATTGAAACGCATCGGTAAAATTTGAATGAGCGGCCTCAAACCCCGTGCGGATGCACATCACTTGCGCTGAAATGCTGATGCCGGTGCTCCTCTGTTGACGGCATTGCAACACGGCTTTACCCCTGTCGCGCGCCCGCATCCGGCGGGCTCCTATTATAAAGAGGGCATGACGTGACTGCAGGCAGGCTGGTAATCGTCGGGGCAGGGCAGGCGGGGCTGGCGCTTGCCGCCAAGCTGAGGGCGCTGAAGGATGAGCGACCGATCACCATGCTCGGCGCGGAAGACGTGGCGCCTTATCAGCGTCCGCCGCTTTCGAAAAAGTATCTGTCGGGCGAAATGGAATTCGACCGCCTGCTTTTGCGCGTGCCGGAATGGTTTGCCGAAAACGCGATCGATCTGCGCCTTTCCGCCTTTGTCGAAGGGATCGACCGCGCCAAAAAAGAAGTGAAGCTGCAGGACGGCTCCATCGTCTCTTATGAAACGCTGGTTCTGGCGACCGGCGCCACACCGCGCACACTCCCGGCTGAAATCGGAGGCGATCTCGACGGCGTCTACGTGATGCGCGCCAAGCGTGATGCCGATCTTCTCGAAAAGGAGATGAAGGAAGGCCGTCGCCTGCTGGTCATCGGTGGCGGTTATATCGGGCTGGAAGCGGCCGCGGTTGCCAGGAAATTTGGCCTCGACGTGACACTGATCGAAATGGCCGACCGTATTCTGAAGCGCGTGGCTTCCGCCGAGACGGCCGCCATCATGCGCGACATACATAAGGAGCATGGTGTCACCATTCTCGAAAACACCGGCCTCAAGCGACTGATCGGCAAAGAGGGGCGTGTCGTCGCTGCCGAACTTTCCGATGGCACGGTCATCGAGGTTGACGCCGTCATCGTCGGCATCGGCGTTTCCGCCAATGACCAACTGGCAAGCGATTGCGGGCTTGATGTCGGCAACGGCATCATTGTCGATGAATTCGCCCGCACATCCGATCCGTCCACCTTCGCGGTCGGCGATTGCGCCAGCCTGCCGTGGCGCGGCGAACGCGTTCGGCTTGAATCGGTGCAGAACGCCATCGATCAGGCGGAAGCCGCAGCCGTGGTGATGACGGGCCAAGACATCGCCTATGATGCGAAGCCATGGTTCTGGTCGGATCAGTATGATGTGAAGCTGCAGATTGCCGGCTTCAATCTCGGTTTCGATGAGACGGTACTGCGCGAGGGCGCGCGGCCGGGCAGCGTTTCCGTCTGGTATTTTAAAGAAGGGCGCTTTGTGGCGGTGGATGCCATCAATGACGCAAAGGCCTATGCGACCGGCAAGCGGCTGCTTGACCAGGGCCGCGAACCGAATCGCGACGTGCTGGCCGATTCGAGCGCCGACCTGAAGCTTCTGCTTGGTTGACCCTTTTAGGGGCGTGGAAAACCGCCCCTATTATAAGGAAATGTGACCGCGGCTGCGAAAAGACCTTGCAATCGCGATTCTTCCCGAATAATCACCACCTCACCGGAGAGGTGGCCGAGTGGTCGAAGGCGCTCCCCTGCTAAGGGAGTATACCCGAGAGGGTATCGTGGGTTCGAATCCCATCCTCTCCGCCATCAAACGAATTTCCCCTGACATCGATATCCTGAACATGTTCGCCTCGGTCGAGCCATGTGTTCACTGCGGCTACTTCCTTCCAAGGGACGGCCTTGCGTGTTCACGGGCGGACTGCGCCGACCAGCTGATTTCGATTCCCCTATCGATTCTGTCGGCTGCATCAAATGGCGGGTTGTTGCCCGTCGCCTCTGAAATTGCAGGGTGCAGACTTTGTGGAATCACCTCCGAATTTACCGGGTACGGCCGCGATTCCATGCTTCTCCACAGGTCGGCCAGCTGGTGTTTGGGCGGCTAAGTGCCTGAGTTTCGGGCCAATTGTTAAGGATTTGTAAAAATTGAACGATCCTCAACAGCCGTTTTGTGGCCTTTCCGCAACAGCGTGATTGGAAGCGGGCATGATCTTCCGCAATTCCCCCAGTTCAGGATTGCTTGGCCCGCGCGGTCTTGTATTTTCACTCTCGGAAGCGCGGCGGTGGATCGCACGTTTTCGAATACCGACGGGGATGGGGCAGGGAATGCTGTCCTTCAGCTATAAGAACCCAGACCCTTATGTAACTTTGACTGGAGGTCAAACATGAACATCAAGAGCCTTCTTCTCGGCTCCGCAGCAGCTCTCGCTGCTGTATCTGGCGCACAGGCTGCCGACGCTATCGTTGCTGCTGAACCTGAGCCCATGGAATACGTCCGCGTTTGCGACGCTTTCGGCACCGGCTACTTCTACATCCCGGGCACCGAAACCTGCCTCAAGATCGGTGGTTACGTTCGTGCACAGGTTGATGGCCGTTCGGACTTCGACATCGACGGCCTGCCTTTCGCTGCTGGCTCGGCTGACCAGAACGGTGGTTATCGTACCAACACCCGCGGCAAGCTGCAGTTCTCTGCAAAGTCCGACACCGAGCTCGGCACTCTGTCTTCCGTCATCAACATCGAAGGCAACAGCAACAACGGCGGTGGCCTCGTTCTGAAGGACACCTTCATTGAGCTGGGCGGCCTGCGCGTCGGTCACTTCTATAACTATTTCGATACCGGCCTGCCGGGCGAAACTGTTCTCTCTGATGGCGGCCCGCTCGGTTCGTCTAACACCATGGCGGCTGTTCGTTTGGCTCTGGGTGCAACTGACGGCCTCGGCTACCGCGCTGACAGCATGACCCTGAACGACTCCGTTCGTTACACGTTCGACGGCGGCGCTTTCCAGGCCTACGTTCAGGCTGACGCTTTTGGCGATGGCTGGAAGACTGAAGAAAACGGTGGCGACGACGCTATCGGCGTCAACGCAATGATCGCTGGCAAGTTCGGTGGCGTATCTGTCGACCTGTTCGGTGCATACGAATTCGAAAACGAAGACGGCGTTATCGCTTCTACTCTGACGGCTGACCTCGGCCCGGGCAAGCTCAGCGTTCTCGGCATCTACTCCTTCGGTCCTTCGCTGTACTACGATTACGCAGAATGGACGATCGGTGCAGAATACGCAATCGCAGTAACCGACAAGTTCTCGATCACTCCGGGCGCTCAGTACTGGGATAACATCATCCCGACCACAAACGACTACGCTGGTGGTTCGGCTTGGCGCGTTGGCGTAACGGCTGACTACAAGATCACCGACGGCCTGACTGCAAAGGCAACCGTCAACTACACCGACGTTGACGTTGACCTCGGCGGTCTCGGCGACGGCGACCGTTGGGACGGCTTCTTCCGTCTGCAGCGTTCGTTCTAATCTGACCTTTCAGGTTTGATCGGGAAGCCCGGCCTCTGGCCGGGCTTTTCTGTGTTGATGCTTCCTGCTGTAAAGACTACTTCGCAGGGAGGTATGCAGCGCGCAGTGCCGATGCTGCCCCCGTAATGAGTTGTGACATAAAAGTGACTCGGGTACCGCAACTATATGGCGAGACGCATTAGCAATGATGGATTTGCTTGAAAGCAAACTATGCACATGTACGTTGAACCTCGTAAGAATGACTCGCCAATCGGGGAATGACCAATGAACATCAAAAGCCTTCTTCTCGGCTCCGCAGCTGCACTGGCAGCCGTTTCCGGCGCCCAGGCGGCTGACGCGATCGTCGCTGCCGAACCGGAACCCATGGAATACGTGCGCGTCTGCGACGCGTTCGGCACCGGCTATTTCTACATCCCGGGTACGGAAACCTGCCTCAAGATCAGCGGCTATGTTCGCGTTCAGGTCAATGGTCGTTCCGACTTCGACATCGATGGTCAGCCTGCTGTTTTCCGCGATATTGATCAGGATGGTGGTTATCTGACCAATACCCGCGGCAAGCTGGCTTTCGAAGCCAAGTCTGATACCGAACTCGGAACGCTGACGTCCGTTATCAATATCGAAGGTAACAGCAACAACGGTGGTGGCTTCGCTCTTGATGAAACCTACATCGAACTTGGTGGCCTCCGCGTCGGTCACTTCTACAACTACTTCGATACCGGCCTTCCGGGCGAAACCGTTCTGTCTGACGGTGGCCCGCTCGGAACGTCCGACACCATGGCGGCTGTTCGTGCGTTTTTGGGAGCCACTGACGGTCTCGGTTATCGGGCTGACAGCATGACCCTGAACGACTCGATTCGTTACACCTTCGACGGCGGTGCGTTCCAGGCTTACGTTCAGGCTGACGCCTTCTTCGACGGCTGGAAGACCGAAGAAAACGGTGGTGACGACGCTATCGGTATCAACGCCATGATCGCCGGCAAGTTCGGCGGCGTATCGATTGATCTGTTTGGCGCATACGAATTTGACAATGAAGACGGCGTTATCGCTTCCACGCTGACGGCTGAACTTGGTCCGGGCACCCTCGGTATTATCGGCATCTACTCCTTCGGCCCGTCGTACTATTACGATTACGCAGAGTGGAGCATCGGTGCAGAATACGCCATCAAGGTATCCGACAAGCTCTCGATCACTCCGGGTGCTCAGTACTGGGATAACATCATCCCGACTGTCAGCGACTACGCCGGTGGTTCGGCTTGGCGCGTTGGTGTCACGGCTGACTACGAAATCACCACGAACCTGAACCTGAAGGCAACCGTCAACTACACCGACGTCGACGTTGACCTCGGCGGTCTCGGCGACGGTGATCGTTGGGACGGCTTCCTGCGTCTGCAGCGTTCGTTCTAATCTGATCTCGCAAGAGACAAACAAGCCCGCGGATCATCTCCGCGGGCGTCAGACTGCTGACAAACCCCTGGCTGGTCCAGGGGTTTTGTGATTCACTGGGTCATGTTGAAGAAACCTGCTCCCGAACAGACGGCTCTCGAGAT
>NZ_JAUSRF010000008.1 GCF_030811685.1 Neorhizobium huautlense | reverse complement strand
TCGAGAGCCGTCTGTTCGGGAGCAGGTTTCTTCAACATGACCCAGTGAATCACAAAACCCCTGGACCAGCCAGGGGTTTGTCAGCAGTCTGAGGGGCGCCAGTGGCGCCCTCGATCATGTCTCAGTTGGACATTCGTCCCGGCTCAGGCCCCCGGGTTGCGCGCCTTGGCAGTCGCCGCCAGTGCCTTCATGGTCGCAACATCACGGTCGTAGACGTCGCCGAAATATTCAACCTTGCCGTCCTTGTTCGGCCAGGCGGTGAAATAGGCGATATAGACCGGGATATCCGCCGTCACCGCCGTCGGCACATTGCGGCCGCTGGCGATGCGGGCATCCACGTCCTTCTCACTGATGCTGAGAAGCGCTGCCGCCATCTTGCGCGGTTCGGCCAGACGCACGCAGCCGTGGCTGAGCGCACGCATGTCACGCTTGAAGAAGCTCTTGGCCGGCGTGTCGTGCATGTAGATGGCATGCGCGTTCGGGAACAGGATCTTCAGGTCGCCCAGCGCATTGTCGCTGGAGGGCGGCTGACGCACGGAAATATTGCGGGTGGAACCGTACCAGTCGACGCTGCTCGAGGAAACGGTGCGACCGTTGACGGCAACCTCGTAACCCTGACGGTCAAGATAGCTCGGGTCGTTGCGCAGCTTCGGCACCATCTCATTGACGATGATCGACTGCGGCACGCCCCAGGACGGATTGAACTCGACGGTCTTGATCTTGTCCTGGAAAAAGAAGGTCTGGTGCCTCTTCGAACCGATCACGGTGCGCATGGAGAACTGCTCCACGCCATTCTCGTGATAGGTAACGCGGAAGGACGGCTGGTTGATCATCACATGGCGATCACCAAGATCCGACGGCAGCCAGCGCAGCTGTTCCATGGCGACGATCAGCTTTTCGACCTTGTCTTCATTGCTGTCACCGACAAGGGCGCGAACGGTACCACGGCCGACAACACCGTCGGAGCTCAGGCCGGCTTCCTTCTGAAAATCCTTCACGAAGGCGACCAGTTCCGGCGTGTATTCCGGCGTCTGCTGGTAAGCGGCAATCGTTTCGGCCTGACGGGTCTTGAACGCGTCGGATGCCTTCTTCTGGATGGCCGCGAACACGTTCGCCATCTCCGGGCTGCTCATGCCAGGCTTCAGCAGCAGATCGTCCGGCAGCTTGATCGCGTCGGCATCTTCCGAGGCGGCACGCAGATGCGCGAGTTCCGCCTTCATAGCCTTGAACTCGGGATTGGCCGGAGCCAGACCGTCGAAATAGGCAACGGCATCGGGCGCAGTCTTTGCGGCATCGAGAACGGCGGCCAGATCAACAGGCTTGCGCTTGAAATCGTGGAATTCGGAAATGCGGTTCGGGTCGAGACGGCCGCGCACCATGTCCTGCGCAAACAGCATGGCCTTGGCGGACAGCGCCACGTCGAACTGCATCAGTTCCTTGGCGCGTTCGTCATCGATCACGACGACGGCGGGAGCCGGCTCGGTAACGGCAGGCTGGGCCGCAGGAGCAGTCTCTGCGGCAACTGGCGGCGCAACCGCAGCGTCGGCAGCCGGTGCTTCCGCAGTCGCGGCCGGAGCGGCTTCGCTGGTCGCAGCAGCCGGAGCGTCCGGCGTTGCAGCCACCGCGGGCTGCGCATCTGCGGCAGGTGCCGGCTCCGCCGTCGCGGCAGTGGCAGCTTCGGAGGTACCGGCCGGAGCGGTTTCGGCGGTCGTTGCGACAGGCGCAGTGTCCGTGGGCGCGGTTTCCGTGGGCGCAGCGGCAGCCGCGTCGGTGTTTGCTGCTGGAGCACTCGGAGCCGTTTCGGCCGTCGCAGCCGGTGCTGCCTCGGTGCCGGTGGCGGGTGCTGCGGTTTCGGCTGCCGTTGCAGCCGGAGGTGTCACGGGTGTTTCGGCCGTGTTCGTCGTCGAATAGGTCTTTACTGCATCCGTAGCATGCGCGGTCGTTTCCGTCGGCGCTTCCGGGGCAACGCTGGCTGTCGTCAGCAGCGGCTCGTCGACGGCATAATCAGCCGGATCGAGACCGTAATCGGCAGCATTCTTCATGGCGGCCAGAACGGCACGCGCCTTTTCGGTCAGGTCGCCGTTCTCGATCCAGAGCGGCGCAGCACTCTTTGCGTAATAGGCTTCCACGGCAGACGCGACATCAGCCGGAACCGATACACGGGCATCGACGAGGAACCGGGTCTGGTCAGTGGCGGATGCCGCGGCAAAACCGGCGGTCTTCACCGCGCGCATCGCGTCGGCGCGATAGGTAAAGTATTTCGGCGGCGCGACCTTCGGCAGCGGTTCCGGATCGCGGATGGCGCGCTCGGACGGAATTTCGACGACCACGCCCGGCGGTGCCCTTCTGACATCCTCGCGCGAACGGCCCTTGAGCATGTCCATCAGCGTGTAGGCCTGAGCATCGACCGGCAACATGGCCCCGCCCAGCATCGAAATCCCCGACAGCAGTGCGAGCGTGGTGGTGGTCTTCCGCAAATTCAGCAAGGTATTCCCCGTTCTAGCTCCACGGTCATCGCGATTCTCTTGATGACCGTCCTCGAATATATGCGGGCACGTCTCTAGCCGAACATGCGCGCCATGAAAAGAAAACGAAAACGTGAGCATGTCCCGTCATCGGGCAGCGCCGTCGCCAATTCATTTCCAGAACCTTAAGAAAACATTCGTTAAATTTTTACTGACACGCCCAACCGTCCCCAGATCCGAGAATTTCCCGCAAAAGCTCTATTCATCAGATCGTGGCAATAATGGCACGAACACCTGCAAGAACAGGGTAAAACACCGAAATCTTGCGGTCTTCAACAGCCCTCTTCCGCTTGCAGTCGCTCGACAATGGTATAGAAATGCGCCGCCGGCTTCAGGCTTATTTCACATTCATTTTACAAGCCGGCATGTTCAGCCCGCAGTCGCGGGCGATGGGAGACACAGGCATATGACGACGAACCGCACCGAAACCGACACATTTGGCCCGATCGAAGTTCAGAACGACCGTTATTGGGGCGCGCAGGCCCAGCGTTCGCTCGGCAATTTCAAGATCGGCTGGGAAAAGCAGCCTCTGGCCGTCGTTCGTGCGCTCGGCATCGTCAAGCAGGCCGCCGCACGCGCCAACATGGAACTCTCCGGCCTCGACGCCACCGTCGGCAAGGCCATCGTTGATGCCGCCCAGGAAGTCATCGATGGCAAGCTCGACGATCATTTTCCGCTCGTCGTCTGGCAGACCGGTTCCGGCACGCAGTCGAACATGAATGCCAATGAAGTGATCTCCAACCGCGCGATCGAAGTACTTGGCGGCGTCATGGGCTCCAAGAAGCCGGTGCACCCGAACGACCACGTCAACATGAGCCAGTCGTCGAACGACACCTATCCGACGGCCATGCACATTGCCTGCGTCGAGCAGATCCATCACCACCTGCTGCCGTCGCTGAAGCATCTGCATCAGGCGCTGGAAGCCAAGGTCAAGGCATTTGCCCATATCATCAAGATCGGCCGCACACACACGCAGGATGCAACGCCGCTGACGCTCGGCCAGGAATTTTCCGGTTATGCCGCGCAGGTGGCCTCCGCGATTGCCAATATCGAACTGACGATCCCTGCCCTTTCCAAGCTCGCACAGGGCGGCACCGCCGTCGGCACCGGCCTCAACGCCCCGGTCGGCTTTGCCGAAAAGGTCGCTGACGAAATCTCGAAAATCACCGGCCTGCCCTTCGTCACCGCGCCGAACAAGTTCGAGGCGCTCGCCTCGCATGACTCGATGGTCTTCTCCCACGGCGCCATCAACGCTGCCGCTGCCGCCCTCTTCAAGATCGCCAACGACATCCGCTTCCTCGGCTCCGGCCCGCGCGCCGGCCTTGGCGAGCTGTCGCTGCCGGAAAACGAGCCGGGCTCGTCGATCATGCCGGGCAAGGTCAACCCGACTCAGTCGGAAGCCCTCACCCAGGTCTGCGCCCACATTTTTGGCAACCACGCTGCCCTCACCTTCGCCGGCAGCCAGGGCCATTTCGAGCTCAATGTCTACAATCCGATGATGGCCTATAACTTCCTGCAGTCGGTTCAGCTGCTCGGCGATGCCGCAGTCTCCTTCACCGACAATTGCGTGGTCGGCATCGAAGCCCGCGAAGACAACATCCGCAAGGGCGTTGAAAACTCGCTGATGCTGGTAACCGCACTCAATTCCAAGCTCGGTTACGACGCCTGCGCCAAGATCGCCAAGACGGCACACAAGAACGGCACGACACTGCGCGAAGAAGCGGTCGGCGGCGGCTACCTCACCAACGAGGAATTCGACCAGTACGTTCGTCCGGAAAACATGATCGGCCCGAAGTAAGGTCGCCTAATACCGCATTCACAGCGAATACGAGAAAATTGGCGCCGGATCGTGGACTACCACGGCCCGGCGCAACCATTTCGAGAAAAACCTTTTCTGGTATAATCGAAAAACAACCCCAGGAAAAACCTTGGACACCCTGAAATTCAAGGCTTGCAGCAACACCTAGAATCCAAGCATTACCGCCCGGAAACCATATTTTTAATCTTTTCCCAAGAATTTGACCGTAATCATAGGTTTAAATTTGGGTGGGACCAACGGGAGTAGCCGATGAACACGGCGACAGCGCAAAAAGCGCATGCTTCTGATTTAGCTGGGCAGATCGTTTATGCATTGAGGTCCATGGGCGTTGCGCCCATTCCTCGCAATTACCAGCTCTTCTATGAGGCTTATATCGGCAGCAACGCACAGCTGTCGCGCGATCTTGTCGCGCTTGGCAGTCGGGCGACACAGGAAGAACTCGATCATCTGGCCGACGAATATCTCGGCCGGCCGCAGGCAGCGGTGATCGAACGCGCTCATACGCGTCTTGCCATCGAACTCGAAGGCATTCTGCGCCTGATCCAGCAGGAGCAGAACTCGCTCGAAAGCTATAACCGGCTGCTCGGCGAAACTGCGTCTCGTATCAATACGAAAACCAATTTTTCTGCGGAACTCCTGTCGAATGCGATCGAGCTTTTGAGCTCCGCCACCGGCGACACCATGGCGCATGGCGAAAAGACGGTCGAAAACGTCACGCAGCGCTCGCAGGAAATGGACGACGTCCGCAAGGAACTCGACGAATACAAGCGCATCGCCAACACGGATTCGCTGACGCGGCTTTCCAACCGCCGTGCCTTCGACGAAAAGCTGGCATCGCTGTTCGATGATCCGATGGCGCTCGGCGTCACCGCGCTTGTGCTGCTCGACATCGATCATTTCAAGCGCATCAACGACACCTATGGACACCCGGTCGGCGACAAGATCCTCGCCACCGTCGCGTCGGTCATTCGCAGCAATGTCCGCAAGGATGTCTTTGTCGCCCGCACCGGCGGCGAAGAGTTTGCCATGGTCATCCAGGGCAATACGCCTGAAGAAGTTCTGGGCGTGTGCGAACGCGTGCGCCACGCCCTCGAAAGCCGGCCGTTCCGCAATTCCCGAACCGGCGTCGATTATGGCCCGGTGACCATTTCACTCGGGTTTTCCATGGCCGCGCAGGCGGAAGATCCCGGCCAGCTTTACGAACAGTCGGACGTGGCGCTCTATCTCGCCAAGGGCAACGGTCGCAACCGCACCCAGATGTTCGAAGAGGGCATGCGCAAGGATTACGTCGGCAAGGGCTGGCTGATCTACAGGAAGTGATCAGCCGACCTCTGCAGCCGGCCCTTTATTCGCATCACCACATCGTGCCGGCAGCAATACTCCACACGACTCACCTTGGCATCATCCACTGATCCAATTCAAATACCAGCAACACAAAAAACTTACCGCTTGCCACCACTCAAAATATACATAAAAATAAATACGCAACCCAAAGAGGAATCAGATAGACGATACAAGAGATCGTAGCCACAGGAACCGTAAGATGCCCGTTTTGGAAATATTAGGCGCATTTGGAAGCATCGCCAGCTTAGTAGGCTTGGGAAGAGATGTATACATAAGCAACAACGAACAAAACGATAAATCAAATAAATATCTAACATTATACATTGCATTTACTGAGCTTACTTCCGCATGGAAGAAAGTTCACCACACCTATCACAGCAACATGAAAGATTTTGAAGTTATTCGCCGGATGCTATTCGCGGAGAACGGTTGTCCCCGCAGGCCAGATGAAATTGCACCCGCAAAATTGCGTCAGATTTTTCGCGAGCAACCGAACATTTCTCGCTCCCTGCCCTCATTTGAACGAGACATAGATCACCACCTTGTTTTAATCAACAACAACATTGACTTAAAATCAAATCAATCTGAAATCATTAAATCATTAAACGGAATAAATAAAAATGTAATAAAAATATTATCAGACATTAGATATTACGAAGATAAATTCTTCATAAGAAACAAATCCGCGTGCGAATACATAAACAAAATCCACCCACTACTTCGACAGGAGACTTGGTCACCACCGACAGCAGTTAAGATAATTCAAGGTTTTGAGATATTTTTTGAAGACCAACAAGACTGCATTATGCAGGCCGACCTCATACTATTAAGAACCATTGATGTGTTCGACGCAATCTCACCGAGAGGTCACGATGCTTGAAACACTATTCAGAGACAGATCGAGCAAGGCAAAGAAAAAGCATAGCGAGCTCTGCGAAATTATTGCTCGAAAAGAATCAGATGAAAAAATCGATGATTTTTTTTCAACGCAGGTCTTAGAGCTCCTGAAAATGTACGAACTTGCATTGGAAAGCGCAACGGAATGGGAAGACTACATTACCATGCTCCGCTCAGCAGGAGTTTGGACTTTTTTTCTTGCGTCGAGAAATATACGGTTCGAATTTAATGCACCTGAATTCAGGTATTATGTTGAAGATAAATTTCTCGATTGCGACGCAAAAATAATAGAGATGTACGATCTGACAAACCCTAAACAACCTACCCTGAGAGAAAATTTCCGTCGCGGCCTCATGATAGAACGCATTGCAGTCAGAAATTCAAAAGATAAAACAACAATAATAACAGTAAAAAGGCGTTACAAAAATAAAAAATACGGTAAATATATTGAAAAATCAAAAAAATATGCAATTCACGATGAATTTAATCTAACAAACGAAGGAGACATATTAGTCGCCTATGAGTTTCGGCCAATGAGTAAGAACAAAAGATTTATTTTTGGCGAAGTAAAAAATCGCTTTTGAATGACAAGGGCATGCTAAAAATCAATCACAACTACCACATCGTGGCGGCAGCCCTTGCCGCCCACTCCCTGTCATAGGTTTCCTTGTCGAAATCGGCCTTCGCTGCCTTCAGCAGCCCGCCGGGTGTCGGCAGAGTTTTGGGATCGACGAACCGTTCAGGGTTCCACAGTTCCGATCGCATCAAGGCCCGCGCACATTGGAAATAGACCTCGTCGATGGTTACAACCGTGACGGTGCGCGGATGTTTTCCATCCATGACGAAACTTTCGAGCAGCGATGCTTCCGCCGACACCACGGCACGGCCATTGATGCGCATTGTCGTGTTCGAACCCGGGATCAGGAACATCAGCGCCACGCGCGGGTCACGAACGATGTTTTCCAGCGAGTCGATGCGGTTATTGCCGCGCCAGTCAGGCAGCGTCAGCGTCCGCTCGTCCTCGACGCGCACCACGCCCCCGAGATCGCCGCGCGGCGAACAGTCCATGCCCTCCGGCCCGACGGTTGCCAGTGCCACGAAGGGCGACGCCTCGATCATCTGGCGGTACTCCGCCGTCAGACAGGTTGTGACCTTGGTCATCGAAGCCTCGCTGCTCTCGCCGTAGATTTTTCGCAGGCCCTCGATGGAGGTGATGATGCCGTCGCTGCCGATATCGCTCATGTTGCTGCCTCTTTTGCTGCGGCCTTTTCCGCCGCCTTGCGTTCACGCTCACGGCCGGTCTTGGCTGCGATGATATCGGCGGGCTGGGCATTGCCCTTGATCAGCGAACGACCGGCATAGATGCCGCCGACCTGCTCCATGGCAAAACGCTCACGGTCGATTTCCCGGAACTCTTCCACCACGCGGGCGACCAGTTCGTCCTCCTCGCCCAGAACCTGCATGACCTCGCCGGAAAAATCGAGGGCCGACTCGTAGGTCTCGCGGATCTGGTAATCCACACCGGCCTTCAGAAGGTCGATCGCGTGACCTCGGTCATAGGCACGCGCCAGAACCGGTACCAGCGGGTATTCCTCCTTGACGATCTCGGCGATCTTCACCGCCGCTTCCCTGTCATCGATGCAGATGAGGATCGCCTTGGCCGTCGCCGCTCCCGCCGCATGCAGGATTTCCGGCCGTGAACCATCGCCGTAATAGACCTTGAAACCGAAATCGCCGGCATCGCGCACGAATTCCGCATCCTTGTCGATCATGGAAAGCGTATATCCCCGAGCCAGAAGCGGCTGGCTGACGATCTGGCCAAACCGGCCGAAACCGATGATCAGCACGGTGTTCTCGATGTTTTCCGGCTCGGCCAGCCCGCTCGTATCCACCGTCGGCTTCGGCGCCAGACGCACATAGATGGCAACCACCAGCGGCGTTACCGCCATGGAAATGACGATGGTCGCCGTCAGCACCGCATTGGTATCGGCATCGAGAATGCCGACGGATGCGGCGGCGGCGTAAAGCACGAAGGCAAATTCGCCGCCTTGCGCCATCAGGATTGCGCGCCCCAGGCTCTCCGCATGCGGCGCCTTCAGAAGTCGTGCCACCCCGTAAATGACCACGCCCTTGACGATCATGTAGGCCACGACGGCGATCAGCACATGCTGCCAGTTGGCAAAGATGACCGCGAGATCGACCGCCATGCCGACACCCAGGAAAAACAGGCCGAGCAGGATGCCACGAAACGGTTCGATATCGGCTTCCAGCTGGTGCCGGAACGAGGATTCCGACAGAAGCACGCCGGCGAGAAACGCGCCCATGGCCATGGACAGCCCGGCAAAATCCATCAGCAGCGCCGATCCGAGCACGACCAGCAATGCCGCTGCCGTCATCACCTCGCGCGCGCCGGATTGGGCAAGCAGGCGGAAGAACGGGTTGAGCAGGTAACGACCGGCAATCACCAGCGCCGCAAGTGCTGCAAAACCGATGCCCAGCGATTGCAGCCGCTCGACAAACGTCACCGTCTCGCCCTGTGGCGCCAGCAGCGTGACGATTGCGAGCAGCGGCACGATGGCCAGATCCTCGAACAGCAGGATGGCGACGATATGCTGGCCCTTTGGCGTGTGCAGGTGATTGCGCTCCTGCAGCATCTGCATGACGATCGCCGTCGAGGTCAAAACGAAACCGGTGCCGGCAACAAAGGCGACCGGTGCCGATTGCCCGAAGGCCAGCCCCACCGCCATCAGCGCCGCGATACAGCCAAGCACCTGCAACGCGCCAAGGCCAAAAATGTCCTTGCGCATATTCCACAGGCGCGACGGCTGCATTTCGAGACCGATGATGAACAGGAACATCACCACGCCAAGTTCGGCGATATGCAGGATGGCCTGCGGATCGGAGACCAGCTTCAGCCCGAACGGGCCGATCGCCAGACCGGCCGCCAGGTAACCAAGCACGGAGCCCAGGCCCAGCCGCTTGAACAGCGGCGCTGCAATAACGCCCGCCCCCAGAAGTGCCACGACCTGGACCAGTTCGCCCGCATTCGATTCTGCCGCCACTCGATTACCCCTCGTCTTACGTTTCGTCTGTTATCGCGTTCTCGTGACAGGATCACGGCTCAGCCCCTTGGCCGCCAGTTCCGCCTCGTATTCGCCGAATTTTTCCGAGCCTTCGAGCCCGAGTTCACGCAGGTATCGCCAGGTGAAGATGCCGCTGTCATGGCCATCGTCGAAAGCAATGCGCACCGCATAATTGCCGGTCGCCACGACGTTGCGGATGCCAACCTGCCGTTTGCCCGGAACCGTCACCTTCTGGCCCGGCCCATGCCCCTGCACCTCCGCCGAGGGCGAGAGCACGCGCAGCATCTCGGCCGGCAGGGCAAAGCGCGCACCATCGTCGAAAACAACGGTCAGCGTGCGCTTGTCCTGCGATACTTTCAGCTCGGTTGGCCAACTATCTGTGATCGGGTCGCTCATGTCTGCTCTTCCAATTTGCCTCATCCACGATTATGGACTTCGGCAATTCGCCGCAAGTCCGTTGACGGCAGCAATATGATCCGATGCAACAGACCCTGTGCACGCTTGACGTCGCTCAAGACAATCACCAGATTCGGCGTGCAGGAGTAAATGACGTGAATTCTATCGTGCCCCCACCGCATGCCGCCACTCCGGCCGGCAGCATCGCTCCGATGATCGACAAGTTCGGTCGTGCGGTCACCTATCTGCGCGTCTCCGTTACCGACCGCTGCGATTTCCGCTGCACCTATTGCATGGCGGAAAACATGACCTTTCTGCCGAAAAAGGATCTGCTGTCGCTGGAGGAGCTCGACCGGCTCTGTTCCGCCTTCGTGGCCAAGGGTGTACGAAAACTGCGGCTGACCGGCGGCGAACCGCTGGTGCGCAAGAACATCATGCATCTTGTGCGTTCCATCGGCCGCCATATCGAAACCGGCCATCTCGACGAACTGACGCTCACCACCAACGGCTCGCAGCTTTCCCGCTTCGCGCAGGAGCTTTATGACGCCGGCGTGCGCCGCATCAATGTCTCGCTCGATACGCTCGATCCGCAGAAATTCAAGGAAATCACCCGCTGGGGCGATTTTGCCAAGGTCATGGAAGGCATCGATGCCGCCCAGAAAGCCGGACTGAAGATCAAGCTCAACGCCGTGGCCCTGAAGGGTTTCAACGAGGACGAGATCCCCGAGATGATGCGTTTCGCGCATGGCCGCGGCATGGATTTGACCGTCATCGAAACCATGCCGATGGGCGAGATCGAGGAAGACCGCACCGACCGCTACCTGCCGCTTTCGGTGCTGCGGGAAAATCTCGAAAAGCAGTTCACCTTCAAGGAAATCCCGTTCAAGACCGGCGGCCCTGCCCGTTACGTCGAGGTTGCGGAAACCGGCGGCCGCATGGGCTTCATCACGCCGATGACCCACAATTTCTGCGAGGGCTGCAATCGCGTCCGCCTCACCTGCACCGGCACGCTTTACATGTGCCTCGGCCAGAACGACGCAGCCGATCTTCGCGAAGTCTTGCGCGAAAGCAATGACCCGGCGCTTCTGGCCGCAGCCATTGATGAAGCGATCGCCCGCAAGCCAAAAGGCCATGATTTCATCATCGACCGCAATAACCGGCCGGCGGTATCGCGGCACATGAGCGTGACGGGCGGGTGAGTTGATGGACTTGCTTCGGTAATTTCGCTAGTCTCACAACGGTTGCAACCGACTGGACGCCGATGCGCACATCACTCGACATCGAAGACGAACTCAGCGAGCGTCTCGGGCGCCTTGCGGAAAACCGTAAGCGTCCGGCTGATGTCATGATCGGCGATGCCATCCGGCAATATATCGAGCGCGAAGAAGCGCGCGAAAGTTTTGTGCAGGAGGCGGAGGCCTCCTGGACGGATTACCAGGAAAACGGACTTCACCTGACCGGCAAAGAGGTTCAGGACTGGCTGCAAAGCTGGGGCACGGACCAGAAAAAGGGTCCGCCGGAGTGCCACAAGTAATTGTTACGCGCGGCGCGCTTCTTGGCATGGAGCGATGCCGGCAATTTCTTGTGAAAGCGGGAGCCCCCTCGTCCGTTCGGGCCATAAAAACCATTGCCCATCATTTTAGCATGCTGGAGCAATCGCCGGAAATTGGACGCCCCGCCTCGGGCACTGAAAGCCTGCGGGAATTGCTGATCCCATTCGGTCACAGCGGATATGTCGCTCTCTACCGTTTTCATCCGGCAGAAGACATCATCTATATTCTGGCTTTTCGCCATCAGCGCGAAGCTGGCTACTGAAGCGCAAGAGTTTCAAGCCTGATGCGCAGCCCTCCCTCCAAATGCAAGCCGCGAGAGGCACGTACTAGGCCCATGAAAATTGCCTCGAAAACCCTTACACGGATTTCCGAGGCAACACATTATCGATTAGAGGCAATCAGCTGGCCTTACGCCACCTCGCGCCCCCAGCCCGGCCGGCGATCGTAATCGCCAAGCTCCACCTGCATCTGCGGGTCGCGCGTCTTGAAATGCTCGATCTTCTCGCCGAGCAGCTCGACGCGACGACGCAGACCATGGATCTCGGCGTTGTTTTCCTCGACCATGGCGGCGTTGCGCTGGGTGATCAGTTCCACCTCCTGCACCGCATGCGTCACTTCGCGGATGCCGGTCGACTGTTCGCCGGTGGCCGACGAAATGTCGGAGACGAGTTTGCGCACCTCGCCCACATGCGTGATGATCGAAGACAGCGCCTGCCCGGTTTCCTCGACCAGATGCACGCCGCTCTTCACCTGCGTTGCGCTTGCCGAGATGAGGTCCTTGATCTCGCGCGCAGCGCCGGCACAGCGCTGCGCCAGTTCACGCACTTCCTGTGCGACCACGGCAAAACCTCGACCCGCCTCGCCCGCACGCGCGGCTTCCACACCGGCATTCAGGGCCAGAAGGTTGGTCTGGAAGGCGATCTCGTCGATGACGCCGATGATCGTGGCGATCTTGGCAGACGACTTGCTGATCTCGCCCATGGCGCCGACCGCACGCTGCACCACCTCGCCTGAACGCACCGCGAACTCTTCCGTCTCGCTGACGGAAACGGATGTCCGTTTGGCGTTTTCGGCCGTGGAGACGACGATATCGCTGAGGTGGCGCAGGGCACGCGAACTCTGTTCGAGCGCCGCCGCCTGCTGTTCGGTGCGGCGCGCCAGATCGTCGGCGGAGCTTGCCAGATTGCCGGTGCCGCCTTCGATTTCATCTGCCGTGCTGCGCACATCCGCCAGCGTCACGCGCAGTGTCTCGACCGCCTGGTTATAGGTGCGGGCCATCTCGACAAAATCCTCGGCGAGATCTTCGGCCATGCCCTCTTCCAGATCGCCCTCGGCCAGCCTGCCGAGAACATGCGAGAGCGCATCCAGCGCACGGCGCTGTTCGGCCGCCACGCGCGCACGTTCCGCACCGCGTTTCTGCGATTCCTCGGCCGAAAGCTCGCGAGCCGAGGCCGCTTCCTGCTCCAGCCGCACGTTTTCGACGGCGGCATCGCGGAACACTGTGACGGAGCGCACCATGTCGCCGATTTCGTCGCCGCGTTCACGACCTTCGATCGACACGTCGAGATCGCCGTCAGCCAGACGCTTCATCACTTCAGTGACGCGACGCAGCGGCCCACGCAGGGTTTCGACCAGCATCAGGCCACCCGCAATCGCCAGCACGGTGCCGATCACCATGGCGACGACCGAAAGTGTTGCCGAGCGTTCGCTGTCCTGTTTGCCGGTTTCCTGCGCCTGCGCCACAAATGCCTTCAGACCAGCCATGCCGCCTGAAAGCGTGGCAACGGCGGCCGCCTTCTGCTTCTGCCAGTCGGCGGCGATGTCCATCAGCTTGACCGAGGACTTGTCGAGCGCCGTCAGCTGTGCATCCGTCTTCACGCCGAATTCGGCCAGCGTCATGTTGCTGCCCGCCAGTTCGGAAACACGGGCGCTTGCCTTGCGCAGGCCAACCATCTTGCCGAGCAGGGCCATGCGCGCATCGTCAGCCGAGGTCAGGCGCAAGCGCTCGACCATCAGCTGCAGCTCGTCGATCCGCCGCAGCGAATCTTCTGTCTGCGTCAGCAGTTCGCGCTGCGCGACCACATCGGCCTCCAGTCCGACAAACCGTTCGGCAGCGGTTACCGCCTTGCTGGTCGCCTGATTGGCAAGCTCGCCCTGAATGCGCATGAAGGCGCTGGTGGCGATGCGTGCCGCCTGCCCCTTTTCGGCAATCGACGCATCGCTTGTCAGCGCCTTGTCGAGATTGGTCGAGGCTTCGCGCACAGGCGTGAACGCCTTTTGCGCACGTTCCGGCACAAGGCTGATCACCTTGTCGAATTCGCCGTTCAACGTGCCGAGATAGAGTTTTGCGGTGTTGACCGCCGCATCGTCGCTTTCGGCGCGGCGCATGGCGTCACGAAGCTCACCGATACGGCCGGCAATCGCGTTATAGGCATAGGCTTCCAGCAGCAGGCCCTTGGCAAATTTTTCCTTGCCGTCCATCTGCTTGCGCAGCGTGCCCACCTGCGCCTGCACGCCGGTTCCGAGCGCGCGCACCTTGGACATGCCGAGATCCATTTCGCGGCCGTTCTGGTCGCGGCGGCCTTTGACGGCCCAGAGCGCATCCACATGCGCGCGCATGGCCGGCGCCAGACCGATCACCGGCGCGATCCGCTCGCGGTCACCATCGGAGACCAGCAAGCCCTGCAGCGCGTCGACACCCTTTTCCTGGGTATCGATATCCGCTTTCAACGCAGCCAGCGTCTTGTCATTTGGGCTATTGGAAAAATCCTGCAGGCTTGTCTGCAGGCGTTCGAAGTCGCCGATATTCTCGATTGTCGCGCGGGTCACGGTCATATGGCCGTTCAGCGTCGTCGAGGTGTAATAGCCCGCAAGGCCGACGCCGGCGATCAAAAGCACCAGCGGCACCACGAACAGAAGAACTTTGGTAACGATCCTGCGGCTTTGCAAAAGCCGGTCGATGAAAGACATGCGGTTCCCCCCGCAAATGGGCACGCGTGCCAACCTCCCATCGGTGACACGTGGCCATCATTCCCGCCTCATGCGAGATTCACTCACACTCTGAAAATTGAATTGAACAAGCGTTAACGATGCACGGAAAAGCTTCATTTTGCGGCGGCAGATGGTCGCGATTATCAGATAACGTCCGCAAACGTTTTCATTTCCGCAAAACCGCTTTAATGAGGGCCACGTCCTCATGCCATCGGTCCAGCTCCGATTCCCGTTTTTCGGGCGATGAAGCGTGATGCGTCCGGGGGAGAGACAAGCATGACAGGCACGGCAAATTCCAAAGGCGCGCTCTTCATGGTGCTCGCCATGGCGGTCTTCATCTGCAACGATGCCCTCGTCAAAACCGCATCGTCCCAGGCCACTGTCGCGCAGATCATGTTCGTGCGCGGTGCCATGACCATGGTTCTGGTTTTCCTGATCGCCCGCCATTTCCGCGCGCTGCCGACGCGCCGCATGCTCACCGACAAGCTCATGCTGCTGCGGGTCTTTTTCGAGATCGGCGCGACGCTCACCTACCTCACCGCGCTCAGCCGTATTCCCTTCGCCAACGCCTCGTCCATTCTCCAGTCGCTGCCGCTTGCCGTCACGCTCGGCGCCGCCCTTTTCCTCGGTGAAAAAGTCGGCTGGCGTCGCTGGGCCGCCATCGGCGTCGGTTTTCTCGGCGTGTTGATCATTCTGAAGCCGGGCCCGGCAGGTTTCGTGCCCGACGCGCTGTTTGCCGTTACCGCCGTGTTCTTCACCGCCGGTCGCGATCTCGTCACCAAACGTGTCGACCCCACCATACCGTCGATTTCGGTCAGCCTGTTCACCACAACAGCCGTCACCGTCCTCGGCGCCCTCCTGATCGTGCCGATGGGCGGCTGGCAGCCGCTCGATTCCAGCACATACGGCCTGCTGGCCCTGGCGTCGATCGCAGTATTAGCCGGCTATCAAACAATCATCATGGCGATGCGCACCGGCGAAATATCCTTCGTCGCCCCGTTCCGTTATACCAGCCTTGTCTGGGCACTGGCCTTCGGCATCCTGTTCTTTGGTGAAATCCCGGACAACTGGATGATATTGGGCGTTTCGCTTGTGATCGGTTCCGGACTTTACACCTTCTATCGCGAAAGCCGCCGGAGACAGGTGACCGTCGGCGAGACCGATCCGGCTCCGCCGGCCTGATGAGAAAAGCCATGCCCGCTGCAAAACCCCGTTTTGAAACCACAACCGGCCTCATCCTTGCCGGCGGCCGCTCCAGCCGCATGGGGCAGGAAAAGACGGTCATGACACTGTTCGGCCGGCCGATGATCACCCATGTGGCGGAACGTCTTGGACCGCAGGTGAAAAAACTTGCCGTCAATGCCCTTCCCGGCTTTGCCGAACACGGAAACCTGCCCGTAGTGCCCGATACGCTCGCCGACCATCAGGGCCCGCTTGCCGGCATCCTTGCAGGCTTGCGCCATTTCTCCACGCAGGCAAACCATACCCATATGGCAAGCGCCGCCGGCGACGGGCCGTTTCTGCCGCGCGATCTCGTTGCCCGTCTGACGGCCGCCTGTCCGGATGGCGAAACGATCGCCATTGCCGCGTCCGAAGGGCACATGCATCCGGTTTATGCGCTCTGGCCACTCTCCGTCGTCGACGATCTGGAAATCTGGCTGAAAGAACCGGGAAACCGGCGCGTCAAAGCCTTTTTCGCCCGACATAACCACGTCACGGTCGCGTTCGAGCCGGAAGAAACGGCTTCCGGCCCGCGCGATCCGTTTTTCAACGTCAATACGCCCGAGGATTTTGCCCGGGCGCAACACTATCTGGAGCAGTGATGACCCAGCGCATTTTTGGTATTTCCGGCTGGAAAAATTCCGGCAAGACGGGCCTGGCCGTCCGCCTCGTCGCCGAGTTCACCCGCCGTGGTTACCGTATCTCGACGATCAAGCATGCCCATCATGATTTCGATATCGACAAGGTCGGCGCCGACAGCTTTCGCCATCGCGAGGCGGGCGCGCACGAAGTGACCATCGTTTCCGGCACACGTTTTGCCATCATGCATGAATTGCGTGGTGAACCGGAACCGAGTTTTGAAGACATTCTTGCCCGCATCGCGCCCTGCGATCTCGTGCTGATCGAAGGGTACAAACGCGAACCGGTGCCGAAGATCGAAGCCCGCCGGCTCGAATCGGCCAATCGCGAACCGCTTGCTCCCAGCGATCCGCATATCGTCGCCATCGCCGCCGATCATGCCGTGGAAGGCAGCACAATTCCGGTCTTCGATCTCGACGATACCAACGGCATCGCCGATTTCATCGCGGAAAAGGTCGGCCTGCCGCCGAAAGCGTAAACGACGGCCGGCCGTCAGTTGGTCAGTCGGCTGTTCTGCTTGCCAATGTCTGCGGCGATCGCGGCAAAGGCCGTTACCAGGGCATCGGTGGAATTCGACTCGTAATAATTGCCCGGAGCCGAAGCGCAGAACTGCAACAGGCTCTTGCCATTGTCCGGCGCCATGAAGGCAACGGTATAGATCTTGATGCCCGCCCCTTTGGCCGCCACGCACTTGTCGCGGACGTTCTTGTCGATCGTGGGGTTCCAGAGATTGCTGTTACCGGTCATTTCGCCATCCGTCATCAGCACGATCACGCGGTCGGCGTTGGCGTTGTTCTTCTTTCTCTGCTCCACGCTTTCCGTGTCGGTGCCATACGTGTTGGCCTTGATATTGTTGGTGGCAGTATCAACGGCCGTGGTTGCATCCGTACCACCGACAGGTGCGATCATGTCGGTCACGAATTTGCGTGCCCTCGTCGTGCCCCAGTCCATTGCCGATTGCCCGATCAAAAAGCTCGAATAGGACATGGCGCCGGTGCGCACCAGCTTGGCATTCGGATCGAGCTTGTCCAGACCATCGAACAGTGCCGCAGCCGCTTCTTTCAGCGCGTCATTCTTGGTCGTGTACCTCAAGCAGATATTGAAGATCTGCAGTACGCATTTGGTGGTATTTTCCAGCATGGAGCCCGACTGGTCGAGCAGCACTTCCATCGAAATGCCGCGCGGACCGCCGTATCCGCTCGTTGTCGTGCTCGCCGCCGAAACAGTCACGGCACTGCTGAAGAGCAGCCGCGTCAGCGGTGTCATGCTCACCGGCATCCGGGAACTGACAGCAACGACGAAAGTCTTGCCAGTGGAGCCGTTGGCGGTCGTGGTCACCGTAACAGTCGTGCCCGCCTTGAGCGTGGCGACCGAGGTGGCATCCATGCTCGTTGAAAAACGACCGGCCACAAATGTCTTGCCGTATTCCGAGCCGTTGGTGCTGTCGAGCGTCTTGTCCGCCAGCCGCGACGACACCGCCAGCGCGGCCGCATCCGTCGCATCCTGCAGCTGGCTTTTCGACAGGACCATGTTGGTCGCATCGATCGCCATACCGGCCGACCCTAAGAGAACCGGCAGGATCAATGCCGTCATCATGCTGAAATTGCCGTCCTGACGGAAAACGAAATCGCGAAGTTTCTGTCGCAGAGAAAGCATGCCGGCACCGCTCGAATTCATGGGAACGGCGTCACTATTTCAGCAATCACTTAATTAGTGATAACTTCATCAATTAGAAATGAACGATATATGAATTTTTGCGGCACGACACCACCACGACGGGCAACCGAAAAAGTCGGCAATTCCCGCAGGTTCGCAACGGCATGCAGACGCGAAAATCAGCAATGATTATTGCAGGATAATGCCGGATCGCATGCAACCAGCTTCCCAGTTCAAGCGTATATGCTAAGCAGAATGCCTGCTCGAAAGGTTGCCCGGTGAATTCAGATATCGCATCGCTCTCTCGCGAAGAGCTTCAGGACGAGGTCGCCCGCCTCAGGGCATCACAATCGCGAGTGGGAGCGGAGACGGACACAGCAACGGCGGCAGCGCTCGAATCGTCGGAAAGCCGCCGCCGCGCCCTGTTCGAAGCGATCGATGACGGTTTCTGCATCATCGAATTCATCGACGGTCCGCATGGGCCCTTGAGCGACTATGTCCACATCGAATCCAATTCCGGTTATGAGCGCCAGACCGGCATTGCCGATATCGTCGGCAAGCGTCTGCGCGAGATCGAGCCGGACAATGCCGATGTCTGGCTGAAAGTGTATGGCGGCGTGCTGGAAACGGGCCAGGTCGTGCGGTTCGAGCAGGAATTCGTCGCCATCGGCCGTTTTATCGAAGTGTCGGCCACCCGTGTGGAACCGGCCAGCCTGCGGCAGGTCTCCGTCCTGTTCCGCGACATCACCGAACGCAAGCATGCCGAGGAAGCCCTGCGGGCAAGCGAGGCACGTGCCCGTGATGCCGTGCAGCGCGTGCAGTTGGCGCTGGAAGCCGGCGCCATCATCGGCACATGGTTCTGGGATGTGCCGAACAACCGGTTCACCGTCGACGAGGCTTTTGCCACCGCCTTCGGTATCGATCCGTCGCTCGGCCGTGTGGGGTTGAGCCTGCAACAGGTTGTCGAAACGGTTCATCCCGACGATCAGGCCGGTCTTGCCGCCGCCATGCGCGAGGCACTGGCGCGCGGCGGCGCCTATGCCCATCAATACCGCACCCGTCGCCGCGACGGCAAATATTACTGGCTAGAAGCCAATGGCCGCGTCGACCTTTCGCCTGAAGGCAAGCCGCTGAATTTTCCGGGCGTGCTGCTCGACATCGAAAACCGTCGCGCCGTCGAGGCAGAACGCGACCGCGCGCTGGCCGCGCTGCGAACCCTCAACGACACGCTGGAACAGCGTGTCGAAGAACGCACGACCGCGCTTCTGGCCGCGGAGGAAGCGTTGCGGCAGGCGCAGAAGATGGAAGCCGTCGGCCAGCTCACCGGCGGGCTTGCGCATGACTTCAACAACATTCTCGCCGGCATCAGCGGCAGCCTGGAACTGATGAAGACGCGCCTCGCGCAGGGCCGCATCGGCGATATCGACCGTTACCTCACCGGCGCCCAGTCCGCCGTCAAACGTGCAGCGGCACTGACCCAGCGTCTCCTTGCCTTCTCCCGCCGCCAGACGCTCGATCCAAAACCCTCAGACGTCAACCGCGTGGTTGCCGGCATGCAGGATCTGATCGCCCGCAGCGTCGGCCCCGGCATCGCCATCGAAACCGTTGCCGCCGGCGGCTTATGGACGTCTTTCGTCGATGCCGGCCAGCTGGAAAACGCGCTTCTCAACCTTTGCATCAACGCCCGCGACGCCATGCCGGAAGGCGGCAAGCTGACCATCGAGACCGGCAATCGCTGGCTGGACGAGCGCGCCGCCGCACAACGTGGCCTGCCGCCCGGCCAGTATATCTCGCTCTGTGTCAGCGATACCGGCACCGGCATGCCGGCCGATATCGTCGAGCGCGCCTTCGATCCCTTCTTCACCACCAAACCGATCGGCCAGGGCACCGGGCTCGGCCTTTCCATGGTCTATGGTTTTGCCGGCCAGTCGGGCGGTGCCGCGCGCATCTATTCCGAACTCGGCAAGGGCACGATGATCTGCATTTACCTGCCGCGTCATGCGGTCGAAGGCGACTACGAGGACATGGCGGTGGAGGATGCACCGGTGCCCGTCGCCAGCGGTCAGAACCTCATCCTCGTGGTCGATGACGAACCGCTGGTGCGCATGGTCGCAGTAGAGATCCTGCAGGATCTCGGTTATTCCGTGCTGGAGGCGGAAGATGGCCCGTCTGCACTGAAGATCCTCAACACCCGCCCGGATATCGACCTTCTCATCACCGATGTCGGCATGCCGAACGGCATGAACGGCCGCCAGCTGGCGGATGCCGCCCGCATCGAGCGACCGGAACTCAACGTGCTTTTCGTCACCGGTTACGCCGAAAATGCCGTCCTCAACCACGGCCATCTCGATCGCGGCATGCAGGTCATGACCAAACCCTTCGTGGCCGATGCACTCGGCCGACGGGTGAAGGAACTGATCGGCGGCGAGTGATACGTGCCGATCAATGATCAAATCGATGGAAGCGCGCGGCAGATGTCCTGGTTGATCTCCAGATCGGCCATCAGCATTTTTGCGCTGTTGCTATAGATCGCCTTGATGGTTGCTCCGGCCTCGATCACCGGCGCCAGCCCACCATAGCAGAAAACGGAGCTGATCCGGTCCACGATAACGGGCGGCAGACTGCTCGCCTCGGAGGCCACGTCGTATTCATAGCGCAGCATATCGCCATGAGATCCGACATAGACAAGAACGGTTGCCTCATCGACCCGCTGCGGCGTTTTCACCTGACTGGCGAGCTTTTCCAACATATCGGGCAGCGGGCGCACATCAAGCCCGCCCCTGATCATGCTGGCGGTATAGCCAGGATTTCTGGCACCTTCCTGCGCGCTAATTTTCGAGACGATGCCCAGGGATATTTTCTGAACCTGGGCGTTGACGCCATAAACGACCAGTCCCGACAATACGCAACCAACGCCGCCCAGCCAGAGCCATTTCCGGCCCGCCTGTCGAGCCTCACGGCTGGCGGTATAGAACAGCGCGAGGTTGACGAAAGGTATGTAACCGAACCACCAGCGCCCGGCAGTGCCATAGGCATTGTTGGAGCGCCCGGCCAGCACCGGCCCGAACGCATAACCGATGAGGATGAAAAGCACGACCTCGCCGATGATCAGGGCGGGAAGCAATTGGCTGGCCGCCGCCTCCGGCGCATAAACCCAGATCAGCGACGCGAACGCCGACAGCGGCAAAAGAACCGCCAGCCAACATAGATAGGCCAGTCTGCTGACAGATGGAAACGAGGAGCGCGTCAGATAATAGGCAAGCGACCCCAGCACCAGCGCAAGAATGGTGACACCCTTCAGCAACCAGGGATCGAGATTCATATAGGCGAAAGCCAGTCTTTCCATCGCACGCCCTCGCCCGCAAACCATTCAACAGGCTGCACAAAATCAGACTGACGCGTGCAAGGCAATCGGTATCTGCGCTCGGTGGCAGAGCCGATGGAAAGCCGATCCGGGCCGATCAGGCGGCCCGGAAAGTCTGCTGCTGCGGATCAGACGTTGTCCGCATCCTTGCGCGGGCTGGCCCAGCCGAGCGCGTGGTAAAGCACGATCGCACCGATCGTCGCCGTACCGATACCGTCGAGCGTAAAGCCGGCGACGTCGAGCTTGAAATTGCCCGCACCCAGAACCAGCGCCACACCGACGGTGATCAGGTTGCGCGGCTCGGAAAAATCGACCTTGTTTTCAACCCATATACGGCCGGCGGTCGCGGCAATCAGGCCGAAGACCACGATGGAAAGGCCGCCGAGAACCGGTCCCGGAATGGTCTGGATCAGCGCGCCGAATTTTGGCGAAAAGCCCAGCAGGATGGCGACGAAAGCGGCGACGAGGAAGACCAGCGTCGAGAAGATGCGGGTCACAGCCATGACACCCATGTTTTCGGCATAGGTGGTCATGCCGGTGCCGCCGAAGAAGCCGGAGAACATTGTCGCGACACCGTCACCGATAAAGGCACGGCCGAGATAGGGATCGAGATTGCGGCCGGTCATGGCGCCGATCGCTTTGATATGCCCGAGGTTTTCGGCAACCAGGATGACGACGACAGGTGCGATCAGGGTGATCGCCGAACCGGAAAAGACCGGCGCGGTAAAGGTCGGCAGGCCGAACCATGCGGCGGCGGAAACACCGGAAAAATCGATCGGCGCGCCGTAACCCATGCCGTTCGCCAGCACGAGGTAGAGAAGGTATGCGAAGGCACCGCCGATCAGGATCGGCAGGCGGCGGGTCATGCCGGGCGCATAGACTGCGACAATACCCACAGCAGCAACCGTGGCGATCGCCACCCAGCGCGAAATCTGGCTGCCGTCAGGTGACGCAGCACCGGTGCCGGACGCACTGGCAATGGCGATCGGAGCAAGCACGAGGCCGATGGCGGCAACGATCGCGCCGGTCAGCACCGGCGGCATCAGCGCCTCGATCCAGCGATGGCCGGCCATCATCACGATGATACCGATCATCGTGTAAAGCGCGCCGGCAGCGATAATGCCGCCCAGCGCCAGACCGATATTCGGGTTGGGCGCGCCGGCGGCAGCAGCGGTTGCCACCAGAACCGGGCCGATGAAGGCGAAGGACGAACCGAGATAGCTCGGCACGCGGCCGCCGACGGCGATGAAGAAGATCAGCGTCGCGATGCCGGAAAACAGGATGGAGACGTTCGGGTCAAAACCCATGATCATCGGCGCAAGCACGGTCGAACCGAACATCGCCACCACATGCTGGAAGCCCAGCACCACCGTCTGTCCCGTCGGCAGACGTTCGTCGGGCAGAATGCGCCCTTCCGTCTTCAGCCGCCAGCGCGGGAAATAACCACCTTGTTCGCTCATGTTTCGCCCCATCTGTTGGTTTTGCCAGACGACCGGGCACGCGTTTTGGCGGCGTGCCTGTTTTGCATTTCGATCGGAGGCCTGGATCTTAAAAAACTGCGCTTCGCGGACAGGTGCCGTCACAGATTGTCGGCAACACCGGTCGGCTCGCAAAAAACCTCGTTAATCCGATCTTAACCCGCTGTCATCGGGATTTTCAGGCTTTCCCACAGACGAAAAGTCTAATGTGGGAGGAATGGACTGGCGAAACGACGCAGGTCCCTTACCTGACGTTGACAGGGAGCAACAAACGACAGGGAGGAGACCCGTCATGGAAAAGAACAGGATTTGTCTCTGGTACGACAAAGAGGCGGAAGATGCTGCCCGCTTTTATGCCAAAACCTTCCCGGACAGCGCGGTCGGCAAGATCATCCACGCACCCGGTGATTACCCGGATGGACAGGAAGGCGATGTGCTCGTCGTCGAATTTACCGTGCTCGGCATTCCCTGCATGGGCATGAATGGCGGCCCGCATTTCAAACCGACGGAAGCCTTTTCATTCCAGATCTCGACAGAAGATCAGGCCGAAACCGACCGCTACTGGAACGCCATCATCGACAATGGCGGGCAACCAAGTGAATGCGGCTGGTGCAAGGACAAATGGGGTGTCTCCTGGCAGATCACCCCACGTGTGTTGATGGATGCATTGAGAGAAGGCGGCGCTCCGGCCAAACGCGCCTTCGATGCGATGATGACGATGAAGAAGATCGACGTTGCGGTGATCGAGGCTGCGGTGCGGGGTTAACCCTCGCTGCGCCCCGGCCCCTCGCGATCGCGCTCATACCGCCGCGTTACCGGAAATTCAGGCAGCCAGTCTTCCCGGCGAATCGTCCACAATTCGTAGGTCGGCTGAAACCGGTTGATCTCGTCCAGCGTGCCGAGATTGACCTCGATCTCGTCGTCGCTTCGCCCAAAAACCTGCGAACCGCAATGGGGGCAGAAATGCCGCCCCTGATAATCGCGCGTCTCGCCTTCCACCGTCACCGCGTTTTCGGGAAAGATCGCCGAGGCGTGAAACAGCGCGCCATGCTGTTTGCGGCAATCGAAACAATGGCAGATGCCGACGCGATACGGTTCTCCCGAAGCGATGATCCTGATATTGCCGCAACGGCAACCACCGGTGACCTGGGTCATGGAAGCACTCCCGGCTCATTCGGGTCCTGACAGGCACCCTTCTGATCAAGAAATGATTTTCTGCGTCAAAGGTTGCCTTATGCGGATGCGCAGGGGTTTCCCGTCAATTTGCTCCAGATCGAAGGAGTTTGTCTGGCGCACAAGATCGCTCAATTTCTTGGCGCCATAGGTTCGCGGATCGAAATCCGAGGTCAAATTCGACAACTGTGCGCCCACGGGTCCCAGATGCACCCAGCCGTCTTCACTCTCCAGTTGGGAAATCGCTTTCTTGATCAACGCCGTCGCGGTTTTCGGCTGCTTCAGCGGCATCGGGCTTAACGCGATTGCCGCCTCACTTGTCGCGACCGGTGGCATAAGGTTTTCCGTGTATATGAACCGTAGACACGCCTGCCGGAAACTCTCGGGCGTCTTCTGTTCGCCGAAACCAAAAACATCGACACCGTGTTCTCGGATACAAGCTGCCAGGCGCGTGAAATCGCTGTCGGATGACACCAGGCAAAAGCCATCGAAACGACCGCTATGCAGAAGGTCCATGGCGTCGATCACCAGCGCGATGTCACAGGCATTCTTGCCTGCCGTGTAGGCAAAATTCTGCTGCGGTATGATCGCAAACTTCGCCAGCACATCAGTCCACCCCTTCATCTGTGGCGTGGAAAAATCACCATAGATGCGTCTGACGCTCGCCTCGCCGATCTTGGCGATCTCCTCGAACAATCCACCGGCGATCTTCGCCGACGCATTTTCCGCATCAATCAGCACAGCTAGCCGCCGTGGTCGTGCTTCCGGCATAACCCCCTCCCCAAGATATCCAGGTTGAAGATCAGGCAACTCCGCCCTCCTCGCAATTTATAATTTCATCTATCATCACGCAGGCTTAACAAGTTGCTCCAGCCAGCCGCATAAAAAATTCATGCAAAACCAACCACTCACTGAGCACGAAATCATCATTCGCACTTCAAATAGGCAATGACATCCCTTAACCCGGAGAGGATTCGGCCTATTCTTCGCTTTATTCGGCGTGATACCGACAGAACCGGAACCACGCGCCAGCCTTTTGGAAAGCTTTTGCAAATGCCAACGACACCCGGCACCGCCTCACCTTCTCCATCGAGCCCAAAACCCTTCTACAGCAATTTCGGCTTTCAGGTTCTCGCCGCCATGGTCATCGGCCTGGCGCTGGGGCTTCTCGCCCGCAATATCGGCCCTGATGCCGCCGGCAACCAGAATGCCCTGTCGGTCACCCTGCAGACCATCGGCACGATCTTCGTCCAGTTGCTGCGCGCGCTCGTGCCGCCGCTGATCTTTACCGCCATCGTAGCCTCGATCGCCAACCTGAAAAACCTCAACAATGCCGCCAAGCTGGTCTGGCAGACACTGCTCTGGTTCGCCATCACGGCGCTGATCGCGGTCGTCATCGGAATCGCGCTCGGCCTCATCATCCAGCCGGGCCTCAACACCGCCGTCACCGAGGCAACCGCCCGCGCGCCCGCCTCCGCCGGTTCGTGGCTGGATTTCCTCAAAGGTCTGGTGCCGACCAACGTGCTTGGCCTCGAAGCCTCGACCAAGGTCGTGAATGGTGCAGCCTCAACGTCGCTGAACTTCAACGTTCTGCAGCTTCTCGTCGTGTCGATCGCCTTCGGCATCGCCGCGCTGAAGGCCGGCAAGGCCGCCGAACCTTTTCTCGCCTTCAACCAGTCCGTTCTCGCCGTCGTGCGAAAAATCCTGTGGTGGGTGATCAGGCTTACGCCGCTCGGCACGATCGGCCTGCTCGGCCGCGCTGTCGACCAGTATGGCTGGACGACGCTGTCGCAGCTCACCTGGTATGCCGCCGCCATCTATATCGGCCTCGCGCTCGTCCTCTTCGTCGTTTATCCGGCGCTGCTCGTCGCCCACGGCCTGAAGCCCTCGCGCTTCTTTGCGGGTGCATGGCCGGCCATCCAGCTCGCCTTCGTGTCGCGTTCGTCGATCGGCACCCTGCCGGTCACCGAAACCGTCACCGAAAAGGCGCTTGGCGTCCCGCGCGAATATGCAGCCTTTTCCGTACCGCTCGGCGCCACCACCAAGATGGACGGCTGCGCCGCGATCTACCCGGCGATCTCCGCGATCTTCATCGCGCAGTTCTATCAGGTGCCTCTCGGCATTCAGGAATATTTTCTGATCGTCTTCGTGTCGGTGCTCGGCTCTGCCGCAACAGCCGGCCTGACCGGCGCCGTCGTCATGCTGACGCTGACGCTCTCCACGCTCGGCCTGCCGCTCGAAGGCGTCGGCCTGCTGCTCGCCATCGACCCGATCCTCGACATGGGCCGCACCGCCGTCAACGTCGCCGGTCAGGCCCTGGTGCCGACCATCGTCGCCAAGCGCGAAGGCATTCTGGATCAGGCGGCCTATGACAATGTCAAGGATATCGACACGCTCGACGATCGTGAGGTTCAGCCGGCCTGATCTTAAACCGAAGAGGGTGGGGCCGGTGGCTCCACCCTCACCCGCAGCTTGCCTGCGTCACACGTCCGGTGGCCGGATCCGTTTCGATCGTCACCCGGTCCTGCCGAAAGTCGCGCGTCACCATATCGCCCGGTCCGATCTGCCGCACGTTTGCCGCGCCGGTCAGGCGCTTGGCCCGTGCATCGCTGGGCTTCTTTTTGCCCACCAGCTTTTTCGCGGCGTCTGCATTGCAGATTTTCGCCTTGGCAGGAGCTGCAACTGCCGTAACGGGAACTGACGTTACGGCAAGCAGCAGCGACAGAAGACTTGCGGAAATTTTCATGGCGATATCCTTAACTCAATCCAAACTGCAAACTTATCGATAACTTTGCCGACAATGCGACCGTCGCCAGACCGTTGCCAGTTGCTAATATTTTGCCTAGGACAAGTCTCCTGTCGGAGACTGCGCATGATCATGAATTTTTTAGCCGGACGTTCGCTCAAGACCCTTGTAGCATTGACCGCCCTTCTTTCCACCACGGCGGCGCAGGCCACGCCCGTTCTGGTGGTCGATACGGCCAGCCACGAGGTTCTCTATCAGGAAGATGCCGGCGCGCCATGGTATCCGGCCTCCACCACCAAACTGATGACCGCGCTGATCGCCTTCCAGGCACTGCGCTCCGGTGAAGTGACCCTGCAGACCCCCGTCGTCATGACGCGCAATGCCACCAAACAGGCCTTTCTCGAATCCGGCCTGACACTCGGCCGCACGATGACGCTGGAAGATGCGCTTTACGGCGCGCTCGTCGCATCCGCCAATGATGTCGCGACGGCGATTGCCGAAAAAGTCGGCGGCGACCTGCCCACCTTCATCCGCCGCATGAATGCGGAGGCTGAGCGGCTGGGCATGACAGGCACACATTTCGCCAGCCCCAACGGCCTGTTCGACAAGGACAATTACTCCACGGCGCGCGATCTTGCGATCCTCGGCATGGAAATCGAAAGACAGTTTCCGCAATACCGCCAGTTCTTTGCCCCTTCGGCCGTCACCTTCGATGGCAAGGAAGTGAAATCCAACAACCAGCTCTTGACCCGTTATGCCGGCACGATCGGCATGAAGACCGGTTTTCTCTGTGCCTCCGGCCGCAATTATGTCGGTCTTGCCGAGCGCAACGGCCGACAGGTCATGATCGTCATGCTGGGCGCCACGACGGAGCGCGAGCGCAATGAGCGCGCCGCGCAATATCTGGACGAGGCTTTTGCCGGCCGCCTGCCCTCAACGGGCCGCGTCGAGACCATCGCCAACCGCACGGACATTGCAGCACCGGACATGCGTGTAAAACTCTGTACGCCCGCAAGTGCTGCCTATGAAACCGAGCGCAACGCCATGTACCCGATGGGCTTGCCCGGCCACGAAAGTTTCCTCAAGGACGAGATCCCCGGCATCACCCACGCCATTACCACTTGGGCGACGGAAAACGTGGCGGACGTGCCCTTGCCAAAGCCACGCCCGCCGGAATTCCAATAATAATAATCAATCCTCGGGCAGGAATTGCGGGTTCCACACCACCTCCCAGATGTGCCCGTCAGGATCGCTGAAATAACCGGCATAACCCCCGTAAAACGTATCCTGCGCCGGTTTGATGATGCGGGCACCGGCCTTTCGCGCCGCCGCCATGGCCGCATCGACCTCTTCACGTGCATACACATTGTGCCCGATCGTCATGGCGGTCGGGCTCACCGGCCCGGCCGGCAGTCCGGTATCGTGGGCAATATCGGCCAGCGCCCATAGCGCCAGTTTCAGCCCGCCAGCGAGATCGAAAAATGCGACAGCGCCATGTTCGAATTCGCGGCCGATGATGCCTTCGGTCGCAAGACCCAAGCCATCACGATAAAAGACGAGAGATTTTTCAAGATCGGAGACGCCGAGCGTCACGACGGAAATACGCGGTTTCATATCCCAAAACCCTTTCTATCGACGCCTGCCCCATGCAGGCGCCCTGATAGTCTTGGGCCATCACCGTGATGACGGAAGGACCTCCAATATGGAGGGGCCGGGCCAACCTTCCCGAACCTAACCTGTTTCAGACAAGGCAAAGCTAGGCATTTGCAGGCCAAGGGTCAAGGCGAACGGGCCATTCACCCGACCAGTTCACTGGAAGATACGATATGCACACCCGGCTTTGCCGCAATCGCATTTTCCAGCAGAGTTTTGGCGATAACGGGCGCGGGATTGATCCGCCACGCCTTGGGCAGAACCGGCGCAAGGGTTTTCAAGATCACCTCGGCAACACCCTCGCCGCTGCGCCGCTCGGTGCGCTCGCCGCCGATCAATCCCGGCCGAACGAAACACAGCGAGGGAAAACCGACCATTTGCAGATCCTGCTCCAGCTTCCCCTTGACGCGATTGTAGAAAAACATCGATTGCGGATTGGCACCGAGTGCCGAATTGAGCACATAGGCCTGCGCGCCGCGCCGATGCATGATCTGAGCAACGGCCAGCGGATAATCATGATCCACCCGCTCGAAGGCTGCCTGCGAACCCGCCACCTTGATCGTCGTGCCGAGCGTGCAGACCACAGCGTCGCCCTGCCAGAAAGCCTCGGCACCCGTCATGTTCTCGAAGTCGCAGACCGGCGCTTCGAGCTTGGGATGCGGAACCAGAGCCTTGCGACCAGGTGCCACCACCCGTTCGACCCGGGGATCGGCCAGCGCCAGTGCCAGCACATGGCTGCCGACAAGGCCGCTTGCTCCAACCAGCAGAAGTTTCATATTGCCCCCCAATCCAGTATCCCGCTCAAGGAACCAAGGATAACATCATCCGCAGCACAAGAGGAGGAAACATGTCTGCAACGGCACCGCCCCCTGCCCATCCGGCTCAATGCGCCTATATCCTGCTGATGACCGAACCGGCCCCCTCCATGCTGACACCGAAACGACCGCTCCTGCGCCGCCTCACCTCAACGATACCATTGCGCGCACTGACAGCCGCCGCCCTGACACTCTTGTTGACGAAGGCCCCCGCCATGTCGGAGATGAATACCAGCGCCCTGTTCGAAGCCGCCACGACCGGCAATTCAGCCGCGATCACCGAACTGCTCGCCGAGGGCGTGCCCGTCGATGCGCGCAGGGAAAACGGCGAAACCGCCCTTCTCGTCGCCACCCACGGCAACCGGATCGAAGCGGCAAAGGTGCTCATCGAGGCAGGCGCAGACGTCAACGCCAAGGATGAGATCGACGACAGCCCGTATCTTTACGCCGGTGCACGCGGCCACCTCGAAATCCTGCGCATGACATTGTCGCATGGCGCCGACCTGAAAAGCACCAACCGTTACGGCGGCACGGCGCTGATCCCCGCCTCCGAGCGCGGCCATGTGGAAACGGTGAAAACACTGATCGAGGCAGGCGTGGATGTCGATCACGTCAACAGGCTCGGCTGGACCGCCCTTCTGGAAGCGATCATCCTCAGCGACGGCGGTCCGCGCCACCAGCAGATCGTCAAACTTCTGCTCGATGCCGGCGCCAGCCGTGACATTGCCGACAAGGATGGCGTGACGCCGCTGGAGCATGCACGAACGCGGGGATATGAGGAGATCGTGGCGCTACTGGAGGCCGGGCGTTAGACCGGCTTTACGCCCGCCCAATCACGGCGCTGCAATTCATAACGAACCTCGCCTTCTTCCGAGCCGGGGATAGGGTCGTCGAAGAGCGGAAAATCCGTACGCATATGCGTCATGCCGAGCTTTTCCATGACCCTTCGGGAGCCACGATTGACGGCCATCGTACCCGCAAAAACCGTGTCATAACCGGCCGTCTGAAATCCCCAGTCCACCAGTGCAGCAGCACCCTCGGTCGCCAGCCCCCGCCCCCAGCTTTCCCGCTTCAGCCTATAGCCGAGTTCCGCCAGAAGCGGTGTTTCCGGGCAAAGGCAGAACCAGCCGACAAAGCCGAAATCGCCTTTTCGACGGGCAGTCCACACATAGGGTTCGGTGCCGCGCGGCATCAGGAACGACACATCCTGCGACCTGACCGTGTCGTGATCCACCGCCCCACCGTGCAGGAAGCGCATGACCTCGGCATCGCGTTCGAGATGGATGAAGTCTTCGCGGTCATAGGGCTGACAGAGAGTCATCATGAGATTTGCGGTGTGCGGAATAGTCATGACAAAGCTCTCATCGTTTGGACCTTCGCTTCATCGCACCTGGATATGAATGTGATCATCATGCCGCGCCGCCCGGCAGCCCTGAAAACGGATCGCCTCCCCGCTCGCACCCAGCGCATTTTTAAGATGCGGCTCGACAAAGATCTTTTCCAGTCCGAACCGTTCGGCGCCCACGGTCGATAGCCATTGCAGCGCGAAACCGGTGCGCTGTTCCTCAATATGGTAAGCAGGAAAGACCGGCTGCAGCCAATCGAAGTTCCAGCGCGTAGTGATGATGTCGTTGCGCCCTTCGCAAGGTTGTTCATCGCCTGCCTCCGGCTGTTCGAAGGCAAAATAGCCGATCGGCGAGCGCGTCGCTCCATCAAGAAAATGCCCGTCTGCATCCTTGTAATAGAAGGCGATATCCAGCTTGCGTCCATCCGCATGGGAAAGATGCGGCAGAAGCGGAAAGCCGTCGATGAACGGAAAATTGCCATCCAGCACCACGGTCGTCGTACCCGGAAATTTTTGGTCCAGATCGCCTGCCAGCGCCGTCACCAGTTCACGCATCGGCGGCGTCACATAATTGCGGTTCAGCAGGCAATAGAGAACCGAACGGACCACCAGCCTGTCTGTCTCACCGGCAATGCAGGAGAGCGGAACCCGCCCGAAAGCGGGCGCTACGACATGGGCGGACACGGTGGCACCGACATAAATGACGAGGATCGCCAGCCGTGCGAGACGATACCGAACTTTTAGGGCGCGAGCCAAACCCAACGACACAAGATAGGCAACGCCGCCGATCTGCGTGAGGATGGTCAGTGCGGCAAAGACGAGCAACTGGAGAATTCTGCGAAAGAGATGCATGCGCGCCTTGTTCCTGTTCACCACATTTGCGTGTCATGCCACTAGCCTGCGCGGCGACACGGGGCAATCAGGAAGATCAAGCCTGATGACGTAGCGGATACAAAGCCCTATTCCTGCAATTCCGCCCGCCCGATCACATCCACCCGCTGGCAGCTTCCCCTCGCCGGAATGATCTCCAGCTTTTCCCCGACGCGAAACTTTTCGTCAGGCCGGCCAATCCTGAACGGGTGTCGGCACAGATGGCTCTGCCCGTCCGGCCCAATGCGGCTGAAGCTCAGGAGGCCAAACGTAAAAGTGTATTTTTCGCCATGGCCATACTGCTCTGCATCCCAGACAGCCTCGATCGTCGCGATCGTCCTGTCGAATGAGTTCAGCCGCCACATATAAACGGCACCGGCCAAGCCCAGCACAATAACCCCGGCCAGCGGCAAGACGATGTTGAGCCGGCGCAACTGTCCCAGAACCACAGGATCTTTGGGAAGGGTGGAATGCATGGAGCCCCACAATATCGCTTTCAGGCAGCGGTAGCATCCCATCATATGATTGCCGATTGCTTTCGCAATCCACTCTTGCCGCGAGAAATTTCCCAGCCTAAACCGCCTCAACACATCGAGAGGAGCCGCCATGTTCGAGACCACCGCGATCGAAACCGAAAACAAGCCGGAATTCTATCGCCAGCTCACCCAGCAGCTGGCTGCCCTTCTCGACGGAGAGCGGGATTTTATCGCCAATGCCGCCAACACGTCGGCGCTGCTTTTCCAGATGATGCCCGACCTCAACTGGGCCGGTTTTTATCTCATGAAGGAAGGCGAACTCGTGCTCGGCCCGTTTCAGGGCAAGACCGCCTGCGTGCGCATTCCGGTCGGTCGCGGCGTCTGCGGGGCAGCAGTACAAAAACGCCAGTCCATGCTTGTCGAGGACGTGCATGCCTTTCCCGGCCATATCGCCTGCGATGCCGCCTCGCGCTCGGAACTAGTCGTGCCGATCTTTCGCGGTGACGAGGTCATCGGCGTCATCGATCTCGACAGCCCGATCCCGTCGCGTTTCGATGCCGACGATCAGGCAGGCATCGAGCGTGTCGCCGAAATTTTCATTGCAGCGAGCGCATAAGGCGTCAGCCGTTTAGGCCTTCACATAGACCCAGGCGAGAATGCCGGATTTGAGCGGAACCTCGATCCGCTTGTAATCGGACACTTCATAGGCATCGGCGGCCGCCAGTTCCGCCGGTGTGATGCGAAACACCTTGCCGGCCACTTCATCGGCCGGATCGCCGGAGGACATGACGATCGGGTGGAACCGTTCGCCGCTTTTGGCCAGAACATCCGGGTCGGTAATTTCGACCATTTCCTTGGTGAAACCCGGCATGGCATCGTCAGTGCCATCCAGAAGCCGCCCGAACGACGATTTTTGCACGTCCGGATATTGCAGCGTTCCGTAGGAAAACAGAAAAACGGTCTCGTCCATGCCAGATCCCTCTCAGCCATCCATGCCCCAGACATATGCAATCGAAACGCTGGCCGCCACAGGCAACGGCGATGAAGCGAAAAAATTCTGCCTGCGCATCATCCGTGAGTTTTACGGCATCGAATACAACAGCGACTGGCATGCGGATCTCGACAGCCTGACCGGCAACGCCGAAAATGGCTGGTATTCATCACAGAATGCCGGCAGCTTCCGCATTGTTCGTGATGCGCGCCAAAACATCATCGCCGCCGGCGGCCTGTACGATCTTTCCCGCAAACCCGGCACCTTTGCCCGTCTGTCCGGTCGTTACGGCAATAAAAAAACCTGCCAGATCGCCCGCGTTTATCTCGATCCGGCCATACGCGGAAAAGGTCTCGGCAGCCGTATCGTCTCAGTGCTGGAAGCGGATGCCAGCGCGCTCGGATATGACATCGCCTATCTGCACGCCGATGCACAGACGCCGGCCACACTGTCCTTCTGGGCCAGCCGTGGCTACCGGGAGTTTGGCCGGTTTTCCTACCCATCACCGTCGGGCGGAACGGATACGTCGGTCGATTTCGACAAGGCACTCTGACATCCAGCCGCTCGTCGGCTATCGAAGCTATGCGTCGAAGAGCGGCCACTCCCTTCCGTGAGACTTTACAGGGCGCTCTCCATCTCGGAGGCGTCGAAAGTTATGACGACCTCCTTCCAGTCCTCGTAGCTCTCGGAATAAGCGGAAAGGTCGAACGGCAGCGCCTTCAGGATTGCCCGCCGGGCACTCGCTGCAAAAACCGGGAAGCGCGGATCATCCGACACGGTTTCCACCACGGGATTGCCATTCAGCGAACCGTCCCGGTGGAGATTGAAGCGGATCCGCACCCGAGGCGGCGAAGGCGCTTCCCCAGCCATACTCCAGTTCTTCATCACGGCATCGCGGACCACTGCCCCGGCAGATTTTTGCGGTTGCTTGGCACTCTGCTGACGCTGTGTGTCAAAACCGTCCTGCGCCCAAGCAGCAGCATATGGCGCACCGCCCATCATCGCGACCACCGCCGCAGCGATTGCCGCCTTCTTCAAAAATACCCGAAAAATCATCTCGCCCCTCGCATGCTATCCGGAAACCAGAACTAGTGCCGGAACCTCTCCTGTCCAGCTGGTAAAAACCGCATAAAAAAGCCGCCGGGCGCAAACCCGGCGGCTTTCATCGTCGATGCGGACGCTGTTACTTCTGCGCCACCGGTTTCACCAGCGGGGTGATGCGGCGGATGGTGACGCGGCGGTTTTCCTGCGAAGGACCGTCCGTGCGCACCTTCAGGTAACGCTCGCCATAACCTTGGGTCGCAAGGTTTTCCGGCGCGATGCCGAATGCGTCGGTCAGCACGCGGGCCACCGATTCCGCGCGTTCGTCGGACAGAACGAGATTGCTGTCGTCGGACCCGACGGCGTCGGTATGGCCTTCGATGAGGAAGGTTTCGGCCGGGTCGCGGTCGAGCACTTCCTTGATCGCATCCGCCACCTTGCGCAGCGAAGACGCCTGGTTCATCGGGATATCGGCACTACCGGTCGCAAAGGTGATCGTGTCAAGGTCGATACGGCGTACCTTGTCGCGGATACGCGCCGAATAGCGTACTTCATCCAGCGAATAGACGCGCTCGACGCGCTCCACCGGCGGCTGTTCCAGGAAATCGTAATAATCCCGGTCCGGCTCGGAGGAGGTGTCGATGATGTAGTCGTCCAGCGGCACCGTCAGGCGCATGGGCGGCAGGTCGAGACCCGGATCGCGCCAGCGGCGCGGCTGGTCGCGGTCGTCCATCAACTCGGGTGCGTAATAGAGCACGTATTCACGGCCGTCGCGATCGATGCGCGAACGCTGCACCACATCGCCGTAACGGTTGCGGATCGTGACGATCTGCACACCGCCGTCGCGGTCGATGATTTCGCGGGTACGGCCGCCGCGCAGGCGCTCGTATTCCGGCTCGTAGCCCTCGTCGTAGAAACGGCGGCTGTCGTCATGGCGCACGATGGTGCGGTTGTCGAACTGCAGGATCACGCGGCCACCATCCCGGTCGCCACCGCGCTCGCGAAAACCTTCGGGGCGTTCGAAGCGCGGACGACCGTCGAGGCGTTCACCCCGTTCTGCGGTTGCTGCTTCCATCTTGACCGGCGGACGCGGACGTTCGCCCGGCGCAAGCGCCTGTGCCTCGGCATCGGAGGTCGGCGGCGGTGGCGGCGGGCCCGCGGGTGCGGCAACGGCCGGACCACCTTCTGCTCCGCCACGTGGCGGACGTGGGCCACCTTCACGAGGGCCGCCTTCGCGCGGACCACGCGGACGACCCACCTGATCCGGGGCAGCAGCCGGTGCCGATGGATATTCCTTGGCGCTGTCGAGAATGGCGGCACCGTTTTCGACCGGCAACACGACCGGACCGGTGGCGGAAGCCGGATCCTTGGCGATTTCCTTGGCACGCTCGATTTCTTCCGGCGTGCGCGGCCCTGCCGGAGGAGCTGCGGCCTGACCGGGTGCCGGCTGGCCGGGTGCGGCGCCAGGCGCTGCGTCCGGGGCAGCAGGCGCCGCACCGGACTGGCCCGGTGCGGCCGGCTCGGAAGGTGCTGCACCTTCAGTCGCCGGCGCTCTGCCCGGACGTGGCGCAGGAGCCTGTCCCGGTGCGGCCTCGCCGGCAGCGGGGGCCTGGCCCTCGGCCGGCCGTGCCGGGCGCGAACCCTCAGTCGGGCGGGCTGGGCGTGGTGCGGGTGCTGCCTCAGGGGCCGCCTCGGGGGCGGCAGCAGGCGCTTCGGCCGCCGGAGCGGCAGGTTTTTCGGCCGGAGCCGGCTTTTCTGCGGGTGTTTCGGCAGGCTGCTCGCGGCTCGGGCGTTCACCCTGAGGACGCTCGCCACGCGGACGGCCCTCACCTGACGGGTTTTCGCCACGCGGCCGTTCACCGCGTGGACGCTCGGCACCCGGCTGCGCCTCGCCACTCCCTTCCTGGGTGCGGGCCGGGCGCTGCGGACGTTCCGCGGGCTGTTCGTCGGCGCTCGGCGCCTGTTCGCGGCGCGGACGCTGGCGCGGCTCCTGCTGCTGTTCCTCGGCCGCGGGTTGCTCGCGACGCGGGCGCTCCTGTTGCTGCTCAGCGGGGGCTTCACGGCGCGGACGCGGCGCTTCCGGCTCCGGCGCGGCCTCGCGGGCCCTCGGCTCAGCCTGGGGTTCGGCCTGAGGCTCGGGTGCGCGCTCGCGGCGCGGCCGCTCGGCCGGGGCCTCTTCCTGCTGGGGTGCAGCGCCCGGCGGAACAATGATTTGCCCCTCGGCTGGCTGTTCCTGCACACGGATCACTTCATTATGCGCCGGCACGGCGATCGCGCCCGGCGCAACCGGTGCGGCCAGCGCCGGCTGCCATATCAATGACAGCGACAGGACGGGCATTGCCACACCTGTCATCAAACGTTGTTTCTTCGACATGGGACCTCCTTGGTGATCTCGCATCCCTGCAAATTCTGATCGAGGCTCCTCTTCGGGAGCCTGGTAGTGTTCGGGCAGCCCTCAACGGCCACCCATTAAAATTGTTCCCAAACCTGAGCATTACAGGCTGAACTCCACCTGAACGCGCCATTCAGGCAAAGCTGAGGCACGCCGCCCACCATCCACCATTGCAAAAACGCCCGCACAGGCTAAAAGCGCGCCCATATCAACCGGCACCGGAAAAGGACGCGCCATGACCAAGATCGACGAGGAAGCCCTGGCCGAAGCCTATAACCGCGCATTGGAACTGGAAAAATCCGGCGATCTCGATGCCGCCGCCAAGGCTTATGCCGAAGTGCTCGAGCTCGACCCGGAAGACCACGGCGGCGCCGCCGTCCGCCTCGCCTCCATGGGCCGTGGCGAAACCCCGCCGCGCGCGCCGGATGCCTATGTCGAAACCCTGTTCGACCAGCATGCCGAAAGTTTTGAGGACATTCTGGTCGAGCAGTTGGGCTATACCGTGCCCATGATGGTGCGCCAGCACCTGCAGTCGCTCGATCTCGGGCCGTTCAAGCGCATGCTCGATCTCGGCTGCGGCACCGGCCTCACCGGCGGCGCCCTGCGCGACATGGCGGAAGACATTACCGGCCTCGATATTTCCGAAAACATGGTGCAGATCGCCCATGAAAAGGATCTTTACGAGACGCTTTACGTCGGCGAGGTCGAGGATTTTCTGGAAGACAATGACGACGAACCCTTTGACCTGATCACGGCCACAGACGTGCTGCCCTATCTCGGCGCGCTGGAACCGATCTTCTTCGGCGCCGCTGAAAACATGGTCAAGGGCGGCATCTTTGTCTTTTCCTCGGAAACCCTGCCGGCAGAAGACGGTCGTCCTTACATCGTCGGCCCGCACCAGCGTTTCGTGCACGCCGAAAGCTATATCCTCGACCGCCTGAAGGAAACCGGCTTCGACCTCATCGAAATGTCGGAGATCAACGTGCGCATGCAGGATGGCGAGCCAAGCCCGGGCCATCTGGTTGTGGCAAGGTTGAAGTAAGAAAAGGGTGGTGCGGCTGGTCCCTTCTCCCCGCGCGCGGGGAGAAGGGTCTATAGCGAGCTCTCCGCATTTCCGGACTCAGTCCGTAAGGCAACCTATCCCCGCCCTTCGCTCAGGCTCAGGGCGTTCGTCATTCGAAACGATTCACTGGATCGTTTCGTCGGCTGCGCCGACCATTCCTCACCCCCGCAAATACACCGATCCCGCATCAAAACTCAGCCCCGGAAACACCTTGGTGGTGAGGTCGCCGACAGAGACGCCATACTGTTTGTGGATCATCGCCGCCGCCAGTTCGCGCAGGTCGCCGGTCGGCATCAGGTCGCGGCCTTCGTAAAGCTGGTCTTCGCCCAGTCCCGGCCACTCCCCAAAAATCTTCCCGCCGTCCACCGCGCCGCCCGCCAGAACCGCAACACCGCCCGTGCCATGGTCAGTGCCGCCGCTGCCGTTTTCGCGTGCCGTGCGGCCGAATTCGGTCATCGCCAGAACCACGGTTTTCGACCAGGCATCGGCGCCCATGCTCTCCTTCAGCGTGGTGATCGCCAGCGCCAGCGTGCCGGCAACTTGCGCGAACTGCGCCTTCTGGTTCACATGCGTGTCCCAGCCATTGATGGAAAAGCTGCCGATGCGGTAATCGCGGGCCAAAAGATTGCCGGCAAGTTTCGCCATGTCGGCCACACCTGAACCGCGCTTGCCGCCGGCATAAAGCGGATCGGTCGACATGTCCGTGCGCACGGCCTCCTCGAACGCCTTGGAAAAGCTCTGGTCGCCGGCATACAGCCGTTCGAGGAAGCGCACTTCGTCCTCGGCAAGCGCCACATCCGATTGCGCCGACCAGACATCGACATCGTTGGGACCGGAGAGGATCAGTTCCATAGAGGTGTTGATGTCGATCGCCCGGCGGCTCGCCGTGCGCGGAATGGTCGCCAGCGCGCGGTTCAGCCAGCCATTGCGCTCGCGTTTGTCGGCGCCGCCGCTTTCCAGAATGTCCTGCCCGTCGAAATGGCTGCGCTCGTTGCGGTAAGGCGTCGAAACCGCATGCACGAAGGCCAGTTCGCGCGCCTGCCACAGCGGCATCAGCGATTTTGCCGCCGGGTGCAGGCCAAAACGGCCGTCGAGATCGGTGAGGCCCGTATCGGGTGTCAGCGCCAGTTTTGGCCGCAAGCCCGCATAGGCCGCGTCACCATAAGGCTGCAACAGATCCAGCCCATCCATCGCCCCGCGCAAAATGATCGTCACGAAACGGGCATCACCCGGGGCTGCGGCAAAACTCACCGGCGTCATCACCGGCATGGCCGCGAGGCAGCAGGCAGAGGCGAGAAAGCCGCGGCGCGACAGTCGAAAATCGTTCGAAGCGTCCATCGTCATCTCCTGTTGAACTCCGGGGAAACCAGAACCATGGTCAGGCCATGCACCTTGTTGGGCGCCTGCGCCACGATTTTTGTCGTGTCCGGCCGGGCTGCATCGGCAAGGGTGGTGGACAGGAAAGCGGCAGGATCAAGATCCTTGCCCAGCCCGCGCACGGCCAGTCTTGCCCAGGCGATCCGTTCGCTGAGCTGGCTCGGCGATAGCCATGCCTGCGCATCATCGGCAAACCCTGCCGGGCTCGGCGGCTGCCAGACCGGCTGCCCCATCCGCCGCAACGCGCCAAAGGTCACGGCGCGGGCAAAACCGGGTTTTGGCGCCGCCGCCTTGGTGGCGGATTTCTTGATGTCGCTGGCGGCGCCATCCTCGGCACTGGCGGCAGCATCCGGCCGGCCCATGTCGGCGCCGCGCGGCCCCGGCTTTTCCGCCTGCACCATGTCGTCGCCATCCTCGGCCTCGTCGGGCCGCAGCGGCACTTCCGCGTCCTCGTCATCCAGCGCTTTGGCCAGCGCCGTCATGTCCGCCTCCTTGACGTCGAGCGCACGCAGGCCCGACACCACGAAATCGAAAGGCTGCTTGAATTTCTGGCCCTCGCCGTCCCAGGCGCGCGGATGATCCAGCATCGCCTGATAGACCGCCGTCAGGTTGCCGTCGCTCGCCGTCCATGCGGCCACCATCGCCTCGACGATTTCGGCCGGCGGCTCATCGGCGATGAAATACTTCACCAGCTTGCGGCAAACGTGCCTGGCCGTCTCCGGCCGCTTGGCCAGATCGTCCAGCATTGCAACATGATCGGCATCGGAGCGGCCTTCCTCGCCATAGACCTTGCCCAGCAGCGACAGCCGGCCCGGCTCGGCCCTTGCCCGGCGATAACCGACTGCCAGCGTGCGGCCATCGACTGTCACACCGGTCAGGATCAGCGCCGCGCCACGCACGTCTTCCTGCGTGTAACCGGAACCCGCGCCCATCGTGTGCAATTCCAAGAGCTCGCGACCGAGGTTTTCGTTGAGGCCGGTGCCATTGCGCAGGCCGGCCTGCGATTCCGGCCCCACCGAGCGGTTCTGGTCGAGATAGAACAGCATGGCGGGATGCAGCACCGCCGCATGCAGAAGGTTGACGAACGGTCCGCCGATATTGGGCCGGATCGCCTCAGCCTCGAACAGCGACACGATCATCCGCATCGCATATGTCTTGCGGGCGTTGACGGAAAAATGATCGATCCAGAAGCTCGCCAGCCGCTCGAAAAAGCCATTGTGGGAATAAACGGCCTGCATGATGCGCGCAAACGAATCGCGCCGTAGCATCCGGTCCGCCTCCCGCAACGTATCTCGACGCAGATCGGGATTGGGTTTTCCGGCCTGCGCCGTCTTCGCCTCTGCGGCCCGCACAGACAGCAGCCGCAGCGCCGTTTCGCGCCGGCCCTCAAACCCTTCCCGCGGAAAACGCGCCTTTGCCTTGGCGCCTCGCTCGACCTGTTTCATCAGGTCGGCAGCGCTGGCCGGCGCATTTTCGTCACCCGGCTTCAGACCATAACCAAATCGGATGGCCGCCATGGTGGGGCGGGAAAGTGTCATCGAGCACCTCGTTTAGAACCTTGCACAAGGGGTGATGTAGCACTGCGACACAAACGGCAACAGATTAAGGCAAATTTCCTACATGAACGATTTGTAATCCGGCGTGATCGGGGCGGCATCGGCAGGACCTGCCACAACCACAAATATAAACGCTGCAAAACCTTGTTGGTTCCCGCATAAACCAGACACCCAATCACCTTTAAGCCATTGGTGCAATTAATGTTTTTTTCACGGGAGCATGCGCATATTCCGCGCAAGCTGAAACGGGACGAGACATTCTGGATGCCAAGCCGCTTCCTGACTGACGAGAATGAAATCCGCATCAAGTCGGAGATCGCAAAGGCGCAGGCAGCCTCGGTCATCGACCGAATGTACTATATGCTGGCCACCAATGCGGTCATCGCCGGCTGTGCCTATGCCGTTTCCACGGTCGGGCACGGCACAGATACGCTGGCGCCCTGGTGGCTGGCGGTGCTCCTGTTGACGCTGGTTGTGCGTGGTATCCTCACAGCCGCGATGATGCGGCGCAACTTGCCGAACACGGAGCCGGAAAAGACGCTTAGCCACCTTGCCACCGGCAAGCTGATCACCGGCTGTACATGGGCAGCCCTGCCCTTCATCTTCGAAAGTTTCGATGCCACCAGCGTCGATGGCGGCCTTTACCTGATGATGCTCGGCATCGCCGCCGCGACCGTCTTGATGGGTGTCGGCAACAGCCTTGCACCACTGGCCTTTGCCATTCCCGTGCACACCGCGGTCATCGTATCGCTGATGTCGCAGGGCCTGCATGGCCTGATGCTGGCACTGTGCGTCACGGCCCTTACCCTGCTGCTTTACCGCGGCAGCAAGCAGTCGGAAGCCACGTTTGCCAGCAACACGCGGGCAAAGGTTCAGGCGGATGCGCTGGCGGAATCGCTCTCCAAGGCCAATAGCGAAATTCTGGACACCAATGCGCGGCTGGAACATCTGGCCAAGTGCGACCCGCTGACCGGCCTTGCCAATCGCAATGCCTTCAACGAGGCGCTCGCCGCCGGCATTGCCGATTGCGATACCGACAAGGGCAACCAGATGGCCTTGCTGGTCGTCGATCTCGACGGCTTCAAGCTGATCAACGACACGCTCGGCCACAGCGTCGGCGACAGCCTTCTCGTCTACATTTCCGACCGCATGCGCCAGTCCATCGAGGGCGCCGACGTGTTGGCCCGTCTGGGCGGCGACGAGTTCGCGGTCGTTTATACCGGCCCGGATGCCGCCGAACGCGCCCGCCGCCAATGCGAATCCATGCTGGAGCGCAGCCATGCGCCCATCGCCTTCGCCGAACAGTCCTGCATCGTCGGCACATCCATCGGCCTGGCGATCTATCCGGATCACGCCGCCAATGCCGAGGAACTGTTCATCTGCGCCGACATGGCACTGTATCGCGCCAAGGACAGCGGTCGTGGCCGCTGGTGCGAATTCCACCCGGATTTCCGCATCGCCGCCACCCGCCGCCACCAGATCGAGCAGGATCTCGGCGCCGCCATCCTGAGCGGTGCGGTCGAGGCCTGGTTCCAGCCGCAGGTCATGCTGAATGAAAGCGGCATTATCGGCTTCGAGGCGCTGGTGCGCTGGCATCATCCGCAGCTCGGCGCCATCGCGCCGCCGGATATCGTCCATGCCGCTTTGGCCACACACCAGTCCGACAAGCTGACCGGCACGATTGCCGAGGCAGCCTGCCGCCTGCTGAAACGCCTGCCCGAGATGGGCCTGCCGCACGCCACCGTCTCCATCAACGTGTCGCCGCGCGAACTTTCGGTCTATTCCGTCGTCGATCTCATCGACAGCATTGTCAAGCGCCACGGCGTCGATCCGGCCATGCTGGAAATCGAGATCACCGAGGAAGCCTTGCTCGATACCGACATGATCGGCGACCAGCTGGCCCGCATCGCCTCGTCCGGTTACAAGCTCGCTGTCGACGATTTTGGCGCCGGCCACTCGTCGCTCACCTATCTCACCGGCCTGAAGGTGGATCGCCTGAAGATCGACCGTGGCATCGCCGCCGCCGTCACCTCCAGCCGCCAGAGCCAGAACATCGTCTCCGCCCTTGTCGGCCTCGGCCAGTCGCTGTCGATAGACGTCCTCGTCGAAGGCGTGGAAACGCCGGAAGATGCCGCCGCATTGCAGGAACTCGGCTGCCACACGGCGCAGGGCTATTTCTTCGCCCGACCGATGCCGCCGGAACGCCTCGACCACTGGATCGCCGAGCGCCCGTCCAACACGCAACAGGTGGATTTCAAACGCAGCGCCAACAGCAAAAACTGAGGAAACGGCACTGCCGTCGTTTCCCTTTTGTACTGGTTTTGTGAGCCTGCCCCCTTCACAATGGAGAAAACGCACTCCATATTCGCGGCATGGCCAAATCTCCGAAAAAATCCACGCCCCAGAACCGCGGTTTTGAGGAGGCTCCCCAAGCTTCATTCGAAGGCGCACCTCTCGAGGGCAGCGTGTCCGACTGGGTGAAACAGCTCGAAGCCGAGGCGGAAGCGTCGGGCATCGAAACCCAGCGCGAAATCGCCTCGAAAGCGGGAAAACACCGCAAGAAGATCGAGATCGCCGCCCGCGAGGAAGCGATCAAGGCTGCCGCGAAGGAAAAGCCCAAGACTGCCAAGAATACGACGGCCAGCAAGACCTCGCGCGGCGTCTCGATCGGCGCATCGTCGGACCCGAAAACACGCGCCGCCGCCGGCCTCAATCCGGTCGCCGGCATGGATGTCTCGCTGGAAGAGGCGGAGCACCTCGCCACCGGTGCCGTCACCGCTACGGTCGAAGCCCTCTCCGCCCTGATCGAATCGGGCAACCCGCTGTTCAAGGACGGCAAACTGTGGACGCCGCACCGGCCGCAACGCCCGGAAAAATCCGAGGGCGGCGTCACCATCCGCATGGCGTCGGAATACCAGCCGGCCGGCGACCAGCCGACCGCCATCCGCGATCTCGTCGAGGGCATCAACAACAACGACCGGTCCCAGGTCCTGCTCGGCGTCACCGGCTCCGGCAAAACCTTCACCATGGCCAAGGTGATCGAGGAGACCCAGCGCCCCGCCGTCATCCTCGCGCCCAACAAGACGCTGGCCGCCCAGCTCTATTCCGAGTTCAAGAACTTCTTCCCGGACAACGCGGTCGAATATTTCGTCTCCTATTACGATTATTACCAGCCGGAAGCCTATGTGCCGCGCTCCGACACGTTCATCGAGAAGGAATCCTCGATCAACGAACAGATCGACCGTATGCGCCACTCCGCCACCCGCTCGCTGCTGGAACGCGACGACTGCATCATCGTCGCCTCTGTCTCCTGCATCTACGGTATCGGTTCGGTCGAAACCTACACCGCCATGACCTTCCAGATGGAAGTGGGCGACCGCCTCGACCAGCGCCAGCTGCTCGCCGACCTCGTGGCCCAGCAATACAAACGCCAGGACATAAACTTCATCCGCGGATCGTTCCGTGTGAGGGGCGACACGATCGAGATCTTCCCCGCCCACTTGGAAGATGCCGCATGGCGCATCTCGATGTTCGGCGACGAGATCGATTCCATCACCGAGTTCGACCCGCTCACCGGCCAGAAGACCGGCGACCTGAAGTCGGTAAAAATCTACGCCAACTCGCACTACGTGACGCCGCGCCCCACCCTCAACGGCGCCATCAAATCCATCAAGGAAGAGCTGAAAATCCGCCTCGCCGAGCTGGAAAAGGGCGGGCGCCTCTTGGAAGCGCAACGCCTCGAACAGCGCACCCGCTACGATATCGAAATGCTCGAAGCCACCGGCTCCTGCGCCGGCATCGAGAACTATTCGCGTTATCTCACCGGCCGCAATCCCGGCGAACCGCCACCGACCCTGTTCGAATATATCCCGGACAACGCCCTTCTGTTCATCGACGAAAGCCACGTTTCCGTCAGCCAGATCGGCGGCATGTATCGCGGCGACTTTCGGCGCAAGGCAACGCTCGCCGAATACGGCTTTCGCCTGCCCTCCTGCATGGACAACCGGCCGCTGCGTTTCGAGGAATGGGACGCCATGCGCCCCCTCACCGTCTCGGTTTCGGCGACGCCCGGCACCTGGGAAATGGAACAGTCCGGCGGCGTGTTTGCCGAACAGGTCATCCGCCCCACGGGCCTGATCGATCCCCCTGTAGAGGTGCGGTCGGCCCGCTCCCAGGTCGACGACGTGCTCGGCGAAATCCGGGAAACCGCGCAAAAAGGTTATCGCACGCTCTGCACGGTGCTCACCAAGCGCATGGCCGAAGATCTTACCGAATACCTGCACGAACAGGGTGTTCGCGTCCGTTACATGCACTCGGACATCGACACGCTGGAACGCATCGAGATCATCCGCGATCTGCGCCTCGGCGCCTTCGACGTGCTGGTCGGCATCAACCTGCTGCGCGAAGGTCTCGACATCCCCGAATGCGGTTTCGTCGCCATCCTCGACGCCGACAAGGAAGGTTTCTTGCGCTCGGAGACGTCGCTGATCCAGACCATCGGCCGTGCGGCGCGTAACGTCGACGGCAAGGTCATTCTCTACGCCGACAAGATCACCGGCTCGATGCAGCGGGCGATGGACGAAACCACCCGCCGCCGCGAAAAGCAGGTCGCCTATAACGAAGCGCACGGCATCACGCCGGAATCGGTGAAGGCAAAGATTTCCGACATCCTCGACTCGGTCTACGAACGCGACCACGTCCGCGCCGACATTTCCGGCGCCAGCGGAAAAGGTTTTGCCGATGGCGGCCATCTGGTTGGCAACAATCTGCAGGCCCACCTCAACGCGCTGGAAAAGAGCATGCGCGATGCGGCCGCCGATCTCGACTTCGAAAAAGCCGCCCGCCTGCGCGACGAGATCAAACGCCTCAAGGCCGCCGAACTGGCGACTATGGACGACCCTATTGCGAGGGACGAGGCAAGGAACCAAGAAGGTGGCGGCAAGAGCGGCAAACGCGGTGGGGCAAGCGCCACCCGCGAGTCGATCTCCCCCCTTGAGGGGGAGATGTCCGGCAGGGCAGAGGGGGGTGGCTCTCCACCCTATACCCCATCCGAATCCTCCCTCTTCCGCCGCAACACGCTGGACGAAATGACCGTCGGCCGCACGGAAAAGCCGACCACCGGCAAAATCCCGGAAAAACCGGTCACCGAACCCGGCAAACGGTTTTCGCCACTGATGGAAGGCCAGCCGCAACGCGCCGACAAGGACGACGTGCGCCCGCTGGTGCGCGGCAAGGTCGGCGCGGGGAGTTATGAGGATGCGGGCGACGCCAAGCAACAGAAGCGGAGGACCAAGGGCAAGACGGGGCGTCCGGGGCGGTGAAGTTGGGCAATACGCCTGTTCCGGCACCACCGCCCGCACGCGGGCCAAGGCTCAACCTCGGCAAGGCGCTGCTGGCCCTGCTTTACGTCAATCTGATCGCCCTCCTGCTTTCCATCTTCGTCGGCATCATTTCCGGCGGGCTGGCCGCGACGCATCCGACAGACATCCCGCTATGGGTGTTGGGCGGAAGCATGTTCTATGGCCTGATCATGCTGTTGCCCTTGCTTGCAGGTCTCGCCGTTCATGCCATCATTGGCGAACGGCTGACTCGTCCATGGCTTGGCCTTCTTCTGGCCATCAGTTGCACGTCCGTTGGCTTGCTACAGGCACTCATCGCGTCGCAACTGAACACGGGCAATCCTATGGCTGGTATGATTACCTTCATGGCCATAGGGCTTTCAATCCCTCTCACCGTGCTCTGGACCGGCATCTATGTTTGGCTGCTGCGTTCAACGAACCCGGCAAGCGTTTTTCGCCGCTGATGGAAGGCCAGCCGCAACGCGCCGACAAGGACGACGTTCGCCCGCTGGTGCGCGGCAAGGTCGGCGCGGGGAGTTATGAGGATGCAGGCGACCCAAAGCAGCAGAAGCGGCGGACGAAGGGCAAGACGGGACGGCCGGGACGATAGACTTGCGCCTAACGCTTACTTCGTTTGCAAATCCTCATGTCATGGCCCCGCTTTGGTCGGCGTGCGCGCAAAATAAAGATTACAATGCGCGTCTGAATCACCCCTCATATCTCATAGGTTGCACATCTACAAAAATCTGATTACGCCTATCGAAAAGAGAGGCGATCAATGCAAATAAAAAGCGTAAAAATAAATAATTTCAAAAGGGTGCAGGAAACTGAAATTCACCTTGGGAAAATTACATACCTCGTCGGAGGCAACAATTCCGGCAAAAGCAGTGTGTTGCAGGCAATACACATGGCTGTTAGTTGCGCTCAGATATCATCAGAACTACAGCAGCAAGTAATCGCTGAATCCAGCTTAAGATATTCCCCGACAGCAGAGTTCCAAACTCTAGGTAATTCTGGCCCTTACGAAAACAGGAAGGAAGGCTCCAGAGGAACGATTGAGTTTTTCGGAAGCACGACCGACGGCGCCGATGCAAGCTACAAGGTGGAAATATACAAAGCCCGAAATTACCATAATATTGGCGTCGATAGATCAGGCGTATCCCCAGGATTTGGGCAATATATATCAGATTCAAAAAGTCTATTTAGCGTTTACGTCCCTGGATTGGCCGGGATTCCTCACCGTGAAGAAATGCAGGGATACGCCTCTGTATTCAAAAGAGCAGCGGGGGGAGATGCAAATTTCGTTTTTCGAAATATTATTCGCCTCATCAGCGAAAAAGGAAAAATTGAAGAACTTGAGGATCTTCTATTTGATGTTATAGGACCAACAAAATTCCGAATAGAATTCGATCCGAACCGAGACCTCTACGTTGACGTAAAGATCGCCCTCGGGGATCAACCATTCGTGCCCGTCGACCTCTGTGGCACAGGCGTGATTCAAATCACGCAGATCATATCTTATGCAATCCTATTTAATCCAAAACTGCTTCTGGTCGACGAACCAGATAGTCACCTCCACCCATCCCGGCAATCCCTACTTGCTGACGCCTTAGCAAAAATCGTCGATAGATATGACTGCAACATCATAGTCTCCACCCATAGCCGCCATTTGGTGAGCGCAGCCAGAGACGGCACAAAACTCATATGGCTGCGCAATGGAAGAGTAGAGACACAGGACAAAGACGATCTCACACAGATTTTGCTCGACCTTGGCGCACTAGACCAAATAGACTCATCCGGAGCCGAAATAATAATTTGCACAGAAGACAAGGGAAAAGAGAATTTATCAAGATTTATCAAACGCCTCGATCTTGATGAAAAAATCAAGATCATCTCCTATAACGGCGTCACAAACGCTGCGTCGGCCGTTGCAATTAAAGCGATGGCGGACTTGTTCTCAAAATCTCCAAAAATAATCATCCATAGAGACCGTGATTTTCTTTCTGACGATGAAGTTGAGATATGGGGAAAAGAATACACCAACAGAGGCATGACTATTTTTTGCCCGAAACTGAGCGATATTGAAAGCTACTACGTTCAACCAAAGCATATAGCAGAGACCTATCTTGTCAGCGAGGAAGATGCCAAGCAAAAAATTGGCTCTGTGATATCTGGAATCGAGGATAAGCTAAGGAAAAAGTTCTCAGAAAAGAGGCGCGAGGCCATTCAACGATACTGGAAGGACGGAGGCGGGCCTGCAACAGGGAATCTTTGGCCGGACAGCACCCCACCGACGGAAGCTACGATACTTGGCAAATTACTCATGTCAGCCGTCAACGAAGCCTCGCACGAGTTATTCGGTCGCAGAGAAAATTTGAATACATTGCCTAGCGCGAATCTCATGAAAGAACTCAACGAGATGCTGGAGAGTTTGCCTGACTAGGCAGAACGGTGGCCCCTTATCTTCTTTCCTGCCATTAAATCGGCAGGAAAGAAGCACATAAACAACCTCGCGAACTCCGACCCTTCCTCACCCGTAGATTCACCCTCCATAAACCCACCGCATGCCATATCTCCTTCACCACACTGCAAGGAGACCCGCCACGATGATCGGCTTCAAGAACACCCACAACCAGCCCATCTACGTGAACCGGGCGCAGGTCCTCTATGTCACCACATTCGAGGAAGACGTTTCGGTGATCGCGCTGGCCGTGGCCGGCAGCGGCGGCAAGCCGGTGACGATCCATGTGCGCGGCAGTGTCGAACTGGTCTCGTCCAAACTTTCCGCGCCACCGGTGCCGGCGCCCGCCCCGGCGCGCTGAAGCGCCCAGGCCGGCAAAGTCCGGCGACGTGGCCTTGCCCATTTGCGGCCACAACCGCCGGCACAAAGCGACAATCAATCACATTTACGTGATTTCGCTCGCGTCCACTTCCTGAAAACGACATCTGCGTCGCAATCAGACATGCTGCGTGGACGCTTGAGACCCCCGATTCAACAAAATCAATAACTTGACTCGAAGTTCATCCACGTCTTCCGAAGCCGTGCGATGCTTCACCCGTTCCATCGCGGATACACCGGGAGGCGTCCCGGCGAGGTGGAGCCGGCGCGCGGCATGAGGGGCAGACGCATATCCTCATGTCGCGGGTTCGCGGAAACTGGTTCCCCTCCGGCGACACGGGGGAAATGTTCTGGCGGTCAGACGCCACGGCATTTCTGAAGCCCGAAAGAAGCGCGCCGGGCGTGCCTGTGCGGCACACATGATCGCCAGTCGGTGGAAACACCGGGATGGCTTTCGCAGAGGAACCGAAGTCGCGGGCATAAACCGCCGAAACGGGACACGGCGCGTGTCATTTAATAATTTCAGTCAGAGGCACAAACCGTGTCCCGGCCGAAATTTTTCAAAAACGCACTGGCACCAAGGGAGGAGTCTGTCCGCAAAACGGCGCTTCCTGCGGACCGCCCACACCATCTATCATCCAACAGCAGAAATCCGATCAGCGAAAGGAGAATGCCCGATGAGCCACTTTTCCCCGGAGGACCGCCTCACCATCGCCCGGCGTGTCGCCGAGATGCTGGCGCTGCCGCACATGATCTGCCGCCGTCGCCGATGCCGGCGCAACGGCCGCTGCTGGTATCATTTCGCAGCCAGCAAAGAGCCCTGCTGCCTCAACAACCTCAACGCCAGCCAGTACGCGATCTTCGAGGAGCTGCGCGCCGATACCGAACATGTCGCCAGCCGATGGAGGTTGCTCACACTGCCGCACGGCACCTCTTCCGTCACCAAAGAGGTGCGCGAACTGTCAATCGACATCCTCTACCGTCTGTTGGGAAAGGCCAACCGTGGCCGGTTTACCGAATGGCGGCGCAAGCGCGCCCTGGAAATGGCGCCACGTCCGGCCAAGCCCGTGCCGGTGCCCGCACCACTGCCCGCTCTGGCGCCAGTGTCGGTCGCCCGCCAGGCGGTGGATTGGTCGGAGCTGGAATTCGAGACCGCCGAGACGACGGTCCCGCTGATCAGGGTGTTGTGAAGGTGGGCAAAAGCGTCGAGGCCATGGGCATCGCCCGGCTCTTTGTTCGGGCCAAAAACGCGTTTCGCGGCAATCGCTCTAAAAAAGCGATTGCCCGCTGCGAACCTGCCGGCAATCAGCCAACAAACGCCCGTTCAATGACGAACTCGCTCGGCTTGTTGTTGGCGCCTTCGGTCAGGCCTGCGCGTTCCAGCCGCTCCTTGGTATCCTTCAGCATCGCCGCCGAACCGCAGATCATGCCGCGATCCACGGCCGGATCGAGCCCCGGCACGCCGAGATCGGCAAACAGCTTGCCATTGTCGATCAGGTCGGTGATACGGCCCTGGAACGGGTAGTCCTCGCGGGTCACGGTGGAATACAGTTTCAGCTTGTCGCCGACGATTTCCGACAAAAATTCGTGGTTCTTGATCTCTTCCACCAAATCAAACCCATACTTCAGCTCCGCCACTTCGCGGCAGGTATGGGTGAGGATGACTTCCTCGAATTTTTCATAGGTTTCGGGGTCGCGGATCAGGCTGGCAAACGGCGCAATCCCGGTGCCGGTCGAAAACATGTAGAGCCGCTTGCCGGGGGTCAGCGCATCGAGAACCAGCGTGCCGGTCGGCTTCTTGCGCATCAGCACCGTATCGCCCGGCTTGATTTTCTGGAGATGCGAGGTCAGCGGACCATCCGGCACCTTGATGGAAAAGAATTCCAGTTCCTCGTCCCAGGAAGGGCTGGCGATCGAATAGGCGCGGTAGATCGGCTTGTCGCCCACCATCAGGCCGATCATCGCAAACTCGCCCGAACGGAAACGGTAACCGGCCGGACGCGTCATGCGGAAACGGAACAGGTGGTCGGTATAATGCTCGACCGACAGCACGGTCTCGGCAAACACGCCGTCCGGGATTTTTGGCGCGAATTCTTCGGGCTTGGTGGGAGCGTTCATACCGGTCTCGTTCGTCTTCGTTTCGCGGCACCAAAGCGCCGCCTCCAACCCCACCCGACAAGCGGGGCACATTCATCACTCTCGGAATTATACCAAAACGATCAGGTTTCAAAGCCGTCAGCTTGTCACGCCTGCTCCGCAGTCAGCGCACGGCGGCGCCAGCTATACCCCTGCCCGGCTTCCGCTGCCTTCACCGCCGGCTGGTAATGTTCGGAAATCCCCGGCAGACGCCCTTCCGAAAGCCGCCTGATCGCCGTCGCATTGGTCACGGAAACCGTGTCGATCCCCACCCGCAACATCAGCGGCACCTGGTCGATCAGCACATCACCCACGGCGCGCAACTCGTTGCGATAGGCGAGCCGGTCGCGCAACAAGGAGGCCTGCGAAAACGCTCGCCCATCACTGAACGCCGGAAACGTCACAGCCACGATCTCCAGCCGAGAAAGATACGGCTCCAGCTTCGTCACATCATCGGCGGGATACAGCACAACGCCAAGGCCGACATCGTTGCTCTCCTCAGCACGAGCGATCAGGGCGTCGAGCGGCAGCAGAACCTTTTGCCCCTCGCCCGCCTTCACCTCATCGGTCTCGATCACCCATGGATCACTGTCGACAAACCCGCTCTCGCGCCAAATCTTCGCGTCAGTCGCCATGGTTCACGCCGCCTCCGCCTTGGCATCGCCATAGAGCGCATCCTTGAAAGGCTGCGGCCCGACACGGCGATAGGCATCGAGAAAAATCTCATCCTTCGAAAGCCGAAGCCCCAGATAGGTATCGACAATCGTCTCGATCGCGTCCGTCACCTTCGACGGCTCGAAACCACGCCCGATGATTTCGCCGATCGACGTATGTTCGTCACCCGAACCGCCGAGCGTGATCTGGTAAAGCTCGGCGCCCTTCTTTTCCACACCCAGCAGGCCGATATGGCCGACATGGTGGTGGCCGCAGGCATTGATGCAGCCGGAAATTTTTATCTTCAACTCGCCGATCTCCGCCTGCCGTTCCGGCGCGCCAAAGCGTGTGGAAATTTCCTGCGCCACCGGGATCGAACGGGCATTGGCCAGCGCGCAATAGTCCAGACCGGGACAGGCGATAATGTCGGTGATCAGCCCGGCATTGGCCGTCTCCAGCCCCTGCGCCACCAATGCGCGGTAAAGCGGCTCAAGATCGGCCAGCGCCACATGCGGCAGGATCACGTTCTGCTCGTGGCTGATGCGGATCTCGTCATTGGCGAATTCTTCCGCCAGATCGGCAATCGCGTCCATCTGCACATCCGAAGCATCGCCCGGAATGCCGCCGATCGGTTTCAGCGAAATCGTCACCATCCCGTAATCGGGATGTTTGTGGGGACAGACGTTCTGGTCCACCCAGCGGGCAAACCCGGCATCGGATTTTTTCCAGCTGGCCAGCTGCGCCCAGCCTTCCGGCCGCTGCGGCAGAGCCGGCGGCGCGAAATAGGCGGTGATGGCGTCGATATCAGCCTGCGGCAGTGTCAGCTCGGTGCCGGCCAGATGGGCGAATTCCGCCTCCACTTGCCGCGCCAGTTCTTCCGTACCGGTCTCCAGCACGAGAATCTTGATACGCGCCTTGTACTTGTTGTCGCGGCGGCCATGAAGATTGTAAACGCGCATGATGGCGGTGATGTAGGTGAGCAGATCGGCTTCCGGCAAAAAGTCCTTGATCTTCTTGGCAATCAGCGGCGTGCGCCCCTGTCCGCCACCGACATAGACGGCAAAACCGATCTCACCCGCTTCGTTCTTTTTCAGATGCAGCCCGATATCATGCACCTGAATGGCAGCGCGGTCGCGCTCGGCACCGGTCACGGCAATCTTGAATTTGCGTGGCAGAAACGAAAATTCCGGGTGAACCGACGACCACTGGCGCAGGATTTCCGCGTAAGGCCGCGGATCCGCCACTTCATCGGCAGCGGCACCGGCAAAATGATCGGCGGTGACGTTGCGAATGCAATTGCCCGACGTCTGCAGCGCGTGCATTTCCACACTCGCCAGTTCGGCCAGAATATCCGGCGTATCCGACAGTTTCGGCCAGTTATACTGGATGTTCTGGCGCGTGGTGAAATGCCCGTAACCACGATCATATTTGCGGGCGATATGCGCCAGCATGCGCATCTGCTTCGAATTCAGCGTGCCATAAGGAATGGCGACGCGCAGCATATAGGCATGCAGCTGCAGATAAACGCCGTTCATCAGGCGCAGCGGCTTGAAAGCATCCTCGGCAAGCTCGCCGGCAAGACGGCGCGATACCTGATCGCGAAACTGCGCCACGCGGTCGGCAACAAAGGCATGGTCGAATTCATCGTAACGATACATGACGGTCTCGAACTTAACTCAGACTGCGATGAAGGCCGGATCGGCCGTGCCGTAACCGGCGGCGTAATGCATGGTCGGCCCCTGGGCGCGGATGCGCTCGCGCAGGCGGACCGGCCAGAGCTGACCGTTGATTTCCTGCACATCGACAACGGCGACATCGACCACGCGGTTATCGACGAAATCACGCTTGCCGATCGCTTCCAGCGAGGCAACGGCTTCCACATGGCGCGCCACCAGCGCATCCTGCAGGCGTTCGGTCCAGCGGCCGGTCGCATCCAGCCAGACGGCAATGCCGTCGGAAAGGCGGTTGGCAGTCAAAACCTTGTCAGTCATTGTTTTGATCCCATTCCTTCACGGGCCGCGACGATACCCACCGCCAACGGCTCGGACTTTTCCAAATTAGCACCGGCAACGGCATTGCCGATGATCACCATGACGGGGCCGGTCAGTTCGTCGCGCAGCTCCAGATCCGGTAGATCGGAGAGCCGGCCATGAAACAGGCGGCGATCCCTGCGGCTGGCATTTTCGATCGCCGCGACATGCGTGTCGGGCGACAGACCGGCCTCAACCAGACGATCGGTCACGGAAGCGGCCACCGTGCGGCCCATATAAACGGCAACGGTGGCGCCATTGACCGCAAGGTTTGCCCAGTCCGGCAGCGTGTCACCGGTCAGGTCGTGACCGGTGGTGAAGATCAGCGAGGTTGCGACACCGCGCAGCGTCAGCGGCAGATCGAAATCGGCAGCGGCGGCAAATGCGGAGGTGATGCCGGGCACGATCTCGTAGGAAATGCCGGCCTTGCGCAGCGCATCCATCTCTTCCGCGGCGCGGCCATAAACCAGCGGGTCACCGGATTTCAGGCGCACCACGCGCTGGCCGGCCTTTCCAAGCTCCACCAGCAGCTCGTTGATCTCGCCCTGCGTTTTCGAATGGGCATTCTTGCGCTTGCCGACGGAAATGCGCTCGGCATCACGGCGCCCCATGTCGACAATCGCTTTGGGCACCAGCGCGTCGTAAACGATCACATCGGCTTCCATCAGCACGCGCTGGGCGCGCAGCGTCAGCAGGTCTTCGGCGCCCGGACCGGCACCAACCAGCCAGACATGACCGGACACGCTGTTATCGGCGGAAAGCAGCGCATTGGCAGTGCGGCGCGCGGTAGCGATATCACCGGCATCGACGGCATCGGCCACGCTTGCGGAAAAGAAACGGCGCCAGAAGATGCGGCGGGCCACACCGCGCGGCACCAGCTTGTCGGCAGCATCGCGGTAATCGGCGGCCAGCGACGCAAGGCGGCCGAGCGACGGCGACAACATCTGGTCGATGCGGGCACGGATCATCTGGGCAAGAACCGGCCCTGCCCCTTCCGTGCCGATGGCAACCGCAACCGGTGCGCGGCTGACGAGAGCCGGCGTGTAGAAATCGCAATAGTCGGGCTGGTCGACGGCATTCGCCGGAATGCGACGCTCGCGGGCAGCCGTGACGATCTCGCGGTCCAGCGCATCGTCACCGGTCGCGGCAAAAACCAGCGTCGCACCATCCAACAATTCGGGAGAAAAATCGAGGTGATGCGTGGCGATCTTCTGCTCCGCCAGGAAGGCAGCGTAATCGGCTTCCGGCTCGGCGGCGTATGCGGTGATCACCGCATCCGTATTGGTCAGCAGACGAACCTTGGCATAGGCTTCATCGCCGTTGCCGAACACGACAACGACCTTACCACTGACGCGGAAGAAGGCGGGAAAAACATTCAGACGTGCGTTTTCACTGCTCATTGCCAACTCATCGATTAACAACTGCAATTTATCGCGATCCTTACGCTCCTTTGAAGCAAAGGACGTGCGAAGAAACCTGAACACCGACATTTTCCTACTCCGCATCCGCTCGACCTGAGCAAAAGCAACCGCCTCCCATACCGGCGCATGACAGGGAGGTGAAGCGCGAAGCAGCGCTTTTCTCGGTCTTTTGCGACGCCGCCGTGTCGCCTGCGGCCCATTTCACCATTATGCGGCAGGTGGAACCCGCCCGGGAAACTCAATCGGCAACGCCCCCAAACCGGCGACAAAAACTTTTCCACCACATTACATGCCCCCAAACCAAAACGGCTGCATACTTGTCGGCGACGTGCTTTAAGGTGCCGGACAACAGACGGAGTTCCGATCATGGCCAAGGCTTCGAAAAAAGAGACTTCAAAGACTTTGGCGCCGCGCCTGCTCGAAGTGATAGAACATAACATTCTGCCCCTGACGGCAAAAGGCGTAGCCGCCGGCAACAAGGTGTTTGGCGCCGCCATCCTGCGCAAGTCCGATCTGTCTCTGGTGATCGCCGAAACCAATAACGAGACCGAGAACCCGCTCTGGCACGGAGAAATCCATGCGCTGAAGCGCTTTCATGAACTGTCGGAAAAGTTCGATCCGAAGGAGTTGCTCTTTCTCTCCACCCATGAACCCTGCACGATGTGCATGTCGGCCATAACCTGGGCAGGTTTCGACAATTTCTATTACTTTTTCAGCCACGAGGATTCGCGCGATGCCTTTGCCATCCCGCATGACCTGAAAATCCTGAAAGAGGTTTTCAGGCTGGAACCGGGCGGTTACCGACGCAACAACGCCTTCTGGCATTCCCACTATATCGGCGATCTGGTCGAAACCGAAGACAAGCCGCTGCGCAAGCAGCTGAAGGACCAGACGGCGCTGATCAAATCGATCTACGACAGCCTGTCCGGGCTTTATCAGTCGGCCAAGGCCGATAACAGCATTCCGCTTCGCTGAAGCGACGTTCGAAGGATTTGACATATGGAAGCATCGCAGGACATTTCCCGGCTGATCGAGATCATGGCGGCGCTGCGCAATCCCGAAACGGGCTGCCCCTGGGATATCGTCCAGACCTATGAGACGATCAAACCCTATACGATCGAGGAAGCCTATGAAGTGGCCGATGCGATCGAGCGCCGGGACATGGACGATCTCTGCGATGAATTGGGCGACCTTCTGCTACAGGTGGTTTTCCATTCACGCATCGCCGAAGAGGCTGGCGATTTTGCTTTCGGCGATGTGGTCGAGGCGGTGACGAAAAAGATGATCCGCCGCCACCCGCACGTCTTTGCCCGCTCGGATGCCGACACGCCTGACGCCGTCAAGCTGCAATGGGATGCGATCAAGAAACAGGAAAAGCTCGATCGTGCCGAACGCCGTGCCGCGCGTGGCAATACCGAAGATTTCAAGACCGGCCATCTTGGCGGCATCCAGCGCAGCCAGCCGGCGCTGACGGAAGCGCTGAAACTGCAGGAACAGGCCGCGCGCGTCGGGTTCGACTGGTCCGAGGCGGCACCGATCCTCGACAAGATCGAGGAGGAAATCGGCGAGTTGCGCGAGGCACTCAAGGCCGGAAAACCGGAAGCGGTGGCAGACGAACTCGGCGACCTGATCTTTGCGCTGGTCAATATCGGGCGCCACGTCAACACCGATCCGGAAAACGCCCTGCGCGGCACCAATACGAAATTCCGGCGTCGATTCAATCATATCGAAACCTCTCTTCATGCATCGGGAGAAACACTCGAAGCCGCAACGCTGGAACGGATGGAAGATCTGTGGCAGGCGGCGAAGGCGATCGAGCGCGAACTGGCGTGAGCCCGACTGGTCAGGACAGATTTTACCGATGAGATTTGAAAAACTGGATATCGCCATTGCCGGTGCCGGCATCGGCGGGCTGTCGCTGGCCGCCATGCTGGCAAGCCGTGGCGCTAATGTGGTGATCTATGACCAGATGGCAGCGCCACAGCCCGTCGGCTCTGGCTTCGTGCTACAGCCGACGGGTTCGGCGGTGCTCTCCCATATGGGACTGCTTGACAAAGCGGCGGCACGCGGCGCCGTCATCAACCGCATGCATGGCAAGCTTGCCGGCACGAACAAGACGGTTCTGGAGATCGGTTACGGCAAATCCCGCCACGGCATCGCCATCCAGCGCGTCGCCTTGTTCGATATCCTGCTCGAAGCGGCAATTGCCGCCGGCGTCAAATTCGAAACCTCTTCCAAAGCCATCGACATCAGCGATGGCGAACGGCCCGCGATCGTGCTGGATGGCGGACGCATGGCACCATCGGCGGATCTCGTCATCGATGCGATGGGGGCGAATTCGCCGCTCGGCTATATCCCGACAAAGGAACTCGGTTACGGCGCGCTCTGGGCGACCGTGCCATGGCCGGAAGATGGACCGTTTCATCGCCACGAACTGGAACAGCGTTACCACCGCGCCAGCCGCATGGCCGGCGTTCTGCCGGTCGGCACGGCGAAAGACGGCGCTCCCAAAATGGCGACGTTTTTCTGGAGTCTTAGAAATCAGGATATCGACACATGGCGATCCGCCGGTCGCGCGGCGTGGATCGGTGAGGTCAAGGAGATGTGGCCGGAGACCGTACCCTTTGCGGAGATCGCCGAACCGGTTCATGCCCGCTACCGCCACCACACCCGCAAACCGATTGCCGGTCGGCGTATCCTGCGTATCGGTGATGCATGGCATGCGACCAGCCCGCAGCTTGGCCAGGGGGCCAACATGGCGCTGCTCGACGCCGCCTCGCTGGTGACGGCACTGGAACATTCGACCTCGATAGAAGGGGCGCTTGCCCTGCACGTAAGGCAGCGCGGCCTGCATATCCGGTTCTACCAGTTGATGAGTTTCGTGATGACGCCGTTTTACCAGTCGGACAGCCGCGTGCTGCCGGTGATCCGCGACATCGCCATCGCGCCGACGACACAGCTGCCGCTGATGCGGCAGTTGATCAGCCGTTTGGTAACAGGAGAATTTCTGGATCCGGTGAAAAGGATCGGGCTTTGATGACGAGAGCCTGACGTGGCGGCATGCCGCAGCGTCAGCGCTCCCAATCTTCCTTTTCCGGCTTGGAACCGTTGCCGAGCTTGCGCTCCAGTTCAGCCGCCTGCGCTTCGGACATGCGAACGTCAAGCGTCACCGAACCGTCCTCATTGTCCTTACGCTCATCGATGATGACATTGCTGTAGACCCATGAGACCAGCGCCAGCTTTTCCGGCGGAATGGTCACCGATGTCTCGGTCAACACGCCCGACAGGCGGCGGGAAATCTCGTCCATCAGCGGATCGACACCCTCGCCCGTCACGGCCGACAGCGCCATGATGTTGTCGCGTCCGCTCGCGCGTTCCGCCAGTGCATCATGGGTTTCCGGCTCGAGCCGATCGATCTTGTTCCAGACTTCGATGATGCGCTCTTCGCCTTCCTTTTCGCCAATGCCGAGATCGGCAAGGATGCGCAGAACGTCACCGGACTGCGCGGCGTTGTCGGGATCGGACATGTCGCGCACATGCAGGATCAGGTCAGCTTCCAGCACCTCTTCCAGCGTGGCACGGAAGGCAGCGACCAGATGCGTCGGCAGGTCGGAGATGAAACCGACCGTATCGGAAAGAATGACCGTGCGGCCATGCGGCAGCTTCATGCGGCGAAGTGTCGGATCGAGCGTCGCAAACAGCATGTCCTCGGCCAGAACACCGGCCCCGGTGATGCGGTTGAACAGCGTCGACTTGCCGGCATTGGTATAACCCACCAGCGCCACGATCGGATGCGGTACCTTGCGGCGCTTGGCACGATGCAGCTGGCGGGTGCGCACCACCTGCTCTAGCTCGCGCTCGAGCTTAATGATCTTGTCCTGCAGCATGCGCCGGTCGGCTTCGATCTGGGTTTCACCCGGACCACCCATGAAGCCGGCACCACCGCGCTGACGTTCAAGGTGGGTCCATGACCGGACCAGACGGCCCTTCTGGTAATTCAGATGCGCGAGATCGACCTGCAGCGTGCCTTCCTTGGTGGAAGCGCGACGTCCAAAGATTTCGAGGATGAGGCCTGTGCGGTCGATGACCTTGGCTCGCCATTCCTTTTCGAGATTGCGCTGCTGCACCGGTGTCAGCGGATGATCGACGATGACGAGGCCGGCATTCTTTTCATCGAGAAATTCTTTGATCTCCTCGATCTTGCCGGTGCCGATCAGTGTTGCCGGTCGCGGCTGATTGACCGCAACGATCAGACCTTGAGCGATCGTCAGATCAATGGCGCGGGCAAGGCCGATCGCCTCCTCCAATCGCGCCTCGTTGGAGCGTTGCGGTTGGGCTACGATCGGCGTATCCGACTGCGCAGCACGGCCGCGCGCCTGCTTGAGCACAGGAACGAGTACGACTGCGCACATGTCATCCCGGTGCTTTTCAGCTTCCGGGATGAGAGATTCATTCGAGGTATCGCGCGTTGTGATGTCTAAATGTCCTATCAGGCCGCGTTTTCTTCGGTCTCGAACATCTGCATCGGCTGGCCCGGCATGATGGTCGAGATCGCGTGCTTATACACGAGCTGGGAGTGCCCGTCACGACGAAGCAGCACGCAGAAATTGTCGAACGAGGTGACAACACCGGTCAGCTTGACGCCGTTGATCAGGAAAATGGTGAGGGAAATCTTCTGCTTACGAACGGTATTGAGGAAAAGGTCCTGCAGATTCTGAGAACGTTCCGCCATGGCGCCGCTTCTTTCTTTCTTGCCGGCTGTCGCCGGAATTCTTGTTTATAACCTGAGGTGCCGCCGTCCCACCCGGAATCGGCCGTCACCGCCCATTTGCGCATGTTTCCCGGGCGAGATCGAGTCTGGGCCCGGAACAGAATGTGCAAAGTGAGCGGGGAGATGCAAGTTTGCAACTCCCTGTCCCCCGGCATTGGTTAGCAAATCGGGATGCGCTCCGCAATCGGCAAAACAACGTATGCGATCGGCGTTGCCGCAGATCACCGGGATACCCCTTTGAAATCCAGGAGCTCAGACGCCGAGAGACTTCAACTTGCGGTGCAATGCCGAACGTTCCATGCCGACAAACTCCGCCGTGCGGGAAATATTGCCGCCGAAACGGTTGATCTGGGCGACCAGATAATCACGCTCGAACATTTCGCGCGCCTCACGCAGCGGCAAGGTCATGATGTGGTGGTCGCCACTGCCGGCCACCTTTGGCAACATGTCGCCGAGATCCTGCGGCAGCATGTCGGCGGTGATCGGCGTATCCGGGCCGTCACCACGGGCAAGGATCATCAGGCGTTCGATGTTGTTGCGGAGCTGGCGATTGTTGCCCGGCCAGTCGTTCGCCTGCAGCACCGCCATAGCATCATCGCCGATGCGACGGTTGCGGATGCCGGCGTGTTCGGAGACCTGACGCATGAAATTATCGACGAGGAAGGGGATATCCTCACGACGTTCTGCAAGCGCGGGCACCTTCACCGGCACGACAGCCAATCGATGATAAAGATCCTCGCGGAAAATGCCCTCGGCGATCAGATTTTCGAGGTGGTAGGCCGTCGAGGAAATGATGCGGACATCCACCTTCACGCGCTTCGACCCACCAACCCGCTCGAACTGCTGGTCGACAAGAACACGCAGAATCTTGTTCTGGGTTTCGCGCGGCATTTCGCCGACTTCATCGAGATAAAGAATACCGCGATGCGCCTCTTCCAGAGCGCCGATCTTGCGCGGCTGGCCGGGCGTGCCTTCGGTGCCGAACAGCGCGATCTCCATGCGATCCGGCGTGATCGTGGCGGCATTCAGCGCCACGAAGGGACCGGCCGCACGCGCCGACTTCTTGTGGATCATGCGGGCGACCAGTTCCTTGCCGGAGCCGGAGGGGCCGAGGATCATGATGCGGCTGTTGGTGGGAGCGACCTTGTCAATCGTCTGGCGCAGTTGCGAAACGGCAACCGAGGTGCCGACCAGTTCCAGCGCGTCACCGGTGCGCTTCTTGAGCTCCGTCACCTCCCGCTTGAGCTTGGAATTTTCCAGCGCACGTTCGGCGATCAGGATCAGTCGGTCCGCCTTGAACGGCTTTTCGATAAAGTCAAAAGCGCCGCGCTTGATGGCGGACACGGCCGTCTCGACATTGCCGTGACCGGAGATCATCACCACCGGCAGGTCCGGGTGGCGCGTCTTGATCTCGTCCAGCAGTGCCAAACCATCGAGCCGCGATCCCTGCATCCAGATATCGAGGAAAACCAGGCGCGGCACGCGATCGGAAATCGCAGCGAGCGCGCTATCGGCGTCATGCGCCGTACGGGTCTCGTGTCCTTCGTCGGACAGGATACCGGACACGATATCGCGGATATCCGCTTCATCATCCACGACCAGAATATCAGACGCCATAAGCTGCTTCCTTGTCCTTACCTGCATCGGGGCCAGCGCCCTGCATCGAGGCCGCATCCACATGCGGCAACAGCACCCGGATCATGGCGCCACGGCCATGGTCGAATTCGACGGGTGCATCATGCAGTTCCAACTGACCACCATGTTCTTCGATGATCTTTTTGACGATGGCGAGCCCCAGGCCCGTGCCCTTCTCACGCATCGTCATATAGGGTTCCAATATTCGGTGACGGTTTTCCGCCGGCAGCCCGCTGCCATTGTCGATAATATCGACGCAGAAAAGGTCGCGCAGCTCGTCATGCGATGTCCGCACCCAGACCTTGCGACCGTCCCGTTCCTGATCGCCGGGCACAGACTCGATCGCCTCAACCGCGTTCTTGACGAGATTGCCGAAAGCCTGACCCAGCATGCGCGCGTCGAACATGCCGACCAGTGGCGCATCGCCGAGATCACGCACGAAATCCACATCGCTGGCGCCCATCTCGCGCAGAAAGACGGCATCGCGCAGGATATCACGCAGATCCGACGGCTCCTTGGCGGGCTTGGGCATGCGGGCGAAGGACGAAAACTCATCGACCATGCGGCCGATATCGCCGACCTGACGGACGATCGTATCCGTGCACTGATCGAAGACAGCGCGGTCATCCTCGTTGATCTGCTTGCCATAACGGCGCTTCAGGCGCTCGGCGGAAAGCTGGATCGGTGTCAGCGGGTTCTTGATTTCGTGCGCGATACGCCGCGCCACATCCGCCCATGCCGTCGAGCGCTGGGCGATCACGAGATCGGTGATGTCGTCGAGCGTGATGACGTAGGATTCGCGGCTGGAGCGCTGCTCCTCACGTGTTACCTGCACCGAAAGCGTCCGCTCCTTGCCGCCGCGCATCAGATTGATCTGCTTGCGGAAATCGCTGCGGGCGCGGAACGTGGCTTCCTTCAGAACCTGATCGATCTCGGGCGCAACATCTTCCAGCCTCTGGCCGATCAACTGATCCGCACTGACGCCGAGAAAATGCTCGGCGGTCGGATTGACGATGGTGACCTGATGATCGTCCTCGACACCGATAACGGCGGCGGACACGCCGGACAGAACCGCTTCGATGAAGCGACGACGGTCATCGACCTCGTCCTTGGCCTCGAGAATCTCGTCTCGCTGGCTGCGAATTTCGGAAATCATCTTGTTGAACGTGCGCGACAGGCTGCCGACATCGCCATCCGCGGCACGCACCGGCACAACGACATTGAGATTGCCGGCACCGACGCTGTCAGCGGCGCTGATGAGCAGCCTGATCGGTCGCACGATGCGGTCGGCCACCGCAATCGCCGTCCAGATCGCAGCAAGCAGGACGATCAGCGCAAAGCCGATATAGAGGACCGCAAACGCCACCTGCAGCGATGTTCGCCCGGCTTCCATGGATTTGTATTCGTCACGGTTCTCTTCCATCAGCCGCATGGCCATCATGACCTTGGGGTCAACGGCGCGGACGGTGTAAAGAAATGTTCCCGGGATGATGTCGAACTTGATGACGGCGCCAACGAGGTTTGTCACGCCCGGCGGAATGAGAGTTGGCTGGCCGTTTGCGGCGGTCTCCAACGCATCGGATGGAATGGCGGGCAGCGGCCGGTCGGTCTTGATGTCGGCCTGCGCAATCGCATCGCCATCGTCACGAACAAGGAAAGCACCAAGCAGGCCGCGGCCTTTCGCCTGCCTGGTCATCAGGTCCACGAAACCGGTCCTATCCAGATAGAACATGGCGCGGTTGCGCTCGAGATCGTTGGCCATGGAGACCGTCTGGCCCTGCAGATAGCTGGCATTTTCCAGCATATAGGCCTTGGCGACATCGAGCGAAGACTGAACGATCGACTGGGTGCGCAGCGAGAACCAGCGGTCTAGCCCGACATTGAGCGTCAGACTGGCAAAGATCGCCACCAGAATGGCAGGCGTGATCGCAACGATGGAAAAAAGCGCAACGATGCGCACATGCAGCCGGGCGGCGGCGCGGCCACGGTTGCGCGCCTTCACCAGCCGGAACACTTCGCGCACGATGAGCGAAATCAGGCCAAGAACGAAAATCGAATTGATCACCGCCGAGGCGATCACGACATTCGTGGTCGGGGCAATCGGTGTGGCGCCCAGCAGCACCAGCAGGCTGACAATGGCGCAGACCAGAGCACCGCCAGCCAGCAGAAGGCCCGGCAAGGCAAACGAAGCGCGCCGATCCTGAACCAGGGCAGGCGCATCATCCTCGGCCGAAGGCGTCATCACGCCGTCTGTCATGAGCCACTCCCGCCTCCGCCACGCGGAGACGCACTAGAGACAATGAAATTGCCCGGAATCGGAGCAGGAGAACATGGACCGAAGGCCGTGTTGCAAGAATCGCCCGCCGCCAGAAAACCTGAGCATGCGTGACCTTTAAGCAACGCAATGTGGCGAAAATGCAACGAATACGGCGCGGGTGTCAACCCGCGTCATATCAGCTTGTACGCGAGCTGCGATAGACCGAAACGCCGAGCTCACGGATTTTCTTGCGCAGGGTATTACGGTTCAGACCCAGCAGGTCAGCCGCCTTGATCTGGTTTCCGCGCGTGGCCGTCAACGCAGCAAGGATCAATGGATATTCCATTTCGGTCAGAACGCGGTCGTACAGCCCGGGCGGCGGCAGATTATCGCCGAAACCGGCAAAATAGCTGCGCATGTTTTCCTCGACCGCCTGCGAGATGGTCAGAGAGCCTGAACGCACGCCCATCTTGTCGATCGGGCTGTCCGGCACGTCGGAACGCAGCTCGGTATCGATGATTTCGCGGGTGATAACATCCTGTGGATAAAGTGCCATCAGGCGACGGATAAGGTTTTCCAGCTCACGCACGTTGCCCGGCCAGGCATAGGCCTTCATCACTTCCAGCGCCTCGTTGTCGAAACGCTTCGTGTCCAGACCTTCCTTCTCACCCATCTGCATGAAGTGACGCACGAGATCCGGAATATCCTCGGCGCGGTCACGCAGCGGCGGCAGGCGCAGCGGCACGACGTTGAGGCGGTAATAGAGATCCTCGCGGAACAGGCCCTGATTGATGAGGACTTTTAGGTCCTTGTTCGTGGCGGCAACGATACGCACATCGGTGCGGATGGGCGTACGACCGCCCACCGTCGTATATTCGCCCTGCTGCAACACGCGCAGAAGACGTGTCTGTGCATCCATCGGCATGTCGCCGATTTCATCGAGGAACAACGTACCGCCCTCAGCCTGCTCGAAGCGGCCGGTGGAGCGGTTCTGCGCACCGGTAAAGGCACCTTTTTCGTGGCCGAACAGTTCGGATTCGATCAGATCGCGTGGGATTGCCGCCATATTGATGGCAACGAAGGGACCGTTGCGGCGTTTGCCGTAATCATGCAGTGCGCGGGCGACCAGTTCCTTGCCGGTGCCGGATTCGCCGGTGATCATCAGCGTCAGGTCCGTCTGCATCAGGCGGGCGAGAACACGGTAGATTTCCTGCATGGCGGCAGAGCGGCCGACCAGCGGCATGCCGTCCTGCGCATCGTCATCCAGCTTGGCGGGTTTTTTCTTCGGCTCGGCCAGCGCCCGCCCGATGATGGCGATCAGTTCGGTCAGGTCGAACGGTTTTGGCAGATAATCGTAGGCACCCTTTTCCGACGCCTTGATGGCCGTCATGAAGGTGTTCTGGGCGCTCATGACCAGAACCGGCAGGTCCGGGCGCGCCTTCTTGATGCGTGGCAGAAGATCGAAGGCGTTTTCATCCGGCATGACCACGTCGGTCACCACCAGATCACCGTCGCCAGCGGAAATCCAGCGCCACAGCGTGGCGGCATTCGAGGTAATGCGCACGTCGTAACCGGCGCGGGTCAACGCCTGGTTCAAGACTGTACGGATGGCCGCATCATCGTCGGCGACAAGGATCGTGGCGGTCATTTTACGCTTCCTGTGGAGTTCAAGGCGACGGCATCATCAAATGCGCTGTCTTCCTTGTGCATGGGCATCAGAACACGGAATACGGTGCGGCGCGGCTGGCTGTCGCATTCGATAATGCCGCCATGGGCGCCGATGATTTTTGCGACCAACGCCAAGCCGAGGCCCGAGCCATTGGTCTTGGTGGTGATAAATGGGTCGAAAAGATGCGGCAGGATATCGGCCGGCACGCCGGGACCGTTGTCAATGACGCAGAATTCCAGCGGCAGCGAAATCTTTTCGCGGGTGCCGGCAACCGACAGACGGATGCCCGGTCGATAGGCCGTCGTCAGCGTGATCTCACCCTCCGACTGCCCGCCGATCGCCTCAGCCGCGTTCTTGATCAGGTTCAGGAACACCTGAATCAGCTGATCGCGATTGGCAAACACCGATGGCAGCGAAGGATCGTACATTTCGAGGAATTTGATGTCCCTCGCAAAACCGGCCTTGGCCACCGCCTTCACATGATCGAGCACCGAGTGAATGTTGAGCGCGGTGCGATCGACCGGGCGCTCGTCGGAAAACACTTCCATACGATCGACCAGCGACACGATACGGTCGGTCTCGTCGCAGATCAGCCGCGTCAGCGCACGGTCTTCATCCGGAACCGAGGTTTCCAGAAGCTGGGCGGCACCGCGAATACCCGATAGCGGATTCTTGATCTCATGCGCCAGCATCGAGGCAAGGCCGGTCACCGAACGGGCCGCGGCACGATGCGTCAGCTGACGGTCGATCTTGTCGGCCATTGACCGTTCCTGAAACACGATCACCACCGAGCCGGGTTCGCTAACGACCGGCGCGACATAAAGATCGACCAGTTTTTCCTGGCCGAGACGTGGCGACGAAAGGTCGACACGATATTCATTCACCGGCGCCTTGCGCTCCCGCACCTGATCGATCAGGGCCAGCAGCGGACTGCCAAAGGGAATGAAGGTGGAAATCTTGTTCTTGGCGAGATAGGCGGCGCTGGAACCGAAAAAGGATTCGGCCTCCCAGTTGGCAAAGGCCACCTTTCCCTCTTCATCCACAAGGATGACGGGATTCTGGACCGAGTTCAGCACGGCCATGGCCAATGCATTTCCGGTCGCGTTGTCCTGCGGCGTCGGTTTCGACGTCATGCGGCAGCCTTCCGTTCTTCAAGCGGCGGCCGAGACAGCAATTCGCGCAGACGCGACACCACCACGGCAGGGTCGCGCTCCACCATCAACGCCGCCTTGTCGGCGGCATCCGTGTGTGGCGCATTGCAATCGAGATACCAGCCGAGATGTTTTCGCGCGTGGCGGAGACCCGCTTCGCGGCCATAAAATTCAAGCATCATTTCGTAGTGTTCGCAGGCAATATCGGCGATGACATTGACCTTGGGCACATCGGCACCGGCCAGCGCACCGATATGCCACGGACGCCCTTGGGCGCCACGACCGACCATGACGGCATCCGCACCCGACCGGCGCAGAATATCCTGCGCATCCTCAGGCGTGTGCACGTCACCATTGGCAATCAGCGGAATGGTCAGCACATCGCGCACGGCGCGGATCGCATCCCAATCCGCCTTGCCTTCATAAAACTGCATGCGGGTGCGGCCATGGACCGTGATCAACTGCACACCGGCATCCTGCGCACGGCGCGCGATCTCCGGCGCATTGATGGAATTTTCGTCCCAGCCAAGGCGCATCTTCAGCGTTACCGGCACTTTCACAGCCTTCACCGTCGCCTCGACCAGCGTCAGGGCATGATCGGGGTCGCGCATCAGCGCCGAGCCGGAATAACCGCCCGTCACCTTCTTGGCGGGACAGCCCATATTGATATCGACGATATCCGCGCCCTCACCCTCGACGATCTTCGCCGCCTCACCCATGAAATGCGCTTCGCGGCCGGCAAGCTGCACCATATGCGGTTTGATACCGGTGCTTTTCAGACGTTCCCACGATTCGCCGCGGTTCCGCACAAGCTCGCCACTGGCGATCATTTCGGTGACGACGAGGCCAGCGCCATGCTGCCACGCCAGCTGCCGGAACGGCAGATCCGTCACGCCGGACATCGGCGCCAGAACAACGCGGTTGCGTATGGCGACAGGCCCGATATGGAAGGGTTCTGCGAGGTCGAGGGGACTCAATTGATGATCTTTCGGGCACATTGGTAGGCTGCACTATTTTTATTCAGGCTTTACGCGTTTGCCAAGAGCAATTCCAAGATTGCGTTATTTTTGAGCGACCTGCTGGAAATGGGTCTTTTGAGTCTATAGTGCTGCCCTGTCAATTATAATTCGAGCTATCGTCCGGGGACGACAAATCCATGACAATCGGCATCGTCATCGTAGCCGCAGGACGCGGCGAACGGGCCGGTTCTCCGCAGGAGGGCCCGAAACAGTATCGCCCCATCGGCGGACGACCGGTCATCGCGCACACGCTGGAAACCTTTCTCAACTGGCACAGAAGCGGCCCGATCGTCGTTGTGATCCATCCGGACGATGAGGGGCTTTTTGCCGCATCCGTCACTGATCTGCCGAAATCGGCAAGCGAGATCGTCACCACATTCGGCGGCGATACACGTCAGCGTTCCGTCTATGAGGGGCTACGAGCACTCTCCGGCACCGGCGCGACGCATGTCATGATCCATGATGCTGCCCGCCCTTTCATCGATCTCGCCCTTCTCGACCGCATCGCGGCCATGCTGGATGTCGGCCATGACGGCGTGTTGCCGGCCATGCCGGTGGCGGACACACTGAAACGCGGTGGCGCCGACGGCCTCGTGCACGAAACGGTATCGCGCGCCGGCCTTTACGCAGCCCAGACACCGCAGAGCTTTGCGCTGAGTGAAATCCGCTCGGCACATGAAAAGGCGGCAGCTTTGCGCCGCGACGACTTTACCGACGACGCTTCGATCGCCGAATGGGCAGGCCTGCCGGTGGCTCTGATCGAAGGTTCGGCGGACAATATCAAACTGACAGTAAGACGGGATATCGAAATGGCAGATGAGCGGCTTTCCAGACAAGAACAGCGGAGCCCCCTGCCCGACGTGCGCACCGGCAACGGTTATGACGTCCACCAGCTCGCTCCCGGCGACGGCGTGACGTTGTGCGGCGTTTTCATCCCGCATGACCAGAAACTGAGCGGCCATTCGGATGCCGACGTGGCGCTTCATGCACTCACCGATGCCCTGCTCGCCACCTGCGGCGCCGGCGATATCGGCGACCACTTTCCGCCGTCCGATATGCAGTGGAAGGGCGCGGCCTCACGCATCTTCCTTGAACATGCAGCAAAGATCGTCCGGGAACATGGTGGCACGATCATGAATGCCGATGTCTCGCTGATCGCCGAGGCACCCAAGGTCGGCCCGCATCGGGAAACCATGCGCCGCAATCTCTCGGAATTTCTGGGCATCGACATGGAACGCTGCTCGGTAAAGGCCACCACGAACGAAACCATCGGTTTTGTCGGTCGTCGTGAAGGCATCGCCGCGATTGCCACGGCAACCGTCGTGTATGTGAAGGATTGAGATGAGCCTGTTTCCGCCGGATATCGAACAGACAGCCACGAAGATCATCGCCGATTTCACGGCGAAAGGCCTGATGGTTGTGACGGCGGAATCCTGCACCGGCGGGCTGATTGCGGCGGCTTTGACGGAAATTGCGGGCTCGTCCGCCGTGGTCGATCGCGGACTGGTGACCTACACGAATGAAGCGAAAGCAGATATTCTGGGCGTCAGTGTCGATACGCTGAAAAATTTCGGCGCGGTGTCGCGGGAAACGGCGCTGGAAATGGCAGCCGGCGCATTGAAGGCATCACAGGCTCAGGTCTCCGTTTCCGTAACGGGCATTGCCGGCCCCGGCGGCGGATCTGCAACGAAGCCGGTTGGGCTGGTGCATCTCGCCGCCAGCAATAGGCAGGGCAAGGTCCTGCATCGCGAGAAGCGTTATGGCGATATCGGCCGCAGCGACGTGCGCCTTGCCACGCTGCGCACCGCATTCGAAATGCTTCAGGAAATTGCTGAGGCCTGAACGTCAGGCATAAATCTTGTCGGCGCGCGCCTCAAAAGCTTCGGCGAACATGCGGAAGGCACGATCGAACATCGAGCCCATGACGGCGCCCAGAATCATGCTCTTGAATTCGTAATCGATGAAGAAGTGCACCGTGCAGCCACCCTGCCCGTCCGGCTCGAACCGCCAGCGGTTGTTGAGATACTTGAACGGTCCCTCGATATATTTCACATCGATCGCCCGTTCGGCCGGATTGAGAAGGACCTGTGTCGTAAAAGTTTCCTTGATCGCCTTGTAACCGACCGTCATATCCGCGACGAGCAGTTCTTTGCCATCGCGCTCCTTGCGAGTGCGAATGGCAAGCGCCTCGCACAGCGGCAGGAATTCGGGATATTTCTCGATGTCTGCGACCAGCGCATACATCTGTTCGGGCGAATGGCGGACCGGGCGGTGATTTTCGAACTTTGGCATGATGAGCAGTTAAGCGCGCCTTCGGCGAAGATCAAGCGCGGGAAAATATAAACGCCTGTGTTTTCAACGTCCCAAATGCCTGAGCTGGTTTTAAAACCGTCAACAAGCCTGACGCTTATTTTAACACACGCTCACATATTAACCATTGCATCCCAAAAATGTGGTTTTGGCGGCCATCTGCCCTGATCCAAACGCAAAATCTCGCGTAAAAAGCGTAATTGAAACTCAAACACCGGAATGACTCCGGAAGAAGAAGACCATGGACGACTTTACGCAGATCATGAGAATGCTGGAATCTGCCCGCCAACTGGCTGACATGAACCAACTCCCTCTCCTCGTCTATCTGATCGAGGTGGCCAAAGCGGAAGCGCGCGGCAACCGCTTCGACCTGCGCGAAAAGAAGCGCGGAGAGAGAATAGCCGGCAAGGGTGCTGCCGGCTAAGAGGTTTTACTCGGCAGCTACAAGCAGCTTCTTTTCACGAGCCGCTCTCAAACGCGCGAAATCGTCACCGGCATGGTGCGACGAGCGCGTCAACGGGCTCGAAGCGACCATCAGGAAACCCTTGGTATAGGCAACCGTCTCGTAGGATTTAAACTCCTCCGGCGTGACGAATTTTTCGACCTTGTGGTGCTTGCGGGTCGGCTGCAGATACTGGCCGATGGTGAGAAAATCGACGTCGGCAGTGCGCAGATCGTCCATCAACTGGAGCACTTCATTGCGCTCTTCGCCAAGGCCGACCATGATGCCGGACTTGGTGAAAATGGTCGGATCCAGTTCCTTCACCCGCTGCAACAGGCGAACCGAGTGGAAGTACCGCGCACCGGGGCGCACCGTGAGGTAATTGCCCGGCACCGTTTCCATATTGTGGTTGAACACATCCGGCTTGGCAGCAACAACACGCTCCAGCGCACCCGGCTTCTTCAAGAAGTCCGGCGTCAGGATCTCGATCGTCGTCAGCGGCGATGCCGCACGGATCGCCCAGATCACCTTCTCGAAATGTTCGGCCCCGCCATCGGCCAGATCGTCACGGTCCACCGAGGTGATGACGACGTGGGACAGGCCCATTTCCTTCACTGCCTTGGCGACGTTTTCCGGCTCGGCCAGATCGAGTGCGTTGGGCTTGCCTGTGGCGACATTGCAGAAGGCACAGGCGCGGGTACAGATTTCACCCATGATCATGAAGGTGGCGTGCTTTTTATCCCAGCACTCACCGATGTTGGGACAGCCCGCCTCTTCGCAGACCGTGACGAGCTTGTGCTCCTTCACGATCGAACGGGTTTCCTGATAGCCTTTCGAGACCGGCGCCTTGACGCGGATCCATTCGGGCTTGCGCATCACCTCGGTATCCGGGCGATGTGCCTTTTCAGGGTGACGGATGCGCTTCTCATCCGAGAGCGACGTCCTGTCGAGAATGGTGACCATGGTAGACTGTTCCTCCGCCGCTGTTGGTGCGGCTTCCCGTCAACGTCTGACGAGTTTGGCGACAAATAGCAAAATGCAGGAACCGACGAAACCCTGCACAAGGTAACCCAGCCATCCGCCGGCGACATGGATGTTAGCGCTGTCGAAGATCGCATTGGCGAGCACCGCACCAACGATGCCGATGATGATGTTCATGAATATGCCGAAGCGCATATCCATCAGCTTGCCGGCAAGCCAGCCTGCCAAGCCCCCGATGATGATTGCTGCAAACCAGCCGACGCCCATTCCACTCTCCTGATGTTCAAAACCCAGATATGGTTAGGGCCTCACCCGGACGCAATGCCGGATAAGGCCCCGCAATATCAGGCGTTCAGCACGCGGCCATAGGCGTCGAGCACGCTTTCCTTCATCGATTCCGAAATGGTCGGATGCGGGAAGATGGTGTGCATCAGGTCTTCCTCGGTCGTCTCCAGGTTCATGGCGACAACAAAACCCTGGATCAGTTCAGTGACTTCCGCACCGACCATGTGGGCGCCGAGCAGTTCGCCGGTCTTCTTGTCGAAAATGGTCTTGACCATGCCCTGATCCTCACCGAGCGCCACGGCCTTGCCGTTGGCGGCAAAGGAGAAGCGGCCGACGCGGATATCGCGGCCCTGCTCCTTGGCCTTCGCTTCGGTCAGACCAACCGAGGCGACCTGCGGGTTGCAATAGGTGCAGCCCGGGATCTTGCTCTTGTCGGTGGCATGAACATTCGGAAGGCCGGCGATCTTTTCGACGCAGACAACCGCTTCATGCTCGGCCTTGTGGGCGAGCAGCGGGCCACCGGCAACATCGCCGATCGCGTAGATGCCGGGAACATTGGTCTTGCCGTAGCCATCGATGACGATGAAACCGCGGTCGGTCTTCACGCCGGCGGCTTCCAGACCGATGTTTTCGATGTTTGCCTGTACGCCGACAGCCGATATCATGCGGTCAGCAGTGATCTTTTCAGACGAACCGTCCTTCTTCTCGATGGTGGCGGTGACCGAGTTTGAACCCTTCTCGATCTTGGCGACCTTGGCTTCGAGAAGGATCTTGATGCCCTGCTTTTCGAACTGTTTTTTGGCGAAGGCGGAGATTTCCGCGTCTTCGACCGGCATGACCTGGCTCATGATTTCGACGACGGTGACGTCGACGCCCATGGTGCGGTAGAAGGAGGCAAATTCGATGCCGATGGCGCCCGAGCCCATGACCAGCAAGGACTTCGGCAGTTCTTCCGGCTTCATGGCTTCAAAATAGGTCCAGATCAGCTTGCCATCCGGCTCGATACCCGGCAGCGCGCGCGGACGCGCACCGGTCGCAACGATGATGTGCTTGGCGGTATAGGTGCCCTCGCCCAGCGTATTCTTCGGCACCGGACCCTGCGGCTCTACGACGGGCTTCGTCGATTTGCCGACGACGATCTCGCCCGGCTTGGTGATCTTGGCTTCACCCCAGATGATATCGACCTTGTTCTTCTTGAACAGGAAACCGACGCCGTTGTTCATGCGCGCGGCAATGCCACGCGAACGGGCAACGATTGCCTTTACGTCGGGCTTGATCGTGCCTTCCAGCGTCAGTCCGTAATCCTTGGCGTGGCTCGCCGTGTGCAGCACGTCGGCAGAGCGCAGCAGCGCCTTGGTCGGGATGCAGCCCCAGTTGGAGCAAATGCCGGCGAGATGTTCGCGCTCGACGACGGCGACTTTCATGCCGAGCTGGGCAGCACGGATCGCCGCGATATAACCGCCGGGGCCGGAGCCGATGACGATGAGGTCGTAAGATTGAGCCATTGTTTTCTGCCTTTATCTTCAAGTCATTGTAGGCGGCCTGCATGAGCGGCCGGCCAGGTGTTGCCCGGTTACAAACCGAGCATCATACGGACGATTGGTTCCAGACCGCGGCCGATGGCCCGCGTATGTTCTGCCGTCAGGTGCACGCCGTCGATCGGGCTTGTCTTCGCGACCGAACCCGCATCGAAAAAACCGCAGCCGAGATCATCGGCAAGGTCACGATAGAGCGATGCCAGCATGGTCGATTGTTCGATGCCGCCGCGAAAGATGGCCGAAAAGATCGGATCAGCCGTCTCGGCAAGTGGTGGTGGCGCGATGATCAGCACATCCGGTGCGTCATAGTCGAACGAATATTCGTGGTGGCGAACAAGTCCCACAAGCCGCTGGATGCCCGCGCGTGCTGCGTGTGCCGTACCGGCGATGACCGGCTTCATGTCGTTGGTGCCGAGCATGATGATGACGAGATCGAGAGGCTGATGCGTATGCAGAAGCGTCGGAAGGTTTTTGACGCCATTGCGGTCGCAATCGGCAAGATGATCGTCGTAGCCGGTGGTGCGACCGTTGAGACCTTCGGCGATAACGGTGACGCCTTCACCGAGGGCCGATGCTAGAACGCTTGGCCAGCGATCTTCGAACGCGTGACGGCCGGAACCTTCAGGATCGAAACCCCAGGTGATGCTGTCGCCAAAGCAGAGAACGGTTTTCATATTGTCCATATGCCAGTCATTCCCTGCAGGCGACGACCAATACCAACAATTCGGAAATCGCGGCTTTGATCACTTGCCTTTCATCAACGCCTCAACCCGACTCTCAAGCTCGGCAATCCGATCCTCAAAGTCGCCGGTTATGAATTTTGACATCATCGTATCCGCGGTCAGAGCATTACGAATGCTCTTCTGACCATTATCGAGCTTATGCAATTGCTGCTTTATATCTGCGATATCGGTGCGAATTTCTCGCAACATCGGAATGATCATGTCTGCAGGTTCATTCGCCATCGAATACGCTCCTTCGCGCTTCTGACTGCCTTCCCATCCAAATATGGATACAGAGCAGTCAAATGTCACGACCGAGTTGTATCGTCCGACAACACCCGCAAAACGGAGCCGGCCGCGGCATGCACCGCGGCCGAAACACCATTATACCAGCATCGACATCGGGTTTTCGATGTAGCGCTTGAAGGCGGAAGCGAGTTCCGCGCCGAGCGCGCCATCGATGACGCGGTGGTCGAAGGCAAAGGTAGCCGTCATCACCGTGCCGACCTTGATCTCGCCATTCTTGACGACCGGCTTTTCCACACCGGCACCGATCGAAACGATCGAGGCCTGCGGCAGGTTGACGATCGATGTGAACGACGACACGCCGAACATGCCGAGGTTGGACACGGAAGTCGTGCCGCCCTGGTATTCTTCCGGCTTCAGCTTCTTGTCGCGGGCGCGCTTGGCCATGTCCTTCACCTCGTTCGAGATGACCGACAGGGATTTTGTTTCGGCCTTGCGAACGATCGGCGTGATCAGGCCATCCGGGATGGAAACGGCAACGCCGACATCGGCGTGCTTGTGCAGAACGCGGGCGGTCGAAGTCCAGGAGGCGTTTGCCATCGGAACATCGCGCAGGGCCAGCGCCATCGCCTTGATGATGAAGTCGTTGACGGAAAGCTTGAAGGCCGGAACCTCGCCCTTCTCCGTCTTCTTCACCGGTGCAGACTTGTTGATGTCCGCACGCAGCGCCATGAGGTTGTCGAGCAGGCAATCCATCGAGATCGTGTAGGACGGAACCGTCTGCGTCGACTCGGTGAGGCGGGCCGCAATCGTCTTGCGCATGCCGTCATGCGGCAGAAGTTCGTAGGAACCATCCGCAAACAGTTTTAGCACGTTGTCGTCCGAAGGACCCTTGGCGAGCGCCGGGGCGGCAGCAGACGGGCCAGCGGCAGCCGGAGCAGCCTTGGCCGCACCACCGGCAGCGGCCTTCTCGACGTCAGCCTTGACGACACGGCCATGCGGGCCGGTGCCGGTGACGGCGGAGAGATCGAGACCGGCTTCCTTAGCCAGACGACGAGCAAGCGGCGACGAGAAAACGCGATTGCCGTCTGCGGCAACCGGCGCCGGGGTCGAAGCTGCCGGAGCAGCGTCGGTCACCGGCTTTTCAGCCTTCGGAGCTTCCTTGGCGGCTTCTGCCTTCGGAGCTTCGGCTTTCGCTTCCGCCTTCGGTGCGGAACCCGCACCGGCAGCAGCGGCAGCAACGTCTTCGCCTTCTTCGGCAATGATGGCGATCAGGGCGTTGACCTTGACCGCTTCGGTGCCGGCCGGGACGACGATCTTGGCGATCACGCCCTCATCCACGGCTTCAACTTCCATCGTCGCCTTGTCGGTTTCGATCTCGGCGATCACGTCGCCGGACTTGACCGTATCGCCTTCCTTGACGAGCCACTTGGCGAGGTTGCCCTCTTCCATGGTGGGCGACAGGGCAGGCATGGTGATGTTGATAGGCATCGTATCACCTCTTCCTTACTTGTAGCAGACGGTCTTCACCGCCTGAACGACTTCGTCGACAGTCGGCAGAGCCAGCTTTTCGAGGTTTGCCGCGTAAGGCATCGGAACGTCCTTGCCGGCAATCGTCAGGATCGGCGCATCGAGATAATCGAAAGCCTGCTGCATGACGCGGGTGGCGATTTCGGTGCCGACCGAGTTCTGCGGGTAACCTTCCTCGACGGTGACGAGACGGCCGGTCTTCTTGACGCTCTCAATGACGGTCGGAAGATCCATCGGACGCAGCGTGCGCAGATCGATCAGTTCGACATCGATGCCTTCCTTTTCGAGCTCGGCAACCGCCTTGGTGGCGTAGGTCATGCCGATACCGAAGGAAACCACGGTCACGTCCTTGCCCTTGCGGTGGATGCGCGCCTTGCCGATCGGCAGGACAAAATCATCCATCTTCGGAACTTCGAAGGACTGACCGTACAGGATTTCGTTCTCAAGGAAGACGACCGGGTTCGGATCGCGGATGGCAGCCTTGAGCAGGCCCTTGGCGTCAGCTGCCGTGTACGGCATGACGACCTTGAGGCCCGGGATCTGGCTGTACCACGACGCGTAGTCCTGGCTGTGCTGGGCGCCAACGCGGGCAGCCGCACCATTCGGTCCACGGAAGACGATCGGAGCACCCATCTGGCCGCCGGACATGTAGAGCGTCTTGGCAGCGGAGTTGATGATCTGGTCGATCGCCTGCATGGCGAAGTTGAAGGTCATGAACTCGACGATCGGCTTCAGACCGGCCATGGCAGCACCGACGCCGACGCCGGCAAAGCCGTGTTCGGTGATCGGGGTGTCGATGACGCGACGGTCGCCGAATTCCTGCAGCAGGCCCTGCGTAATCTTGTAGGCGCCCTGATATTCGGCGACTTCCTCACCCATGACGAACACGTCGCCATCGCGGCGCATTTCTTCGGCCATGGCGTCGCGCAGCGCTTCGCGCACGGTGGTCATGACCATTTCGGTGCCGGCCGGAATATCCGGATCGGCAGCGACTTCGAGCTTCGGCTGGGCCGGAACCTTGGCAGCAGCAGGGGTTTCCTCGGAAGCTTCGCGTGCCTTGCCGCCAGCGGCGTCAGAGGTTGCAGCCGGCGTATCGGCATCGGCCTTCGGCGCGTCTGCGGAAATCGAGTCGGCGCTTTCGCCCTCTTCGAGCAGCACGGCGATCTTGGTGTTGACCTTGACGTTTTCGGTGCCGGCCGCGACCAGCAGCTTGCCGATCACGCCTTCATCGACGGCTTCCACTTCCATGGTCGCCTTGTCGGTCTCGATCTCGGCGATGACATCGCCGGACTTGACGGCGTCACCTTCGTTCTTCAGCCACTTGGACAGCGTGCCTTCTTCCATGGTCGGAGAAAGCGCGGGCATCAGGATATCAATAGGCATGTGTTCTCTCCCCGCGGCTCAGAGCAAGATGTCGGTGTAGAGCTCGGATGCATCCGGCTCGGGGTCGTTCTGCGCAAAATCGGCCGAATCCGAAACGATGTCGCGGATATCCTTGTCGATCGCCTTCAGATCGTCTTCGGTCGCCCAGCCGCCATCGAGAATGCGCTGGCGCACCTGCTCGATCGGATCCTGCTCGGAGCGGATCTTCTGGACTTCTTCCTTGGAGCGATATTTCGCCGGGTCGGACATCGAGTGGCCGCGGTAACGGTAGGTCAGCATTTCGAGGATGATCGGGCCCTTGCCGGAACGGCAATGTTCGAGAGCCTCTTCAGCCGCCGCCCTGACGGCGCGGACATCCATGCCATCCACCTGGACGCCGGGAATACCGAAACCGACACCGCGCATCGAATAGTTCGCCTGCGCCGTTGCGCGGGCAGTCGATGTGCCCATGGCGTAACGGTTGTTCTCGACGATATAGATGATCGGCAGTTTCCAGAGAGCAGCCATGTTGAAGCTCTCGTAAACCTGACCCTGGTTGGCAGCGCCGTCGCCGAAATAGGCGACCGATACCGAGTCATTGCCACGGTAGGAGTTCGCGAAGGCGAGACCCGTGCCGAGCGAGACCTGTGCACCGACGATGCCGTGGCCGCCGTAAAAATGCTTCTCTTTCGAGAACATGTGCATCGAGCCGCCCTTGCCTTTCGACAAGCCGCCCTGACGCCCGGTCAGTTCCGCCATGACGCCGCGCGGGCTCATGCCGGCCGCCAGCATGTGACCGTGGTCACGGTAAGCGGTAATAACCTGATCGCCTTCCTTCTGGGCCATCTGCATGCCGACAACGACAGCTTCCTGGCCGATGTAAAGGTGGCAGAAGCCGCCGATGAAGCCCATACCGTAAAGCTGGCCGGCCTTTTCTTCAAAGCGGCGGATGAGCAGCATTTCACGATAGGCGTGAAGCTCGTCGTCCTTGCCGAAATCCGGCGTGTTCTTGCCGGTGAATTCCTTAGGAGCCGATTTGGAAACGGATTTGTTTGCAGACTTTGCCGCGGATCTGCGGCCGGACGTGGACGCGGTTTTAGCAGGCGCCATCTATCCCTCCCTATGTACTGCGCTTAATCGAAGTAGGGCTCGCCATACCATTGTGGCGCGTCCCGGTTTCGAGGCGTAACATAGGCACAAATGTGCGCGCCAGCAATGACATATTTGCATGGCTCACATGCTTGATAAACCTATGATTTATCAAGAAAAATTTTGATTAACCTGAACTCGGTTAAGTTAGCGATTGCCGTTAAAAATGACAATCTCGTCCGCGCGCGAGACGTTGAGCTGGTAACGCGCGGTTTCGTCGAGCATATCCCGCTCCATCGAGCCATCGCTCAGAAGCGCAACCTGACGCTCCAGCGCCTGGCGTTTTTCCGTCAATTTAGCGAGATCGGCCGCACGCAGCACGCGCTGACGCTCAAACTCCTCCGTTGCTATCAGCCCGAGATCACCATGGACGGAATGATAACCGAAATAACCGAGAAAAGCGACGGTGATGGCGGGAAGGACAAAACGGCCCAGTTTTCTTGGCTTATGATGCTTGGTCCACATGCTCGTTGAGAATCCCGTCACGCAATAATCTGCCCTGACAGTCGCAGAACTTGTTTAAGCAATCGTTGACCATGTTGGCGTGAACGCGGAAACGCAAAAACCCGCGACCTGAGCCGCGGGCTTTCACAATCAAACGCGGCAGCCTTGCGGCCACGCGACAATCTTAGAACTTCAGGATCGAGCGACCGGCATAAACAGCCTGCGGGCCGAGCATTTCCTCGATGCGGATCAGCTGGTTGTATTTGGCGAGACGATCCGAACGCGACAGCGAGCCTGTCTTGATCTGACCGCAGTTGGTGGCGACGGCGAGATCGGCAATCGTCGAGTCCTCGGTCTCACCCGAACGGTGCGACATGACGGCGGTGTAACGCGCCTTGTGCGCCGTCTCGACCGCATCGAGCGTTTCGGTCAGCGAGCCGATCTGGTTGACCTTGACGAGGATCGAGTTGGCGGTGCCCATCTTGATGCCGTCGCGCAGGCGGGCCGAGTTGGTGACGAACAGATCGTCGCCGACCAGCTGAACCTTGGAGCCGATCTTGTCGGTCAGGTACTTCCAGCCATCCCAGTCGTCTTCGGCCATACCGTCTTCGATCGAGATGATCGGGTATTTTGCGGCCAATTCTGCGAGGTAATCGGCCATGGCTTCCGGCTCGAGCGTACGGCCCTCGCCTTCCATCTCGTATTTGCCGTTCTTGAAGAACTCGGTCGAGGCGCAGTCGAGGCCGAGGAAGACGTCTTCACCCGGCTTGTAACCGGCCTTTTCGACCGACTTCATGATGAAGTCGAGGGCTTCCGGGGCGCTCTTCAGGCCCGGCGCAAAACCGCCTTCGTCACCAACATTGGTGTTGTGGCCCTGCGCGCCCAGTTCCTTTTTCAGAACGTGAAAAATTTCCGAACCAATACGAACGGCATCGGCAATCGATTCCGCGCCGACCGGCATGACCATGAATTCCTGGAAATCGATCGGGTTATCGGCATGGGCGCCGCCGTTGATGATGTTCATCATCGGAACCGGCAGAACGTGGGCAGCTGCACCACCGATGTAACGGTAGAGCGGCAGACCGGAGGATTCGGCAGCAGCCTTGGCAACGGCGAGCGATACGCCGAGGATGGCGTTGGCGCCGAGACGCGACTTGTTCGGCGTACCGTCCAGCGCGATCATCGTCTTGTCGATATGGATCTGGCTTTCGGCATCGAAACCACCGATGGCATCGAAGATTTCGGTGTTGACGGCTTCGACAGCCTTCAGCACGCCCTTGCCACCATAACGCTTGCCGCCATCGCGAAGCTCGACGGCTTCATGCGCACCGGTCGAAGCGCCCGACGGAACGGCAGCACGGCCCATCGTGCCGTCTTCGAGATAGACGTCGACCTCAACGGTCGGGTTGCCGCGGCTGTCGAGGATCTCGCGGGCAATGATATCGGTAATGGCAGTCAATGGTCTCTCCTCAGGTTGACGTCTCGTCGGTCACTGAAAATGGCTCACAATCAATGACACGGCAATTACAGTGCAGGCACTTTTGGTTCCTTGACGGTGGTCAAAAGTGCAATTTGTCACATGGGCTACTTCAAGCGGCCTTGGCGATGGCGTCGAAAGCCAGCAGTTTTTCCAGAAGTTTCGGCATGTCCTTCAGATGCACCATGTTCGGGCCATCTGACGGCGCATTGTCCGGATCCTCATGGGTTTCAATGAAAACGCCGGCGACGCCGACAGCCACCGCTGCACGCGCCAGAGTTTCCACGAACTCGCGCTGACCGCCGCTCGAACCGCCCTGCCCGCCCGGCTGCTGCACGGAATGGGTGGCATCAAAAATAACCGGTGAACCAAGCGACGCCATGATCGGCAGCGAACGCATGTCCGACACCAGCGTATTGTAACCGAAGGATGCGCCGCGCTCGCACAGAAGCACATTGCCGTTGCCGCTTTCAGTAAATTTCGCCTGGACATTCTTCATGTCCCAGGGCGCCAGGAACTGGCCCTTCTTGACGTTGATGGCGCGGCCGGTTTTTGCGGCCGCGACCAGAAGATCGGTCTGGCGCGACAGGAAGGCCGGGATCTGCAGAATGTCCACAGTCTCGGCGACAACAGCGCACTGCTCTTCCGTGTGGATATCGGTCAGAACCGGAAAGCCGAATTCCTTCTTGAGATCGGCAAAGATTTCCATTGCCGTTTCGAGCCCGATGCCGCGCTTGCCGGCAATCGAGGTGCGGTTCGCCTTGTCGAAGGACGACTTGTAAACGAGACCGATACCCAGCTTCTCGCAGAGTTCAGACAGCGTGCCAGCAATCATGAATGCATGATCGCGGCTCTCCATCTGGCAGGGGCCGGCAATCAAAGAGAGCTTTTTGCTGTTGGAAAAAAGGACCTGCTTGGCCCCCTCGCCGACGGTTACTTCGGCCTTGGCGCTGACAGCCATGATCACTCCTCGAAAGCAAATACGGCACCCTGCCCGGGCGCCGGGGCAACCACGATGCGACTGCCCTTATCCATGAATGCGACGTCATTAGCAGCAAGCACAGCCCGTGTCACGGTGAGATCGGAAACACGGAAGACGATGGCAGCGCCGGTGAGGCGCGGCACTGGCAACGCCGCAAATCCTGCATCAGCCGCGAACTCAGCCTTGAAGGCGCTAGTGGAAAACAGTGTCACGACGGCATTGCTCGCGGAGAAGACATGATGGCTGTCCGCGGCCGAATCCGCTGCGCCATTGAACATGATCTGCAGGCGCTCGACACAGGCGGCCATTGCATCTTCCGACACCAGCACGATCTCCGCTAGCCCCGACACACCATTTTCATGGCGCTCCAGCGCCGCTCGATCCGCCGGCAAGGGATCAAGCCGCTGACACGTGAACACCCCGAACGAATCGGTATCGCCGCGCGTTGCAAAGGCGAGGCGGAAACGTGCGAGTTTTTCCGATCCATCCGGCAACCGTACCAGCCTGGAGAATTCCAGCATCTCGCCGCCTGAAAGTTTTGCGCGGCTAAAACGCTCATGGTCTGAACGCGCATCCTTCGTTGCCAGTGCAATGGCGGAAAACCCCTCATCGCCCATCACCGCACGCGCATGCCGATCCTCAGCCACGAACACATTCCCGGCCGCAATCGCGCGTTCATAAAGGCCCGCATCCACCACGGAGAGCGGCTCCAGATAAGTGCCGTCTCCCATGAAAACACAGGTATTTCCGGTGCCGAACGGATGTGCGGCATCGGCTGCGACCGTGAAGCCGAGCAGGCTTAATCGACGGCGCGCACGATCAAGCGAAGAGGTGGGCAGAACGATATGATCGATGGTGAACATAGCCGCCCCTTTTCAAAACGGGTTTCAGGATGAGTGATCAACCTTTCCCGGCTCATGATCAAGATCAGCATGCGCACGCTTCGTTCCGGGCATTACCAATTTTCGCCCCTTGCAGAACACACATGGAACATATAGTGTCCGTTCTGGATTTGTTTCACCTTCAAGGACCCGCCATGCTCACGCGCAAACAGCAGGAACTGCTTCTGTTCATTCACGAACGCATGAAGGAATCCGGCGTCCCACCGTCGTTCGACGAGATGAAGGATGCGCTGGATCTGGCCTCCAAATCGGGCATTCACCGCCTGATCACGGCACTTGAGGAACGCGGCTTCATCCGCCGTTTGCCCAATCGGGCACGCGCGCTTGAAGTCATCAAGCTGCCCGATGCCTACAGCGCCAGCCTGACGCCGCGCAAGCCTTTCGCACCGAGCGTCATCGAAGGCAGCCTTGGCAAGACCCAACCGGTCAAGACGGCCACGCCACCGCCGGTCGCCAATGACAGTTTTGCGGCAACGACCGTCCCGGTCATGGGCCGTATCGCCGCAGGTGTGCCGATCTCGGCAATCCAGAACACGACGCATGAAATCGCCGTGCCACCGGAAATGCTCGGCAATGGCGAACATTACGCGCTGGAAGTGCGCGGCGATTCGATGATCGAGGCCGGCATTCTCGATGGCGATACCGTCATCATCCGCAACGGCAACACAGCCACGCCGGGCGATATCGTCGTTGCGCTTGTGGATGACGAGGAGGCGACGTTGAAACGTTTCCGCCGCAAAGGCGCGTCGATTGCTCTTGAAGCTGCAAATCCGGCCTATGAGACCCGCATCTTCCCGCAGGAACGCGTAAAAGTTCAGGGCAAGCTGGTCGGCCTCATTCGCCGCTATCACTAGTTTAGGTCCGGGCTAAGGCTTCGCGCCGCTGCTCAAAGATTGCAGCGGCTCCGGCAATGCCGGATCAAAAATATTTCGCCGCCAGTCATACTGGCGGTGACGCATCCAGGAACGATCGGCACCAACCATGGCGGCGATGAACGACCAATCCTGAGGATCGGATTTTCCGTTAAATCGGATTTCCAGCGCCCCCGTGCGGCGCAAAGCCTCGCCATTAATCATCAGGGCGCCCGACCGGCAGCGATCGAAACGGGCGCGCGCGGCGATGACCACTTGCACGACATCACAGGCGGTGCCGGCAAAACGCGCATCTTCGACGACCGCGACCGTCGCGCCGTCGTTTGATTTTGCGACACACCATGATCGAGCCGCGCAGACGAATGTTTCGGAACGGTTCTCCAGTAATGCTTTTTGCATTGCCTGTCGGGTTTGGGCCAGCTCTTCAGGCTTTAACCGTTCTCGGCCTGCCCTTGCGCCGGCAGAAGGTGGCGCTGCTGCCGGCGCGCCAATTTTCTGTGCGGGATCGGCTGCCTGTGCAACTGAGGAGGCAAGTGAGCCCGAACCCGGCGTTTCCGCGTCCAAATTACTTGCCACCGAAGCGACGATTGGCGGGGATGCCGTCTCCTTGTTCCCGGGTGTCGGAAGGTCCAGCAAGACCGGCCCGGTCGGCTGCGGTAACGATAAAGCGTGACGCCACTGCGAATAGATGAAACCGGGCGGTCGAGCGCGGCTGGCGTTGACCTGCGCCCCTTCCAGAAACGCGGCGAGACTGCCATCTTCCGAAACCAGAAAATCCGGTGGCGGATCGTGTCCTGCCCGCCATGAGAGAAAAATGGCCAGAGCCAGAAGCGGCAACCCCAGGAGATGAAGCCGCGTCCGCAGCAAGGTGAGGACAAGAAAACCGGCCGTTGCCACAGGCAGGAACCCCGACGGCTGACGGCCGATACCGACATCGCCTCCCCAGCCGGCGATGGTCTTGGCGACCACGATGACGCCCTGCAGACCGAAACCCATGATTTGCAGAAAAGGGCCATCGAGGCCGAAGGGCATCAACAGCATTCCGATCAGACCGAATGGCATGACGATGAACGACACGAGCGGCATGGCGGCCAGATTGGCAACCAGCCCATAGGTGGACATCCGATGGAAATGATCGATGGAAAAGATCGCCGTCGAAAGCCCGCCGATCAGCGAGGTGACGAACACGCCACCGATGAGATGCCCGACGGCAAAAACCGGCTTGAGCGTGGCCGGCCGCCATGGCGGATCATCGCCGTTTTTCTCCCGCCGCCGGCTCCACGCCGAATATCCCGCAACCAACGCCACGGTCGCCGCAAAGGACATCTGAAAACTCGGGCCCAGAATTTCCGAAGGCGAGACGACAAGCACCACGAGCGCCGCCAGCGCCACATTGCGCAGGCTGATCGACGGACGATCGAAAAACACCGCCGCAAGCATGATCGCCATCATGATATAGGCGCGCTCGGCAGACACGCCGAAACCGGAGATCAGATAATAACCGGTCGCCATCAGCAGGGCCGCCGCAGCTGCCAGTTTCTTGACTGGAAAGGCCTGCGCAAACCCCGGCAAGAGAGCAAGCAGGCTGCGCATGCCGACAAAAAAGATGCCGGCCGCGAGCGCCATGTTCAAACCCGAAATCGCAACGATATGCGCCAGCCCGGAAACACGTAGCGCCTCGGTCGTCTCACTGGAAATGGCACGCCGCTCGTCGGTAACGATGGCGGCGGCAAAGGCTCCGGCATCGCCGGGAACGGTATCACGGATGCGTGTCGCGATCGCGCTACGCCAGGTGAAGAACATCCGCTCCATGGACTGTCCCCAACTGACCGTGACGGTCCCATCGGCGAGGCTCGGCGTGCCGTAAAAATAACCGATGGCGCCAACGCCGTCGAAATATGAATTGAAGGCAAAATCCACAAGGCCCGGCAGCGCCGGACCTGACGGCGGCGATAATCGCGCCCGGCCACTGATCCGATCCCCGATATCAAACACCGTCTTGCCGCGGGAAATCACGGTGATGCGCCCCGGTTGTCGCCGCAGCGTCGGCATTTCCGTCTTTTCGAGTGCCAACACGTAACGCCAGCGCCCTTTGCCGCTCGGCTCTCGCATTTCGACCACGCCCGTCACCATCGTCGTCACAGGCTGATCGAGCATGACGGTGGCCATTCGCCAGTTTTCACAGGCTGCCAGCAGCATTCCCGCCAAAAGGAAAAGCACGGCCAGCGCCGCGTGACGCTTCCACCCATGATGCCCCCGCAGAACCAGACCGAGGGTGGCGCAGGCCAGCAAAGCACCAATCAGGGGCCATGTGGCAGGCTCGGTCGGCAGCGCAAACCAGATGACGGCCCCGAGACCGACAAGAACCGGCAAGGCCAGAAAGGCATGCCCATGCGACTGTTCCTCGGCCAGCATTGCCGGCAGCGCCGCATTCAGGCGCGCGACAGCCGCCCAACATTTCGACGCGAGAGTGTAGGAATGATGCGGAACAAGATCGAAAGATCGCTTCGCGCGGAAAATTCGCAGGCCAGGAAACGCAGCGCCTACCGATCGGAGCCGGGTGCGACCATTCGCGCCATTGCCCCGGTGGCCGCCATCCCTTTCGTCCGCCCCGGCAAGTGAGTCCATAAGTGCATGGGAGTGGCCTTCCTGACCTCCATCCGAAGCATCTCGGGAAGGCAAATTCGACCGAAAGTCCGGCTTCGGCATAAGCTCCGCCGGCATCCGCCCCTCCCAAACGCCGCCCAACCAAACACCACCAAGGATTGCACCTGCAGCAACAATCCGTCAACGCCAAAATCACTCCTTCGAGCTGGTTTGCAGGAGAGCGGAGAGAAAGGCCGGATCAGGTTAGGCACCGCGCCGGTGAAACAAACCCGCAAGCAGCTCCAACTATAGATTGCCGAGAAAACCGACGGTTTGCCTACATATTTTTCGCATTGCACAAATACCGCCCACAGGCGCTTGGCAGCGAGCGTCGGATCATATAGCTAATCAGGACGCTTCTTTTCTTTTGGCGCTTCTCCAGCGCCATTTCCGCCTATTTCGGAGGATTATATGACGGATACGAGCGCAAACATCGTTCTTGGCGATAAAAAAGTCGAGATGCCGGTCAAGAAGGGCACGATTGGGCCTGACGTGATCGACATCGGCGCATTGTACAAGAACACCGGCGCCTTCACCTACGACCCCGGCTTCACCTCCACTGCGGCGTGCGAATCCAAGATCACCTATATCGACGGCGACAACGGCGTGCTTTTGCACCGCGGTTACCCGATCGAACAGCTGGCTGAACACGGCGACTTCCTGGAAACCTGTTACCTGCTGCTTTACGGCGATCTGCCGACCGCCGCACAGAAGAAGGATTTCGATCATCGCGTCACGCACCACACCATGGTGCACGAGCAGATGAACAAGTTCTTCAGCGGCTTCCGTCGTGACGCACATCCGATGGCCGTCATGGTCGGCACGGTTGGCGCTCTGTCGGCCTTCTATCACGACTCGACCGACATCACCGATCCGCATCAGCGCATGGTTGCCTCGCTCCGCATGATCGCCAAGATGCCGACGATCGCTGCGATGGCCTACAAATACCATATCGGCCAGCCCTTCGTTTATCCGCAGAACGACCTCGACTATTCGACGAACTTCCTGCGGATGTGCTTTGCCGTCCCCTGCGAAGAGTACAAGGTGAACCCGGTTCTGGCGCGTGCCATGGACCGCATCTTCATTCTGCATGCGGATCACGAGCAGAACGCCTCGACCTCGACCGTTCGTCTCGCCGGCTCTTCGGGCGCCAACCCGTTTGCCTGTATCGCCGCTGGCATTGCCTGCCTCTGGGGCCCCGCTCATGGCGGCGCCAATGAAGCAGCGCTGAACATGCTGCAGGAAATCGGCACGGTCGACAAGATTCCGGAATACATTGCCCGCGCCAAGGACAAGAACGATCCATTCCGCCTGATGGGCTTTGGTCACCGCGTCTACAAGAACTACGACCCGCGCGCGAAAATCATGCAGAAGACCACGCATGAGGTTCTCGCAGAGCTTGGCCACAAGGACGATCCGCTTCTGCAGGTCGCCATGGAGCTCGAAAAGATCGCGCTGACCGATCCTTACTTCATCGAGAAGAAGCTCTATCCGAACATCGACTTCTATTCGGGCATCACGCTGAAGGCGATGGGCTTCCCGACCACGATGTTCACCGTGCTCTTCGCTCTCGCCCGCACCGTCGGCTGGATCGCGCAGTGGGCCGAAATGATCGAAGATCCGCAGCAGCGTATCGGCCGCCCGCGCCAGCTCTATACCGGCGAGGCCCAGCGCGATTACGTTCCGGTTTCCAAGCGCTAAGCTCGGGACATTGAGACAAAGAAAAACCCGGTCAATGGCCGGGTTTTTTATGGACAAGAAGATCGATCACGATGGCGGCGGCCGCTTCTCCCGGCGGCACGGGCACGCTGAGGTTTTTCCAGGTCAGATCGAAACCTTCCAGCATGGCCCGGCGCGGGCTGCTGTCATATGAAAGCTGTTCGGCCCAACGGCAGAGCGCACCGGGACGCACCACTTCATTGATATATTCCGGAACGACCACACGATCTGCGATGAGGTTTGGCAGAGCGCCGGACCATATCTTGATACGTTTGGCCATCATGGTGATCAGCCAATCGGCCTTGTAGGCGGAAACGACCGGAACATTCGCCAGAGCAAGCTCGAGGATGACGGTTCCGGATGCCGCGATCGCCGCATCGGCTTCGGCGAAGGCTGCCCATTTACCCGACTGGTCAGACATGACCTCCGGCTTGATCTCGAAACCGGAAACGATTTCCCGCACCAGTGTTTCGCGCCGTTTGACGGTCGGCAGAATAAAACGCGTCGGCCCGTTGCGGCGGACGAACTCCTGCATCACCTCGCCAAAGATCGGCAACAGGGCCTTGATCTCGGCCCCACGTGAGCCTGGCAGGAGCAAAATTGTCTTCGCATCATCAGCGCTTCTCAGCGGTCGTTGCGCGCGCAATTCGCGAACGCGCAAAATGTCGGGATCTGCCGTCAGGCGATGGCCGACAAAATCCGTGCGTGGCCCACCCAGACGTTGCATTGCCTCGGGCTCGAAAGGCAGTACTGCCAGTACGCGGTCCACATAAGGCAACATCGCCTTGGCGCGATATTCCTTCCAGGCCCAGACGCTGGGGCAGACATAATTGACGACCGGCAGATCGGGCAGAGCCGCCCTCACCTTCTTCGCCACGCGATGGGTAAAATCCGGGCTGTCGATGATGATCAGCACATCCGGTTTTGCGGCAATGATCGCATCCGCCGTCTGGCCGATACGGCGGATCAGGCTCGGCAGACGCGCCAGAACCTGGGTAATGCCCATGATCGACAATTCGGAAAAATCGAAGAGCGAATGCAGGCCCTGCGCCTCCAGCGCATCGCCGCCGACGCCAACCAGTTCGATTGGTGCTGCGGTCTTCGTTTTCAATGCGGCAATCAGATCGCCGCCGAGCAGATCTCCCGAAACCTCGCCGGCAATCACGGCAACCTTCAGAACACGCTCACTCATGACAACCCCTCATCCGGCAGTCCGGCATCGATGCCGCAGACAAAAATGCCCTCGGCATCCGCCAGTGCAATCATCTCCTCACGGTCGAGCACCAGCGCGCGGCCAACTTCCACGGCAATACCGGCAAGGCCCGCTGCCACCGCATTGCGTACGGTCGAAGGCCCGATCGTCGGCAGGTCGGCGCGGATATCCTGCTGCGGTTTGCAGAGTTTGACCAGCACGCCCTTGCGGCGCGCGGAAACGCGACCGGCTGCCCGCAGAGCCGCAACGCGCTGCAGCATGGCATCCGTACCCTCGACACCTTCCAGAGCAACGATACGACCACCGACGCTGACGGAGCCCTGACCGACATCCAGTTCACCCAGCAGACGCGCCGCATGGCCTGCCTTGTGGATATCGCGACGATCATCATCCGAGGGCGAAACACGGCCGATCGGACCGACCGTTGCCAGAAGATCCGGCGCGATCTGGTGCACGCCCATGACCTCACAGCCCATGGCCTCGAACAGGCGGATGACCATCTGCAACACGGTATCGTCGCCACCCGCCAGCAGCGTGCGCACGACGGACGGCATCTTGCGGATCGTGCGCCAAGTGGGCCGGATTTCGCGCCATTCCGGCCGGCGGGCCACACCACCGGACATAACCACACGGCCGATACCGAGATCCCGCACGGCCTTTTCGATCGTCGCCAGATCACCGACGCTGGCCGGAACACATTCGAAGCTGGAAAAATCGCGGTCGGCTTCGCTCTTCAAGGGAACGATCAGGGGATCCTCGCCAGCGCGACGGGCGGCTTCGGCCACATAGAACGGCAAAAGGCCGCTTCCGGCGATGATCGCCAAGCGGCCTTTCGAAGAGTTTGCCGGAACGCCGGCCAAAATATCAGGCCTTGCCACGATGCGGCGAGGAAATCGCACGATCGCTATCGGCACCTATGAAGTCGAGGATTTCCATGACTTCCGGGCAATCGGCATATTCGTCACGCAGCGCTGCGGCATTGGTGCGGATATTGCCTTCGGCTTCAAAGATATCCTTGAAGGCACGGCGAACCTTGTGGATGGTTGCGCGTTCAATACCGGCGCGCGTCATGCCGACGACATTGAGGCCGCCAAGAAGGCCGGGATTGCCGTTCAGCATACCATACGGGATGACGTCATAGTTCACCGCAGACAGGCCGCCGATAAAGGCCTGACGGCCGATACGGCTGAACTGGTGCACGGCGGAACCACCACCGAGGATGACGCGATCGCCAACCTTCACGTGGCCGGCCAGCATCACATTGTTCGACATGATGATGTCATTGCCGAGAATGCAGTCATGCGCGACATGAGAATTGGCAAGGAACAAGCAACGATCACCGACGACGGTCGTGCCGCCGCCTTCCACCGTACCGGTGTTCATCGTCACGCCTTCACGCATCGTGCAGTTTGCGCCAACAAACAGCGTGGTTTCCTCGCCAGCGTGATGAACGCTCTGCGGATCGCCACCGATCACCGCCATCGGGAAAATACGTGTGCCGGAACCGATTTCGGTACGGCCGCTGACAACGGCATTGGAGATCAGTTCGACGCCATCCTTGAGGACGACTTTCGGACCGACCCGACAGAACGGACCGATCGAGACGTTCTCGCCGATGACCGCACCATCCTCGACAACTGCCATGGGATGGATGCGTGCGCTTGCTGCTATCGTGCTCATTACTCGCCCTTGCGGCGGATCATTGCGCCGATATCTGCTTCCGCGACCACGGCACCATCCACCTTTGCATCGCAGTGGAACTTCCAGATGTTGCCGCGCTGCTTCTGCTTGGTGACATGGAACTCGACGCGATCACCCGGCACGACCGGCTTGCGGAAGCGGGCATTGTCGATCGTCATGAAGTAGACGAGATTGCCGCCCTCACCTTCCTTCAGCGCGCAGATGGCGCCGGCCGTCTGGGCCATGCCTTCAACGAGCAGAACGCCCGGCATGATCGGCTGGTCCGGAAAATGTCCGGTGAAATGCGGCTCGTTGGCCGTCACGTTCTTGATGCCGATCGCCGAATTATCACCGTCGATCCCGATGATCTTGTCGACCAGCAGGAAAGGATAGCGGTGCGGCAAGAGCTTCATGATCTGCTGGATGTCTGCCGACGCCAGGGTCGTGTTGCCCTCAGCCATTCCGGTCTCCTCTTTTCTTTGCGCGTTCATCGGAACGCATCATGATTTCTGCAATATCTCTCAGGAAGTCGGGCATGGGTCGCGCCGGAATCCCACCATATTTGGCCTTCGGCGGAATATCGCCGACAACACCGCTCATGGCGGCGATCTGCACGCCGTCGCCGATCGTGATATGACCATTGATGCCCGAAGCACCACCGATCATTACGCCGTCGCCGATGGTGGTCGATCCGGCAATGCCCGTACCCGATGCAAGGCCGCAATGACGCCCGATGCGAACGTTATGGGCAATCTGCACCAGATTATCGATCTTCGTGCCTTCGCCGATTACGGTATCATCCATGGCGCCACGGTCGATCGTCGTATTGGCGCCGATCTCGACATTGTCCTGAATGATCACCCGGCCGACCTGCACGATCTTCATGAAACCGCGCGGACCCGGTGCATAACCAAAACCGTCCTGGCCGATGCGTGCGCCGTTGTGAATGATCACGCCATTGCCGATCATCGATGCAATAACCGAAGCGCCTGCGGCAATCGTGCAGTCACGGCCGATCGTCACATTGGCGCCGATGACGGCCCCTGCTCCGATCCGGGTGCCGGAACCGATTTCAGCGCCTGCACCGATGACAGCCATCGGCTCGACATGCACGCCATCTTCCAGACGTGCCGTCGGATCGACGTAAGCCGCAGGCGAAATGCCCGCAGGCTCGGAGGTCACGGCGCTCGGCCGTAGACCTTCAGGATGCAGGAGAGCGCCAGCTGCCGCGAATGCCGAATGCGGCGTGCGTGTCAGAAGCACCGGAATATGATCGGGAACAGCAGAACGCAGCCCGGCATCACACAGGATGGCCGAGGCCTGACAGGTTTCGAGTTCTGCCTTGTTCTTGCGGGAAAGGATGTAGCAAATGTCGCCGGCCTTTGCCCGCGATACCGGCGAGACCGAACGGACCAACCGTTCGCCAGCCGTTTCATCCAAAAGCTCCGCCCCCAGGTGGCGGGCGAGCTCTTTCAAGCTCACCCCCTCATGGGGCGGAAAAAATCTGTTATCGTCCATCAGCCTCAGCTCCAGAACATTTTATGTGGTCGTTCTGGACCAGAAGGATCAGAACTGGTTGGCCATGCTGAAGCGGAAATTCTGCGTTTCGTCGTAGTCTTCCTTGGCAACCGGCACGGCGTAATCGACGCGCAGCGCACCGAAGGGCGAAGCCCAGGTGATACCTGCACCAACCGACGCACGGATGGAGTTGTCGTCACGCAGCGGGTCAGTGCCCGTGATCGAAACCTTGTTGCCGTACAGCACGCCTGCGTCAGCAAAAGCGTTCAGACGCAGACCGAAATCTTCAGGCAGGCCCGGAGCAGGAATGCTGACTTCCGCAGACGCGTTGAAGTAGGTGGTGCCGCCAATTGCATCATCACCGACACGCGGGCCGATACCATTGTTCTCGAAGCCGCGAACCTGCTTACCGCCGAAGGTGAACTGGTCGAAGATGTTCAGATTATCGCCTGTGGCGATAACATGACCGGCGCCTACAGCAACCTGACCGATGATATCGGCTTCATCCGAAAGCAGGGCGAAGTAACGGGCACGGCCATAAATCTTGTAGTATTCGGAATCGCCACCAAGACCCGCATATTCATGCGTCGCGGTTGCATAGATACCTTCACGTGGAAGGGTCATGCTGTCGACCGTGTTGTAGGTCAAGGTCTGCGAGATCGACGACTGCACGTAATCGCCATGTTCGATCATGTCGATATACGGCTGCGACAGATTGGTCGTGGTTTTCCAATCGCCGTTACCGTCGTAACCGATTTCCTTATAGGTATAACGGAAGGTCGTCGCCAGATCTTCGGTGATCGGCGCCGTCACGCGCAGCGTGAAGCCCTGTTCGTTATAGTCGTAATAGTCCTCGTTCGAAGACTGGCTCCTGAACACATCGAAACCGGCCGCCAAGCGATAACCGAGGAAATAGGGCTCGGTGAACGACAGCGAGTAGGTACGCGCATCATCAAGACCGCCACCGACGGCAATACGGATGTACTGACCACGGCCGAGGAAGTTCTTTTCTTCGATCGAGGCTTCGAGGATCGCGCTGTCGCTGCTCGGCGAGTAACCGACGCCGATACCGAACGAACCGGTCGACTGATCTTCGACGTCAACAACGATGACGACGCGGTCAGCAGACGTGCCCTGCGTGGTCGAGATGTTGACCTTGCCGAAATAGCCCAGAGCTTCGAGACGACGCTTGGCGCGCGTGATCATCGTCTGGTTGAAGGCATCGCCTTCGCTGATATCGAACTCGCGACGGATGACGTAGTCACGCGTGCGCGTATTGCCACGGATCTCGATACGCTCGACATAGGCGCGCTCGCCCTGATCGACCAGATAGGAAACACCGATCGTGTTGTTCTGGAAGTTACGGTCGCCACGCGGCGTGACGCGTGCGAACGGGTAACCCGCAGCAGCAACACGCTCGGAAATGGCTTCCATCGACTTCTGGATGTCGCTGGCCTTGTAGGTGTCGCCCGTCTGGGTCCTTACCAGCCCCTGCAGGTCTTCGGCATTGACGCCATCGACCGTCGATTCGACGCGAACGTCACCAAAGGTGTAACGCTGACCTTCCTCGACGGTGAAGTTCACCGTGTAGGCGTTCTTGGACTCATCCAGAACAGCATCCGAGGAGACGACGCGGAAGTCGGCATAACCGTGATTGAAATAGAACTGACGCAGCGCCTCTTCATCCGCACGACGCTTGTCTTCGTTGTAGACATCCTTGCGGGTCAGGAACGACAGCGGGCCGGATTCCTTCGTGGCGATGACATCACGCAGACGACGATTGCCGTAAGCCTGGTTGCCGACGAAATTGATGTCGGAAATCTTGGTGCGGTCACCTTCATTGATCTGGAACGCGATGTTGACGCGACCCTGACCAACCGGAACAACCTGCGTGGTGATTTCGACATCGCTGCGGCCGGTCGCCGAATAGGCTTCCTTGAGGCGCGCGACATCCGAAGAAAGCAAGGCATCGCTGTAGGGACCAAGCGGCTGCGTCTGCACGACGCCGGCAAGCTTGTCGTCCTTGATCTTGCGATTGCCATTGAAAACAACCTGGTTGACCAGCTGGTTTTCACTGACAGTCACGACGAGCGAACGGCCCGAAACGCTGATGCGAACGTCGGAGAAGTAACCTGTGGAATAAAGACGCTTCACCGATTCATCGATATCGACTTCCGAGAAGCTGACACCCGGACGAATGGTGATGTTGGAGCGAACGGCTTCCTCGCCGGCGCGCTGCGCACCACGGACTTCGACCCGCTGAATGGTGGCGGCCTCAGCAACAGGGGCAGAGGCAAGTACAACGACACCCGCACCCGATGCGACAACACTAGCAGACAGCGCAAACGCCGACACCGCGTTCAAAAACTTTGAACCAGCTTTCATATTCACTTCTTACCTTTTTCCGTTGTCCCCAATCGGGCAGAACCCGACTCCGGCCACGTGTGTCGTTTTACCTTCTTTTGTCCTACAAGCAAGGCATTGCGTTAATTTCTATTTACTTCCTTCACAGGCGTGGCGCATTCGCCACGCGCACGTGAAAACAGGGTAAATAAACGGTTTCCGTACCGTTCTGAAACACTTAACCGATCCACCTGCCGATCGTGTCATTCCATGTGGCGAACACCATCAGCGTCAGAATCAGCGCAAAGCCAAGCCTGAAGACAATCTCCTGAACGCGTTCGTTCAGGGGACGTCCCCTCAGCGCCTCAAGCGCGTAAAGCAGCAAGTGGCCACCGTCAAGCACCGGCACCGGCAGCAAATTCATCAAGCCCAAGGATACGGAGATCACGGCGGCAAAATTCAGCACGGCGACAAAACCGAGCGTCGCCATCTGGCCCGTGGTTTCCGCGATGCGAATCGGACCACCGATCTGATCCGCACTCATGCGGCCGGCAAAGATATTGCCGATGTAACGGCCAGTGCCGGTGATGATGTTGCCGGTTTCCTTAAAACCCTCGATGACGGCCGCACCCGGCGAAAACTGCTGGACGCGGAAATTGCCGCGCTGTTCGTTCGTCACGATGCCGATCAGGCCGAGCTCGACCTTGTTGCCGAAACGATCGGTGATTTCCTCGCGCTTTGGCACCATCGGCAGGTCCAGCCGCGAACCCTCGCGCTCCACCGTCACGATGATCGGCACGAGCGGGCGAATGCTGACGTAACGGCGAACCTCGTCAAAGGTGGATACCTCGTGACCATCGAGCGCCACGAGCTTGTCGCCCACCTCGACACCGGCAACCTGCGCCGCACTGTCGGGACGCACTTCGGCAACCACCGGATCGGCAACCACCTTGCCATAGACGGTGAAAAGCACGGCGAAAATGGCAATGGCCAGAATGAAATTGGCAATCGGGCCGGCCGCGACGGTGGCTGCTCTTTTCCACAGCTTTGCGCCGGCCAGCGTCTGGCTTCGCTCCGCCTCGTTCATGCCGGCAAGCGCATCGGCGCCCGGCATGCTCGCGGCATCCTCGTCACCGTAGAACTTGACGTAACCACCCAGCGGAATCGCCGAGAGCTTCCAGCGGGTCCCGTGGCTGTCCGTATAACCGATCAGTTCCGGGCCAAATCCGACCGAAAACGCCAGAACGCGAATGCCGCTCCAGCGGCCGACAAGATAGTGTCCCATTTCGTGCACGAAAACGAGCACGGAGAGAACGAGAAGAAACGGTATGATATAACCGGTAAGCACGCTGAAAATTGCCATCACGCCATCCATTCCTGCTTTTCCGGCTCCCTATCCGTTTTCGAGCATACGATTCTGTTGCAGCGATCCTTAGAGACCGAAAAGAAAACCGGCAACAGAGGTTTCCCCATATCCCGTCCAGGCGGCATGCGCCATTGCCAGAAGAAACGCCGCAAAACAGGCAAAAACGAGACCATCGACGCGGTCCATCACACCACCGTGACCGGGAATGAGATGACTGGAATCCTTGACGCCAAAACGGCGCTTGATGAAGGATTCGAACAGGTCACCGATCTGGCTTGCCACCGACAGAACCAATGCCAGAAGGACGGTCCGCAGCGATATCTGTGAAAAGAATGCCAGCACGAGCAGGCTTCCAAGCGCAATGCCGGAAACCGTGCCGCCAATGGCGCCGGACCAGGTCTTGCCGGGCGAGATGCGTGGCGCGAGTTTCGGGCCACCGATGGAGCGACCGAAGAAGTAGGCGAGAATATCCGTGCCCCAGACGACGGCAAACAGAAAAAGCGTCGCCATCAGGCCGACCTGGTCGCCGCCGCGGATCGCCGCCAGCGAAATGCCGCTCAGACCCGCATAAAGAACGCCGCCGGGCATCCAGCCGCTGCCGCGGCGCAAAAACTTCAGAAGCAATGCCGTGACCGTGAAGCCACCCAGAAGCGGCGCACCTAGCGAGACATCACCGAATGCGAGATTGGCCGCAATACAGACGACGGCCACCCAGCCAAAGGCATCACCGCGCAGGTCCACCTCCGGCAGTCGCGTCATCTTCGACCATTCATAATAGATCAGAAGAGACATGCCTGCGGCGAAAGCACGAAAAGGCGTGCCGCCATACCAGGTGGCGGCAAGGGTAACCACGGCCAGAACGATCGCGGAAATGGTACGTTTTTGAAGTTCGCTTGCCATTAGCCGGCAACCGCTGCGGGCTTGGCAGTCAGGCCGCCAAAACGTCGGTCGCGCGCAGCATAGGTCTTCAATGCCTCAAAGAACATCTGGCGATCGAAATCCGGCCAGAAGTCGGGCAGGAAAAGAAACTCCGAATAGGCGGCCTGCCAGAGCAGGAAGTTCGAAAGGCGTTCCTCGCCACTGGTGCGGATGATCAGGTCCGGGTCCGGTATGCCGACCGTGTCGAGGCGCTGGTCGATCATGGCCGAATCGATATCTTCCGGCCTCAGCAGACCGGCGGCGACTTCGCTTGCCAGGCGCTCGACAGCCCGCAGAATCTCGTTCCGCGAGCCATAATTGAAGGCGATGACAAGGGTCAGGCCCGTGTTGCCTTTCGTCGTCTCTTCCGCCTCGATCAGCATCGGCAGAAGATCGCCCTCAAGATTGCGGCGATCACCAATGATGCGGATGCGCACATTGGACCGATGCAGTTCCGCAAGATCCCGACGGATGAAACGGCGCATCAGACCCAACAGGTCAGAAACTTCCGTTTCCGGACGGCTCCAGTTTTCCGAGGAGAAGGCAAACAGGGTCAGATATTCGACACCCGCCTCGCCTGCGGCCTTCACCGCCTCGCGAACGGCCTCGACGCCTTTCGTATGCCCGATCGTGCGCGGCAGGCCGCGCTGGTTCGCCCAGCGACCGTTGCCATCCATGATGATGGCAACATGTTTCGGGATCACGGGTAGATCAGGTTTTACCATTTTCGGTCCGACGTTTATGACAGCGACGAGCGAGAAATCAGCAGGCCTTAGACCTGCATGATTTCCTTTTCCTTCTCCGCAAGCAAGCGGTCCAGCTCGGAAATCGCATCATCTGTCATCTTCTGGATCTTTTCCGACTGCGCACGGCTGTCGTCCTGACCGATATCGCCGTCCTTCTCAGCCTTTTTCAAGGCGTCCATGCCGTCACGGCGCACGTTGCGCACAGCAACCTTGCTCTTTTCCGTGTAGTCATGAGCGACCTTGACCAGCGACTTGCGGCGCTCTTCGTTGAGCTCCGGCAGCGGAATACGCAGGTTCTGGCCATCCATGATCGGGTTCAGGCCCAGATTCGATTCGCGGATGGCGCGATCGACGGCGTTGACCATCGACTTGTCCCAGATGGACACGCCGAGCATGCGCGGCTCGGGAACCGTGATATTGGCGACCTGATTGAGCGGTACGCGCGAACCGTATGCTTCGACCGTGACCGGATCGAGAATGTTGGCAGAAGCACGGCCCGTGCGCAGCGATGCGATATCGCTCTTGAAGGCCGTGACCGCGCCGTCCATGCGACGCTTGATGTCGTTGAGATCGATGGCACCGCTCATCTTACACTCCGTCTTTTGTTTTGAGGTCCGCAGCGATCTCGCGCGGACCTGTTGAACTCAATTGTCAGCAACGATGGTCTTCAGACCACCACCGGTCAGGATTTCCGCGAAGCCGCCGCGTTCGTGGATCGAGAAGACGATAATCGGGATCGTGTTCTCCTGCGCAAGCGCGACTGCCGTAACATCCATCACGGCGAGGCCCTTTTCCAGAACTTCCGCATGGGTCAGCTTGTCGAAACGGGTTGCCGTCGGGTCCTTCTTCGGGTCGGCGGTATAGATACCATCCACCTGGGTTCCCTTGAACAGCGCTTCGGCACCGATTTCGGCGGCACGCAGGGCGCCGGCACTATCGGTCGTGAAGAACGGGTTGCCGGTACCACCGGCAAAGATCACCACGCGCCCCTGCGAGAGATGATGCAACGCCTGGCGCTGCGAGAAGCTTTCACAGATTTCCGGCATGGAAATGGCCGACAGAACGACCGTATCGACACCGAGCTTGCGCAGCGAGGTCGCCAGCGCCAGCGCGTTAATGACGGTTCCCAGCATGCCCATATGGTCGCCGGTGACGCGGTCGCCACCCTTGGAAGCGACGGCCACGCCGCGAAAAATGTTGCCGCCGCCGACAACGATGCCGACATCGACGCCCATGCGGCGCGCGTCGGCGATATCTGCCGCGATACGATCCGCGACTGTCACGTCAATGCCAAAACCCTGGCTGCCCATCAGGGCTTCGCCGGAAACTTTCAAAAGCACACGTTTATAAATTGGCTGGGAAGACATGGATACTCCTTCGAGGCTCGCACCGCCAAGCCGGATACACGAAGGGCACCGCGTTGTCACGCGATGCCCCTGTGATTATTGAGATTGTATAAAGATATCAGCCCTTGGAAACGGCTGCGACTTCTGCTGCGAAGTCGGTCTCTTCCTTCTCGATGCCGTCGCCGAGCAGAAGGCGAGCCATGCCGGTGACTTCGATCGGTGCGCCGACTTCCTTTTCAGCGGCCTTGACAGCTTCGCCGACGGTCAGGTCAGGGTTGATGACGAAAGCCTGCGACAGAAGAGCGACTTCTTCGAAGAACTTGCGCATGCGGCCTTCAACCATCTTTTCGATGATGGCTTCCGGCTTGCCGCTCTCGCGCGACTGTTCGATGAAGACGTTGCGTTCGCGCTCGGCGACAGCAGCATCGACTTCTTCCGAACGGATGGCGAGCGGAGCCGTTGCAGCAATGTGCATGGCAACCTGACGGCCGATAGCGTTCAGGGCATCCTTGTTGCCGGTCGACTTCAGGGCAACCAGAACACCGAGTTTGCCGAGACGGTCGGCAGCAGCGTTGTGGATGTAGGTGGCAACAACGCCATCTTCGACTTCGAGAGCAGCCGAACGACGCAGGTTCATGTTTTCACCGATGGTGGCAACAGCATCCTTGATGGTGTCGGTGACCGACTTGCCGCTTGCCGGATAGGTGGCTTCGCCAACGGCTTCAACGGTGCCGTCGGTGGTCAGAGCCACATCGGCAATGCCGCGAACCATGGTCTGGAAAGCGTCGTTACGGGCAACGAAGTCCGTTTCGGAGTTGACTTCGACGACAACAGCCTTGGTGCCGTTCGAAGCAACGCCGATCAGGCCTTCAGCAGCCGTGCGGCCCGACTTCTTGTCGGCCTTGGCAATGCCCTTGGCGCGCAGCCAGTCGATTGCTGCTTCGATGTCGCCGTTGTTTTCGGTCAGCGCCTTCTTGCAGTCCATCATGCCTGCGCCAGACTTTTCGCGCAGTTCCTTCACCAGTGCAGCGGTGATTTCAGCCATTGTGAGCCTCTTGTCGGTTCGAGTTGCGTGCCGCCGGAAAAACCTCGGCGAACTCAAGGTTTTGGGAACGAATGTACCCGGAAGTATGACAGGGTGATGAAGATCATCACCGGCCTGCCGTCTCAACCGCGAAAGTTATCGGATGCGGGAGGACAGGTCCTTAAACGACCAAGGCCAGGGATTGTTATCTCTGGCCTTGGACGAATTCGAAAAGAAGGAGCGATCAGCGCCGCTCCGTCCCGGCAATTAAGCCTGAGCTTCGGCATCGCCTTCAAGCGCCGGCTCTGCCGGAGCTTCAGCCATGGCGCCGAGGTCACGGCCCGAAGCGCCCTGCTGACGAGCAATGCCGTCGATGGCAGCACGAGCCATCAGGTCGCAGTAGAGCGAGATGGCGCGCGAAGCGTCGTCGTTGCCCGGGATCGGGTAGTCGATCAGGTCCGGATCGCAGTTCGAGTCGATGATAGCGACGACCGGGATGCCCAGGCGCTTGGCTTCGTCGATAGCGATCTTTTCCTTGTTGGTGTCGATGATCACCATCAGGTCCGGAGTGCCGCCCATGTCGCGGATACCGCCGAGAGCCTTTTCAAGCTTCTCGCGTTCGCGCTCGAGGTTCAGGCGCTCTTTCTTGTTGTAGCCGGACTGTTCCGAAGACAGGATCTCGTCGAGCTTGCGCAGACGGGCGATCGAGTTCGAAATGGTCTTCCAGTTGGTCATCATGCCGCCGAGCCAACGCGAGTTGACGTAGTACTGGGCAGAACGCTTGGCCGAGTCAGCGATCAGCTCGGAAGCCTGACGCTTGGTGCCGACGAACAGAACGCGGCCGCCACGGGCAACGGTGTCCGAGATGACCTGCAGGGCGCGCGACAGCATCGGAACGGTCTGCGCGAGGTCGATGATGTGGATGTTGTTACGATCGCCGAAAATGTACGGCTTCATCTTCGGGTTCCAGCGGTGAGTCTGGTGGCCGAAGTGGACGCCTGCTTCGAGAAGCTGACGCATGGAGAAATCGGGCAATGCCATGCCTAGTTATCCTTTTCCGGTTGAACCTCCGCAAGGCGAACAGCACCCTCTTCGAGAATGCCACCGGGCGGAACTGCCCGGATTTCTCCCGGACGATCCCATGCCTTACGTGTGGAATGGTGGTGCCCATACAGCGCTTCGCCCGTCAGATCAAGGCGAAAGCGTAAAAAAATCTTATCGCTTCAGTCGTCGCCGCAAGGCCACATCGCGGGCGCCTGCAAGCCGCTCGGCAGTTTCGTGCCCTTGTCGCCGCAGGCAAGGTCGACTTGCGCCTGGGACAGATCGGCAGCGCCGGAAAGATCAAGCCCCTCGATATGCGTCAGGAACATGAAGGCGCGATCGAAGCGGGGCGGCTTGGTGAAGGTCGCCTTGCTGAGGTCGGCACGCGAGAGATTTGCGAGCGTGAAGTCAACATCGGTCAGGTCGGCCTTGTCATAGGTCGTCCGGCCAAGCTCCGCCTTTTCGAAATTGGCACCCGTCAGGTTAGAGCCGCCGAAATTGGCCCGCTGCAACTCGGTGGATTCGAAATTGGCATTTTTTGCCGAAATGTTTTGAAGTCCGGCGCGGTATCCTTCGGCACGAGAAAAATCAGCGCCGTCTGCAGTGGAGCCGGTAAACCAGGCGCGAATTAAGCGGGCCTTATGGAGATTGGCACCGGTAAAATTGTTGTTCCTGAGATCGGTCAGCGAAAAATCGGCCTCGGAAAGGTTCGCCCCCTGAAAGTCGTTGCCCGACATCATCAGGTTCTTCTTGATGCAGCCGCTCCAGTCGACCTTTGCCGCCGGATAAGAACCACAACTGCCCGCACCGGCAACAGTCGGCACGACAAGATAGCTCGCGCCGGCAATGAACGCCGCACAAAAAAGACCGGAGATTATACCAGACTGCCGATACATAGCGCCCGACTTCCAACTCAGCTTCGAACTTCCGTCCATATATATGGGGCAGATCAACGATAACGTCATCACTTTGTGCTGACAATCAGTCGTTTATTTACAATCCGGCGCCTTATCGAGCACTTCGAGCTTTGCAAGCTGCCCGGTCAGAACGAAATCACCATAATCCATGGTCAGATCACGGGTAATTCCGTTATCGTAGAGCTTGAACGACATGCGGTAGATCGGCACCGCATCGCCCTCGCCGCTATCGTTGAAATAGGCAATCGTGACCGGCCAATAGGACTGTTTGGAAAACTCGCCTGCCTGACCGGCATCCGTGTCATCGGCAGCAGGGGTCTGCTTAGTTCCGACGACGGTCGAGGTCAGCATGCTCTTGTCGCCATCCTCGGAGCCGTCGAACACCCGGGCTTCGAAGAAGCGCTTGCCCTTACGGGCGTTCTCCAGCACGTCCAGCATGTGCTGGGTGGGGAACTGGCTTGGCGTCAGGTCCAGTTCGCGCGCATCCGGCTTCTGCAACTCGACCTTGACACCCGTCGAGACATTCGTCGCCTCTCCGCTCACCTGCTTGTCGAGCTGTTCATCGGTAAAGGACTTGGTCTCGAAGCGGAATTCCTTCAAATCCGCATTCTCGAATGTCGTCGTCTGCTGGTCAGTGGTGCGCTGGTCTTCGCCGGTATCCGTCTTGGTGACGAATCGGAAATTGGTTGTGAAGCCGGTGCAGGCCGAACCGGTGAATTCGTAGACCATGCGTCCATACATGCCCTCGATGCCGGAACGCTCCGAAACATCCTTGAGCTTGAGATCGTAGACAGCGCGGTGCGGGACCAGCGCCCGTGCACCTTCGACGCCGGCGGCGGCCGATGAGGCGGTGGACGCCATCAATGTCGCCGTGAATGCCAGCCCGAGCGTCAAACGAAACATTCAATCTCTCCTATCGGATCGACGGCGCAATGTTATAAGAACGCCATCGAGTAATGCTTATCGTCCTGCATGCAGGATTTCTGCTCATATTACAACAAAAGCCGGAGACCGAAATGTCCGATGCCATCGAAAGCCGCCTGAAGGAACTGGGGATCACCCTGCCCGTCGCAGCCGCGCCCGCCGCCAACTACGTATCCTACGTCATCAGCGGCAACCTGCTCTACATTTCCGGCCAATTGCCGACTGAAGATGGCAAACTTGAGATCAAGGGCCTTATCGGCCAGGACGTCGATGTCGCAACCGCCAGCCGCGCCGCCGAACTCTGCGCCATCAACATTCTCTCGCAGGCCAAGGCAGCGCTCAACGGCGACCTCAGCAAGATCAAACGCGTCGTCAAGCTCTCGAGCTTCGTTGCGTCGGCGCCGGGCTTCACCGAGCAGCATATCGTCACCAATGGCGCCTCGAACCTGATCGCCAATGTTCTCGGCGAAGCCGGCAAGCACGCCCGCGCTGCCGTCGGCATGGCTGCCCTGCCGCTCAACGCCGCCGTGGAAATCGAAGCCATCATCGAGATCGACGTATGACATCTGCATCCTGGATCAAGGACCTGCCGGTCGCCCATCGCGGCTACCACGACATGAACAATGCGATCTGGGAAAACACGCTGTCCGCCTTCGAGCGGGCAGCGGAAGCCGGTTTCGCCATCGAATGCGACCTGCAGCTCTCGGCCGACAGCGAAGTCATGGTTTTCCATGATGACACACTCGACCGCCTCTGCGGCATTTCCGGCGATGTGCGCGAGCGCACCGCCGCCGAACTCGGCGCACTGTCGATCGGCGGCACCAAGGATCGTATCCCGACGCTGAAGCAGATGCTGGCGCTGGTCGATGGCCGTGTACCTCTGGTCATCGAGATCAAGGGCCGCACCGCCGAACTGGACGACGGTTTTGTGGAAGAGGTGCTGGATGTGCTGGAAGGTTACAAGGGCAAAGTTGCCCTGATGAGTTTCGACCACCACATCCTGCGCGACTTGAAGCGGGTCGAAGCGCCCTACCCGCTCGGCCTCACCGCCATGGGCGACAAGCCGGACGATTTCTTCAAGCATGACGATGCGATGCATCTCGGGCTGGATTTCATCTCCTACCACTGGCCGCACCTGCCCAACACATTTATCACGGCACAGCAAAAAGCCGGCATTCCCATCATCACCTGGACGGTGAGGGATGAAATGGCGCGCGAACATACCTATAAACATGCTGACCAGATGACGTTCGAGGGTTTCGACCCGAGGGAGACTTCCTCCCGCTAAAAAGCAGGTTTTCTGCCGCCAAAAGAGACGCATGACCGGAAATCTCACGATCCGCATCGAAAACGCGTTCAAAGCGATCAGCCCTGAAAGCTGGTCGCGCCTCTCCGGAACCCACCGGGGCGGCACCCTGCCCTACAACCCCTTCCTCTCCCATGCCTATCTCTCCGCTCTTGAAGAGTCCGGTTCGGCCACAGCAAAAACCGGCTGGCACGGCCATCATCTTCTGCTCGAAACAGAAGGTGGAAAACTGATCGGCGCCATTCCCGGTTATCTGAAAAGCCATAGCCAAGGCGAATACGTGTTCGATCACGGATGGGCCGACGCCTTCGAGCGTGCCGGCGGGCAATATTACCCGAAACTGCAATGCACCGTGCCATTCACGCCGGCCACGGGCCCTCGCCTGCTTACCGCCGAAGGTTATGATGCCGATGTGATGCAGGACACGCTGGCGGCCGGATTGCAGGAAGTGACGCGCCAGCTTGGCATATCATCCGCTCATGTCACCTTCGTGCGCGAAGAAGAACTCGCGGCGCTGGAGGATGACGGTTATCTGCACCGCACCGATCAGCAGTTTCATTTCATCAACAATGGTTATGCCGATCATGCGGCCTTTCTCGACACCTTGTCATCCCGCAAACGCAAGGATCTGAAAAAGGAGCGACGCGCCGCACTGGAAAACGGCATCAGCATAGACTGGCTGACCGGCTCGGACCTGACGGAAGAAATCTGGGACCAGTTTTTCACCTTCTACATGGACACAGGCGGCCGCAAATGGGGTCGCCCCTACCTCACGCGAAATTTCTACTCGCTGATCGGCGAACGCATGCCCGACGATATCCTGCTGGTCATGGCAAAGCGTGAGGGAAAATATGTCGCCGGCGCCATCAACTTCATCGGCGAGGATGCGCTTTACGGCCGCCATTGGGGCTGTATCGAGGATCATCCGTTTCTGCATTTCGAGGTCTGTTACCATCAGGCCATCGATTTTGCATTGGCCAAGGGCCTCAAACGGGTCGAGGCCGGTGCGCAGGGTGAACACAAGCTGGCGCGCGGATACCTGCCCGTCACCACCCATTCCGCCCATTACATCGCCCATCCGGGCCTTCGAAACGCCGTCGCCCAATATCTCGAGCGCGAACGGCGTGACGTCGAGGAGATGAGCGGTTATCTGAACGAACACAGCCCGTTCCGCAAAGGCGAGCGGCAGGAACAAGACTGAAGCGCGAACAAGCGCATCCAATGAGAGGACATTCCATGAGCGGCATCGCCTATGACGACGGCAATATCTTTGCAAAGATCCTGCGCGGCGAAATTCCCTGCCACCGCGTTTATGAAGATGCCGATACGCTGGCCTTCATGGATGTGATGCCGCAGGCGCCGGGCCATCTTCTCGTCATCCCAAAACAGCCGTCGCGCAACATGCTGGATGCCGATCCTGCCGTGCTCGCGAAAACCATCGCCGTCGTGCAGAAACTCGCCAAAGCCGCCAAGGATGCATTCGATGCGGATGGCGTGTTTATCGCGCAGTTCAACGAACCGGCGGCCGGCCAGACCGTATTCCACCTGCATTTCCACATCATCCCGCGCCATGAGGGTGCGGCGCTGAAACCGCATTCCGGCAAGATGGAAGATGGCGACGTGCTTGCGACCCATGCCGAAAAAATCATTGGCGAGCTTGGCAACTGATAAGGTGCCATACGGTGAATACGTCATCCTAGGGCTTGTCCCTAGGATCTAACCACGCCGATAATATCAAACCGTTGCAGATCCTCGGGACAGGCCCGAGGATGACGACGGAGGGGTTGGCGACCTTGTCCGCAGTTTGAGACGGGCATTGCTGAATGCCTCTACGGCTGCAAAAACAGCAGTCCCGCAATGAGGATGGCGATCGGCACCAGCACGCCGACCGCCACTCTTTTTCCCGTCCCGAGAAACACCGCAAAACCGATGCCGGCTGCGGCCAGTCGCAGCCAGAGCGGCGAGTTGGCAAGCGTGCCGGTCGGAAACACGATCAGCTTGGCCGTGACCGCCATCACCAGCGATGTCGCAACCGCCCTCACCCAATAGAGCGCCTCCGAATCCTCGTTCAGCCGATGGCCGATCAGAACACCCAGCCAGCGCCAGATATCGGTTGCCAGAAATCCGGCAACGATAATAACCACATAGGTCCACCATCCCTCCGCCATCACGCAGCCTCCGATTTTGCCAAGAGCTTGCGGCGGCGATTGCGGTCGATGAGATAGGCGACGGTACCGCCGCCGATGCCGGCCACAAGAACATCAAATCCCGGCACGATCAGCGCCAGCGTCGGCCCGGCCACGATGCCGATGACAAAGGCAATTTTCACCACCGGCTGCACCGCACTCGCCCAGATCGACGAGATGAAATAGACCGGCGTCAGCATGAACAGGGCGCCTGCGATGACCGGCGGAAACTGCGACACCACGCCGTAACTGACACCGACGATCAGCGTATTGGTCAATGTCAGCGTCATGCCGAAACCGGCGAAAAACGCGACGCGATGATCGCGCGGCACATCGCGCAGATGCCGCGAGGCAAACACCCAGGACGTGATGGCGATAAAATGCGAGACGAACAGCAGCACCGGCAGCGGCGTCTTTTTGGTGCGCATTTCCGGCATGATCGATGCCACCATCGGCATCATGCGGATCGATGACAGCGTCACGGCAATGAAGGACGCGGCGATATGGGCATTGCCCAGCATGGTGCCGATCAGAATCATCTGCGCCGGCAGCGCCCAAATGCCGAGCGTCATCGCCACCGCCTCGCCGCGCGTCAAACCCGATTCCAGCGCGAAGGCGCTGAAACCGACATATGATGTCATCAGAATGAAGGCGGGCAAGGAGAAGATGCCGCGCATGCCGGTGAAAAACCAGCCGAGATTGCCGCGAGGTGAAGACATGAAAAATCCGATTGCCGTTCGTCAACCGGACTAACGAAACCGCGCCGTCACGACAAGCCCAACCTATTGACGATCAGAACGCCAGATAGGCCGGCGGCACGCTGTCCGTCAGCCACACGCCATTATCCGCCTGAAAGAACGAAAACCCGTCGCGCTGCATGGCGGCCGTATCGACCTTCAGCACCACCGGCTTGCCGTGACGACTGCCGACCTTGATGGCGGCCTCCTCATCGAGCGACAGATGCACATGCCGCCGGCTGCCGGCCTTCAGCCCTTCCGCAAAGATCGAATCGAGATTATCCCGCGCCGTGCCGTGAAACAGGCTTGCCGGCGGCTCGCTTGGCGTCAGCGCCAGATCGATCGCTACCGAATGTCCCTGCGCCGCCCGGATCGACTGGCCGTCATCGGACAAGCTGAACCGCTTCTTGTCATTTGTCGCAACCGTGTTTTCAAGGATTTCGCGGTCGATCTTAAAACCCTGCTTTCGCGCGGCAGCGATCAGCGCATCAACCGGCGTCCAGCCATTGGCATCCAGCGTGATGCCCAGTCGCTCCGGCGCATGACGCAAAACATGGCTCAAAAGCCTGCTGATTTCGCTCGACATCGGTCCGTCTCCTCGGGCCGACGTCAGATGCCAGCCTTCATTGTCTGTTGTGTTCAAGGACGGCGTAAATAGGCGACGGCTCGGCAACGTAAACCCGAAAACGACAATGCCGGGTTTTTACCCCGGCATTGCCATCACTCAGAACCGCAGATGCGGATTTTACTTCTTCTTCGGAGCCTTCGGGGCGGCACTCTTTTTCGGCGCTGCCTTGGCCGGCTTTTCCTCGGCGATCACGTCACCATCGTCCGCGACCGCAGCCTTGGCGGCACTGCCGCCCTTGGTCTTCGGTTCGGGCTTTTTCGCCGTCTTGGCCTTGGAAACCTTGCCCTTGGCCTCTTCAGCCACGCCCTTCACCTCGGCCTCCGGCTTCGGCTTGACCGGCACGGCTTCCGGAATGCATTCGAGCTTCAGCGTGCTCTTGTCATCTTCGTCCTTGCCGAGCGTGACGTTGACCACACCACCCTTGCGCAACTTGCCGAACAGGATCTCGTTGGCAAGAGGCTTCTTGATGTGTTCCTGGATGACACGCGACAGCGGCCGCGCACCCATCTTCTCGTCATAACCCTTGTCGGCAAGCCAGGCGATCGCATCCTGATGCAGGTCGAACGTGACATTGCGTTCCGAAAGCTGGCTTTCCAGCTGCATCACGAATTTCTGCACGACCTGATGGATGACTTCCGTCGGCAGCGGTGCGAACGGGATGATCGCATCGAGACGGTTGCGGAATTCCGGCGTAAACAGGCGGTTGAGCGCCTCTTCGTCTTCACCGGTGCGCTTGGAGGAACCGAAGCCGATGGCGGCCTTGGCCATTTCCGATGCGCCCGCATTGGTCGTCATGATCAGGATGACGTTACGGAAATCGATCTTCTTGCCGTTGTGGTCGGTCAGCGAACCATGGTCCATAACCTGCAGCAGGATATTGTAGATATCCGGATGCGCCTTCTCGATTTCGTCGAGCAGGACCACGGAATGCGGATGCTGGTCGACGCCATCGGTCAGAAGACCGCCCTGGTCGAAACCGACATAACCAGGAGGTGCGCCGAGCAGTCGCGAAACCGTGTGTCGTTCCATGTATTCCGACATGTCGAAGCGCAGCATTTCCACGCCGAGCGACGAGGCAAGCTGTTTGGCGACTTCCGTCTTGCCGACGCCTGTCGGGCCGGAAAAGACGTAGGAGCCGATCGGCTTGTTCGGTTCGCGAAGACCGGCACGGGCCAGCTTGATCGCCGTCGACAACGCCTCGATCGCCTTGTCCTGGCCGTAGACGACGGAACGCAGTTCCTTTTCCAGGTTGGCGAGAACCATCTCGTCATCCTTGGAAACCGTCTTGGCCGGAATGCGGGCCATCGTGGCGATCGTCGCCTCGATTTCCTTCTCCGTAATCAGCTTGCGGCGCTTGGAAGCGGTCAGCAGCATCTGCGCCGCACCGGTCTCGTCGATCACGTCGATCGCCTTGTCCGGCAGCTTGCGGTCGGAGATATAGCGGGCCGAAAGTTCGACAGCCGCCTTGATCGCCTCGTTGGTGTAACGCAGCTTGTGATATTCTTCGAAATAGGGTTTCAGGCCCTTCATGATCTCGATCGCATCGTCGATCGACGGCTCGTTGACGTCGATCTTCTGGAAACGACGCACCAAGGCCCGGTCCTTTTCGAAGAACTGGCGATATTCCTTATAGGTGGTCGAACCGATGCAGCGGATTTGGCCCGAGGACAGAGCCGGCTTCAACAGGTTGGACGCATCCATGGCGCCGCCCGATGTCGCACCCGCACCGATGACGGTGTGGATCTCGTCGATGAACAGAACCGCGCCCGGAAACTCTTCGAGTTCCTTGACGACCTGTTTCAGACGCTCCTCGAAATCACCGCGATAGCGGGTGCCGGCGAGCAGCGTGCCCATGTCGAGCGAAAAGATCGTCGCGTCGGCGAGCGCTTCCGGCACCTTGCCTTCAACGATACGCTTGGCGAGACCCTCGGCAATCGCCGTCTTGCCGACGCCCGGATCACCCACGTAGAGCGGGTTGTTCTTGGACCGGCGGCACAGGACCTGGATCGTACGGTTCACCTCGGAATGGCGACCGATCAGCGGATCGATGCGACCATCCTTGGCCTTGTCGTTCAGGTTGACGCAATAGGCCTTCAGCGCATCGGCGGGCTTCTTGGTCGCACCATCATCCTGCTCGCGCGAGGAGGATGATTTTGCATCCGCATCACCGTCTTCGGCACCGCGAGGCGTGCGCGCCTGCGAAGCACCCGGACGCTTGCCGATGCCGTGGCTGATGTAGTTGACCGCATCGTAGCGCGTCATTTCCTGCTCCTGCAGGAAGAAGGCGGCATGGCTTTCGCGCTCGGCAAAGATGGCGACGAGCACGTTGGCACCGGTCACTTCCTCACGACCGGAAGACTGGACGTGAATGACCGCGCGCTGGATCACGCGCTGGAAGCCGGATGTCGGTTTTGAATCCTCGTCGTAACCGGTGACGAGGTTGGCCAGTTCGTTATCGACGTAATCGGACACCGTCTTGCGAAGGTTGTCCAGATTGACATTGCACGCGCCCATCACAGCCGCCGCATCGGAATCGTCGATCAGCGCAAGGAGCAGATGCTCCAGCGTTGCATATTCGTGGTGCCGCTCATTGGCGAAGGTCAGTGCCTGATGCAGCGCCTTTTCGAGACTAGGCGAAAATGTTGGCACGGCGTTACCTCACTTCTTTTCCATAACACATTGCAGCGGATGCTGATGCTGTCGGGCGAAATCCATGACCTGACTTACTTTGGTCTCTGCGACCTCATACGTAAAGACACCACATTCGCCGACGCCATGATTATGGACATGCAGCATGATGCGCGTCGCCGCGTCGAGGTCCTTCTGGAAAAAACGCTCCAGAACATGAATGACGAACTCCATGGGAGTGTAGTCGTCATTCAGCAAAAGCACACGGTAGAGACTTGGCTTCTTGGTCTTCGGTTTCGTTCGGGTGATCACCGACGTCCCGCGATTACCCTCGTCGCCGTTTCCGTTCTTGTCGTCCTGCATAAAGATCGGCACTGCGATCATCGTCTTTCATTCCCCAGTCGTCCGGCAGCCGATCATTGGGAGGTTGATCGAACCGGACATTGGACCTTTAACTTAGTTCATTCGCGAAGGATTTTAAGCCCTCCACGCGTGTGCGCAATCACAATTCCGAAACGGAAGCCATCCATGAAGCGGAAAATGCGGGACTGCACGGCAGTATCACGTCATCCCGACAACGATTGAACTCGCTGTTGTCGGTCATATAGGAGCGGCGGCTCATCGAAAAAAGATGCGCCCGCTAGCTTGCGCCGGGCCGACGCTCCGAAAACCCTCGAAAGCGCCCATGAAAAAAGCGGGCATGAAAGCCCGCCTCGTTCATGTCCGGTATCCGATATCGATCAGAGATCGACGTCGAGGATCGCCATCGTAAAGTTGTAGGAACGCTCTTCGTCCTCATCATCGATGTAAACCACACCGAGGAATTCATCGCCGGCATAGACCTCGGCCGAGTCGTCCTTGCGCGGGCGCGCCTTGACCACGAAGGTCGGGTTGAAAACGCGCTTGAAATAGGCGTCGAGTTTCTTGATTTCGTCCGGTTTCACTGGCGTTTCTCCGTCTGTCGTTCGTGTTGCGGCGCTTGTGACATGGGTTGGCGGGAAATGTAAAGACGGGAAAAACCTCCATCCTCAATGATGAGAATGGCGAGATAGCGCAGAGGCTTTCAGGGTCAATCCTCGGCCAGCAGCATCTGGTCCATGACGCGAGACGGCTCCGAGCAGCCGGCACTGCCGACAACCTTTGCGGGAACGCCAGCGACCGTCGTGTTGTGCGGCACGGACTTGAGCACGACAGAACCCGCTGCAACACGAGAGCAATGGCCGATCTCGATATTGCCCAAAATTTTCGCCCCTGCCCCGATCAGCACGCCATCGGCGATCTTGGGATGACGGTCGGCGCCTTCCTTGCCGGTACCGCCGAGCGTCACGCCATGCAGGATCGATACATTGTCGCCGATCACGGCCGTTTCGCCGACAACCAGGCCGGTGGCATGATCAAGGAAAATGCCCTTGCCGATGCGGGCGGCGGGATTGATGTCCGTCTGGAAAACGCTGGACGACCGGCTCTGCATGTAAAGTGCGAAATCGCGACGGCCACGGTTCATCAGCCAGTGCGCAAGGCGGTGCGTCTGCAGGGCATGAAAACCCTTGAAATAGAGAACGGCTTCAAGGAAGCGCAGGCATGCGGGATCGCGGTCGTAGACGGCCTGGATATCGACACGCAGGATGGCACCCCATTCCGGCCAGTCCGCCAGCATTTCCTCAAAGGTCTGGCGCAAAAGAACGGCCTGCAGATCCGGATGATCGAGGCGTTCGCAGATCCGGTGGATGACGCAATCCTCCAATGAGCGGTGGTTCAGCACCGTCGAATAGAGAAATGCGGCCAGCAGCGGATCATGCTCCGCTCCGGCGCGCGCTTCCTGGCGCAGCGTATCCCAGATCGGATCCACCATGGCGACGGCATCCTTCTGCAGGGCCTCGTGACGTGCGGACATGGAGACTTCCTTGTTTCTTCAGGCGCTCATTATATAGAACAAGTTTGCGACGATACCAATGGCACCGGAAATGCATTCCGGTGAACCATAAGTTCAACGCCATTCAAAGGCTTGCGTAGAATTCCAGCACCGCCGCCTTGAACACGCGGTCGCCGACGGCGAGCATGTGATCGCGGTTGGGGATATCGAGTGCGCGTGCATTCGGCATCAGCGCTGCCAGTTCCTGCGGCGAACCGGCGATATCGTCCCTGGTGCCGACACCGATCAGCGTCGGAATGTCGATTTTGCCCATATCGGAACGCTCGACCAGATCGCGTGATCCGCGGATACAGGCCGCCAACGCATCGCGGTCGCTCTTCGTCTGCTCGGCAAACATGCGGAACATACGGCCACGATCATGGGTAATGTCGTCGATGACATCAGCCACCAGCGCATCGGCGATCGGATCCCAGTCACCGACACCATCGGTCATGCCGATACCAAGACCACCGAGAACGAGCGAGCGGATACGCTCGGGATTGGCCAAGGCCGCGAAGGTGGAAATGCGCGCGCCCATCGAATAACCCATGACATGCGCCTTTTCGATGCCGAGATGATCGAGCAGCGCGATCGCGTCGGTCGCCATCACCCACGGACGATAGGCTTCGGCATCGCGTGGCTTGTCGCTGGCGCCATGGCCGCGATTGTCGAGTGCGATGACGCGGTAGCCCGCCTCGCCCAGCGTTTTCAGCCAGCCCGGATGCACCCAGTTGACCGTCGCCGTCGAGGCAAAACCGTGGATCAGCAGCACCGGATCACCGGACGGTTCGCCTTCGTCGAAGAAGGCAATCTTCAGGCCATCATGATCGAACTGCGAAAAGGTCGGAGCATTGAGGTTCATGGCATATCCTGTCTGGACGACATATTTCGTCATGCGGTCAAACCGCTTGTCGGTGCTTAAACGCAATTTTTGGTGCAAGTTTCAAGTGCGCAGGATCAAATCCTCTTCATCAAGGCAAACTCGCAGTCTATAAGCGCGGCAAATCGAAAGGACAGATCTTGGCTGCACGCGACCGATATTCCCGAAAGCTCGAATGCTCGCAATGCGGACACGCCGGTTATGCCGAGGTTTCCGAGGACGACGATCCGCGCCGCAAGACGCCGGGATTTCAGGTGGACGAGATGCCTGTCGGCTTCGTCACGGAATTTGCCGCCAACGATCCGCGCAAATACATGATCCGCTGCCGCTGCGGCCACAAGTTCCGCTTTCTGCAGAAGACCGTTTATGCGCCGGGTGGAGAACCTCGGCGCTGACCTGACGAAGGACAGGATGCGACCTTTCGGAAAATGGTCACATCGGAATTTTTCCTACACATTCAGCGGGCCTCACTATATGGTCGCTCGCAACTCATCGATCGGAGACGAACATGGCCGGGCATGCAATTCCTCACTTCCAGAACGACGGCGGTCACGCGGCCATCGAAATCGGCGTCAAGGAATTCATGTGCACGGGTGCCAATGTGCCCTTCGACCATCCGCACATCTATATCGACATGGGCGACGACAACGAGAAGGTCTGCTCCTATTGCTCGACGCTCTATCGCTACAATCCGAACCTGAAGGCCGACCAGACCGAGCCGGCCGGCTGCGTTTTCCACGTCAAGGCGGCCTGACCTCCGGTTCAAGCGCATGACAGTAAAAAGAGTTGCGATCGTCGGCGCCGGCATGGCCGGCCTGACGGCGGCCCTGGCATTGGCGCGTCGCGGCATTGCCAGCGATATCATCGAACAGGCAACGCGCCTTGAGGAAGTCGGCGCCGGCCTTCAGGTTTCGCCCAATTCCGCCCGCATATTGGCTGACCTCGGCGTCCTCAAAACGCTGGAACCGATCTGGAACGAGCCCGATCATATCGCGCTCGCCTCCGGCCTGTCGTTGCGTGTGCTCGCCAATGTGCCGGTCGGCCGGTTCGCACGCGAACGCTGGGGCGCGCCTTATGGCGTGCTGCACCGCACGACGCTTCAGCGCGCTTTGCTCTCGGCTGTCGAAAAACAGCCTTTGTGCAAGATCCATCTCGGCGTGCGACTCGACTACCCCGGCCATGACGCCTTTGCAGCCATCACGGGCCATCGTCCCGATCTCATCATCGGTGCGGATGGCGTGTGGTCGCAGGTGCGCACCATCGTACCGCAGGCACCGATCCCGACCTTTTCCGGCAATATCGCCTGGCGGCTGACCGTGCCGGCGGCCAAGGCACCCGCCGCCTTGAAGGTGAATGCGGTAACAGCCTTCATGGGACCGGGCGCGCATCTGGTGTCCTATCCATTGAAGGAAATCGACGGATACAACGTCGTTGCCATTTCCACCGGCCTCAATCCGGGCCAGACGTGGCAGGCGCACGCCAATACGAAACAGCATGACCTGCTGATGCAGCAGTTCTCGCTTTGGCATTCGCAAATCCAGGACCTTCTCAGCGAGGCAAAGGACGCGACCTTCTGGCCGCTCTATGAAGTCGAACGTGGCCGATGGCACAACGGCAGCGACACGGTTCTGATCGGTGATTCAGCGCATGCAATGATGCCATTTGCGGCACAGGGCGCCTCCATGGCGATCGAGGATGCGGCACGCCTCGCCGTTCATCTGAGCCGGTCAGGTTCCCTGCCGGACAGGCTCGCAGCGTTCGAGCAGGAACGTGTGGCCAGAACCGACAAGGTGCGCAATCGCGGCGCCTTCAATCGTTTTGCCTATCATGCGCGCGGCCCGGTGCGGCTGGCGCGCAATCTCGTCCTGTCGATGCGGTCGCCGCAATCGCTTGCGGCCGACCTTGACTGGCTCTACGGCTTCAACGCCGCCGATCCGTGATCACTTCACCTCGGAAGCCGCCGCAAAGCCGGCTTCCAGATCACGCTTGATGTCAGCGACATCTTCAAGGCCGATCTGCAGGCGAATAAGCGGCCCCTCGCTCGGCGCCTTGCGGATCGTGCGGTCGGACAGATTGACGGGCACCGCAAGGCTTTCAAAACCGCCCCAGGAATAACCGAGGCCGAACAGCTTCAACCTATCCAGAAACGCGTGCGAACGGGTCTTGAACTGAGCCTGTTCATCGACCTTCAGCACGAAGGAAAACACGCCGCTCGCCCCCTTGAAGTCGCGTTTCCAGATAGCATGGCCGGGAAAACTCGGCAGCGCCGGATGCAGAACCCTGGCGACGTCATCGCGGCTTTCCAGCCATTTGGCGATCTCCAGCGCACTTTTCTGGTGGTGCTCAAGGCGAATGCCCATCGTGCGCAAACCACGCAGGATCTGGTAGCTATCGTCCGGCGCACCGCAAATGCCCATCGCGCCATGTGCGGCCAGAAGCGCCGGCCAATGTTTTGCATTGGCGGAAACGGAGCCCATGACGATGTCGGAATGGCCCGATGGATATTTCGTCGTCGCATGAATCGACACATCCACACCGAAATCGAGCGGCCGGAAATAAAGCGGCGTCGCCCATGTATTGTCCATAGTCACGACGCAATCATGCCTGTGGGCGGCATCGCTGATGGCGCGGATATCCTGCATTTCCATCGTGTTCGAACCCGGCGCCTCCGTGTGAACCAGCTTCGTATTCGGGCGGATCAGCGCCTCGATGCCGGCACCGATTTCCGGATCGTAATATTCGACCTCCACACCCATGCGCGTCAGCATCGTATTGCAGAAGTGCCGTGCCGGCTCATAAACCGAATCGACGATCAGGGCATGATCGCCCGCTGACAGATAGGCGAGGAACGGAATGCTGATGGCGGCAAGCCCGGATGGGACCAGAACGGTGCCGGCGGAACCTTCGAGTTCGTTGAACGCCTCGCACAGCGCATCCGTCGTGGTCGTTCCGCGGGTGCCATAGGTATATTTCTGGTCACGCCGCTCCATCGTGGCGCAATCGGGAAACAGCACCGTGGAGGCGTGTACGACCGGCGGATTGACGAAACCGTGATAATCGCGGGGATTATAGCCGATATGCGCCAGCCGCGTGTTTGATCCAGCATTGTCTAAAAAAGCGTCTTTTTTCATGTCCTGCTCACGGCCCTTTTTCAAAGATGTGACGTAATCTTTGGCAGACGCGCATGCGAAGGGTCAAGTCGCAGGCAAAAGCGAGAAAATATCGGCGTTACGATAGCTTAGCGCTTATGCAATGCATGCTTAGTTATTGAGCTTTTGCCCTGCCAATGTGCATATTTTCGCAATTATCATGGTTTGAGGCAGGAATTAGGCAGGCACATCTTGACCATGACTGGTTTTGCGACTGTGATAGGCATTGCTCGTCATGGGGAGGCCTTGCGAGCAGCCGTGGCATGCGCCGTTATGCTTGCCGCCGGCGGGGATCAATCACAAAAACAGATAAGGTTGGGAAAATGAAAAAGACGCTTCTGTCAGCTGCGATTGGCGCGGCAGTCCTGGGCATCAGCTCGGCGGCATCCGCTGCGACACTTGATGACGTCAAGGCAAAGGGCTTCGTTCAGTGCGGCGTCAACACCGGTCTCGCCGGCTTTGCACAGCCGGATGCATCCGGCGCCTGGAAGGGTTTTGACGTCGATTACTGCCGTGCCGTTGCTGCCGCCATCTTCGGCGACGCCGACAAGGTGAAGTACACGCCGACCACCGCGCAGAGCCGCTTCACCGCGCTCCAGTCTGGCGAAGTCGACATTCTGGCTCGTAACACCACCTGGACCATCAGCCGCGACACCGCGCTCGGCTTCAACTTCCGTTACGTCAACTACTATGACGGCCAGGGCTTCATGGTTCCGAAGTCGCTCAACGTGAAGTCGGCTCTCGAACTGTCGGGCGCCGCCGTCTGCGTACAGTCGGGCACCACGACCGAACTCAACCTCGCCGACTACTTCCGCACCAACAACCTGCAGTACAACCCGGTCGTCTTCGAAAAGCTCGAAGAAGTGAACGCCGCCTACCAGGCCGGCCGTTGCGACGTCTACACGACCGACCAGTCGGGCCTGTATGCAACGCGTCTGGCGCTGTCCAACCCGGATGAGCACGTCATTCTGCCGGAAATCATCTCCAAGGAGCCGCTCGCTCCGGCCGTCCGTCAGGGCGACGACAAGTGGCTCGACGTCGTGACCTGGGTTGGTTACGCGCTGGTACAGGCTGAAGAATTCGGCATCACCTCGGCCAATGTCGACGAGATGAAGAACTCGACCAACCCGGACATCAAGCGCTTCCTCGGCACCGAAGCCGATACCAAGATCGGTACCGACCTCGGCCTGACCAACGAATGGGCTTACAACGTCGTCAAGGGCGTCGGTAACTACGGCGAAGTCTTCGAGCGCAACATCGGCCAGGGCAGCCCGCTGAAGATCGCTCGCGGCCTCAACGCTCTGTGGAGCAAGGGCGGCCTGCAGTTCGCGCCGCCGGTTCGTTGATCGCATGACATGAAGTCCGCAGGACGCATTGCCGTCCTGCGGACTTTCTCGCATCCAAAAATATAAAAAATAAAACAAAAACAAATGACCCATGAAGGGTCACAGGGGATTGGCAAAGCATGACGGATAGTACCGTAACTGCGCCCCCGCCCAAGCGGGAAACCAAATCACTTATCTACGACCCCAAGGCGCGCAGCATCTTCTTTCAGGTGCTCACGCTTGTCGGTGTCGTTGTTGCCGTCATGTGGATCGCCCACAATGTCAGCAGTAACCTCGCGCGTACGAACACGGCTTCGGGCTACGGCTTTCTGAACGGCCGCTCCGGATTCGATGTCGGTCAGTCGCTGATCGCCTATTCGAGCGATTCGACCTATGGCCGCGCCATTCTGGTAGGCTTGCTCAACACGCTTCTCATTGCCGTCACCGGCATCATCACCGCAACGATCGTTGGTTTCATCATCGGCATCGGGCGCCTTTCGAAAAACTGGCTGATCGCCAAGCTCTGCATGGTCTATGTGGAAATCTTCCGCAACATTCCGCCGCTGCTTGTCATCTTCTTCTGGTATTCCGGCGTGCTCGCCGTCCTGCCGCAGCCGCGTGATGCCATCCAGGGTCCGCTGTCGACCTTTCTCAGCAATCGCGGCCTGACTTTCCCCTACCCGATCTGGGGTGACGGCGCGTCGGTCATTCCGATTGCCTTTGTCATTGCCGTCATCGGCGCCATCGGCTTCGCCGTCTGGCAGAAGAAACGCCAGATGGCCACCGGCAAGCAATTGCCGACCGGCTGGATTTCCGCCGCCATCATCATCGGCCTGCCGCTGCTTGCCTTTCTGGCCGTCGGTGCGCCGCTGACCTTCGATTATCCGGTCGAAGGCCGCTTCAACCTGTCCGGCGGCGGCACCATTCGCCCCGAATTCGTTGCTCTCTATCTCGCACTGTCGCTTTATACCGCTGCCTTCATCGCGGAAATCATCCGTGCCGGCATCAAGGGTGTCGGCAAAGGACAGACGGAAGCTGCTGCGGCACTCGGCCTTCAGCCGAACAAGACGACCCAGCTCGTCGTCGTGCCCCAGGCTTTCCGCATCATCATCCCGCCGCTGACCAGCCAGTATCTCAACCTGACGAAGAACTCTTCGCTCGGCGTCGCGATCGGCTTTCCGGAACTGTTTTCCACCGGCAGCACATCGCTCAATCAGACCGGTCAGGCGGTCGAGATGATCTCGATCATGCTGGCCATCTATCTGACGATCAGCATCCTCACCTCGCTGTTCATGAACTGGTTCAACGCCAAGATGGCACTGGTGGAGAGATAAGCGATGTCCGACAACACACTCTCCTATGTCCGCGCCGACATGCTTGGCGCCGAACCACCACCGATCAGCAACAAGTCCGTGGCCGGCTGGCTGCAGACCAACCTCCTGGCGACACCGAAGGACGTGGTCCTGACCATTATCGCGCTGGCGGTTCTGGCATTCACCCTGCCGGGCATTATCAACTGGCTGTTCATCCAGGCAAGCTGGGTCGGCTCGGACCGTTCGGTCTGCGCCACCATTGCCCAGGGCGGCATCCAGCCGGACGGCTGGAAAGGTGCTTGCTGGGCTTTCGTTCAGGATCGTTTCCAGCAGTTCATCTTCGGGCGCTACCCGATCGATGAGCGCTGGCGCGTCATCCTCGTCGGCCTGATGCTGATCGTGCTGCTGGTCCCTCTGCTGATCCCCAAACTGCCGCACAAGACGATCAACGCCGTGCTTCTGTTCGTGGTGTTCCCGATCGTGGCATTTGTCCTGCTGCGCGGCGGCGACTTCGTTGGCCTGCAGCGCGTCGACACCCCACTCTGGGGCGGCATGATGGTGACGCTGATCCTGTCCTTCGTCGGTATCGCAGTCTCCTTCCCGTTCGGCATCCTTCTGGCGCTCGGCCGCCGGTCGAACATGCCGATCGTGAAAATGTTCTGCGTGATCTTCATCGAAGTGATCCGCGGCGTGCCGCTGGTCATGGTTCTGTTCATGGCCAACGTGATGTTGCCGCTCTTCCTGCCGGTTGGCTGGACGATCGACAACTTCCTGCGTGCGGTCGTCGGCGTCGCGCTGTTTGCCTCGGCCTATATGGCGGAAGTCATCCGTGGCGGCCTGCAGGCCATTCCGAAGGGACAGGCTGAAGGTGCCGATTCCCTCGGTCTCAGCTACTGGCAGAAAACCCGCCTGATCATCCTGCCGCAGGCGATCAAGGTGGTCATTCCCGGCATCGTCAACACGTTCATCGGACTGTTCAAGGATACATCGCTCGTGTCGATCATCGGCATGTTCGACCTCCTCAACATCATCCGCCTGAACTTTGCCGACACGACCTGGATCACGCCGATGACGCCGCTGACCGGCCTCGTCTTCGCCGGCTTCGTGTTCTGGATCTTCTGCTTTGGCATGTCGCGCTATTCCGCCTTCATGGAACGGCACCTCGATACCGGCCACAAACGATAATAAGGGGAAAAAACATGGCTGACGCCCAACCCAAAATGACCGTTTCCACCACGGACACCGCTGTCGAGATCATCGGCATGAACAAGTGGTACGGCGATTTCCACGTGCTGCGCGACATCAACCTGAAGGTGATGAAGGGTGAGCGCATCGTCATCGCCGGACCGTCCGGCTCGGGCAAGTCGACGATGATCCGCTGCATCAACCGACTGGAAGAACACCAGTCGGGCAATATCATCGTCGACAATATCGAGCTCACCAACGATCTGAAGAAGATCGACGAGGTGCGCCGCGAAGTCGGCATGGTGTTCCAGCACTTCAACCTCTTCCCGCATCTGACAATCCTGGAAAACTGCACGCTGGCGCCGATCTGGGTCCGAAAGATGCCCAAGAAGGAAGCCGAGGAAGTGGCGATGCACTACCTCAAGCGCGTGAAAATCCCGGAACAGGCCCATAAATATCCGGGCCAGCTGTCCGGCGGTCAGCAGCAGCGCGTGGCGATCGCCCGCTCGCTCTGCATGAAGCCGAAGATCATGCTTTTCGACGAGCCGACGTCGGCGCTCGATCCGGAAATGGTCAAGGAAGTGCTCGACACGATGGTGAGCCTTGCCGAAGAAGGCATGACCATGCTGTGCGTGACCCACGAAATGGGCTTTGCCCGCCAGGTCGCCAACCGCGTCATCTTCATGGACCAGGGCCAGATCGTCGAACAGAATTCGCCGCAGGAATTCTTCGACAACCCTCAGCACGAGCGCACCCGCCTCTTCCTCAGCCAGATCCTGCATTAAAATTCTTCTGGCCGAAAACACCAAGGGGCGCCGCGAGCGCCCCTTTTCATTACTGCCGTTTCGCACAGGCAACGGCGGCCAATTCACCACTTGAACGTATAACGGGCGCTGATGTTGCTGGTCGGCTCTGTTGCCGCGGTCGTCTGTTCAATGCTGCCATTCAGCGAAAGGCGCGCGCTAATCTTCTGCTCGACGGCGATCCCGGCGCCCAGTTCCCTGAACGTATCGAGCGCCTTGGCCTGCAGGATCACGGCCGTCCCGCTGGACGCGCGCGAAACCTTGACGGACTGGCTTGCCTCGCCGATCCAGTTGGATGCAGCACCATCATAACGCATGCCGTATTGCCGGTTCACCTCGATATCCAGTGCCTCGCTGGCAATGCGCTTTTCCGACATGATTACCCGGGCGCCACTGCTGCCGGTCACCGCGTCGAGATTGATGCGGATGTCGCGGTTTAGCTGATAGGCAGGCGTCTGAATGCTCGAAGCGGTAACCTTGCCCCAGAATTTGACCGGGGTGTTCACCACCGCATTCTTTTGCGAATCCAGACCGAAATTGATGCCCGCTTCCGGCTGCAACTCGTTGGGCAGACGCAGGCCGAGCTTGACGCCGTAGCTGGTGTCGGAGTTTTTTGTAGGCGTCCAGATCAGCGGTCTCTCGTCCGCCAGGCTCTGCCCCGCCAGAAGCATCAGAGCCATGGGCGCCAAAACGGCGCATGTTGTTGAAACAAATCTTGCCATGCAATCCTCATCGAGGCTTGGATCTGTGCGCGCGCATTCACTTCGATGCACTTCGACGCAGTTCGGACCTGCACGAAACATTGACGGCCCCAACGGCCCTGCCCCATGCTGACGAAGTTCCGGAACGGCAAAGCAGTCCCGGAGACGAAATCGATTACGATGTAATGGTGCTTTTCAGCTTTCAAACCATGCCAATGGCACGGCTGTCCGCCACCGCGTCATGCAGTAGCTGCAACGCATATAAGAATACAAAAGAATGCGGCTTTTTCAAATCCTGAATGCAACATGAACAGGAAAGCTTGGTTACAAGATTTTTCGCGCGATAAATTTGCCGCACCGCAATAGGCGTGTCAGTCCAATTAGGCGGCTGAAATGCCTGAAATCCGGTCACCGACAAAAAACGGAGGATTTCGCCCCGCAATGCATCATTTCGGGAAACGTATCGACCAGGCGCAACCGCCTGATGAATGCCATGTCCACAACGCAACACAGGCCACACACGCATAGCGCTTGCTATTTCGGTATTGAGGAATAGTCTTTGGAAAGCTGCTGTTGAGGCCTCCCAATGAGCGAACCAGAAACAAGCATATTCGCACTATCATCCGACGATGCCGGCGTATTCAATTGGAATGTCGACACCAATCTCTTATGCGCCGACGAACATTTCGCAGACATTTTCGGGCTGGATCCCGATGATGTCCGAAATGGCCTGCCGATCGAAACATATCTCGCGGCCATCTGGGAGGGTGATCGCCGCAGTGTCGCCAAAACCCTGCATCAAGCGATTTCGACCGGCGGTTCCTGCTTTCAGGATTACCATGTCGCCCGCCCCGATGGCAGCATCGTGCATGTGGTCGGCATTGGCCGTTGTTTTCGCAATATTCAGGGCGAAGCTACACGTTATGTCGGTGTCGTCTTTGACGATGTCGAACTGGACGACACACAGACAGCGACATTGCTCGACCTTTATTATCGCAATGCCGAACGGGCAGCCTTCGAACTCGAAGAAGATGCCGGGTCAGACGTGCTGACCCGAGCCGTGAACCGACTGGAAGAGAAAGAAAAGAAAAGCCGCATCACTGTCCATCACTGACAGCCCTCTTTTTCAATCCTGAAATTCTTTCCCGCGCGAAATCCCGCATAGGTCGCAGCCCGGTCTCCTGCACCAAGCAGGCTGGCAATCAGCCATCCAGACGCAGGCTCAACTGACGCCCCGGCTTCAGGGCTGCAACCGGCTGACGCGTATTGGCGATCTGGATCCGCTCGAAGCGATCCTTCTTCTCACGCTCCCAACGCTCGCGGCGCTCTTTCGATTTTTCAACGGCCGCCAAGGCGCGTTCAATGACCATATTGGAACCGGCTGTACGCTCTGCATGCATGGCGTTCTCCTGCATCGAGATGCTTTGTTCTCTTTATGTTCTGTCATTTCTAAAAAAATGTCAAGCGCGGGCGAGAATCGACGTCTTTCCCAAGCGTTTTGACATCGTTGTCACCGGCATTTTCTCTCGGCCCGGAGAGAACAAAACACAAAAAAGCGCCCGACATTCGCCGAGCGCTCCAACACATTTCTTTTCAAGATCAATAAGTTAGTGGCGACCCCTGCAGGACTCGAACCTGCGACCTACTGCTTAGAAGGCAGTTGCTCTATCCAGTTGAGCTAAGGGGCCTTACCGGCCGACGCTGGTATCAGTGGGTCCAGGGCGTCGTGCGGCTGTAACGGAAATTGTCGGTGTAGGACACGACCTGGCGGGCCGGTTCCTTCGGCTGGATGACGCGGTATTCGATACCGTTGCGTTCCGCATAGGCGCAAGCCTGTTCCAGCGTTTCGAATGTCAGCTTGAGCTGCTGTTTCATGTCGCCGGAAGAGGTATAGCCGAGGATCGGATCGATCCGGCGCGGTTCTTCCTGATCGAATTCCAGAAACCAGAGATGCGTCTTCGCCTTGCCGGACTGCATCGCGGTCTTGGCTGGACGATAGATCTTGGCGGACATGCTCAGCTCCCCATATGGACATGAAATCCGGGATCGATGATCTTCGCGCCGCGTTTTCACCCGGCATGTGAAAGACCCATCGAAACGGACGACACCACAACCCATATTGATGTCTGGAAGCGTTCGTTGCGACCGCGCGCTCCCGGTGAATTCCGTTGTTCCGCTGGCCATAAAACTCCATTAGAACAATTGCTGAATGGACCGACTGACCCTTGAAGTCAAGCGTGGTTCTCAAGAACTTGCGGCAGTGGAGGCGACATATGCTGACGATTGGTGACTTGTCCAAAACGACCGGCGTCAAGGTGCCCACCATCCGGTATTACGAGCAGGCGGGCCTCCTCTCCCACAGCGAACGTTCGGAAGGCAATCAGCGGCGATATTCAAGGTCGGAGCGCGAGCGCCTGTCCTTCATCAAACATGCGCGCGAGCTGGGCCTTACCATCGATGCCATCCGCGAACTGATCGATCTCAGCACCCACCCGGAAAAACCCTGCGGCCAGGCGGACCGCATTGCCGCCGAACAATTGGCTGCTGTTCGGGAGAAGATCGCGCGCCTGAAAAAGCTGGAGGCGGAACTGGAGCGGATTTCCAGCCATTGCCACACCAATCAGGTGCGTGATTGTTATGTCATCCAGGCGCTGGCCAATCACGAACTCTGCACCAGCGAACACGACTGACAAAAACAGAAACGTCGCCCGACATTTTCGGGCGACGTATTGTTTTCGGCAATATTGGCTTTCAAGGCTAGCGGATCGGCCGCAACAGCCGCAGCGCGTTCATGGTCACCAGCACAGTCGCGCCCGTATCGGCCAGGATGGCCGGCCACAGTCCGGTCACACCGATGACGGTGGTGACAAGGAACACCGCCTTCAGGCCCAGGGCGATGGTGATGTTCTGAAAGATGGTGCGCATGGTGCGCTTCGACAGATCGACCATCAGCGCCACATCACCGACACGACCGTGCAGCACGGCGGCATCCGCCGTTTCCAGCGCCACATCGGTGCCGCCGCCCATGGCGATGCCGATATCGGCGGCGGCAAGCGCCGGCGCATCATTGATGCCGTCACCGATCTTGCCAACGACAAAACCTTGGCTCTTCAGCTCGCCGACGATCCGCTGCTTGTCTTCCGGCATCAGTTCGGCCCGCACCTCGATGCCGAGCTGCGCTCCGACAGCCGTTGCGGTTCGGGCATTGTCGCCGGTCAGCATGATCGTCTTGATACCGGCATCGGTCAGCGTCTTCAGGCCCGCCACGGCATCGGCGCGCGGTTCATCACGAAGGGCGATGGCGCCGGCCAGAGTTTTGTCGATAATCAGAACAGACACGGTCTTGCCCACATCATTCAGTGCAGTGATCGACCGGGCATGTGCCGGAGACAAGGAGACCTGCTCGGCGGCGGCCTTGGGCGAACCGAGAAAAACCTCCGCACCGTCGATCACGGCCGTCACGCCCTTGCCGCCCAGCGCCTGTCCGGCGCTCGCCGGCAGAAGCGCGAGACCGTCTTCGTCGGCCTTCTCCAGAATAGCGCGCGCCAGCGGATGGCTCGACCCCGCTTCCAGCGAGGCGGCATAACGAAGGACCTCTTCACCGCTGCGGCCAAACGGCAGGATATCCGTCACGACAGGCTTGCCGGCGGTCAGCGTACCGGTTTTGTCGAAGGCGATGGCGGTGAGTTTGCCGAGCCCTTCCAGCACTGCGCCCCCCTTCATCAACAGGCCACGGCGGGCACCCGCTGAAAGGGCAGCCGCGATCGCCGCCGGTGTCGAGATGACCAGCGCGCAGGGGCAACCGATCAGCAGTATCGCCAGACCCTTGTAGACCCATTCATTCCATTCCCCACCCGCCAACAGCGGCGGCAGGATTGCCACCAGAGCGGCCACCAGCACCACGCCCGGCGTGTAATAACGCGAGAAACGATCGATGAAGCGCTCGGTCGGCGCCTTCTTTTCCTGCGCTTCCTCGACAAGGCGCACCACACGGGCAATGGTATTGTCTTCAGCCGCCGCCGTGACACGCACGCGCAGCGCCGAATTGCCGTTGATCGTGCCGGCATAAACCGGCGAATCGATCGTTTTTTCCACCGGCACGCTTTCTCCCGTCACCGGCGCTTCGTCGATCGCGCTTTCACCCGCAACGACAATGCCGTCGGCGGATACCCGGTCGCCGGGACGCACCAGAATGATCGAGCCGACAGCCAGGGTTTCCGCGGCCACTTCGCGGGTCTTTCCGTTCTCTTCCACCAGCGCCGTTTTCGGCACCAATGCCGTCAGCGAACGAATGCTGTCGCGCGCACGGCCGGCGGCCACGCCTTCCAGCAATTCACCGACAAGGAACAGGAACACGACCGTCGCCGCCTCTTCCGTCGCATCGATGACAAGAGCACCAACGGCGGCAATCGTCATCAGCATTTCAATCGAAAACGGCGTGCCGAAACGTGCCGCCATAAAGGCGCGGCGCGCGATCGGCACAAGGCCGACCAGCATGGCAAGAATGAAGGCATAGGTGGCGATGGCCGGCACGAGATGCCCAAGTGTATAGGCGGCGGCAAGGGAAAGGCCGGAAACGATGGTCAGACGCCCCTTTTTGCTCTTCCACCATGGCCCCTCACCCGCGCCATGATCGTGACCATGCAGGCCAGCGGCTTCCGCCGGCTCATCGCCATGCTGATGACCATGATTCGAACCCTCGCGAGCGGGAGCGATCCTGACGATCGGCGTTACGGAAAAACCAAGTCCGGCCACCTGCTTTTCGACTGCGGCCAGATCGGTTTCGGCCCCATGGGTCACAGTCAACGTGCCGGCCGTCACCGAAACATTGACATCCTCGATGGCCGGCAGGCGACGCAATGCCGTATCGATCTTCGCGGCGCAGGATGCGCAATCCATGCCGCCTACGCGAAAACGGGATTGCAGAACGGCACTACCTGCCGTCTCCACATGGTTATCCGTCTCTCCGTGATCATGGCCGTGGTGGCCGAAATGATCGGCGTGATCGTGGTGGCTGTGGCTGCAACCCGGACCATGGACATGGCCGCCGCGCGCCGGTGCCATGGCCCCTGTTTTCGGCACCATGATTCTGGCGGCAAAACCGAGGCTAGAAAGCGTCCTGCCGATTCCCGCCAGATCGCCATCCGCATCATGTGCCACCGTCATCGTGCCGGCAGTCACCGACACCGATACATCCGAAACGCCCGGCATGCGACGAACGGCGCGATCGATCTTGGTGGCGCAGGACGCGCAATCCATGCCTTCGACGGCAAAACGGGTCTGAACGGGCTTTTTCATGGGAATGATCCTCTTCTCGATGGGATCATTCGTACGACCTCTAGTAACTAGAGCTACAAGCGCTAATTTCGCGCAATCGGGAAAAACAGCGCAGATATCGTTCCAGAGAAAACAGCAACACTGTTTTCTTTCAATATTTTCAGATTTTCGGGAATTTGAAATCGATCAGCCATGTGAGCTGATCAATGGTCGGAGTGGAGAGATTCGAACTCCCGACCCTCTGGTCCCAAACCAGATGCGCTACCAGACTGCGCTACACTCCGTTCCAAAGATGACTGCGAGATACACGGTTCATGCCGTTGCCGCAACAGCAAAAAACGCTGTTTGCGCAACATTCGTCAAACCAGTCCACCATTTATTTCGCATTGCCGATCTGGCGGCTCTTTACCGTGTCGCCCGGCTTGATGCCCAAAGCCCTGGCACGACCACCATTCAGCTCCAGAACATATTTGACCGGCCCGCGCGAGGAAATGATCGCATCCGACTGCGGCGTCGCGTTTTCGTGGATATGGCTGATGGCCCCGTCCTTGCGGATGAACAGCATGTCGAGCGGCAAAAGCGTGTTGCGCATCCACATGCTGACATCGCGCGACATGCCAAAATCGAACAGCATGCCGCTATCCGCCGCCATTTTTTCGCGCAGCATCAGGCCCTGCTCGCGCTGTGCATCATCAAGAGCCAATTCCACCGTGAACTTATGGCTCTGCCCACCAGCCGTTTCGATGACCAGCGGCTCCGTGCCAAAACGCACCGGCGCGGCCGCAGCACCACCCACAAACAGAGAGAGCGCCAGAACGGCGCTCGCAAAAAAAGTCATAACAGCGGCACGCATGATCAATGCGCCCTGTTGCCGGGCGTCGGGTTGTCCGGGTGGATTTCCGCCGCCATCATGCCCTTGTCGCCGGGTCCGAAGCGCACCAGAACCACCTGGCCGGGGCGCAGCTCGGTCAGGCCGAAACGGCGCAGCGTTTCCATGTGGACAAAAATGTCCTCGGTGCCCTCGCCGCGCGTCAGGAAGCCAAAGCCCTTGGTGCGGTTGAACCACTTGACGATGGCGCGCTCAAGCCCGCTGGTCGGCGTTACCTGAACATGGGTGCGAACCGGCGGCATCTGTGAGGGATGCACCGCCGTCGACTGGTCCATGGAGAGAATGCGAAACGCCTGGAAACCGCGATCCCGTCGCTGGATCATCGCCACGATGCGCGTGCCTTCCAGGATCGTCTGGTAGCCGTCGCGGCGCAGGCAGCTCACATGCAGCAGAACATCCTGCATGCCATTGTCGGGAACGATGAAACCAAATCCCTTGGCCACGTCGAACCATTTTACCACGCCGGTGATTTCAATGAGCTCGACCGGTTCGCCCGAGAGCTCTTCGAATGCGGCAATGTCTTTCGATGACATTCTGTCAGCCATGTTTTCTCAGCCCCTCGATACGCGTCACGAAGTTACGGTTAACTGATTCTTGAGAAGTCAGAATAACATTGCGCCGACCGTAGAGCGCAAGCCCCGACTTCTTTTATCTTCTGCTTAAGCTGCATGCCTTGTCCGAGGCTGACGGCTGATGCATATCCCAAGGCGTCGCCACGCCTGACATGACAAGCCTAAGGAGCCCTCATGCGCTATCTTCACACCATGGTCCGCATCAAGGACATCGACGCTTCGCTGAAATTCTACACCGAGATCTTTGGTCTTCAGGAAGTGCGCCGCACCGAAAGCGAAAAAGGCCGCTTCACGCTGATCTTCCTGGCAGCCTCCGAGGACGTGGAAGCCGCCCGCGCCAACAAGGCACCCTGCCTTGAACTCACCTATAACTGGGACACCGAGGATTATACCGGCGGCCGCAATTTTGGCCACCTCGCTTACGAAGTCGACAATATCCACGAGTTCTGCCAGCACCTGATGGACAAGGGCATCACCATCAACCGCCCGCCGCGCGACGGCAACATGGCCTTCGTTCGCTCGCCTGACGGCATTTCCATCGAAATCCTTCAGAAGGGCGCAGCGCTCACCCCGGCCGAACCATGGCTCTCCATGCCGAATACCGGCAGCTGGTAATCTGAAGCGCCACGGCGCTCAAACGGCTTTCCCGAAAGCCTGACACAGGCTTGCATGTGCATCATGCAGGCCTGTTTCTTTTTAATAAAGCGGGGAATGCCGGTGTCGCATCCGTCCACGTTCAAAAAAAGGCTCGCCGTATCGGCGTCCCTGATGATCCTCACCCTTGCCATGTCCGGCTGCTCTCTGACGGCAAAGACGCCGGAAGTCGCGGCAACGGCGGCTCCGGGTCCGCGCGCCTCCTCGGCCGCCGAAGCGATGCAGCAGGCCGCCGCCACCAAACAGCAGCGGCAGAAAAACGGCGCCTCCACCTACGTGGATCCGCTGGTCAGCGCCCGCCCCGGCCAGAATCAGAATGTCAGCCAGACTGACATCGCCGACGGCCAGAATGTTCGCGATTTCCGCGCCTCGGGTCGCAGCGCCATGGCCACCATGCGCTCCGAAAAAGCAACATCGGCAAGGCAGGCGCAGGCCCGCAACACAGCGACGCCATCCGCCGTGCCGGAACTGACGGAATCGGCCATGGCCGGTCTCGTCACCCAGCCGACGGTCATTCAGGCCGGACGCAACAGCATCTTCTCCGCAGCGGCAGCACCGGCAGCAGACCTTACGACCGCAAGCGAACCCTCCGCTTCGGCACAGAATGTCTCCAGCGCCACCGGATCGCTCAGCACGGATGCGGTTGCTTATGCACCCGTCCGCCGCATCAGTGGCACCACCGGCGGCCTGTTTGCCGGCGGCCCGCAAATGGCGTCGAATTCCGACAGCGCCAACGGTGCTGCACCCGCAGCCGTGAACCACACGCCGCCGGGCATCGCCACCCGCCCTGCCGCATCCGCCACCGCCGAACCGGTCGTTCAGGGTCTCTGGTAGGCACGCAGCTTTTCCACAGGCCACGGAAGCGGCTGAAATCCCTTTGTTTTCCGCGTTTTTCGACGGCGCTCACGGGCGCCGTCATTTTTTTGTAAAAAATCATCATTGGGCGCTTGCGGAAAAAAAAAGGCCTGACTATAAGGGCGCCACCGCAGCAAACGCGGACACGGCATGCGCCCTTCGTCTATCGGTTAGGACGTCAGATTTTCATTCTGAAAAGAGGGGTTCGACTCCCCTAGGGCGTGCCACTCCCTCCCTTTATCCTCACGATCAAAGACCGCTTTTGAAACTGGTTATCCCCAGTCCTTCAACAGGCTTTCCACGCTCTATCGCGATGCGGCTCGCTCGCATCAAGCACCTGTTTCCCTTGCAGAATCCCGAACTTCTGGCACCGCCATCCACAGCCTGTTCAGGCCGATGACATTTTTACGAATAAATTCGTGCGAATGATCATTTTACCGCTTGCGGCATTCACAGACCCTGACTATAAGGCACCCACCGCAGCAAACGCGGAACGGCATGCGCCCTTCGTCTATCGGTTAGGACGTCAGATTTTCATTCTGAAAAGAGGGGTTCGACTCCCCTAGGGCGTGCCACTCCCCTCTCCCAAGACAGTATTAATTGCGTACAAAGCAATTCAGGCTGCAGTTGGATTTCCGAAAAAAGATCGCCCCTTTCAGAGCGACCTTGCAGCATCCAGAATGCGCAACTGCACACGCCTGCTCGATTGCCAGTGATCGGCGCTCAGATTGCCGGCCACATGCACCTGCGTGCCGCGACCATTGAGCAGCATCTGCCCAAGAGGCGTGTCGGCCGAACGAAAACTGATTCCATCGAGACGGCTGCCATCGACAGCCTCCAGCGTCACTTTCACATGCGATGTGCCGACCGTGCGCGAATCGACGATTCGATGCGACGGCAGCGCAAACACCGGCTGCGAATGACCCGAGCCATAAGGCCCTGCCTGTTCCATGCGGTTGATCAGCTCCAGCGTCGCACCGGAGGCCGACAGCGCGCCATCTATCTTCAGCACATGATTGGCGACAAGCGCCGGCACATCCTTTTCCGCACGCGCCTCAAAAAAGGCGCGCAGCTTGCCCAGATTGGCGCGATCGACCGTCAGGCCGGCCGCCATGGCATGCCCGCCGCCCTTGGCCAGCAGGCCCTCATCCACGGCGGCGCGCACCATCCTGCCCATGTCGAAGCCCGGAATAGAGCGACCCGAGCCTGTGCCGCGCCCTGAGGGATCAAAAGCGATAGCAAAGGCCGGACGCTTGAACTTTTCCTTGATGCGGGCCGCGATCAGCCCGACGATGCCGGCATGCCAGTTCTGATTGGCGGTGACGATGACGGAGGCGTTTTCGCCATTGCCATATTCGGCCAGAACCTCACCCTCGGCTTCCGCCAGCATGGCGGCCTCCATGGCCTGACGCTCGCGGTTGAGCTCGTCCAGCCGTTCCGCGATCACATCGGCGGCAGGACCGTCATCCAGCGTCAGCAGACGGCTTCCGAGCGCTGCATCACCGATACGGCCGCCGGCATTGATTCTCGGGCCGATGAGAAAACCCAGATGATAGGGCGTCACGGGGCCGGCCAGCCCCGCCTTGCGAAATAGCGCGGCAAGACCTGCATTGCCCATATGGCGCGCCGCCAGCAGGCCCTTGACCACATAGGCGCGGTTCAGGCCCTTCAGCGGCACCACATCGCACACCGTCGCCAGCGCCACGATATCCAGCCATGCCAGCAGATCCAGCCCACCCGCCTGCGGATGTTTTCTCTCACGTAGAATCCGCGCCGTCGCCACCAGAACAAGAAACACGACGCCGGCGGCACACAGATGCCCCTGCCCTGAAAGATCGTCCTCGCGGTTGGGATTGACCAGCGCCAGGCATGGCGGCAGATCCTCGCCCAGCTGGTGGTGGTCGATCACCACCACATCGCAGTTTTCGTCACGCGCCACGGCGAGCGATTCGTGGCTGGTGGAGCCGCAGTCGACCGTAACGATCAATTGCGCGCCATTGACGATCAGCTGGCGGATCGCGGCTGGATTGGGTCCGTAACCTTCAAAGATACGGTCCGGAATGTAGATCTCGCTCGACAGACCAAAATGGTGCAGGAAACGCGACATCAGCGCCGAGGACGAGGCACCATCGACATCATAGTCACCGAAGATCGCTACCTTTTCCCCGCGCATGATCGCATCCGCCAGCCGAGCGGCGGCTTTTTCGCAGTCGGTCAGCGTGTAGGGATCCGGCATCAGGGAACGAATGGTGGGATCGAGAAAGGCCGGAGCCTCGTCCACACCAACGCCACGCCCCGCCAGAACGCGGCAGACCAGTTCGGGAATGCCATGCACCTGCGACATCGCTAAGGCACGGTTGAGACCCGCCTGATCGAGGCGCGCCATCCAGCGCTGGTCACTGACGGATTTTTCGACACCGAGAAAGGCGCGGGCAATCGGATCGACGGGTTCGGATGCGGTGGGCATGATCGGGCTTGGGCTCATGAAAGCCATCTAGCCTATTCAGCCCACACCCCACAATGGGTTCGCGAATCATGGCAACACTCCCTCAATCGAAGAAGTGGACCACGGAGAAATGAAAACGGACGGGAAAAGGCTTAGATCAGCCAGACGATGAGCGAGATTACCATCACGAAAAACGCTGGGATCGACAAAAGAACCAGAAGCGCCGCCCAGTTGCGCGTGCCCTGAAAATCGTCGTCGCTTTCGCTCCCCTTCCAGCCTTCGAGCAATCGAATATCAGCAATGGCGTCCGTTGCCGCTTCGACGATCAAACGTGACAGGTCTTCCGCCACACCCAAAGACATTTCAGAGAGCCTCCCGTATTTTCTGGTTGTAGGTTTTTATATATCAAACCCAAATACAAAACCAGCCCGAGGGATTTACGGGTAAGATCTTACCAAAAATAATCTTAATGCAGTTCGGGCCGCCTGCCGGAAAGCGGCACATGTCTGCATCTCATACTTTAGATGCAGACATGCTACAGAAGTAAAATATCCGTGAGGAGGCTGTTAAGTCTTAAAAAGCCTTGGGGCGCTCGATACGGATCACCTGCGGTTCGCCCGCCAGGTACGTACCCGACTTGATGGCATCAACCGCCTGACGGACGGATTGTTCCGTCGTCGCGTGGGTGACGAGGATGATCGTCTTGGAATCCGTCTCCGCACCCTTGGCGCGCTGCACGATCGATTCCAGCGAAATACCGTTATCCGCCATGCGGGTCGCCACATCGGCAAACACACCGGCACGGTCAAGAACCGTGAGGCGAATGAAATAACCACCTTCGTGGCTCTGCATCTGCGCCTGCGTGTAAGGCGCAAGCGACGCTGCCGGATTGCCGAGCACCGGCACGCGCTGCGCACCCGGGCGGCTCTTGGCGATGTCGGCGATATCACCCAGCACGGCAGACGCCGTCGCATTGCCGCCGGCGCCTGGGCCGACCATCAGCAATTCGCCGAGAATGTCGGACTCGATCGCCACCGCATTGGTGACGCCATCGACCTGCGCAATCACGCTGTCATGCGGCACCATGGTCGGGTGCACGCGCTGCTCGATGCCGGTATCGGTGCGCAGCGCCACGCCAAGCAGCTTGATGCGATAACCGAGGTCGGCGGCTGCCTGGATATCCTCGATGGAAATGTTGGAAATGCCTTCGAGATAGATCTCGTCGGCCGCGATCTGCGTGCCGAAGGCCAGCGTCGTCAGGATGGCGAGCTTGTGGGCCGTGTCATTGCCCTCGATATCGAAGGTCGGATCGGCTTCGGCATAGCCCAGACGCTGCGCTTCCTTGAGGCAGGCCTCGAAGGACAGTCCTTCCTTCTCCATCCGGGTCAGGATGTAATTGCAGGTGCCGTTCATGATGCCGTAGACGCGCGACACGGTATTGCCGGTCAGCGATTCACGCAGCGCCTTGATCACCGGAATACCACCGGCAACGGCTGCTTCGTAGTTCAGAAGCGCGCCCTTTTCTTCCGCCATGACGGCAAGCTCGACGCCGCAACGCGCCAGAAGCGCCTTGTTGGCGGTGACGACATGCAGACCGCGCGAAAGGGCTGCGCGCACCGACTGGTCGGCGGCACCTTCGGCACCGCCCATCAGTTCCACGAAGACATCGATATCAGCCGAATTCGCCATGTCGACGGCCGAATCGAACCACTGGATGGCAGACAGATCGACGCCGCGGTCGCGGCTCTTGTCGCGTGCGCTGACCGCCGTAATCGTAATCGGACGTCCACATGTCCTGGCGAGTTCACTTGCGCGTTCGCCAAGAATGCGCACCAGGGACGAGCCCACAGTGCCAAGACCCGCAATGCCGATTTTGAGGGCGTCTGCCATCTGTCTTTATCCTGATTTTTGATTTCAAAAGGCGGGAGTGGCCGGAAGATCATCCGGCCACGATAGAGATTCCTGTCAGCGATGCGCGTTGAGCGAGATCACGTTGTGCAGGGTTTCGTCTGCGGTCGACAGGAACTTCTTGATGCTGCGCGCAGCCTGGCGGATGCGATGCTCGTTTTCGACCAGCGCAAGGCGCACGTAATCGTCGCCCTGCTCACCGAAACCGATGCCTGGTGCTACGGCCACATCGGCTTTTTCCACCAGCAGCTTGGAGAATTCGAGCGAACCGAGATGGCGGAATTTTTCCGGGATCTTTGCCCATGCGAACATGGTGGCCGCCGGCGGCGGCACTTCGAAACCGGCCTTGCCAAAAGTGTCGACCATGACATCGCGGCGGCGGCGATAGACATTGCGCACTTCGGCAATATCGGTCCCATCGCCATTCAGGGCGTGGGTCGCGGCCACCTGGATCGGTGTGAACGCACCATAATCCAGATAGGATTTTACGCGGGTCAGGGCAGCGATCAGGCGCTCGTTGCCGACGGCAAAGCCCATGCGCCAGCCCGGCATGGAAAAGGTTTTCGACATCGAGGTGAACTCGACGCAGACATCGATCGCACCCGGCACTTCCAGAACCGACGGCGGCGGTGCCTTTTCATCGAAATAGATTTCCGAATAGGCAAGGTCCGACAGCACGATCAGCTCATGCTTCTTCGCGAACGCGATAACGTCCTTGTAGAAATCCAACGAGGCGACATGCGCCGTCGGGTTGGACGGATAGTTGATGATCAGCGCCAGCGGTTTCGGGATCGAGTGCTTGACCGCACGCTCGAGCGGCGGAAAGAAGCTTTCGTCCGGCTCAACCGACATCGAACGGATCACGCCGCCGGCCATCAGGAAGCCGAAAGCGTGGATCGGATAGGTCGGGTTCGGGCACAGGATGACATCGCCCGGTGCCGTGATGGCCTGCGCCATATTGGCAAAACCTTCCTTGGAACCGAGCGTCGCGACGACCTGCGTATCCGGGTTCAGCTTCACGCCAAAACGACGGGCATAATAGGCAGCCTGGGCACGGCGCAGGCCGGGAATGCCCTTGGATGAGGAATAACGGTGCGTGCGCGGGTCCTGAACCACTTCGCACAGCTTGTCGACGATCGCCTTCGGCGTCGGAAGGTCGGGATTGCCCATGCCGAGATCGATAATGTCCGCGCCACCCGCTCGCGCGCTGGCCTTCAAACGGTTGACCTGTTCGAAGACGTAGGGCGGTAGGCGTCGGACCTTATGAAACTCTTCCATGTCTCTCCCCTTGGAAGGATAAAAGCCTTGAACCGCAACCAATGCGGCTCACATCAGGCTGGAGGCGTGCTTTGCGTCCAAATTGGCGCAAACGCAAGCCTAATTACCGGAGATTTTCGCGTCCGCGTCGGTTACGTGACCGGCCGCAACTGCCTGCAGTTCCGCGACGCGTCTCTGGTATTCCTTTTCCGAGATCGAACCGTTGCCGCGCGCACGCGCCAAAGCCGACATCTGGCTTTCCTGACTGCTATATTCGGCATCGCCGATCTGGGTGTTGGCGGCGGTCAGCTTGCCGTCGAAAGTCGGGTATCCCGTACCCTGCTTGCGGGCCACCGGACCGTCAGTCACACTGCGTGCGGGAACCACCGTCGCCTGCGGCGCAGTGTTGGGAATGCCGTCATCCAGCGCAAAGGAATTGCAGCCGGACAGCCCCACCGGAATGGCAATCAGGGCAGCCACGAAAGACAGTCTGCCGAACCCATGCCTCATTTTTTCCATTCCCTGCGTCCACCTTTCATCGAAACGTCTGTTGGCGAACGCCAATCGCTGGACTTGTATTCGCTTTCGAGCGCCATATACAAACGAAAACAGACTTTAATTCAACAGAGACCGGACGGCCAGCGTGAGCGCGAAAAAAGACCAGACCGGCAAGTCGGAAAGTCAGGGTTTCCCGGGCTTTGATCCTGCATCTGTCGATGCCTATCTGGTGCGGGACCCGCAAGCTCTTGCGATGAACCTTGCGCGCGCCGCCGAAAATTTCGGCAAAGCCGCGACCGAATGGCTCGGACCACGCGAGCGTGGCGAACTGGTCGACACGCTCGATCCGCTGACAGACCTCATAAAAACGCTCTCGAAAGTTGCCGAATACTGGATGGCCGAACCACAGCGGACGCTTGAAGCGCAGACCCTGCTTCTCTCCAGCTACATGACCATCTGGTCGCGCTCCGTCGCGCGTTTTTCAGGCGAAGCGGTTCCGCCGGAACCGGAACTTCCGAGAGACAAACGATTCGCCGACGAAGACTGGAGCAAGAACCCGTTCTTCGCGGTCCTGCGACAGGCCTATGTCGTCACCGCCGCCTGGGCCGAACAACTGGTGAAACAGGCGCAGGACCTCGACGAGCATACCCGCCACAAGGCCGATTTTTATCTGCGGCAAGTAACGGCCGCCCTCTCGCCCAGCAATTTCGCCCTGACAAATCCCGAGGTGTTTCGCGAAACGGTAGCGTCTAGCGGCATCAATCTCGTGCAGGGCATGCGCATGCTGGCCGAGGATATCGCCAGGGGCGGCGGCGAGTTGCGCCTGCGCCAGACGGACGAAAGCCGCTACGTCATCGGCGAGGATCTGGCCATCACCCCCGGCAAGGTGATTGCCCGCAGCGAGATCTGCGAAATCATCCAATATGCGCCAGCCACGGAAACGGTTTTCAAGCGGCCGCTGCTGATCATCCCGCCATGGATCAACAAGTTCTACATTCTCGACCTGACCCCGCAGAAAAGCTTTGTCCGCTGGTGCGTCGAACAGGGTCATACCGTCTTCATGGTCTCCTGGGTCAACCCGGATGAACGCCACGCTGCGATGGGTTGGGAAAGCTATATCAACGACGGCATCGACTTCGCACTAAAGACAGTCCAGACCGCCACCGGCGAACGCGACATCAACGCCGTCGGTTATTGTGTCGGCGGCACGCTGCTCGCTACCGCCCTTGCCCGGAAAAGCGACAAGCCGAAATCGCGCCTGCCTCGCGTCGCATCCGCCACGTTCCTCGCCGCACAGGTGGATTTCACCCATGCCGGCGACCTGAAGGTGTTCGTTGATGAGGAGCAGTTGGCCATCCTCGAAAAACACATGAGCGATGTCGGTTATCTGGCCGGCTCGAAAATGGCGACGGCTTTCAACATGCTGCGTGCCTCCGAACTGATCTGGCCCTATGTCGTCAGCAATTATCTGAAGGGCCGCGATCCCCTGCCCTTTGACCTGTTGCACTGGAATGCCGATTCGACACGCATGACACCGGCCAATCACGCCTATTACCTGCGCAACTGCTATCTCGATAACGCGCTCAGTCAGGGACGGATGGAACTGGCCGGCAAACCGATTGCGCTGTCCGACATCAAAATCCCCGTCTACAGCCTCGCAACCCGCGACGACCATATCGCGCCGGCAAAATCCGTCTTCAAGGGCAGCATGCTGTTCGGCGGGCCGACGGAATTCGTGCTGACGGCTTCCGGCCACATCGCCGGCGTCGTCAATCCGCCGGAGCGCAAGAAATATCAATACTGGTCCGGCGCCCCCCTGTCAGGCACGCTCGATGACTGGATCGATGCCGCCTATCCCGAAGATGGCTCGTGGTGGCCGCACTGGCAGGCTTGGATCACCGCGCAGAACGACGCAAAAGCGCCGGCCCGCCAACCGGGGGACGGCAAGCTGAAACCGCTCGGCGATGCCCCCGGCGCTTACGTTCTCGTCCGCAGTTAAGTTCGTCTCAAAAATGCGCTTTGCCTCCCCCCTCGTGCCGGCCACGCTGATCAGCCGTTACAAACGTTTCCTGTTCGATGCCGTTCTGGAAGACGGCACTCATATCACCGGATCCTGCCCCAACACCGGCTCGATGCGCGGCCTGACGACACCCGGCTCCCGCGTCTGGCTCTCCGAACACGACAGCCCGACCCGCAAATATCGCCACATGTTCGAAATGATCGAGGCGGATGGCACCACCGTCGGCATCAATACCGGCCTGCCCAACAAGCTGGCGGAAGAGGCAATCCTCGCCAGCATCGTGCCCGCGCTTTCCGGGTACGATCTTTTGAAGCGCGAACAGAAATACGGCCTGCAATCGCGCATCGATTTCCTGCTGTCCGGCCAAGGGCGGCCGGATTGTTATGTCGAGGTCAAGAACGTGCATTTCATGCGCACACCCGGCCTTGCCGAATTTCCCGACACCACCACCAAACGCGGTGCCCGCCATCTCGATGAACTGGGGGATATGGCAGAGGCCGGTCATCGCGCCGTGATGCTCTATGTCATCCAGCGCAACGACTGCGATGCCTTGCGCATCTGCGGCGATCTCGATCCCGTCTATGCCGCCGCCTTCAGACGGGCCGCGTCGCGCGGCGTCGAAGCCTATGCACTGGCCTGTGAGGTTTCGCCGGAGGAAATCCGGGCAACAAGGTTGGTTGCGGTGGAAGAGTTGATCTAACGGTCTTCGGCGGTGCGATAAGCTGCATTCTTATCGCGCCGACCGATGGCAACGACCAGCACGATCAGTTGTGCGTCACGAACCTCATAGACCACTCGATAACCGGCGGTCCGCAGCTTGATCTTGTACCGGTCCTTGGCGCCGTGCAGTTTCGCGGAGGGTACGTGCGGATTCTCCAGCCGCTCGGCCAGCTTTTTCCTGAACTGGTCGCGAATATTGGCGTCGAGTTTTCGCCATTCCTTTAGCGCTGCATCCAGAAAGGCAAGCTCATAGCTCATCCAGAGCGACCTTGATCACCGGCTCACCCGCCCGGCTGTCGGCAATCGCATTCAGTTCCAGATCTTCCAGACGATCCATCATCGCCTCATATGCTTTGGCCGGAATGCAATAAAAAGCAGGCTCGTTGCGATTGAGAATGGCGACAGGCGCACCGTCACCGGCCGCAACGGTCCCCATCGGATTACGCTTCAACTCGGAAACGCTGGCGGTGATTTCAGCGAGAACGATACTGACCATGCTCTTTTCTCCGCACTCTAAAGAGTACCTTAAATAGCACTCGAACGACCAAAACGGAAGTCGTCGCACGGGTAGCCTTGCCGAACCCCAACACAAATCCGCCTCCCCTAAATCAAGGTAATGGACGAACCCCGTCCCACTCCTTTATGAACGGAGGGAAATCTCATGAAGGCACGGCAATGGTAAGTTACATCGACGCGGTTTCCGCACCCTTGAAGAACACTGGCGCGATCCGGCTTTACACGGCCGAGGATTTCGCCGGCATGCGCAAGGCGTCGCAGCTGACTGCCCGTTGCCTCGATGAACTGGCCGCACTGGTCAAGCCGGGCGTGACGACCGCTGCGCTCGACCGCTTTGTCTTCGAATTCGGCATGGATAACGGCGCGCTTCCGGCCACGCTCGGTTATCGCGGTTACAAATATTCGGTCTGCACCTCGCTCAACCATGTCGTCTGCCACGGCATGCCGGATGACAAGCCCCTGCGTGAAGGCGATATCGTCAATATCGACGTCACCTACATTCTCGACGGCTGGTACGGCGATTCGAGCCGCATGTATCCGGTCGGGCAGATCAAGCGCGCCGCCGAGCGCCTTCTGGAAGTGACCCACGAATGCCTGATGCGCGGCATTGCCGCCGTTCGTCCCGGTGCGCGTATCGGCGCCATCGGCGAAGCGATCCAGACCTATGCGGAGGCTCAGCGCTGCTCGGTCGTGCGCGATTTCTGCGGCCATGGCGTGGGAAAAATCTTTCACGATACGCCCAACATCCTGCATTACGGCCGCGCCGATGAAGGCCCGGAAATGCGCGAAGGCATGATCTTTACCATCGAGCCGATGATCAATCTCGGCAAGCCACATGTGAAAGTTCTGGCGGATGGCTGGACGGCCGTCACCCGCGACCGCTCGCTGTCGGCGCAATACGAACACGCCGTCGGCGTCACCGCCACCGGCTGCGAAATTTTTACGCTGTCGCCCGGCGGTCTTGATCGCCCCGGCCTGCCACCACTACAGGGCTGACATGGCAAAACCTCCCGCCTCCCTCTTGTCCGACGGTGAAAATTCCGCAGATGGGGCGGATGAGGGTTTTGTCGATGAGCGCGGTTTTTTTGCCGAACAGGCCGGCCGACGCGACAATATCAAGAAAGCCATCGAGGAAGGCGGCGCAACCGAGCCGCCCGCGCATTACATCGGCCATCGTGAACGTCTGCGTGACAAATACCGCGATCATGGCGATACCTCACTCGCCGATTACGAAGTTCTGGAACTGCTCCTGTTCCGCTCCATCCCGCGAAAAGATACAAAACCCCTCGCCAAAATCCTGATAGCCCGCTTCGGCAATCTTGCCGGCGTGCTCGGCGCGCCGCTTGGTCTGCTGCAGGAAGTGAAGGGCGTTGGCGAAAACGTGGCGCTGGACCTGAAGCTCGTCGCGACCGTTGGCCAGCGCATGCTCAAAAGCGAGTTGCGCGAAAAGCAGGTGCTTTCCTCGTGGTCGTCGGTCATCAATTATTGCCATGCGGCGATGGCCCATGAAGACCGCGAACAGTTCCGCATTCTCTTTCTCGACAAGCGCAATGCCCTGATCGCCGACGAAATACAGGGCAAGGGCACGGTCGACCATACCCCGGTCTATCCGCGCGAAGTGGTTCGACGCGCCCTGGAACTTTCGGCGACCGCCATGGTGCTTGTCCACAATCATCCCAGTGGCGATCCGACACCGTCCCGCGCCGATATCGACATGACCAAAACGATCATCGACACGGCCAAACCGCTCGGCATTGCGGTGCATGACCACATCATCATCGGCAAGGACGGCCATGCCAGCCTCAAGGGGTTGAGGCTGATTTGAAGCTGGTCTGACCGCCTCCCCTCACCCCACCTGCACGAGATGGCCTTCCGATACTTCACGGTACTGGCGCACCGGCGGCTGGTAATCCATGCCGCGCACCGGGCTTTTCAGCTCGTCATTGGAGATGCCGCGACGGATGCCGCGACGGGCTGGGTCCGGTACCGGCACCGCCGACATCAGCTTTTTCGTATAGGCATGCTGCGGGTTTCCGAACACGGATGCGCGCGGGCCGATCTCGACAATTTCGCCCAGATACATCACCGCCACCCGGTGGCTGACACGCTCGACCACCGCCATGTCATGGCTGATGAACAGGAAGGCGATGTCGAGGTTCTGCTGCAGATCGAGCAGGAGATTGCAGACCTGCGCCTTGATCGACACATCCAGCGCCGACACGCTTTCATCCGCCACGATCACCTTCGGATCGAGCGAGAGCGCGCGGGCGATGGCGATACGCTGGCGCTGGCCGCCGGAAAATTCGTGCGGGTAACGATCCGCCATATCGGCTGACAAGCCGACCTTTTCCAACAGATCCGCTGTCTTTTCCTTTGCCTGTTTTGCAGTACCGAGCTTGTGCTTGATGAATGGCTCGGCAATCGCCGCACCAACACTCATGCGCGGATTGAGCGACGAGAACGGGTCCTGAAAGATCATCTGCACGCTTTTGCGCATATTGCGAAGACCGACCTGATCAAGCCGCATCACGTCATAACCATCGAGCGACACCTCGCCCGAGGTCGGCTCGATCAGCCGCATGATCGAACGACCGGTGGTGGACTTGCCGCAGCCCGACTCGCCGACCAGCGACAGTGTTTCGCCCTTGAACAGATCGAACGAAACGTTTTCGACCGCATGCACCGCGCCGGTCTGGCGCGAAAACAGGCCGGAGCGCACCGGAAAACGGGTGATGAGATTCTTCACCGCCAGAAGCGGCGTCTTGCCCGTATCCACCGTATCGCCAAGCTCGATCGGCTCGGCCGCCTCACCCGTCTTCACATCGACGATCGGGAAACGCGTCGGGCGCTGGCGTCCCTCCATCGAGCCGAGTTTCGGCACGGCGGAAAGCAGCGCCCGCGTATACGGGTGCTGGCCGCGATGAAAAATGTCTTCGGTCGGGCCGGCTTCGACCTGATCGCCACGGAACATCACGATCGTCCGGTCGGCGATCTCGGCAACCACACCCATGTCGTGGGTGATGAAGAGAACGGACATGCCCTCCTCTTCCTGCAAAATCTTGATCAGGTCGAGAATCTGGCCCTGGATGGTGACATCGAGCGCCGTGGTCGGCTCGTCGGCGATCAGCAGCTTTGGCTTGGAGGCCAATGCCATGGCGATCATCACGCGCTGACGCATGCCGCCGGAAAACTGGTGCGGATATTCATCGAAACGCGACGAGGCGTTGGGAATACGCACCTTTTCCAGAAGCCGCACCGTTTCGGCACGCGCCTCAACCGGTGTCATGCCCTTGTGGCGAATAAGAACCTCGGAAATCTGCCGCCCAATGGTGAAAATCGGGTTCAGCGAAGTCATCGGCTCCTGGAAGATCATCGCGACATCATTGCCGCGCACGCCGCGCATTTCTTTTTCGGAAAGCGCCAGAATGTTTTGACCATTGAGGAAAACCTCGCCCTCGATACGGCTCGAACCCTGCGCCAGAAGCCGCATGATCGACAGCGAGGTGACGGATTTGCCCGAGCCGCTCTCACCGACGATGGCAACCGTTTCCCCGGCATGCACGTCGAAGGAGATATCGCGGACCACGGTCTTCCAGCCATCGGCCGTCTTGAACGATGTGGAAAGATTGCGGACGGAAAGGACCGGCGTTCTGGTTTCTGTCGCCATCGTCAACGCCCCACCGCATAGGCCTGCATCAGGCGAGGCGTTGCCGCCGCCTTCAACAGACCGTCTGCCTCGCGCTTGGCAGCCGTCAGGCGGCCAACGCTCCAGGCATCCGACACGGTAACGTCATGGCCGCGCTTGCGCAGATCGCCAAGCACCGCCTCACCGACGCTGGATTCCACCATGATATTGCCCGGCTGGCTGGTGCGCGGGTAGAACGATCCGGGGAAATGCGTGGTGTGGAACAGCGGCATGTCGATGGTCGCCTGCAGGTTCATGCCGTGGTGCACGTAACGCAGGAAGAACGGCAGCTGCCACTGGTCCTGCTGGTCGCCGCCGGGCGTGCCGAAGGCAAGCGTCGGGCGGCCGTGATGCAGCGCCAGCGACGGTGTCAGCGTGGTGCGCGGACGGCGGCCAGGCACCAGCGAGGTGGGCAGGCCTTCCTTCAGCCAGAACATCTGCGCACGCGAGTTGAGAGCAAAACCGAGGCCCGGCACGATCGGCGAGGACTGCAGCCAGCCGCCGGACGGCGTGGTCGACACCATATTGCCCCAACGGTCAATGACGTCGATATGCACGGTATCGCCGCGCTTTTCCGACAGATGCGCCATGGTTGGTTCATAGACGGCGCCCTTGCCGCTGAAACTGGCCAGCATCGACATGGTCAGGTCGTGCTGGTTTTCGAAACCGGGCAGTTTTCCCGGACGCAGTTCGTAGGAGGCTTCCGCACCGATCAGCTTGCGACGCTCGTCGTTATAGGCGTCCGACAGCAGGGTCTGGATCGGCACCTGCGCAAATTCCGGATCGCCGTAATAAACTTCGCGGTCGGCATAAGCGAGCTTCATCGCCTCGACGACGGTGTGCACGAATTCCGGGCCGGTCGGGTCCATCGAGGCCAGATCGATCTTCGAGAGCAGCGCCAGCGACTGCAACAGAACCGGCCCCTGCCCCCAGCTTGGGGTCTTGGCGACGGTCCAGTCGTGATAATCGTAGGTCTGCGGTGCCTCGATCGTGGCGCTCCAGCCGGCCATGTCGGCAGCGGTCAGCACACCCTTGTGCTTGGATCCGCTGGCATCCATCACCTCGGCGGTCTTCAGAAAGTCCTCGATCGCCTCGGCAACGAAACCGCGATAGAAAGCGTCACGCGCCGCATCCACCTGCGCCTCACGACCTGTAACCGCTTCGGATTCGCGGACGATGCGCTTCCAGGTTTCGGCCAGAACCGGGTTCTTGAAGTTGGACAGCGGCTCGGGAGCCGCGCCGCCCGGCAGCCATGTTTCGTGGGAGGTCGGCCATTCCTTCTCAAAAAACTCGGCCAGGCCCTTAATGGTGGCCGATACGCGCGGCAGCACCGGATGCCCCTGTTCCAGGTAATAGATCGCCGGCTCCAGCACCTCGCGCACGGTCATGGTGCCGTAGTCGCGCAGCATCAGCATCCAGCCGTCGAATGCACCGGGAATGACGGTGGAAAGCAGGCCGTCACCGGGGATCAGCTTCATGCCTTCCGAGGTGTAATGCTCGATCGTGGCACCGGCAGGCGCCGGTCCCTGCGCGCAGATGACTTCGACCTTGTCGTTCTTTTTCGAATAGATGATCGCCGGCATGTCGCCGCCGGGGCCGCAGAGATGCGGCTCGACCACCTGCAACACGAAACCGGTAGCAACCGCTGCGTCAAAAGCGTTGCCGCCCTTTTCGAGAATGGCCATGCCGACCGCGGACGCGATCCAGTGGGTGGAGGTGACGACCCCGAACGTGCCGAGGATTTCAGGCCTTGTGGTAAAGTCGCTCATGCGAACATTCCTTGAATTTTTTAGTTTTCACGCGGGTCCAGCGCATCGCGCAGACCGTCGCCCAAAAGATTGAAGCCGATAACGACGAGGAAGATCGCCGCACCCGGCCACATCGCCATCCATGGCGCCTGGCTCAGAAAATTCTTGGCGACGTTGAGCATCGAACCCCATGAAGGTGCCGGTGCCTGCTGGCCAAGGCCGAGGAAGGAAAGCGAGGCTTCGGCAATGATGGCGGTCGCCACCGTCAGAGTTGCCTGCACGATGATCGGCGCAAACACGTTTGGCAGGATGTACCGCGTCATGATGTCGAAATGGCCGAGACCGACCGAACGCGCGCCCTCGACATAATCTTCCGTCTTCACCGCCAGCACCTGCCCGCGGGTCAGCCGCACGAAGATCGGCATGGCCGACAGACCGATGGCGATCATCGCATTGGTGAGGCTCGGGCCCAAGAAGGCGGCAAGCGCAATCGCGGTGATCAGGAAAGGCATGGCCAGCAGCGCCTCGGTGATGCGCTGGATGATCTGATCGACCCAGCCGCCGAAATAACCCGACAGCAGGCCGAAGGGCACACCGATGGCAACCGCAATCGCTACGGATATAACGCCCGCCATCAGCGAGGCGCGTGCGCCATAAATCATGCGGGAGAGAATGTCGCGGCCAAGATCGTCGGTGCCGAGCCAATGGGCGGCAGACGGCGCCTTGCGGATTGCGCCCCAGCTGGTGGCGACCGGATCAGGGATCGGCAGGATCGGCGCCGCAATCGCCAGGATGGCGAAAAAGGCGATGATCACCAGGCCAACCAGCGAGCCGCGATTGGCTTTCATCTTGCGCCAGGCGCGGCTTTTTTCGCGGGGTTTCAGGATCGGAGCTGTCTGTTCGATAACGGTCATAACGTGGCCCTCAGACGCGGGTTGAGAGCCGCGTAAAGCACGTCGGCAATCAGGTTCATCAGGATGAATCCGATGGCCGTGCACATGACGATGCCCTGCACCACGGCATAATCACGGGTGAAAACGGCATCGACGGTCATCTTGCCGAAACCGGGAATGGTGAAAATCTGCTCGGTCAGAACGGCACCGGCCAGAAGCTCGCCGAACAGCAACGCCGACAGCGTGATGATCGGCAAAAGCGCATTACGGAACGTGTGGCTAAGAATGATTTCACGCGGCGACAGCCCCTTGGCTCGGGCGGTACGGATATAATCCGAACTCAGCACGCCGAGCATGGCGGAACGCGTGTGGCGCATCAGCTGGGCGGCCAGCGCCGTCGAAAGCACGAAGGCCGGCATGATCATGGTTTTGATCGAGCGCACCGGATCGACAAAGATCGATTCGTAACCGGATGCCGGCAACCAGCCGAGATGGACCGAAACCAGCAGGATAAGCATGATGCCGAGCCAGAAATTCGGGACAGAAAGTCCAGACAGGGCGAAGATGTTGGCGATGTAGTCGATCGCGCGGTTCTTGTAGACGGCTGCGAGAATACCGGCCGGAATACCGATCAGTAGCGCAAAGATCATCGCCATCACGGCCAGCTGGATCGTGACCGGCAGTTTCTGGCCGATCAGTTCCAGCACCGGCTGGTTGGTGCGCAGCGAGATGCCGAAATCGCCTGTCAGCATTCCACCAAGCCAGCGGAAATACTGGATGATGACGGGATCGTTGAAATGATATTTTTCGCGAAGCAAAGCCAGCACGGCCGGATCGCGCTCTTCACCCGCCATGGCGAGAATGGGGTCGCCCGGCAGAAGTTTCTGCAGGGAGAAAACGAAGATCGAGATGATCAACAGCGTCGGGATTGCAACAAGCAGCCGCTTGCCGATGTAAACAGGCATGTCGCCCTCCTGATATCAGGGGCCGCGCGGGCTTTTGGCTTCCCGCGCAGCAAATTGGTCAGGATTACTTCTTGGAAACGCCCAGAAGACGGATCATGCCATCCGGCGACGGCTGAAAACCTTCGACCTTCTTGGAAACACCGTAAGCATACGGCTGGTGACCGATATAGATGATCGGCAGTTCGTCATTGAGGATGACGTTGGCCGCATCGTACTTTTCCTTGCGGACAGCATCGTCCTGCGAAGCGCGAGCTTCATCCAGCAGCTTGTCGACTTCCGGGTTGCAGTACTTCACGTCGTTGAGGCCGCCCTTGCAGGTGACGAACTGGTGAATGTTGCCATCCGGATCGATACGGCCGGACCAGTCGGAACGGCTCATCTGATAGTTGCCGGCAGTCTGCTCGGAAAGCAGCGTCGCAAATTCGGTCGCCTTCAGCGAAACGTTGAAACCTGCCTCGGCCACCATCGACTGGATGACCTGCATCGCCTGCGTCTGCAGCGTGTTGTTGGCATGCTGCATCTCGATATCGACAGTCTCAAAGCCGGCTTCCTTCATCAGCTGCTTGGCCTTTTCGATATCGCGTGTCGGAACCGGGAGATCCTTGTTGTACCAGGGGCTGGTCGACGGGATAGGCTGGTTACCGGGCAGCGACGTGCCTTCGAACACGATCTGGCCAAGCGCCTCACGGTCGATCGACAGCGAAAAAGCCTGACGCAGACGCTTGTCCTTGCCCATCGGATTGTCGGCGCGCGCACCGTTGCCGACATTGACATAGATGCCCATGTTGCCGGGACCGATGACGTCGGCATAGGTGAGGTTCGGATCGTCCTTCACCGACTGCGCGTCGGAAGCAGCGATACGCTCGGCGATATCGAGGTCACCCGAACGCAGGTTGGCAAGCTTTACCGTCGTGTCCGGGATCGGCAGGAAAGTCACCTTGTCGACGAGGATACGGTCCTTGTCCCAGTAGTCGGCGAATTTTTCGAGAACGATACGGTCCTGCTGGATACGTTCAACGAACTTGAACGGACCGGCGCAAACCGGGTTGGAGCCGAAATTGGCGCCGAGTTCCTTGGCAGCCTTGGGGCCGACGATCATGCCGGCGCGGTCGGTCAGCTGCGCCAAAAGCGTCACGTCGGCGGTTTTCAGCGTGAACTTCACTTCCAGCGGGCCGGTCGCCTCGACCTTTTCAACCGAGGAAAGCTCGCTCTTGCGGCGCGATTCGGTCATGGTCATGTTGCGTTCGATCGTAGCGACGACGGCTGCGGCATCCAGAACCTCGCCGTCGTGGAATTTCACGCCGTCACGGATCTTCATCGTCAGCGCCTTGCCATCTTCCGACCAGGCCCATTCGGTCGCCAGCTGCGGCACGATCTTCATGTTCTGGTCGATATCGACCAGCTTGTCGCACATCGACGTATAAACCAGACGGCCGACGAAGCTGCGCGACTGCGCCGGGTCGAGAACGTCGGCGTCATCGTTGATGCCGATGCGCAATTCTGCAGACATCGCTGGAAACGCCAGGAAGGCGCCGGCCAGCAGCGCCGATGTCAGGGTGGCAAACTTTTTCATGTTCTATCCTCTGGTGTGGTTTTATTTTCGGCGAAACACTGCTCTTTCCGGCAGCCCGAAAGGTGGAAAAGCTGTTCAGATGGTCAGGAGGAGGTGATCAGACGGTCATCGTCCTCCACGATCTCAAGGGCCGTACTTTGCGTCTCGGTCATGCCGGATGCGTCCAGCGAAGTGGCGCGGATCAGCCGTTCCTGGTGCATCAGCAAATGCTGACGCATCGCCTCGCCCGCCCTGCCCGGATCGCGCGCTTCGATCGCATCGATGATCAGGTGGTGCTGCTGATGCGAAGCCTCGACGCTACTGCCGGCACGGCGGGCGCGCTCGCGGATCGCCTGCCAGGCGGCATCCTGGCGAATACGGTTGACCACGTCGAAAATCGACAAAAACAGCTGGTTACCCGCACTCTTGGCGATCTGCCGGTGCAGCTCTCCATCCCAAAGCTCCTTGGCGTCGGCATCGGTCCTGTCTTCGATCTTCTCCACCAGCATGCGCATGCGCTCGATCTCGGCAGGCTTGGCGCGCATGGCCGCGAGTTGCGCCAGTTGCGGCTCGATGCGCAGGCGCACTTCCATGATCTCCATGATGTCGGTGCCATCGACCAGCGCGTCGACATGACTGCCCCATTCATCCGGCTTTTCGCCGACAAAGGTGCCGGCCCCCTGGCGGCGCCAGATCAGGCCTTCCGATTCCAGCACTTCCAGCGCACGCCGAACCGAGCGGCGTCCCACGCCCAGCGTTTCGGTCAGGGCGCGCTCCGTCGGCAATTTGCCGTCCGCCAGATCGCCGCTGCCGATCAACGTCCGAAGCCGCTCGAGCGCATAGGCGGAATTATCATGAAAGGTTTCGCTCAAGGGCAGACCAATTTATGAACCAATTGTGAATTGGTTCCAAACAACGGCAATTTCTTGCATTCGTCAAGCGCATTTGTGCCCACATTTGCGCACTGCACAAACGTTGTGCACATGCGCAAAATTCGCGGCCCGACTTATCAAACGGTAAGAAAAATCAGGTAGAAATTGCGACAATTGGTCGCCATATTGCGCATTCGACCGAGCACACCAAGCCGGAGCTTTTTATGAACCATTATGATCTGATCGTCGTCGGCAGCGGCCCCGCAGGCCGCCGCGCCGCCATCCAGGCAGCCAAACTGGACAAGAAAGTCCTTGTCATCGAACAGGGCAAGCGGGTCGGCGGCGTTTCCGTCCACACCGGCACCATTCCATCCAAGACCCTGCGCGAAACGGCGCTCAACCTCTCCGGCTGGCGCGAGCGCGGCTTTTACGGCCTCTCCTACCGCGTCAAGCAGGAGATCAGCGCCGAAGACCTGCGCCGCCGCCTGCTGATCACGCTCGACCACGAGGTCGAGGTGCTGGAACACCAGTTTTCGCGCAACCGCGTCCAGCTCATGCGCGGCAAGGCGACCTTCGCCTCAAAGGATACGCTGGCGATCGAGAAGGAAGACGGCGAGATCCTGCATGTGCAGGCCACGAGCATCCTGCTTGCGGTGGGCACAAAACCCTTCCGCCCCGACTACATCCCCTTCGACAACAAGACCGTCCTCGATAGCGACGAACTGCTGGACATCGAACAATTGCCGCGCTCGATGGTCGTGATCGGCGCCGGCGTCATCGGCATCGAATATGCCACCATCTTCTCCGCACTGGACACCGCCGTCACCGTCATCGATCCGAAAGCGACGATGCTGGATTTCATCGACAAGGAAATCGTCGAGGACTTCACCTATCAGCTGCGTGACCGCAACATGAAGCTGCTGCTCGGCCAGAAGGCCGACAAGGTCGAGCGCCTGCCGGACGGCAAGGTCAGCGTCACCGTCGACACCGGCCGCCGCATCGTCGCCGACATGGTGCTTTTTGCCGCCGGCCGCATGGGCGCAACCGATAACCTCAACCTCAAGGCCGCAGGCCTCGAAGCCGACAGCCGCGGCCGCCTCAAGGTCAACCCGGAAACATTCGAAACATCCGTACCCGGCATCTTTGCCGCCGGTGACGTTGTCGGCTTCCCGAGCCTCGCCTCCACCTCGATGGAACAGGGCCGCATCGCCGCCCGCGTCGCCGTTGGCGCCATGACCAAGGAACCGCAGAAATACTTCCCTTACGGCATCTATGCCGTGCCGGAAATTTCCACCTGCGGCCTGACGGAAGAAGAAATGAAGGAACGCGGCATTCCTTACGAATGCGGCATCGCCCGTTTCCGCGAAACCTCGCGCGGCCATATCATGGGCCTCGACAACGGCATGCTGAAGCTGATCTTTTCGCTGAAGACCCGCCGGCTCCTCGGTGTCCACATCATCGGTGAAACGGCGACCGAACTCGTGCATATCGGCCAGGCCGTGCTCAACCTCAAAGGCACGGTCGAATATTTCGTCGAAAACACCTTCAACTACCCGACGCTGGCCGAAGCCTACAAGATCGCCGGCCTCGACGCCTGGAACCGCATGGGCCCGGCCGTATCGAAGGACGACACGGTTGCCGGCCAGGCAGCCGATAAGGTGACAGCCGCCGAAACCACCGAGCCAGCCAAGAAAAAAGCAGCCGCCAAGTGAGGCGTCCGCTCGGCAAGGAACGTCCGCGTTTTGGCCAGCGCCATCCGGTGCTGGCCTATTTCGCCACGGTCACCGCCATCGCGCTGTTTGCGCTGTTCCCGCTGATATCGGCACTGATCAGCATTTCCGTTGCCGATGCCAGCGGCTGCCGCGTCGATGAGGCCGGCAGTTATCCGTGCATGATGTTCGGCACGGATATCGGCGAGCTCCTTGCCTTCCTGTTCATCCTCGGCTGGCTGGGCATGGCGACCGTGCCGCTCGGCTTTCTGGGTTTTCTTGCCTGGAGCGCCTTCGTCATCACCCGCATCATCCGCAAGCGCCGCCACGCACAACAGTAAAAACGAAAAAGCCGCCTCCGAAAGGAAGCGGCTTTTTTTCATGCGGCAGATACAAAAATGGCCCCTTGCGGGGCCATTTTCGAGAGAGTGTCGTCGCGATTAACGCGAGTAGAATTCGACGACCAGCGACGGTTCCATGATGACCGGGTACGGTACATCCGAAAGAGCCGGTACGCGAGCGTAGGTGGCAACCATCTTGTTGTGGTCGACTTCGAGGTAGTCCGGAACGTCGCGTTCAGCGAGCGAAACGGCTTCGAGAACCGTAACGAGCTGCTTCGACTTCTGGCGAACTTCGATAACGTCGCCGGCCTTGCAACGGTAGGAACCGATGTTGACGCGGATGCCGTTGACCGTGACGTGGCCGTGGTTGACGAACTGACGGGCAGCAAAGACCGTCGGTACGAACTTGGCGCGGTAGACGATGGCGTCCAGACGCGACTCCAGCAGACCGATCAGGTTTTCACCGGTGTCGCCCTTGCGGCGGTTGGCTTCTTCGTAGATCGCGCGGAACTGCTTCTCGCGGATGTCGCCGTAGTAGCCCTTCAGCTTCTGCTTGGCGCGCAGCTGCACACCGAAGTCCGAAAGCTTGCCCTTGCGGCGCTGGCCGTGCTGGCCCGGGCCGTATTCGCGGCGGTTGACCGGGGACTTCGGACGGCCCCAGATGTTTTCGCCCATACGGCGGTCAATTTTGTACTTGGACGATTCGCGCTTGCTCATCGCATTTCCTTTCGAACAGTTGCACCGGCCTGTTGCCAGACCGGATGAAGGAAACACGCCCTCCTCTGAACCTCGTTTTGGAAGTTCTGACAGGCTTCTCACGATAGCGACCGGAGAAAGCCACGGGACATGTCAATCAAGCGCATATCCATTTTCAGCGAAGCTGGAAACAAGGGAATATGCGCCATTAAAGAAGACACCGGGCATTTCGGCCCGGCGTTGGCGCGGTGATTACGGACATGTCATCAAAATGTCAACAGGCGGCCATTGAAATGCTGTGCGCCACGGCCCATTCTTCATCGTGGGATCCGGGCCCCTCTGGCGTATACCGGACAATACGTGATGTCGGATCCCTTCAAAGCCAACCTCGTCCGGATAAGGTTGACTGATGGATCTCCTTTACATGGATTTTCTCGGCACGCCCACATGGATGTGGGCGATTTTCATTTCGCTCGTTCTCGGCCTTCTCGCGCTGGATCTCGGTGTTCTCCATAAAGAGAGCAAGGAGATCGGCGTGAAGGAAAGCATGCTGATGTCGGCGTTCTACATCGCCATCGGCATCGCCTTCGGCGGCTGGATCTGGTTCCAGCAGGGCCAGCAGCCCGCCGTCGAATACCTCACCGGTTTCGTCGTCGAAAAAAGCCTCGCGATGGACAATATCTTCATCATCGCGATGATCTTCTCCTACTTCGCCATTCCTCGCCTTTACCAGCACCGGGTTCTGCTCTGGGGTATTCTCGGTGTGATCGTCCTGCGCGGCATCATGATCGCCGGCGGTTCGATGATCGTCGAAAACTTCAGCTGGGTTCTGTACCTGTTTGCCGCCTTCCTCGTTTTCACCGGCATCAAGATGCTGGTGTCGTCCGACCATGACGAAAGCGATATCGGCAACAACGCGATGCTGAAATTCCTGCGCCGCCGCCTGCCGGTGACGAAGGAACTGCATGGCGAACGTTTCTTCGTCAAACAGCAAGACGACAAGACCGGCAAGCTGAAAACCTTCGTCACGCCGCTCTTCCTGGCGCTGATCATGGTGGAACTGGCCGACCTCGTGTTTGCGGTCGACTCGATCCCGGCGATCTTTGCGATCACCACCGATCCGTTCCTGGTCTACACCTCGAACATTTTTGCCATCCTTGGCCTGCGCGCGCTCTATTTTGCGCTGGCAGCCCTGATGCACCGTTTCGCCTATCTGAAATATTCGCTGGCGGCCGTGCTGATCTTCGTCGGCTCCAAGATTTTCGTCGCCGACATGCTGGGCATCGCCAAGATCCCGCCGTCGATCTCGCTTGGTGTCACGGTCTCGATCCTTGCCGCTGGCATTATCGGCTCGCTCTGGGCGACACGAAACGACAAGCAGGAAGCATAAGGGCAACCGCATAAGCCCATGCTCGAACCGAGAGGCCCCGGCATGACTTGCCGGGGGCTTTCGCTCGATGACGACTTTCCAATCGCCGGCATCGTCATCCTAGGGCTTGTCCCTAGGATCTAACCACGTCACCGATATCTGGCCGCAGCAGATCCTCGGGACAAGCCCGAGGATGACGGCGGTGAGGTTTTCGACCTTTCTCCAGTGGCCTGACACTCCGGCCTCGACCGCTCGCAAAACACTTACGCTTTGTTAAGCGCATAAGAAGGTGCTGATTGAACACCCTCGGCCGCTCCCCATCTTGATATGAGGAGGAAATCGACATGCCCAGACACAAGAAAACCGAAAGCTGGACGGCACCGATCCATATCGAAGATCCGGACACGGGTCAGGAAGCCACGATCGGCAATACGGAACAGGCAAAGGACGTGCTCGACCATTCATGGCCGGCCTATCATGGCAGCCAGTTCGAACGCGCGGAACATGCTTGCGAGGAAGCCCTGAACGGCCACGCCTCACCGGAGGAAGCGCGCCGCGCCTTCATTGCCGCAGCGGTCGAGGCGCATCTGCACCTGCATTCGTGACGGTAAACGCGCCTTATTCGGCAGCGATCTTGGCGTCATCGCCATCCGGCGCTTCGGCGCTGCCCGGCGTTGTTTCGGCCTGGAGATCCGGGAAGGCAACGATGCGCTTGCCGGTAAAGTCCGTATGGACCACGATCAGCCCTTGCTCCTCGAAATAACCGAGAAGACGACGGGCGCGACGCGCCGAATGCGTGCCATAGGCGCGGGCGATGCGCGCATCGGACGGGCAAGGCTCTGCACCGAGTGCGGCCTTCGCCATCATCAGGAACACGCCCTGAAGATCATCCGAAACGCCGTTGGACAGCGACAGCACGGTCGCCCAGGCATCGCTTGCCGCCATCGTCGCATCGACACCTGAGCGCGCAATCGCGGTGCGGCGGCGGAAATCGCTGAGCGAGATCGGCGCCCCCGGCAGACGGCGCATACGGGCACGCACCAGAAAATCCTGATAGAGCACGGCATCGGTGCGGTAGGCCGATTGCGGATCGTCGAGAATTTCCGACATCACCGCCATCAGGCGCTCTTCTCGCTCCTCTTCCGACAGTTCCACGACCGGTACACGCGGCTCGGAAGGTGCCGGCTGCATGATCGCCGGCGTGGAGCGCGAAAGTTCGGCCAGAATATCGGTGGTCGGGCGTGGCGCCGGTGTCGGTCGGCGCACGGCCGTCAGCGGACGGGCGAACTCTTCCGGGTCCGGCGTAAAGATCAGGTCCTCGACATCCTGCGGCGCATCCGGCAGCGGCATCAGCTTGGGGCTGGAGGAGCGCGCGGATGTTTCCACCGCACCGATGACGATCGGAAGCGGACGACGCGACAAAGCCGGCCCAAGCGCAACAAAATTGCCGCGCTTCAGGTCGCGGAACATTTCCGCCTGGCGACGGTCCATGCCGAGCAGATCGGCCGCACGCGCCATGTCGATATCGAGAAAGGTACGGCCCATCAGGAAGTTGGAGGCTTCGGCCGCAACATTCTTGGCAAGCTTTGCCAGACGCTGTGTGGCGATGACGCCGGCCAGACCACGCTTACGGCCACGGCACATCAGGTTGGTCATCGCGCCAAGCGACATTTTTCGGGCGTCTTCGGAAACATCGCCGCCGACCGAGGGCGCAAACATCTGCGCCTCATCGACCACGACAAGTACCGGATACCAGAAATCGCGGTCGGCATCGAACAGGCCGTTGAGGAAGGCGGCGGCGGCTCGCATCTGCTCTTCGAGGTCGAGACCTTCCAGCGTCAGCACGCAGGAAACGCGGTTCCTGCGGATACGGTTGGCAATGCCGGAAAGCTCGGCTTCGGTGCGCTCGCCATCCACGACCACATGGCCGAACTTGTCGGACAGCGTGACGAAATCGCCCTCAGGATCGATGACGACTTGCTGCACCCAGGGCGCGGATTGTTCCAGCAGACGACGCAGAAGATGCGATTTTCCCGAACCGGAATTGCCCTGCACGAGAAGACGCGTGGCCAGCAGCTCTTCGATATCGAGCTTGGCGGCGTCCCCTCCCGCCAGATTCCCCATATCGATGCCGACCTGCAATGCACTGCCCTCGTCTGAAATGCTAATCAGTTGATATCGTTGAAGTCGCGATCATTTGGCGCTCTTTAGCGCATACGCGACTCCCGCCCTATAACAGAGATCGGGATTCGTTTCGCGGTGCAAGAGACGAAATGCACAGTCTTTGCTTATGTGACTTTCAGGCCGCAGCCCGCTTGAGGCCGAGCGACAAGACCCCTGCCCCGATCATCAACGAACCGCCGGTGCGGTTGACGATTTTCTGGACTTTTGACTTGCGGATCGTGTCACGCGCCATCGATGCCAAAAGACCGTAAAGTGCTGCATTGACCGTCGCCAGAATGAGGAAGGTCACCTCGAACACGGCCATCTGGAAAAACAACGGTTTTGTCAGATCCAGAAACTGCGGCAGGAAGGCCACGAAAAACACGATGCTTTTCGGGTTGAGCGCGGTGACGGCATAGGTATGCAGGAACACCCGCAGCGGCTTGACGGATGGCACATCCGCCTCCCCCTCGGCCGACGGCTGCACAGATACCGGCGCGCGCCAAAGCTTGATGCCGAGATAGATGAGGTAAGCAGCACCGACCCATTTTAAGACGGTAAAGAGCAAGGCCGAGGTGGCGAGAAGCGCACCAAGTCCCAGCATGGAAGCCGTCATCGCGGTAAAATCGCCAAGTGCCACGCCAGCCACTGTCGCGCTTGCCACCTTGCGGCCATGGCTCAGCGAATAGGAAATGACAAGCAGGATCGTCGGGCCGGGGATGGCCAGAAGAACGGCGGATGCGGCAACGAAGGCCAGCCAGTGTTCAAGCGACATGGATTTTTCTCCTCATACGGAGGAGAGCAAGCCATGGAATACGTGAACTGGCAAGCGGCCTTGAAAGATCAGGCCGCTTCATCGTCCAGTCGCCGTATTTTCGGCTGTTCTCGATCCATCGCCTGCGCCAGATCGTAGTTCGCCTGCATGGCAAGCCACGCCCGCGCCGTGCTGGCCCCGGCCCGTTCAAGGCGCACCGCCCGATCGGGACTGACCGCCGCGCGGATCTCCCCCTCGACGGCAGGGTGATCGCATAAGGAATTGTGAGGCTGCGGCTTGCTTCTTCTCCCCGCGCGCGGGGAGAAGGTCCGGAGCGAAAGCGAGGGGATGAGGGGCTGCCGCAGGCGCTGAGTTTAAGGCTTTTGCCCCTCATCCGCCTGCCGGCACCTTCTCCCCGTTTTGACGGGGAGAAGGGTCTACGCCGCGCCGTGCGAATCCCATAGGCAATAGCCCGCCCCTCATGGAGATGGCGATGAAGGCAAGCGCCACCACCGATACAATACATCCGGCTCCCGCTCCTCGTTCCCCGCGCCATCCGTCTCCTCGATAGCGCGAAAACCATGCGCCTCATAAAAACGGCGCGCCAGAACATTGCACTGAAACGTCCACAGACCGAGTTCACAATTGTCCGACTTGGCCCGCTGCAGCAATTGCGAGCCGATCCCACGCCCCTGCCATTGCGGCAGGACATAAAGCTGTTCGATCCAGTTTTCGCGAAACGCAATGACGCCGACAAGCGCCCCGCCATGCTGAAAACCCCAGATCTCGCAGGATACGGCAAGCGCCCCGCTCCAATAGGCATGGTCCTCCGCAGCCGTGTGCAGACCGGCAAGCCGCGGCAGGCGCGCATCGAATGCTGTCCGATGCACGAGTGCTGCAGCCGCCATGTCGTCTGGACCAAGGCGGCGCAGGCCGCCTCGATCACTCACAGGAACCGCCGTAATTGCAGCGCCCGTTCCTCGTTGTCATCGACCACTTCCTTCAAGCCGATATCCCGGCGCATGTAGTTGGTCAGATCACCGATGCGGTTTTTCGCCCAGGGCTGAGACCGCCGCAACGACGTGCCGATCAGCCCTTTCACGATTGCCCAGGGACCGTGCCGACGCCACAGCGCCTCCAACTGATCCTCGAGGACATCATCAACCATTAATTGCATTTCACGCATAGCTTTTCCGTCCCGGCGCGCGCAAGCGGCCAGGTCCTTTCGAAGGTGGCGACGCGCGCGGACATGCGGACGGCAAGAGGCGCCGAACGGGTAAGCCGGTTACGTCAGATTTTGAGAAAAATGGATGCCGGAAGGCGGATTTCGGGCGTTATCAGCCCTTAAATGCCACTCGACGCATATGCCACGGGCGATAGCCGTGCATCATTCGAATGGATCCGCCATGGAGGCGATTATGTGCAAAACGTGCTGTCATGTCAGGCCTCCTATGTTTTGAGTTGCGGATGCCGGGAACATGGCACGCGTTTCTTGGTCGCGCAAGTCCCCGCAATCGAAAATTGTATTCGGAGTGAAATTTGTTGCAAGAGCGCAACACCGGACTGCAGGCGGCGATGATCAATTCGTGCTGAGGCCAAAACCCTGCATCAGACGACGCGTCGCAAAATCCGGATTGCCGGAAGTGAAAACGGCAAAGTCGAAATCTTCAGGGTGCTCGGCCCCATCGATCAGCGGCACCTTTCGACGCGCCTGCCTCGCGATCGCCTCGGCCGGATCCAGCCAGTCAACCGGCCATGGCGCAAGGCGGCGAAAAAGATTGGCCATGAAGGGATAATGCGTACAGGCAAGAACGACGATATCGGTCTTTTTGCCGTCCATCTCGACGAAACAGGGCGCGATCTCGGCGCGGATATCGTCATCGGACAGCGCTTCGCCGCGAATATAGGCTTCCGCCATCCGGGCCAGATTTTCAGAACCGACCAGCCGCACATGGCATTGCGTGGCAAAAGACTGGATGAGATCGCGCGTATAGGCGCGTTTGACGGTACCAGGCGTCGCCAGAACCGAGACAAGGCCCGACCGCGTCCGCTCCGCCGCCGGCTTGATCGCCGGCACGGTGCCGACAAAGGTCATGTCCGGGAATTTTTCGCGAAGCGCAGCGCCTGCCAGCGTGAAGGCCGTGTTGCAGGCGATGATGCAGAGTTCCGGTCGATAATCGGAAAGCAGTTTTTCGAACAGCGCGAGAATACGCGCGGTCAGCGCCTCCTCCTCCCAACCGCCATAGGGAAAACCGGCATCGTCGGCGACATAGATGAAGCCGCGTTCCGGCATCAGCACGCGCGCCTCGCGCAGCACGGTCAGCCCGCCAATGCCCGAATCGAACACCAGCACCGGCCGCGAAACATTATTCGCCGTCATTCCCCTCGATCTCCGCACTCTGGCTCTTGTCTACCTTCTGCTGCCTCGGCACGTCCTTTCGCGGCCACTGCCGCGGAAAGCGGTCGAGCGAGTTGATCACACCGCGAAACACGCTGATTTCCTGTTCTGTGAAAGCGCGGCGCGTCAGCACGGCACGCAGATTGTCGATCATGCGTGGCTTTTTCGCGGGCGGATGGAAATAGTTTCTGGCATCGAGCGCCTCTTCCAGATGCTCGAACATGCCAAACACCTGTTCCTTGGTGGAGGGGCTTTGCTCGACGGCATCGAACAGCGTCTCGGCATGATCCTCCATGCCGCACTTCATCCATTCATAGGACATCAGCAGCACGGCCTGGGCGATGTTGAGCGAGGCAAAGGCGGGGTTGACCGGAAAGGTGACGATCTCGTCGGCCAGCGCCACTTCCTCATTGGTCAGGCCCCAGCGCTCGCGACCGAACAGGATGCCGGTCTTTTCACCGGCCTTGAATTTCTGCTGCAGCGTCTGGCAGGCAACCACGGGCGAACGCACCGGCTTGAAGCCGTAACGTTCGCGCGCCGTCGTGGCATAAACGAAGTTGAGATCGACGATCGCCTCCTCCAGCGTCTCGTAAACCTTTGTGCCATCGATGACGTGATCAGCCTTGGAGGCGGCGGAACGCGCCTTCTCGTTCGGCCAGCCGTCGCGCGGGTTGACGAGGCGCAGTTCGGCGAGGCCGAAATTGGCCATGGCGCGCGCCACCATGCCGATATTTTCGCCAAGCTGCGGCTCGACGAGAATGATCGCGGGGCCTTCGGCGATCAGGAGGCGTTCGCTATTGGTGCCAGACATGGATGCTTCCGGTTCTTCTTATAAAACAGTCAGCGGGCAATAGCGCGCATGGCCGCGCGCTTCAAGCATCGAGGCGCGGTCTGGATGCGGGCATCACTGCCCCTTGGCCAGTTCCTGCATTTCCGCATAAACGCTGTCGCTCTCGTCATCCTCGTAACGGTGGATGTCATCGATGACCGGATGACCGTCTTCGCTGATCACGTCGAAATGCACTTTTTCGACGGAATTCTTGATCTCGTCATCGTCCATGCAGGTCCAGAACTTGAAGCTGACACCGACATCGGTCGCGCCATCCTTGCCTGACTTTTCTTCCACCTTCAGGTCCTGCAACGGACAGCCGTCCTGCGAATTGGTGATCACGTCATATCCAAAAGGGTCGCCCGGCTGGCCATTATCGGTGTCATAGGCGGGGTGTTTTGCCGCCTCGTGATAGGCCGCCTGAAAGCGTTTGCTGAAGAGTTTTGAAAGCGGCTCGGCATCGAAGATGAACTTCCATTCGCTTTCGGCGCTCTTCCAGTTTTCGGAGGTGATTCGCATCACCTCCTTCACCGGATCGGCGGGGTCGGCAGCCTGGGAAACAGAGGCTGCGACAGAAAAAAGCAGCGCGAGCGAAAGGGTGCGCATCAAAATCAGTCCTTGAGGTGGAAGCGTTGGCCGAGCTTAGCCCGGCGCCGCATTTTGGCAATCATAATCATGCAGGAGATCGTCGCCCAAACTCTTTGCGTCACGTCAATGCGATGATATAGCGCATGCGCAAAGACCGTTTTTCCATCGGGGTGTGACCGTTTTTCAACGGCCATCCCACCCAATCTCTCGAATGAGGCAGATACATGAAAAAGATCAAGGTCGCCAATCCCGTTGCAGATCTCGACGGCGATGAAATGACGCGCATCATCTGGCAGTTTATCAAGGATAAGCTGATCCACCCGTATCTGGACCTTGAAATCGACTATTACGACCTCTCGGTCGAAAACCGCGACGCCACCAACGACCAGGTGACGGTTGACGCCGCCCACGCCATCAAGAAGCACGGCGTCGGCATCAAGTGCGCGACGATCACGCCGGACGAAGACCGCGTCAAGGAATTCAACCTCAAGCAGATGTGGAAGAGCCCGAACGGCACGATCCGCAACATTCTCGGCGGCGTCATCTTCCGCGAGCCGATCATCTGCCAGAACGTGCCGCGCCTCGTTCCCGGCTGGACCAAGCCAATCGTTGTCGGCCGTCACGCTTTCGGCGACCAGTACAAGGCAACCGACTTCAAGTTCCCGGGCAAGGGCAAGCTGTCGATCAAGTTCGTCGGTGAAGACGGCCAGGTCATCGAGAAGGACGTGTTCGACGCGCCGAGCGCCGGCGTGGCCATGGCCATGTACAACCTCGACGAGTCGATCCGCGAATTCGCCCGCGCTTCGATGATGTACGGCCTGATGCGCAAGTGGCCGGTCTACCTGTCGACGAAGAACACCATCCTCAAGGCCTATGACGGCCGCTTCAAGGACATCTTCGAAGAAGTCTACCAGACCGAATTCAAGGCCAAGTTCGACGAGGCCGGCATCATCTACGAACACCGCCTGATCGACGACATGGTCGCCTCCGCCCTGAAATGGTCCGGCGGTTACGTCTGGGCGTGCAAGAACTACGACGGCGACGTTCAGTCCGATACCGTCGCACAGGGCTTTGGTTCGCTCGGCCTGATGACCTCGGTTCTCCTGTCGCCGGACGGCAAGACCGTCGAAGCCGAAGCTGCCCACGGCACCGTGACCCGTCACTACCGCCAGCACCAGAAGGGTCAGGAAACCTCGACCAACTCGATCGCCTCGATCTTCGCCTGGACCCGTGGCCTCGCACACCGCGCCAAGCTGGACGACAATGCCGAACTGGCCAATTTCGCATCCACCCTGGAAAAGGTCTGCGTCGACACGGTCGAAGCCGGCTTCATGACCAAGGATCTGGCGCTGCTGATCGGTCCGGATCAGCCGTGGCTCTCCACCACCGCCTTCCTCGACAAGATCGACGAAAATCTTCAGAAGGCCATGGCGTAAGCCTTGGATTTCGGTCTAGATTTGAACGGCGGGATTTTTACCCCGCCGTTTTCTTTTGCGCCGGAGGCAAGCATGGCCAACACCCCGATTGAAATCCGTCCTCTGGTGCAGTCCGATCGTGCCGGCTGGGAGCCGCTGTTCGAAGCCTATCTGCGCTTTTACGACTCCGAGCTTCCAAAAGAACAATACGACATCACCTGGTCCCGCTTCCACGATGAGGCCGAACCGATGCATGTGCTCGGTGCCTTCGATGACGGCAAGCTGGTCGGCATCGTGCATGCCATCTTCCACCGCTCGACATGGCTGCCGGACACGACCTGCTATCTGCAGGATCTTTATGTCGATGCCAGCCAGCGCGGACGCGGCGTCGGTGAGGCGCTGATCGAGAAGGTGGCGCTGCTGGCGCGCGACAAGAATGCCGGTCGCCTCTACTGGCTAACGCAGGAAGACAATGAAAAGGCGCGGCGTCTCTACGACCGCGTGGCGGTCGCCCCCGGCTTCATTCAATACCGCAAGCCGCTATAGACATTCCCAGATCCCGGAGCGGCCTCCCTTGCTTCGCGCAGACTTTTGAAAGCCGATGGAGGAAAAAATGGCTGAAAAGATCCTGTTCTATACGCATCCCATGTCGCGCGGCCGTATCGTGCGCTGGATGCTGGAGGAAGTCGGCACCCCTTATCAGGCCGAGATCATGCAGTTCGGCACCACGATGAAGGACCCCGAATACCGGGCGGTCAACCCGATGGGCAAGGTGCCGGCCATCGTGCATGGCAAAACCGTGGTGACCGAATGCGCCGCCATCTGCGCCTATCTCGCCGATACATTCCCGGAGGCCAATCTGGCGCCGCCGGTCAAGGAACGCGGCGATTATTACCGCTGGATGTTTTTTGCCGCCGGCCCGCTGGAAGCGTCCGTCACCAACCGGACGCTCGGCGTGGATATTCCCACGGAGCGGCAGCGCATGGTCGGTTACGGCAATTACGCCGAGGTGATCGCGACGCTGGAGCGTGCCGTCGGCAACAACGACTATATCGGCGGCTACCGTTTTTCCGCTGCCGACGTTTATGTCGGATCGCAGATCGCCTGGGGCCTGCAATTCGGCACGATCGAAAAGCGGCAGGCCTTTGTCGATTATGTCGCCCGACTGTCGCAACGCCCGGCTTATAGACGCGCCACCGAGATCGATGATGCGCTGGTGCGCGAGATGAAAGCGGCGAGTTGAGCCCTCGCCTCTTCGACACGCTACTGGATCGACGGCTTTTTCAAAAAACTGTTGCGGTCGGCCGAGTTGATGCGCAGCCATGCCTCGCGCCCGTCGCGCAGCACCCGCATGGGGATCTGTGCGCCGGCCGGGCCGCTGCTCCAGACCTTGCGGTAGAAGTCGGCCAGGCCGTCGACTTCGCCATCGCGGATTTCCGAAATGACGTCACCGCGCTTCAGGCCACCCTGTGCCGCCGGGCTGCCCTCGGCAACGCTCATCACCACCACCTCGCCATCGCTTTCGGCGGAAAAGGCGCCAAGCCATGGTCGCGGTTCGCGGTCGATCTCGCCGCGGTTCAACAGGTCATCGAGAATGGGCCGCAAAATGTCGATCGGCACGACCATGTTGATATCGGTCACCTCATTGCGCTGGCTCATCTGCAGCCGCAGTGAGCCGACGCCGAGAAGCGTGCCTTCCGCATCGAACAGGCCCGCACCGCCCCAGGACGGATGTGCCGGTGAGATAAAGATCGCCTCATCCAGCAGATATTCCCAATAACCTGCGAATTCCTGCTTGGCGACGATCGCCGCCTGCACATACTCGCCGGTACCATCGACAATCACCACCGGCTCACCGACCTGCGCCTTGGCGGACTCACCAAGAGGCACCGCGGGCAGATCAAGCGGCCCCAATGCCTGCACGAGGCCAAAGCCGCTTTCCTGATCGTAGGCCATGGGATGCGCCGGCACGACACGGCCGTCCTGCAAAGTCAGCCAGACATCTTCCGCCTCGGTGATCAGGTAACCGATGGTCAGAACCAGCCCGTTTTCCCGGATGACGATACCGCTGCCTTCACGTCGTGTTCCGAGCGCCCCGGCCGTGAAGGCATCTTCGGGAATGGTGGCACGCACGGCCACGACGGACCGCATGATTCTCTCGATATCCATGGTCGAACCCCGAACATTGCGCAGACGCAGGATCGGCGTCCGCCGGATGATTGACTTCGAAGGTAAGAACTCATGATGCACCGCGCAAGAGGAAGCGCCAAGGCTCACAACCACGGCGGATGCCGAATATTAAGCATTCACTCACGGATTTATTGCCGAAATTCACGGTCATGTTACTAATATTGCGTCCAACTTCGGGCCTGGGAGGCTTTCCGTGAATAAAATTCTCGTTTCCGCCGCAGCCATTGCTGCCGGCGCTTTTATGTCTGTCGTGCCGGCGCAGGCCGAAGACCTTGTCTTCATGCTGACCAACGACACCAATTCCACGCTTGAGCGGTTTTACACTTCGCCGAGCGGCGTCGATAACTGGGAAGACGACGTTTTTGGTCAGGACGTTCTGGAACCCGGCCAGAGCGTCAAGATCACCATCGCCGACGGTCGCCGTGTCTGCAAATACGACATGCGTTTCGAGTTCACCGAGGATTCCGACCTCGATACGACCGAGGATACGCAGGATCTCTGCCAGATGGGATCCTATACGATCCACGAATGATCAGGGCCAACCGACCTTGCCCATGAAGTCTGCGCGGCTTCATGGGCGCCATGCCAATATCTGGGCATTTCCGATCTCGACTGCGGCCGCTATATCTTTGCCATCACAGGCAATGATGAGTCCCCCGCTATGTCCGACACCGTTCTCGATCGTTTTCTCCGCTACGTCGTCATCGACACCCAGTCCGACGCCTCCTCCCCCACACAGCCCTCGACCGCCAAGCAGCTGACGCTCGGCAAACTTCTGGTGGAAGAACTGCAGGCGATCGGCATTTCCGACGCCCATCTCGATGAACACGGTTACGTCTATGCGACCATCCCGGCCAATAGCGGCAAAAACAATGTGCCGGTCATCTGCTTTTGCTCGCACATGGACACCGCCCCGGATTTTTCCGGCACCGGCATCAAACCGCAGGTGATCGAAAACTATCAGGGCGGCGATATCGTTCTGCCGGGCGACAAGAGCCGCATCATCAAGGCAAGCGACAACCCGGAACTGGCCAAAAACATCGGCAACACGATCATCACCTCCGACGGCACCACCCTGCTCGGCGCCGATGACAAGGCGGGGCTGGCGGAAATCATCACTGCCGCCGAAATCCTGATGAACAACCCGGATATCAAGCACGGCGCCATCCGCCTCCTCTTCACGCCGGACGAGGAAATCGCACGAGGCGTCGAAAAGGTGGATCTGAAAAAGCTTGGTGCTGACTTCGGTTATACGGTCGATGGCGAAACACCCGGCCATATCGAGGATGAAACCTTTTCGGCCGATGGCGTCGATATCGAGATCAAGGGCGTCGCCATCCATCCCGGCTTTGCCTTCGGCCGAATGGAAAACGCCATCCGCATCGCCGGCGACATCATCGCCAGACTGCCGCGCGACATGGCGCCTGAGAGCACCAAAGGCAAACAGGGCTTTATCCACCCGACCGGCGTCTCCGGCGCCATGGAAGGCGCCTCCATCCACTTCATCATCCGCGATTTCGTCGATGCGGGCCTGACCGAAAAGGAAGAACTGCTGGAAGGCATCGTCAAGGATGTCATGGCCACCTACCCCGGCTCCACCTACACGTTCAAGGTCACAGAGCAGTACCGCAACATGAAGAACGTGCTGAACGATCATCCGCAGATCATGGATTACGCGCTGGAAGCGGTCGAGCGCGCCGGCATGAAGGCGGTTCGCGGCAGCATTCGCGGCGGCACCGATGGCTCGCGCCTCACCGCCATGGGCCTGCCGTGCCCCAACATCTTTGCCGGCGGCCATGCTTTCCACTCGCCGCTGGAATGGGTCAGCCATCAGGACATGAACAAGGCCGTCGCGACATTGGTGGAATTGGCAAAGATCTGGGAAGAGCGCGCCTGACAGGCAAATGAGCGCCGGACGGATTTCAAACGCCGCCCGGCCCGCCATGAACGACGGATAGACAATGACCGCGATCATCCATACCGGCGGCTGCCTGTGCGGCGACATCAGGTTCGAAGCAACCGGCCCCGCCGATAACCCGCACAACTGCTCCTGCAAGTTCTGCCAGAGACATACCGGCGCTTTGACAGCGGCATGGGTCGAATTCTCGCGCGACAACGTGCGCTGGGTCGGACCGGGCGGTGCGCCGGCAACCTATCGTTCTTCGGAAATCTCCAGCCGCGCCTTCTGCCCGACATGCGGTAGTTCACTCGGCGCCATCGACGACGCACCGACAATCGCGCTTCTGGTCGGAACATTCGACCAGATCGACAGCCCGGAACTGATCCCGGACCATCATTCCTTCGAGGACGGCAAACCCGACTGGGCCTGAAGGCTCAAACCTGCCTCAGACGTGCAGGCCGGGGGCCTCGTAACCGGTGCGCTCGACATATTCGGTATAACCGCCGCCATACTGGTGGATGCCATCCGGCGTCAGTTCCAGAACACGGTTGGACAGTTCCGACAGGAAATGACGGTCGTGGCTGACGAACAGCATCGTGCCCTCATATTCCGACAGCGCCTTGATCAGCATTTCCTTGGTGTCGAGATCGAGGTGGTTGGTCGGTTCGTCGAGAACGAGGAAATTAGGCGGATCGAACAGCATGGCCGCCATCACCAGACGCGCCTTTTCACCGCCGGAGAGAACACGGCACTTTTTCTCGATATCGTCACCGGAAAAACCGAAGCAGCCGGCCAGCGCCCGAAGCGAACCCTGCCCTGCGCGTGGAAACTCGCTTTCCAGCCATTCGAACACGGTCTGCTCGCCATCCAGAACATCCATGGCATGCTGCGCGAAATAGCCCATCTTGACGCTGGCGCCGAGTGACACCGACCCTTGATCGGCCTCCGTCGTGCCGGCGATCAGCTTCAGCAGCGTCGATTTTCCGGCACCGTTGATGCCCATGATGCACCAGCGCTCCTTGCGGCGGATCATGAAATCGAGGCCTTCATAGATCGTGCGACTGCCATAGGCCTTGTGCACGCCCTTGAGGTTGACCACGTCTTCCCCCGAACGCGGCGCCGGCTGGAACTCGAAAGCCACCGTCTGGCGACGTTTCGGCGGTTCGACACGTTCGATCTTGTCGAGTTTCTTCACACGGCTCTGCACCTGCGAGGCATGGCTGGCGCGCGCCTTAAAACGCTCGATGAATTTGATTTCCTTGGCCAGCATGGCCTGCTGGCGTTCGAACTGCGACTGCTGGTGTTTTTCGTTCAGCGCACGCTGCTGTTCGTAAAACCCGTAATCGCCGGAATAGGAATTGAGCGAACCGGCATCGATCTCGATGATCTTGCCGACAATACGGTTCATGAACTCGCGGTCATGCGAGGTCATCAGCAATGCGCCGTCATAGCCCTTGAGGAAGGCTTCGAGCCAGATCAGGCTTTCGATATCCAGATGGTTGCTCGGTTCGTCGAGCAGCATCACATCCGGCCGCATGAGCAGAATGCGGGCCAGAGCCACACGCATCTTCCAGCCACCCGAAAGCTTGCCGACATCGCCGTCCATCATTTCCTGGCTAAAGCTTAGGCCATCCAGCACTTCGCGGGCGCGGCCTTCCAGACCATAACCGTCCAGTTCCTCGTAACGCGCCTGCACATCGCCATACCGCTCGATGATGGCATCCATCTCATCCATGCGATCAGGATCCACCATGGCCGCTTCCAGCTCGCGCAGCTCGGCCGCGACGATGCTGACCGGCCCGGCACCTTCCATCACTTCCGCAACAGCGCTGCGGCCGGACATTTCGCCGACATCCTGGTTGAAATAACCGATGGTCACACCCTTATCGACCGACACTTGCCCCTCATCGGGCTGCTCGCTGCCGGTGATCATGCGGAAGAGCGTCGTCTTGCCGGCGCCATTCGGCCCAACGAGACCGATCTTCTCGCCCCTGTTGAGGGCGGCGGTCGCCTCAATGAAGAGAATACGGTGGCTGTTCGACTTGCTGATGTTTTCGATGCGGATCATGGCTGCCGGTTCGGAAATTGGAAATCGGCTGCCTTATGTCATGCGCGGAGGCTTGTGTCGCGGGGTTTCCGCGAGAAAGCGCTTTACTCACCGGGATGACGGTTCGGGCGCGTCTTTTTTTCCACGTAACGGGAATAGAAGGCGATCGCGAGGCCCAGCGCGCCGACGATCAGAGGCAGGATGTACCAGAAAAATATGTATGCGGACGTCATGACCTCAATCCTCCAAGAACAATCCGGCCTGCCAAATGTAATGCAAGAGCGCCGACAAACCAACTGGCGATATCAATGATAACGGACCACCCCACATTCATGGCCATCAGCGCGGGAAGTTGAGTAACGACACCCACGGCCAAACAAGCGGTGGACAACCGATCGAAAGAGGCCGCGAGATATTTCGTACGTTCATTGTGAATGAGATCCATCGAAACGCCCCCCAGCACGAAATGCATCAGCATTAATGCAACTGCGACGGAGCAATGCAACCCACCCACAAAACACAAAAAAGGCCGGGCTGTTTCCAACCCGGCCTTCGTTATTCCAATCCGAAGAGGATTATTCGGCGCTGTCTTCAGCGGCCTTCTTCTTCGGAGCAGCCTTCTTCTTCGGAGCGGCTTCTTCGCCCTCAGAAGCGTCGTCAGCCTTGGCAGCAGCCTTCTTCTTCGAAGCAGCCTTCTTGGCCGGCTTTTCAGCGCCTTCTTCCTCGTCGTCGGCCATCAGCTCTTCCTTGCTGACGGTCTTGTCGGTGACGTCAACTTCGGAAAGCAGCTTGTCGATGACCTTCTCTTCGAAGATCGGTGCGCGCAGCGAAGCGGAAGCACCCGGCGTGTTGCGGAAGAAATCGAGGATTTCCTTCTGCTGGCCCGGGAACTGCTGCAGCTGTGCGTAAAGCGCGCGCTGCATTTCTTCTTCGGTCACTTCGACGCCGGCCTTTTCGCCGATTTCGGAGAGAACGAGGCCGAGACGAACGCGGCGTTCAGCCAGCTTGGTGTATTCGGCGCGGGCTTCTTCCTCGGTCGTGTCTTCGTCGGCAAAGGTCTTGCCGGACTGAGCGAGGTCGGTGTTGATCTGGCGCCAGATGTTTTCGAACTCGGCGTCGACGAGGCCCTGCGGGCTGTCGAACTTGTAGAGTTCGTCGAGCTGGTCGAGGATCTGACGCTTGACCTTCTGACGGGTCACGCTGCCGTACTGGCCTTCGATCTGGCTGCGAACGATTTCCTTCAGCTTGTCAGCCGATTCGAGACCGAGCTTGGAAGCGAGATCGTCGTTGATTTCGAGTTCAGCAGCGGCAGCGACGTCCTTGACGGTGATGTCGAAGGTGGCTTCCTTGCCGGCGAGGTTGGCAGCCGGGTATTCGGTCGGGAAGGTGACCGTGATGACCTTTTCATCGCCAGCCTTGACGCCGACCAGCTGGTCTTCGAAGCCCGGGATGAAACGGTTGGAACCGATGACCAGTTCGGCATCTTCGGCAGCGCCGCCATCAAAGGCTTCGCCGTCGACCTTGCCGAGGTAGTTCATGGTAACGCGGTCGCCTTCAGCCGCCTTGCCCTTCTTGGTTTCGTAGGAACGGGCGCTTTCGGCGATCTTGAGGATCTGCTCGTTGACTTCGTCTTCCGAAACTTCGACGACTTCGCGCGTGACCTTGATGCCGCTGGTGGGCTTCAGTTCGATCGGCGGAATGACTTCGTAAGCGATGTTGAATTCGAAATCGGCCTGTGCGGACAGGATCTTGTCGGCTTCGGCTTCGTCTTCGGTCATCGAGATCGACGGCTGGGTCGCGGACTTTTCGCCACGATCCGACAGGATCTGCGTCGGGCGCTCGCGAACGATCTCGTTGACGAGTTCGGCCATGATCGACTTGCCATAGGTCTTTTTCAGGTGCGCAAGCGGCACCTTGCCCGGACGGAAGCCGTTGATGCGGACCTTATCCTTGGCGTCGGCGAGGCGCACGTTCATCTGCGCTTCCATGTCCTTGGCCGGAATGACGACCTTGAGTTCGCGCTTCAGGCCCTCGGAGAGGGTTTCGGTAACCTGCATTGTCTAACCTTCATATCAAACGGCTGTGTGCACACGGCCGTGGTTTCGATCGCACGGTCCCGGAAACACAGCCGGCCGTGGCTTCAGATACAATCTCGGACGCAACCGGGGAGCAACAGCAGTTCTACGGCCTGTAAAAGGCTCCGACTGCCAACTCCGCGGCTCTGGTGCGGGTAGAGAGACTTGAACTCCCACGCCTTGCGGCACCAGAACCTAAATCTGGCGTGTCTACCAATTTCACCATACCCGCGCACCGAACCGCGACGAAAATCCTCAAATCAGAGGCCTTCCGGAGCGCGCGTCTCTATATCACCCGTTTTTCAGCACGCAAAGGAAAAATGACAGGTTTTGCACGGCTGAACAGCGCGGGTTCACTGCCTGTAATACAATTGACCAACCGACCGAGCACAAACTCAAGCTAATCGTATTGCCGACGCAGCCGATGTTCGTCCGCTTTCGCGCCTCGGTGACGGAGATCCTCAGGCATTGAGCGCAGCGTTCCAACTGATGACGACAGCTTCGAAGGCCTCATCGACCTGTATTGGTTGAGCAACGCCCTGCACGACGAGAGACGTACCGCCTGCGGTGATTGGTTCGGCGGAAACGACCAGGCCTGCATTAACCGAAATCGGCATCGGTCTACCGGCCGCATTTTTCTTGTTCAACCTGAAAGACTGCATAGAAAACCCCTCAAAGATGATTGCTGACAGACGCGATACTAACGAGCGCCAGCGATCTATGCACCCCGGCATTTGGGGGAATGCAATGCCGCCATCAATCGTGGCTTAAGCATTCAGGACGGCGCCGACCGCCTAGCCTTCTCCGACGTGAACCCGAAGCCATGCGCAAACGGCATGTCTTGTTGGCTGGCTTACGCTCCACATCCACAGGTAGCGATAGACATCCAGGCCGTGCAAGCAACATGTGTCTCTTGCAACAGCCGAAGCGGCGGTGCTTGATCACCTTCGAGCACAACTCGCGAACGGAAATTCGAGGTCACGCATATCCTCCCCCCCAAGCGTAATCTCGATAGACCTCGCGACCCTCCTCTTCCCGATCGCCAGCCGTTTCCTCCGACGCCCACCGGACCGTCTCCTTGGCGGGCGTTTCTCATTCCGCAAAATCGACTGGATTGCCGCATTCGCCGCCATTTGGTGATGCAACTGCCTCTATTTTGCACATTTCCCTAATGCCACTTAACCAGGCCTGCACAAAACGCATGGGTGCGCTGCGGGAAACGCGCTTTTCTCCCGCCTAAATCGATTTATATTCCGGCTCATGGAATTGACACCGGTCAAGACAGGTACCGGTCAGGCACAAAAAAGGAATAGGCCATGAACATCGCTCGCTCGCTCACCAACTGGCGCAAGTATCGTCAGACCGTTACCGAACTCGGCCGCATGTCGGACCGCGAACTGCACGACCTCGGCATCGGCCGCAACGACATTCGTCGCGTTGCCCGCACCGCCGTCGGCAACTGATTTCCTCAAGCCCGCAAGGGTTTTGACGGAACCAAAAGAGCGCCCCTCGCCGGGCGCTTTTTTTGTGCTTTGTTCTTGCCACAATTTCGCCCGGCGCTGCTCGACAAAGCATCAAAGCGCGTTTTTTGTTCAACATCATGCACATTTGCATGGCAGTCGCCGATTTTTTGCACTCCATGCTCTTGTTGTCTGCATGTATAAGGTCCTCATCCGCCGATGCACGAGGCATACGGCACTTAAACTCTTGAGGAAGACCATGAACCCGATCCGCATCGCCAAGAACTGGATCAGCTACCGCCGCACCATGAACGAGCTCGGCAACCTGTCGAACCAGGCCCTTACCGATATCGGCCTGACGCGCTACGACATCCGTAACGTTGCTGCCCGTTCCTACCGTTAAGTTTGTCCTCGCGGCATGAGGCCGCGTTCATGGGATTTCGAATGATCGACATCCCCTCGACGGCGCCCACGTGGCGCCGTTCGCATGTTTGGACCGAAGCCTGCGCCCGATCCGCCATTTGCTTCGTATTCGCCAAAACTCACCGAAAAAATCTCGCCAGACAGCCAACATCGCTTGGCAACCGTGAGGCAATCAGCCTCCGAGGCGTGCTCCGCCCTTGCTGGCGCAGATGCTTTGTCGCAAACAGACCATTCTTACAGTCCGTTTGCGACGCCTCTGAAAATATAGACAAGCCAAATCAATCACTTGTAAAATAGTTACACCCTACTTCGTCCACCCTCCCAAAACCCGTGCCTACAATTCTCCCGTTCCATCGTGGATACACCGGGAGGCGTCCCGGCGAGTTGGAGCCGGCGCTGGTGTTGGAGAAACGACGTAAGTCTCCAGCAACAGGGTTCGCGGAAACTGGTTCTCCTCCGGCGACACGGGGGAGGTGTTGCGGGTGTCAAACCTCGCAATGCCTCTGAAGCCCGAAAGAAGCGCGCCGGGCGTGCCTGTGCGGCACACATGATCGCCAGTCGGTTGGCAACAACCGGGATGGCTTTCGCAGAGGAACCGAAGTCGCGGGCAAAAACCGTCGAACGGGGCACTGAGAGGTGTCACATAAAAACTAAAGTACGAGGCAGCTTTCAGTGCCCCGACCGCATGACCCGCAAAACGCGGGTGTTTTTTGAAAATCGAAGATCGCCAAGGGACAAATCCGCCCTGTTCCCGGACACGTTCCACGCCGTAGCGAAACCGGACCGTGCTTTCCAGTTGGATGGTGAATGCGCCCATGATAATGAGCGCGCCATGACAAACACGCTCCCTTCCCCCATTCACGTTATCGGCGGCGGCCTTGCCGGTTCCGAAGCCGCCTGGCAGATCGCTCAGGCCGGCGTTCCAGTCATCCTGCACGAGATGCGCGGCACACGCGGCACCGATGCCCACAAGACCGACGGCCTTGCCGAGTTGGTCTGCTCCAACTCCTTCCGCTCCGACGATGCGACCGCCAATGCCGTCGGTGTCATCCATGCGGAAATGCGCCTCGCCGGTTCGCTGATCATGGCCTGCGCCGACAAGAACCAGGTCCCGGCCGGCGGTGCGCTCGCCGTCGACCGCGACGGTTTTTCCGATGCCGTCACTGCCGCCATTCACGAACACCCGCTGATCACGGTGGTCCGCGAAGAAGTCACCGGCTTGCCGCCGGAAGACTGGGATCTCGCCGTCATCGCCACCGGCCCTTTGACATCACCGGATCTCGCCGGCGCCATCCAGAGCGAAACGGGCAAGGATGCGCTCGCCTTTTTCGACGCCATCGCGCCGATCATCCATCGCGATTCGATCAACATGGATGTCTGCTGGTACCAGTCGCGTTACGACAAGGTCGGCCCCGGTGGCACCGGCAAGGACTATATCAACTGCCCGCTCGACAAGGACCAGTATGACGCCTTTATCGACGCGCTGATCGCCGGCGATACGGTCGGTTTCAAGGAATGGGAAGGCACGCCCTATTTCGACGGCTGCCTGCCGATCGAAGTCATGGCCGAACGTGGCCGCGAAACGCTGCGCCACGGCCCGATGAAGCCGATGGGCCTCACCAATGCGCATAACCCGACAGTAAAAGCTTATGCCGTCGTGCAGTTGCGACAGGACAATGCACTCGGCACGCTCTACAACATGGTCGGTTTCCAGACGAAGCTGAAATACGGCGCGCAGGCGGAAATCATTCGCCTCATCCCGGGCCTCGAAAACGCGGAATTTGCCCGTCTCGGCGGCCTGCACCGCAACACCTATATCCAGTCGCCCATCCTGCTCGACAATTCGCTGACGCTGAAAAGCCGCAAGGGCCTGCGTTTCGCCGGCCAGATCACCGGCTGCGAAGGTTACGTCGAAAGTGCTGCCGTCGGCCTGCTGGCCGGCCGCTTTGCCGCCGCCGAACGCAAGGGTCAGGAACCATCGCTGCCACCGGCAACAACCGCACTCGGCTCACTGCTCAACCACATCACCGGCGGCCACATCATGTCGGACGATGAGCCGGGCAAACGCTCGTTCCAGCCGATGAACATCAATTTCGGGCTTTTCCCGGAACTGGAGCCGGGCTCGATCGTCAAGCCGGAAGGCGTCAAGCGTTTTCGCGGCAAGGACAAGACGATCATGAAACGCCAGCTGATTTCCGCCCGTGCGCTGAAAGACTGCAAGGAATGGCTCGGTTAAAAACCAGGCCGCGGAATAAATCGATCACGAACAGAAAAGCCCGCTGACGCGGGCTTTTCCATGCATATCGATCAGTAAAACGACATCAGGCCGTGGGCTGCTCGCCGGCCTTGGCATCTTCCGCAGCGGCCTTGTCTTTGGCGCTGACATAATTGCCGAGCAGCCACAGGCCCACTTCGGCGGCAATTTCCTGGCTCGGAAAGCTGAACTCGCCATTCTGCGTGGGCGCATCGAGAAACTCGATGACGAAACCCTTGCCATCCGCCGTACTCGTCGCCCGTGCCCGTCCGGGCTGGATGACATGGCAGGAATAGTGGCGGCCGTAATTGCGCATCACGCCGGCCTTGCCGTCATGCAGGCGAATGAACACCGCATTGCCATCGACCGTCTCATGCAGTGCGCGGATTGCTTCGTTCGGAAACGCCCGACCGAATTCGAGGATCGCCAGCCCCGGATCATGGCGTTCGCCATCTTCGCGATCCTTGGCCATGCGCGTGACATAATAGGCCAGCGCAATAACGATGACGCCGATGATCAACCAACTGACGAGGCTCATCTTTCCTCCCGAGAAAAACCCGCACCGTCGCGGGCATCTCGGCACTAGCGCATCAGGCTTGCGCGAGCTTGGCCCTGCGAAGACAATCCGGGAAGTTTAACAGAAATGTTGCCGGCCGACAAAAGTCTCTGAGGAACAGGCCGTCTAGATGCTTCGGCGCATCAGTGCCGTTACCATGCGCAACTGCCGGCGCCATTGCAGCGGCAGAATGGATTGCTGCAGGACATCTGCACCGAGCTTCTGCGCCTTCTTCAAAACGGCATCCGCCGCCGTTGCCGGCAGGAAGGCAGGCATGACAGCAGCCGGTATCTTGCCGCCTGCCCGCGCCTTTTTCAGATGATCGAGGCCGAGGCCCGCGAAAGCCTCGATGGCGGCGGAAATGCGCACCTTGTCATCGCCGGCCAGAAATTTTTCGCGGTCGAGCCCGACGGCGGACAGAATATCGAGCGGAATATAAAGCTGGCCACGCGCCGAATGGCCCGGCATCAGAAGCAAAGCGCCCGATATGGCATGGGCCACACCGGCATGGCCGGCGGCTGTTGCCGAGGCTGCCGCATCGGCAGGCGACAGAACAAGCCCGGCAAGCTGGATCAGCGCCGAAGCCGTTTCACCGGCATACCCTTCCAGCGCATTGCGATCCGGAAACGGGTCGTCATAGAGATCGAAGATGCGGGCATCCAGCATGTCGACAAACGTCTGGCGCGGCAGGCGGTATTTTTCGACCGCAGCGAACAGCGCAGCCGAGACCGGGTTTGCCTCCGCCTCTTCGTTCGGCCCCTCTTCGAACTGGCCGCGCCACCATTGCAGACGAATCTCGCCGGCCAGCGGCTGACGGATCACGTCGCGGATCTTTGCTATTTCGGCATTGAACGCATAAAGGGCTGCCAACGCACCACGCTTGTCTTCCGGAGACAGCAGGCAGGCGAGATACCGATCGCGGTCGGTTTCGCGAAGCGTGGAGAGGCAGATGTCTGAATTGGCGTCGGCCGATGCGCTCACGGAGCCTTGTCCCTTATGGCGCTTCAGTCGACCGCGATCAGGGCCGCTGCCACCGGTCGCGATTCCATCAGCATGATATTGTAGGTGCGAACCGCAGCGCCGGTGTTCATCGGGTCCGAGGCAATGCCGTGTTCGTTGAACACCGCCTTCAGCGCTTTCGGAATGGGTCGCAGATCATTGCCGGTGCCGAGGATCAGGAATTCGATCTCGCCGGCATCCGCCAGCACCTTTTCGAAGGCGCTCGCGTCAAGCGGGTCGCCTTCCGCAAAATCCCAGCCGTAGATGCCGGATGGAAGGCAGAGGATCGAGCCGCGATGCGACATGTCGGCGAAGCGGAAACCGCCATTGCCATAAACATCGATTTCGGCCCGGCCCGGAAAATGTGCGTCGCGGATCTGTAGAGGTTTCATCGGAAAGGATGTCCTTGCTGGATGTCGCGACGCGCCGGATTAAAAAGTCTTACTTCGCGGCTTCGGTCTTGACCGGCTCACCCTTGACGCGGACTTCCGCGATATAGGAGCGCTGAACGCGAACGCGGACGTTTTCTGCGATTTCGACTTCGACTTCGTTGTCGTCGATGACCTTGTTGACCTTGCCGGAAATGCCGCCGCCGAGAACGACCTGGTCACCACGACGGATCGCCGACAGGGTTTCCTGACGCTTCTTCATCTGGGCGCGCTGCGGCCGGATCAGGAAAAAGTACCAGACCACCATGAGCGGCGCGAAAAGGAAAAGCATTTCCAGACCCGAGCCGAATGCGCTGCTGCCGCCGGCAGCAGGAGCGGTTTGGGCAAATGCCTCAGTAATGAACATCGAAAACTCCCAGATTGACGCGATACGCGTAGAAAGCCGTAAAGGCCGCCGAAATATAGTAACCACCCACCCGAATGCAACAGAGACACCGGGTCGCGGGCTTGTTCGGCGTACCGTTTCAAAGCCTCCTACCCTTTCGAGCCATCAAACGCCATGCTACCGCCGGTCGAATACACAAAAAACCCGCACGGGAGCCTGATATGACCGACGAAAATACCGCTCTTCTGCTGGCCGAACTGCGCCGTCTCGCCGATGCCGTGGAGCGGCTGGCCGGCCCGCCGCCGGCCGTAAACGACTGGAATGCCGCGGATTGTTTCGTCTGGGTACCGGCCAACCAGTATCTGCAGCCCGTTGCCCGCCCCAATCGCGTGGCACTGACGCTGATCCGCGGCGTCGATCATGTGCGCGATATCCTGCATGAAAACACGCTGCGTTTCGCTGAAGGTTATCCGGCAAACAATGTGCTTCTCTGGGGGGCACGCGGAATGGGAAAGTCGTCGCTGGTCAAGGCCGTTCACGAAGATGTGCGCAAGGCAACGGGCATGGCTCTCAAGCTGATCGAGGTGCATCGCGAGGATATCGCCACGCTGCCGACGCTGCTGGACGTGCTGAAGGCATCCGAGCAGCGCGTCATCCTGTTCTGCGACGACCTCTCCTTCGACCATGACGACACCGCCTACAAGTCGCTGAAGGCGGCGCTCGATGGTGGCATCGAAGGCCGGCCGGACAATGTGCTTTTCTACGCCACATCCAACCGCCGTCATCTGCTGCCGCGTCACATGATGGAAAACGAGCAGTCGACAGCCATCAACCCGTCGGAAGCGGTCGAGGAAAAAGTGTCATTGTCGGATCGCTTTGGTCTCTGGCTCGGTTTCCACAAATGCAGCCAGGAAGACTACCTGACCATGATCGAAGGTTATGCCGACCATTTCGACCTCGGCCTCGATCGTGAAACCCTGCACCATCAGGCGCTGGAATGGGCAACGACGCGCGGTGGCCGTTCCGGTCGTGTGGCCTGGCAGTACATTCAGGATCTCGCCGGCAGGCTGCGCAAACCCCTTACAACCAAATAAACACCAGACGCAAAAAAGCCCGGCACTGCCGGGCTTTTTCGTACAACCTTGAAACGCACTACATTATTCAAGGAAAGTGATCGGGTTGACCGGGGTCGCATCCTTGCGAACCTCGAAATGGACCTGCGGACGCTTGGCATCGCCGCTCATGCCGGAGGCTGCGAGCGTCTGGCCGCGCTGGACCTTCTGGCCACGGCTGACATTGATGCTGCCCGCGTGGCCGTAAACGGTGACCTTGCCGTCGTCATGGCGCACGAGAACTGTATTGCCGAGCTGCTTCAGGCCGTTGCCGGCATAGATGACCACGCCGTTTTCGGCGGCCTTGATCGGCGTGCCTTCCGGAACGGAGATATCGATACCGTCATTGCGGCTGCCGTTGACGTTAGCACCGTAACCGGCAACCACCGCACCATTGACCGGCCAGCGATACTTGCTGATGCCCGTGGACGCAGGCGAGATCGATGCAACGTCCGATTTCTTCTCGACATCAGAAACGCTCGCGGTGGCGGCCGGCGCCGGCTCGGTGGGCTTGGCGGCCTGCTGCGGAGCAACCGATGCCGTTTCGACCTTGGCCGGTGCAGCCGGCTTTGCAGCAGCCGGCTGGGCCGGGATCGACGCAGTCTTGAGCGTATCGGAACCTGCACCCGGCAGCGTCAGCGTCTGGCCGATGCGGATGTTTTCGGTCGAAAGATTGTTGGCAGCCTTCAGCTGGTCGATCGGCGTGCCGGTGGCGCGCGAGATCTTGGCAAGCGAGTCACCCGGCTTCACCGTGTAGGTGCCGCCGACAGGCTTGCCACCACCGGAGGGCGGCGTCAGCTTGCCGACTTCGCCCTGCGCCTTGTCACGAGCGGCCTGTGCGCCCGGCAGGACGGCAACCTTCTGCTCGGATTGCTGCTGCGGCAGCGGCGTCTGGCCTTCGCGGGCAAGATCCGTACCGTCGGCTGCGGCCTTCGCGACGTTGCGCGGCGTGCCATAGGTCGGAATGATAGCGATCTGGCCGGCCTGAACCCTGCCACCATTCGCCTTCAGGATTTCCTTCTCCGGAACGCCATAACGCTTGGAGAGCGAGGCAGCGCTTTCGCCGGGACGAACCGTGACCTTCGGTGCATTGGCCGTCGTCCAGCCGGATGTCGATTTCGTGGTATTGGTCACGACATTGTTGGCAGACGGCGCGCTGAGCGAACGCGGCGCAAGGCCTGCGCTCTGGTTGCCCGGCATGGGCTGCGCCATGGCCTGCTGGCGATTTGCCGGCTCAGCGCTTCCCGTCGGGGCAGCGAGTTCGGAACGCTGGATGCTACTCGGGGCAGACGCCGCACGGGCCGGCGACATGCCGCCGCCGTAACCGCCATTGTTCTGATAACCGCCGTTACCCTGATAACCGGCATTGTTCTGGTAGCCACCATTGTTCTGGTAACCGCCGCCATTGCTATACTGATTGTTGTTGGCCATCGGCGCGGACATGCCGCCGCCGTTCAGATCCCCCTGCGGGATCGGAGCCTGACCATAGGCACCACCACCCTGCCGCTGCGGGATGGATGCCGTGGACATGTTGTCCGTTTTGGAAAACAAATTATCGAAGCGTGTCGCGTCAGAGCTGCAGCCCGTTGCGGCGCTTGCCAGCAAGGCCAAAGCAGCAAACCGCAAGCTCGATTTTCCGACTTTGTATGAACTCTGAAAACGCATGACTGACCTACTCGTGACGCAACCAAGTGATAGTCATTAAAGCGCGTTAGTCTTACCGTCGGGTTAAAGCCGGCGAAAACTCAGTTTATTTTTTGTCAAATTGCTAACCATGTCGCCGCGATTGCGACAAAGGCTCGGAGCGCCGCCCTCTGAAATTAAAGCTGGGCGGCAGTGTGCGGCACGAGCGGCAGGTAGGGAACAGTGAAAAGATCCTCGCGTTCGAAACGGCTGCCGGTCTTGGTCAGGCGCACCATCATGCAGGTCTCTTCGTCCATCATCAGCGGTGCGAGCATCGACCCGCCATGGGTCAATTGATCCGCATAAAACCTTGGCATCGTTGGGAAAGCAGCCGTTACCAGAATGCGGTCGAACGTGCCCTCGCCCGGCATGCCATTGCCACCATCGGCCTGACGGATGACGACACCGCGAACGCCAAGCGAATCGATACGCCCTTGCGCCTGGGTGACCAGCGTCTTGTAACGTTCGACGGAAAGAACACGCTCGGCCATGCGACCCATGACGGCCGTCATGAACCCGCTGCCTGTGCCGATTTCGAGCACACGCTGACCGGGCTTGACCTGAAGGCGGGCAAGGATGCGCACCGCCAGATCCGCTCCCTCCATGAAGGAGCCGCAGTCGATCGGAACGGTGCGACTGGAATAGGCGGCTTCGGAATATTGCGCCGGAACGAATTGCGAGCGCGGCGTCTGCTCGACGGCCGTCAGGAGATCGAGGTCGGAAATACCCTCGGCCCTGAGACGCAGGACAAGCGCCGCAAAACCTTCCTTCTCGACCATTCCCGGCTTCAAGCAGTTACTCCGTTACAAAACCAAAGGGCCTTAGCCCAGAACCTTCGTCAACTGATCCTGCACCGAATAATCGGTCAGGTCCAGCTTCAGTGGCGTCACCGAAATTCGGTTCTCGCGAATGGCATAGAGATCGGTGCCCTCGCCCGGACGACCGGCGCGGGACGCGAAATAAAGCCAATAATACGGGAAACCGCGGCCATCCTTGCGCTCGTCGACGGACAGGTCGAAATCGGTCTTGCCCTGCGCCGTCACCTCGATGCCGGTGACTTCGTCCGGCGTGCAGGCCGGGAAATTGACATTGAGCAGCGTGCCGGCGGGTACTTCGGCTTCAAGCAGTTTACGGATCACACCGACGGCATGCGCTTCGGTGGTTTCCCACGGCACAACCTTGGCACCATCCTGCTTCACATACGCCTGGCTGAGCGCGATCGAACGCACGCCCTGCAGCGTGCCTTCCATGGCACCCGCAACCGTGCCGGAATAGGTAACATCGTCGGCGAGGTTGGCACCGACATTGACGCCGGAGAGAACCAGATCGGGTTTAGCCCCCATGACCTGACGCATGCCCATGATGACGCAATCGGTCGGCGTGCCGCGCAGCGCGTAATGCCTGTCGCTGATCTTGCGCAGCCGCAGCGGCTCCGACAGCGTCAGCGAATGGGCAAAACCGCTCTGGTCGGTTTCCGGCGCGACGATCCAGACATCGTCGGAAAGCTGGCGAGCAATCCGTTCGAGAACCGCGAGGCCTTCTGCATGGATACCGTCGTCATTGGTCAGGAGAATGCGCATTTGTCAGGCCTTATGCTTTTTCGATTTTTGTAAGGCCGCCCATGTAGGGCAGAAGTGCATCCGGAATTGTGACAGAACCGTCTTCGTTCAGGTAATTTTCCAGAACCGCGATCAGGCAGCGACCGACAGCCGTGCCCGAGCCGTTCAGCGTGTGAACGAAACGGGTCGCCTTGTCTTCCTTGCCGCGATAACGCGCATTCATGCGACGGCCCTGGAAATCACCGCAGACCGAGCAGGACGAGATTTCGCGATAGGCGTTCTGGCCCGGCAGCCAGACTTCCAGATCGTAGGTCTTGCGCGCGCCAAAACCCATGTCGCCGGTGCACAGCGTCATGGTGCGGAAATGCAGACCGAGGCGCTTCAGCACCTCTTCGGCGCAGGCGGTCATCCGCTCATGCTCTTCCAGCGAGCTTTCCTGATCGGTGATCGACACGAGTTCGCATTTCCAGAACTGGTGCTGGCGCAGCATGCCGCGCGTATCGCGACCGGCAGAGCCTGCTTCCGAGCGGAAGGACGGCGTCAGCGCGGTGAAGCGCAGCGGCAGCTTTTCCTGATCGAGAATTTCGTTCGACACGAGATTGGTCAGCGTTACCTCGGCAGTCGGAATAAGCCAACGGCCATCGGTGGTCTTGAACAGGTCTTCCGAAAATTTCGGCAGCTGGCCAGTGCCAAACATCGCCTCGTCACGCACCATCAGCGGCGACGATACTTCGGTATAGCCGTGTTCGCCGGTATGCAGGTCGATCATGAACTGGCCGAGCGCACGCTCGAGACGCGCCAGCTGGCTGGTCAGCACAGTGAAGCGCGAACCCGAAAGTTTGGCCGCGCGGTCGAAATCCATGTAACCGAGGGCTTCGCCGATTTCGAAATGCTCCCTGGCGACGTGGTTCCAGCGCGGCTTTTCGCCGACAACGCGGGCAACGACGTTGCCGCCTTCATCTTCGCCGACCGGCACGTCATCGTGCGGAATGTTGGGAATGCGCGATAGCATGTCGTCAAGGGCAGCGCTGACTTCGCGCTCTTCCTGCTCGGCTTCAGGCATGGCGTCCTTGATCGTCGCCACTTCGGCTTTGAGCTTTTCCGCCAGTTCCATGTTCTTCTGCGCCATGGCGGCGCCGATTTCCTTGGAGGCGGCATTGCGACGGGACTGCATGTCCTGCAGGCGTGCAATCACCGCGCGGCGCTTTTCATCCAGCGCTACGAGGGATGCGGCCTGCGGCTCGGCGCCACGCTTGGCAAGGGCTGCGTCGAGCGCCTGCGGGTTCTCACGGATCCACTTGATATCGAGCATCGTCGTTCCACGTCATCGGTCTGGGTATCGGTATGGGCCGCGCCAGCCGGCTCGGCCGTGAGTTTTGCTCCGGCCTGAGCTGAACAGTGTTCCGGAACGAATTAGGCCTTGTCCGCTTGGGAAACGTCAGAGCTGTCGCCGGATTCAGCCAATTCCTGATCCTTGCGCTTACGCTCCACGAGTCGTGCGGCATAGATGGAAATCTCGTAGAGAAGGATCGTCGGCAGCGCAAGACCGATCTGGGACAGCGGGTCCGGCGGCGTCAGCACGGCTGCGACGACAAACGCGATGACAATCGCGAACTTGCGCTTCTCACGCAGCCACTCGCTGGTCAGAAGGCCAACGCGGGCGAGCAGGGTCGTGACGACCGGCAGCTGGAACACCAGGCCGAAGGACACGACCAGCGTCATGATCAGGCTGAGATATTCCGAAACCTTCGGCAGAAGCGAAATCGCCACGCCGCCTTCTGTTGGCGCCTGCTGCATGGCCAGGAAGAACCACATGACCATGGGCGTGAAGAAGAAATAGACGAGTGCTGCGCCGAGCAGGAACAGGATCGGTGAAGCGATCAGGAACGGCAGGAAAGCCGCCTTCTCGTTCTTGTAGAGGCCCGGTGCCACGAACTTGTAGAGCTGCGAGGCAATGATCGGGAATGCGATCACCAGCGCGCCGAACATCGCCACCTTCACCTGCGTGAAGAAAAATTCCTGCGGCGCGGTATAGATCAGCTCGGACTTCGACAGGTCGAGACCGGCCCACAGCACAGCCCATTTGTAAGGCTGAACGAGGAAATTGAAGAGCGCCTTGGCAAAAAAGAAGCAGACGAGGAATGCCGCAAAAAATGCGGCCAGCGACCAGATGAGCCGCGTGCGCAGCTCCATCAGATGTTCGATCAACGGCTGTGGCTTGTCGTCGATATCGCCGGTCATGCTTCATCCTTCGGCGCGGCCGCCTTTTTGGGTGCGCGCGGTGTCTTTACTGCGGCCACTGCCGTGTCCGGCTTTGCGGCTTTCTTGGCGGGCGCCTTGGTCGCGGTGGCTTTTGCAGATGCCGGCTTTGCGGCGGCTTTGGGAGCAGAAGCGCCTGTCTTCTTCGCGACCGGCTTGACCGGAGCCTCGGCGGTGACAGGCGTCTCGGCCTTGCTGCGCGAAGCGCGCGGCTTGCGGACGGGAACTTCCGGGGCGGAGGTCAATGTGTCCGGCACAGCAGAGCTCGCGGCAGGCTTGGCCGGCGCTGCTGCAGCCGTGGCAACGGGCGCAGCAGCAGCCGTGGCCGCAGGCTGAACCGGTGCTGTCGCCGTCTGCGGGGTAGCCACGTCGGCGGCTTCATCCGCGTTCTCGCCCGTCAGTAACGGATCGTCAGCCGACGTCACGCTGTCTGCGGGCTTTGGCACCGCAGTCGCCTTCTGAAGGTCATCGCGAATCTCCTGCCCCATCTGGCGCAGGGGATTGATGGCATCGCGCAACGCATTGGCGGGGTTCAGGCTCTTGGCGTCAGAGATCGTCTTACGCACATCGTCCATGTCCGCTTCACGCAGCGCCTCATCGAACTGGGTGCGGAAATCGCCGGCCATCTTGCGCAGATTGCTCGTCATTTTTCCGAACGCCCGCAACATGGGGGGCAAATCTTTCGGCCCGACCACAACGATCAGGACGATCGCTATGACCAAAAGCTCGGTCCAGCCGATATCCAACATTCACAAGGCTCCCGCCGCTTCGCGCCCGCAATCCGCTGAGCCCGAAGCCATTTCGCTTACTTGGTCTCTTCGGCCTTGTGGTCGACGGTACGGCCATCAACGGTCTTGCCGTTATCCGCAGGAGCGTCGTCGTCAGCCATGCCCTTCTTGAAGCTCTTGATGCCCTTTGCAACGTCACCCATCAGGTCCGGGATCTTGCCGCGACCAAAGAAGATCAGCACGATGACCAGAACGATCAACCAATGCCATACACTGAAAGTACCCATTATTTAACTCCATGGATCGCGCGGCAACCGCGCATTAGGCCCGATGTAAGCTTATTATCGCGATTTTTCAAACACGAAATCGGTCCATACACCGCGTAAGGGGCTTCTATGTGAGCCAACCGATAACGACTGCGTCATCAAAGCCGCACCGGGCGGCAGCCTTACCGGTCGCATGGTCAATCGTCACCGCCGCTTGGCGCCAGAAGGCCGAGCTCCTCCAGATCCAGCTGGGTGATCGGATCCTCGTCCTCGGTCAGGTCATCGCCCATTGAGGGAACCGGAATATTGAAGTTCGGCGGAATACGGCCGGACAGCAGCCCTGCCCCCTTCAATTCCTCAAGGCCCGGCAGATCGCGCAGCTCCTCCAGACCGAAATGGTCGAGGAAACTGATTGTCGTGCCGAGCGTCACCGGACGCCCCGGCGAACGGCGACGGCCACGAAAACGCACCCAGCCCGCTTCCATCAGCACGTCTAGCGTACCCTTGGAGGTCTGAACACCTCGGATTTCCTCGATCTCGGCGCGTGTCACCGGCTGGTGATAGGCAATAATCGCCAGGACCTCCAGCGCGGCCCGCGACAGCTTCTTCACTTCCGTCTCATCACGGCGGATCATGAAGGACAGGTCGGCGGCCGTGCGAAATGCCCAGCGATCTTCGACGCGCAAAAGATTGACGCCACGGCCGGCATAAAACGCGGCAAGCTGATGCATCGCCGCGGCCACATCCGTGCCACGCGGCAGGCGGTCGGCAAGATAGGCTTCGGATACGGGCTCTGCAGAGGCGAAGACCAGCGCCTCCACCGTGCGCTGGATATCGAGATCGGACATGGTGAAGCGCGCGACCTCGCCCTCCCCGCTCTCTTCGTCCGGTTCCGGCATCAAGAATTCCTTGGTTCCCGCCTGCACTCTACTTCTCCTGTGAGGCCGGCCTTACCGGCGCTGGATTTTTCTGCCCCTGACGCATGTAGATCGGCTGGAATGCGCCATCCTGACGGATTTCCAGCTTGCCCTCACGCACCAGCTCCAGAGAAGCGGCAAAGGCACTGGCCGTCGCCGTTATCCGTTCTTCTGCCGGCATATATTGCAGGAGATAATCCTGCAGCGCCGTCCAGTCTCCGATCTCGCCGATCATGTCGGTGAGCAATTGCCGGGCCTCGACCAGCGACCACACCTTTCGGCGCTCGATCGTCACCTGCGTGACCGCCTGCCTTTGCCGCAGATTGGCATAGGCCGACAACAGATCGTAGAGGCTGGCATCGAAGGCAGATTGGCTGCGCTGCGGAATATGTTCAGGTGCACCACGCACAAAAATATCTCGGCCAATGCGGTTCCGATTGACCAGCATGGTCGCCTGCTCGCGCATCGCCTCCAGCCTTTTCAGCCGGAAGGCCAGGATCGCGGCCATTTCCTCACCTGTCGGGCCATCATCACCACGGACCTGTTGCGGGATCAGCAGCTTGGATTTGAGATAGGCAAGCCAGGCCGCCATCACCAGATAATCGGCGGCCAGTTCGATGCGCACTTTTCGTGCGCTTTCAATGAACAGCAGATATTGCTCGGCCAGCGCCAGCACGGAAATCCGCTGCAGATCGACCTTCTGGGTGCGGGCGAGATGCAAAAGCAGGTCGAGCGGGCCTTCGAAGCCACTGACATCAATCACAAGTGCGGGATCGGTGACCGCACGGTCCTCCGCATCCTGCCAGAGCTTTTCCATCGGCGTGGCGCTCTTCGATGTATCCGTCGCCATTCGCCTCTCCTGTGCCGCGGCCTTTACGATGCCGGCAGCAGTGACCAGAATTCCGCCCGGATCGCCGCTTCATCGGCAGAATCGGGTGTCTTGAAACCGGCCTCGACCGCCTTAGCGCGCCGCAGGGCTTCACCAGCCAGCAGCGGCACCTCGGCCACGACCTGTTTCATTTCCTCCATCACGCCATTGCAATGCAAGACAATATCGCAGCCGCCCGCGACAATGTTTGCGGCGCGTTCGCCAAGCGTGCCCTTCAGAGCGTTCATGGAGCTGTCGTCGGACAGCAGCAAGCCGTCAAACCCGATCGTGCCGCGAATGATCTCGTCGATCACCTTGCGGGACGTCGTCGCCGGCCGTTCCGGATCGAGCGCCGTGAAAACGATATGTGCGCTCATCGCCATCAACTCGTCCTTCATGGCGACGAAGGGGCGGAAATCATGCGCTTCGAGATCTTTGCGCGAGACGGTCACCACTGGCAGTTCGTGATGCGAATCCGCCATGCCGCGACCATGGCCGGGGATGTGCTTCATGACCGGCAACATGCCGCCGGCCTTCAGGCCTTCCGCCGCAGCCTTGCCCATCTCGGCCACCGTCACCGGATCGAAACCGTAGGCACGGTCGCCGATCACATTGCTCGCGCCTTCCACCGGCACATCCAGCACCGGCAGGCAATCGACATTGATGCCGAGCTTCATCAGATCAAAGGCGTGCAGGCGCGACATCAGCCAGGCGGCGCGCAACCCCTTGTCCCGGTCAGATCGATAGATATCGCCCAGCACCTGCGCAGACGGATATTTTTCGATCATCGGCGGACGAATGCGCTGCACGCGTCCGCCTTCCTGATCGATCGAAACCGGCGCGTCCGGCCGCCCCACCGCATCCCGCATGGCAGCCACCAGATCCTTGATCTGCTGCGGCTCCTGAAGATTGCGGGCAAACAGGATGAACCCCCATGGCCGTTCGGCCTTGTAAAGGGCAATCTCGTCATCGGTCAGGGTGGTCCCGGCACAGCCGAGGATCATTGCTTTTGATTCGCTCATGGCAATGAGCATAATGGCCGCAACAGGAAATGCGAGCGCCCTTGCATTGCCCTGAAACGCGAAACGGGGCCTTTCGGCCCCGCTCCTGATCTTGACGTTTCACTTCGGTCAGCGTGCAACGAGGCAACTGCCGCCGGCGGAACGATAGCGTTCGCAAAGCTGCACGGCTTCATCCTTCGAGCCGGCCGGAATACGGACACGGTAGAAGGTACCCTTGCCGGCAATAGCAGCAGCCTTGATATCGACGCCGCGGCCACCGATGACGTTACCGAACTTGTTCGACAGGTTCTGGTAGGACTTCTGGGCATCGGCCTGCGACGGCAACGAGGCGACCTGGATGAAATAACCACCCGGGCCAACGGCGGCCGCCTGCTGTGGCGATGCCGAAGCCTGCTGGACATTGCCGCGATCGGATACCGACGCCACGACATTGACCGGCTGGTCAGCCGGACGCGATGCCGGAACCGGGCGTGCCGGAGCGGCAGCCGCCGGTGCACTGGCGGTCACGACCTGAGCCGGAGCGGCAGGCGCCTGCGGAGCACTCATCGGAGCGGGCTGCGTCGCCGACTGGGCCGGAGCGACCTGAGCGGCGCGCGGAGCGGTGGTCGGCTCGGCAAGCGCAGGCTGGGCCGGCAGCTTTTCCGGAACGGACGTGCGGATCGGGGCCGATGCCTGCTGGACCGGAGCTGCCGGGGCAGTCACTTCCTGTTCGACCAGCGTGCCATCCGGACGCACGACCATCGTGCGCACCTTGCGGGGCATCACGCTCACGGGATCGCCTTGCGTCGCTGCATTTGCCTGCTGCGGCAGAAGACGTTCGTCCTGCGTGTCCAGATTTTCAGTCATCGCCTCTTCTTCACCCTGCAAAGGCAGGTTGTCGGAAGTCAGCGTGCGCTGGACAACGTCCATCGGCTCTTCATTGCTGGAAATCAGCGTTTCCTGACGCGGCGCGTCATTGGCACCACCGGCAACACGTTCATAAACGGCCTTGTCCTGGTTCGGCACGGTCTTGCCGCCCGGATTTTCAGGAGCAACCTTGACCGGATCCTTGTCGGCGGCGATGACCAGCGGCGCGCCGCTCTCCGCCTTGCCGGGAAGACCGCTGGCATAATAGGCATAAGCGGAAAGGCCACCCATCAGCAGAACACCGACGATTGCGGCCGGGGCACCCCAGCGGATCGGACGGCGCGCGACCGGTGCCGCGTAACCATCATCACCTTCATCGGCAAGTCGGCCATTGTCCGGCAACGGGTTGGACAGGCTGCGGCGGAAATCCTCTTCCAGAGCGCGTTCGAAATCATCGAGATCGGCATCGTAGGAGGATTTTGCAGGCGCGGCTGCAGCAGGCTGTTCCGGAGCAAGTGGAGGCGCGATGGTCGGTGTTGCACGCGGCATCGGCTGACGTGCCTGCGTTGCATTCTGCGCAGCCGCAGCACTGCCGCGCACCAGAGATGGCGCGCTCGCAGGACCTGCCTGCAACAGATTGGCCAGTTCGGCATCCAGATCGATATCGAAATCCGGATCATGCTTGGCAGCAACAACCGGCTCTTCCACCGGCAGTTCCGGCACATCGACCTCGCCCATGCTTTCGACATGCTCTTCGCCATCGGCGATCAGCGTGGGGTCGAAATGGTCGGCATCGAATTCCGGCACAAACGCCTCGACGGACGGGGCGACGGCGACGGGAGCAACGGTTGCAGGCGCGATATTCGCCGAAGCATAAGCGGCGGCTGGCGCATAAGCCGAGGCCTGCGGCGCAGAAACCGGTGCCGGACGATAGGCGGGCGCCGGCTGGCTTGCAGCATAGGCAGGCGCGGAAGGTGCCGGTGTCGCGACGGGCTGAGCAGCAGCAACAGGTGCCGGCTGGTCATTGCCCAGCGACATGTCGGAGAAATCGAGGTCCAGATCATCGAGCGCCAGCTCGAAATCGTCGTCGATCAGATCGGCATCGGTTGCCACCGGCTTTGCAGCCACCGGCTGCTGTGCAACCGGCGCAGGAACCGTCTTTTGCGAGGAGAAATGATCCACATCGTAGACCATTTCTTTCAGCTGCGAGAACGGCGCTACAGGCTCGGGCTTGGCCTCGAATGCAGGTTCTTCACGAACCGGTTCTGCACGCATGGGCGCTTCGGCGACAATCGGTTTTGGCGATTCGAAAGAGGGAAGCTCCGCCGGCTTTTCAGCGACAGGCAATGCGACCGGCTTGTTTTCGACGGGTTCGAACCCCTCGCCGGTCAATTCGCGCTCAAGGCTGCTCCAGATCGATTCGTTCGACGCGGCAGCCGTTTCCCTGACCTGTTCCACAGGCTGGACAGCGGCAACAGGCGCAACAGCCACCTGGGCTGGCTCCACCGGCGACGGGCGATAGGCCTGGCGCGGCGCAATATCGACGCGCTGGAAATTGGCGATCGGCATGCGAAAGCCCGGCGTGTAACCCTTTTCGACAGGGCGCGGCGCAGGCTCGGCTTGAACCGGAGCCTCGACGGCAACCGGTACGGGCTGCTGGATCGGCTCGACCGGAACGGGTTGGGCTTGTGCGTATTCAGGCTGCTGGTATTGCGGCTGAGGCGTCGGAGCCAGCGACGATTCCAGTTCGGCAACCAGATCCGCATGGGAAAACTGCGGCCGCTGCTGGATCGGCATGGCCGGCGCGCCGGCGGTCAGATCGAACGGCAGATGCTGAAGCGGCGGCGACGCGCGCTCCACCGTCGGCTGGGCCGGCTGGAACGCCGGCTGCTCAAATGTCGGCTCGGCGGCAACCGGACGCGGCACATCCACGACCGGTGCATCGAACACAGGCTCCGGCTGACGTGGCTGCGCGGACGCTGCGACGGAACCGACATCGTTTGCAGGGTCGAGGCGCGGAGCGTCGTAACGCTCGAACTCGCGCATCAATTCGTCTTCGAGATTAAACTCGGGTTCACGGCGCGGTGCCGCAGCCTGAGCAGATGGGCGCGCCGATCTGTCCTCGTGACCAACGATCCGGGCGAGTTCCGCCAACGGGTCGTCTTCCGCAAAGATATCCGGGCCATCGTGCCGGCCGAGTGCAAGGTTGTTGTCTGCCATTCCCTCGTCCACTTACCTACGCGTAACAATTGCATATGCCAGCGCAATATGGGGAAATGGTGGCAATCCTACCGCATTTCTACCGGAGCGTCAGTGCCCGCTATGGCGAGCCCTGACTTCAACACGGAAGCAACGGCATGCACCAACCCCAGTCTGGCTATACTCGATTCTCGTGTTTTGTCGTTAATAAATCGTAAGTCTACGTTTTGATTGCCTTTGGCCCAGTGTCCGTGGAAGGCACTGGCGAGGTCATAGAGATAGAAAACAACGCGATGCGGCTCCTGCGCAAGCGCTGCCGCCTCGATGATCCGCGGGTATTCGGAGAGCTTGGCAACCAGCTGCAACTCGTTCGGATCGGTGATTCCGGCGACCGAATCGGCGAGATTGAGCGAATCGATATCGAGATCCGGAAACGCCTCGCGGGCCTGCCGGAAGACCGACATGCAGCGGGCGTGTGCATACTGCACGTAGAAGACCGGGTTGTCCTTCGACTGTTCCGTCACCTTGGCGAAGTCGAAATCAAGCGGTTCGGAATTCTTGCGATAGAGCATCATGAAGCGGACACTGTCCGAACCGACTTCGTCCACCACTTCACGCAGGGTCACGAAGTTGCCCGAACGCTTCGACATCTTCACCGGCTCGCCGTCACGCAGAAGGGAGACCAACTGGCAGAGCAGCACCGTGAGCTTCGACTTGCCCTCGGAGACGGCCCGCGCCACGGCTTCCAGCCGCTTGACGTAACCGCCATGGTCGGCGCCGAGCACATAGATCATCTCTTCGAAGCCACGATCGAACTTGTCCTTGAAATAGGCAACGTCGGCCGCAAAGTAGGTATAGGAGCCATCCGACTTGATCAGCGGACGGTCCATGTCATCGCCCACTTCCGTGGAGCGGAACAATGTCTGTTCGCGATCTTCCCAGTCTTCCGGCAACTGCCCCTTCGGTGGCGGCAAAGCGCCACGATAGACATGGCCCTTGAAGGTCAGGTCGTTGATCGCCGTGCGGATCTTCTGGGCACCCTCGGCATGCAGAGTGCGTTCGGAAAAAAACACGTCGTGATGAACGTTGAGAGCGGCGAGATCCTCGCGAATCAACGCCATCATCGCATCAATCGCCCTGTTCTTGACGATCGGCAACCAGTCTTCCTGCGGCATATTGTGCAGACGCGTGCCGTATTCCTTGGCCAGCTCCTGCCCCAACGGCACAAGGTAGTCACCGCCATACGAATCTTCGGGCCACTCGCCGATCGTTTCGCCAAGCGCCTCTCGATACCGCAGGAATACCGACTTCGCCAGCTTGTCGATCTGGCCGCCGGCATCGTTGATGTAATATTCCTTGGTCACGTCGTAACCGGCAAAACCCATCAGGTTGGCGAGCGCATCACCAACCACGGCGCCACGGCAATGGCCGACATGCATGGGTCCGGTCGGGTTGGCGGACACGAATTCGACATTGACCTTCTTGTTGCCGCCAATCTGCGAGCGGCCGTAATTAGTGCCCTCGCTGATCATGACGGCCAGCACGCGCTGCCAGTAGCCGGTAGACAGACGGATATTGATGAAGCCGGGGCCTGCCACCGACACTTCGCTGACATCGGCATCAGACCGCATCGCCTCGGCAATCAGGTCAGCCAATGCACGCGGATTGGTGCCGAGCGGCTTGGCCAGCACCATGGCGGCATTGGTCGCGACATCGCCATGGCTCTGGTCTCGCGGCGGCTCGATGGTGATGCGGCCGAAATCCAGCTCGGCGCGCTTTTCCTTCACGATATCCAGCGTTTCCAGGGCGGCTTTGATCCGCAGGTCGAAATCGGCAAAAAGGTTCATCGTCTACAATCCGCGCGGCAGGCCGTGACCTCCGCGATAAAGGTTCATGTGGCGGGGTGCCTAACGCAATTCGGGGGTACGGTCAAACAGCCGCTGATGGGCTTTCACCGCATAAGTGTCGGTCATGCCGGCCAGATAGTCACCGACATGGCGCGCCCTTGCCGCCTCGCTGAGGTCGGGCATCTGGCTGACCCAGTAGTGGCTCTGCATCTCCTGCGGCGCCACCATATAGGCGCGGAAGAGGTCGCAGACGATATCGGCGGCGCCGGCGCGGATGCGCATGATATCCGGATGGTGATAGATCCGGCTGAACAGCATTCTCTTGATCTGGCGATCGGTCTCGGCCATCTCTGTGGAAAAGGTCGCGACGGCCTGATCGGCGCCGCGAATGTCTTCCGCGCGCTGCGGCTTCAGCTTCGCCAGACGCTCCTGCGCCACGCCGATGACGTCCTCGACCATATGGGTGATCTGCCGACGCATGATTTCATGGGCAAAACGGCTGGGCTCGAGGTTCGGATAACGGTCACGCACCTCGCGCATCATGCCGGCAAGGAACGGTACGTCCTCCAGCATGTCCAGCGTCAGGAAACCGGAACGCAGACCATCATCGATATCATGGGTGTTGTAGGCTATATCGTCGGCGATCGCCGCCACCTGAGCCTCAAGGCTGGCAAAGCTTGCAAGCTCCAGATCGTGGATCTCGCAATAATCGAGGATCGGCTGCGGAACCGGCCCCTTGATGCCCTCACCCGCCTTGGTCATCATCGGGCCATTATGCTTGACGAGGCCTTCGAGGCTTTCCCAGGTGAGGTTCAAGCCGTCGAAATCGGCGTAACGGCGCTCCAGCTTGGTGACGATGCGCAGCGACTGGGCATTGTGGTCGAAACCGCCATAGGGTTTCAGCATCTCGTCCAGCGCATCCTCGCCGGTATGGCCGAACGGCGTGTGACCAAAATCGTGAACCAGCGCCACGCCTTCGGCCAGATCCTCATCCACCTTCAAGGCGCGTGCCAGCGCACGGGCGATCTGCGCCACCTCGATCGTGTGGGTCAGACGGGTCCGGTAATGATCGCCATCGACACCGATAAACACCTGCGTCTTGTGTTTCAGGCGGCGAAACGCCGTCGTGTGGACGATACGGTCGCGGTCACGCTGGAATTCAGAACGCGTCAGGCTCCCTCCCTCGGGAAACAGCCGGCCACGCGAACTCCAAGGGTCGGCAGCGAATATCGCCCGCTCGCCACTTCCAAAACCCAGACTGCGTGTATCAATCGTCATTCAAAAGCCTTCCCACACGGCACTAATCCGCAAACACGACAACGAAGCATTGACGTGTCATTTAACCCTTCATACCTATAGTGCAACAAGCAGCAATTGCTGATGACGACAATCTCGCCGGACCTTCAATCCGGAAGGAGCCAGAAATGACGACCGCCACGACAAGCACAGATGTCACCCTTTCCGATGCCGCCGCCAAGCGCATCGCCCAGATCGTCGGCGCCGATGCCGGCAAGCAGGCACTGCGCGTGTCCGTCGAAGGTGGCGGCTGTTCCGGTTTTTCCTACAAGTTCGACCTCGTGGAAGACCAGTTGGACGACGATGTCGTGATCGCCAAGGGCGACGCCAAGGTTCTCGTGGACAGCATGTCGCTGATCTACATGGCCGGTTCGGAAATCGATTTCGTCGATAATCTGCTCGGCCAATCGTTTCAGATCAAGAATCCGAATGCTGTCGCAAGCTGTGGATGCGGCACGAGTTTTGCCATCTGAGGCACGGCTGAAAGTCTTTTTCCTTCCAATGCGCCGGCCTTGCGATAAAAAGGCCCGAACGGAAGGAAATCTGGCCCATGAAAATCGCGACCTGGAACATCAACGGCGTCAAGGCACGTATCGATAACCTGCGCGCATGGCTGACCGAGTCTGCGCCGGATATCGCCTGCCTGCAGGAGATCAAATCCGTCGATGAAGGTTTTCCACGCCTCGAGATCGAGGCGCTCGGTTACCATGTCGAGACCCACGGCCAGAAGGGTTTTAACGGCGTCGCGATCCTGTCGAAGATCAAGCCTGACGAAGTGATGCGCGGCCTGCCGGGAGACGACAGCGACGAACAGTCGCGCTATATCGAGGCGGTGTTTTCCGTGCCGGGCGGCTCAATCCGCGTCGCGTCGATCTACCTGCCCAATGGCAACCCTTCCGACGACCCGGTCAAATACCCTTACAAGCTCGCATGGATGGAACGGCTGCGCCTGCATGCCGCCAATCTTCTGCTGCTGGAAGAGCCGCTGATTCTCGCCGGCGACTACAATGTCATCCCCGAACCGCATGATTGTTTTGATCCAGCCGTGTGGGCCACTGACGCGCTGTTCCTGCCGCAGACCCGCGCCGCCTTCCGCCGCCTGGAGGCACTTGGCCTGACCGACGCCGTGCGTGCCACCACGGATGCGACAAAACTCTATACGTTCTGGGATTATCAGGCCGGTGCCTGGCAGAAGAACAACGGCATCCGCATCGACCACCTGCTTCTGTCGCCGGAAGCCAGCGACCGGTTGAAATCGACAACTATCGAGAAGACCACCCGCGCTTGGGAAAAACCCTCCGACCACGTGCCGGTATCTGCCGAATTCGATTTCGCCTAAGTCGCGATACGGAGCGACTCAATGCGCTTCTACCTCCCCAAATTTAAGCTCGCAGCCTCACAGCCGCCTCAGGATCGCCTCGTGTCGAAACTCGGCGGTAGCCCTTGGGGCTTTCCAGAATCGCGCTGGTCGACCTGCAGCGATTGTGGCCACCCAATGAGCATGGTGGCGCAACTCGAACACGCACCGCCGATGATCGATATCGGCGTCTCTGGCAGCGTGCTGCATCTCTTCTACTGCGCCAATCTGCTCTGCATGAGTTATGGCGACCCAAGCTCGTGCGAGGCGGTCATTCTCACCTGCGAGGAAATAGGAACGGGACTAACCGAACAACCGCTGAACAAGGACGGCGAACGGGTTGTCAATGACGAGATCTGGATTTCCGGCTGGGATGCATATGACGACATCGTAACGGCGGAGCAGATCCCTTCATTCTATGACGAGCAGATTTATACGAGCCTTCCGGAAGATACGGCTCATCCCTACGATTTTGATCTTGCCTGGCATACGAAAGCCGGCGGTGTCCCGTACTGGACCGGTCATGGCGTGACGCTCGACCCGGCTCATACGCCCTGCCCGTCTTTCGAGCTTCTGCTGCAGTTGCACGAAACGGTCTATCTCGAAGGTGAAGTGGCGATCGAGGAACTGGCAGACGCGTCAATCAACCTCTACCAACACGAAAGGTTCGGAGAAGCCTCCTATTGCGTCAATTTCGCAAATCTGGGAACAGGTACGGGATTTGTCTTCATCAATCGCACAGCTAGCCCTCCCTTGGTGAGATGGCACTGGAGTCCATGACCTTCACGTATATCCAAAAGCATCGAGATATCTTCGCTTAACGAAAATTGGGGCCCCACGGGCCCCATTCTCGTCTTCATTCCTGCATCTCTTTGAGCAGAATCAGTCGCCGCTGCGCTCGAGGCTCTGCGCCAATGCCACGGCATTGCGACGGTCGTTTTCCGTCGACAGCGAGAAGGCATCTTCCTGCATCTGCTGCATCCAGGGGCAGTCCTTCTTGCTGCAGCGATCGAGCGCTGCCGTCATGAAGGCGAGGCCGCGCAAGGTCTGCCCCTCATCGAAGAGGACATTGCCGAACACTGCCATTGCGCCGGCATGACCGCTCTTGCGGGCCTGGTTCAGCCATTTCTTGGCCTGCTGCACATCGGCGCGACCGCCCTCGCCTGCCAGCATCATCCGGGCAAGCCGGAACTGTGCCTCGGCGACGCCGAATGCGGAAGCTGCCTGAAAATAGAGCTGGCGGGCCTGAAAAAGGTCAGCCTTCACCGGCGTGCCGGTGATACCGTCGCGATAATAACCGGCCAGAGCCATGAGCGCGTTGATGAAGAAGCCGGTATCTTCCGAGCCGGGCTCCACGCCCTGGCTGGCGATGTCGCTATAGATTTTGAAGGCCTCAAAATCGTTCTGCACGACGCCATCGCCATAGGCATACATGTTGGCAAGCGCCCAGCGCGAACCGGTATGGCCCTTTTCGGCGGCATAACGATAGGCTTCGACGGCATCCTTTTTCTGACCGTTCTTGTAGGCCTTGAAGCCGAACTTAAAGAGGTCGAAAGGACCGGATTCCTTGTTGACGCCGGCATTGATGTCGAAAGCGAATGCCGGGGCAAGCGGGGCTGCGGTGAGTGCAAGGCCGATCAGAACGGCGCGGAGCGAGAATATATCAGACTTCAGCATGGGTCAGACTTCTTCCGACTCGCGAATGTCCGGGCGCAGCGAAACGCCACGCTTTGCCGGTGAAGCGGCGGCTGCACCCAAAGCGGGTCTACAGTCCCATCCCATGCTCATGCCGATACTCCAATACACACTCTGGCCCCTACGCTCAGGATGGAAACGGTCGTGTCCGACCGACGCCTTCCAGGGGAGTTGCACTCTCGTTCTATCGGCAAAACAATAATCTTGGTTTTCGGCAAGACTGCGACCTTGAGCCGCATTAGCAAGCATGAAAACGCCACCGAGGGTCGCAGAAGCCTGCGCGCCTTGATTCAATGGCATTTCTTTCGAATAACCGCCCATGTTTCCCCGACTACGAGCCCCGCCCCCGAGGTCCGCAAATTTCGTTGCCACTATCGCTGCGCTCTGTTTGTGGCGGGAAATGGACAAATTCCACCACAAAGATGCTGGCGATAATCGTTGCAGACAGATGTTGCCAAATCGTCACATTTACACTGTGTATTCCGACTATTTGTCATTATTTTCTGCGTGCGAAAAAGGCCCGGCAAGAACCGGGCCTTCGTTTCCATTTCAGGCTGATGCAGCCGAAATTTAAAACTTTACCTTAACCGAGGTGGAGATTGCCGCGACGAGATCGTTGCCGAAGTCGTAGTGGACGTCGTCACCGGCCGGCTCGCCGTTGATCATTACCTCGCGTGATGAACCGCTGGTCAGAATACCGAGAACGCCTGCCAGACGGAATTCGACATTCTCGGTCGGCGTATAGGACACGCCCGTTCCCACTGTCCAGGTATCGGTCTGTGTGCCGAACCCTTCAGATGTGCCCCGATCCCAAGTCAGCGAGACGGCGCCGCTCCACTGGTCATTAAACTTGTGGCCAATACCGCCACTGACCGTCCAACCGTCCCGGTAACCCAGATCAAGAGAGGTTGCGGTGAGAGTGGGGCCACAAAGAAGAGGTGATGCAGGATCGTTACATCTGAAACTAACCCTCTGCAGCTGGCTCCAGTCTGTCCACTTCACTGAGCCGAAAGCAAGCCAATCCGGCGCGATACCGGACTGGACCTTCAACTCGAGGGAATCTGGCATCGCCTGCGATCCGAAAACCGGCAGAACGAGCCCTCCTACGGGAGCAGGAACCTGGGTCAGATTAAGTGTCCCAGTAATATTATCCAGCTTCACTTCACTGTTATAGACGAGGCTCGCACGTAGTGCGTATTCAGGAATCTCATACGCTACACCAGCGCGCCAACCCCAACCGTCTCCCTCAAGATCCAGACGACCAACGCCAGACAATGGCGCCAAACCTGTCAGATCCTGAACAAGCCGCTCTTTAAACCCATAGACTTCCTGGTAGAAGCCACCGCCTATTACGCGAAGTTGGCCCGGCCCGACATCGAACCTATAAGAACATGTTAGCGCATAATTGCGGCTTTCAACTTTCGTCTCGATATTTTGGTTGGCACCAGCCCAATTTCGTCCCGGCTTCAGATGCGCGCCCCATGGCTGCGAATAATCGAACATGCAGTCCGTGTTTTCGTAGCCGACTTTGACGCCAAGGCGCGTGCTCCAGTAGTTCTCGCTGTCGTTCGCAGAATTTGGAAGACCATTAAGGTCGCCACCACCGAAACCAGGCCCTGTTCCATTTCCTGGAAAGGCAGCAGAAGTTGTATCTACATCCTCGACGTTTTTAAGCTTGCGCTGCGGCGCAACGAACGTCGTCGCCGCTTCCACAGCCACCGAAGACGGATCGAAAAGCAGATCGATATTATAACCGCCGCGTTCAAGGCCGCCCGCAAAAACAGGCGCCTGTGCAGCCAGCAAACCGCCGGCAGCAAGGACAATCGTGGCAGTCTTTTTGTTGAATGTCATAAGAACCCGCTCCTCCCAGCAAGTGATGGGAATCAGTGTGATGCAGTCCATGCCAAATAACAACTTTGCGTGACATACGGAATATAGCCACCTGCAACCGAAACTTTGACGTGGGCATCTGAACAGCGGGTCAATTCGGCACATATGCGAAATTTCATTTTAACATACCGCAATAATACCGGTCCTTTTAGAATTTTATCACACAACTTCCGGTGGATGTGCCTGATCCGCAACAGCGTGGCGATTTCATGTCATCCCCAGACAATAAGGGCGCGCCGCTTTCGCGACGCGCCCTTTGAAAGCAAAAATCCATCAATTTCAGCGGTTAAGACTCAGTCGGCCTCGTTCAGGCGCTGCAGCGCCGTCAACAGGCTGGCACGCTGAACCTCAAGTTCGGCCAGGCGCTCGCGTTCTGCCGCCACCACTTCGGGGTCGGCATTGGCGACGAACTTTTCGTTCGACAGCTTGCCCTTGGCGCGGGCGATGTCCGCATCGACCTTGGACAGCGTCTTTTCGATCCGCGCGCGCTCGGCGGCAAAATCGATCAGGCTGCCGAGCGGCAGGCAGGCGGTCGCCTCGCCGACCACGACCTGTGCTGCGCCCTTCGGTGCCGTATCCGCAAGCGAGATGGCATCAACGCGGGCCAGACGACGGATTGCCGCGTCGTGGCGCTGCAGGCGCCCCTGCGTCAGTTCGCTGGCGCCAACCATGATCAGCGGTGCGGTTGCCGACGGCGGCACGTTCATCTCCGAACGGGCCGAGCGCAGACCGGTAACGAGATCGACCAACCAGTTGATTTCGGCAGCAGCCTTCTCGTCGGCAAATTCCGGCGCCGGCCAGTCGGTATGGCAAAGCAGATTGTCACGGCTATCGGTATGCGCCCACAGCTCTTCCGTCATGAACGGCATGAACGGATGCAGCAGCTTGTAGATCTCTTCGAGAACGTAAGCTGCGCAGCCCTGCGCTTCCTTCTTGGCCGCTTCGTCCTCGCCCATGAAGATCGGCTTCAGGAGTTCCAGATACCAGTCGCAGAACTGATTCCAGACGAAACGATAGAGCGATGACGCTGCCTCGTTGAAACGATGGGTCTCGATCGCCTCGGTGACGTCACGGATGGTGATGCCGAGTTCGGTCAGGATCCAGCGGTTGATCGTCAGCGTCGTGGCATCCGGAATGAAATGCGGATCGCGCTTCACGCCGTTCATCTCCGCGAAACGCGTCGCGTTCCACAGCTTGGTGCCAAAGTTGCGGTAACCGGCGATGCGGGCCGGGTCGAGTTTTACGTCACGCCCCTGCGCCGCCATGATGGCAAGCGTGAAGCGCAGCGCGTCGGCGCCGTATTCGTCGATCAGTTCCAGCGGATCGATGACGTTGCCCTTGGACTTCGACATCTTCTGGCCGTTCTTGTCGCGAACCAGCGCGTGGACATAAACCGTGTTGAACGGCTCGACGGCATTGCCCTCTTCGTCCTTCATGAAATGCATGCCCATCATCATCATGCGGGCAACCCAGAAGAAGATGATGTCGAAACCGGTGACGAGCGTATTGGTCGGGTAATAGCGCGCCAGTTCCGGCGTCTTGTCCGGCCAGCCAAGCGTCGAGAACGGCCACAGGGCGGACGAGAACCACGTATCGAGAACGTCCTCGTCACGCGTCAGGATCGAACCCGGCTCGTAGTTTTCGAGCTTTTCCTGAACCCAGGCCTTCCACGGGCCTTCATGAGCGAGATAATGCTGGACGGCGGCGTCGAGCGCCTCTTCCTCGGATTTTTCGACAAAGCACTGGCCATCCGGGCCATACCATGCAGGGATCTGATGGCCCCACCAGAGCTGGCGCGAAATGCACCACGGCTCGATGTTTTCCATCCAGTCGAAGTAGGTCTTTTCCCAGTTTTTGGGAACGAAGTTGGTGCGGCCTTCGCGAACGGAAGCGATCGCCGGCTCGGCCAGCGTTTTTGCATCGGCGAACCACTGGTCGGTCAGCATCGGTTCGATGACGACGCCGGAGCGGTCGCCAAACGGCTGCATGATCTTCTTCTTCTCGACGTAAGGAATGTCGCTGCCTTCGGCATCCTTGACCGTGACAGCAAGGCCTTCGGCATTGATCGTCTCGATGATCTTTGCACGGGCAACCATGCGGTCGAGGCCACGATATTCTTCCGGAACGAGGTTGATCTCGTCGACCTCGGATTCGCTCGGCAGTTCGCCGGTCCTGGTGATGGCGGCAGCCTTTGCCGCACACTCGGCATAGCTTTCGCCATCAGTACGCATCGCCGCGATGGTGTCCATCAGACGGTAGAGCGGGATCTTGTTGCGCTTGGCGACCTGATAGTCGTTGAAATCATGCGCGCCGGTAATCTTGACCGCACCAGAACCAAAATCCTTCTCCGGGTATTCGTCGGTGATGATCGGGATCAGGCGGCGATGTTCTTTCGGACCGACCGGGATTTCGCAGAGCTTGCCGACGATAGGCGCATAACGCTCGTCGGACGGATGAACGGCAACAGCACCATCCCCCAGCATGGTTTCCGGACGGGTGGTGGCAATCGAAATGTAGTCGCGCTCTTCGGAAAGCGTGATGTTCCCGTCGGCGTCCTTCTCGACATAGGTATAGGTTTCGCCGCCCGCCAGCGGGTACTTGAAGTGCCACATATGGCCGTCGACTTCCTTGCTCTCGACTTCGAGATCGGAAATCGCCGTTTCAAACTTCGGGTCCCAGTTGACCAGTCGCTTGCCGCGATAGATCAGGCCCTGCTTGTAGAGCGTGACAAAGACTTCGAGAACGGCCTTGGAAAGCCCCTCGTCCATCGTAAACCGTTCGCGCGACCAGTCGCAGGAAGCGCCGAGACGCTTCAACTGGTTGAAGATCAGGCCGCCCGACTCTTCCTTCCACTCCCAGACTTTTTCGATGAACGCCTCGCGGCCAAGGTCACGGCGCGTAACGTTGCTGCCATTTTCGGCCAGCTTGCGCTCGACAACCATCTGCGTGGCGATACCGGCATGGTCCATGCCTGGCTGCCACAGCACGTCCTTGCCGCGCATGCGCTCGAAGCGGACCATGATGTCCTGCAGCGTGTTGTTGAGCGCGTGGCCCATATGCAGCGAACCGGTAACGTTCGGCGGCGGGATCACGATGGTGAAGGTTTCCGCGCCCGGCTTGGCATTGGCACCGGCACGAAACGCGTTGGCTTCGTCCCATGCGGATGCGATTTTCGGTTCGACGGCGGCGGAATCAAAGGTCTTATCGAGCATTTCCTGACCCGTTTTTCTTTTATGAATGAGATGGTGGGTTGTTACGTATGTGGGGCGGGTGAAGTCAATAAAAAAGCCGCCCCGTTGCCGGAGCGGCTCTTGAAATGACGCCGATACGGCGATTAACGACGAGGACCGCGAGCCACGCGTTCGATTTCCTCGCGCACGAGACGCTCGACGAGCGTCGGCAGATTGTCATCGAGCCATTCCTGCAGCATCGGGCGCAGCATGTCCTGAGCGATCTCCTCGACCGACTGCTGATTGAAGCCATCGAGCATATCGGCGAGTTCGCCGAAGGAACGGGCAACCTGCGCACCAGCTTCCGCCGACATCAGACTAGCAGCAGCCTCGATCTTGGCTGGCAGGCTTTCTGCCTTCGGTTCGGCAAAGGGGTTTTCCGCCTTGGCTTCCGGCGCGTCGATCACGGCGGCAGGCTCGGGCATCACCACGTCAGGCGTCTTCGGCTCGAAAATAGATTCCACGATGCGAGGCATCCTTTCAGGTTCGGCGGAAGCACCTTCCGGGTTGAACCCGGCAACACCCAATTCCGGAATGGGCGGCAGGATCGGGCGCGGCAGTGTCCGCGGAGCCGGAGATGCTGCGAGCTGCTCGACCGCCTGCGATTCTTCATTCGCGGTTTCGGATGGCACTTCCGGTGCGCGGCTGGACGCAGCCCGAACGCGAGCGGCAACATCTGCGAGCGACAGCGAGCGCTCCGGAACGGCGGCAGCCGCCGCTGCGGCGTGACCGGAGAAGTCATGCGCCTGAACCGCCGGCTTTTCGGCCGCAGCTTCGCGAACCGGCACGCCCGGATCGTTCGCGGCCATTTCCGGCGCGAAAGCGTCATCGCCGGCATCTTCGGACGCGCGGTCACCGTCGCTGTACTCGGCAAAATCATTGCGCGCGGAACCGTCGGCCGCAGGCTCGTTGCTTTCGATGATCCGGCGTATAGACGCCAGGATCTCTTCCATGGAGGGTTCACGCGCTACGCTTGGCTGAGCCATACTCTTCCCCGATCTGACGGTTCATGGATCCGGAGCCTCAAGGATACGCGAGGACGAATCACCGGCATTTTAACGGAAAAGCCCGCCTCGAAACAATCGAGGGCGGGCCAGCCATACTGCGCATGCACAGATTTGTTCGGCGCGGTCGCACCGATATTTATCAGAAAACGAATTCTTTCGTTTTAAGGAAACCCGGCAGCGGACGGATCGAGGAGTTGAACTGCGGGGTCGCCGAAACGCCGCCGCTCTCCTTGGTGAACAATGTAGCGAATGCCGAATTGCCATGTCCGACCACCGCGATCAGGCGACCGCCATCGCGCAACTGGTCGAACAGTGCAGCCGGCACTTCTTCGACGGCACCACTGATGACGATGATATCATAGGGGCTTTCGGCATAATGGCCCTTCGCCATGTCGCCGGCGACAGCAACGACATTGCCATAGCCGGCAAGCGAGGCCTTGGCCTGTTCCACCAGCGCTTCATCGCTATCGATGGTGACCACACCGCCAGCCAGATGCGAAAGCAGGGCTGCGGTGTAGCCGGTGCAACAGCCGATCTCGAGCACGGCATCTTCGCGCGTGATGGCGGCAAGCTGAAGCAATTTGGCCAGCGGCGAAGCGGCCAGCACATAACGGCCCGGCGCCACTTCGATATCGTTGTCGATATAGGCGATCGGCTTGACCGCATCCGGCACAAAATCTTCACGCGGAACGGCGAGAAACGCCTTGAGAACCGAGTGGGACGTCACATCGGTCGTACGGATCTGGTTATCCACCATGGTGATCCGCGCTTTTTCGTAATCGGTCATGCTTCTGCGCCTCTTAAAAGCGGTCCAACTGCCCCCGTATTACTGAGGCCGTAACCGGCTTTCAAGCCATGGCTTGAAGCCGAAGGCAAAAACACAAGGGGCAAAACACAAAGCATCTGCGAATGTACCCCTGCAACCGCCTCGCCCGGACAGGTGCCCGGCGCGGGGCACAGATGGGAAACGGGCCAACTCGCCATCATTAACGTAAAATTCACTATGCGCTGGACGCCGACGCAGCCTCACATTGATAATCTGTCATGTTTCAAGGAGATCGAAATGCCCGACACCGCCATGCTTCATGACAGTTCAGAAAGGGTATCCAGCAGCAAGAATTTATGGTCCGTGCGCGACGAAAGCGTTCCGGTGAAATTCGTCGACATGATCACCGAATGTCGGCATCACAACAATATTGCCCATATCTCGCTCGGCTCAGCCATCATGGATCTCAACGGATCGCCGAAAGTGGACGTCGCGACGCGCCTGAGGTTCGATCTTGCCACCGCGAGAAATCTGCATGCGATGCTTGGAACGATGATTGCCGAAATGCTGCGTACTCAGGACCGAATTTGAGCTTTCCTGTACCGGCCTTTTCAAACCGACGTCCGAATACACCTCCTGTACGTGCGACGCTTGCCGTCAGCCACAGTCCCGTTGACATCAACGCTTGGGGCAACTGAACTCAAAAGCGACACGAGCGCACAGGCGCCCGGAAGCCGCTGCGCGGACACATGTTGAGGCAAATATGCCTGAGAGATTGGTGTCTCCAAGCCGCTTGTCCGGACGACTGTTGAATCGTGGTTTGGCTGCGTCACAAGGCGAACCTGCCGTCACGATGAAAAAAGGATGCAAGTTCAGAATGAAGGGGCTTGCGTGACCCATAGATTCGTTCTAAACGCCCCTTACCGCACGCTAAATACCCCGGATGGCCTCGTGGCGGAGTGGTGACGCAGAGGACTGCAAATCCTTGCACCCGAGTTCGATTCTCGGCGAGGCCTCCATCCCTTTTCCCAGACGATTACAAGACGTTGTCAAACCTCGATATTTTTTGAGGTGTGGCAATATGGGCCTCAAACGTTCCGCCACACCAAAATCAGGTGTGGCAATCTGTTCTCCATTTCTCTCGCTTGCACCTGTACTGATCTGCGGAACCCATGACTTGGCAGAAGAAATGTAAGCGCGATTTTCCATGCACATTGACGTTGGCGGCATCACCGGATCGGCCCCGTTTGCGAAGCGATATCCGGGTCTATCAATTGGCTGAGATTTTGAAGAAGCTGAACGGAAGCAGGTCGTCGATGTCGTCGGCTTCCTGACGCTGAGGCAGCTCTGTGAGCACGTGGCGCAGCCAGGTGAGTGGGTCAACGCCACAGGCGCGGCAGGTCAGCATCAGACTGCAGATCACAGCGCTGGCCTTGGCTCCGTCAGCGGTATCGCTGAACAGCCATGATTTTCTTCCGGTCGCAAAAACTCTGATGTCGCGCTCCAGAATATTGTTATCGATCGGCATCCTGTCGTCGCTGGTGTAGCGCGTCAGATAATCCCATTCGTTCAAGGTGTAGGACACGGCATCCCCGTAAGCAAGGCAGATTTGGTGGCGATGCCAGCGCAATGAGCAGAGCGGCAAGTCTTCAGCTTCGTCCTGCAAAAAGAGCGGCGAGAGATGGAACGGGCTGGTCTTCGTTGCTGATCCCCAGCCGGTCGCAGAGATAGTGCCAGAACGATAGGCCGAGTTTCTGGCAGGTCTTCATCAGCCCGAGCATGCTGTCACGCGCCTGCCGGCCGTCGCGGCTGACCGTGCCGCCTGAAATCTTCCGCTTGATCACATAGCCGCGCAGATCTCTTTCCGAAGCGTTCGTATGTGCCCGAACGCGATCGAGCGTCGCTGCACTTCCTGCAACGTCTTGTACATGTCAGATTTCCTTGTGATTTCAGGTCAGGACTTCACGGCCCGCAGCGCTCGTGCGTAGCGTGGTCATGAGTACCCCGGGTTGACGGACCAGTTTTCGGCTTGCGCAGTCGTTGGAATGAGAGACTGCGACAACACAGGCTTGCGCCAGGGCACGCGCTGTGGTTGAAGATTCGCCGAGACACAAGGGGGAAGCAATGCAGCCAAAGCAGATCGATACACTTACCTCGCTACGGTTCCTCGCCGCCGCGAGCGTAGTTGTTGCTCATATGATGGGATCGATAGTCCCGCCTTTTTTTTCCGGCGCACCGCTAGCGCTGGGCGTGTCGTTCTTCTTCGTTCTGTCCGGCTTCATCCTTACCTACGCTTATCAAGGAAGGTTCGACGCCCGGAGGTTCTATATCAGTCGATTCGCCCGTCTTTGGCCTGTTCACATCGTCACGGGGCTGCTTGCTTTTGTGCTGCTGTCCCCCTTTCTAGCAAAGCATCCGGAGTGGTTGGCTCCCAGCATCGCTAACGTTTTACTTCTGCACGCGTGGGTTCCAGTAGTAGGTTACGTCTTCTCCCATAATGCGGTTTCATGGAGCATTTCAGCTGAAATGTTCTTTTACCTGTTATTCCCTGTCGTGCGCGGACGCTGGCTGAAACTCGCCTTTGCGGCGACAATTCTCGGGACGGCGACGACTTTAGCGGTTCTCGACACCGTGCCCATTCCGCAAGGTCAGCCAAACATATGGAGCTTCTCGCCGTCCAATCTCGTGCTGCAGCATCCCGTCATGCGCCTTTTGGAGTTTCTCGTCGGAATAGCGACTTGCCGGCTCTATCTTTCGTCGAGAAACGACGTTCCTTTCGCAACGATCGCTGAAGCGGGTGCCCTGATATCAATCTTGCTCTTCGGCATCTCTTCGAATGGTATCGCTGCCGAATTAACGCGATACGGCTGGCGCCATGTCGGCATGTGGATTTCTCAAACGGGCGGCATGCTGCTTTTTGCCGTGACGATCTTTATTTTTGCGCATCAGCGTGGCCGGATAAGCGTTCTGCTAAAGCACAGAACCATAGTCTGGCTCGGAGAGATTAGTTTTTGCACCTACATGGCGCATCAAATCATAATCAGGCTGTTCGTGAAATACAGCGTCTCAGATCGACTGGGATGGATACCAGCCTCAGTGCTTGTCCTTGCAACCGTCTATGCCGCTAGCCATATTCTTTGGCGGTACTGGGAACTGCCAGCAAGGTTACGGATACTGGAATTAACGAAAGTCAGACGCGCTTCTACTGAAAGCGCACAAGGCTCGTTTATGTGACGGGCCGTATCCTGTTGCGGCTTCTGCAACCCAGTACATCGTTTTCAGGTGTGTTAATTTTCCGCCTGAAACCTTCAACTTCAAAATCCGGTTTTGCAGGTCGTTGCCCTCCCCGATCGCGCCAATACGTGGCCGATTTTATGGCAAAAAAGCAATAATCCCGAAATAAATGACATTTGGTCAGCTTTTTCTTTGTGACCGCTTGTTGCGCTCGCAGCTCACAACTAAAGAGATTGAAGGAGAATTTTATACTTTAAAGGTTGTTTCTGGTGGCGGATATTCACACGATGGGGCCAAGCGCTCCTCAGGACATCTTTTCTCAGCATTTCAACGTCAACCGCGGCATGCGGGAACGACTGAACGGGCATCCCGGAAAAGTCATCTGGCTGACAGGCCTTTCCGGAGCCGGCAAATCCACTCTGGCAAATGCCATGGAAATGGAACTGCACAGGTTCGGCAGAAAGACCTATCTGCTGGATGGTGACAATATCCGTTCCGGGCTCAATAGAGACCTCGGCTTCAGTGATGCCGACCGGGTAGAAAATATTCGACGCGTCGCGGAGATCGCCAGACTGATGCTCGATGCGGGAATGATCGTCATTTCCGCCTTCATATCCCCCTTCCGCGCCGAGCGTGAAATGGCAAAAATGCTGATTGGCCCGAATGATTTCCTCGAGATCTACGTCAACACGCCGTTAAGGGTCTGCGAAGAACGCGACCCCAAGGGCCTCTATAGAAAGGCCAGGCAGGGTAGGATCACCAACATGACGGGACTTGGTAGCCCTTACGAACCTCCAACTGCGCCTTTTGCCACATTCAACGGCTCGGGAGAGATTGCGGTTGAACAGGCCGCGCGTGATTTGGCGAGAGCCGCATCTCTCATCTGAAGCACGCCCCCCTAAAAAGGATTTCAAGCCCGTGGGACAAATACGTGCGGAAAACGCGAAGCCAGACGCTGGAAGCCAATCTGAGATATCGTGGGGCGCCGCCTGGAGACTTTCAAAACTGCAGCATCGGATACGACCTCAATGACGGTAATTCTGCATATCGGCCTGCCAAAAACCGGAACGACATATTTGCAGGAGTGGCTCAGTCTCAATCGCGAGCGATTGGCGCAAGACGGCATCTCGGCAATCTCGTCAGAATCCTCACACCGTTTTGCGGCCGAAGCGCTCTCCGATCCCGCGCTTTGCAAGCGATCGGATGTCGTCGCCATCCGGGAGACGAGCACATTTGACTTTGCCATCGAAGAACTCCGCAACTGCGGCGAACAGTCTTCAGTCATCTCGTCCGAATATTTCTTTCATTGCGATCCAACCCTTGTTGCCGACATGATGAAAGCGATCGGAAATCCGGTCAGCAAGATCCTGTGCTTCGTACGCCGTCAGGACCGCATTTCGGCCTCCGGTTATGCGCAGGAGGTCAAGACACTTGGCATGACGACGCGCATCTCCGATTATTCGGAGGTTTCCTACACACCCTTTCTCGACTGGAACAATATTGCCGAAACCTGGCAACAAGCGTTTCCATTGGCCGATATCGCCTTTCACAATTTCGACGCCTGCAGCGCCAATGGTTCACTGCTCGACATTTTCCGTTCGGAGATTGGCGACGTCGGCGCCGAGCCCCTGATGCTGACGGAACGGGTGAATGAAAGCCTGTCGGCACACCTCACCGAATTCGTCCGGATGATGAATGAAAAACGGCAACGGACCAGCCTTTCCCGGCTGATGGAAATCCAGAAGGGCACCAATTACCCGCCCTATTCCTTCGACCAGCGGTTCACGCAGCTGTTTGAGGAGACCTATATTCAATCCAACAGGGCTTTAGCGGACCGGTTTCCGAACCGATTCGATGAGTTCTGCGAGCCCGGCTGGCGGCCGACCGGAATAGATATGACCGACAAGCTCGGCCCCGAGGAGATCGCCAGGATTCTTTGTGATTACGTTTCCGTAGCAGAATGAGGAAACCGTCCGAGACTGGACGGATAGGCTTCCATCTGTCACAAGCGCGGCGAGAACGCGACCGCCGTTAGCTTTAGAACGGGGTCGGGCGACCGATTGACGTCACGTTGCTGCCGCGAGATCACGCAGGCCGTTCTCGATTTCCAGTAAAAGCGGTTCACGCGGGCCAATAACTGTCCGAGGCAAAATCGGCCGGGATTTTCACGAAACGCCCTATCGCCTGCGCTGCATATTCGATCTGCATGCGCAGATAGCGGATCTCGATCGGCATGGATGCGCCCGTCGCCAGTTCGCGCACGCGCCAGTCGTCATAACCGGAGGCATGGATGCGCCGTTCCGCTTCCTTGCGTACATCCTCTGCCGTCGGATGCACGCCTCTCTTCGTCTCACGCGATGTTGCAGCGCTGCTCCTGCCGCCCTCGATCACCGTCAGCTTCACCATGCCCTGCCGCCTTTCCCGTCTGGCGCCTTGAGAAAAGCCAAGTCTGCGCCCGGTTTCTTGACCGATCCTGACCAGATCACTCCTGAAAACCATCTAGGAAAAATCACAGAAGTCGTCGGCTATGGCGGGGCATGATCAAATCTGCTAACATAAACGTGTTCCGAAGGCCTGAGGAGACCTTCGGCGCCGCACCGACAAGGCCGGTGCGAAACAGGGAGAAAGACTTGCGGCGGATCAATGCCGCTCTTCCTCCCCAAACGTAAGTTGTTCATGCGGTAAGAGGAGAAGCCGTCATGCAATATCTTGATTTTGTCACCACCATAAATCCGTTTGTACTCGGCGTGCTCGTGCTAGTCATCTGCGTCGGCATGTACGATCATTTCGTTGCGCACAAATAAGACCTGCAAACGGTGCCACCTTGACCGTCGGTTCGCCAAACGGCGAACCGCGCAACCGGTTTTCGCGTCGCAACAAAACTGCTAGACAATCGCAACCGCATCAACACGGAGGTGAATGTGCAGCAGTCGGTCGAATTCGAAGATACCTCGCGCTCCCTGACGGAGACTTTGCAGGCGCTGGTCAGCGGCATACGTGGTCAATCGATCACGCTGCGTGAACTGATGGATGCCGTCGGCGAACAGGGGCTGCTGCTGCTTTGCGCGATTGCCTCCCTGCCCTTCCTTATTCCTGTCTCCATTCCGGGTGTCAGCACCGTGTTCGGCGCGGCGATCATCCTGGTCGGCATCGCGGTCTGCCTGAACCGCCTGCCCTGGCTGCCGAAACGTATTCTCGACCGCAAGCTCGACACCGCCAAACTGGTTCCCGCCCTTGAGCGCGGCATCGGCATCGTCGGCAAGTTCGACCGCTTCGTGAAGCCGCGAATGACGCATCTGACCGGCAGCGCCATTGCCAATCGCATCAATGCGCTGGCGATTACTGTCGGCGGCATTCTGCTGATGTTTCCTCTCGGTCTCATTCCATTTTCCAACACACTGCCGGCGGTCGCCATCCTGCTTCTGGCGGTTGGCATGATCCAGCGTGACGGTCTGATCGTTCTTGGGGGCTATGCATTCCTCGTCGGCACGAAGATCTATTTTGCCGCCCTCGCCTATGCCGCCTTCAGCGCCGGCCAGGGCCTGATGTCGATATTCAGTTCCTGACCGACATCCAGCGACAGAATCGCCAGAATCAGAAAGCCCGCGAAAATTTCAGAAATTTTCGCGGGCTTTTCTAATCATCGGGGATCACGAGGACGTCGTTTTGCCCACCAGACGGCAATCCTGCGCCGCCTGCGGCGTACGAAGGCGAGATCGACGGAAAGAACGAGAAGACCGAGCGGCACCATCCAGAAGCCAAGGATGGGCAGAAAACCGAGACAGCCGCCGATGACAAGCAGCACGCCTAGCGTCACCCGCCCAAACCGGCTGCGCGGCATGGGAATGCGAAAACGCCCCAGCATCAACTTGCCATCTCTGGGATCGATGCCGAAACCAGCCTTTCTTTCCTCATTTACCGCCGTCATCTGGCCTCCATTTCCAAGGTTATGCACAGGCGGAGGTGGGAAGTGGCGGTGGATAAAACAAGTTCTGTCATTTTTTTGAAAAAACCGCTTGGCAAATCGCCCAAGCATTTGTATTACCCCGCTCAACGCCGCGGCGACGCGGTTTTTCCCTGGTAGCTCAGCGGTAGAGCATTCGACTGTTAATCGACAGGTCGCCGGTTCGAATCCGGCCCGGGGAGCCAATTCAAAAGATAAACGCCTGCTTTCGTTGAGAAATCCGAAAGCGGGCGTTTTCTTTTTTATCCCTCACCAATGCTGCCACCCACGCTTTCGACGTGCCGATTATGTAATCTGCATGAGAAGCGATTTGATCCTCTCGGATTCCGGCAGTGCCGGCGCATGGTCGAGCTTGGCACGCGAACGATACTTTTCATCCGAGGCGTACCAGTCGATCAGGCTTGAAGCCACGTCGAGCGCCTCCGCGTCCGTTTTATCGACGCCGTTCTCTTCGCACCAAGCCGTGTGAAAGCGATCGATCTCCTCCAGATCATCGGAAGAGAGTACCGTCGACGAAAGATTGTTGGAAAACATGGCCAGTCCCTGCGCGCGCATCTTTTGCGTATGTGTGCGCATAACGGCATCGGAATCATTTTGTTCCAGACTGAACGAGGAACCGCACCATCTGGCGCTCGGCCCTCACCTCACCCCTTGTCATCCAGGATTGCGCTGAACACTTTCATGTCCTCCAGAAAATTCTGGAAACGGTCCTTGCCCATCACCTCGTAGATCCGGCTTCTGGCTTTCAGCGCCGCGTCATGCACGGTCTGCAGCACCTTTTCCCCCTCGGGCGTGATGTAGAGCATGCGCGCACGGCGGTCGTTGCGATCCACCTCCCGGCGGATCAGACCATCCCTTTCGAGAATCTCCACACATTTGGTCACCGATGAACGGTCGAGTGCGATGCGCTCGCCCAGCGCATTCTGCTGGATGCCCGGCTCGATATAGGTAAAGGCCAACGCGCTGTATTGGGTCGGCGAAAATCCGTGCTCGGCCGCCTGCTCGGTAAACAGTGCCAGCGCCACCTGCTGGCAACGCCGCAGCAGGATCCCGTGGGTATTCAGCATATGTTCGGCAGTTACGATCACAGAAATCCTCTCCCATGCGACAGATTGACATAGGTCAATTGGTGGCGTAACTGATCATCAGCTATCCAACTATTTGGCGCGGTGGAGGACTGCGCTGTCTCGCGACAGCGTCAGTGAGTCCGCTCGCGCCTTTTTTCGTGACTTTCGCATGCCCGCATTCCGTCCGCATTGTACCGCTTCCAGACGCCAGGCGCTCAGCGCCACGGTGAAGGGCGCGACATTGCCCGACATTGCCTGTGGATGCAACGCGCCGGCCGTGCCGGAAATTCTTTTCTCGTGGGCAGAAGGCCCACTTCTTTGATGGCCAGGAAAACGATGACGAGACAGTCGAACGATCCCAACGGCAAGCTGATCATGTCGCGCCGCGGCATGCTGCTCAGCGGCGCCACCCTTCTTGCCGGCAGCCTTGCTGCCTCGCTCTGTCCGAGCATGGCGGTCGCAGCCGCCGATGCCGACGCACAGAGCCGCTTCATGCAGCTCTCCAGCCTGCTGATCAATCACCGGCTCAACCCCGCCGTCGGTGCCCGCATCGCTGAAACGGCAACCGGTGAATACAAGAATTTTGCCGGCATGCTCGATGCCATCATCGCCATTGCCGAAAAGAAACAGGCAAAGACGGTCGAGGATTTTTTCGGTGACATTCCGGAAGGTGAACTCAAGGACTTTGCCCACTGGGTCATCTTCGCCTGGTATAGTGGCTGCTCTTCGGAAAAGCGCAATGCCAAGGTGTTCACCTACGAGGAAGCGCTGATCTTCAAACCCACCAGCGACATCCTCACCATACCGTCCTATGGCATTTCCGGTCCCAACCTGTGGACACGGCCCAACCTGCCGCTCTCGGCCCCGATGCCGACCTTCTGACGCCCCTATTCAAAAGAAGTATTCCCATGGTTACCAAGACTAGTGCCGACGTCGTCATCGTCGGAACGGGTGTCGTCGGCGTCGTGATCGCCGAACAGATGCTCGATGCAGGCCATTCCGTCCTCATGATCGAAGCCGGCCCGCGGGTCACCCGCGCCGAAGTGGTCGAGAACTGGCGCAACGCGCCGCTCGGCGTCAAAGGCGACACATCGGTCGCCTACCCGATCCGCCCCTGGGCCCCGCACCCGATGGGTGGCGAAAAGCCCGAGGACGCCTATCTCCAGTTCAGCGGCCCCGACGCCTACGACCAGACCTATATCCGTTATGCGGGCGGCTCCACATGGCACTGGGCCGGCACGTCCTGGCGCCTGACGCCGGAAGACATGCGCATCAATTCGCTTTACGGCGTCGGCCGTGACTGGGCGTTCGACTACGACACGCTGGAGCCCTACTACGTTCGCACCGAGCACAAGCTCGGCATCTGCGGCCCGTCGGATCGTTCGCAGCAATGGCCGCAGACCGGCGCCCGCTCGGCAGATTATCCGATGCCGGCCCTGCCGTTTTCGCCAGGTGAGGTAAAATTCACCGAGGTCGTCAAGACGCTTGGCTACAACAACATCCCCGTCTCGCAGGCCCGCAACAGCGGCATGCCCTATGACGGCCGCCCGGCCTGCTGCGCGAACAACAACTGCGTGCCGGTCTGTCCCGTCGCCGCCAAGTACGATGCCGAAACGGCACTGCATCGCCTGGAAAAGAAGGGCGCGACGCTGCTCGTCGATTCGGTCGTCTACAAGGTCGAAACGAACGCCCAGAACAAGATCGAGGCGGTCCATTTCTACGACCAGCACAAGGAGACGCACCGCATCACCGGCAAGCTTTTCGTGCTTGCCTGCAATGGCCTGGAAAACCCGAAACTGCTTCTGATGTCGACCGACGACCGCAACCCGAACGGCGTTGCCAACTCGTCCGATCAGGTCGGCCGTAACATGATGGACCACCCGGCACGCACCTTCACGGTCACCACCAAGGAGCCCTTCTGGTCGGGCATCGGGCCGGTCGTCAATTCGGGCATCATGCAGACGTCGCAAGGCGCGTTCCGCTCCGAACATGCCGGTGCCTATTTCCGCTACAACAATTTTGCCCGCAACCGCTACATCACCTTCGCGGCGCTGAAGAAGGGGCTCGTCGGCAAGGCACTCGACGAGGAAATCCGCCGCATGACCGCCTGCACGGCCGATGTCGTCGCGGCACACGAAATTCTCGCGGATCCGAACAACCGCCTCACCCTGTCGGACAAGAAGGATTGGCTCGGCCTGCCCCGACCGTCGATCCATTATGATGTCGGCGATTACGTCCGCAAATGCTGGGAGGTCTATTCGCAGCCGATCGGCAAGCAGATCGCCGAGGCGATGGGTGCGACCGACGTGAAGATCTCGCCGAAATTCAACAACAGCAAGCACATCATGGGCGGCACCATCATGGGTACCGATGCAGCAAACTCGGTCGTCGACGTGGATTGCCGCGCCCATGACCACGAAAACCTGTTCATCCCGGGCGGCGGCGCAATGGCCGCAGGCGCCTGCGGCAACAGCACCATCACCATGGTCGCACTTGCCATCAAGGCCGGCGACGCGATGGTCGAACAGATGCGGGGAGCATGATCATGAAGCCAGTCAAATCTCTCGTGCTTGCGGCCCCGCTCGCGCTTGCAGCGCTTGCGCCAGTCAGTGCCGGCGCTCAGGAATTCTCGAAGGAACTGATCGAGAAGGGCCGTTACCTTGCGACGGCATCCGACTGTGTAGCCTGCCACACCAATCATCACGGCGGCAAACCGATGGCCGGTGGCCTGCCGATGGCCTCCCCGGTCGGCACGATCATGTCGACCAACATCACCCCGTCGAAGGAATTCGGCATCGGCACCTATTCGGAAACCCAGTTTGCCGATGCGGTGCGCAAGGGCATTCGCGGTGATGGCGCCAATCTGTATCCGGCCATGCCCTATGTGTCCTATTCCAACATGACGGATGAGGATATTCACGCACTCTATGCCTATTTCATGCAGGGCGTGCAGCCAGTCGAGGAAAAGGCGCCGGAAACCAGCCTGCCCTTCCCGATGAACATCCGCGCCTCGATGATGGGCTGGAACATGCTGTTCCGTCCGAGCGAGATGCACAAGGACGATCCGGCGCAATCGGCAGAATGGAACCGCGGCAAGTATCTGGCGGAGGGCGCTGCCCACTGCAGCACCTGCCACACGCCACGCGGTGTGTTCATGCAGGAGCAGAAGGACGTGAACCTCACCGGCGGCCAGATCGGCCCCTGGTATGCTCCTGACATCACCAATGACAAGGTGCACGGCATCGGCTCCTGGACGCAGGAAGATCTGGTCACCTACCTGAAGACCGGACGGCTCGATCATCGTGCCCAGGCGGCCGGCAGCATGGCGGAAGCCATCAGCTATTCGTTCCAGCACCTCACGGATGCGGACCTGAACGCCATCGCCACCTATGTCCGCAGCGTGTCCAACCCGAACGCGGCGCAGGCGTCCGCCCCGACCCGCTTCGATCAGGGCAAGCCTGCCAACGAACTGGCCGCTTATCGCGGCAAGCCTTATGCTGACGGCATCAAGGGCGACCACGCCGGTTCAGCGCTCTACACCGCCAACTGCGCCTCATGCCACGGCGTCAGCGCGCAAGGCACGGCTGACGGCTACTACCCGAGCCTGTTCCACAATGCCGCGACGGCCGGAGACAATGCGACCAATATCATCGCCGCCATTCTCTACGGCGTCGACCGTCACACCAAGGACGGCCATGTCTTCATGCCGCCATTCGGCGACCAGCCGAACACCGTCAACGCGCTGACCAATGTCGAGGTCGCCTCGCTGTCGAACTACATCCTGAAGGATTACGGCAATGCTAAGCTGACGGTAACGCCGGAGGATGTGCAGGTGATCCGGGATGGCGGGCCGAGTTCTCAGCTGGTGCTGTTCGCGCGCATCGGCATGGGCGTGGGTGCAGGCGTGGCGGTGATCGTGCTGGGCGCGGCCGTATGGCTGTTGCGCCGCAAGCGGTCCCGTGCGCAGGTAGCCGCTTAAAGCGGCTACAGACCTGCCCTTGAACAAAAACCTCCCGTTTCGCGACGGGAGGTTTTTTATTTGTCAGAAAAGTTCTGCAACGGCCGATGCATTGGCGGCCACCATGGCTTCCGGCAGGGTCAGCGTCGAATAGACACGGTTTCTGCCATTGCTCTTGGCGAGGTACAGCAATTGGTCGGCAGCGTTGAGATTGTTGTCGAAACTTTCGCCCGTCTCGGTCTCGACCACGCCGATGGAGATGGTAACGGCTATCTCGTGCTTGTTGACCTCCATCACCAGTTCCTCGATCTGCTGGCGAATGCGCTCGCAGAAGGAATGCGCCTGGAAGGCATCGGTATTGCGCAGGTAAAGCGCGAATTCCTCGCCGCCCAACCGGGCGGCAAAATGTTTTGCCGGCGCGCAGGTCTCGGCGAGCGTATCAGCCACCATCTTCAGCACCCGGTCGCCTGCCTCGTGGCCATAGGTATCGTTGATCTTCTTGAAGTGATCGATATCCAGAATGGCAACGCTGCTGCAGTGGTCCGACAAACGCGCATCTTCCATCTGCCGCGTCTTTTCGAAGAAACAGCGGCGGTTTGAAAGCCCGGTCAGGTAGTCGCGGTCGGCAAGATAGCGCAGCCGCTGGATCTGTTTGAGCGTCTCGATATTGTTGTCGATACGGCATTGCAGTTCTTCCGGCACGAAAGGCCGGTAGATGAAATCGCAGGCACCGGCCTTGAGAAAACTGGCCGAAAGCCAGCGATCGGTCGAGGACGACACACCAACGATGCGCATCTCTTCCGAAGACCGTGTCTCGCGGATGCGGCGGGTCAGCTCATAGCCATCCATATCGGGCATGTGATAATCGGTAACAACGAGGTCGATCTTTTCTTCGGCCTCGAGGATTTCAAGCGCCTGCTTGCCGGAATGCGCTTCCAGAACACGAAAATTCTGGCGCGCCAGGATTTCCACGAGACCCGAGCGCGCCGATCGCGCATCGTCCACGACAAGGATGGTGAAGGCACTGTTGGACAGGATGCGCGCCACCGTCTCGATGACGGTCTCGATCGTCCGCGGGCCGTCCTTGACGATATAGTCGATGATCTTTTTCTGCGCGTAACGTTCACGCGATTCCGGGTCGAAGATCGCGGTAAAAACGATTGTCGGCACGCTGAAATCGCTCAGCAGCCCCAGGATCTCTCCACGTGGAGAATCCGGCAGGTTCAGCCCCGTCAGAGCCAGCGTGAAGTGTTCGTTTTCCAGACAGACACGTGCAGAGGCCTGACTGTTGCAGCAGACGACCTCAGCTCCGGTTTCTTCCTCCATGCGCTGCCGAAGCAGCATGGTCATGGCCGGAGAATCCTCAATCAGCAGTATGCGATTATATCCGTCTTTTTCTGTCACGGCGCTTGCGCGACGTGCATCTTTTCTCGCTGCCATCAACCCCACCGCAATAACAGACACCCCAGATCTGCTCGTTTGTAGAGGGCAACCTGTTACCAAGCGATTATAGTGGAAGTAAAATTGCGAGCGGAGGCAGCATTTTAGAGCAAAAGCTCATGTTCTTATGGACACCAATTGGTAAAACGACCACCTCGGGGTTGCGCCAAACCTTCTCGCACAAGCTGATCACCAATCGACTTTCCACCACGCATAGCAACTCGCAGCTTGGCACCCGACTGTTCTCGGTCTCCACTGTCGGAAAGAACGAGGTCGAAAGGACCCGCATCGAGAAGTTCACGCAGGCGAACCTTGGCGCGGAAACCACGCTGGCGCTCCGCGTCGCATTTCGCGGATTCGGCCCCCGGCACATCGACATCGGCCAGACGCACCGCCGTCTTGTCGTGCCAGAACACGCCGGACTCAGCGATGCAATTGTTCAGGCCGGACCGACCGCAATAATAGAATTGTCCCTTGAAGCCAGCTCCGACCATCCTGGCACCGCCATCCGGCGCAAGTGCTTTCGCGCCGCTACTCGACGGGATCACCGGCGGCGGCAGCGAGGCCAGCATGGGTTTTGCCATCGGCTGGGGAGCCGTCGTCGGCACCGAGCGCGAAGGAATAGGCGCCGGCGGCACCGGCACATTGCGGGGAGGCGTGGTTGCGGCCGATCTGCTGCCGGGCATGGCAGCGGGCGGAGACGGGCGCGGCGTCGGCTGCGGCTGCGGCCTTGCCGTTTCCTGTCGGGCCGTGCTGGTGGCAGCAGGCTTTGCCGGCGGCAGGTAGCGCGCAAGGTCATCGCGGTGATCATAGGCGATGATGCCGACAACGACGAGAGCAGCGGCCCCGTACCAAGGCGCCATTCCGCCCTTGGCTTTGCTCGATCGACGCGTCTTGCGCCCCCTGCCCGTGGCTGCCTTTGCCATTGCATGCTCCTTCACATCTTTTGCGATGGAGTATCGTTAATAAATCTTTCCGAATGGTTGGCATGGCGGCACCGGACGTGCCGTTTCAGTGCAGATTTTTTTAGGCATCCACAGGCTTGATATACAAGGCATCTCGCGAAATGCGGCGCTCGCAGGCCCGCAAACGTGACACAGACCTCTGGAAATGCGGTTTTCCCCTCTATATGCAGGGGTCTACAGATTCCTGTGCCAGATTTGATCACGTGCGTATGCCGCGAGTTTCGCGGCTGTGTTGAGCCAGTTTTACGCAAGCCCTGAGTTCTAGGGTCTCGTCACCGGAATGAGTCCGGCCCCAACGAGGACAATGATATGTCGAATGAGACGGACCATAACCGCCACGAGCCGAGCGATTCGGCGATTGCACTTTTCCTGCAGGATAGCGATCCTGATCAGCTGACGGATATCCTTGTTGCAGCGCTCGACGAAGCCTTCCGCATCATGGAACAGGATATCCGGACCGAGACCTTCCACTAAGATGTCACGTGCAAGCCGGCGGCACTGCCGGCTTATGCTGCCAGCAGTGCTTTCAGTTTCTCAAAGCGCCTGCGGGCCCGGGCAAGCCGTTTCGCCTCCGCAATCGGCTTGTCGATGAGATCTTCCAGCGATTCCACCAGAAGGCTGGCGGCACCGTTTTCCTCGCTCCCGAATGGTGCGCTTTCAACAATCTGGCAGGCGAGATTGTACATCTGTCTATAGCTGGCGATTTCCGCTGCGATCTCCTGCCAATCGCGCTTCTGTCTGCTCATATCCATCCGCATTTTTGACCATCAAATCGGGACGGAAACGCGCCAACTGACTAAAATGCCCAGTTTTTTCGAAATCGTTAGTCAATCTCGGATTAACCTGTAACCGCTGCGCGAATTAGGATTCACTGAATAATCGCAGGGCCTTAGCTTTTGGCCGGCAACCGGACCCGCACCGTCAGGCCTTCTCCGCCAGGGCCATCGGCAAGCTCCACGCTTCCGCCATGCAGAACGGCAATCTCCTCCACGATCGGCAAACCAAGCCCGCTTCCCGGCCGATCCTGGAAAGCACCTCGCTCGAAACGAGTCAGCGCTTCCTCTCGATGCGTGGCGGGAATGCCCGGACCATTATCCTCGACTTCGAGCACGGCCTCATTTGCGGCCCTGAGCGTGCGCAAGGTCACCACCGCGCCCTCACCCGCATAAAGCACGGCGTTGGAGATCAGGTTCTTCATCAGTTCGGTCAGAAGCAATGGTTCCGCCTTCACCAGCACAGGCGCCTCACCTTCGAAACCGAGATCGATACCGGCCTCGGCCGCCAGCACGACATGATCGGCCGTGGTGGCCCGCGCAAGCGCCGTCAGGTCCACCGCGGCAAACCCGTCCCTGCGGGCACGCGCCGTCGCATCGATTCGCGCCATCAACAGCAATTGCGCGAGCGTCCGCTCGGCATCCGCAACCGCCTCATCCGCCTTCCACGCTGCGCGGCGTGCCTCCTCCAGATCGGTCGCTCGCGTCGCCAGCGCCAACTGGGTACGAATGACGGCAAGAGGCGTGCGCAACTGGTGACTGGCATTGCCGGTGAAATGCCGCAGCGCATCCAGCGCCGATTGCAACCGCACCATGAAGGAATTGACCGTATCGACCAGTTCCTGCACTTCCTTCGGCACCCGGTCGGCGATCGGCGCCAGATCGTCGGGGCTGCGATGCGCAATCGCACCGCCAAGACGGCTCAGCGGCCGCAGCGATACGGTCACCGCGATCCAGACGATCAGCGCCGCACCGACGATCAGGAAGGCCAACCTCAGCGCCGAATGCAGCAGGATGGAATTGGTCAGCTGCCGGCGGGCAATCGTCGTCTCCGCCACCGTCACCATGAACGGCATGGAATTGATGCCGGTCGAGGCCGAGCGCGCCAGCGTCGCTACCCGGATCGGTTCGCCACGAAAGGTGGAATCGAAAAACGCCGTCGGCTGCCCTTCGTAGCGCGCCAGAAACGGCAGGTTCTTGTAGCCCGTAATGAAGGTGCCCGGCGGCCCGTCGACGCGATAGAATACCCGGTCCTGTGCCGCCGACGTGAGCATTTCCAGCGCCACATAGGGAATATCGACTTCCAGCTTGCCGTCTTCCGAAACGACCACCCTTTCCGCAATGGCAAGTGCAGAACCGGCAAGAACCCGGTCCGAAACATCGTCGGCCGTCTCGCGCGCTTCTCGCCACGTATCGGACAGCGCAAGCGCACCCAGTACACCGGCCGAGGCCAGCAGCCACGCCAGCAGGCGCCGTCGGATGGAAAACAATCCCCGCCTCATGCGGTCACGATATTTCTGGAAAAGCGGACACCAAAAGTCACCGGCCCGCCGCCGCGCCTTCGAGATAATAGCCGATGCCGCGTGCGCTCTTCACCGTCAGGCCGTGCGGCTGCAAGCGGCGGCGCAGGCGACTGACATATTGCTCGATGGCATTGGCCGACAGATCCTCATCGAACCCGGTCATGGAGCCGATGATCGCTTCCTTGGAGACGACCTTGCCGGCCCGCATGAACAGCAGTTCCAGCAGGCCAAGTTCGCGGGCGGGAATATCGAGCGGCCGACCTTCGCTGGAAAAACTGCGAGAGGTGAGATCGAAGGTGACGCCGCCATACCCGATCTGCGAGGACCGCATGCCCGCCTGCCGGCGCAGCAACACACGAATACGGGCTTCCAGCTCTGAAATATCGAAAGGTTTGGTGAGGTAGTCGTCAGCGCCGAGATCGAGACCCTTCACACGCTCTTCCGGCGCACCACGGGCGGTGAGGATTATAACCGCCGCGCGGTTCTGGCGCGAACGCATGGCGCGCAGCACGTCCAGCCCGTCCATTTCCGGCAGGTTGAGGTCGAGAATGACGAGGTCGAAATTCTGCGCGGCGGCCACGGCTTCGGCGGATGCGCCGTCATGCACGACATCCACCACATAACCGCTGCCACGCAGGATCGTTGCCAACCCATCGGCCAGCGCGCCATTGTCCTCCACCAGCAAGATACGCACCGGCGACACCTCCCTCTTCGCAAGGCCGAGAATAGCGGCAATGCGACGAATTGTCACCGGTGCTCAGCAGGTTATGAACGGGGACCGAGATAATCCATCTTGCCGACCGGAACGCCCTTGTGGCGCAAGATGGCGTAGGCCGTCGTCACGTGGAAATAGAAATTCGGAATGGCGAAACCGAGCACGTAATCGCGCGCCGTAAAGGTCATCGAACCGCTGCCGGTCTTCAGCACGACTTCGGCCTCGTCCTTGCCCTCCATGGCCGAAGCCTCGACCGCCTTCAGAATTTCGACCGTCCTGTCGATACGCGCATGCAGGTCGGCAAATGTCACTTCCTCATCGACCATCGGCACGTTGTCGATACCGGCAACACGCACGGCCACGAACTTTGCCGTATCGCTGGCACGCTGGATCTGCGCGGTCAGTGGCGCCATGTCGTCGATCAGACGTGCTTCCAGCAGTTCCTTATGGTCGAGGCCGTTTTGATCTGCAAAGGTCTCACCTTTCTTCAGAATGGCGGAGAGGTTCTCGAAAGCGCGAATGAAGGCGGGGAGCGTAATATCATAAAGCGAAAGCGACATGGGACAGGTCCTGAGAGTGGCCGGCGGCGGAATGCCGATGGCGGAAAGACCGAGCACAGGTAGGCACACGGATTTTCGCAAACAAGTTACGAAAAAATTGTTTTTCCCAGCAGTTGTGTTTGCGCAAGCTGCACCCATGCTTGTCGTTTGTCGGGCAGTCGGGCATGTTCTGAAGATGAAGGCTTTTACGCTCCCGCTGTTTTTCACGCTCCTCTGTCCCATCGCCGCGTCGGCGACGGAGGAAACGTTCTTCCCTGCCCTTTCCGGCCACACGGATGCGCGCGAGCTGAAAGTCTATTCCTCGCTCGACCGGCCGCTCGCAACACCGATGATCGCCGGTTTCCAGAAGGCCAACCCGGATATCGCCATCCGCTACGAGGAAATGCTGACCGGCGAGATCTACGACCGTATCGTTCACGAAACCGATGCCGGGCAGAAAACCGCCGATTTCGCCTTTTCCTCGGCCATGGACCTGCAGGTCAAGCTCGCCAATGACGGTTACGCTCAGGTCAGCGAAATGCCGATGAGCGAACGCTGGCCGGAATGGGCCAATTGGCGCGACACGGTCTATGCACTGACTTTCGAACCGGCCGTCTTCGTTTATCACAAACCGAGTTTTGAAAAGTCACCGCCGCCCTCCACCCGCGCCGAACTCGTGGATTATCTGGAAAGCCAGGGTGATGCCGTGCACGGCCGTATCGGCACCTATGATATCGAGCGGTCCGGCGTCGGTTTCCTGTTCATGTCGCGCGATCAGGAACAGTTCGGCGATATCTGGTCGGTCGTCAGGGCCATGGGAGCCGCCGGCGTAAAACTTTATTCCACCAGCGAGGCCATTCTCGAACGCGTCGCCGACGGCCGATTCGTGCTGGGATATAATATTGTCGGCTCCTACGCCTCGAACTGGGCAACCCGGCATCCGCATATCGGCATTCTCCTGCCCAAGGATTATACCGTCGTGATGTCACGCATCGGCCTCGTGCCGCAGGCGGCGGCGTCTCCCGATCTCGGCCGAAAATATCTGGAATTCTTCATGTCGAAGGAAGGCCAGACGATCCTCGCCGTCGACGTGCAGATCCCGGCCGTCAGCCCGGATGTCGCCGGCGCCAATACCGGCACGGCACTGCAGAAGATACTTGGCGGGCAACTAAAACCCGTCCCAGTCAGTCTCGGCCTCATGGTTTACCTTGATCAGGTGAAGCGTGCTCGCCTGATTTCGCACTGGAACGACGTTCTGCGACGCCAATAAACACTATTTCCACTTGCCAAACGCCAAGCACAGGCGAAGTGTCAGTTAGATGTCAGCTTCATATGTTGGCTTAACAAATGATCGGTGGACGCGTGGAGGCGGAAACCGGTGGATATGGGAGAGAGACTTTTAAGCTGGGCGAACCCGGCACCGCTCCTCCTGTCTCCAGCAAAGACACCGCGCCTGAAGGCGCCTTTGGAGGAAGACACTTGAAACACTTTTTGATCGCCTCGTTCATGGCTGGTGCAATGGCACTGCCGGCCTATGCTGCCGATTACACCATCGTGGCACCGGCAGCTCCGGGCGGCGGCTGGGACCAGACGGCCCGCTCGCTGCAGGCCGACCTGCAGAAGGAAAAGATTTCCGGCAAGGTTCAGGTCGTCAACGTACCGGGCGCCGGTGGCACGATCGGCCTCGCCCAGTTCGCCAGCCAGCAGAAGGGCAACCCGAACTCGCTGCTCGTCGGCGGTTACGTCATGGTCGGCGCCATCCTCACCAACAAGGCTCCGGTCACGCTCGACGCCATCACCCCGATCGCACGCCTGACCGGTGAATACGAAGCCGTCGTCGTTCCGGCCGCTTCGGAAATCCAGAATATCGGCCAGCTGATCGAAAAGCTGAAGGCCGATCCGGGTTCGGTTTCCTGGGCTGGCGGTTCGGCCGGCGGCACCGACCATATCGGTGCAGGCCTGATCGCCAAGGCAGCCGGCGTCGATCCGACCAAGATCAACTACATCGCCTATTCGGGCGGCGGCGAGGCCCTCGCAGCCATCCTCGGCAATCAGGTTACTGCCGGCATTTCGTCCTACGGCGAATTCGAACCGCAGGTTAAGGCCGGGACGCTGCGTCTTCTCGCCGTCTCGAGCGCCGAGCGCATCGAAGGCGCCGACGCCCCGACGCTGAAGGAATCCGGTCTCGACGTCGTTCTCGAAAACTGGCGCATGGTTGCTGCTGCTCCCGGCATCACCGAAGAGCAGAAGGCCGCTATCACCGCCGATGTCGAAAAGCTGGTAAAATCCGCCACCTGGCAGGAAACGCTGAAGACCAAGAAGTGGCAGGACACGTTCCTCGCCGGCAAGGCGTTCGAAGACCAGCTCGCCAAGGACATTGCCGCGACCGAAACCATTCTCAAGGACATCGGACTGGTTAAATGACCACTGGTAATCACAACCACAAACACGCGCGCCGCCCTGATTGGGCGGCGCTTGCCGTGGCTCCCGTTCTTGCCGCCATCGCGGCCGTCATCTTCTTCGATGTGAACAGACTGGAAAGCGGCGGCGGTTATTCCGGCATAGGTCCGGCAACCGTTCCCGAAGTCATCGCCTTCTGTCTTGTCGCCCTGGCGATCTGGACGGTCGTTGCGGCTTTCCGTGGCGATTTCCCCGAACGCGAACACCAGGAAATCTCGCCGATCGCCTGGATCGTCGGTGGCCTTGCCGCCCAGATGATGCTGCTCACCACCGCAGGTTTTTCCATCGCGACGGGCATCCTGTTCGCCATGACCGCCGCCGGTTTCGGCAAGCGCAAGGTCTGGTTTTCCATCCCCGCAGGCATCGCGCTTGCCTTCGTCGTCTGGATCGCCTTCGCGCAGCTTCTGCAGCTGTCGCTGCCGGCCGGCCCGCTCGAACGACTGTTCTTCTAAGGCGTGATGCATCCCGCATCAGCAGTCACGCCTTAGGCCTTTGTTTTCTCGCATGTCGTGACTGCAAACCGCTCGTCCGGTTTGTCTGGCATGCTCTAGGAAGTAAGCCTCGATGAATACCTTCGATTTCCTCTTGCAGGGCTTGTCCATCGCCGCACAGCCGATGAACCTGTTCTATGCGCTGATCGGCGTCACGCTCGGCACGCTGGTCGGCGTCCTGCCCGGCATCGGCCCGGCGCTCACCGTGGCGCTGCTCCTGCCCGTCACCTACCAGCTTGATCCGGCCGGTTCGCTGATCATGTTTGCCGGCATCTATTACGGCGGCATGTATGGCGGCTCGACCACCTCGATCCTTCTGAATACGCCCGGCGAAAGCGCCTCGATCGTCACCGCGCTCGAGGGTAACAAGATGGCCCGCGCCGGCCGTGGCGGTCCCGCTCTGGCAACGGCTGCGATCGGCTCCTTCGTCGCCGGCCTCATCGCCACCGTGGCGCTCGCCTTCATTGCTCCCTTCGTCGTCAAATTCGCGCTCGCCTTTGGCCCCCGTGAATATTTTGCGCTGATGGTTCTCGCCTTCGTCACCGTGTCGGCCGCCTTCGGCGATTCGACCCTGCGTGGCCTCACCTCGCTGTTCATCGGTCTCGCGCTCGCCATCATCGGTATCGACCAGCTGACCGGCCAGACGCGCATGAGCTTCGGCATTCCCGACCTGCTCGACGGTATCGAAGTGACGACGCTTGCCGTTGCCATGTTCGCCATCGGCGAGACGCTCTACGTTGCCGCACAGGGCAGCCGTGCGCCTGAAAAGGTCGAGGCGGTCAAGGGCTCGCTTTGGATGAACAAGCAGGACTGGGCCCGTTCGTGGAAACCCTGGCTGCGCGGCACGGCGATCGGCTTTCCGATCGGTGCCATGCCGGCCGGCGGCGCCGACGTTTCGAGCTTCCTCTCCTATTCGGCGGAAAAGCAGTTTTCCAAGCACCCGGAAGAGTTCGGCAAGGGCGCCATCGAAGGTGTCGCCGGCCCGGAAGCCGCGAACAACGCTTCTGCTGCCGGTACGCTCGTTCCGCTTCTGACGCTCGGCCTGCCGACGACGGCGACCGCTGCGATCATGCTCGCCGGCTTCCAGCAGTTCGGCCTGCAGCCGGGCCCCCTCCTGTTCGCCACCAATCCGCAGCTCGTCTGGGGCCTGATCGCCTCGCTGCTGATCGCCAACCTCATGCTGCTGGTTCTCAACCTGCCGCTGATCGGCCTGTGGGTGCGTCTGCTGACAATCCCGAAGCCCTGGCTTTACGCAGGCATCCTGATGTTCGCGACGCTTGGCACGATCGGCGCCAATCCGTCGGTGTTCGAGCTCGGCATGCTGCTCGCCTTCGGTGTCCTCGGCTACATCATGCGTGTCATGGGTTATCCGATCGCGCCTGTGGTCGTCGGCCTCATCCTTGGCCCGATGGCGGAACAGCAGCTGCGCCGTGCGCTGTCGATCAGCCAGGGCGATCCGACCGTGCTGGTCAGCTCGCCGATCGCCGCCACGCTTCTGGTGCTGGCCGTGATCGCGCTCGTCGTGCCGCTGATCATGCGTGCCCGCGGCCGTGGCGAAGTCCTGTCGCAGGTCGCCGGCGCTGAAGACTAATCAGACAAAGCCTCCCAAGGCAAAAAACACCCCGCCCGGTTCGCCGGTGGGGTGTTTTCTTTTGGAGGAAAGATAAGGGCTCAAAGCCCCAAAATGTCGCCGAGCAGACCCATCTTGGAGCCGGAGAGGACAATCGGCGCAAACAGGACCGACAGGCAGAGACACGGTTTCCCCATGCCCGCCACCGGGCGATGATCGAGATCCTCATCCGCCACCGACACATCACCACGCCCGAACGAGCCGCGATGATCGTGAAAATCACCGTCCAGCACCAGCGTCAGCTCCAGCCCCTCATGGGTATGGTTCGGCAGCGCCCTGCCCGGACGCGCCCATAATAGGCTCATTTCCGAGCCGTCATCCTTGTCGTGTTCGATCATGTGCTGTTTCAGACCCGGCAGCTTGGTCTTCCACGGCACCTCGTCCAGATCGTAACCGAGATGCGCATGGAGCGCCCTCGGCAGAACGGACTGTTTTTCGCGCGACTGCACCAGACGCAGATGCGGCGGTGTGGAGCGCATGATGGAGTCGATCTGGCGTTCACCGTTGACCAGCGCCCGTGTCCTCGTCGCCTCAAGCGTCTGACCCGCAAGCGCCTCCAGCGTTCTCGCCATCATCGCGGAAGACGGTTTCATTTCGATATGGGACGCGATCAGCACACGCGCGGGTTCGGGCAGATCGCCCGCTACATATTCGGAGATAAGCGCGTCGAGCATGGCGACCGTCATGCTGCCACCTCGACAACTGTTTCGGCTCCAAGCACGCAGGCACTCAAGCCTTTAACCGCACAAATTTTCCAACACTGCCAGGCGAATGCCTGCATCACTTCGCAACCTTCCTGTGTCCCTGCCTCTGCAACAGGGGAAATTTCCCCTAATGTGGGGATATTTGCGGCAAGCCGCCAGTCCTGAAAATTAGGGGGTGAATAAGAAATTAAGCCTGTCCCGTTTCCAGAAACAGAATTTCTTGCGTCTTCGCCATTGTCCGTAGACAAGACGGTTACTAGGTCGTGTACTCTCGCCTTCGCCTGTAGAAACACGGCACGCCCATTAGTCGAAAGAAAAGGCATTTCCATGACCCCGCATTCCTCGGTGCTCAGCGTAATCGGCAACACTCCCCTGATTCGTCTGAAAGGCGCCTCGGATGCCACGGGCTGCGAAATCCTCGGCAAGGCGGAATTTCTCAATCCGGGACAGTCGGTCAAGGATCGCGCCGCGCTCTACATCATTCGCGATGCGGAAAAGCGCGGCCTCCTGCGTCCGGGCGGTGTCATCGTCGAAGGCACGGCCGGCAATACCGGCATCGGCCTGACGCTGGTGGCCAAGGCACTCGGTTACCGCACGGTCATCGTCATTCCCGAAACCCAGAGCCAGGAAAAGAAGGACGCCCTGAAACTCATGGGTGCCGAACTGGTGGAAGTGCCGGCGGTTCCGTACAAGAACCCCAACAATTACGTCAAAGTCTCCGGCCGCCTTGCCGAACAGCTGGCCAAGACAGAGCCGAACGGCGCCATCTGGGCCAACCAGTTCGACAATGTCGCCAATCGCCAGTCGCATGTCGAAACCACAGCCCAGGAAATCTGGCAGCAGACCGGCGGCAAGATCGACGGGTTTATCTGCTCGGTCGGTTCCGGCGGCACGCTGGCGGGCACGGCCGAAGGTCTTCGCGCCCACAATCCATCGATCAAGATCGGCCTTGCCGATCCGGATGGTGCAGCCCTTTATGATTATTACGCCAATGGCGAACTGAAATCCGAAGGCAGTTCGATCACCGAAGGCATCGGCCAGGGCCGCATCACCGCCAATCTCGAAGGTTTTACGCCCGATTTCAGCTACAAGATCAGCGATGCGGAAGCCCTGCCTTATGTCTTCGACATGGTCGAAAACGAGGGCCTTTGCCTTGGTGGCTCCACTGCCATCAACATCGCCGGTGCGGTTCACCTCGCCCGCGATCTCGGCCCCGAGCATACGATCGTCACGATCCTGTGCGATTACGGCAATCGGTATCAGTCAAAGATGTTCAACCCGGAATTCCTGAAGTCCAAGGGACTGCCGGTGCCTCAGTGGATCGCCAAGGCCAGCAAGATCGCCGCTCCCTTCGAAGCCGTTTGAGATCCAGATGACCACGAAACTCCTGTTCCGCGACGATTTCTATCTCTCGACCGCCGAGGGCACGGTCACCGTTCTGCATGAGGACGGCGCCATCGAACTCGACCAGACCTGCTTTTACGCGACCTCCGGTGGCCAGCCGGGCGATATCGGCTTTTTCGAGCGTGCCGATGGGTCTCGCATCGAGATCGCCACCACAAAAAATGGCGCCACCAAGGACATCATTCTGCATGTTCCGGCCGAGGGCCAGCCGTCGCCGCTGGTGGGCGAAAAGCTGACCATCCACATCGACTGGCCGCGCCGCTACAAGCTGATGCGCATGCACACTGCCTGCCACATCCTGTCGGTCGTCTGCCCTTACCCGGTCACCGGTGCCGCCGTCGGCGAGGATGAATCGCGCATCGATTTCGACATGAGCGAAATCCCTGATCCGCTCGACAAGACGACAGCGACCGAACGGATGATGGCGATCATCAATCAAAATCACCCGGTCTATCTGCAATGGATCACCGACGAAGAACTGGCCGCCAATCCGGATCTGGTCAAATCCAAGAACGTGCGTCCACCGGTCGGGCTCGGGCGTGTCAGCCTCGTCTGCATCGGTGAAAATTCCAGCATCGACAGCCAACCCTGCGGCGGCACGCATGTGTCGGAAACGCAGGAAGTCGGACCCGTCTACATTTCCAAGATCGAAAAGAAGGGCAAGGAGAACCGCCGGTTCCGTATCCGCTTCGGCACGCCTGAAGAAACAGCCTGACCGGTACTCTGAGATTGCCATACAAAGGGAGACTGCCATGAGCGGAGCAAAAAGCCGTTTCGTCGTATCCGCTGACTGGGTTGAAAAGCAGCTCGGCACAAAGGGTTTTCGCGTTATCGACGCCGCCTGGTATCTGCCTGCGCATAATCGCAATGGTGCTGCCGAATATGCGAGTGGCCACATTCCCGGCGCCGTCTTTTTCGATCAGGACGTGATCGCCGACCACACGACCGGCCTGCCGCACAGCCTGCCCTCGCCGGAATATTTCGCCGAGGAGATCGGCAAGCTCGGCATTTCCCAACACGACACGATCGTTGTGCATGATGGTCCCGGTTTCTTTTCCGCGCCGCGCGTGTGGTGGATGCTGCGCACGATGGGTGCCGAAAACGTCTATGTTCTTGATGGCGGCCTCGACGGTTGGAAGGCGGAAAACCGCCCACTCGAAACCGAACTGCCGGAACCGGTGCCGACAACCTTCACCCCACATTTCCGTGGCAGCCGCGTTACCGGCTTTTCGGAAATGCGCGCCGTCGTCGATACCGGCGTGCGGCAGGTGGTCGACGCCCGTGGTGCCGGCCGCTTTACCGGCGACGAGGCCGAACCGCGTGCCGGTATGCGCTCCGGCCATATGCCCGGCGCCCGCAGCCTGCCCGCCACCAGCCTTTCCGCCAATGGCCGTTTCCACGATCTCGCGACGCTGAAGCGCATGATGGACGACGCCGGTATTGATCTTTCGCAGCCGGTCGTCACAAGTTGCGGTTCGGGCGTCACCGCCGCAGTCGTCACGCTGGCGCTGGAATCGCTCGGCCATACCGACAATTCTCTCTATGACGGCTCTTGGTCGGAATGGGGATCCAAGAGTGACACCGCCATTGTCACCGGTCCGGCCGAACCGATCGAGCGCAAGGAGCAGCAGCCGCTGAAGGCGCATATCACCCGCCTGGAAATGACGGCTGCGCCAAAAAACAGCCTGCCGATCCCCGCCAACATCCAGACGGCACTGATGAGCGTGCAGGACATGCCGCTCAGCTATTACCGTTATCTCTACCGGCAGGTGGGAAAACGCTGGCACTGGTATGAACGTCTGCGCATGAGCGATGCGGAACTGTCGGACATTCTCCACAGCCCGAAGGTCAGCGTCACCGTTCTTTACGTCAACGGCGCACCGGCCGGCTTTTTCGAACTGAACAAGCTGAACGACGATCTCGTCGAACTTTCCTATTTCGGCCTGTTCGAGCGCGCCATCGGCATGGGCATCGGCAAATGGTTCCTGCTGCAGGCGCTTTACGCCGCATGGCAGGACAATCCGAAAAAGGTCACCGTCAACACCAACACGCTCGACCATCCGCGTGCCCTGCAGCTTTACCAGATGATGGGTTTTTCGCCGGTCGGCACCAGCGAAGCCTGGGTTCCGCCGATGTCGGATGCCGAACTGCTGATGGCGCTTGATCGCTAAGACATGTGACGCAAGAAACGGGTGGCGGCTAATCGCCATCCGTTTCATCTCTCCCGAAACCGAACGGGAGACCGACATGACCATCACCTTCACCGCCATGCCGACTGATTATGCCGAAAACCTCCGTAACGGCGGCACCGACGCCTATGGCAATCCGCCTGAAACAGCCACCTCTGACGGCCCCGGCCATCCCTGCCGCCATTGCCTGAAAAACATCGACGCCGGCGAAGCGTTTCTGATCCTCGCCCACCGCCCCTTCCCGTCGCTGCAGCCCTATGCCGAAACCGGGCCGATCTTCCTGCATGCCAAAAGCTGCGAACGATACGAAGCGACGGAAGTATTGCCGCCGATGCTGCAAAGCCCGGAATATATCGTGCGCGGTTACGGTGCGGATGATCGTATCGTTTATGGCAGTGGCGCTGTCACACCCACCACCGAAATTACTGACCGTGCGAAAATGCTTCTGGCGCGAGAAGATATCGCCTATCTGCATGTGCGTTCTGCCCGCAACAACTGCTATCAGTGCCGTATAGATCGGGATTAATTGGGCTTTTCTCGAATTACATTCGGATTGCTATAATTTTACAGATGCAATGAAATGTAATTCAACAGCTTATCTCTATACCTCCCATTACAAGATGGAGAGATACAGCATGGCTGTCATTGGTATGAAGACCCGCAGCGCGCAGCGCCGCAAAACCCGCATTTACGGGACCGTAAAATATTACAATCAGGCCGCCAAGGGCCGCATCGTCGATCTGTCGGATACCGGTCTGGCGCTCGATCTCGGCAGCCCTTTCCACGCCGCCACCGGCAGCGCCGTCAAGATCGAGACCGAAGAACTCGGCATTCTCGAGGGCACCGTAAAATGGTCGCATCGTGGTCGTCTCGGAATCCATTTCCGCCCGAACTCGAACGCGTCTGCGCAGGTTCAGTCCTATTTCCGTTTCTTCCATCAGGAAATCCGTCCGGTCCTGACGCGCTGAACGGCGGCATTCGAACTTATCCAACCCTCTGTCATTTTACTGATGCAACCCCATGCAATTGCGCTTAGGTTGCCTCGATAAGCACCAGGGGAGATTTTTATGTCGCAATTGTCCGGTCTTCATCCCATCAGCCGCCGCGCCCTCATCGGCGGCTTTGCCGCTTCTTCGGCCCTCGTGGTCCTGCATCCATTCGCCGCCCGCGCCGCCAACAATCAGGCGCATCTGCGCATCATGGAAACCACGGATATCCACGTCCACGTCTTCCCTTATGACTATTACGCCGACAAGCCGAACGACACGCTGGGCCTTGCCCGCACCGCCTCGCTGATCGACGGCATCCGCGCCGAGGCCGGCAATTCCATGCTGATCGACAATGGCGACTTTCTGCAAGGCAACCCGCTCGGTGATTACGTCGCCTATGAGCGCGGCATGAAGGAAGGTGACAAGCACCCGGTCATCTCCGCCATGAACGTGCTCGGTTATGATGTCGGCACGATGGGCAATCACGAGTTCAACTATGGCCTCGATTTTCTGAACAAGGTTCTGGCCGGTGCCGGTTTCCCCTTCGTCTGTGCCAACCTCACCAAGGGCATGCTGGCCTCCGATCCGAAAAAGGATGAACTGATGTTCAAGCCTTACGTGATCATCGAAAAGCAGATCCGAGACGGTTCGGGCGCCACCTCGCCGATCAAGGTCGGCTTCATCGGTTTCGTGCCGCCGCAGATCATGACCTGGGATGCGAAAAACCTGGAAGGCAAGGCGCAGACCCGCGATATCGTTGATGCCGCCAAGGCCTGGGTTCCTGTCATGAAGGAAGAAGGCGCCGATATCGTCATCGCGCTCTCCCATTCCGGCATCGATGGCTCCGGTCAGAGCGAGCGCATGGAAAACGCCTCGCTGTATCTTGCCGGTGTCGAGGGCATCGATGCGATCTTCACCGGTCACCAGCATCTGGTTTTCCCCGGCCCGAAGGATTTTGACGGCATAACCGGTGCAGATGCCAAGAAGGGCACACTGATGGGCAAGCCCGCCGTCATGGCCGGTTTCTGGGGTTCGCATATGGGTCTGATCGACCTGCTGCTGGAAAAAGACGGCAATAGCTGGAAGATCATCTCCTCCACCTCCGAAGCCCGGCCGATCTATCACCGCGACGATAACCGCAAGATCGTGGCCGATGTGAAGGACAAGTCCGAGGTTCTGGCCGCAGCCCAGACCGATCACGATGCCACACTTGCCTATGTCCGCCGCGCCGTTGGCAAGACGTCCGCGCCGCTCTATTCCTATTTCGCGCTGGTGGCCGACGATCCGTCCGTGCAGATCGTCTCCAATGCACAGACCTGGTACATCAAGCAGATGCTGAAGGACGGCGAATACAAGGATCTGCCGGTTCTCTCAGCCGCCGCTCCCTTCAAGGCCGGCGGCCGAGGTGGCCCGGACTATTTCACCGATGTCGCGGCCGGCGATATTGCCATCAAGAACGTCGCCGATCTCTATCTCTACCCGAACACCGTACAGGCAGTTCTCATCACCGGCGCGCAGGTAAAGAACTGGCTGGAAATGTCGGCCGGCATGTTCAATCAGGTTAAAGCCGGCTCCAAGGATGCCGTCCTAATCAATACCGGGTTCCCGTCCTATAATTACGACGTGATCGATGGTGTCACCTACCAGATCGACCTCAGCCAACCGGTGCGTTTCGACAAGGACGGCAAGCTGATCAATCAGGATGCCAACCGCATCGTCGATCTGGCATTCGATGGAAAGCCGATCGATCCGGCACAGAAATTCGTGGTCGTCACCAACAATTATCGCGCCGGCGGCGGTGGCAAATTCCCGGAGATCGCCGGCGACAAGGTCATCTTCGTTGCCCCCGATACCAACCGCGACGTCATCGTCCGCTACATCGTCGATCAGGGCACGATCAACCCGTCGGCCGATGCCAACTGGTCGTTCAAGCCGCTCGCCGATACGACTGCCGTGTTCGAAAGCGGTCCGAAGGGTCGCCAGTATGCGGCAACGGTCAAGGGCGCAAAGATCGAGGATGCCGGAGACGGCGAAAACGGATTTGCCAAATTCCGTCTGGTGCTTTGATACCCTCCGGCATCATCAACTCCGACGTCATCCTCCGGCTTGTCCCGAGGATCCAATCACGTCAATAATCACAGGCAGTTGCAGATCCTCGGGACAAGCCCGAGGATGACGGCCGCACCGTTTATCCGAAACAACTCCCGTGATCCCCATGCCCACATTTTCCTTCCAGCAGGTCGACGTCTTTTCCGCGCAAGCCATGCGCGGCAACCCTTTGGCCGTCGTCATCGGCGCCGATGGGCTTTCCGATGCCGACATGCAGGCCTTCGCCAATTGGACAAACCTGTCCGAGACCACCTTCCTGCTTCGACCAACGACACCGGAAGCGCATTACCGCGTCCGCATTTTCACGCCGACACAAGAACTGCCCTTTGCCGGCCATCCGACGCTCGGCAGCGCCCATGTGTGGCTCAGCCAGGCAGAAAACGCTCCCGAAGGTGAAGTCGTGCAGGAATGCGGCGCCGGCCTCGTGCGCATCCGCCGTGATGGTGACCGATTGGCCTTCGCCGCCCCGCCGCTTGTTCGCTCCGGCCCGGTCGATCCGGCAATCGTCGAGCGCATCGCGCGCGGCCTCAATCTGCCGGATGCGATGATCAGGGACAGCAACTGGGTGGAAAACGGCCCAGACTGGATCGGCGTTCTCCTGCCCTCGCGCACCGACGTATTGGCAGCCAAGGCAGACTATTCCATCCTCGCCGGCACACGCGTCGGCCTCGTCGGCCCTTTCGATCCCGATCTGGATGGCACCGACGCCCAGTTCGAAGTGCGCGCCTTCACCCGCAACGGCTACGAGGACCCGGTCACCGGCAGCCTCAATGCGGGCTTGGCCCAATGGCTGATCGGCTTCGGTGTCGCGCCGGACCATTACATCGCCGCACAGGGCACGGCTCTCGGCCGCGCCGGTCGTGTCCATGTCGATAAGGTGGGTGACGATATCTGGGTGGGCGGCAATGTGACCACCTGCATATCCGGCACACTGACGTTATAGTCCTTGGCAAAGGCTAAGCGTTGGAGGGGGAGTTGGATGGACATACGGCGCTATTTTATCGCCCAGGCCTATAATAATGCCTGGGCCAATCACCGGCTACTGAAAGCCTGTGGGCAATTGTCTGCACAAGAGCTGGCCGCCGAGCGTCAAAACTTTTTTCCGTCGATCATCCACACGCTCAACCACATCCTCACCGTCGACTGGCTCTATATCAGCGCGCTCGAAGGCGATTGCATCGGAGCGACCGCCTTCGAACCGGAAATCCCTTTTCCGGCCTTTGCCGATCTCGACCGCGAGCAACGCGCCGCCGACCACCGCCTGATCGACCACTGTCGATGCCTCGGTGAAGACGGCTTCGCAACGGAGGTGCGGATTCCGCGCGCTACGCATATTCAAGTGGAAACAGCCGACCGCACCCTGCTGCATCTCTTCCAGCACCAGATCCACCATCGCGGTCAGGTGCATGCCATGTTATCGGGAACACGGATTCGCCCGCCGCAGCTGGATGAGTTTTTTACCGCCGATCCGGCAGAACAGGCGCTTAGGCGTCAGGATTTTGCCGAACTCGGCTTTACCGAGGCCCTTATCTGGGAAACCGACCATGCCTGATCTTTATCTCTGTCTCAGGGCCCTGCACCTGATCTCCGACTTCGTGCTGATTGCCGGCATGCTGGTGAACGCATTTGCCATCGGCATGGTGCCGCCGGCCATCCGCACCGGCGTCATCGAGGTGCTGCGCAAATACGACCGTATCGTCAACACCACGGCGCTGGCCGGCGTCTGGATCTTTGGCCTGTGGCTGGCCTTCGCTTATACCGGTTTTGCCGGCAATGGCTGGCTGCACGCGAAACTGCTGTTCGTGGTGCTTTTGTCGGCATTGCACGGCATGCAGCAGGGCTGGATGCGCCGCATGGCCAAAGACCCCAAGCTCGATCCGCCGGCCTTCGTGCGTGCCGGCATGCCGATCATTCTCGTATCGACGGTGATCATCGTGGCCCTAGCGGTTCTCAAGCCGTTCTGACCAACGAGTCCGGCTATCCTCAGCTTTCGCCGAGGACAGCCGCCAGAAGCCGGCCCTCCAGCAAGGCCAACTCCGGATCTCCATGGTGGCGCGGATGCGGTTGCGGCACCGCAAGATCCAGCGTCACCTGCCCCTCGTCCAGCACGATCACGCGGTCGGCCAGATGCACGGCTTCCGTTACGTCATGCGTGACCAGCACGGCGGTAAAACCCAGTTCCCGCCAGACCCTTGTCAGCAATTGCTGCATGCTGATGCGCGTCAATGCATCGAGTGCGCCAAGCGGCTCGTCCAGCGCCAGCAGCCCCGGTCTACTCACGAGCGCGCGTGCCAAAGCCACCCGCTGCCGCTGTCCGCCCGATAGTTTTGCCGGCCATTCCTTAGCCTTTTCGGAAAGCTGCACCTCTTCCAGCACGAGTTCTGCCTCACGCCGTGCAAACGCTTTCGGCACCCCATCGCCCAGACCAACGGCAACATTGTCCGCCACAGAAAACCACGGCAGAAGACGCGGCTCCTGAAACACGATACGCGCATCCGGCGCGACGCGATCACCACCATCGTCGATGAAATCGATCTCGCCACCGGTCGGCTCATCCAGCCCGACCAGCAGCCGCAGAAGCGTGCTCTTGCCGCAACCGCTTTTGCCGACGATGGCCACGAACTGCCCGGCCGGCACATCGAGATCGATGCCGCGCAGCACACGATTGTCACCGAATGCCTTTTCGACACCGCGCAGGCGAAGTCCGGCCGGCGCCTTTGGCAACACCGGCGGCTCGGCAATCGGCCGCACCTCGGTGCCGTCGGGAAAATAGGCTCTTTCCTGAAGCTCGAACGCGTCCCACACCATGGCGGTCGGGTGCAGATAGGAACTGACTGGCATGATTATCTCTCCTCAGGCCTGGTAGGCCGCGTTCCAGGACAGCGCCCACCGCTCCAGCGCACGGGCAATGACATCGGCGAGCTTGCCGAGCACGGCATAGATGACCAGCGCCAGCACCACGACCTCGGTCATCATGAATTCGCGGGCGGTATTGGCCATATAGCCAATGCCGGAATTTGCGGCGATCGATTCGGACACGATCAGCGTCAACCACATGATGCCGAGCGCATAGCGAAGCCCGACAAAGATCGACGGCAGCGCGCCCGGAAAGATCACCTTGCGGAACAGCGACCAGCTGCTCATGCCGTAGATTTTTCCCATCTCCACCAGATCGCGATCGACATTTTTCACACCGTGATAGGTGTTGAGATAGATCGGAAACAGCACGCCGAGCGAGGTGAGAAACAGCTTTGCCTCCTCGCCGATGCCGAACCACAGGATGACCAGCGGGATCATCGCCAGATGCGGAATGGTGCGCAGCATCTGCAAGGTGGTATCGGTCAACTGTTCCGACAGTTTTGAAACGCCATTGGCGATGCCGAGCAGAAAGCCGATCGAGCCGCCGATCAACAACCCGCTCAGCGCCCGCGCGCCGCTGACCGCAACGTCGCGTCCCAACTCGCCGGACAACAGCCGCTCCCAGAAGGCAGCCACCACCGCCACCGGCGATGGCATGATGCGGTCGGAGATCAGGCCGGTCGACGACAGGACCTGCCAGACAAGCACCAGCCCCACCGGCACCAGATAAGGCAGCCATGTCCCGCGCGAGATGGTGCGCAGGCCAGCCGGTTTCCCGGCTGTTGCCTGCACACTGTCCGCCGCGCCCTTGGGAGGGTTTTGGGAAGCCTGCGTCCTGTCTTCGGTCAGCGTGCCCTCGGTCAAAGTTCTGGGTGTGCCACTGGTCGCCCGCCGCAGCTTTCGACCTTCGGAAAACGTATCGATCGTCGTCATCGGCCAAGCCTCCATCGGTTATCAGGATGCCGCAACGGCACGCACGGTCGCGTGCCCGCCGCCGCCAAAGATCGGTTTCGCCGTAGCAAATTCGTTGCCGAAGCCTGCCCGCTGTTCTTCGCGCACGATGCCGAGTTCCGGGAACAGCAGTTCCGCCACGCGATAGGCTTCTTCCAGATGCGGATAACCGGAGCCGATCACCGTCTCGATGCCAAGCTCCTGATATTCGCGAAGCCTCGCCGCCACCGTTTTCGGTGAACCGACGAGCGCCGTACCGGCACCTGAACGCACCAGCCCGATACCGGCCCAGAGGTTCGGCGAGACTTCCAGCTTGTCGCGACGACCGTTGTGCAGGGCCGCCATGCGGCGCTGCCCGACCGAGTCGGATTCAGTTGCAAAATGCGCCTGAGCCTTGGCGATCGTCTCATCGGAGAGTTTCGAGATCAGCTTGTCGGCCGCCTCCCATGCCTCCTCGTCGGTTTCCCGCACGATGAAATGCAGGCGTATGCCGAAGGAGACCTCCCTGCCCTGCTTTTCAGCCGCCGCCCGCACCGCCTTGATCTTCTGTTCCACCTGCTCCGGCGGCTCGCCCCAGGTCAGATACTTGTCGGCGCGACCAGCAAAAAACTCGATACCGGCATCCGACGATCCACCAAAATACAGCGGCGGACGCGGCTGCTGGATGGTCGGGAAACCGAGTTTTGCGCCCTTCGCCTTGATGTGCTTGCCATCGAGATCGGCATGACCGGTGGTGACGAGATCCTCGAAAACCTGAAAGAATTCTTCGGCATGGGCATAACGCTCGTCATGCTCCAGAAAAATGCCGTCGCCGGCAAGTTCCGAAGGATTGCCGCCCACCACGATATTGAGCAGCAGCCGCCCGTTCGTCACCCGGTCGAGTGCTGCCGCCAGCCGCGCGTAATAAGCGGGCGACGCCGTTCCGGGGCGGATCGCCACCAGAAACTTCAGCTTTTCCGTAAACGGTGCCAGCGAGGCGGCGGTCACGAATGACTCTTCGCAGGAGACGCCGGTGGGCAAAAGCACGCCGGAATAACCGAGCCGGTCCACCGTCTGCGCCAGTTCACGCAGATAGCGGTTTTCCGGCGGCCGGTTCAGTTCGGAACCACCGAGATAGGTGCCGTCGCCACCCGTCGGGATGAACCACAGAAAGTCGATCGGTTTTGCTGGATTGCTCATGGTCGTTCTCCTGTCTGCACGGTTCAGCTGGCTTTCGGACGCCAGACGATGCTGGCGATATCGAGTTTGCGGGGAATGATCTTGAGATCGTAAAATTCGTCGGCCAGTGCCTGCTGGTATTCGATCGCCGTTTCAGGCAGCGTCGAGACAGCCCCAAGATCGGCGCCACGGCGTGACAGCACCACCTTGGTCACATTTTCCGGCACGCCGGTAATCGAGGCGATCGCCTTCACCGTCTCATCGAAATTGCTCTGCGCGGCAGTACCGACCTTCTTCAGCTCGTCGATGATCTCGACGATCAATTCGCCATTTTCGGCGACGAAATCGCCATTGCCGAGAAAATAGCTCCAGCTGTCGACCACGCCTTCCGCTGTCGTCAGCACCCGTGTGTTCGGGTCGGCCTCCGCAATCGCCGTGTAGGGATCCCAGATCGACCAGGCGTCGATCGAACCGTTCTTGAAGGCTGCGGCCGCATCCGGCGGCGCAAGGTCGAGCGAGGTGACATCCGCCAAGGACAGGCCCGCCTTGCGCAACTGCTTGACGGTGACGTTATGGGCACTCGATCCGCGCTTGAAGGCGAGTTTCTTGCCCTTCAGATCCGCCACCGACTGGATCGGGCTATCCTTGTGGACGAGAATGGCCGAACCCTGCCCGCTGCCGCGATAGGTGCCGACATAAAGCAGGTTGCCGCGCGCCGCCTGCGCAAACAGCGGCGGCACATCGCCGGTAGGGCCAAAGTCCAGCGCACCAGCCCCGAGTGCTTCCAGAAGCGGCGGGCCGGAGGTGAATTCCGACCACGTCACCTTGATGCCGCGATCGGCAAAACGTTTTTCCAACGCGCCCTGGCTTTTCGCCAGTGCCAGCACGCCGTTCTTCTGCCAGCCGATGCGCAATTCCTTCGCGGCCGCCTTCGCCTTGCCCGCGATCGGAAGAACCGTCGAAACCGCTGCCGCACCGATCAGCCCGAGTGTCTGCCTTCGTGTAACCATGGAACCCATCCCCTGTTCGACCCCGCGGCAACAATCACCGTCGGCGGCTCATCCATGGTCAAAGGCTCCCATACTCTATCGAATTGGTCGACATTCGCGCATTTCAAAAAACACCCCATTTGCGAGTTTTCATTTCTCAATTCCGGCCCTGTCGGAATGCGAAACTCCTAATCTCGCCAATCACACCGCTTCTCGGAAAATGATTTTTCGCATCAGCACGCTTCCCGATGCTCCCGGTTTGTTCTAAGCCTTGGAGCATCGCATCATTGGAGGTTGGCATGGCGAAAGTGGCATTCATCGGTCTTGGGGTCATGGGGTTCCCGATGGCGGGACATCTTAAGCAAAAAGGCGGTCACGACGTCACCGTCTATAACCGCACCGCCGCCAAGGCCGAAGACTGGGCCAAAAAGTTTGGCGGCAAGACCGGAGCCACACCGGCGGAAGCGGCAAAGGATGCCGATTTCGTTTTCACCTGCGTCGGCAATGACGACGACCTGCGCTCGGTCACGCTCGGCGAAACCGGCGTGCTTTCCGGCATGAAACCCGGCGCCATCCTGATCGACAACACCACGGCCAGCGCCGATGTTGCACGCGAACTCGCCGCAGCCGCCACTGAGAAAAATATCGGCTTTATCGACGCCCCGGTTTCCGGCGGACAGGCCGGTGCGGAAAACGGCGTGCTGACGGTCATGTGCGGCGGCGATGAGGCAACGTTCAACAAGGCCAAACCGGTCATCGACGCCTTTGCCCGCATGGTCGGCCTGATGGGCCCGGTCGGCTCCGGCCAATTGACCAAGATGATGAACCAGATCTGCATCGCCGGCATTGTTCAGGGACTGGCGGAATCCATTCATTTCGGAAAACGGGCCGGTCTCGATATCGAAAAGGTGGTCGAGGTCATTTCCAAGGGCGCCGCCGGCTCCTGGCAGATGGAAGCGCGCCACAAGACGATGAACGAAGGCAAATACGATTTTGGTTTTGCCGTCGACTGGATGCGCAAGGATCTCGGTATCGTGCTGGAAGAGGCCCGCAACAACGGCGCAAAACTGCCGCTCACGGCGCTGGTCGACCAGTTTTATGGCGACGTGCAGGACATGGGCGGCAATCGCTGGGATACGTCGTCGCTGCTGGCGCGACTGGAACGGAAATGAACGAAAACAGAAAGGGCCGCGCGATGCGGCCCTCAGACTGCTGACAAACCCCTGGCTGGTCCAGGGGTTTTGTGATTCACTGGGTCATGTTGAAGAAACCTGCTCCCGAACAGACGGCTCTCGA
>NZ_JAUSRF010000007.1 GCF_030811685.1 Neorhizobium huautlense | reverse complement strand
CGAGGATCGGGGCACGGGTGCCAACAGCACGACGCCTGGCTTTCCGCTTGCGCACGGAAAGACCTTCCTCGCGATATAGCCTATAGATGCGATTGACCCTAGAAGACTCTCCGTCTCGCCGAAGCAAAATGAACAGCCGTCGGTAGTCGAACCGTCGTCGCTCGTTGGCCAGATCGCGCAACTTCTCTCGCAACTCGACCTCAGGCGGTAGAGAGGATCGATAGCGGATCGTCTTTCGGTCTGCGGATATGATCTGGCAGGCCCGCCGTTCCGAGAGGCCCATGATGGCCTTCAGATGCGTGACAGCTTCACGCTTCGCGGCAGGGCCTACCATTTTTTTTCCGAGAAGCCCCCCCGAAGAGCGGCAACGTCCAGCATCTACTCGGCGAGCAACTTCTTCAACTTGGCATTCTCGTCCTCAAGCGCCTTCAAACGTTTGGCCTCTGACACTTCCATGCCGCCATATTTGGCCTTCCAATTATAAAAGGTCGCCTCGGAAATCCCGTGCTTGCGGCAAAGATCAGCCGCCTTAACGCCAGCCTCTTGCTCCTTCAGCACCCCGATAATCTGCTCTTCCGTAAATCTCTGCTTCTTCATAAGTCCGTCCGCGATGAGCCGGACTCTAATCCAATCTGGAGGAAATTCTCAGTGGCAGGTCAATATCCGTGAGGCCATGAAGCTGGTGGCGTCCGAGCGCCGTCGTTTCGGCTATCGCCGCATCCACGTCATGCTGGGTCGGCAGGGCATCATCATGAACCTGAAAGCTTGCGGCGTCTCTATCGCGAAGAGAAGCTGACGGTGCGCAAACGTGGTGGGCGCAAACGGGCTTTGGGAACGAGACGCCCTCTGGCGCTGCCCTCGCGTGCCAACGAGCGATGGAGCTTGGATTTCGTCAGCGACGCTTTCACAGATGGTCGTCGCTTTCGGTTCCTGACCGTCGTCGACGACTTCACCCGCGAATGCCTGGCGCCGGTCGCCGACACGTCGCTCTCAGGTCGGCGGCTTACGCGGGAGCTTGATGCCATCATCGCCCAACGAGGGACGCCACGCACGATTGTTTCCGACAATGGCACGGAGATGACCAGTATGGCCGTTCTGGAATGGTGCCAAAAAACTCACGTCGAATGGCATTATATCGCACCGGGCAAGCCTATGCAGAACGGCTTCGTAGAAAGCTTCAACGGCAGCTTCCGTGGCGAATGCTCAACGAAACACTGTTCTCGTCACTGACACAGGCCAGGACGGAGATCGCGGCATGGAAGGAGGACTACAATCGGAACAGACCGCATTCTTCGCTGGGCAACATCACACCCAGTGAATTTGCAATGAAAATGGCTATGGAAAAACAGGCCGCATAAGGCAGATTGAAAACCCAAGTCTCTCCTGAAAATTGGAGGGACGATGGGTCTCAGGTCAAAGCGTTCGGCGAGGCAGGCGGCAATAAACCTTGCATATGGAAGATGACAATTGATAGTGACGCGAAAAAGCGCAGAGACGTAAGCGATGCAAGTTTGTTCGACATGTCCACTCCCATAAGTCGACTGTCAAATCATTGCATGGATGCAACCAATAGTTAATTAAGTATTGCGGAATGATCGTCTTTTGGGCGGTTTGTGATTGCTTTTAGTTGCATAAAGGCAACGAACTCGCCTCTGTGGGTCGTGTCATGCCGCGTGACAAGGTTGCAAGGATTTCGGCAATACCAGCACGGTGGATAACGCGAATACGCGGAGCTACGGCTCGATCCGGCTCACCGGGGGCAAATGCGACCATATGGGCAGATGTGCTGACCGGGGCGCTCTTGATTGTTGCCCGAAAGTGCCCGCCTGTATCAGGCGGGCCGGGGTAGTCGAATTTCTGGCGCCTCAGAATACCGCCAGATAGCGCAGCAGCGAAATGATGCCGATCAGGATGACGATGATCTGCACGATCTGGCGTGCGCGGCCATCGATCGGCAGGCGCTGGATCAGGTAAAGAACCAGAACGATGACCAGGAATGTGATCAGGATACTGATGAGAACCGACATGAACTTTCTCTCTCCAAAATAAATCCGCCTGTCCCAAGCGGCCGAGGCAGGAGTGTCAATAGAAAGTCAGTGACCAACTGCCCTGCACGGAATTGCATGCAGAAAAGTGAGGCGTGTCTGCTCTATTTTGCTCCCCGCTGGCCGCATCAACGGGGCGATGTGGCGTTTTGTTCCAGAAAAAAGGTTTTGTCCTCAATTCGTTGGCAGCACTCCATGCCGCCAGCGACGTCATCATCCAGTACACCGGTATCGCCATCCAGCGCCGGCCCACCCTCTGCCTTTCATGTTCCGTCATGGAGCGAAGCCCAAGGCGAACAAAAAGGATGTAGCTCCCGAGAATGTTGACGGCATCGATGGCGATCAGCGGTTGATCCAGCAGCGCCCGGGCAGGGAAAGGTTCGGTCAGGCAGATATAAATCCCCCATCCCAGCAGCACGAAGAGCAAGGGGTGCAACAGGGCGGAGATCAGCATGCCACCGATCATCAGATGGAAGACGAATGCGCCCCGCAATCCCATGTCGCGAATATGGGTGGCCGGGTGCCGTACCGTCACCAGCCAAGTCTGCATCCAGCCCTTGTACCAGCGCGTCCGCTGGCCAAGCCAGACATTCAGCGAGGTCGGGGCATCTTCAAGCGTCTGCCGGCGCAGTGTCGCGGCATGATATCCATGCCGATAAAGGCGCAGGCCAAGGTCGGCGTCTTCGGTCACGTTGAACGGGTCCCAGCCGCCAACCTGTTGCAGAACCGATGTGCGAAAGTGATTGGAAGTGCCGCCAAGCGGCAAAGGCAGCCGGTAATCCGCGATCATCGGCAACAGGCCGCGAAACAGCGCCGAATATTCGAGCGCAAACAGGGCGCTGAAGATGGAATTCCGCGCATTGCTGATGACGAGCGGCGCCTGCAGGCAGGCGAGCCGTTGTGGACCGGCGCGAAAACGCTGCAATGCCTCGCGCAATTGCAGCGGATGCGGCCGGTCTTCGGCATCGTAGACGGCAAGAAATTCGCCACGAGCAGCGCAAAGCGCGTAGGTCAGTGCCTTGGGTTTGGTGCGCGGCGCGCAAGGCGGCACGCGCACGATCTCGAAATGAGGTTTCAAGGACAGGGCCTCAAGGGCGGCGATCGTTTCCTGGTCGTCCCCCTCGCAGACAAGTTTGATATCGAGCAGGGAGTGCGGCCAATCGATCCGTTCAAGGCTGCGCACCAGTTGCCCGGCCACGTCCGCTTCCCGGTAAAGCGCGATCAGGATCGTATAGGTGGGAAGATTGCCGTCATCGATATCCACCGTTTCGTGCGGCGCGTGCGGATGATGTTTGTCATGGGCCAGTGCTGCCAGCCGCAGGAGCAGCGAGCCGAGATAAAGACATGACAATGTCAGGTGGAGGGTCGTCAGGGTGATCTGCGGCGCAATCAGCAGCGCGGCCGTAATAGTGGCGGCGCTGCTGCCTGCCGCAAACCCTTGCGCGCCGGACAGCACGATCCGCGCGGAAGACACTGTGCGTTTTTCGAAAAGATCGGTCACCGCGGCTCGCGCCCGCCGCTTTGCGCCCGCAGCCCATACGGCGGAACGGATCTGCGAAGGCGTGGTGATCACCAGGCCCTGGCGCAGGGCCGGCAGTCGGTCGATGAGGGCCGCAAGTTCGGCAAGTCGTATCGCTTCGGGCACGATCGCCACCTGCGGTGCTTTTTTTGCATGCGCCAACCGGATCTGATTGGGGCGCAGCAACTGCACATCCAGCCCATCCGTATCCGTAATGCCGGCTGGATCGATGTCGGGAATGAACGGCAATCGCAGAAAACGCGCCATTGCGGCAAAATAGGCATCCTCATGGATTTCACTGCCTGCCAGCAATTCGGTCTCGAGGCTTGTGCCATTGGCGTTCGCAAGGGCTTCAAGGCGTCGGATCAGCGGTTTACCGAAGCCGAGGCTGGTCAGGGCGGCGATTTCGTCACTGTGTGGCTGAGAGGGAAAAGACGAAAGGGGCGGGGGACTGGACGTCGTTGTATCATGTCGCGCCGTTGGTCGATCAGGTGGTCCGTGAAACGACCCGCTAGGCGGCTCATGAAAAGATTCCCCGACACGCATGCTTCTGCTAAACCCCCATGACAACAAGCCCGGCATGTCTCGTTTCGGATCATACAGATGCAATCAATGGTTACATCCCCCAAAAGCCGGGGGCAGTTCGGAGGCCGTGTGTCGGCTGCTGTTGCAGCATTGGTTCTGACGTTTTTGTCCGCCATTCCCGCGGCCGCGCAACCGGTCGAAAATGCGGATCTGCCGGTCATGTTCGACGCACGCGAGCGCCTGCCGAGACCGGACCTCTCCAATCTGGCGCGTGTTCGCGTCGTCACCACGGTGGATTTTCCACCCTTCAGCTTTCTCGATCAGACCGGCCGCCTGACCGGCTTTCATGTGGATTTCATTCGCGAAATCTGCGCGGAGCTGAAGATAGAGGCGAAATGCCAGATCCAGGCCATGCCGTTTGCCGATCTGGAGCCGACGCTGGAAAAGGCCGGTGCCGAAGTCGTGCTGGCAGGTGTGGCCGTGACGCCGGACCTGCGGGCAAAATTTTCCTTCTCGCGGCCCTATCTGCTGCTGCCGGCGCGTTTCGCCGTGGGTTCGAAGATCGGGCTGACGGGGCACGCCTCGGTTGCCTTGTCCGGTCGCCCGGTCGGGGTTGTTGCCGGCACGGTGCATGAGGCGATGCTCAAGGGCTTTTTCCCAAAGGTGCAGGCGCAGCCGTTCGAAACCCCGGAGGCGATGCTGGATGCATTGAAACAGGGCAATGTCGATGCGGTGTTTGCCGATGGCCTGCGGCTGCCCTTCTGGGTGGCAAGCGAGGCGTCCGGTGGATGCTGCGCCCTGTTCGACGGCCCCTACATGTCGCAGCGTTATCTGGGCGAGGGGCTTTCGGCGATGTTCCGGCACAATGATGTGCTTATGCCGGTGGCTTTCGACAGCGCGGTGGCCGCCCTGTCACGCAATGGCCGCCTGCAGGAAATCTATCAGCGTTATTTCCCGAACGGGCTTTATTAGAGGCAAGGTGGTCCGGCTTATTGGCTGGCCCAGATGATGCGGGCGATCCATTCGATCTCGGTCATCTCGAATGTGCGGTTGGCATGCGCCGGGTTTAGCGAATTGAGCTCGATGGATTTGGCGCTCTGGCGCAACAAAACCTTGGCCATCACCTCGCCCTCGCGGGTTTTCACCACCACGCGGTCGCCACGCCGCACCTGCGCGCCGGGTTCCACGATCAGCCGGTCGCCGTCGCGGTAAAGCGGCAGCATGGAATCGCCCTGCACTTCCAGCGCATAAACGGCTCCGCTTGTCGGGGCGGCGGGAAAATCTACCACATCCCAGCCCTGGCCCGCGGGAAAGCCGCCGTCATCGAAAAAGCCGCCGGCACCGGCCTGCGCAAAACCCAGAAGTGGAATGCCGCTTGCACGGGGCGGATAGGTCACGTCGGATGTCGTCGCCGGCTGCGGGGCATGAACCGGTTGAGGGCCGAGAAAGGCGAGAAACTGGTCGATGCTGGCACCGGTCGCCTCCAGCACTTTGGCGATCGATTCCGTCGAAGGCCAGCGCATGCGGCCATCCGGTCCCTGTCGTTTGGATTTGTTGAAGGATGTCGGATCGAGACCGGCCCGCCGGGCAAGGCCCGAAGGTGTCAGTTGGTGGCGCTCCGCCAGGGCATCGAGCGCGCTCCAGATCGTCTCGTGTGACAACATCGTTTTCAAATTCCTGCCGTGCCGGGCCTGCCTTATGCCCCGCGGCAAGGCGGCAGCGCGATACGGCTTGTTTTCAGTTCCGCCCGTCCGGAATGCCCGGAAAAACGACGAGAGCCTGGGGCACGCAACACAGCCAGACGCTTGCGAAACTAACCAAAACCGGCGCCGGAGTAAAGGTGGAAAGGAATAAAATCCTGTCTTCGGCGTCTCATTCACGCGACCATGGCGAGGTTGACCTGGCCGAGCTTGATCACCGCCTGCGTGCGGCTGTCGACGTTGAGTTTTAAGAGGATGGCCGAAACATGCGCCTTTATCGTCGCTTCCGAGACCCCGAGCGCATAGGCGATCTGCTTGTTCAGAAGCCCCTTGCCGAGCATGGTCAACACCTTGCTCTGTTGCGGTGTCAGGCTTTTCATCCGCTCCATCAGCTCGGTCATGGCCGGGTCGGAACAGTTGTTTTGGGCAGCGCCCGCCGCACCGGTCCAGATGCCGCCATCGAGCACGGTATCGACCGCGCGTCTGATGTCGTCCAGCCCGGCGGATTTGGAAATGAAACCGGAAGCGCCAAGCTCGAGCGCTCTGGCGATCGTTGCGCTGTCGTCGCTGGCCGATACGACGATCACCGGCAGGCCGGGGAATTCCGAACGCAGCGCCGTCAGCCCGGAAAAGCCGGAAACGCCCGGCATGTTGAGGTCGAGCAGCATCAGGTCGATATCCACCAATTCGCCTGCCGCCTTGCGGGCCGCTTCGAAATCGCCGGCTTCGATGATGGTCTGTGCGTCGCCGATATCCTTCACCGCCTGCCGCAGCGCGCCGCGAAACAGGGGATGGTCATCCGCAATGATCATTGTCAGTGTGAGTGTCTGCATGCCCACGCCGCCTCCCAACAGCATAGTCTGCCTAATCTCCTCGCCATATTTCTAATACCGGCAGCCGTTCAGCACAAGGGCTTGTGCCGCCAGACTTCACAACCGTCAGTTCCAGCCCGTATCAAAGCTGACACACATCAGGTGCGGTTCGGTGTCGTCTGATGCCGTTCTTCCTCCTGGAATTCCTGCACGAGGCCGAAAAAGCGACGCATGAAACGCTCCATGATCGACAAGGACGTCTCGATCTCGTCTTCCGACGGTAGGCCCGGTTTGGCCGCAGTGGTGCCCTGCCGGCCCTCCAGCGCGGTCACGCGTTTTTCCAGAAGGTCGAGTTCCTTCTCATAGGCTGCACGCTCGTCCGCAGCCATGCGGCAGGTCAGTTGGCCACCTTCGTCGCGGCACAAGGTCAGAGCTCCGGTCTCGGTGTCGAGCCGCACGAAACCGCTTTCGGTCTTTTCCAGCCGGAAACGGTTCTGGTTTCCCTCCTGCGCCCATGCGGCAACAGGGGCGGCAGCAACCGTGACCATACCCGCAAACATAACGGTCGCGCAAAAATGTCTGGACATGTCTATCTCCTGTTTTTCTGATGCATTGACCTTCGCCATGGACAAACCGCGCTCTTTGCGGCAAAGCCTCGGCAAAACAATCATGGCCGGGAACGAGAATGAGCGACGTTATCTACAAGATCGTGACGGAAGACCTGTGGCTTGATGCCAAGGGAAAAGGCGTTTTTGATGGCGCGGCGATCGATCTCGCCGATGGTTATATCCATTTTTCCACTGCAGCCCAGGCGCAGGAAACAGCGGATAAACATTTCGCCGGCCAGGAAGGTCTGCTTCTGCTGGCGGTGGATGTCGACCAGCTGGGTGAAAAGCTTGTCTTCGAGCCATCGCGTGGCGGCGATCTCTTTCCGCATCTTTACGCCCCGCTGCCGCTGAAGGCCGTATTGTGGGAAAAACCCTTAGGCCTCGGCGCCGATGGCCGCCACCAGTTTCCGGAGATGTGAACATGATGGGCTTTTTGAAAAGTGCGACCCGCCGCGGTCTTTTCCTTCTCGATCCGGAAGCCGCACACGGCATGTCGATCACGGCGCTGAAGACCGGCCTCGTGCACTCCTGCGCCGCCAAAGCCGATCCGCGCCTGCGCGTCAGCCTTGCCGGTCTCGAATTTACCAACCCGGTTGGTCTCGCTGCCGGTTACGACAAGAATGCCGAAGTGCCGGAAGCGCTCCTGAAACTCGGTTTCGGCCATGTCGAAGTCGGCACGCTCACCCCGAAGGCGCAGGCAGGCAACCCGAAACCGCGCCTTTTCCGTCTGGTCGAGGACGAAGCCGTCATCAACCGGTTCGGTTTCAACAATGAAGGCCACGAACCGGCTTTCGCGCGCCTCTCCGGCATCCGCCGCAGCGGCATTATCGGCGTCAATATCGGCGCCAACAAGGACAGCGTCGATCGCATCGCCGATTACGTTGCCGGCATCCGCCGCTTCAACTCGGTGGCTTCCTATTTCACCGCCAACATTTCCTCGCCCAACACGCCCGGCCTGCGCGATCTGCAGGCACGTGAAAGCCTGGCCGCACTGCTCTCGGCCGTCATCGCCGCGCGTAATGAAGAAGCCCAAAAATCAGGCCGCAAGGTTCCGGTGTTTTTGAAGATCGCGCCGGATCTGACCGAAGAGGGCATGGACGATATCGCCGCAGCAGTGCTGGCACATGAACTGGATGGCCTGATCGTTTCCAACACCACCTTGTCGCGCGATGATCTGCTCGATCAGACGCAGGCCGGCGAGGCGGGTGGCCTGTCCGGCAAGCCGCTGTTCGCCCGCTCCACGGCGGTTCTGGCAAAAATGCGCCAGAAGGTCGGCAAGGAACTGCCGATCATCGGTGTCGGCGGTGTGTCGTCGGCCGATACGGCACTGGAAAAAATCCGTGCAGGGGCCGATCTCGTGCAGCTTTATTCCTGCATGGTTTATGAAGGCCCCGCATTGGCCGGCCGCGTCGTTTCCGGCCTGTCAAAACTGCTGGATCGTGAGCAGGTCAATTCGGTGCGTGACCTGCGCGACAGCCGCGTCGATCACTGGGCGGCGGCAAAACTCTGACGCGCCTTTGACGGCAGCATGGCGAGAAGGAAGAGGCCGCGAAGCCCGAGGAACAGGTTGAGCGCGATCCACAGGCCATGATTGCCGAATGCCGGTACGAGAACGGCGACCGCCAGACAGAAACCGGCGAGCGATGCCAGCATCATGTTGCGCATCGCCCGCGACCACGTGGCGCCGATGAACACGCCGTCGAGCTGAAAGGCGAGCGCGCCGGTCAATCCGGTCAGCGCCGCCCAGCCGAGATGGCCCATCGCCTCGGTCCGAACTTCGGGAGAGGTGGTCAGCAGGTCGATCATGTGTGATCCGAAGATCATGAAGAACAGGGCCAGCAGACCCGCCATGGCAAAGGACCACAGAGCCGTCAGCTTCAGCGCCCTGTCGAAGGCCGGCCGGTAACGGGCGCCGACCGAGCGCCCTGCCAGTTGTTCCGCGGCACCTGCCAGCCCGTCGAGAAAAAACGAGCAGAGCATGAACACGTTCATCAGCACGGCATTGGCGGCCAGCGTCACGGCACCAAAACTGGAGCCGACACGGGTCATGATCGCATAGGCGCAATTGAGCACCAGCGAGCGGATGAGAATATCGGCGTTCAGCTGGAACAGCGCCTTCAGCCGGTCCCGGTCGAGAATGTCGGCACGGTTCGGCCGGCTGCCCGGCATTTTTGCAAACTGCCGGAAAATGATGATGAGGCCGGTGATCGCACCGATCGTCTCGGCTGAGGCCGTGCCCCATGCGACACCATCGACGCCCCATCCCAGATGCAGGCCGAGATAGATCGAAAGAACAATATTGCTGCCATTGATGACGACCTGCAGAAACAGGCCGGTCGTGCCCTGGCCGCGCCCGAGAACGTAACCGAGAATGGCAAAGTTGATGAAGGTCATCGGGCTGCTGAGCACACGGATGCCAAAATAGTGGCGGGTGACATCGGCCACCGCCGCATCATCGGTCATCAGGCCGGGGGCATAGGTGAGGATCAGCGGCGTCGCCATCAGCATCAGAATGCCAAGGCCGATAGCGCTGATGAAGGCGCGCCAGAACACCGCCTGCTCCTCACGCGCATCGCCACGGCCAAACGCCTGAGCGGTAAGACCAGTCGTGGACGTGCGGAAAAAGCTGAGGCTGCCGAAAATCAGGTCGAACAGGATGGCGCCGATGGCAAGTCCGGCAAGCGCCGCCGGATCCCCCATCCGCCCGACCACGCCGGTGGCGGTGAGGCCCAGAAGCGGGGTGGTAAGGAAACCGAGCGTCATCGGCACGGCGATGGACAGCACGCTTTTATGCGTCACATCGAAGGGGCGCACGGTAACGGTGTCAGCAGAAAGCCCGATTGCCTGTTGCCCCATGTGCCCGACGCCCCCGCGCCAAATTTGTTAGCTGGAAAGGATCATCGACCAGTAAGGCCGTCCATCCTTGGCATAGGCCACGGCAACGCCGAGACCACTATAGGAACCCAGCATGTTTTTCAGGTGCTTTGGGCTGTCGATCCAGGCCTGAACCGCGCGTTCGACTTCGTGCTGGCCGCTGGCGATGTTTTCCGCAGCCGGCAGCGTCACGTCGCTTGCCTTCATGCGGTTATAAAAACTGTCACCGAGGCCGATCAGGTGCTGCATTTCGTCGGCCTTGGCCATGCGCACGGCCTGAACGGCGGCCGCCTTGCGCGAAGCGTTGACGCTGGAAAGCGCGGGCAGGCCGTTTTTCTTGCGCAACGCGTTGACCAAAGGCAGCGCCGCCGCCGTCTGGTCGGTCGCGCCCGGTGTCGGCGAGAGAACGCCGACGGTGGAGCAGCCGGCCAACGCCAAGCCCATGCCGGAAAGAACGAGAAAACCCCGCCGCGAAGGTGAAAGCAATGTCATCATGTCAGCGCCGAAAACTCATCAGTCGCAGCACGAGGAAGACCGGGATGACCACGATCGCGCCGAGCAGCAGATAGTTGCCGACCGTGCCGAGCGCCTCGAAGCCGTTGTACCAGAGATCGAGGAAATGATAGCGGATGCTGCCGATGATATTGTCGGGCGTATAACCGAGCCAGGCCAGAACGACACCGACGATCAGGCAGACGACAACGAGCTTGATGGCGGTACGGCCGGGGGAGTCACCGAGGAAACTGTTCACGGAAGCGGTCATCCTTGTTCGTCTGGCTTGTTCATCTGCGGGGGTGCGCAAGACATAATGGCCCTGTCGGTGCACCGCAAGCATGTGGGGCTTCTCCTCAGATAGAACTTGAGTTTTTTTATGACTTGCGCGAGATGGCGCAACTCCAATGAAAGTCATGCCGCCCATGAGTGCGAGCCAGTTCTCTTCCGGCGATGTCATCGCCGACCGCCGTGCCGATTATGCCCGCATGCTCGGCGAGAGCGATGAATTTGCAGCCGCCGCCGAACTGATGGAACAGGCGCTGGAAATCACCCCGACATGGGCCGCCGGCTGGTTCCGTCTCGGCGAATATCGCGAAAAGGCGGGTCTGACCGAGCCGGCGGTTGTAGCCTATCGTGAAACGCTGGCGCTCGACCCGGAAGATGTGTTTGCCGCCACGCTGAAACTGGCGCTTCTCGGTGCCGAAGACGTGCCGGAACAGCCGCCGAGCCGGTATGTCGAAAGCCTGTTTGATGATTACGCCGATCGTTTCGATACGGCGCTGGTCGAAAAGCTGGATTATTCGGTTCCCGGCAAGCTGGCGGCGCTGGTGAGGCCGCATGGGCCTTTTGCCACCGTGGTCGATCTCGGTTGCGGCACCGGCCTGTTCGGTGCGGAAATCCGCGATATTGCCACCCATCTCGAAGGGTTCGACATTTCCGCCAACATGCTGGCCCGTGCCGAACGCAAAGAGCTTTACGACCATCTCGGCCAATCCGACCTGACACTGCCGGCAAATGAATCCGGCCTGTTCGAGGGACAGGCAAACCATCGTGCCACCCTCGTTTCCGCCGCCGACGTGCTGATGTATCTCGGTTCGCTGGAGACGGTGTTCCCGCTGGTGACCGAGCTCCTCACAGCCGATGGCCTGTTCGCCTTCTCCGTCGAGGATGCCGGCGCCGGTAACGGCTTTGTCCTGCGGGAATCGATGCGGTATGCGCATGCGCAGGATTATATTCTCGGCCTTTTGCAGGCTCACGGCTTCGATCTGATCGCCAGCGAAAAAACCGTCATTCGCATGGATGGCGGCAATGCCATCCATGGCATTCTGTTTCTGTCGCGAAAAGCCGGCTGAACGGCGCTTTATTGCGTTTTGCTTGTGCACGATCACGCCCAGTTGATGACGCTTGATGAAGGCGCTATCGCGATGCAAACTTGCTGAAAAACGCGGGCTGAATGCAGACCCGCCAAGGGGAATGAATTGGCCGAAGAACAGAGCGCGCAAAAACGCCGGCTGGGCTTTTACAGCCTCGATCCGGCACGCCACACGAAGCTTGAAGATGCGCAGGGCATGTTCATCAGCGCCATGGTGGCAGCGCTCGGCCTCTATTTCCTCAGCCAGGCCGGTTTTTTGACAAGCGGCACGGCGGGCGTTGCCTTCCTTCTGCATTATGCGTTCGATATCCCCTTTGGCATCCTGTTCTTCGTCGTCAACCTGCCCTTCTATTACCTGTCGTTCAAACGCCTTGGCATCGGCTTTTCCTTCAAGACCTTTGTGGCCATCCTGATGGTGTCCTTCATCACCGAGCTTGAGCGGCAGTTCATCGTCATCCAGCATCTCGATCCGTTCTGGGCCGCACTCCTTGGCGGCATCCTCATCGGCTTCGGCCTGCTCGGACTTTATCGTCACCGCGCCTCGCTCGGCGGCATCGGCATTCTGGCCATCTATCTTCAGGATCGTTTCAAGATCCCCGCCGGCCTCGTGCAACTGGCCTTCGATCTCTGCGTCATGGCCGCCGCCTTTTTCGTGGTCAGCCCGATAACAGTTCTGTGGTCGCTCTTGAGCGCGGTTGTCCTCAACCTGCTGCTCACCATCAACCATCGGTCCGACCGATACATCGCGGTGCGCTGATCATGGCCAACGCAACCGACAAGAAAAGCCCGATCGGATTCTGGGCTTCCAGTTCGGAAAAACATTCGATCATCGAGGATGTGCAGGGTGTCGTTGCCGGTTCCATGCTGGCCGCGCTCGGCGTCACCATGCTGTCGGCCGCGCATCTGATGATCGGCGGCACGGCCGGTCTCGGTTTCCTGCTGCGCTATTCGATCGATGTCAGTTTCGGCACGGCCTTCTTCCTTTTGAACCTGCCGTTCTACTGGCTGGCCTACAAACGCCTCGGCCTCGTTTTTACGATCAAGACATTTTCCGCAGTCGCACTCACCTCGGTCCTGTCAGGCCTGCTGCAAAAACTGATCGGTTTTTCCAATATCGAACCGATCACCGCTGCATTGTTCGGTGGCCTTTTGATCGGCTGCGGCATGCTGGTCCTGTTCCGTCACCGCGCCTCGCTCGGCGGTTTCGGCATTCTGGCGCTCTATCTGCAGGATCGCTTCGGCTGGCGTGCGGGTTTCGTGCAGCTCGGTCTGGATTGCGTCGTGCTGTTCCTGTCCTTCTTCGTCGCCAGCCCTTTTGTCATCGCCTGCTCGGTTCTGGCGGCACTGGCGCTCAACCTGACGCTTGCCATCAATCACCGTACGGATCGGTATATCGTTCGGTAACTGCTCTTCATTTCCGCAAGTGAAAGCTTATCTTTCACTCCGTGGATCGCATCGAACCGAAATCTTCCGGCAATCAGGCCGTCACTTTGCCCCGGCCATTCGTAAAATGGTTTGCTGAAAAGGGCTGGTCCCCGCGCGCCCACCAGCTTGAACTTTTGGCCCGCGCCCAAGGCGGCGAAAACATGCTGCTGATCGCACCTACGGGTGCGGGCAAGACGCTGGCCGGTTTCCTGCCGTCGCTCACCGATCTCGTGGCGCGCGGAAAAATTCCGCCCGGATCGGCCTTCACCGGCATCCACACGCTCTACATTTCGCCGCTGAAGGCGCTGACGGTTGATATCGAGCGCAATCTGATGAAGCCGGTGACCGAGATGGGTTTAGCCGTCTCGGTCGAAAACCGCACCGGCGATACACCGCAGGCCAAACGCCAGCGCCAAAAACTCAATCCGCCGGATATTTTGCTGACCACACCGGAACAGGTGGCGTTGCTGCTGGCCAACAAGGAAGCGGAGCGGTTCTTCAAGGACCTCAAATACGTTGTCCTCGACGAGCTGCATTCGCTTGTCACCTCGAAACGTGGCCATCTCCTCTCGCTCGGCCTCGCCCGCCTGCGAAAGCATGCTCCAGACATGCAAACGATCGGGCTGTCCGCCACCGTCGCCGATCCGATGGACCTGCAGCGCTGGCTTGTTCCGCAAGGCGAAACGCCGGCTCCGCCCGCCGGTCTCGTGCATGTGACGGGCGGTGCCGCCCCCGACATCACAATCTTGGGCACTGACAGCCGCATCCCCTGGTCCGGTCACGTCTCCACCTATGCAATCCCAGAGGTTTATGAGGAGATCAAACGCCACAAGACGACGCTGATTTTCGTCAACACCCGCTTTCAGGCCGAACTGCTGTTCCAGACACTCTGGACCATCAACGAGGACAATTTGCCCATTGCCCTGCATCATGGCTCGCTCGATGCCGGCCAGCGCCGCAAGGTGGAAGCGGCGATGGCCGACAACAAGCTCCGCGCCGTCGTCGCCACCTCGACGCTCGACATGGGGATAGACTGGGGCGATATCGATCTCGTCGTGCATGTCGGCGCGCCAAAAGGGGCGTCACGGCTTGCCCAGCGCATCGGCCGCGCCAATCACCGTATGGATGAACCCTCGAAAGCCATTCTGGTGCCGGCCAACCGGTTCGAGGTGATGGAATGTCAGGCAGCACTCGATGCCAATTATCACGGCGCGCAGGATACGCCGCCGGTGGGTGAGGGCGCGCTCGATGTTCTGGCCCAGCATGTACTCGGCATGGCCTGCGCCGAGCCGTTCGATCCGGTGGCGCTGTATGACGAGATCACCTCGGCCTCGCCTTATGCCACCCTCACATGGGAGATGTATGAGCGCATCGTCGATTTCGTCGCCACCGGCGGATATGCGCTGCGCAGCTATGAGCGTTATGCCAAGATCAGGAAAATGGAGGACGGCCGCTGGCGGGTCTCCAATCCGCAGATCGCCCAGCAATATCGCATGAACCTCGGCACCATCGTCGAAGCCGCCGAACTCAACGTCCGCCTCGTCAAACGCAATGCCAAAGGGACTTTGGGCCGGGGAGGGATGTCGCTCGGCAAGGTCGAGGAATACTTTTTGGAACAGCTGGTGCAGGGCGATACCTTTTTGTTCGCCGGCAAGGTGCTGCGGTTCGAAGGAATCCGCGAAAACGAATGCCTCGTCTCCAACGCCTTTTCGCTGGACCCAAAGATCCCCGCCTATGCCGGCGGAAAATTCCCGCTGACCACTTACCTTGCGGACCAAGTGCGCGCCATGCTGGCCGATCCCGACCGTCGCACGGCCCTGCCGGATCAGGTACGCGACTGGTTATCAATCCAGCTTGAGCGTTCCATGCTGCCCAGACAGGATGAACTCCTGATCGAAACTTTTCCGCGCGGAAAACGCTTCTTTCTGATCGCCTATTGTTTCGAGGGGCGGCTGGCGCATCAGACCCTCGGTATGCTGCTCACCCGCCGGCTGGAACGCGCCGGTGCCCGTCCCCTCGGTTTTGTCGCCACCGATTATTCGCTGGCCATCTGGGGCCTGAACGATCTGGGGGCGATGATCGCGGATGGTTCATTGAGCCTGTCGGACCTGTTCGACGAGGATATGCTGGGTGATGATCTCGAAGCATGGCTGGACGAAAGCTACATGCTGAAACGCACATTTCGCAATTGCGCCGTCATTTCCGGCCTGATCGAACGCCGCCATCCGGGCAAGGAAAAGACCGGACGGCAGGTGACGGTGTCGACCGACCTGATCTACGACGTGCTGCGCACGCACGAGCCGGACCACGTGCTTCTGGAAGCAACTCGGCGCGATGCGGCATCGGGGCTTTTGGATATCGGCCGTCTGGGCGATATGCTGGGACGAATCAAGGGGCATATCACCCACCGTGACCTCGATCGCGTGTCGCCATTGGCAGTACCGATCATGCTGGAAATCGGCAAGGAAAGCGTGCCCGGCGAAGCACAGGATGCGGTGCTGCAGGAAGCGGCGGACGAGTTGATTGCGGAGGCTGGATTGTAGGGATGGGTGAGGCAGTTACGCATACTCTCCGTCATCCCGGCCTTGGGCCGGGATCCAGCAGCGCCGCGTCTGCGGCGCAAAGACTTCTTTCACGCGAAGGACTTCGCGTGGCTGGATTCCTGTGACAAGCACAGGAATGACGTAGAAAAAAGCATTTGAAAGACGAACCAACCGTGATGAACCGCCTGGGGCTTAGTCCCCGCACCATGCTGACCAACACCCCCGCCACCGAGGACATTCTCGTCCACGGTGTGGCGGCCGTGTGTGATCCGCTCGGTGGTCTCTACCTGCCGGAAACCGGCATGCTCGTCGTTTCCGACCTGCATCTGGAAAAGGGCGCTGCTTTCGCCCGCCGCGGCATGATGCTGCCGCCCTATGACACGATCGCCACGCTCAACATCCTCGCCGCCGTCATCGCCCGTTACGATCCAAAGATCGTCGTCTCTCTCGGTGACAATTTTCACGACCGGCGCGGCTCCGAATTCCTGCCGGCTGATCTGCGCGCGATGATTTTGGACATGGCCCGCGGCCGTGACTGGATCTGGATCAACGGCAACCACGATCCCGACGGCACCACCGATCTGCCCGGCATCAGCATCGACGAACTCGTCTATGGCGGTCTCGTGTTCCGCCACGAACCGAGCCTGATATCGGGCAAGGGCGAGGTGGCTGGTCACCTCCACCCGTCCGCCACCGTGAGACGGCGCGAAAAATACGTGCGTCGTCCCTGTTTCGCCACCGATGGCCACCGCCTGCTGATGCCGGCTTTCGGGGTTCTGACCGGTGGACTGGATCTCAATCACAAGGCCATGCAGGGCATTTTTGACCGGCAAGCGCTGGTGGCGCATCTGCTGGGTCGCGACCGGATTTATTCGGTGCGTTATGGCAACCTTTTGGCGTGATTACCGATAGACCAGCACTGGCGTCTTGGTCAGCGCCAGCACTTTCAACGTCACGCTGCCCAGCATGAAGGCCGAAATGCCCGAACGGCCGCGCGAGCCGATGGCGATCAGGTCGCATTCGTGTTTCGCCGACACATCGACTATCACCTGCGCCGGGTTGGTGCTGGTGATCCTTTCCACGTGGATGCGCACGCCGCGTTTTTCGGCTTCCGCCTTCGCATCGGCCAGAATGCCCTTTGCGGCTTCCTCCACCTGCCGGTCATATTCGGCATAGGCGATCTCCAACCCGGTCGGGTTGAGCGTGATGGCCTGCAACGGCTCTACCACCACCAGTACGGTCGCCGCCGCATTCATCTCGACGGCAAGGTCGAGCGCCTTTTCCAGCGCTTCGGTTGCCAGTTCCGAACCATCGGTGGGGATCAGGATATGCTTGTACATGGCTGCCTCCTTGGCTGTTGTTGAGAAGGAGGATGCGACCGCTAAGCGCTGCCTGCCTTGACCTGTGTCAAGTCTTGCCGCTGACCGCATAAGTCAACAGCGCAGCGCCCTTTTCAGTTCGGTCGGTGGAGATCAGCGTCAGGTCCTTGAGCGCATCCGCCTGCTTGAACAACGGATTGCCCTTGCCCAGCAGAACCGGCACGATGCACAGCCGGTATTCATCCACCAGCCCGGCATCGAGCATGGAGGCCACCAGTTCGGCGCTGCCGAAGATGAAAATGGTCTTGCCGTCCTCGCTCTTCAGCCGCGTCAGTTCCGCCACCGGATCGCTGACGACACGCGTATTGTTCCACGCCGCATCCGTCAGCGTTTTCGAAACCGCCAGCTTGGCGATCGAGTTCATCATGTCCTTGATGCGGCCGGGTTCTTCCGCCGTCGGCCAATAGGCTGCCATGCCCTGATAGGTCTTGCGACCGAACACGAGGAGATCGCCTTCCTCGCCAAACCGTTCCGAAAGCTTTTCCAGCTCCGGCCCCCAGGCCTTTTCGTGAAAGGAAAGGTCCCAAGGCGTCTCACCCTCGAAATAACCGTCCAATGTCATCAGGTTCCATACCACCAGCTTGCGCATGTCTTTCTCCATTACGAGTTAACCGGTTGCATTTCGAAACTGGTTGAACGCTAGCGTGACCGATTGTAGAATGCAAGCGGTTTTGGAGAATGGCATGGAAGACAGAATTCGCTCGGGCTGCCCGATCAATCTGACGCTGGAGGTGCTGGGCGATCGCTGGAGCTTGATCGTCATCCGCGACATCATGTTCGGCAATCGCCGGCATTTTCGCGAGTTGTTGCAGAATTCCGAGGAAGGCATTGCCTCCAACATTCTCGCCAGCCGGCTGAAGCGCCTCCTCGAACATGGCCTGCTCACCCGCGTGGATGATCCCAGCCACAAGCAGAAGGGCATTTACAGCCTCACCGAAATGTCGATCAGCCTCATCCCGATCTTCGCCGAAATGGGCGCCTGGGGAAACCGCTTTCTTCCCGTTTCGGAAGAACTTTCCATCCGCGCGCAATTGCTGGAAGAGGGCGGCCGGCCGCTCTGGAATGATTTCATGGAGGAACTGCGCGTGCTGCATCTGGGCGCCGAACGCGATCCGCAAAAACCGTCCGTGTTCGAACGCCTGCAGGCTGCCTATCAGGAGGTCGTTGCCCGCAGGCAAAGTGCCTGATGCGCTGACACGGCTTCACCGCGCCAGTTTTGCAAAACCCTTGGCAAGGATTGGCCCAGTCGGTCGTCCGGTCGGTGAGCCGCCGGCCTGTTCCAGCGTGATCTCATAGAGTTGCGTATCCTGCGGTTTCGGCAGGGTCGAGCCGCTCAATGTTTTCGATTGCGGTCCTTCCAGCAGACCAAGCGACATCGGCCCCATTTCGCGCGAGGGCAGGGTCCAGACCTGCATGGTCTTGTCCGCCGGCACGGCAAAATCGGCCAGCAGGCGGACGCTGGCGGTATCGTTGCCAAAATCCTCGACAACGGCCTGCACCTCACCCGCCTCGTTCAGGAGAACGGCGACAACCAGCGGCTCGATCGTGCGCGTCACGCTCCAGATCAGCCCGCCCGCGAGGATCAGTGATGCGGCCATTGCCGAAATCGCCGCAGCCCGCCAGCCGGAACGGCCATTGTCATTGCCGGCGGAAGGCAGGCGCGGCGAAACCGAGCGGATGGAGGTGTTGCCGGTATTGTCCGGCAGTCGTTTGGCGATTGCATCCCACAGCGTCGGTGAGACGGTTTTCGGCTCGATGCTTGTGTCGAGTGGCAGAAAACGCTCCCGCGCCTTGGCAATGGCGGCGGCAAGCTCGGCATTGCGTTCGATTTCGGCTTCCACGGCCGCAGCCTCTGCCTCGTCCAGAAGCCCGAGCACGTATTCGTCGGCGATGGTCGGGATGTCGGCGGGATCGATCCTCATGCCATGCACTCCCGCAGCGACAGAAGCCCGCGCCGTATCCATGATTTCGCGGTTCCGAGCGGCAGTTTCAGCCGGCCGGCAATCTCGCCATGGGTATAACCGCCGACATAGGCCATCAGGATGCCGCGTCGCTTGGTATCATCCAGCCCGCCAAGGCATTCCTTCAGGCGGCTGTCGCGGTCCAGCCGGTGCCAGGCCGCCATGATCTCTTCCTGCTGCTCGCTGTCCTGCAGCGCCTCCAGCCCGTCTTCGCCGACAAGATCCTCGCGTCTGCCATCGCGCAACATGTTGAGCGCGCGGTTACGCACGATCGCATAAATCCAGCCGCGCGCCGATCCGCGATCGGGAGCGTATTGATGGGCGTGCGTCCAGATGCGGATAAAGGCTTCCTGCACCACTTCCTCGGCAAGATCACGTCGTCTGACGATCCGCTGCGCCACCGCCACCAGCTTTCCGGCCTCATGGTCGAAGATCTGGCGCAAGCCATTGCGGTCACCGGAGGCGCAGGCCTCAAGTGCTGCTGCCAAATCCGTCGTCTGGTCTGTCGCCAAGGCCAAGTCGCTCTCTCCTCGTGAGCATTCGCGGATATGCGAATATTCCAATTCTGCTGTTGCCACGGCTGACATGGGCTCGTCCAGTCATCAAGGTTTCACACAGCCGTTATGGGACCGCATATGGAAGACACCGCGCAGACGAAAATGGATGCAGTCGAAAAAATATTTTTGGCCGCTGCATCCAGATGCCCCCTCCCGTGTGTCTACCTTCCGAGAGACCTGAAAAGGCCGCGCGCCAACAGCGCTCTCGAAGAGATCGAAACAAACGGGAGAAAGCCATGAACATCGCTCGCACCGCTCTGATCGCATCCACCATGCTTGCAGCCTCTGTCGTCACCGCCTCCGCGGCCCCCGTGCTCGGCCTTGCCGGTGACAAGACGCTGGTCATGTTCGACACGGCAAAGCCGGAAGTCACCAAGACGATGGACGTCACCGGCGTTGATAAACTCGTCGGCATCGATTTCCGTCCCGGCAACAAGACGGTCATCGGCGTCACGCCGGAACACGTGATCGTCTCGATCAACCTCGAAACCGGCGCCGCCACCGAAGTCGCCAAGATGGACAAGATGCTGACCATGACGGAAGCACCTGTCGTCGTCGACTTCAACCCGATGGCCGACCGCCTGCGCTTCATGACCGGCACCACCAATCACCGTGTTCACCCGGATACCGGTGCAGTGACCGTCGATGGCGTGCTGGCCTATGAAGAAGGCGACATGCACAAGGGCGAAACGCCCAACATCGTTGCCGCCGCCTACACGAACTCGATCGGCAAGCCGGAAAAGACGGCGATGTACAATATCGACGCCACGATCGGCGCGCTGATCCAGCAGACCAAGCCGAATGACGGCACGCTGAAGGCCATCGGCAAGCTCGGCATCAAGGACAAGCCTGCCACCTATGCCTTCGATATCCAGGGTGAAGAAGGCGGCAAGAACACCGCTTACCTCGCCGCCGGCAAGATGCTCTACACCGTCAATCTGGAAACCGGTGCAGCCACCGAAGTCGGCGCCATCACCGGTACGGACAAGGAAATCCGCGACATCGCCATCCTGCCGGCGATGTGATCGTGTCCGAAATCTCCATCCGCAGCGGCGACGTTGCGGATGGGAGGTGTCTTCGAAGGTAACAATAGCGCATGTCGATGACTGAAATTCGTCTTCAAGCTGTTTTTCAGTGCAGGCTTATCCGAAGAAGAAACTGATATCGTTGATCAATATCTTATCGTCATCAGAAAATTTCACAGTGTGCATCTCAAAGATTTTATAAATCAAAACTTTCGCTGGCGGTCTGTCTTTTTGTTCTTCGATCAATGATATCAACTCACGGGAATTTTCTGGATCGTCAACGTATTTTTCAATGAGATATATCAGATGGCTGACGCATTCTTCTTTTGTCATATAAATTTGTGGCTCTCTGATTTTTAAAATGAGCTGGAACCAGCGCGTGCCGTCGCCTGGTCGATGAAATGAAACGGCAATAAAATATGCTGTGATCACACAATCTTTCCTCCTCTGCCACGACGAAAAAAGGGTTTTGGAAGCCAGATATTGATTGATCACCTGCAGAAATGCCCGCCGCTTGCCAGCGCAAAGCCACCACCACTCACTTCTTGCGGAACATCAAACTCGCGCCCCATCCCGTCACCAGCGCGATCATCACGCATAAAATGCCATAGAGGATCGGCTGGTTGTGGGCCGCATCGGTGATCTGCTGTTCGATGCCGGTCTTGTTGACGCGCAAGGGCAGTTCGCGTTCGGCCAGCAGCGTGCCGCTCTTGAACAGGTAAGCGCGCACCATGTGTACGCCATCCGGCACGTTGGCGGGCAGGCGCAGGCTGGCGCGAAACAGGCTGGACGAGACGAAGCGCACGCCGCCAAAATCGTGCTGGTAAAGCCCGCCCGCCAGTTTCAGGCGGCGATAGGCATCGCGGAATTCGGTCAGATTGCCGGCATTGCCGACATAACCGGTGGGTGACAGGCGCATATGGTCGGTGCCGATCGGCAGGCCGCCTTCGCTCGAAAGGATGTCGTCGATCTGCCGCGTCGCCGCCACCGAATAGGAGGCCGGCACCTGTTCGAAGGTCATGGATTCGGTATTGACCCAGATGCCGAGCACGCGGCTTTTCTTGCGCACCGTGGCGTAATCCAGCGGGCCTTCCAGCGTCACCACCACATCATACTGGCCGATCGCCAAAAGCAACTCGTCGGCATTGGTCAGCGCCCCGAAAATCGTCAGGTCGGCGCCGCGAAAATCCGAGGCGATGCCGATTTCGCTGGTCGAGGTGCCGATTTCCAGCCCTTCCTTCACCGCCGTCGCCTGGCCGAACGGCACCTGGGCTGCGGCCGGCTGGCCGATAAAGGCGAGGGCAGCGACAAGCGCGAAACGACGAAAGGCAGCGGCAGGCGACATCAGAAGCTCCCGACGCTGACGGAATAGAGATCGGCCGGCGTCACCACCAGCGTCACGGCAAGGCGCAGCGCCACGGCGAGAACCAACAGCGCCAGCAGCGCGCGCAGCTGTTCGCCGCGCAGTTTCTGGCCCACACGCACGCCATATTGCGCGCCGATGACGCCCGCCACCATAAGGATCGTCGCCAGAACGATATCGACGGAATAGTTGGTCGCGGCCTGCACCATGGTCGTATAGGCGGTGACGAAAATGATCTGGAACAGCGATGTGCCGACAACCACATTGGTCGGGATGCGCAACAGATAGATCATCGCCGGCACCATGATGAAGCCGCCGCCGACACCCATCACCGAGGTCAGGACTCCGATGGCAAAACCCAGCGCCACGACCGGAATGGCCGAGAGATAGATCTTTGATTTCTTGAAGCGCATCTTGAACGGCAGCCGATGCACCCAGCTGTGGTGCCCGGGCCGTTTCAGCGTCACCTGTTCTTGTCTGGCGGCGCGGCGCATGGCGCGCACGCTCTCGTTCAGCATCAGCGTGCCGACCGTGCCGAGCAGAAGAACGTAAAGAATGGCGATGAAGAGATCGAGCTGGCCGATGCTGCGCAGCCAGGAAAACACCCAGATACCCGCCGTCGCCCCTAGAAGGCCCCCCACCAGCAGCACCGTGCCGAGCTTGATGTCGAGCGTGCCGCGCCTGAAATGGGTAATCGCGCCGGACACAGAGGAGGCGACCACCTGGTTTGCGCCGGTGGCAACGGCCACAACCGGGGGGATGTTGTAGAAGATCAGCAGCGGCGTGATCAGAAAACCACCGCCAACGCCGAACATGCCGGACAGAAAGCCGACAGCCGCACCCATGCCGAGGATGATGAAAATGTTCACCGAAAGCTCTGCAATCGGCAGATAGACAGTCACGGTCAACCTCGAAACGGCTTCGCCGTCGCGGGCGGTGGTCGCGTGCTAACCGCCCGTTGCGGCGATGAAAAAACAATGCCGGCCACACGTCTTCAATGACGCGGCCGGGCTCGATTGTCATGCGCCCGCCCATTAAACAGGTCAATCCATAAGCTTGGATTAATACGGCATTTTTCCGTTCGCCAATCCGGGCATTCGCCGGGCACATGACACAAAAAAGCGCGCGAACCTTGCGGCCGCGCGCCTTCGATACACTGCGTTGACCTGATCAGCCCTGGTTGGTGGCCAGCAGCTTGCGCACCAGCGGTTCGCTGACCTTGCCGTCCGGTTCCATGCCATTGGCCTTCTGGAAGGATCGGATGGCGGCAACGGTCTTGTTGCCCATCTTGCCATCCGGCGCGCCGGCATCAAAACCGTTCTTGTTCAGGATGGCCTGGATGTTGCGGATCGCCTTTTCCATGTCGACCGAGGCGGTCTTTTCGCCCTTGCCGACCCATTCATCCGGCAGGTTGACGCTGTTGGCGGTCGGATCGACCGGCTTGACCTGCCACTGTTCGGCCGTGGACTTGGCAGCCTCTAGCTGTGCCGGGGACATGGCAGCGCCCACTTCGTCACGCTTCTGCGCCGCATCCTGATCGCCGCCACGGGCCGCGACCGCGAACCACTTGTAGGAAGCATCGAGGTTCTGCGGCACGCCATTGCCGCGCGCATAAAGGATGGCGAGGTTGAACTGGCTGTCGGAAACGCCGAGATCGGCGGCCTTTTCGAACCAACTGACGGCCTTGGCATAATCCGGTGTGCCGGCCGCACCCGATGCGTAGAGCACGGCGAGATTGTGCATTGCGCTGGCATTGCCGGCTTCTGCTGCCTGCTCGTAATAGGTCATCGCCTTGCCGAAGTCGCGGGTAACGCCGGTACCCTTTTCGTAGAGGTTGGCGACACGGTATTGCGCAGGCGCCAGACCGCGTGTCGCGGCCATCTCATACCAGCGCACGGCTTCGGGCAAGTTGGCGGCAACGCCGCGACCGTCCTGATAACGCGCGCCGATTTCAAACAGGGCCTGCGGATCGCCGCTGGCTGCCGCATCGGCAAGCGATTTCGGGCCCATCGTGGCCGGAACCTCGATCGCAGCCTGCGGGGCGGCCGGGGTAGCAGTTTCTGGAGCAACGGGTGCCGGCGCGGTTTCGGCGGAAGGTGCCTGCTGGGTTTCAGCGAGCGGTGCCGTATCCAACGGTGCCTGCGCCACATCCGGCAGCGGCGCGGGTGCGGACGAAGATGCCTCGCCACTCTCCAGCGGTGCCGCGTTTTGAGCGTCTGCGCCGGTGGGCTCCTGCAGGGATGTATCGGCCTCGTTGGCGGTCATGCCCGTTGCCGGCGTGCCCTCGGCCGGGTTTTCAGCCGGTGCCACCATGCCCACTTCCGGCGGCGCTGCGGGTGCATCGTCGCCACGTGTCAGGGTATTGACCAGCGGCATCGCCATCAGCGCCAGAAGCACGGCGCCGACTGCCAGCAGGATGGGCTTGCGGTGTTTGGCAAAGGCTGCGGAAAGTCCGCCACCTTTCGCACTGTCCGCCTTCAGCATGGCGGCGCGACCGGCCTTCACGGCATTGGGCTTTTCCGCCTTGGTCTTGCCCTTACCGCGCGAACCGGCGGAAACGGCAAGTGTCGGGTCGGTTTCCATGGCAGCAGCCTTGGCGGCGCGGCGTGCGGCGGCAATGTAATCGACGCTTTCTCCGTCACCTGCGGTGTTTCCCGCCTGACCGGCCTGGCTGGCGCGAACGCGCTCGAGAATCTTCTTCACGTCTGGCATGCCGGAGCCCGGTTCCAGCGGCACGTTCTGCTGTTCGGGCGGCAGCATGTCGACAGGATCGATCGACGGTGTCGGCTCCACTACCGTGCGGTCGGTCGCCTTCGGTTCGGCTTCCCTGTGGCCGGACAGAAAACGCTTCATGCCGCCGAGAAGGCTCTTGCCGGACTTGTCACCGGCCGCGATCACACGACCTTCCTTGTCGGCGGTGCGCTGCGCATTTTCCAGATCGTCGCTGGCATCGCCATTGTCCAGAAGGCCGCTCTCGAGATCGTCCGCAAACAGCGAGCGTTCGTCCAGACGGTCTTCAGCCGGCAGGGCAACGGAATTGTGCAGGTCTTCACCGCCGGCAAACATAGGCACCGTCGCCTTCGGCATCACAGGTGCGACCTGCGCGGCAGGCGTGGCCTGTGCAAACTGCGCGGCAGGCGCGGCCTGTGCGGCAGGCGCAGACTGCATGGAGGTTCTGGTCGTTGTCGGCGAGGGAGCCGGAACAGAACGTGCCGGCTCAAGAGTGCCCTGTCGGGCAATGCTGCCTTCCATCGTGTCCAGCCGGTCGGCAATGCTGACCAGCGTCCGGTGCAGCATTTCAAACGTCTGGTGCGTGCGTTCTTCCGAACCGCGCGTCAGATCTTCCAGATGGCGCAGATCTTCGGCCAGCGCCGTCAATGCGCCCATGTCGGGGGCGGCGCCACCGGAAGCCGCGCCGTTGCGGGCATAAGCCTCGACAACGGCCTCGGCAGCCTGACGGGCAGCCTCGATCACATATTCGTCGCTGGTCGCCATATAACCTTCGATGGCCGACATGCGCTCCTCGAAGGCGGCGGGCAGCTCGAAGGCTTCCGCGGCCGGCTTCGGTTCGCTGATCAGGCGGGAAAGATTGGCGATCTGGTCTTCGAGATTGCGCAGCGCATCATTGTCGCTGGCCGGTGCGGAAGCCGCATCGTCCAGACGCGCGGCGATATCGCTGAGGCGGCCTTCCAGTCGGCCGAACAGTTCATTGTCGACAGGTGCTGCCGGCTGCGTGACTTCGATTTCTTCGATACGGCGCGAGATATAGTCCAGCCGTTCGGCCAGCGCGTCGTTGACGGAACCCTGTTCCAGCGCGTCGATCTTGCGGGAAATGTCGGAAAGATAACCGGTCAGTTCGGCCGGCTGGGCCGGTTGCTGCACGCGTTCCATCAGGATGGCGAGGTCTTCCAGACGCTCGTCCAGACGCATCGCACCCTGTTCGCGGGAAAAATCGTCGATCTTGCGTGCCAGCGCCTCGATGCGCACACCCATCTCGTCATCCATGGCGGACGGCACAGCGGATTGCAGCGCATCGCGATGCATGGCGTCGATCTGGTCGGCAAGGCCTTCGAGCCGGCTTTCCAGCCGTCCGATCATGCCATGGTCGAGAGCGGCATCGGCCGAGGCACGGCTGCTTGCCGTCAAGGCGCGGCTGATCTCGTCCAGACGCTTGTCGAGCACGGAAAACTGCTCGACGATCATCGGATCGTTATGCGGCACCATGCGGGTGCCGAGCTGTTCCACCGCGCCGGCCAGCGTCAGCAGCTTGTCTTCCAGCGCAAAGATCGCGCTGTTGTCGCCGACGGCGCCCAGTTGCGTCTTGATGTCGTCGATCCGGTAGGCGAGCGCCAACAGTTCCTCGCGCAGCGCCTGCGGATCGGCATCGAGCACGCGCTCTTCCAGACCCAGAAACTGCGTTTCCATGCGTTGCACGGTGTCTTCGCGGGCCAGCCCCTGCATGGCCGCACGCAGGCCTTCGAATTCCTCGCGCAGGTCATCCGTTTCGGGCGCGCCGCGATGGTTGAGGTTGCCGATGCTTTCGGCCAGCTTTGCCAGGTCGTTGCGCATGTCCTCGGCAAAATGACGGTCCTCGGCAATCGCCCGGATCGAACGGATTTCCGTGCGCAGACCATCCATCTCGCGGGCAACGCCCTGTGAAATATCCTGTTTCAGATCCTGCCGCAGGCTGACCAGAGCCTCGGCGATATCGTTCATGATCGCATCCGGCAGCACGGCCGTCATCGTTGCGGGCGCGGCAGCGCGCGCCGCCACGGCAGATGCCAGCGGACGGTTCTGTGAAACCGGCGGCAGCGGACGGCTTTCGGCGCGTGGTGCGCGGTTGTCGGCATAGGCTGCGGCGGGCTGAGCCGCCGGACGGCGTGGCGCAATCGGCGCACGCGGTGTTTCGACATAGGCTTCCGGCGGACGCATTTCCCGCTCCGGATGACGGGCGGCATCGAGCGCGCGCTGGCGGCGACGAATTTCCTCAAGCGGGTTCAACTGTGCGGCTGCGGCCGGCTGCGGCGCTGCTCTTTGTGTTGTCTGCTGCTGCGGCTCGGCATGACGGCGCTGCTCGCGGACATCACCAGTGTGACGTTTACCAGTCTGGCGATCGCGGCCGGACGAATGCATCAGTCCCTCGATCCGTGCTTCCAGCCCTTCGATCGTACGGTTGAGCGCGTCCAGGGAGGACGTCTCGCCGCGACGGGATGGCGTGGGTCGTGATCCGTTCATGGTCTCGCTCGCTTCGACAGCGCGGACCGGCTTGCGATCCGCTGATTGGTATTCGCCAACGATCTCCGGTTACGGGAGATCGAAGGAAACCACTCCAGGAAAGAATGCCGTACGGGACTTTCCTCAACCTTGGGTGGTTGCGGGCTACCTCATGAATACAACGCGAGACAAATGAAATGAGGTACGCCACGACTAGTTCAGAGCACACAATCCAACGAACGTGGTAAACGGCGGGTTAATCCCTCCCGGTTTTTTTAACTTTTGATTTTGAAAGCCCGCTTGACGCGGTCGGATACCCGCTCTCGCGCAAGGTGTAGATGTTGTTTCATGATGCCGTATTGCTCGATTTTGGAAACAGTCATGAAAGCTGCCTGTTGTAGTGAATTGGAGAGGAGGTTGAATGTTTGGCGCGGTGGCCACGATTCCGGCTGCTGTGCGTGCACCGCCATGGTGGCAATTCGCAGTTTTTCGATATCCGGCGCGGTTGCCGCCGGCATGTCTGGTAACGTGGCCGACCGTTTGCGGCTCTCCTTCATAAACCTGCATCACAGACACGCGATGAAACGGAAAACTGTCCTGTCGCGGGATTGACGTTTACGCAAACGTCAATATTTTAGCGATGGAGTTTGCCGGTGACCACCGGCGCGCAGAGGAGGAGTTTGCGCATGCCCGTCTACAAGGCCCCCGTTGAAGATACGCTGTTCATCCTGAACGACGTGCTCGGTCTCGAACGTTTCGGAAATCTGCCCGGCTTTGCCGATGCGACGCCCGACATGATCGAGGCGATTTTGGGCGAGGCCTCCAAAGTAGCCGAAGAAGCGCTTTTCCCGCTCAATCTGTCCGGCGATCAGGAAGGCTGCATCCGCAAGGATGACGGCTCGGTCACCGTGCCAAAGGGTTTCAAGGAAGCCTATGACCAGTATTGTCAGGGCGGCTGGATCGGCCTTGCCGTGCCGGAAGAGTTTGGCGGTCAGGGCCTGCCCTATACGCTGCACGCCGCCGTCGGCGAATACATGTCGTCGGCCAACATGTCGCTGATGATGTATCCGGGCCTGACACAGGGCGCGATCGCCGCCATTCTCGTGCATGGTTCGGATGAGCAGAAGGCCACCTATCTGCCCAACATGGTCGGCGGCACATGGTCCGGCACCATGAACCTCACCGAACCCCATTGCGGCACCGATCTCGGTCTGCTGCGCACCAAGGCCGTGCCGCAGGGCGATGGCTCTTACAAGATTTCCGGCCAGAAGATTTTCATCTCCGCCGGCGAACACGGCATGACGGATAACATCATCCACCTCGTGCTCGCCCGTATCGAAGGCGCGCCTGAAGGCACCAAGGGCATCTCGCTGTTCATCGTGCCAAAGTTCATGGTGGGTGAAGACGGATCGCTCGGCGCTCGCAACGGCGTCACCTGTGGCGCGCTCGAAGAAAAGATGGGCATCCACGGCAATTCCACCTGCGTCATGAACTATGACGAGGCCACCGGGTATCTCATCGGCGCGGAAAACAAGGGCTTGTCCGCCATGTTCGTGATGATGAACGAGGCCCGCCTCGGCGTCGGCCTGCAGGGCCTGTCGATCGCCGAGACCGCCTATCAGAACGCTGTCGCCTATGCCAACGAGCGCATTCAGGGCCGCTCGCTTTCGGGGCCTAAGGCACCCGACAAAAAGGCCGATCCGATCATCGTCCACCCGGATATCCGCCGCTCGCTGATGACGATCAAATCGTTCAACGAAGCCGGCCGCGCCTTTCTGCTCTGGACGGCGCTGAAATCCGATATCGCCCACCGCTCGCCGGATGAGAAGGAACGTCAGAACGCCGACGACTTGCTCGGTCTCGCTACGCCGATCCTGAAAGGTGTGCTGACCGACAAGGGTTTTGACCACGCGGTGATGGCGCAGCAGGTGTTTGGTGGCCACGGTTACATCGAGGAACATGGCATGAGCCAGTATGTCCGCGATGCCCGGATCGCCATGATCTACGAAGGGGCCAACGGCATTCAGGCACTCGATCTGGTCGGCCGCAAACTGGCGCTCAATGGCGGCCGCGCCGTCATGGCGATGTTCAAGGAAATCGGCGATTTCTGCGAGGAAAACCGCGCCGACGAAGCGATGGCGCCTTTCACCAAGGCGTTGAAAAAGGGCCTGAACGACGTTCAGGCCTCGACCATGTGGTTCATGCAAAATGCCATGGCCAAGCCCGACAATGCCGGCGCCGGTTCCACCGACTACATGCACCTCTTCGGCCTCGTGACCTTGGGCTACATGTGGGCAAGGATCGCCAAGACCGCGCAGGAAAAGCTTGGCAGCGGTGATGCCCGCGAGGAGTATCTGAAGAACAAGCTGGTGACGGCACGCTTCTTCATGGAAAAGATCATGCCGGAAACCGCACTGCGCAAGGTGCGCATCGAAGCCGGCGCGGACAGCGTGATGGAACTGGCGGCTGAGGCGTTTTGATTTGCGCCGAGGCGCTCCCTCCCCCTTGTGGGGAGGGTTGGGGAGGGGCATTCTCGCTCGGTGTTCCTGTCTTTGATGTGGAGGCGAAAATGAAGACCGTTGTGACGCTTCAGGAAAGCGAGGGGGAGATCGTCATGCCGATCTCGGAGGAACTTCGTGCCGCAACCGGCTTCAGGATCGGCGAGCCATTGGATCTGCGGGTTGAAAATGGAAGGCTTATCGTCTTGCCGGTAACGACCCCGCCAACATCGAAAGAGCGCCCGGCGATTCAAGGCTAAGCGCGACATAAACTGAAATTGCCGGCAACCCGGTTGCCAGCCAGGGAGATGACACCATGACCGAAGTCTTCATTTACGACCACGTGCGCACGCCGCGCGGCCGCGGCAAGAAGGATGGATCCTTGCACGAAGTGCCGTCCGTTCGGCTCGCCGCCAAGACGCTGGAAGCCATCCGCGACCGCAACGGCTTGAATACGGAGACCGTCGACGACATCATCATGGGCTGTGTCGATCCGGTGATGGACAGTGGCGCCGTCATCCCCAAGGCCGCCGCTTTTGAGGCCGGCTATTCGACCAAGGCTCCGGGCATGCAGATTTCCCGTTTCTGTGCCTCCGGCCTCGACGCCATCAATTTTGGTGCGGGCAAGATTGCTGCCGGTTCGGATGACATCGTCATCGCCGGTGGCGTCGAGAGCATGTCGCGTGTCGGCATGGGCATGTCCGGCGGCGCCTGGTACATGGACCCGTCCGTCAATTTTCCGGCCTATTTCATGCCGCAGGGCGTCTCGGCCGATCTCATCGCCACAAAATACGGATTTTCCCGCGATGACGTCGATGCCTATGCCGTCGAAAGCCAGAAGCGCGCCGGCAAGGCGTGGGAGGCCGGTTATTTCAAGAACTCGGTCATTCCCGTAAAAGACCAGAACGGCATCACGATCCTCGACCGCGACGAGCACATGCGCCCGACCACGGACATGCAGGCGCTGGCCTCGCTCAACGCCTCGTTCCAGATGCCGGGTGAAATGGGCGGTTTCGAAGCCGTCGGCATTCAGGCGCATCCGGAAATCGAAAAGATCAATTACGTCCACCACGCCGGCAATTCGTCCGGCATCGTCGATGGCGCCGCCGCCGTGCTGATCGGCTCGAAGGCGGGCGGTCAGTCTCTGGGCGTGAAACCGCGTGCCCGAATCAAGGCCTTTGCCAATATCGGCTCCGATCCGGCGCTGATGCTGACCGGCCCGGTCGATGTCACCGAAAAGCTGCTTGCCCGCACCGGCATGACGATTGCCGATATCGACCTGTTCGAACTCAACGAGGCCTTTGCCGCCGTGGTTCTGCGCTACATGCAGGCCTTCGACATTTCCCACGACATCATGAACGTCAATGGCGGTGCGATTGCCATGGGCCACCCGCTCGGCGCCACCGGCGCGATGATTTTGGGGACGGTTCTGGACGAGCTGGAGCGCCGCGATATGAACACCGCTTTGGTCACACTCTGCATCGGCGCCGGCATGGGCACGGCGACGGTTATCGAGCGGGTTTGAGGAAAGGCCCCCTCATCCGCCCTTCGGGCACCTTCTCCCCGTTGGGGAGAAGAGAGGAGCAGGCAGCAAGGTCTCTGTTCCTCCTCTCCCCTTGGGGAGAGGTCGCCGAGCGAAGCGGAGGCGGGTGAGGGGGCTGCGCCACCCATAAAAATTTCAGGGAAGAGGAAATCCCGACATGAGCACCTACAAAAACTTCACCATCGAAACCGGCGCAGACGGCATCGCTCTCATCACCTGGGACATGCCGGACAAATCGATGAACGTCTTCACCGTCGAGGTGATGGACGAACTCGAAGCCCTGCTGAAACAGACGGTGGAAGACGCCGCCATCAAGGGTGTCGTTTTCACCTCCGGCAAATCCTCCTTCTCCGGCGGGGCCGATCTCACCATGATCCGCGGCATGTTCTCCATGCTGCAGGAAGCCACGGCAAAAGACCCGGAAACCGCCAAACAAAAGCTGTTCGAAGTCGCGGGCCGCATGACCTGGCTGTTTCGCGCCATCGAGACCAATGGCAAGCCCTGGGTGTCTGCCATCAACGGCACCTGCATGGGCGGCGCGTTCGAATTGTCGCTCGCCTGCCACGGCCGTGTCGCCGCCAATGGCAAGTCGGTCAAGCTGGCGCTGCCGGAAGTCAAGGTCGGCATCTTTCCGGGCGCCGGCGGCACCCAGCGCGTGTCGCGCCTCACCGATGCCCAGTCCGCCCTGCAGATGATGACGACAGGCCAGTCGCTCACCCCGCAGCGCGCTAAGGCCATGGGCCTCGTACATCAGGTGGTCGAACCGGCCGAACTGGTGAATGCCGCAAAACAGATGATCAAGGACGGACTTAAGCCCGTCGCCCCATGGGATGAAAAAGGTTTTAAAGCCCCCGGCGGTGGCGTGTGGACGCCACAGGCCGCCCAGCTCTGGCCGGCAGCTCCCGCCATCCTACGCCGCGAAACCGCCGGCAATTATCCGGGTGCGCTCGCCATCCTGAAATGCGTTTATGAAGGCCTGCAGCTTCCCTTCGATACGGCCCTGAAGGTCGAGCAGCGCTATTTCACTCAAGTTCTCGGCACGACCGAAGCGTTTTCGATGATCCGCTCGCTGTTCATCTCCATGCAGGAACTCGGTAAGGGCGCGCGTCGCCCGGCCGGTGTACCCAAAAGCGAGTTCAAGAAGATCGGCGTCGTCGGCGCCGGTTTCATGGGTGCGTCCATCGCTTATGTCACAGCCGCCGCCGGCATTCCTGTCGTGCTGATCGATCGGGATCAGGAAGCCGCGAATAAGGGCAAGGCCGTCTCTGAAAAGCTGGTGGCGGAAAGCATCTCCAAGGGCCGCCTGACCAAGGAAGAGGGCGAAAAACTGCTCTCGCTTGTCACGCCGACGCCGGATTATTCCGCGCTGTCGGATGCCGATCTGGTCATCGAAGCGGTGTTCGAGGATCGTGCGGTGAAGAAGGCGGTCATCGAACAGGTCGAAGCCGTCATCCCGGCCACCACCATCTTTGCCTCCAACACCTCCACCCTGCCGATCTCTGGGCTTGCGGAAAACTCAAAACGCCCGGACCAGTTTGTCGGCGTGCATTTCTTCTCGCCGGTCGAAAAGATGATGCTGACCGAAGTCATTCTCGGTGAAAAGACCGGCGACAAGGCACTGGCCACGGCGCTGGATTTTGTCGCCAAGATCAAGAAGACGCCCATTGTCGTCAACGACACGCGCGGTTTCTTCGTCAACCGCTGTGTCTTCCGTTATATCAACGAGGCCTATGACATGCTGGCCGAAGGCGTGCCGGCAGCGATGATCGAAAACGCCGCAAAAATGGCCGGCATGCCGGTCGGCCCGCTTTCGCTCAACGATGAGGTCGCCGTCGATCTCAGCCAGAAGATCATGAAGGCGTCTATTGCCGATCTGGGCGAGGCTTCGGTCAAACCCGGCCACATGACCCTCATCGACAAAATGGTCAACGAGCTGGACCGTCGCGGCCGCAAGAATGGCCAGGGTTTTTACGATTACCCGCCAAAACCGGCGAAAAAGTCACTCTGGCCGGGCCTGAAGGATCTTTATCCGCAGAAGCCGGCGTCCGAAGTGGATGTCACCGTGCTGAAACAGCGCTTTCTCGTGACGATCGCCTTGGAAGCGGCCCGCACGGTGGAAGAAGGCATCGTCACCGATCCGCGCGAAGCCGATGTCGGCTCCATCCTCGGTTTCGGTTTCGCTCCTTATACGGGCGGCACGCTCAGCTATATCGACGGCATGGGTGTGAAGACCTTTGTGGCGTTGGCGGAGAAGCTGGCGGCTGACTACGGCGACCATTTTGCGCCGACGCCGTTGTTGAAGGACATGGCCGCAAAAGGCGAGACGTTTTATGGACGGTTCGATCCCTATGGGAAAGTGGGGGAGGCGGCGTAAGGGTTGCCTTTCTGCGGGACGGTCGGTTCGGTCTCGCTTTGCTGCCTTTCGCGACTTGCCTTGAACGTCTCGGGGCTTGGTTGTGGATCCTCGGGTCAAGCCCGAGGATGACCAAGAATGGGGACGAGCGGGGTGCCACAAGCTACCGCTTCCTCAAGTGCAAGCGCTCTCGGAGTTTCTAATTCATTCAGGACTTCTCGGCTCGCCACAGCATCAGTTTGGGGCAACCTTATCCCTTCGCACACTTGGTCATCCTCGGGCTTGACCCGAGGATCCACAGCCCAGCCCGCCAACGGTCCACGGCCGAGGCCATCCAAAGGCCCAACGCCGCCGTCACCACAGCTCCTCATACAAATCGCGCCACTCCGGATTCAGCCCCTCGATCAACTCGATCTTCCACTGCCGATACCATCGCTTCAATGATTTCTCCCGCTGAATGGCCGTGCCGATACTGCCGTGTTCCTCATACCAGACGAGGCGCGTGCAGCCATATTTCGACGTAAAACCCGGCGAAAGCGCCTCGCGGTGTTCCCAAATGCGGCGCTCAAGATCGGAGGTCACGCCGATGTAAAGCGTGCCGCGCTTGTGGTTGGTGACGATGTAGACAAATCCCGCCATGCACGGAGAATGATACGGACGCGGAAGCCGCGCCATCCTGTCGATGAGGGGGATATTCCGCAGTCACTGCGATCCCACTCCCCTCACGCCGCACTCACCCGCACCAGTGCTGCAATATCCGCGCCGCTCATCGGCTTGCCCAGCAAAAATCCCTGCAGCTGGTCGCAGCCCGTCTGCTTCAGCGCCGCCATCTGTTCGGGTGTTTCAACGCCTTCCGCCGTCACCGGAATGTTGAGCGCATGTGCCAGCGAAATCGTTGCGGTGAGCACTTCCGAACCCTCGCGGTTTTTCAGCCCGCTCACCAGCGAACGGTCGATCTTCATCCGGTCGAAACCGAATGTGCGCAGGGCGCCGATACTGGCATAACCGCAGCCAAAGTCGTCGAGCGCGAATTTCACGCCGATCGTGCGCAGCGTCTCGATCGCCCGGCGCGCCTGATCCGGGTTGGACATCAGCACGCCCTCGGTAATTTCCAGCGTCAGCCGGTGCGGGTCGAAACCGGTCTTTTCGAGAAGCCGGATCACGTCGGCGGGAAAATTGGGGTTGCGCAGCTGGATCGGCGACACATTCACCGAAAGCGCCAGCGTTTTCCATTGTTGCGCCTGTTCGATCGCGGTTTTCAGAACCTGCATGCCCAGCTGGTCGATCAGGCCGGAACGCTCGGCGATGGGAATGAAAATTTCCGGGCTGACACGGCCGGTGATCGGCACCCATTGCGCCAGCGCCTCCACGCCCACCACGCGCCCGGCCTTGGCATCGAACAGCGGCTGATAGGCAACCTGAATTTCGCCCCGGTCCAGCGCCTTGCGCAGCCGGTCTTCCAGTTCCGCTGCCATCAGCCGGTCATTGTCGAGCTCGGCGGTAAAGGTCACCGCCTGGCCGCGTCCGCCTTCCTTGGCGGTATAAAGCGCCATGTCGGCGCGGCGCAGCAGTTCCAGCGCGTCGGGCACGTCGTTTTCAGCCGTTACCGTGCCGATACTGGCGCCGATCTCGATCGTGCGGCCGCCGATCATGAAGGGTTCGGCCACACATTCCACGATTTTCCGGGCAAGGTCTGGCGCGGTGTGCAGCGGTGTCGCCACTGCAAATTCGTCGCCGCCCAGCCGGGCAAACAGCGCGTCGGCCGGCAGTTCGTTTTTCACCCTTGCCGCCACCAGCTTGATCAGCTCGTCGCCCACCGCATGGCCCCAGGCATCGTTGACGCCCTTGAACCCGTCGAGGTCGATCAGGTGCAGCATCAGCTCCGCCTTGTCGGATGCGATTGCCCTGTCCAGCAGTTCGAGAATGCCGGCGCGGTTCAGAAGTCCGCTCAACACATCGTGGGTGGCGCGGTGGCGGGCACGGTCGGTGGAACGCTGCAGCATGCGCACCGCGAAAAACCCGGTCACCAGAACAGCCACAAGGAAAGCGGCCAGAACCAGCGCCGCCGCCAGCAGGTAGGCGTAAACAAGGCCATAGATCATCGCGCCGGGATCACGGCTTTCCCATTGCAGATAGGTCAGTGTGTTGCCGTCGGCATCTTTCAGTGGCACGGAAAGCATGTGAGGTTCGGGTGTTTCGCTGACGCTCAACTCGTCGAGGTCAAAGGTCTGTTCGATTTCGTCCAGCGTTTCTGCCGACATGAACCGGACCAGCACCAGCGTATAAAGAGGCGTGCCGGCCGCTGGCGTCCGGTTATAGGGCTGGATCATGCCGGCCGCCATGATAGCCAGTCCGTCCATGCTGCGCACGAAACTGACGACGGGCACACGGCCGGAGGTTTTGGCATGGCTGATAATGTCGGCAAGCGAGCCGCCAAAAAAATCGACAGGGTCGAATTCCTCGCCCTTCTTGTAGCTGCTCAGAATGGCCTGCTGCGGCGTGACCACGATGGCCGCGTCAAAAAGAGGGTTGTCGACCGTGCTCTTGCCCCAGGTCGTATCGGAGAATTCCTTGGCTTCGGGAGAGGTCATGTGTTCGTAACCATCGTCCCACACGGTGTTGTCGCGTGCGGTGGCGCTCAGATGTTCCTGCAGGGCGCCAATGGCTGCGGTCGCGGCATGTTTTGCCCGCGCATCATCGATACTGGTAGCCGTATTCGTCATGTCGCGCACCGAAATGGCGATCAGCACCGCCAATATGGCTGCAACAGCCAGAAAGAAGGCGGTCACCGCAATGACGACGCGAATGCGAAGCGGCAGTTTGGCAAAAAACAATGTCGACATAACACACCGATGCGAGGGGCTGGGATCTCGTCAGCTGCGCCCGTCGGACTTTTATATTATGACTATCTAAATAAGAAATTTATGTCGCATTGAGGATTATATCATTGCGGAGTGAGGGGCATGCAATGGTGCGCCTCGATCAAAAGAAAAGGCCGGGAAAAACCCGGCCCCTCGTCGATCAGCGATAACGGGCATCAGCCCCGCTTGTCGGATTTGGCGAACTTGCCGCCTTTTGGCGCGCCCTTATCAAAACTGGGCTTGTCAAAACCGGGCTTGCCGCCATCCTTGCCCTTCTTGGCAAAGGGCTTTGCGTCGCCCGCCGGCGCGTCATTGGCCTTCTTTTTCCAGGGCTTGTCCTTCGGGCCATCGCGGAACGGCTTGTCGTCGCCAAAGCGATCGGACTTTACCTTGTCGCCCTTATAACCTTCGGACTTGAAGCCATCATTGGCCTTGCCCTTGGGCTTCCAGTCCTTGCGCGGCGCATCGCCATCCTTGAAGGGCTTGTCGCCATACGGTTTGTCGCGGAAAGGCTTGTCGCCGCGTGGTCCATCCTTCTTGAAAGGTTTATCCTTCCACGGCTTGTCCATGCGCGGGCCTTCGCGCTTGGTGAAACCTTCGTCGTCCGTGCCGCGCGAAAACTTGGAAAAGTCCGGTGCGCCGTCCAGCCTGGTCACGCGGATGCCGCGCTCCATCATGCGGTCCTTGCCAAGCTTGGCCATGAAGCGCTCGGCATGGGCTTGCGAGATTTCGACAAAGGTCTCGTCGGCCTGCATCTTGATGGCGCCGATCTCGTTCTTGCTGAGATCGCCGCTCTTGCAGATGGTGGGGATCAGCCAGCGCGGTTCGGCGCGCTGCTTGCGGCCGACCGAAAGCGAGAACCAAACGGCGGGGCCAAAGTCGCCACGCGGGGTCAGCGGGCGGGAAGCCGGGTCGCCGGCCTGTCCGTCACGCGGCTTGCGCGCGCCCGGCTGCAGCGAAACTTCGCTGATGTCCTCCGGCGCGGAGTTTTTGCCGCGATACATGGAAACGAAAGCGGTCGCCAGCTTCTGCGCGTCGAAACGCTCGGTCAGCTTGGCGATCAGCGCCAGTTCGTCCTCGTCGGTCGTCACCTCGGTGAAGATCGGGTTGGCGAACAGACGTTCCTCGTCGCGCTCGATAACGGCTTCGGCGGATGGCGGGTTGGCCCAGGTCGGCTCGATCTTGGCGCCGAACAGAAGGCGCTCTGCCTTGCGGCGCTGGCTCACCGGCACGATCAGCGCGCTGATGCCCTTGGAACCGGCACGGCCGGTACGGCCCGAACGGTGCAGAAGCGTTTCCGAATTGGTCGGCAGGTCGGCATGGATAACCAGTTCAAGGCCCGGCAGGTCGATACCGCGGGCGGCAACGTCGGTCGCCACGCAAACGCGGGCGCGGCCGTCACGCATGGCCTGCAGCGCATGGGTGCGCTCGTTCTGCGTCAACTCGCCGGAAAGCGCGACGACGGAGAAATTGCGGTTGGAAAGGCGGGCTGTCAGATGGTTGACGGCAGCGCGGGTGGAGCAGAACACGATCGCATTCGGCGCTTCGTAATAACGCAGCACGTTGACGATGGCGTTTTCACGGTCCTGGTTGGTCACCAGCAGGGCGCGCTGTTCGATGTCCACATGCTGTTTCTGCTCGGCGGCCGTGGCAATGCGCACGGCATCGCGCTGGTAGCTTTTGGCGAGCTTGGCAATGGCGGCCGGCACGGTGGCGGAAAACATCAGGGTGCGGCGATCATCCGGCGCGCTTTCCAGAATGTATTCGAGATCCTCGCGGAAACCGAGGTCGAGCATCTCGTCGGCTTCGTCGAGAACGGCAACCTTGACCTCGGACATGTCCAGCGCGTTGCGGCGGATATGGTCGCAGATACGGCCCGGCGTGCCGACAACGATATGGGCGCCACGTTCCAGCGCACGGCGCTCGGAACGGATGTCCATGCCGCCGACGCAAGACGTGATGACGGCATCTGCTTCGGCATAAAGCCAGTCCAGCTCGCGCTTCACCTGCATGGCCAGTTCGCGGGTCGGTGCGATCACCAGTGCCAGCGGCGCGCCGGCGCGACCGAAGCGCTCGGCGTCGCCCAGCAATGTCGGCGCCATGGCGATGCCGAAGGCCACCGTCTTGCCGGATCCGGTCTGCGCGGAAACCAGTGCGTCGGAATTGATGAGGTTGGGATCGAGCATCGCCAGCTGAACCGGGGTCAGCGTGGTGTAGCCGCGTTTTTCCAACGCCTTGGCGATCGGCGGGATCGCGCCGTCAATTGCGGTCATGAATTACTGTCTTTCGGATTTAACGCGCCCACGTTTCCGGGGCGCCCTGGCTGCAAGGCTCGCAGCCGAACATGGGCGCGTCTCTACTGGCTTCAAGGGCAAATGTCAAAGTGCGCCCGCGCAAGGCTGCCCGTCGCGGCGGGCAGGTCTCGCTTATGCCTTATCGAGAGCAACGGTCAGATCGGCGATCAGATCGTCCGGGTGTTCGATGCCGATCGAAAGCCGGATCGTGCTTTCCAGGACCCCGATCCGCTGGCGCACATCCGCCGGCACGCCGGAATGCGTCATCGTCGCCGGATGGCTGGCGAGCGATTCCGTGCCGCCAAGGCTCACCGCCAGCTTGAAGATCGAAAGCGCGTTGAGGAAACGGAAGGAAGCCGGCTGTCCGCCCTTGATGTCGAAGGAGAATGTCGAGCCCGCACCGCTGCACTGGCGCGCAAACACCTTTCCGGTCGGCGATTGCGGATCGTGATAGGGCAGGTAATGGATGCTTTCGACCGCCTGATGGCTTTTGAGGAAATCCGCGACGGCCTTCGCATTGGCATTGGCCTTTTCCATGCGGATCGACAGGGTTTCAAGCGAACGCCCGAGCATCCAGCAAGAATGCGGATCGAGCTGCGTGCCGATCGCGCCGCGCAGTGCCTTCACCGGCTTCATCACTGCCTTCGAACCGAGTGCGGCTCCTGCAATCAGGTCGGAATGGCCGCCGACATATTTGGTCAGCGAATAGACGGAAATATCGGCGCCATGTTCGATCGGCCGCTGGAAAACCGGGCCGAGCAGCGTGTTGTCGCAGACCACGATCGGCGTGTGACCTTGGCTCGCGCCAATGGCATCGGCGGTGCGCCGCATCAGCGCCACATCCACAAGACTGTTTGTCGGATTGGCCGGAGTTTCGATCAGGATCACCGACACGCGACCCTTGGCCACCGCCGCCTTGGCGGCAGCGGTAACGGAAGCCTCGTCGACGCCATCGGAAAAGCCCACTGCCGCGACATCCAGCTCAGCGAATTTTCTGGCCAGCAGCGTTTCGGTACCGCCGTAAAGCGGCTGCGAATGCAATATGCAGTCACCGGGTTTCACGAAGGCCAGCAATGTGGTGGCGATTGCCGACATGCCGGAGGAAAACAGCGCGCCGCTTTCCGTGCGCTCGTAAACCGCCAGCCTGTCCTCGACGATCTCGCTATTGGGGTGGTTGAAACGGGAATAGACGAGGCCGGCGGCCGTGCCTTCCGGCGGTTCCTTGCGGCCGGAGACGTAATCGAAGAAATCGCGGCCTTCTTCCGCCGATTTGAACACGAAGGTGGAGGTGAGGAAAACCGGCGGTTTGACCGCGCCCTCCGAAAGTTCGGGGTCGTAACCGTAATTCAGCATCTGCGTTTCGGGGTGAAGCGCGTGATTGCCGATATGCGTCTTCGAGGGATGCGGTTTGGTCATCGACCTGCTCCTGTCTTCGCGATGGAGAAGAAGATAACGCCGCAGGCCTCGCCGCCAAGTGGTGTGAGCGCCGCTTCAGGGCATCAGAAACGACGCGGCCAGCGGCACCACCACAGAGGTCGCCACCGCATTGAGCGCCATGGCGATGCCGGCAAAAAGACCGGCCGTGGCATCCACCTCATAAGCGCGGGCGGTGCCGATTCCATGCGAGGTCAGGCCTGCCGCAAAACCGCGCGCCGCATAGTCGCGAATGCGCATCAGGTTCATGAACGGCGTCACGATGACCGCGCCGATAATGCCGGTCAGGATCACCAGCACCGCCGTCAGCGATGCATTGCCGCCCATGTCGGAAGAGATGGCCATGGCAACGCCGGCTGTCGCGGATTTCGGCAGGAAGGAAATCATCACCTCCTGCGACAGGCCGAAGGCGCGGCCAAGCACCACGACCGAAGCCACCGCCGCAAGCGAGCCGATCACAAGGGCGGCGATGATCGGCAGCAGCAGCTTTTTCACACTCTCCCAGTTGCGAAAGAGCGGCACGGCGATCGCCACCGTCGCCGGCCCAAGCAGGAAATGCACGAACTGCGCACCGGCAAAAAATGTCTCGTAGGGAATGCCGAGAGCCGTCATCACCAGCGACAGGAACATCACGGAAATGAGCACCGGATTGGCCAGAGGGTGTCGTTTCAGCCTTTGCGAAATTCCGGTAGCAGCGATCCATGTGCAGACTGTCAGCGTCAACCAGATCAGCGGCGAGGTCGACAGATAGACCCAGAGTTCGACCGGGCTTCTCATCGGCCCGCTCCGCTTCGTGCGATCAGTTTCCGAACGCCGATGAAGGTCCACACGGTAATCGCCAGCGTGAAGATCGCCGAGAGCACCAGAACAGCAATGATCGCGGTTGCCTGGTTTTGCACCACGCCCCACAGCGCCACCACCCCAACGCCGGCGGGCACGAACATCAGGCCAAGATTGGAAAGCATCGTATCGGCGACCGCCTCGATGCGCGGATATTTCGTGTGGCCGAAACGGCGGCCGGCCTGCATGACGGCAAACAGCAGCACGATGCCGACCACGGGGCCGGGAACAGGCAATCGTGTCAGGAAGACGAGGCTTTCGCCGAGGAGCTGGAAAAGAAGAAGGGCTGCGATACCGCGTAACATGGGGTCTCCGGTCGCGGAAAGAGGGGTGGCCCAAGACCTCTACCGCATGCATTCGCCGCCGTCACCGGGCTTGGCTGCCGCCGTCTTCGCAAAGGGGCAAGAACGCACCCAACAAAAAAGGGCGACCTGTCGCCAGGCCGCCCTTTCAAACGCATGGATGTATCGTTCAGGCCGTGCGCGGACGCGTAGCCGGTACGCTGGCCTTGGCGGTTGCCTTGGCCGCAACGACGGTCTGGCCATTCGGGCCGCGTGGTGCCGGCGCATTGTCCTCGGCGGTGCCGAAAAACTTGTCGCGTTCGCGCCACAGGGCGGGCAGGGCCAGAAGCGCCACGCCGACCACGGCGATCATCGCCTTGGTGAACTGCGACAGTTCCGGCGAACGACCGTCGAAATAATAGACGGCGTAAACGATGGCGACGTGCCAGACATAAACATGCAGCGAATGGCGGCCGAGAAGCTGCAGGAAGCGGATCGAGAACACCCAGACCAGCGCATTGGCGATCTTGCGAACCCAGACTGCCGGATGTTTCGGGCCGGCAATCAGCATCCAGGTCATCAGCGAGGCGGCAGCCATGAAGTTCAGGAGGTAAACCACGCTGAAATCGGTACGGATTTCCAGGCTCGCGAACTTGGCAGCCAGTTCCGGCGGCATCCAGCCATAAGCGGTCATGATCCGCAGCGGCAGGAAGAACAGGCAGACGGACACGGCAGCCAGCGGAATGAACGAGTTTTCCGGCGAAAAGATCTTTGTCCACGGAATGCGGTTGAGCGAGGTCAGCGCGCCGAGAACCAGAGCCGAATAGAACACGATCTGCCAGCCGAACAGGTTGAACGAGGTGCGCATGCCCTGATCGTCCGGTCGCATCAGGAAGGTGTTGATCGGGTCGGTGATCAGCTTCTGAACACCGATCTGACCGGCCATCCAGACGATCAGCGAACCGATCATCACATAGGCCCACTTGCCGTCGATCACCAGCTTCACCAGCATCGGCGCAAAGATCATGTAGACGATATATTGCGGCAGGATGTCCATGAAAGTCGGCTGGAACAGGAATGTCGCAATCGCCGCCAGACGCATCGGGTCGTCGAAGGTCGTGTAACCCAGCCAGTTATACCAGACATAATAGGCGCCCGGCAGAACCATCTGCGCGGCAAGTGCCACGAGCACGATGCCCATGGCATAACGGTAAAGCTCGAAGGCGCGCGAATAGATGGCCGCACGACCGGCTTCATAACCGTGTTTGGCCATCTTGCGCACATAAACCATGCCGATCAGCAGGCCGGACAGGAAGACGAAGCCCTGTGCGTCCTCAACAAAGGCAAGCTGGTTATGGTTAATTTTGACCAGCCAGTAGCCGCCGGCAAAAACCAGGTGGTTGATGAGCATGAAAACGAGGAAGTACCCCCGCAATCCATCAATAATCTCAAAGCGTTTCATCGGTCGCGTTCTCCGTCTTTCAGGTGCCGAACGCGGGCGCGATCGATGCCTTGGTGCCTCTGCGGGCCGGTGGAAGATACGCGCCTAAACGCGGCAAAAAGGCGTGCGGTTCCAAACATGGGCCAATTTTGCAACCCACACGCGATCAACAAGGGATCAGGGAAATGTGTGTTTCAGATTGGGAACCTATTCGGCCGCGGTGCGACGATGACTGGCGATCTGGGAAATATAGGCGCGAAGAGCCGCCGGTTTGACGGGCTTGTGCTGCAATCCCAGGCCGTGTTTTTTTGTCTCGGCGCGAACCTCCTGGCTGCGGTCGGCGGTAATGATAAGGGCGGGAACATCGGTTTCGAATCGTGCTCTCAGCCCGAGAATTGCCGCAATCCCGGTTCCGTCGTCAAGGTGATAATCGGCGATCACGAGATCGGGAATGGGCGTGACGCCGGTGCTGTGGAAATCCTCGGCCAGCGCCTCCGCTTCCGCCTTGGAGGAAGCCTGCAAAACCGTGCAACCCCAGCCGGAAATCAGGATCGCCATGCCGGCCAGAATACGTGGGTCGTTGTCGATGCAAAGAACGGTGATGCCGGAAAGCGATTGCGGGGCAAGCGAGACGGGCAGGGCGGCAGGCTGCCTTGCCGCCTCCGCCTTTGGCAAGGTCACGCGAAAAATCGTGCCGCGGCCGGGGGCAGACACGATCTCGACCGGATGCGACAATACCCGCGAAATACGGTCGACGATGGAAAGGCCGAGGCCGAGCCCGCTTGCTGTGCGAGCCCCTTCATCCAGCCGGGTGAATTCTTCGAAGATCGCCTCGAAACTGGCCTTCGGGATGCCGATGCCGCTGTCGGCCACTTCGATCACCACATCCTCGCCACGTCGACGTACCCCCACCAGAACCTTGCCGGACACCGTGTATTTGATGGCGTTGGAAACAAGGTTCTGCACCAGTCTTCGCAACAGATTGGCGTCGGAGCGAACGCTGAGCGAGGTCGGCATCACTTTGAAGGTCAGGTGCTTCTCCCGCGCCAGCGGTGCAAAATCGGTCTCGATCCGGTGCAGAAGGTCGCCGAGTGAAACGGTTGCTAGCTGCGGTTTCATGGCGCCGGTATCGAGCCGCGAGATGTCGAGCACCGCGCCGAGAATGGCTTCGACCGATTCCAGTGCGGAATCGATATTGCCGACCAGTTCGCTGTTTTCCGATTGCCCGAGCCTTCCGACCAGCGCCGAGGAATAAAGCCGGGCGGCATTAAGCGGCTGCAGGATATCGTGGCCGGCGGCGGCAAAAAACCGGGTTTTTCCCAGATTGGCATCATCGGCGGCGGCACGTGCGGCGGCCAGTTCGCCGTTCACCTGCGTCAGTTCGGCGGTGCGCTCGCTTACCCGCAGTTCCAGCGTCTCGTTGGCCTCCTGCAATGCGCGGGCTGCCGAAACACGATCGGTAATATCGGTGAAGGTGGCGACGAACCCGTTGTCCGGCATGGCGTTGGACCGCACCTCGATAATGCGTTTTCGTTTGCCGAGCGACAGCGAGAAGGGGATGTCGAGTGTCTTGAAACGGGCGATCAGCGCCGCCTTGCCGGCAGCATCGAGATCGCCACGGGCCACAAGAGTGGAGACGAGATCGGAGAGCGGATAACCGACCTGTCCCGCTTCTTCTGGCAGGTCGAGCAGCGTTCGAAAACGCCGGTTCCACACCGTCAGCCGACCGAGACTGTCAAACACGGCAATGCCCTGGTCCATCTTGGACAACGCCGTTTGCAGCATGTCCTGATTGTGCTGCAGGGCTTCGCTGGCCTGATCGAGCAGCCACGCGGTGTCCGGCCCGGCCCCCTCGGCTTTCTGCAAAACCAGCGAGAGGACAAGACGGGCGGAAGCCGAGCCGATCGCGCTGCCGAGCAGCTGTTCGGAAAAATGGATCACGGCCATGTCGGCGGCGTCCGCATCGGCAAGCTTTCGCCCGGTCGAGCGTTCATGGCTGGCAAAGGAACGGCGCATGCGTTCCTCGCCAAGGTAACGGCCGATCGTCGCCTTCAGCGTGCCGACCGTCACCGCCGTTTTCCAGCCACGGCTGACCAGTTGTGAGCGTGGCTGGCGGCGCACGAACACGCCGGCCTGCACGCGTTCCAGCGGCCGCGGATTGCGCGACAGGGAGCCGAGCACGAAAGCCGTGAGGTTGAGGAGAAGGCTGAGCGTGACGGCATTGACGAGAGGATCGGCACCCGGGCCGGAAAAGATCCCGGTGCCGGGAAACAGGAAATTCAGAACGGCGGATGCCACATGGGCATTGTCCGGTCCGCCAAGGCTCGGCACGAACAGCAGATAGGCCCATGCGAAAAAGCCGGCCAGCATGCCGGCAATGGCGCCACGCGCATTGGCGCGGTGCCACCAGAGACCGACCAGCACCGCCGGCGCCATCTGGGCGATCGCGGCAAAGGACAATAGGCCGATAGAAGCGAGGCCCGATTGACCGTCCGACATGCGGTAATAGACGTAACCGAGGATCAGCACGGCAAAGATCGCCATGCGCCTTATCGTCAGCAGCAGCGGTGCAAAATCGGCACGCTGGTCGTCGGAGCCGATCAGGCGGCGGCGCAGAAAAACCGGCATGACGATATCGTTCGACACCATGATCGACAGCGCCACGGATTCGACGATCACCATGGCGGTGGCGGCGGAAAAACCGCCGATGAAGACGATCAGCGACACCGCCGGCATATGCTGGGTGAGCGGCAGAAGCAGAAGGTAGAGGTCGGAATCGCCACTTCCCCCGAGCAGGATCAGGCCGGCTGCCGCCACCGGCAGCACGAACAGGTTGATGGCGATCAGGTAAAGCGGCAGCAGCCAGCCGGCCATGCGCAATTCCCGCATCGTGCGGTTTTCGACGACAGTGACGTGGAACTGCCGCGGCAGCAGGATGATGGCAAAGACCGACAGCACGATCAGCACCACCCAGCGGCTCGTCGGTATGCGGTAATCCATCGAGGCCGTTACCATCGGGTGATTGCTGGCCTGCCGGAAAAGGTCGGCGGGTCCATCGAACAGGAAAAACAGCACCGCCACGCCTGCCGTGAAAAACGCCACCAGTTTCACCAGCGATTCCGCCCCGATCGCCAGGATAAGTCCGTCCTGATGTTCGGTGGCGTCGGTGTGGCGTGTGCCGAACATTACGGCAAAACAGGCCATCATCAGCGTCACGATCAGCGCCAGATCGAGGAAGCCGGGCGAAAGGTCGGCGGCGGCCCCGAAACCTGAAGGATCGAGCATGGCGGCGACCGAACTGGACACGGCGCGCAGTTGCAGCGCGATATAGGGGATGACGCCGACGAGAGAGATGACGGCGACGATCAGCGCCACCGTCTGGTTCTTGCCGTAGCGGGCGGCGACGAAGTCGGCCACTGATACCAATCGCTCGGCCTTGGCGATCTCGATGATGCGACGGATGATCGGCAGGCCGATGGTAAAGGCGATGATCGGGCCGATATAGATGCCGGCAAATTCCAGCCCGTGACCTGCCGCCAGCCCCACCCCGCCGAAATAGGTCCAGGAGGTGCAATAGACGGCAAGGCTCAAGGCATAGACGAGCGGTCGCCCGTTGCGGCTCACGCCAAGGCTTGCGCTGCGGCGGTCGCCATAGGTGGCAACCGCGAACAGCAGCAGAATATAGGCACATGCCGATAGCAAAATGGCCCAGCCTGGAAGCATTTTTCCTCCGCGACCGGGCATGCCGGTCGTCCTCCGGGAAGAAGTCTAGGGGAAAAGCGGACGCTTGAAAATCAGCGGCTTCTCGTCAAAAAGTTGAAGATGACCGGATCAGGCCCGATTACCGGGTCGCGGCCTTTTCAGTATTTCCGAATGCGCTATGTTGCGTTTCAGGGTGGAACATACACAGAGGGTCAAACATGTCTTTCGTCAGCGAATTTCGCTCCTTCATCGCCAAGGGTAACGTCGTCGATCTCGCGGTCGGTATCATCATCGGTGGCGCCTTCACCGGCATCGTCAACTCGCTCGTCAATGACGTCGTCATGCCGGTGGTCAGCGTCGTGGTCGGTGGTATCGATTTCTCGAACTATTTCTTTCCGCTCAACTCAGCCGTCACCGCAACGACGCTGGATGCCGCCAAGGAACAGGGCGCCGTTTTTGCCTATGGCAAGTTCCTGACTGTCATCATCAACTTCCTCATCCTCGCCTGGATCATCTTCCTGATGGTGAAGGGCGTGAACAAGCTGCGTGCGCAGGAAGAAAAGAAGCCGGTCGAGGCTGCACCGGCACCGCCGCCGGCCGATATCGCGCTTCTGTCGGAAATCCGCGATCTCCTGAAGAACCGCTGATCGGCAACGCTTCACATAATTCAATAGAAAGCCGACGGATTCTCATGGGATTCGTCGGCAAACTTGCGTTATGAAATCTCCAAACGGGAGAATTGATAACGCATGACCATCCTTGAAAGCCTGAGCAGCCGTGCCCTTTCCGCTCCCCCGAGCGGCATTATCGAAGTCGTCCAATATGCGCGCGGTCGCGAAGGCCTGATCCCGCTCTGGGCAGGCGAGGGCGATCTGCCAAGCCCCGATTTCATCAACAAGGCGGCCAGCGACGCCCTGATGGCCGGCGAAACGTTTTACACATGGCAGCGCGGCATTCCGGAAATGCGCGAGGCGCTTGCCGATTTTTACCGTCGTCATTTTCAGGTCTCGCTGCCGATCGACCATTTTTCGGTCACCAGTTCCGGCATGCATGCAATCACGCTCTGCGTTCAAGCGGTGACAGCACCCGGCGACGAACTGATCTATCTGACGCCGACATGGCCGAATATCGTTTCCGCTGTCGGTATCGGTGGTGCGACGCCGGTTCCTCTGGAGCTTGATTTTGTCGATGGCGGCTTCAAGGTCGATATCAACAAGCTGGAAGCGCTGATCACGCCACGCACCAAGGCGCTATTCATCAATACGCCGTCAAACCCGACCGGCTGGACAGCCACGAAGCAGGATCTCGCCGATATCCTTTTCGTCGCCCGCAAGCACGACCTGTGGATCATCGCCGACGAGATTTATGCGCTCTACCATTATGCGGGTGGCCGCGCGCCGTCCTTCTTCGACGTGATGGAAGAGGGCGATCGTATTCTGTTCGCCAATTCCTTCTCGAAGAACTGGTCGATGACCGGCTGGCGTGTCGGCTGGATCGTCGGACCTGCCGAAATCGGCAATGTCATCGGCAACCTCATCCAGTATTCCAGCTCCGGTCTGGCGCAGTTCATGCAGCGTGGTGCGGTCGTGGCGCTCAATCAGGGTGACGACTTCGTGCGGAAAAATATCGAGCGCGCCACCATCTCGCGTGACATTCTCTGCGACACGCTGATCTCCACCAACCGGGTGGAAACCCGTAAACCCGATGGCGCGCTTTACGCCTTCCTGAAGGTCGACGGCATCACCGACAGCCGCGCCGCCGCCTTCGATATCGTCGACAAGACGCTGGTGGGCCTGGCGCCCGGCACGGCGTTCGGTCCGGGCGGGGCGCCTTTCCTGCGTGCGTGCTTCCTGCGCGATCCGAACCAGATCCGCGAGGCGGCCGGCCGTCTGGCGGACTACATTCTCAAGCTCTGAGAACGCGATAAAGACACGGTTGGCGGCGCCCCCGCCAGCCGTATTTCTACGCAAAGATGAGTTTCGCTCATCAAGCCTTGAAAAGCTGCCGCACTGCAACATGTACCATCGCTGATCGTTTCGTTGCGTCATTAACCATTCGTTGATGATGCGCATTGAGGATCGGCAATTTCCTGGGCTACCCAAGGTGCCAGGCAAATTTGACTGTATGTGTTGAACAGATGCGGGTGATGACGTGACGGGATCGGGACGCCAGTTAGACGCAATTCGCGTGGCAGCGGAACAGCAGAAACCATTTCCTTTCAATATCGAGGATTATGGCGCCGCCAGCGTGATGCGAAGGGTGAGCCATTCGCGTGCGCACCTCGCCGCCAAGCGTGCTGTCGATATTTCCGTCTCCTTGATGGCGTTGATTGCGCTCGCCCCGCTGCTCTTGGCGGTTGCCGTTCTGATCAAGCTCGACAGCCCCGGTCCGGTGCTTTTCCGCCAGACCCGCTGGGGCAAGGATTGCAGCAAGATCCGGGTCTACAAGTTCCGCTCCATGCGCACCGACCTGGGGGATTCCACCGGCGTTGCCCAGACGGTCAAGAACGATCCGCGCATCACCAAGATCGGCGCCATCCTGCGCAAGACCAATATCGACGAGCTGCCGCAACTCCTAAACGTGCTGAAGGGCGACATGTCGCTGGTCGGTCCGCGCTGCCACGCGATCGGCATGCTGGCCGCCGGCATTCCCTACGAGGATCTGGTGCCGGATTATCATCGTCGCCACATGGTCAAGCCGGGCATGACGGGCCTCGCCCAGATGCGCGGCCTGCGCGGTCCCACCGATCGTCCCGGCAAGGCACGTGCCCGCATCGCCTGCGATCTGCATTATATCGACAAGTTTTCCGTCTGGTTCGATATCCGCATCATGGTCGGCACCGTCGTGTCCGAACTGCGGGGCGGCAAGGGTTTTTAACGCTTCAGATGATGCTCGCCTTGCCGTCGACGATCTTCAGGACGGCAAGATGGCCGCTGTAATAGGCGCCGGTATCGATGCTGATCCGTCCGGCGGCGAATTCTGGTTTCTCGACCGGCGTGTGGCCGTGGATGACGATTTTCGGCAGCATCGGCCCCTTTGAGAGAAACGGCTGACGGATCCACATCAGGTCCTCGTCACGCTGCTCTTCCAGCGGCACTTCCGGGCGAATGCCCGCATGTACGAAAACATAATCGCCCACTTCCAGCATGACCGGCAGGTTTTCCAGCAGCTCGACATGATGCGCCGGCACGATGTCCTTCAGGATCGAACGCATGAGAGCCGGATCTCCCCCACTGCGGCTGACCAGATGTTCGGCATCCATGCCGTAGGACAACAGCGTCTGGCGGCCGCCGAATTCCAGCCAGCGGTCGATCTGGTTCGGATCGCGGAGGAACTGCAGAAAGACATCGTCGTGGTTGCCGCAGAGCGGAACGCGTCGCAGCGTCGTGTCCGTTGGCCGTGCCAGATGTTCCAGAACGGCTGCGGATCGCGGGCCGCGATCGACGTAATCGCCCAGCAGGATCGTCAGGCCCTGCTTTTCGTATTGTCTTGCATCCGACTTGATCCGTCGCTCGGCATCCAGCAACTGGTCCATACAGCCATGCACGTCTCCAACCGCATAAAGAGGGTAGGCCGGTCCCGGCTGGCCGAGCGTAAAACGCCGCCGCGGCGGCGTAGCCTGTGTCGGCCCGCCCTGCCGGAAGAACCGTTGCAGGAGAGATTTCATGCGGTCATGCTTTTCCAAAAAACACCGGCCGCCATCCGCGACCTGTGTGCGAGTTGCCTTATCTCCCGAAAGAAGCATGATGCCTTCTCGGTTTCGCGTCCACTCGCTTCTGCGCATCATCCACTCAATAAGTCGAGACCGATCCGCCGGATAAGCTGAAGCGGGCCTCAAACACCTGCCGTACTTTTGGGTGTCGAGGCGGGGGGGCGGCTTATCCACATGCGCGCATCCCGGCGTTGCAGTGCCGCGAGCGGAGATCTTTAAAGCATCTGAATTCAACCAGCGCGGGAAATGGGGCGGGCCTATCTTGATGTCGCCACGCTGACGCCATGATTGCATCCTGTGCGGGTCCCGATATGACAAGTGCTAATAATCGTTGATTGATGATGTGTCATCGAAAAAGATTCAATTTTAACAAAGCGACTGCCCGTTCAGGCGGGCGTTGACTTTAAGCCTCTGTTTACCATGTTCTAGCCGAACTGCTTCAAAAAAGCTCAATGCAATCAATGGTGGTTAATGGGCGTTAATCGGCTGTGATACAAACGCCACACAGAGATTGCCAGATGACTCGCAGGAGTAGCGTTTCGGACGTGCCGCTGTGGTGCGTCCGACGTTTTTTGACTATTGCATTGCAGCATATGTCTGCACGACTGAAGGAGATCCGAGTGATCATGCGTTGCTCCGTAATGCTGCTGACAGTAACCGCCCTGGGTTTGGCCGGTTGCACGGCACTCCCGAATTCCGGCCCGTTGTCGGAGGCGGTCGAGTCCCAGGCCTCAGTCAAGGTCACCTCAGCCTCCAAGGCCAAGACGGCCGGTATCGATTATGCACTGGTCGACCTCAACAAGACGCTGCTGGCTTATGTGGGTGATACGGTCACGCCATCCTTTGCGAGCGGTTTCGGCACGGGCCGCGGTGGCGCTCCCAACCTGCCGCTCGGTGTTGGCGATGTCGTGCAGGTCACGGTATTCGAATCCCAGTCCGGTGGTCTCTTCATTCCGGCCGATGCCGGCAGCCGTTCCGGCAATTTCGTTTCGCTGCCGAACTACACGATCGGCCGCGACGGCATGATCAGCGTGCCTTATGCCGGTCGTATCCGCGCCAATGGCCGCACGGTCGAGCAGGTTCAGCGCGAGATCGAGGAAAAACTCGCCAACCGCGCCATCGAGCCGCAGGCGATCATCACCAAGATCAACAGCCGTTCCGCACAGGTTGCCGTTCTCGGCGACGTCAACGAACCGACCAAGATCGAATTGACGGAAGCGGGCGACCGTATTCTCGACGTCGTTTCGCAGGCGGGCGGTCTGAGCGTGCCGGGTGAAGAAACCTATATCACGCTCCAGCGCGGTAGCCGCACCGGCAAGGTCTATTACGAGGATCTGGTCAAGAACCCGCGCGAAAACATCTTCGTTGCGCCGGGCGATACGATCGTCGTCAAGCGCGAGCGCCGCACCTATCTGGCATTCGGTGCTTCGGGTCTCAATGGCCGCTTCAACTTCGAAGAGTCGTCGCTCACATTGGGCGAAGCGCTCGGACAGGCCGGTGGTCTTCTTGATCAACGTGCCGATCCGCAGCAGGTTCTTCTTTATCGCACCGTCAGCCGCGATCTTCTGGTCAAGCTTGGTGTCGATACGTCCCGCTTCAAGGGCCAGACTGTGCCTGTGATCTTCCGCGCCAACCTGCGCGATCCGGCCATGTTCTTCGCGGTCCAGAAGTTCCCGATGCAGGACAAGGATATTCTTTACGTGACGAATTCGAAGTCCGTTGAGCTGACCAAGTTCCTGGATATCCTGAACAACGTCACGTCGACCGCTTCGGGTGTCAGCAACGACGCTCTGGATACGCGCAACGCGATCCGCGACCTCTAAGAGTGGTTCCTTCGGGAGGTGCATCAGTACCTCCCGAGGTTTCGAATAGGATTGCTTTCGTCTAAAACTTGATCATTGTCCGATCATGTGCCACGTTTTGCCGGCAGGTCGAAATCCGATCGTTCCATAAAAAAGCCTTGGGAGGAGGTTGGAACGGTCATCGGGCGCTTGCTCGATACTCGACAGCCGTGCGCCCCGCCCTATTTCTGCCGCGGGCACCCGAAGTGCTTAACGTTTCGCTCCCGACGTCGAGGTCAAGAATTTGCAACTGTATAATAGGGACTTGCCGAGTGGTGCCTTGCTGGAAAAGCTGAGTGCACCTCCTGTCCGTCGCCAGTTGATCGATGTCGAAGCCATCATGGGCATCGCGCGACGTCAATGGGTGGTCGTGGCTCTCTGCGCCACTGTCGGCGCCATGTTCGGCATTGCCTATGTGATGACCGCAACGCCGCTTTATACGGCTGGCACCAGCGTCATGATCGATCGCGGCGATACCAGTCAGGTCGTCGCCCAGCTTTCCACCGCAGGCCCCGCGCCGGGTGAAGAAGAGGCAATGATCGTCAGCCAGATCGCGCTTCTGCAAAGCCAGGCGGTCATCGGTGCCGTGGTCGACAAGCTCGACCTTACCAACGATCCCGAATTCGTCGGCACCCCCTCGGCTGTCGCCACGGTCAAGAACGGCATCAAGTCGCTGATCAGCCTCACCGGCCTCTATTCTCCGAAGGAAGCGCAGGCCGACACCGCCGCCCGCCGTCAGGCCGCGATCGAGCAGGTCGGCCGCGGCATGACTGTTGCACGTGCCGGCCGAAGCTATGTGATCGGCGTCGCCTACACCTCGCCGTCGCCAGCCCTGTCGGCCCGCGTCGCCAACGCCATCGGTGACGCCTATCTCGACGACAAGCTGGAGAGCCGCTACGAGGCGACCCGCCGCGCCGGCAGCTGGTTGGAAGGCCGCATTGCCGAACTGCGCCAGAAGGCGCTGGAGGCCGATCTCGCCGTCCAGAAATTCCGCGCCGAGCACGGTCTTGTTTCCGCCGGTCAGACACTGATGTCCGACCAGCAGCTGACCGAACTCAACAGCGCTCTCATCGTCGCCCAGTCGGAAACTGCGCAGGCGCGCGCCAAGCACGAGCGCATCCAGAAGATCCTCGATGCCGGCCAGAGCGACGCGATCGTCAACGACGTGCTCGACAGCTCCATCTCCAATGACCTCCGCCAAAAGTATCTCGAAGCGGCCAAGACCGAAGCCGACATTTCCGCGCGTCTCGGCACCGACCACGTTCAGGCCGTGCGCCTGCGCGGCGAAATGGCGGAATACCGTCGCCAGATGTTCGAGGAACTGAGCCGCATCGCCCAGAGCTATCAGAGCGAGCTGGAAGTGGCGCAGGCGCGCGAAAAGAGCCTGCAGGAAAGCGTCGAAAAGGCGATGGGCGTCACCTTCAGCGCCAATGAGACGCAGGTACAGCTGCGCGAACTCGAGCGCGAGGCCGATACTTACAAGAACCTCTACCAGAACTTTCTGCAGAAACACCAGGAAGCCCTGCAGCAGCAGAGTTTCCCTCTCACCGAAGCCCGCGTCATCACCAAGGCGACCGAGCCGGACAGGGCAAGCCATCCGAAGAAGCTGATCATGCTTCTGGCCTTCTGTTTCCTCGGCGGCGCAGCGGGCGCCGGTATCGGTGCATTCCGCGAATTCCGCGACCGGTTCTTCCGAACCGGCGATCAGGTGCGCGATGTGCTCGATCTCGAATTCATCGGCACCGCGCCGATGATCGACGAAAGCGCCGGCAAGGTGGCGGGCGTGCAGGCCGGACAAAGCCCAAGGGCGCTGCGCAAGAGCAATGTCGCCTCCAACTATGTCATCGATCACCCGCTGTCGTCCTTTGCCGAAACGCTGCGCAGCGCAAAAATCGCCGCTGACCTGACGCTGGCCGGCAAGGACTGCAAGATCATCGGCATCGTTTCGACCCTGCCGGGCGAGGGTAAGTCGACCACGGCGATCAATTTCGCCGAGCTTCTGGCCAGCCAGGGCGCCCGCACCGTGCTGATCGACGGCGATTTACGCAATCCCGGTGCCACACGCGCCATCGGCCTGCATGCCGAAGAGGGTATTCTCGAAGCGATCCTGGAAAAGAAGCCGGTCGGTGATCTGCTGCTCTACAATCCGCAGACCAAGCTCGCCTTCCTGCCGGCGGTGATCAAGCGCCGCGTACCGCATTCGGCCGAACTGATCGGGTCGCTGGCCATGCGCGATATTTTGACCAGCCTGTCGGCGGAAGCGGATTACATCATCGTCGACCTGCCGCCGCTCGGCGCCGTGGTCGATGCCCGCGCGGCCGCCAACCGTGTCGACAGCTTCATCTATGTCGTCGAATGGGGCAAGACCGCCCGCCGCGCCGTGCGCCAGACTATCGGCAACGAACCGCAGGTGCGCGACAAGACGCTTGGTGTCATCCTCAACAAGGTCGACCACGAGAAGATGAAGCTCTACCGGACCTATGGATCAAGCGAATATTATTATTCGCGCTATTCCGAGTATTATCAGGAAAACAAGTGATTTTTCCCCGGGGGGCGGTGTTTGGGTATGCGGCGGTGCCTGTGCTGAGGTGGGGCACGACACCGGACGCAATCGGCAGGATATGGCCCCGTCATGGTGCAGGATAAGGACGACAATGATCGGCGGCCGGAGGGGCTGATGCCCGCCAACGAGGCTGAGCGTTATCCGCAGCGGCATCCCGGCCGGCGTATCGTCATGATGTTGTTCGTCTGCATCGCCATCTGCGCCGTCAGTGTTCCCGTGCTGCTCGCCAATAACGGCCGCAATCTCGACATGCTGGGCGAGCGCCTCGGCCTGCCGCTCTCCGATTGGTGGCGCGGCAAAACCGAACGCGTGGCCCTGCCGGAGCCGCCGAAACCATCAGGTCAGCCGGCACCGGACAGCAATACGGCAGCGGCTGCCCGGCGTCACATACCGGCACCGGCGCTTGCCAGTCCCGCATCGCCTCTGCTCCGCCCCGCAGCCGTCTGGCAACCCGAGGAAAGCTGCAACACGCTGCAGCCGGGTGTGACGGGTGAAAAGCCGGTATTCCTCGCCGCACCGGATGGACGCTCGGAATGCACGGTGCTGATTGCGCTGAGCGAGGCCGAAAAGGCGAGTTCGCTGTTCCTGCAGGTCAGGTCGTCCGGCGGCAATGTCGACAGCTTTCGCATGAAGCTCAATTTCGGCGAGGACGGCAAGACGGAAGAACTTGTCGAGAGGGCCGACGACATGGCACAGCACATCCTGGTACCGATCAGCGACGACGATCGTGCCTATCTGGTTGCCAAGATGACGGAACGTCAGGCGTTTCGCACCGAGATCGGTGATTACCGCATGAGTTTTCGCGCTGAGGGCAACGACACGTCGCGTTTCAATTTCATCGCCGTGTCAAAGGTCAAGGAGCCGGCTGTGACGGTGCAGGATGAAAACAATCCTGACGCGGCGCCGGAGAACGCTCAGCCTTGAAGGCGTGGACCGTTTTGACGGTTCAAAAAATGAAAGCGCGGCCGCACCCGTCAGGGCAGCGGCCGCGCCGACAATTTTGCGGAGCTTAGCGGCAGACGCGCGTCGTACGCACCACGGTGCGGCCATGGTGGTGCGTACGCACCTTTTTCACGACGCATTTTTCGCGGTGATGGCGCGGGCGGGCATGATGGCCATGGCGATGATCGACACGCTCGACAGTGCGCACGGTCACGCTTGCCGCCTGCGAGGCGGTGGCAAAAGGCAGGATGGAAGACACCGCGATGGCGGCGGCGAGAACGAGATTTTTCATGGATGCCTCGGGGGATGAATGAAGGTTGGCGGCCGATAATGCCGATGACCTGCCCGAGGTTCCGTGGAAACAGGACCGCTGGCGAAATATATTTGCAGACCAAGCAAAAACGCCAGGCGATCTGTAATCGCCAGCGTCCAAGTAGCATGATGTTCTAAGAAGAAAATGGTGCTGCTAGAGAGATTTGAACTCTCGGCCTCTCCCTTACCAAGGGAGTGCTCTACCCCTGAGCTATAGCAGCATCTTGCGCCGGTTCGTGGCCCAGCGCGTTGGGATGGCGGCCTATTGCCATAGGTTTTTATGAAGCGCAAGCGACAAAAAACGACTTCGTGACATTTGCGTGGAAAAGTTCGCATGGCTTTCGGTCTCGTCGCTTTTGTTCTATGTCGATCTCATGAACGAAAACGACGAGAAGAACCATGCCGAAAGCCTTGCTGGCGAGGCGCAGGAGCCTCAGTTGAAGCGCGGCGAAAAAAGCGAGGCCGAGCGCAAGGCGCGGGCGGCGGCAAAACTGCGTGAAAATCTGCTCAGGCGCAAGCAGCAGGCCCGCGCCCGCCGTGCCGGCGAAGAAGATGCAACGATCGGCCTTCCTGCCGCAAAAACGGACGAATCATCGTGATTGTATCCGCCATTCTCATCCATCCGGGTTCTCCGGGCGTTTTTTGCAACTGAATTGAAGCCGTGCGGGATATCGTTTAAGACGCCCGCTTTCGCGCATTAAAAAGAAAGGCGGGCCCGGCCCGTTATAAAAGATGGATCGCATCAGAGTTATCGGCGGCAATCAGCTGAACGGCATCATTCCGATTTCGGGCGCCAAAAATGCGGCCCTGCCGCTGATGATCGCATCGCTGCTGACCAGCGATACGCTGACGCTCGAAAACGTGCCGCATCTGGCCGATGTCGAGCAGCTCATGCGCATTCTCGGCAATCACGGCGTCGACCTTTCCGTCAATGGCCGCCGCGAAGGCCAGACCGAGACCTATTCCCGCACCGTGCAGTTCACCTGCCGCACCATCGTCGATACGGTGGCGCCCTATGAGCTGGTCTCGAAAATGCGCGCCTCGTTCTGGGTCATCGGTCCGCTTCTGGCGCGTGAAGGCAAGGCCCGCGTTTCGCTGCCGGGCGGTTGCGCCATCGGCACGCGTCCGGTCGATCTTTTCCTCGAAAGCCTGCAGGCGCTCGGCGCCACCATCGAGATCGATGGTGGTTATGTCGAAGTGACGGCACCGAAGGGCGGCCTCGTCGGCGCGCATTACACCTTCCCGAAAGTCTCGGTCGGCGCAACGCATGTCATGCTGATGGCGGCAACGCTTGCCAAGGGCACGACGGTGATCGAAAACGCCGCCCGCGAGCCTGAAGTCGTTGATCTCGCCGCCTGCCTCTCCGCCATGGGTGCGAAGATCGAAGGCGCCGGCACGAAAACCATCACCATCGAGGGCGTGTCGTCGCTGCACGGTGCCCGCCACCGTGTCCTGCCGGACCGTATCGAAACCGGCACCTATGCCATGGCCGTCGCCATGACCGGCGGTGACGTGACGCTCGAAGGCACCAATGGCGCACTGCTCGAAAACGCGCTCGACGCCCTGCGTCAGGCCGGCGCCACCATCACGCAAACGGAAACCGGCCTGCGCGTCGTGCGCAATGGCAACGGCATCCAGCCGGTCGATGTCGTTACCGAACCTTTCCCGGGTTTCCCGACCGACCTGCAGGCGCAGTTCATGGCGTTGATGACGCGCTCTTCGGGTGTGTCGCACATCACCGAAACCATCTTTGAAAACCGCTTCATGCACGTGCAGGAACTGGCACGCCTCGGCGCCAAGATTTCGCTGTCGGGCCAGATGGCGCGCATCGAAGGTGTGTCCAAGCTGAAGGGTGCTCCGGTCATGGCGACCGACCTGCGCGCGTCCGTATCGCTGGTCATCGCCGGTCTGGCGGCCGAAGGCGAAACCCTGGTCAACCGCGTCTACCATCTCGATCGCGGTTTCGAGCGCCTGGAAGAAAAGCTCACCCGCTGCGGCGCCGTTGTCGAGCGCGTCAGCGAATAAGTTTTCGCTCATCAGGGACATTTCGAAACGGGCGGCAGGGTTTTCCTTGCCGCCCGTTTTCGTTGAGCCTATCTCTTGCCCGTTCCCATCGAACGATCCTCTCCCACGTGCCGGCGGTTTTCTGCTGTCGACATTGGCCATCACTGCCATTGGTTTCACACGGAGTTTTTCATGACCACACTGACCAATCCCGTCTGGTTCATCACCGGTTGTTCGACCGGTTTCGGCAAGGAGCTGGCAAAACTCACCATCGCCCGCGGCTGGCCGACCGTCGTCACCGCCCGCGACAAGGCGCGTCTAGCCGATCTGGTTGCCAGTGGCGATAACGTGCTGGCGCTCGATCTCGATGTCACCGATCAGGCCCAGATCGATGCGGCGGTAAAAGCTGCCGAGGATCGTTTTGGTCGCATCGACGTGCTCGTCAACAATGCCGGGTATGGGTATCAGGCTTCGATAGAAGAGGGCGATGATGCTGAAATCCGCGCCATGTTCGATGCCAATGTGTTTGGCCTGTTCGCGATGACGCGGGCCGTTTTGCCGGGCATGCGCACGCGGCGAAAAGGGCATGTGCTCAACATCACCTCGCAGGCGAGGTTCATCGGTTTTCCGGGCTCGGGATATTACGCGGCCAGCAAACATGCCGTCGAAGGATTTTCCGATGCGCTGGTGGCGGAAGGTGCACCTATCGGTATCAAGGTCACCTGCGTGGCACCCGGGCCGTTCCGCACGGATTGGGCCGGTCGTTCGCTGAAACAGACGCAGGTGCAGATCACCGAATATGAGGCGACCGCTGGTGCGCGTATCAAGGGCACCGCCAATATCAGCGGCCAGCAGCCGGGTGATCCGGTGCGCGCCGGCGAGGCGATGATTGCGGTCGTCGAGAGTGACACGCCGCCGCGTCATCTGGTGCTGGGCAAGCTTGCCTATGACGGCATTACCGGCAAGCTGAAGGAACGGCTGGCGCAGGTGGAAAGCCTGAAAGATGCCAGCCTCGGCGCCGATTTTCCGCCTTACGGCGAATATTGATCGCTCGCTGCTCGTGAAATCCCTCCGGCAATGCGCTTGAGCCCACCACCTTCGGCGCATTGCTGTTGCTTCTCGTCTCGTGCCATCCTATTTCCAGAACCGTGTGTAATTCCGTAGTGTCTCTTCATCGGGGCGCGCCAAAAATGGAAACCTTTGATGAGCGATCTCAGGCTGCTGGCCATGGACAAGGACGATCTCGATATCGTCTCGGCGCATATGCAGGATAGCGTTTTCAAGGCGCCTGATATTGCCTGGGATGCCAAGCGCCAGCAGTTTTCGGTGGCGGTCAACCGCTTCGTCTGGGAAAACAGCGACCGCCGTGCCAAGGGGCATGAGCGCCGTCGTGCGTTGCTGGTGTTCAAGCGCGTGCAGGCGGTGCGCTCAATCGGCGTCAGCCGTGGCAATGACGAGGTTGTGCATGCGCTTCTGGCCGTGCGTTTCGAGCAGAATGGTGAGGGGCCGGACGGCACGATCGAGCTGACTTTGGCTGGCGACGCCGCCATCAGCCTCGATGTCGAATGCATCGAGGCGCAGCTGGCTGACACCGGCGGTGCCTGGGAAACCACCAATAGGCCCGATCATGCCTGACAGCGCGCGTGACCGGCAAATTGAATTGAATGTGTAAGGGGATGACGAGTGGCGATCTGGCTTGAGCAGCAGGCGGCCGATTTCGAGGCGCAATTCAAGGCCTTTTTGACGACCAAGCGGGAAGTGTCGGCAGACGTCAACGCTGTTGTGCATGATATCATCGAAGATGTTCGCGCCCGTGGCGATGCGGCGCTTGCCGATTATACGCTTCGTTTCGAGAAGGTTGATCTGAACGTCGTCGGCCTGCAGGTGACCGAAGCGGAAATCGATGCCGCGATCGCCGTCACCGATCCGAAGGTGCTGGATGCACTGAAGCTGGCTGCCGAACGCATCGAAAAACACCATGCCCGCCAGCTGCCCAAGGACGATATCTATGAGGACGCGCTCGGCGTCGGCCTCGGTTCGCGCTGGACGGCCATCGAAGCCGTCGGGCTTTACGTGCCGGGCGGTACCGCCAGTTACCCCAGCTCGGTGCTGATGAATGCCGTACCGGCCCGCGTTGCCGGTGTGCCGCGCATGGTCATGGTCGTGCCGGCTGGTGGCGGCGCCATCAACCCCGCCGTGCTTGCCGCTGCCCGCATTGCCGGTGTCACGGAAATCTATCGTATCGGTGGTGCGCAAGCTGTTGCCGCACTCGCCTATGGCACGGAAACCATTGCCCCGGTCGCAAAGATCGTCGGCCCCGGCAATGCCTATGTCGCGGCGGCCAAGCGTCAGGTGTTTGGCACGGTTGGTATCGACATGATCGCCGGCCCGTCGGAAGTGCTGGTGATTGCCGACGCGGAAAACGATCCCGACTGGATCGCCGCCGATCTTCTCGCCCAGGCCGAACATGATGCCGGTGCACAGTCGATCGTCATCACCGACAATGCCGAGTTCGGCCGCGCCGTTGAAGCCGCCGTCGAACGTCAGTTGAAAACCCTGTCGCGCTCTGAAACCGCCGCCGCCAGCTGGCGCGATTTTGGCGCCATCATTCTGGTCGATGATCTGAAAGATTCCATCCCGCTCGCAAACCGCATCGCTGCCGAACATCTGGAACTGGCCGTGGCTGATCCCGATGCGCTGATGGAAAAGATCACCAATGCCGGCGCCATCTTCGTCGGACGCCACACACCGGAAGTGATCGGCGATTATGTCGGCGGTTCCAACCACGTCCTGCCGACGGCGCGCTCTGCCCGCTTCTCGTCCGGCCTTGGCGTGCTCGATTTCGTCAAGCGCACGTCTATCCTCAGGCTCGGCCCGGAACAACTGCGCGCGCTTGGCCCTGCGGCGATCACGCTCGCCCATTCCGAAGGGCTGGATGCCCATGCCCGTTCCGTCGCCATCCGGCTCAACCAGGAGAGTTGATAAATGGCCGCTGGCGACTTCCGGCTCTGCGACATCGTGCTCGACGACAGCGTCGGCCGGTCGACGCCGGATGTCGAACATGAGCGCGCCGTCGCCATTTTCGATCTGGTCGAGCAAAACAGTTTTTGCCCGATCGGCCATGAGGGGGGGCCTTACCGGTTGAGTATTTCGGTCGCCGGCCCGCGTCTGGTCTTTGCCATCACCACGGAAGAGGGGGGCGAGGTCGCCACCCATATCCTGTCGCTGACGCCGTTTCGCCGCATCATCAAGGACTATTTCCTCATTTGCGAAAGCTATTATGAGGCGATCCGTTCCTCGACGCCGAGCCAGATCGAGGCGATCGACATGGGCCGCCGTGGTGTCCATAACGAAGGTTCGGAAACCCTGCAGGAGAGGCTGAAGGGCAAGATCGAAGTGGATTTCGATACTGCCCGCAGATTGTTCACGCTGGTCAGCGTGCTCTATTGGAAGGGGTGATTTCCATGGAAACCATGGATCAGCTCCCTTTCGAAACCCATATCGCGCGCCCGAACGCCATTCTTTTCGTCTGCGGCATGAACGCCATCCGTTCGCCGATGGCCGAAGTCATTGCAAAACATCTTCTGCCGCCCGATATCTATATCCAGTCGGGTGGGGTGCGTGCCGGCGAGCCTGATCCGTTTGTCGGCGTTGTGCTGGAAGAACTCGGGCTTGAGACGAAAAAACGCCATGTGCCGCGCACGATGGAAGATCTGGAAGACGATTTTTTCGACCTGATCATCACGCTGGCGCCGGAAGCGCATCACGCAGCGCTTGAGCTGACGCGGTCTAATGCGGTGGAAGTGATCTATTGGCCGACGCCCGACCCGACCGTGGAAACCGGTTCGCGCGACTTGCGGCTGGAGGCGTATCGCGGTGTGCGTGACCGTCTCTGGGCGCTGATCGAGGAACGTTTGGGAAAACACCTGCGCCGCCGTGCGCAAACGCCCTGACAGGTGCCGCAAAAGCATTGATTTCGGCCCTTCTCAACAAGACCGAGAATCAATGTTCACAAAGCCGCGCCGATTGTGTAGTTTCCGCGCAAATTCTCAAAGGCTGCCGGTTCGGCGGCCTATTCCGCATTCAAGAAAACAGGAAGACAAGCTCTAGATGGCTAAAGAAGAAGTTCTCGAATTCCCGGGCGTCGTGACGGAACTGTTGCCGAACGCGACATTCCGCGTGAAGCTGGAAAACGAACACGAGATCATCGCCCACACCGCCGGCCGCATGCGCAAGAACCGTATCCGCGTTCTCGCCGGCGACAAGGTGCTGGTGGAAATGACCCCGTACGATCTGACCAAGGGTCGGATCACCTACCGCTTCAAGTAAGCGGTTTCCATGGCGCAGGACCAAAAACTTATCCTGGCCTCCGGGTCTCCGCGCAGGTTGGATCTGCTCAATCAGGCCGGCATCAAGCCGGCTCGGTTGATGCCGATGGATATCGACGAGACCCCGAAAAAGTCCGAGCATCCGCGCTCGCTCGCCCGCCGTCTTGCGACGGAAAAGGCCGAAGCGGCACTTGGCCATCTGAAGGGCGATCTCGAATGGCGCCACAGCTACATCCTCTCGGCCGATACGGTGGTTGCCGTCGGACGGCGCATCCTCTCGAAGACGGAGTATTCGGATGAAGCGTCTTCGGCGCTGCATCTGCTCTCCGGTCGCGGCCACAAGGTCTATACCGGCATCTGCCTCGTCACCCCCGGTGGCCAGGCGCGCATCCGCGTTGTCGAAACCAAGGTGCGCTTCAAGCGCCTGTCGGGCCTCGAGATCGACCATTACCTCGCCTCCGACCAGTGGCGCGGCAAGGCCGGCGCTTATGCCATTCAGGGCATTGCCGGCGGTTTCGTGCAGAAACTGGTGGGCTCCTATACCAATGTCGTCGGCCTGCCGCTGTTCGAGACACTCGGGCTGATGTCCGGCGAAGGTTTTGACGTGACGGCCGGCTGGGCCGAGGGCTAAAGGCCCGTTTGCCGCGATGGCCGGTCCCGAAGCGGGCCGGTTTTTCCACATCGCGCCTGCGCCTCAAAAATATCGAAAGGACAAGCGATGTCTGATCCGATCAAGACCGGCGGTAATGTGGAGCCGCTGCGCAAGACCATGCCATGCCCGGTCTGCAACAAACCATCGGTGCGCGAACATTATCCCTTCTGTTCGGACCGTTGCCGCACGCTCGATCTGTCGAAATGGCTGAACGGTTCCTACGCCATTCCGGTCGCGGATGATGAATCAAAGGCGGACGGCTCTGACGAAAATTGATGTAAGTGCCTGTTTTACAGGTGTTTTCATCGTTTCTGCACAGATGGATTTCGATAAAATCGCTTCAATGTCAAAAAAGTGCAATGGGGCGCTTGCCATGGCCGAACAAGATGTTATAACCCCGCTCGCTCCCGGAGGAAAACTCCTCTGGTCAGCCGGAAACGGTTGATAGGCTTGAACAAAGCCAAGATGCCCGGATAGCTCAGTTGGTAGAGCAGCGGATTGAAAATCCGCGTGTCGGTGGTTCAAATCCGCCTCCGGGCACCATTCTTTCCCAGTTTGGTTCTCCTGCAGATTTAGATGGCCAATGGCTGATCAATCGCTGCGTGCGCTTTCTGCCAAAAGCCAATAATTCCTTGATCGCAAAGACTTTTCCGGAAACGGAAACGCAATGTTTTGGGCGCAGTCTGGTTTCCGTTAAGCGCCGATATGAGATCGGCGTGTCGGGAACTGTCCTTGATGTCGAACACCCTGCGATCGCATCGCGACCTGTCCAATGAAGGACGGGAAACCAATGCCGGCAAAATCCTTCCGGCCAGCACCTCAAGCTCCGTACAATTCGATCGCCTTCAGGCGCTGTTCGACCGCTCGTTCAAGGCGGCCCGCGTCGGCATATGGGAATGTACCCTGCCGGATCAGGTGATTACCTGGACGGATACCGTCTACGACATCTTTGAGCTGGAACCGGGCTCGTCGCTGCTGCGGCAGGATACGGTCGATATGTACACGCCCGAATCCCGACAGAAGCTGACGGAAATCCGCAGTGCCACCATCGACAAGGGCGATGGGTTCACGCTGGATGCGCAGATCATCACCGGCAAGGGCAATCTCCGCTGGATCCGCATCACCGCGATCGTGGAGCGGGAAAACGGTAGCCCCGTGCGCATCTTTGGCATGAAGCAGGATATCACGGCGGAAAAGAACACTTTCGAACATATCCGCCAGCTGGCCGAAACCGATGCCCTGACCGGGCTTGCTTCGCGCATGCGGTTCGAAGTGGTACTCGGCGAGGCGATTGCCGGTCGCTCGTTGAGGCCACAGGCGCTGTTGCTGGCCGATCTCGATGGTTTCAAGGCCGTCAATGATACGCTCGGCCATCAGGCCGGTGATGAGTGTTTGAGGAATGCCGGACGGCGGATTTTTGAGGCGGCACCCGGCGCAAGCCTGATCGCACGGCTGGGCGGCGATGAATTCGCCATCATCCATGATTGCGATGGTGTGGCCGGCCTTGAGAAGATCGGGCAGCGCATCGTTGCCAATCTGGAATGCCGGGTCGGCACCTATCCGAACAAGCTCAAGATCAGCGGTTCCGTCGGCGCGGCACTGATCGTGCCCGGCGTGCCGGCCAAGGATGTTTTTGCGCAGGCCGACCGGGCGCTTTATGCCGTCAAGGCCAAGGGCAAGAACGGCTTTGAAATGTCGCAGGATTGCGATCCTGTTGCGGATGTCGCCTGACGACGTCAGTCATGCTTGCGACACGGGTTCTCCAACAGAAAACGGCCGGTGCAGATCGCTGCACCGGCCGTTTCACTTTGTTGGTTTATGATCCGCTCAGCTTGCCATGGCGTAATGCTGGTGGCCGGTCTGCTGGCTGCCTGCACCGCTGCCCACCTTGAAGCGGCTGATCATGTGCGCCAGTGCCTCGGTTTCGTGTGACAGGCTCTGTGCGGCGGCGGTGGTCTCTTCCACCATGGCGGCATTCTGCTGCGTGACCTTGTCCATCTGGTCGGCGGCGGACGACACCTCGCGCAGGCTGACGGCCTGTTCCTGGGCGCTGGAGGCGATCTGGCCGATCGTCTGGCTCATGCCGAGTACCTGTTCGACGATCTTGCCGAGCGAGCTGCCGGTATCCTGCACCAGTTGCACACCGGCATCGACCTGCGTCGAAGACATCGAGATCAGCGTCTTGATCTCCTTGGCGGCCTGGGCCGAACGCTGGGCGAGTTCGCGCACTTCCTGTGCCACGACGGCAAAACCCTTGCCGGCTTCGCCTGCACGCGCCGCTTCCACGCCGGCATTGAGCGCCAGCAGGTTGGTCTGGAAGGCGATCTCGTCGATGACGCTGATGATGTTGCCGATCTTCGAGGACGAATCCTGGATTTCGGTCATGGCGGCGATGGCGCGGGCCACCACGTCGCCGCCCTTTTCGGCATCGCCGCGGGCCACGTTCACCGTCTTCTGGGCGGTGTTGGCGCCGTCGGCGGTGTCGTTGACGCCGCGGGTGACTTCACCCAGCGCCGCCACCGTTTCTTCCAGCGATGCCGCCTGCTGCTCGGTGCGGCGGGCAAGGTCGTTGGAGGCGGTGGAGATTTCGCCAAGGCCGGAGCGGATCGCATAGACCGCCTGCACGACATTGCCGATCGTGTCTTCGAGAGAGGCGACCGAAGTGTTGAAGTTCTGGCGGATGGTTTCGAATTCCGGTGCCAGCCTGTCGTTCATGCGCACTGTCAGATCACCCGATGCGAGAATGTCGAACCGGCTCTGCACGACTTCCACGAAACGGCGCAGGTCTTCCGCCTTGGCATGTTCCAGGTTGCTGCGCTCTCTGCGGTCGGCTTCCACCTGGCCCTGCAGTGCTTCCTGTTCGGCCTTCAGGGCCTCGCCGCGGGCAAGCTGGTGGCGGAATTTTTCGAGTGCCGCTGTCAGGCTGCCGAGTTCGTCCCTGGCTCCGCTCTCACGGATCGGGTCATGGTAGTTGCCGCTCGACATCTTTTGGACGGCGGACAGCACACTGTTCAGCGGCTTGCCGATAAGGATGCGGCTGGCGATGAGAATGACGCCGATGGTGACGGCGAGGATCAGAATGCCACCGATCGCGGTGTTATAAATCTGGCTCCAGACCGGGCCGGAGAAGGTGGCAGCCGGAACGTCGAGAATGGCCGCCCAGGTCGTGTTCATGCCCGGAGCGGTGAACGGGTAGACCAGACGCACGGATCCATCCGGCATGCCTTCAAGGATCTGCGGCTTGCCATCGGCAAGCGCCTGCTTGACCTTGTCGGCGCCCTGATCGGCATAGTCCTTCATCAGGTTGTCGGCGCTCGGGTTGGCAAGCCATTTGGTGTTGTGGGCCACCAGCATGACACGGCCGCCTTCAAACGCCTTCATCTGGCTGACGGCGGACGTCAGGTCGTCCAGCTTGATGTCTGCACCGGCAATCGCGACGATCTTGCCGTCCACGCGCATTGGCACGGAAACCGACGTCACCAGCTTCTTCATGTTGGTCATGTAGGGAGAGGTGATGATGCCGGTGCCGGTCGAAAGCACGCGGGCATGATATTCGGCCGTGGTGTCGATCTTCCAGGTGGACAGCTCCATCCGGTCGTTGTCGCCCTTGGTCCAGTAGGGGGTGAAGACACCTTCCTTGTTCACGCCGTCATCATTGGTGGCCAGCGTCGGGCTTTCCAGTTCGGGCACTTCATACATCCAGGCACCGAACATGCTCGGATAACGTGGCGCCACGGCCTTGATGGCGGCAATGATGTCGCCGCGGCTCTTGGATCCATCAACGATGATGCCATTGAGCGTGCCGGCAAGGGCAGCGCCGGCAGAGGTTGCCTGCGTGATGTCGGTGGCGACGCGCTGGCTGACGAGTGCCGCCTTTTCCATCGCAAGCGCCATGACCTCTTTTTCGGTCTGGGCTTTAACGTGGACGACGTTGAATGCCGTGTAGGCGACGAGGATGCTGGCAATGGCCGCCCCTGTCGCAAGGATAAGTTTGCCCGATACGGTCCTCAGTATTGCAGTCATGGCGGATCCCCCAAAAATTATGGGGAATTTGAATAAAATGTATGAAGAATCCGCAAATGAACTTGGGTATCACGCGTCGGCCAAGTAAAAACCTGCAATTCCACTTGGGAAGTGGTTCGAGCAAACGCGCGAGGAGTAGATCGCGCGTTTCCTTTATGCGGAAAAATGCGTCTGCATCTCACGCCTGCGGCAGCACGGCCCGGATCTTTTCGACAGCCTCGTCCTGATCCGCCCCATAGGGAATGAGGCCCTTCAGCCGTCCATCTGCGCCGATCAGGAACAGATCCATCGTGTGGCTCATGGAATAACCACCGCTCTTGTTCGGCTGTTTTCTGGCAAAGGCACGCCAGCCGGAAATCACCTTCTGCATCTCTTCAGGTGCTCCGGTCACGCCGGTGATCCGGTCGGAAAAGGCGGTCACATATCCGCGCATGATTTCCGGCGTGTCGCGCTCGGGATCGACCGTGAAGAAATAGGTTTTCAGCGGTGATCCGGCATCGCCCAGTTCCTTCAGGTAACTGGTCACTTCCAGAAGCGTGGTCGGGCAGACTTCCGGGCAATGCGTGTAACCGAAATAGACCAGCGACGGACTGCCCTTGAACAGGGACTGGTCGACTTCTTCTCCCCGGTCGTTGACCAGGGAGAAGTTGGCATTGAAGCCGCCCGCACGCGGTGTTGCGCTCGTCATCCAGACCATGACGCCGACAAGGGCCAGAACGAACAGGCCCGAAACCACGCCGGCCACCATCATGAACGGATTTTTAGGCGCCATGTTCAGTGCTCCGCATGCTCGTTCTTGTCGCCGGCAACAGGCCCGACGGAAAACTCGACCTCAACCGGCCCGGCCTTTTCGAAAACGAGCGTCGTCTTGATCATCTCGCCCTCCTTGAAAGGCTGGGTGACATTCATGAACATCACATGATAACCGCCCGGCTTCAGTTCGATCGTTTTTCCGGCCGGCAGGGTAACGCCATTCGGCAGTTCACGCATCTGCATGATGCCGCCATCCATCTTCATCTCGTGGAACTCGACACTGCCGGCGCGATCGGATGTGGCGCTGACAAGACGGTCGTCGGCACCGTTATTGGTCAGCTTCATGTAACCGCCGCCCACCTTGGCAACCGGCAGCATGGCGCGGGAAGAGGGGTGGCCGATCTCGATTTCACCGACCTTGAAGCCGTGGGCCTGAGCCGTGCCGAAGCTGAGAAGCGCGCCGAGCATGGCGCCGATGACGATGTTTTTCCTGATCATGGTTTCCTCCTGTCCGGATGCCTTTGCATCCGCGAAGACAGCCTCTGCGGCCCGTCTCCTCAAAATGATGCTTTTTGCGAAGCGCCGTTGCGTTTCACATCTGAAGGTTTTCAGGAGTATTGCGGAGGCGCTCGTGGCTCGGCCAGCAGGCGGCGCTGTTGCTGCGGCGCAGTGGAATTTTCAGTCGGCAATATCCGGCTATCAACGGCGGTCGCCGTGGTGATGACAAAAATGAAGCCTGCGACCATGGCCGGCATGGCCGAACCGGCAAGCCGGCAAAGCAGCGCGCAGGGGCATTCAGCACTTTTCTTCAGCGGATTGTCTTGTTTGTCCGTTGATGCGTCGGTGACGCCATAGCTGGCGCATATGACGTGGAAAGGGTTTTTCGCCGGGCTGATCGTGGATGCGCGCGCATAACCGCCGACAACGGCCTGAAGCACGAGCACATAGGCGATCACCACTGCCATTGCAGTGGCCAGAATCCTGTCGGAAAGGATTTGCCGGATCGCTGTCATGCGATTTCAATGCCACAAAGCGGCCGCGATGTCACCGAGCTGGATTATGCCAGTTTGCGGCCGTTTGTCGCTGTCTCGTGCGGCAGGGCCTTTTCGGCAATGGTCGCCATGGTGTCGCAGCCGGTATCCGTCCTGTTTCTGCCGCTTGACAGAAAGCCGTCTCGGCGCAAGGCTTGGCGTACCGCGGGCAGGCTCACGGCTCATCCGTTGCCTTTGTGATCCGCGGACAGGGAGGAATGCGTATGACATGGCAGATCGTGCTGAAGGACGGTTCCCGTCACGAAGTGTCCGGCGATATCCATTTTGAAAGCGTGCGCGGCAGCAAGCGCATTTGCCCGAGCCCCATTGCCGCAGCCAACGACATTCTCGTTCGTGCCGTCGAACAGCACGATGTCGTGCTGGAATCGCCGCATGGCCATCATTACAAGGCCGCCGTCGAAATGGTCGATGGCAAGTGGCGCGTCGTCGGGCTTTAGGCACGGTTGGCCGGTTATCGGTTAAGCCATGCCTCGATGCCATGGGCAGCTGATTTGCCGGTGGCGAAACAGGCGGTCAGCAGGTAACCGCCGGTCGGCGCTTCCCAGTCCAGCATCTCGCCGGCCGCAAACAGGCCGGGCAGGGCGCGCAGCATGAAATTGTCGTCGACGGCGTCACGTCTGATGCCGCCGGCGGACGAGATCGCTTCGGCGATCGGGCGCGGTGCCGTGAGCGGAATGGCAAGCGCCTTGATCTGCCTCGCCAGTGTTTCCGGATCGTTCAACGTTTCCGGCGGCGATAGTTCGCGCAAGAGCGCCACTTTCACGCCATCCAGACCCGCACCCTTGCGCAGCCGGTTGGAAAAGCTCGCCTTGCGGTCCTGACGGGCCAGATCGCGGGCCAGGCGCTCATGCGTGCGCCCGGGCATCAGATCAAGTGTCAGCGAGGCCGCGCCGGTTTCCGTCAGCCGGTCACGCAGGGCGCTGGCATGGGCGTAAACGAGACTGCCTTCGATGCCGTGGCGGGAGATCACGAACTCACCGGGCAGGCCGTCCTCTCCTGTCACCGACGCGATCACCGACTTGATCGGTGCGCCGGCATTGCGTTCGCGAAAATGCGCGCTCCAGGCAACATCGAAACCGCAATTGGCGGGCTCAAACCCGGCGATCCCGACACCACGGTCGCGCAGCCATGGCAACCATGCGGCATCCGAGCCCAGTCGCGGCCAGCTTGCGCCGCCCAGCGCCAAAAGCACGGCGTCGGCCTCGATGGTTTTTGCGCCTTCCGGCGTCTCGAGGATCAGCCTGTCGCCGTCAAATCCCGTCCAGCGATGGCGTGTAAAAATGTCCACACCCTGTTCTTTCAGGCGGGCGACCCAGGCGCGCAGCAGCGGCGAGGCTTTCATGACAGTCGGAAACACACGGTCGGAAGAGCCGACAAAGGTTTCCGTGCCAAGACCTTGCGCCCAAGCGCGTACATCGTCCGGCGTAAAGGCGTCGAGCGATGCGCTCAGCCAGTCGTTTGCCGCGCCGTAACGTTTGGAGAACCGGGAAAAATCTTCGGAATGGGTGATGTTGAGACCGGATTTTCCGGCCAGCAGAAATTTGCGGGCAACGGTCGGCATGGCCTCGTAAACCGTCACGGCATGGCCCTTGCCGGACAGGATTTCGGCAGCCATCAGCCCGGCCGGTCCGCCGCCGATAATGGCAATGTGCTGGCCGGTTTTGAAGGCAGCCGTCATGCCGGCTGCCTGTATCGGTGAGAAAAGGCGTTCATGAGGGCCAGTATCTTGGTCATGGTCGCCTTCCTTGTTCAGTCCGTTAGCGCATCAGGCCATCCATTGCTGGACATAAGGCATCAGCTGATGGCCGCCTTCGTAGAGCATCTTGGCCGCCACATAAACGATGACGGCAAGACCGACATAGGCGATCCAGCGGTGGCGATGCAACAGGCGGGCAACGAAGTTGGCGGCAAGGCCCATCAGCGCGATGGAGATGACGAGACCGATGATCAGGACCGTCGTGTGTTCCTGTGCGGCGCCGGCAACGGCCAGAACGTTGTCGAGCGACATGGAAACGTCGGCGATGACGATCTGCATGGCCGCCTGCAGGAAGGTCTTCTTGACGCGGGTTTCGCCGGCAGCCTCTTCGCTTTCGGCGTTTTCGGCCTCGTGTTCAGCCGAACGTAGCTCGGTCCACATCTTCCAGCAAACCCATGCGAGCAGCAGGCCGCCGATGAACTGCAGGCCGACGACGCCGAGAAGCTGGGCGGTGACGGCGGCGAAGCCGATGCGCAGAACGGTGGCGGCGATGATGCCGACAAGGATGGCTTTCTTGCGCAGATCAGCCGGCAATCCGGCGGCCGCAAGACCGATGACGATGGCATTATCTCCTGCCAGAACGAGGTCGATGGCAATAACCTGCAGGAGAGCTGCAAATCCTGCAGCTGTAAAGATTTCCATTGTGTGACTTACCTTTTCCTCTGGTGTCCGCATGTCTCGGGCGGCCGGAAACCTGCCGGCCGGAACGGCAGCATGATGCGCGTGCGTCGCCGCAGTGGTGCGATTAAACTCCGACATCACGGCTAATGACATTTCCGTGATGATGGCAAGTGAAAACTTGCCGCGGACTGGCTGTCGTCAAGGCTTCGGTGCGAGGCGTGTCTTCAATGCTGCAACGATATGCGCCGCGAGACCCTTGTAGTCCTCGTCGAAATGATGCCCGCCTTCGATGGCAACGGTTTCAACGCCGGACGCTGCAAGTGTCGGGCAGGGGTCATCGTCGTCGTCGGTGCCATAGATGCACTGCACGACTTTCGGGTTGATCTTCTTCAGATCCTCCACCGTATCGCCGCCCTTGCCCTCACCGGCAACACCCAGCCAGCCGGTCACCGAAATCTCGTAATCGACCTCGCGGGCGAGCGCCAGCAGCGACATCTGCACGACATGCGCCTTCTGATCGGCTTCCAGCAGGTTGTATGTGGCGGGCAGAACATCGGCGCCGAAGGAATAACCGATCAGCACCACATGCTTGACGTTCCATTCGCGTCGATAATTCTTGATGATCCGGTCGAGGTCATCGGCCACCTGCTGCGGTTTCAGCTCGGTCCAGAAATAACGCAGGGCATCCAGCCCGACGACCGGAATGCCTTCCGCCTGAAGCGTCGCGCCGATTTCGCTGTCGATATCGCGCCAGCCGCCATCGCCGGAATAGATGATCGCCATCGTATCCAGTGTCGGCTTGGTTTCGAGAATGGTCAAAGGCAGGCCGAGCGGCTGGTCGGTATTGGCGGCCGCATCGATATGGTCGGACAATGTCGCCGAGAGGATTTCATCGGCAGATTCGTCGGTGTCGTTGAGGTCGATATCGGTCCAGGTCTTTTCCAGGTCCTGCGCATGGGCCTTGCCGGCATCGTCGGCCTGCGGGGAAAAGAGCACGGTGACCGGTGCCGGCAGCGGCCCTTCCGTCAGCGCGTAGACAATGCCGCCATCGACCGGCTTTTTCGCGGCCGGCGTGCAGAGTTCCCGCGTCAACGGCACGCTGGCAACGGGATCGACTGCAATTGCTTCATCGATCGTGGCGGGCGGGCTCTGGGCGATCATCGCGAGAACCAGACCGCCGCCGGCGCCGATGCCGGCCAGCATCGGCCGGTGATAACTGCTGTTGCCGAGCGAACGCTGCACCTGCTGGGCAAGCGACTCGATATCCGAGATCGTGTAAATGCAATCCTGCGGATCTTTGGCGAGCGACGCCATGTAGCTCGGGAAATCGATGCCGATGACGATCGCACCCTTTTCCGTCAGTGCCTGCGCCTGTTTTTCCTCCGCCTCGCCCCAGCCCTTCGCATCCGAAACCAGGAAGACGTTGGCGGTGATGTCGCCGCTCGGCTGAAAGATATGCGGCGAGGGGATCAGGCCGGTATCGTAGCTTGCCGGTGCCTGCTGCGCCGATGCAGGCAAGGACACAGCCGCTGCCAGAGCCATGGACAATATGCGGGAAAAGAAACGGTTCATTTGCCGACCACTCCTCGAACGCCTCCACTGATGAGGAGGGTGACATCCATCAGCGCCAGCACCGCGCCGGTACCGCCGGAAACGGCAAGATAACGCGGTTGCCACAAAGGATGAAATTTTGATTTGAAGGCGCGCAGGCCTTTGAAGTTGTAGAAGCGCTCACCGTGTTCGAACATCGTGCCGCCGATGCGGTCCCAGACGGGTGCGATCTCGCGTTTCGACATGCCCGAAAGCGGCGCCATGCCGAGGTTGAAGACCTGATAACCCTCGCTTTTCAGATATTCGAGCAGACTGACGAACAGGAAATCCATCGATCCGCGCGGGGCATCTGGCGCAAACCGCATGATGTCGACCGTGCCCTCATGTTTTGTCTCGGTCACGAAGATCGTGGCGAAGGCAACGACATGACCCGCCTTGCGCAGCAATGCAACCGGCTGCGATGTGACGTAATCATCATCGAAAGCGCCGAGCGAAAATTTTTTCTCGCGCGTGTTGTGTTCGGAAAGCCAGGCATCGGAAACGGCACGCAATTCGCCAAGAATGTTGGCTACTCCAGGCGGCGAGACGATCGAAAACTCCAGCCCCTCGCGTGCGCCCTTGCTGAGCGCCTGTCTGAGACCGGCCAGCTTGCCGCCTTTCAGTTCGAATGTCGGCAATGGCACCGAAGCCATCTCACCCAGCTTGAAGGCCCGAAGGCCCGCATCGGCGCAATAGGACAACAGGGAGGGAGAGACCTGATAGAGAACCGCGCGTCCACCGGCGGCACGCGCCGTCTCGACGAAACGCCAGATCAGTTCCGCCGTGTCTTCATCCGCGCCGATCGGGTCACCGAGCGCGATCCACGAGCGACCCTGAACGCCGTACATGATGAAGGCGCGGCCGCTATCGGAAAACATCACCCGCTTGTCGCCCATGCGCACCAGATTGGCGTCGGCGATATTTTGCGTGGCTGCAATGGCGATGGCGCGCTCGATATCCTCAGGCTCCACCGCGTCCGGCCGGCTGAAGGCCGGTCGCAGCAGGCTGAAAAAGGCGATTGCCGCTGCCGCGACACTCAAGGCCAGAAGGGCACGCAGGCTGCGCGGCGCTTCTTCATCGAATTCGAACTGCCACCAGAGATCACGGCTGTAATCGACATCGCGATAAACGAAGAACAGGATGGTGACGGCGCAGGTGATGATGACGAGAATGGCGGCAAGCCATGCCGGGCTGAGCGCCTGCCCGAACAGCGAGGCCGGCCGGTTGAAGCGTTTGACGTTGAGGATCATCGCGAAAATGAAGATGGCGAGAACCGTTGCTTCCACAACGGCAATGCCCTTGAGGAAGGCAAGGACGAAGGCGGCGCTGGCCGAAATCAGGGCGACCCACCATGCGCCATCCAGTCGCTGGCCGAGACCACGTGAAGCGATCGCGAGGATCAGGCCGAGCAGGCTCGAAAACAGATGCGCCCCTTCGATGACCGGCAGCGGCAGGAAGGCGGAGAGGAAATCGAGATTGGTATCGGGCGTCGGCGTCACGCTCGAAAAGATCAGCATGGCACCGAGGATGAGGCCATAGGCCGAGAGAAGATGCGGCGCCAGCCGCACCGCCATGTTGCCGATATCGTTGGCGACCGGGTGCTGCAAAGCCTCGCGCAGTTCCGCGCCGACCACCAGAAGCACGGCAATGACAAGCGGCAGGACATGGTAGATCAGGCGATAGAGAACGAGGCTGCCGAGCAGGACATCGATGCTGATCGCATTGCCGAGCGCGCCGAGCATGACCGTTTCGAACACGCCGAGACCGGCCGGCACGTGGCTCAGCACGCCAAGGCCGACGGCGGTGGCGTAGATCGCAAAAAAGGCCGGCCAACCGACATTGGTTTCCGGCAGAAGAACGTAGAGCACGGATGCCGATGCGGCGATATCAAGCGCGGTGATCAGGAATTGCCGTGACGAGGTCAGCGTATCGGGCAGGCGCAGTTTCAGCTTGCCGATGGCGATCACCCGACCATTGCGGCCAAGGATCAGCAGGCCGACAAGAACGGCGATCACGGCAAGCGCAATCAGGCGCAGGATGTCGGGATCCATGCCGGCAACGGTCGCCAGACGCGGCGCAGTCACCAGTGCGGACAAGGCGCTCACGGCCAGAAGGCCGATGCCGAAGGCAAGCGTCACAAAGGCAATGACGCGGGCGATTTCTTCCGGTGTCAGCCCGAGACGGGAATAGGTGCGAAACCGGATGGCGCCGCCGCTGAGCGCACCAAAACCGGCGGTGTTGCCGATCGCATAGGCGCTGAAGGCCGTCATTGACACCGGTACGGTCGGCAGTTTGCGCCCGATATAGTCGAGCGCGTTGAGATCGTAGCAGATCAGCGCGGCAAAACTGATGCCGGTAAACAGGATCGCCAGCGCTATGGAGGTCCATGTCGTCTGCGACAGCGCATCCAGTACTTCGTCGTAACGGACCTCGTGGGTCAGGTTATAGACGGCCACGGTCATCAGCCCGAAAACGGCGATCATGGCGATGGAGGTGAGATAGACTTTGAAACGGATGAGCGTCATCAACAGCGGATGACGGTCGGTTTCATCTGTGGCAGGCGTATCTGAAGGTATCACGTGAGCACCTGGGTGGAAGGCTGCGCTATTTACCGTCGTTACCCGACGCCAAATAGAGCGCAAGCCATCCTCGTCCAATCAGGCGGAATTTCGGCGGAAAATACGGAACTGCAAAGCACGGCAAACGCCGTTTCATCTGCGTTGCTACGCCGAGACGTATCCGAGGCGCGCGTGATCAGAGAATTTTGCGACGAACGGGTGCGCGTTTCTGTTCCAGCTTAAGGATCTGCAGCATGGCTGCCAGAAATGTGATAGAAATAAACAATGCGCATGCTTGAAGAACAATCATTGCTCTCTCTCCGATGGCGGTCATGGCCGGGGCATATTGTAGTATTGCACGCCAAGCTTGCTCGAAGCTGACGTATTTACACTTGGGAATTTTATCCGAGCATCTATCGGTCCAAGTTTACGCATAAAAGACCGCGCCGTTGCACGTTTCATTAACCTTCGGGCAAGGAATTAACCATACATATGGAAGCACACGGCGAAATGGCCGGACGTGCGTCCGACCGTCAGGCATGAAGCCGCCGACGTCGTACCGGTTTCGATCCGGTATCCCACCAGACATTGCGAAAAGCTGGAAAGCTGGAACGTGAGGCTGCCGCAGACTTCTGTCGTGCGCCGAAATTCAGCGGTTTCATCTTTGCGGAAGGCTGGCTCGAAGCTGGGGGCTCGGGCAGGCCGGCAATGACAGACAAAGCGAGAATTTCATCCAGTTCCGGCCGAGCCGGAACCCTATCGGGGACTGTATTTTGGGGCAGGATACGCCAATGGATCAGGCGAGAAACGCACAGGCAGGCAGCCTGCGCGACCGCCTTGCCTTTGCCGGTCTCGATGCCCAGCAATGTGATCTGCTGCGCCGCTTCCGCCCCATGCTCGAAGAGCAGTTGCAGACCGGCCTGCGCGATCTCTTTCTGCGGTTCCAGTCCTTTCCCGATGCCGCCCGCAATTTCGAGAACGAACGCCAGCTCGATCGTCTGCATGACCTGCAGGCCTCGCACTGGAGCGTCCTCACCGATGCCCGTTTCGATGCGCTCTACGCCGAGCGGGTAAAAGTTCTTTCCGATGCCGAAAGTCGCATGGGTCTTGATCCGCGCTGGCATGTGGCCGGTCATGCGGTCATGCTCGAACATCTGGTTGCGGCACTCGTCGAACAGATCGGCGCAAAGTCGCTCCTGCCGGGCGCCCGCCGTCGCGATCAGGAAATTTCCGAGGCCATTGCTGCGGTCATCCGCCTCGTCATGGTCGATGTCGAGATCGCCGTTTCGCTGCGCTTCAACGAATTGCGCCAGCGCCATCAGCGCGTCGCGCAGGAACAGCGCAAGGGCGATCAGGCCCAGGCTGTCGATACGTTCTTCGATTTTGCCTCCGCTCTGTCCGTCAAGGACCTGACCGCGCGTGTCGAAGGCGACGTGCCGGATGTCTATTCGGAACTGGCCGGCATCCTCAATCAGGCAACTGAAGCCATGCGCGGCGCGATCGAAACCGTCGGCGACAGGATGAGCCGGGTCGATGCGCTGTCCTCCGGTCTTATCGCCGATGCGCGCACCATTGCCACCGAGACGGCCGAGCATGCCCGCAATCTTGCCGATACCTCCGGTGAGTTGCAGGAGCTGACCATCCGTTTCCGCGATACCGCCGGCCGCACCGTTGCCGCCGAAAAGGCCGCGACAGAGACCCGCAAGTCGGTGGAGCAGAGTGGTGAGATCGTCGGTCGCGCCATCAATGCCATGACCGATATCGAAAACTCGGCGGAAAAGATCGGCGAGATCATCGGCGTCATCGACGAGATCGCCTTCCAGACCAATCTTCTGGCGCTGAATGCCGGCATCGAGGCAGCGCGCGCCGGCGATAGCGGCCGTGGTTTTGCCGTTGTGGCGCAGGAAGTGCGCGCCCTTGCCCAGCGTTCAGCCGATGCCGCCCGCGAGATCAAGACGCTGGTGTCAGGCACCAAGACCCAGGTCGGCGCCGGTGTCGACATGGTTCACCGCACGCAGGAGGCCATTGCCGGCATCGTCCGTCAGGTGTCCGAGATCAACGACAGCATTGCCGGCATCGCAACCGATAGCGGCGAGCAGGTCGACTGTCTTGCCCGCGTCGCCGGTGAAGTCGGCGCGATCGGCAACCGCGTCTCGGTGACCTCCGATATCGCCGCCCGCTCCGGCGAAAATGCCGACCAGCTGCATACCGTCATTCTCGAACTCGGCCAGACGGTGCGCGAATTCCGCATTGCCCGCCATGCGCATGAGAAGGCACACGAGAAGGCCAACCGCCAGACGCCGCGCATCCAGGTGCAGCAGACGCCAGGTGAGGCCGACGCAGAAGAATACCATAACCCGGTGCAGCAACTGTTTTCGGCGCAACTCGCCGCGTTCAGGGGCTGATATGCGAACAAGCAATTTTCTTTTTATGCCAACGACAAGGATCGGCTGATGGCGAGCAAGAAAGCAGACAAGGGGAGCCTCAAGCTGGTTCCCGTACTCGACCTCAACGAGGCTTCGGTCCTGCACGGCCAGTTGACCAACATGCGCGGCGAGGACGTCAAGATCGACGCTTCCGAAGTCGAGCGCGTCGGCGTCCAGTGCGTCCAGGTCATTTTGGCCGCGGCCAAGACCTGGGAAGCCGACAAAAAGAACTTTGTCTTCGAAAAGGTTTCGGAGGCTTTCGAAAAGACGATGCAACTCATCGGCATCGATATTGACCATCTGCTCGCCAAGGAGATCCGGCAGTGAAGAAAAAAGTCCTGACAGTGGATGATTCCAGAACGATCCGTAACATGCTTCTGGTCACCCTCAACAATGCCGGTTTTGAAACCATCCAGGCAGAAGACGGTGTCGAAGGCCTCGAAGTTCTCGAAGGCTGCAACCCGGACGTCATCGTCACCGATATCAACATGCCCCGTCTCGACGGTTTCGGCTTCATCGAAGGCGTGCGTCGCAACGAAAAGTATCGCGCCATCCCGATCCTGGTCCTGACCACGGAAAGCGATGCGGAAAAGAAGAACCGCGCCCGCCAGGCCGGTGCGACGGGCTGGATCGTAAAGCCCTTCGACCCTGCAAAACTGATCGATGCGATTGAGCGTGTAACCGCCTGATACGGGAATTCCTGAAATGGATATGAACGAAATCAAAGAGATCTTCTTCCAGGAGTGCGAGGAACAGCTCGCAGAACTGGAATCCGGTCTTCTCAAGCTGAATGACGGCGACCGCGACCCGGAAACGGTCAACGCAGTGTTCCGTGCCGTCCACTCGATCAAGGGCGGCGCCGGCGCGTTCGGCCTCGACGACCTGGTTTCGTTCGCGCATGTTTTCGAGACCACTCTCGACTGCGTGCGCTCCAACAAGCTGGAGCCCAATCAGGACGTTCTGAAAGTCATGCTGAAGTCGGCCGACGTCCTGGCCGACCTCGTCACCTGCTCGCGTGATGGCGGCAGCGTCGAGGACAGCCGTACCCGCGGTCTCGTCAAGGAACTGGAAGCATTGGCCAAGGGCGAAATGCCGAGCGGCGGTGCAGCCGAGGCTCCCAAGCCGGCGGCGGCTGCCGCTCCTGCTGCGGTCGCACCGACCGATGACAGCGGTTTCCAGCCGATCCCGTTCTCCTTCGATGACGATTTCGGCAGCGATGATGCCGGCAAGACGATGTTTGAAGTCACCTTCAAGCCGCGTCGCGATCTTTATTCCAAGGGCAATGAAGCCGCTCTCCTGCTGCGCGACCTGTCGCGTCTCGGCGAGATGTCGATCAATTGCGATACCGACGCGCTGCCGGCACTGGAAGCGATGGATCCGGAGGAGACCTATTTCTCCTGGACGATCTCCATCTCCACCGAGAAGACCGAGCAGGATATCCGCGCCGTCTTCGAATTCGCCGAATGGGATTGCGATCTCGAGGTGAACGAAATTGCGGCGGAAGCCGCTGAAGAACTGCCGATGGTACCGGTTCCGTTCGATCTTTCCGCTCTCGACGACGAGCCTGCTGCCGCACCGGCACCTGCTGCCGAAGCGCCGGCCGACACAAAGATGGCCGCAGCCGCCGCCCGCGTCGAAAAGAAGGAAGCCGCAGCCGCTCCGGCCGCAGCCGCCGCCAACAATGCCGCCGCAGCCGCCAATGCCGCCGGCCAGACGATCCGCGTCGATCTCGATCGCGTCGACCGCCTGATCAACCTCGTCGGCGAGCTCGTCATCAACCAGGCCATGCTCTCGCAGAGTGTCGTCGAAAACGACACCAATGGTACGTCTGCCGTCAACATGGGTCTCGAAGAGCTGCAGCAGCTCACCCGCGAGATCCAGGACTCGGTCATGGCCATCCGTGCGCAGCCGGTGAAGCCGGTCTTCCAGCGCATGTCGCGTATCGTTCGCGAAGTGGCCGACATGGTCGGCAAGTCTATCCGCCTCGTCACCGAAGGTGAAAACACCGAAGTCGACAAGACGGTCATCGACAAGATCGCCGAACCGCTGACCCACATGATCCGTAACGCCGTCGACCACGGCATCGAATCGCCTGAAAAGCGCGAGGCCGCCGGCAAGGATCCGGAAGGCACGATCAAGCTGTCGGCAAAACACCGTTCGGGCCGCATCCTGATCGAACTGATCGACGATGGCGGTGGTATCAACCGCGAGCGCGTGCGCCAGAAGGCGATCGACAACGATCTGATCTCGCCGGACGCCAACCTGTCGGACGAGGAAATCGACAACCTGATCTTCGCGCCGGGCTTCTCGACCGCAGACAAGATTTCCGACATTTCCGGCCGTGGCGTCGGCATGGACGTGGTCAAGCGTTCGATCCAGGCACTCGGTGGTCGTATCTCGATCTCCTCGCGTCCGGGTCTCGGTTCGACCTTCACGATGAGCCTGCCGCTGACGCTCGCCGTCCTCGACGGCATGGTCGTCACCGTTGCCGGTCAGACGCTGGTCGTGCCGTTGACGGCCATCGTCGAAACCCTGCAGCCGGAAGCCTCTGCCATCCACTCCTTCGGCGCTACCCAGCGCCTGATCTCGATCCGCAACTCCTTCTGCCCGCTGGTCGATGTCGGTCGTATCCTGAACTTCCGCTCCACCCAGGCCAACCCCGTCGAAGGCGTGGCGCTTTTGGTGGAATCGGAAGGCGGCGGTCAGCGCGCTCTGATGGTCGATGCCATCCAGGGGCAGCGTCAGGTCGTCATCAAGTCGCTCGAAGCCAACTACACCCACGTTCCGGGCATCGCTGCCGCAACCATCCTCGGTGATGGCCGCGTCGCGCTCATTCTCGATGTGGATGCCGTTGTCGGTGCTTCGCGTGGCCAGTCCATGAAGCAGGATGGTGGTGCCCTCAAGGCGGACGTGTCGCTGGCAGCGGCAGGTTGATAGAACAGTCTCAAGAGACGGAAACGGAACATGTCGTATATCGTGAAAAATCTTGCTCAAGGTGACCGGGAACTCATCGCGTTCCGTGTCGGCGATCAGGAATTTTGCGTGAATGTCATGGCGGTGCGCGAAATTCGCGGCTGGACGAAAGCCACGCCCATGCCGCACGCACCTTCCTATGTCATCGGTGTCATCAACCTGCGTGGTGCCGTCCTGCCGATCGTGGATTTTTCCGCCCGTCTCGGCATGCGCAAGACCGAACCGACCCAGCGCCACGTCATCATCGTGTCGCAGGTCGGCTCGCGCATCGTCGGCCTCCTCGTCGAGGCCGTCTCCGACATTCTGACCGTCACCGAAGACAACATCCAGGCCGTGCCGGAAGTGGCCTCCAGCCTGGTGAAGCAATACGCGCGGGGCATCCTCGCGATCGACAAGCGCATGATCTGCATGATCGAACTCGATTCACTGTTCCCCGAGAACGAAAGCGAAGCCGCATGAAGGCGATGAACGCCATGGATAGCCGGCAGTCACCGGACGAGATACTTGCCAGCGGCGAATACCCGCTGTCGCGCAAGGATCTCGCCGATATTGCGGCAATGATTTATGCCGATGCAGGGATTTACCTGAACGATAGCAAGGCATCGCTGGTGTATTCGCGTCTGTCGAAGCACATTCGTAACCTGGGCTTGAGCGGCTTTCGCGAATATTGCGCACTGGTCTCCTCGCCGGAAGGTGCGGCACCGCGTCGGGAAATGCTGTCGCACCTGACCACCAATTTCACGCGTTTCTTCCGTGAAAACCACCATTTCGAACACCTGCGCGACGAGGTCCTGCCGGGACTGCTCAACCGTGCCCGCTCGGGCGGTCGTGTGCGCATCTGGTCTGCCGCCTGCTCGGACGGTCAGGAACCCTATTCGATCGCGCTCACCGTTCTGGCGATGATGCCGAACGCTGCCGACTACGATTTCCGCATTCTGGCAACCGATATCGACCCGAAGATCCTGGCGCAGGCCCGTGCCGGCGTTTACGACGAGAACTCGCTGGAAACGGTGTCGCCCGCCATGCGCAAGCAGTGGTTCCGCGAAGTCGATGCCGGCGGCCGTCGCAAGTTCCAGGTCGATGACCGCGTCAAGAAGCTGATCACCTTCAACGAACTGAACCTGATGGCGCAGTGGCCGTTCAAGGGCGGCTTCGACGTCATTTTCTGCCGCAATGTCGTGATCTACTTCGATGAGCCGACGCAGATGAAGATCTGGTCGCGTTTTTCCAGTCTGCTTCCGGAAGGAGGCCATCTGTATATCGGCCATTCCGAGCGCGTATCGGGAGATAGCAAGAATGTCTTCGATAACATCGGAATAACCACCTACCGTTATACTGGTAAAGCTGCAGGAAGGAGAGCTTGACCATGCCGGCACGCGTTCTCGTCGTAGATGATTCACCCACCATGCGTGGTTTGATCACCGCCGTCCTGAATTCAGATCCGGACGTCAGTGTTGTCGGTCAGGCCGGTGATGCCATGGAGGCGCGCGCCGCCATCAAGGAACTCAATCCCGATGTCGTGACACTCGACGTCGAGATGCCGAACATGAACGGCCTCGAATTCCTCGACAAGATCATGCGCCTGCGCCCGATGCCGGTCATCATGGTCTCCGCCATGACCCATCACGGCGCCAATGCCACGCTCGCAGCGCTCGAAATCGGCGCCTTCGATTGCGTCGGCAAGCCCGCGCCGGGCGATGCCCGCCCCTTCGGTGATCTGGCCGACAAGGTCAAGGCTGCGGCCCGTTCCACTTTGCGCCGCACGTCTGCGCCGGCAGCAATTGTGACACCTGCTACAGAATACAAGGTCGGTCGCAAGGTTGTGGCGATCGGTTCGTCTACCGGTGGAGTAGAAGCACTTATAACAGTACTTCAGAACTTCCCAAAAAACTGCCCGCCGACAGTAATTACTCAACACATGCCGTCGACGTTTACGAAAAGTTTTGCAGAACGTCTTAATCGTATCTGCGCTCCTGTGGTGCAGGAAGCAACCGACGGCGCCCGGCTGGAGATCGGCAAGATCTATCTGGCGCCCGGTGGTGAACGGCACCTGCAGGTCGCCAATCCGTCCGCTCCGGTCTGCCGACTGGTCGAGCGCGATCCGGTCAACGGCCACAGGCCGTCGGTGGATGTGCTGTTCGACTCGGTTGCCGAACTGGCCGGCCGCAATGCCGTCGGGGTCATCCTCACCGGTATGGGCCGCGATGGAGCATCCGGCCTCCTGAGAATGCGCCAGGCCGGCGCACGCACGGTGGGCCAGAATGAAAAGACATGTGTGGTCTACGGCATGCCGCGGGTCGCATACGAAATAGGGGCGGTTGAGACCCAGCTGCCCTTGAGCTCCATCGGTGAGGAAGTTTTGAAATTAACCGCCGCCCGCAAAGAAGGTACTGAATAAATGTCTATCGCTGAAAAAATCAAAGTTCTGATCGTCGACGATCAGGTCACCAGCCGTCTTCTGCTCAGCGATGCCCTGACCCAGCTCGGCTTCAAGCAGATCACTGCTGCCGGTGACGGTGTACAGGGCATGAAGATCATGTCGGAACAGCCGCATCACCTGGTGATCTCGGACTTCAACATGCCGAACATGGATGGCATCGGCTTCCTGCAGGCCGTTCGCGCCAACCCGAACACCAAGAAGGCTGCCTTCATCATCCTGACCGCGCAGGGCGACCGCGCGCTGGTTCAGCGGGCCGCACAGCTGGGCGCCAACAACGTTCTGGCCAAGCCATTCACGATTGAAAAGATGAAGGCTGCCATCGAGGCAGTATTCGGAGCCCTAAAATGAATGACCTGGCAGGTGCCAAGAAAGTCCATATTATCCAGGGCGAATTCAAGGTGGTGGACGATCCCAATATCGTCCTTTCGACCATCCTTGGTTCTTGCGTGGCCGCCTGCCTTCGTGATCCTGTCGCCGGTGTCGGCGGCATGAACCACTTTCTTCTGCCGGGATCCGGCGGTGCCATGAGCGGGGGCGGTGATGCAAGCCGTTATGGGGTGCATCTCATGGAACTGCTGATCAACGGGCTTCTCAAGAAGGGCGCACGGCGCGAACGACTGGAGGCCAAGATCTTCGGCGGCGCAAAGACCATTGCCAGCTTCTCCAATGTCGGAGAGCAGAATGCGGCTTTTGCCATGGAATTCCTTCGCGACGAAGGCATTACCGTGGTCGGCTCATCGACGGGCGGGGAATTCGGGCGCAAGCTCGAATACTGGCCCGTCAGCGGCCGCGCCCGTCAGTATCCGCTGACCGGTGCAGAAACCCAGAAGACAGTTGCTGCTGAACAGCGCATTCCCAAGCCGGCACCAAAGCCGGTGGAAGACTCGATCGAATTTTTCTGAAGTCTTTTTTTCGCATGCGAAGGGCAGGGGCGGCAGGGGGCTGCCTCACTCTTCACCAACTGCCAATTTGAGGAAAGCTATGAACGACCCTATGCCGACGCCGTCCGCTTCCCTCGAGGAAGCGCTGCCCGAGGTGCTGATGCGCCTCGTGACCGAGCTGCACGACGTTGCCTATCTGATCGAGCGTATCGAGCCGCAGCTTCTGGAAATGGGCGGCGAAGCCGACGTGATGTCCGCCGAAACCGTCAAGATCCTTCAGGGGATCGATCTTGCAGTGCAAAAGACCCGTGGTCTTGCCGAATTCGTCGATACGATCACCGCATCCATCCCGGATGAATGGATGGTCGATGTTTCCACCGCGCTCAGCCTCGTCAAGCTTGCCGACATGCAGAAGGCGCTTGGCAAAGGCATGCGCCATGGCCATTCGCAGCCCCTCAGCAAGGCTGCTGGCGATTTTGACTTCTTCTAAGAATCGGTAGGTTTCAGGGGCTTTGTTCCCGCGGGCGAAACGTTCGCACAAGCTTCGCGGACTAGGGTGCCAGTGAGCATTAGGCTCATAACCCTTGTTCATGATGCGGGAACAGAATGAATCTGTTAGCTCAATTTCAGCAAATCGGTAGAAATATCACGTCTTTAGGCCAGACAAAGCTGCTGGCACTTGCAGGCGTCGGTATCGTGTCCATGGCAATCGTGATTGCCGCGGCCATGTTCGTCAACAAACCGGCTTACGAGAACCTTTACGTCGGGCTCGAAACGACGGACCTCAACCAGGTCTCGATCGCGCTTGCCGAAAACAATATGGATTTCCAGATTGGGTCCGATGGGCAGAGCATCAATGTTCCCGTCGGCATGACCAGCAAGGCCCGCATCGTGCTGGCCGAGCGTGGCCTGCCCAATAGTGCCAATGCCGGTTACGAGCTGTTCGACAATGTCGGTTCGCTCGGCCTTACCTCCTTCATGCAGGAGGTGACCCGCGTTCGCGCGCTCGAAGGTGAGATCGGCCGTTCCATCCAGCAGATCAGCGGTGTCGCTGCTGCCCGCGTCCACATCGTCATGCCCGACGTCGGCAATTTCCGCCGCGCCGGTCAGAAGCCGACCGCATCGGTGATGATCCGCGCCAGCACGACGACCGGCCGCAAGGCTGCTTCCTCCATTCGCCACCTTGTCGCCTCGGCAGTTCCCGGCCTCGACGTCGACGACGTGACGATCCTCGATTCGACCGGCCAGTTGCTCGCGTCCGGCGACGATTACGGCAACAGCGCGCTCAGCCGCAACCTCAACATCGTCCAGTCGGTGCAGCAGGAAGTCGAGCAGAACATCGACAAGGCGCTCGCCCCCTTCCTCGGCATGGACAATTTCCGCTCCAGCGTCACGGCAGCCCTCAACACCGACAGCCAGCAGATCCAGGAAACCGTCTACGATCCGGAATCCCGCGTCGAGCGTTCGGTGCGCACCACCCGCGAAAATCAGCAGTCACAGCAGCAGCAGAACGACTCGGCGACAACTGTCGAGCAGAACGTGCCGCAGGCGGCACCCGAAACCGGTGGTGCCACCGGTCCGCAGTCCTCCGACAAGTCCGACAAGCGCGAAGAGCAGACCAACTACGAAATCAACTCGAAGACGGTCGCCACCACGCGCAACAGCTACAAGCTGGAAAAGATCTCGGTTGCCGTTGTCGTCAACAAGGGTCGCATCGGCAAGCTGGTCGGCGAACCCGTCGATCAGGCCAAGATCGATGCCTATCTCGCCGAAATGCAGAAGATCGTCACCTCGGCTGCCGGCATCAATGCCGAGCGTGGTGACGTCGTGACCCTGACGGCGATGGACTTCCTCGAAAACCAGCTCCTTGAAGAAGCCGTCACCTCCGGTCCGGGCTTCCTCGAAGTGCTGAACCGCAATCTCGGCGGCATCATCAACTCGCTCGCCTTCGTCGTGGTCGCCTTCCTGGTGGTCTGGCTCGGCCTGCGCCCGATGATCCGCAGCGTCACCGGTGGCGGTGCCAACAGCAACAATGCCATCGGCGAGCCTGCGGAAGAAGGTCTGGGCCTCGAACTGCCCGACTTCTCTCCGGGCGGTGCCAGCCCGGCGCTCATGGACGGTTTTGGTGCAGACTTCGGTTTCGACAGCTCGGACGATGTGTTCGGTGGTGGCGAGGATCCAAATGGCGGCTTCAACCGCCGCGTCAAGGAAGGCCCGGAAAAGCGCCTTTCCCGCATGGTCGAGATCTCGGAAGAACGTGCAGCCAAGATCCTGCGCAAATGGGCGGTCGATCGCGCCGCATAAGAGGGATTCACGCCTTCGTGATGACAGGGGTCGGCGCAAGCCGGCCCCTTTGTTTTTCGGGCTTCTGATTGGTTGGCTTACGAAAATACCGCAGGCGTTCCACAGGCGGGCGTCACAGACCTGTGCAGCGCACAACATAAAACGCCGACCGACGATAGCAATTCCTTTACGGATTCCTACAATGCAGTGATTCGTTACGGCGAATGGTTGTATTCGTGGAGGTCATGTTTACCGCGGGTCGGCCCGGATCGTGAAAATGCGCACGATCTTGTCCGAACGCTTATCCCTAGTAAGGGGAGAAATTCGAAATGGAGCTTCTGGGGGCAGAAAGCAAATCTGAGGGTCGGCCTTATCTGGAGCCGGTACCGCCGCGCACGGCAGTGCGCGACCAAATCGTGCGAAAGCTGGCGATCACGTCCGCGGCAAGCAATGTGCCTGCGACCATGCGTATTCTGTCCGAATATGTGGGCGCGTCGCATTTTCTTCTGGCACGTTACGACCTTATCCAGGATCAGGGGCTCGATTTCATCGTGGCGTCCAACTGGCCGTTCGATCTCGTGCGCCGTCTCGGCGCAGAGCTGACGCGCGGTTATGCGAAGTCGACGGAACTGGAAAAATGCCTGTCGAGCCTGACGCCGCAATTCGCGCTTCTGCCGGATGATGCACCGACGCCTGTCGAGATCAGCCGTCAGTATTGCGCCTTGACCTTCTGCGCCGGGCGCACGCGTTTTTCGCTGATGCTGCTGTTTCTCGAAGGCATCATCCTGTCGCAGGAACGTCTGCGCGAGGTTGGTCTGATGGCCGCCTATTCCTTGAGTTTCGGCGCCGGGACCGGTGCCAAGATCGAGCGCGATTTCGACCTGACCGAACGGGAGCTGGAATGCCTGTTCTGGATCGCCGAAGGCAAGACCAGCGACGAGATCGCCATGATCCTCGGCATCTCGCGCAACACGATCAACAACTACATCACCAGCGTCATGCGCAAGACCGCGACAAAGACGCGTTCGGAAGCCATTGCTTATGCTGTACGTAACAACCTTGTATAAGGCCGGCAATTGAAATGGGTTATTCGCGCGAACAGGCTTCTGATGTTGGAGCCGGGTTTCAGTACGTACGTGTAGCACGGGCGTCCAGCCGATCGGATTTGTTTCCGAAGCTGGTTTCCATGCAGAAGAACCTGAGTGCGCGCAATTTTGCGGTGTTCAGGGTTGCCGGTGCCGGCATGCCCAACAAGCGCAAGCTTGTCTGCGAGCTTGAGAACTGGGGCTCGGCGGGTGTCGAGAACGGCAATATGCTGATCGAGGCCTGTGGCGAATTTCTGCTCGAGCATATCGATTGTTCGCTTCTGCCGGTCGTCTGGAACGGTACCGATCTTGCAAACCGCGTCGATACCAACGAATTTGCGCCGATGATCCGCCGGCTGGAACAGGTTTCGGTGCCCTTCGGCGGCATTGCCTTCCCGGTGCGTCTCGGCGCGGTCGGCAACGGTTATATCGCCTTCCTGTCCAATGCGCTCGATCTGGCGAGCGACGTCATCGTCGACCAGCATGTGCGTAGCTGCCAGGTGATGGTCGATCTTCTGGCGCTGGAGGAAAAGCGGGCTGTTCCGTCCGAAACATTGAGCGATCGCGAGATCGCCTGCCTGCAACTCGCCGGTGACGGTCAGATCAGCGAAGAAATCGCCGACAAGCTCGGTCTCTCCGTGCATACCGTCAACGCCTATCTCGGCTCGGCGACAATCAAGCTCGATTCGGTCAACCGTATCCAGGCGATCGCAAAAGCCATCCGCCTTGGCTATATCCACTGACATTCCGACATCAAAAAAGCCGCCCGGGAAATTCACGGGCGGCTTTCGTATGTCCGGCTGTAGCTGTTCAGGCAGCTTCTGCCTGGTCCTGATGGTTGACCGTGAATTTTGCCTCGGAAAGGCTGCGGGCAAGGAAACGGGTGTTTTCGTCCGGATCTTCGGAAGGGTTCTGGAAGGCGATGTGATCGATCTCGATCGCCGCCATCTGGTCGGCCAGCGTCAGGCGCGCATAGACCGAAACGCCCTTGGGCTTGATTTCGAGATCGAGCGTGATTTCCGGAGCCCCGCTCCATTCCAGGCGATAATCGCCACCGGAACCGAAATTAATGGTGTTGGGATGAAAATACAGTTCGGCCGCAGAGGACACCAGATCCGCGATGCTGTTGTATCGTTCAAGTCTCAGCAAGGCGATCAGATCGCCGGCATCCAGTAATCGTAACTCCGACGCGACTGGTGCGATTGCAAGCCCAAGAATTTCTTCACGTTCTCTGGAGAAGTTACATTTTTTCATTGCGGTTGGCGTGTCCGTTGTTTGGGCGTACGAGCGGCGTAGACCCTGTGTATGAGTTCCGCGACAGCCTTGTAAAAAGCTGATGGAATCACACTATCCACCGAGACTTGCGCAAACATGGAGCGCGCAAGCGGCGGATCTTCGAATACGGGGATATTGTTTTCCTCTGCTATCTGCCTGATTCTCAAGGCAACCAGGTCCTGTCCCTTGCCAACGATGACAGGCGCGTCGTTTTCTTCGCGCACATAACGCAGCGCGATCGCGTAATGCGTGGGGTTGGTGATGACCAGCGTCGCGCGCGGAATGTTCTGGATCATGCGCTGGCGGGCGCGGCTGCGCATGACCGAGCGCTGGCGGGCCTTGACCATCGGATCGCCCTGCGACTGCTTGTGCTCGTCCTTGATTTCCTGCTTCGTCATCTTCAGGTTCGAGAACCACTGGTGCTTGGTCCAGAAGAAGTCCACCACCGCCAGCGTTGCCGTCGCCAGAAGCACGATGATCATCATCTTTCTGGTGGTCGCCTCCAGCTTCACCAGAATGGTGGCCGGATCGGAGAACATGATGTCCAGCGAACTCATGAAATCGCCGTGCAGCACGAAATAGAAGATCAGCGAAACGACCATGATCTTGAAGACGGACTTGCCGAATTCGACCAGGCCGGCGACGCTGTAGATCTTGGAAAAACCCTTGCTGATCGAGACACGGTTCGCCTGCGGGCGAATGCGTTCCAGCACGAATGACGGCAGGTTCTGCGCAAATGACGAGGCGAGGCCGAAAACGATCATCAGGATCATCGCCGGTGCCAGAAAACCGGCCATGTCCCAGCCGATGCGGCTGCCGATCGACACGATATCGGTGGTGTTTTCAAGCCGCCACTGGTCAGGCTGTTCGAAAATGTCCTTCAGCTTTTCCGAAAGAGTGGCGATCGATCCGGGCAGGTAGAAGACCAGATAGATGTAGAATGCCAGCGAGGATGCAAACAGCGTGATCTCGCGTGACATCGCCACGTTGCCCTTCTGGGCAGCGTCGGACATTTTTTTCGCTGTGGGGTCTTCTGTTTTACTGTCTTTATCTTCGTCAGACATCGCTGAAGTCCTGCTGCGAATCGCCCGGGTTTACCGGGCAGTCTATCGCATCGGGCGGTCAAACGCAGTTGCGTGGGGAAAGGTTGGTCGCGAAGCCGCAAGGCATGCACAACAAAAAGCCGGCGGGGTGGCCGCCGGCTTGGTGATTTTCGAATGCCTGAAAGATCAGGCGGCTTCCGCAGCATTCTGGGCCGGCTTGTCGCCTTCCGCATCCGGATCCTTGAGCTGGATCTGGCCGCTGTTGGACAACCGGATGGCTTCCTGGGCAACGGCGCGGCGGGCGATCGCCACTTCGCGCGGGTTGATGACGGTGTTGGTGGCCTGCAGATCCGATTCGATCATGCGGCGCTGGCGCGGGCTGATCGCCGACAGGACGGCTTCCTTGATCTCCATCGAGGCGCCACGCAGCGCCATGGTGATGATGTCGCCGGCGATATCGTTGAGCAGCAGGACGCGGCTGCGCTGCGGCATGGCCAGAAGGTCCTCGAAGAGGAAGATCTTCGGGCGAACCTTGTTGACCGAGGCCTTGCTCATCGTTTCGAGCGAGGTCAGCAACGTGTCGACCTGCGGCTTGTCGAGCTCGTTCATCAGCTCGGCAACCTTGTTCGCGCCGTTCGAATTGCGCTCGGCTTCGATCTTCGAGACGAGATCCATCACGCGGTTCTCGATGATCTGCGCAGCCTTCGGGCTGACGTCCTTCATGTTGACCGTACGGTTCATGATGTCGGCGCGGCGGCTTTCCGGCAGTTCCAGCAGAACCTTGGCGCCGAAGGCGGACGGGATCATGGAGAGGATGTAGGCGATCGTCTGGGGATGCTCGCGGCTGAGGAACTTGCCGATAAAGGCCGGTTCCGCATCCTGCAGCTGATCCCAGATCGAGGTCTGATAGGCTTCGAAGGCGGTGCGGCGGCCGAGCAGGCCGTCGACTTCCTCGGGGGTAAGACCTTCTTCGAGAATGCTTTCGATGGCCTTGGCGTTATCCATCAGGCCCGCACCTTCGGTGAACAGGTCCTCGAACTCGTTGACGAGCCCCAGCAGTTCATCCGGCGGAATTTCACGCAGGTTCTGAGCCGAGGCGATGATCGTCTGCAGCTCTGCCTGGGTGAAATATTTCAAAAGCTTGCCGGCGACGCCCTTGCCCATGGCAAGCAGAACCGCAGCAGCCTTTTCAGCCTGGGATAGGGGTGAACCGGCTACAGCGCCTCCACCGAAATCCTCGAAGTCCATCATGGTCTTACCTCACTGTCCCTACATCGGGATCAGGTTGTTTTGGTGCTCAAAACTTCCGTCAGTTTCACGCCGAAGCGCGTATCGTCGTGTTCAAGGACGGTAATCTCGCCCTTGGCAATGCGTCGGCCATTGACGGTGATTTCCACCGGCTCGCCGATTTTCTTGTCGAGCGCGATGGTCGCGCCTTCTTCCAGGTTCATCAGACCGGAAACCTGCATGCGGCTGGTGCCGAGCACGATTTCGAGGTTGATCGGGATATCCATGATCAGGTCGAGATTGGCATTCAGCGCGCTGCCCGGAGCAGACGTTGCTGACATCGGGGAGCCACCGAAATCGGAGGAACCGCCAAAGCTTGCGCCGCCGCCGAAATCGGAACCGCCCAGATCGGAGCCGCCGAAGTCGGAGCCACCAAAATCGGAAGCGCCGAAATCCGAGGAACCGGTATCCGTCGTGCCGAAAGCGGGCGTTGCGTCGATACCGCCGCCGAACTGTGCGTCGAGATCGAAGTCGCTCGAACCTGCACCGAATTCAGCGTCGAAAGCCGGTGCTTCGCCGGTGGCGTCGGCCTTCAGCACACCGCGCAGATCGTCGATCGCCTGGTCGAGATCGGCTTCATTGCCGATCGGGGACAGATCGTCGTTCTCGGTAATAGGGGTCGGTTTCTTAGCCATGGAAAACATTATTCCTTATGAAACTTGCGTCAGCCTGCCCAAGGGCACGATTTCATGCGGCGCGAACGATCGTCGATCATCCTGCCAGATGTTTGAGGATCTCGTCGTCGCTGCTGATATTATCCTTTACGCGAACCGTATAACGCTCGCCGGAGCGCCCGAATTCGCACATGTACATGTCGCGGCCGTTGGCGCTGACCTGTACCGATACATCGCGCGCATCCTCGAAGCCGATGACGTCGCCGGCGGCAAGCCGCGAGATGGTCGACAGCGTCAGCTTTTCGAGACGAATGCGGGCTTCAAGCGTCACCTGCGAGCGGCGCACCTGTTCGTTGATCCGGTCGGTCCATTCCTGCTTGCCCTTGCCGATCTGGCCGGTAGGTTTCGGCAGGACGACGCGCGTCTTCAAAAGCGCGCGCTGCGGAATGACAAGCGCGATTTCCGATTGAACATTGCCGAGCTCGATCGACATGCGAATGACGGCGCCGTATTCGGCGCGGCTGTCATCCTCGTGTTTCGAACGGTCGTCGGCATTGTGCGGGGCTTCCAGCGTCGCCTCGAAACCACCATCGGCATTGACGCCGGAGCGCAGCACGTTGCCGATCCGCTCATAGACCATGGCGGCGAGATCGAGCTCGATATCCGACAGCTGGCGTTCGGGTGGCTGCTCGATCGTTTCGGCTTCGGCGCCGAGCATCAGTTCCATCAATGAGATGACAAAACTGTTGCCGCAGGCGAGAACGAAATTAGGGCTCCAGTTGCGAAGCGAACCGTTGACGAAGGAAAAGGTGTCGCCGAGATCGGCCACCAGTTCGCTCATCAGGCCGCTTTCGAAGCCGGTATAACCGACCTGGATGGCAATGCCGGTCTCGCTGTGGAAGACGTCCGGCAGGAAGCCGGAATAGAGCTGACCGAAATCGATGCAGATCTTTTCCACCGTCTGCCGGTCGCCCAGGCCGCCGGTCAGCTTGGCCAGCAGCGAGTGCTCCATGGCCGGGATATGATGTTCGGAAGCGTTGACGTCGGTCATGGTTTAGGCTGCCTTCTCTGCGCCGCCGCCCGGGTTCATCATCTCCTGCTCGACGCTGTCGATCGACGGGCGCTCGTAGTTGGAGATGGTCTTGCGGCCATATTCCAGCGCAACCTGCGGAACCGAGCCGTTCATGTAGGCGAGCAGGGTCTGCTTGACGATGATGTAGAGGCGATGCTGCTTGCCGCGCACGATCTTGATCTGCGAGGTCAGCGGGTTCATCAGGCAGTAGGAGAGGAAGATGCCGAGCATGGTGCCGACGAGAGCGGCGCCGATCAGGCCGCCGAGCACTTCCGGCGATTCGTTGATCTTGGCCATGGCCTTGATGACGCCGAGAACGGCGGCGATGATGCCGATGGCCGGAAAGCTGTCGCCGATCGCAACAAGCGAATGATACGGCTTCATCTTGTCGTGCATCATCGTTTCGATTTCTTCGTCCATCAGCGCCTCGATCTCGTGGCTGCGGGCGTTGCCGATGATGATGAGACGGACATAGTCACAGATGAAGGACGTCAATTCCTTGTTCTTCAGAACGGTCGGAGCCGACTGGAAGATCGGGGATTCGTCGGGATTGTCGATATGGGCTTCGATCTCGTTGCGCGACTTGGTGCGCAGGTCGCGCATCAGCGAATAAAGAACGCCGAGCACGTCGAGATAATGCCGCTCCTTCGGAACCGAATATTTGAAGGCCTCGCCGATCGCCTTGCCCGAATCCTTCACCACCTTGAGCGGGTTGCCCATGATGAAGGCGCCAAGACCCGCACCGCCGATGATCACCAGTTCGAATGGCTGGAAAAGCGCATCCACGTGCCCGCCCATCGCCATGAAGCCGCCGATAATGCAGCCGACGCTGATCACAAATCCGATAATAATAGTCATCGCGTGTCTATGCCCGATCTTTTTCTCGTGTTGATGGGATACGGGTTCTGGCTTGCGTGAGGCTGGCTGTCGCCGGTTTTTTGGCAATCACATACGGTCCGGCATCATGCCGGGAGCGGGACAGTTTCGCGCAAGTCTATCCGCCTAGTTTCCGCGAAGATCGGTCGGAATCCCGCCCGAAGCGAGCATGCCATGCGGACGCGTCATCCTTTTAAATGCCGTCGGCCCGGACATGCTCTCGCCCCTTCAATGAAACACGGAGGCAGATGATATGCAATCCGGACTGTATGTCGGCATTTCTTCACAGATCGCGCTCGAGCGCCGTCTCAACACGATTGCCGACAACATGGCGAACATGAACACTGTCGGCTTCCGCGCCACGGAAGTGAAGTTCGACGAGGTCATGAGCAAGACCCGTAACGATATCAATGCCAAGGTCGCCTTCGTCACGCAGGGCAACGACTATCTCTCCACGCGCAGCGGCGCGCTGGAATCTTCCGGCAACCCGCTCGATTTCGCCATCAAGGGCGACGGCTGGTTCTCGCTCGATACGCCGGCCGGCCAGGTTTTGACGCGCGACGGTCGTTTTACGATGAAGGAAACCGGTGAACTGGTGTCCGTGCGCGGCTTCCCGGTTCTCGATGCCGGCGGCGCGCCGATCCAGCTCAACCGTGCCGGTGGCCCACCGCAGGTCGGCGCCGATGGCGGCATCCTGCAGGATGGCGTGCGCGTCGGCCAGCTCGGTGTCTTCACCGCCGATATCACCAAGGGTTACCTGCGTTACGAAAATTCCGGCGTGATCCCGACCGAAAACCCGCAGCCGGTCGTCGACACGATCAGCACCTCCGTCGTGCAGGGCTATGTCGAGGAATCCAACGTCAACGGCATCGGCCAGATGACGGAACTCATCCAGGTCAACCGTGCGTTCGAAGGCATCGCCTCGCTGATGAGCGACAGCGAAAATTCTCTCAAGGAAGCGATCAAGACATTGGGCGGCTCGCGCTGAGGATCATCTGACGGATGGAAACGATCATTGCCGAAACGCTGGCTTCGGGCCGTCTGGCGCATCTTGCCGGCCTTGCCAAACGTCATGCCGCTCCCGAACAGTCCGTCACCCATGGCGGCCGCGTGCGCACCATCGCGGCCGGGCACTACACGGTCAGCGGCCTTTCCAGACATGTGCGTCTGGGCGAATTCGTCGGCCATCGCAGCCCGACCGGCATTCACCTCGGCGAAGTGGTGCGTGTCGAACCCGACGTGATCTATGTCTGCCCGATCGAACCGGGCGAGCCGATCGGCATCGGCGATGTCGTCATCCAGAAGGGTGCATTCCGCATCGCACCCGATGACAGCTGGTGCGGCCGCACCATCAATTCGCTGGGCGAACCGATCGACAATCGCGGTCCGCTTTCCTCGGGTATGGATCGTCGTTCGATCTCCAACACGGCGCCGCCGTCGATGACGCGCAGCCGAGTCGAGACCGGTTTCATGACCGGCGTGCGCGCCATCGATATCTTTTCGCCGCTCTGCCTCGGTCAGCGTCTCGGCATTTTCGCCGGTTCCGGTGTCGGTAAATCGACGCTTCTGTCCATGCTCGCGCGTGCCGATGCCTTCGACAAGGTGGTGATCGCGCTGGTCGGCGAACGTGGCCGTGAAGTGCGCGAATTCATCGAGGACACGCTCGGCGACAACATGGCGAAATCGATCGCCGTCGTCGCCACTTCCGATGAAAGCCCGATGCTGCGCAAGATGGCGCCGCTGGTGGCCATCACCATTGCCGAACACTTTCGCGACAAGGGCGAAAACGTGCTGTTCATCGCCGACAGCGTTACCCGTTTTGCCCATGCCATCCGCGAGGTCGCGGTGGCTGCCGGCGAGCCGCCGGTCGCACGTGGTTATCCGGCCTCGGTCTTTACCGAACTGCCGCGCCTCTTGGAACGCTCCGGTCCCGGCCCGGAAGGCACCGGCACGATCACCGCGATCATCTCCATCCTCGTTGATGGCGACAATCACAACGACCCGATCGCCGATTCGGCGCGCGGTATTCTCGATGGCCATATCGTGCTGGAACGCAGCCTTGCGGAGGAGGGGCGTTATCCGCCCATCAACCCGCTGTCGTCAATCTCGCGTCTGGCCCGCAAGGCCTGGAGCGGAGACCAGGAAAAGCTGGTGTCGCGATTGAAGGCGCTGATCCACCGGTTCGAGGAAACCCGCGACCTGCGCCTGATCGGCGGCTACCGCACCGGCAGCGATGCCGATCTCGACATGGCGATCAAGCAGGTGCCGATCATTTACGACGTGCTTAAGCAGACCCCAGCCGACCAACCCAGTGCAGATGCCTATGCGGACCTTGCCAATGCCCTTCGGGCAGGCATGGCACCGCCGCCACGACCGAGAGGATAACCCGTGATCGCAGACGACCAGGATGTTCCGGTAAAGCCGATCCGGGCACCGAAGCAGAAATCCAAGCTTTCAGACCACATGGTTCTGGCGGTCGGCATCGTGCTGGCCGGAGCTTCCGCTTTTTTTCCGTGGTATGTATTCCTCAACGAAGACAAGTTCGGCATCAGGGTCAATCCGATGGATCACACCCGCGATCTGCCGCCCGGCCATGCCCGCAACGTCTTCAGCGTTTCGCCGCTCGCCATGGTGAACAGCAACAAGGACCAGCCAAAACCGCCGGTGGACATGATCGACAACATCACCACGGCGACGACCTCGTCCGTGGGCACGGTACGTCAGGCGCCTCCGCAGGATCTCCTGGAAGAACAACCGCTTCCGGGTCGCGGCGGCTTCCGCCTCATGCATGTCTCGAACGGCCGTGCCCTCATCGAGGATGCCGCCGGCATGTATATGGTCAGGGTCGGCTCGATCCTGCCCGACAACAGCCGTCTGGCCACGCTCGAGCAGCGTGATGGCAAATGGGTGATCGTCACCACCGCCGGTGAAATCTATTCCAACGAAGGAACGTCGCGCCCGTAAGTCTGACGCAAGATTACTAACATAGGTTCCCCTTACAAAATGGAGAGAAACCTATGCAACCCATTCAATTGTTCGCGCTGGCATCGAAGCAGGCCGAGTGGTTGACTGTGCGCCAGGAAGTTGTCGCCACCAACATCGCCAATGCCAACACGCCGCAGTACCGCGCCAAGGATGTCGCATCCTTCGACGCGGTTCTCGACAACACGTCGATGCGGATGTCCCGCACCAATGCGGCGCATTTCGGCGATAGCCAGCTCAGCAATAACGTCAAGGTCGAAGAGGCCGCTCTCAACGACGAGATCGGCATCCAGGAATCCGGCAACACCGTCGCAATCTCCAAGGAGCTGTCGAAGGCCGGTGAAATCAAGCGCCAGTACGAGCTCTCCGCCAATCTGGTGAAAACATTCAACAGCATGATGCTTTTGACAGTGAAGAGGTAAGCACATGGATCCGCTTTCAGCCGCTTCGAAGATTGCCGGGTCGGGAATGGAGGCTCAGGCCACCCGACTTCGCATCGTCTCGGAAAATATCGCCAACGCACGCACCACGGGCGATACGCCCGGCGCCGATCCCTATCGTCGCAAGACCATCACCTTCGGCGCCGAAATGGACAAGGCAGCCGGCGCGGAAGTGGTCGCGGTCAAGAAGCTTGGCGTCGACCAGGGCGAGTTCGCCCAGGAATACGATCCGAGCCATCCGGCGGCTGACGAGAAGGGCATGGTCAAGATGCCGAATGTCAACATGCTCATCGAAATGGCCGACATGCGCGAAGCCAACCGCAGCTATGACGCCAATCTCCAGATGATCAAGCAGACGCGCGACATCGTTTCCTCCACCATCGAACTTCTCAGGTCCACACAATGATCGACGCACTCAAGAACGTAAGCTCGCTTTCGCTGTCTCGCGGCATCGGTTCGATTTCGTCGGACGAAAACACCACCTCGCTTCTCGGTCAGGTCCAGAAGCCGGTCGAAAATGCCGGTCTGAGCTTCGCAAGCGTGCTGGGCAACGTGGCAAGCTCGGCGGCAGACGCGCTGAAAATCGCCGAGAGCAAATCCGTCGACGCCATCCAGGGCAAGGCCAACACGCGTGAAGTCGTCGACGCCGTCATGGAAGCCAACCAGTCGCTGCAGACCGCCATCGCGCTGCGCGACAAGCTGGTCTCGGCTTACCTCGATATCTCGAAGATGCAGATCTAGTAGCGGATAAGGAACCTTACCGATGAGAGCACTTTCCGTTGCAGCGACGGGCATGGATGCCCAGCAGACCAATCTTGAGGTCATCGCCCACAACATTGCCAACATCAACACGACCGGCTTCAAGCGCGGCCGTGCGGAGTTTGCCGACCTTCTTTATCAAACCGAACGCGCCCAGGGCGTGCCGAACCGCGCCAACCAGGCCATCGTGCCGGAAGGCGCCAATATCGGTCTCGGCGTGCAGACGGCTGCCGTTCGCTACATCCACGAACAGGGCCAGCTGACCCACACGGAAAACAACCTCGATCTGGCCATTGTCGGTCGCGGTTATTTCCAGGTCCAGTCGCCCGATGGCGGTACGATGTACACCCGCGCCGGTGCCTTCAACCAGAATGGCGATGGCCAGCTGGTCACCATCGAAGGGTATCAGGTCATCCCGAACATCACCTTCCCGGCCGATGTCACGGAAACCGTCATCAGCCGCACGGGCCAGGTCAGCGTCCGCATCGGCAATGCCACCGACTATACCGAGGTCGGCCAGCTGACGATGGCGAATTTTGCCAACGAGGCCGGTCTGAAGCCGCTCGGCGACAACCTTTATGCCGAAACGCCGGCATCGGGCGAAGCGGTCATCGCCGCTCCGGAAGACCCGGGCTACGGTTATGTACGTCAGGGCTATCTCGAAGCCTCCAACGTCGATGCCGTCAAGGAAATCACCGACATGATCTCGGCGCAGCGCGCCTACGAGATGAACTCCAAGGTCATCACGACCGCCGACGAAATGTCGAAGATCGTGAGCCAGAACCTCAAGTAAACCCAAAAGGCAGGGCAGACATGATGTTTCGCCGGACACACGAAAATGCAGCAAGGATCGGTCGAAAAACCGTCCTTTCCCTCTTGTCGATTGTCGCCGTGGGCATCGCCACGCCGGCCGCAGCCGATATGGGCATGGCCGTCGTGCCGACGCGGATCATCTATCCGGGCGAAGAGATTTCCGTCTCTTCGCTCAACACGGTCGAGGTGACCAACCCCAATCTCGCGGGCGATTATGCGCAGTCCGTCGAGGAAGTGAGCGGCATGATCACCAACCGCACGCTTTTGCCGGGCCGCACCATTCTCGTGTCCGCGCTCAGGGTTCCCTACCTCGTCAAGCGCGGCACCAATGTCCGCATCACCTTCGGTATCGGTAACATGACGATCTCGGCATCCGGTTCGCCGTTGCAGAACGGTTCGGTCGGCGATGTCATCCGTGTCCGCAATATCGATTCCGGCCTGTCCGTCAGTGGCACGGTCATGGCTGACGGCACCGTTCAGGTGATGGCGAAATGATCATGAAGCGTTTTCTTGCCCTTTCCCTCGCGATCGCGACCCTTTTGGGCCCGGTCCAACCGGCCTTCGCCGACGCAGCGCGTATAAAAGATATCGCATCGTTGCAGGCCGGTCGTGAAAACCAGCTGATCGGTTATGGTCTGGTCGTCGGCCTTCAGGGTTCGGGCGACAGCCTGCGCTCCTCGCCGTTTACCGAGCAGTCCATGCGCGCCATGCTGCAGAACCTCGGCATTTCCACGCAAGGCGGCCAGTCGAGCGCGCGAAATCTCGCCGCCGTCATGGTCACCGCCAACCTGCCGCCATTTGCCAGCCCCGGCAGCCGCATCGACGTCAATGTTTCTTCGCTGGGCGATGCCACGTCGCTTCGCGGCGGCACGCTGGTCATGACCTCGCTTTCCGGCGCCGATGGCCAGATCTATGCCGTTGCGCAGGGCGCGGTCGTCGTGTCCGGCTTTACGGCGCAGGGCGCGGCCGCAACCCTCACCGAAGGCGTCACCACCTCCGGCCGTGTGCCGAACGGTGCCATCATCGAGCGCGAACTGCCGTCCAAGTTCAAGGATGGGGTCAATCTGGTCCTGCAATTGCGCAACCCGGACTTTTCCACCGCGCAGCGCATGGCCGATGCCGTCAACATGTTTGCCTCGCAGCGTTACGGCGGCCCGGTCGCCGAAGCGCGCGACAGCCAGGAAGTCATCATCTCCAAGCCACGTCAGGCCGATCTCACCCGCCTGATGGCCGAAATCGAAAATCTGGTCGTCCAGACCGATACGCCCGCCAAGGTCGTCATCAACGAGCGCACCGGCACGATCGTCATCGGCGCCGACGTGAAGGTGTCGCGCGTCGCCGTCAGCTACGGCACCCTGACCGTGCAGGTGACCGAGACGCCGCAGATCATCCAGCCGGAACCGTTCTCCCGTGGTGAAACGGCGGTGCAGGAACAGACCGACATCATGGCGATGAAGGACGGCGGCCAGGTCGCCATCCTCAACGGGCCAGACCTGCGCACGCTGGTGGCCGGCCTCAACAGCATCGGCGTCAAGCCGGACGGCATCATCGCCATCCTGCAGGGCATCAAGTCCGCCGGCGCCCTTCAGGCCGAACTTGTGCTGCAATGACGGAGAAAAAAGCGATGTTCACGATCACGATTTCCGCATCGACCGTTCGCAAGCTCCTCGTTGCCGGCGTGGTTCTCGCCGCCGTGCCGCAGGTCAATGCGCAGCAGCAGATGGCCGAGCCTCTGGCGCCGACAACGGCCGACGATATCCAGCGTTTCTGCACCAATATCGCCGATCCGGCCCGCGACCAGCGTTACCTCCTGCAGAAGCAGGAACTGGAAAAGCTGCAATCGGATGTCGATGCCCGTATCGCCACGCTCGAAACCCGCAAGGCGGAATACGAGGACTGGCTGAAGCGCCGCAACGATTTCCTGAAAAGCGCCGAGATCGGTCTTGTCGATATCTTCAAGACGATGAAGGCCGATGCGGCAGCGCCTCAGTTGGCTGAAATGAAGATAGAGATCGCAGCCGCGATCATCATGAAACTGCCGGCGCGCCAGTCGGGCCTGATCCTTGCCGAGATGGACCCGCAGAAGGCGGGCATGATCTCGACGATCATCGCCAGCGCGTCAGACCCCAATACTTCGAAGGACCGTACATGATGAAGCGTGCTTCAGCCCTCGTGGCCGTGATGTTTCTGGCAGGCTGCCAGAACCAGACGCTGAAGGAAATCGGCAACGCCCCGGCGATGAGCCCGATCGGCAGCGGCCTGCAATATGCGCAGGCGCCGCAGATGTCGTCCTATCCCAAGCAGCCGCGCCAGATGGCCAGCGGTTATTCGCTGTGGAGCGACAATCAGGCGGCTCTCTTCAAGGATGCCCGCGCGCTCAATATCGGCGACATCCTGACGGTCGAGATCAAGATCAACGACAAGGCCGATTTCGACAATGAAACCGACCGCAGCCGCACCAATTCGACAAAGCTCGGCTGGCAGGCCGGCGTCAAGAATTTCCTCGGCTTCAGCACCGATGCCGGCACCTCCGGCGACATGGGCACGGGTTCGTCCTCCGAAAGCAACGGCAAGGGCACGATCAAGCGCGCTGAAAAGCTGAACCTGATGGTCGCCGCCGTCGTCACCGGCGTTCTCGAAAACGGCAACCTCCTGATCAGCGGTTCGCAGGAAGTGCGCGTCAACCACGAGATCCGTATCCTCAACGTCGCCGGTATCGCGCGCCCGAAGGATGTCGATTCCGAAAACCAGATCTCCTACGACAAGATCGCCGAAGCCCGCATCTCCTACGGTGGCCGTGGCCGCATGACGGAAATGCAGCAGCCGCCGATCGGCCAGCAGGTCGTCGACATGTATTCGCCCTTCTAAGCGGCACGGCAGGGATCGGATATAAGGAGCATGGCGATGGACGAAACGACGCCGGAAGACGGCCAGGCCAAGAAAAAGGGCGGCATGGTGATGACGATCGCCGGCGTGGCGATCGTGACGCTGGTTGGTGCCGGTGGCGGCTGGGTTCTCGGCGGCATGATCGCGCCACCGCCGCCGGCACCGCCGGCAGCCGTTGCCGCACCTGCTGCGGCAGGCGCCCATGGCGAAGGCGGCGCCCAGGAGGCCGGCATCCAGCCGATCTCGACGGAAGCCAACGGCATCGTCCTGCTCGACCCGATCACCACCAATCTTGCCTACCCTTCCGACAACTGGGTGCGGCTTGAAGTGGCGCTGATGTTCCGTGGTCCGACCGACGTGCCGCTTTCGCAGGAAATCCATCAGGACATCCTCGCCTATCTGCGCACGGTTTCGCTGCAGCAGATCGAAGGCCCGCGCGGCTTCCAATATCTTCGGGATGACCTTCAGGAACGAGTTGACCTGCGCGCAAAAGGCCGCGTATCGAAGGTGATGTTCAGAACCTTCGTGATTGAATGATTCGACTTCTCGTACTGCTCGCCGTCATCGTCGCGGCACCGGGCCTGGCCCACGCACAGCAGTCGCCGGCAGATCTTCTCAATCTGCCGACGGACGGTTCCGCGGCCTCGTGGATTATCCGCACCTTTGGCCTTCTGACCGTCCTTTCCGTCGCTCCCGGCATCATGATCATGGTGACGAGCTTCCCGCGCTTCGTCATCGCCTTCTCCATCCTGCGCTCCGGCATGGGCATGGGCACGTCACCGCCGAACATGGTTCTGGTCTCTATGGCGATGTTCATGACCTTCTATGTCATGTCGCCGACCTTCGACCGCGCCTGGAACGAAGGCGTGCAGCCGATGCTGTCGAACCAGATTACCGAAGCACAGGCCGTCGAGCGCATCGCCGAACCTTTTCGCGTGTTCATGAGTGCGAACACGCGTGACAAGGACCTGTCTTTGTTCGTCGATATCGCTCGCGAGCGCGGCCAGTCGGTCGGCACGCCGGAACGGGTGGATTACCGCGTCCTGATCCCGGCCTTCATGCTGTCGGAAATCCGTCGCGGTTTCGAGATCGGCTTCCTGATCATCCTTCCCTTCCTCGTCATCGACATGATCGTCGCCGCCATCACCATGTCCATGGGCATGATGATGCTGCCGCCGACCTCGATCTCCCTGCCGTTCAAGATCCTGTTCTTCGTGCTGATCGACGGCTGGAATCTGCTGGTGGGAAGTCTGGTCAGATCGTTCAACTGAGTGGCCAGGTGCCGTCACGCGGTGACGGCTGCGCCTCATCAAGGACGGCATTCAATTGCTGCCGCAAGCCTGAGGCAAGCACGCACGGACTAAAGTGAAGGCTATCGTTGTTCTCTGCCGGCACTCATCCGGCATTCCGGAACCAGCTGCTCGTTGCTTTTAAAAGGCCAAAAATGCCCCTTATCAGTGTCATGATCCCGGCGCATAACGCTGCGGCATCGATCGGTCGCACGCTCGACAGCATTCTGGCCAATACAGTGCCGCTCGAGATCATCGTGGTGGACGATTGCTCCACCGACGAAACCGCAGCGGTGGTGACGACCTATGCGCAACGGCATGCCGGGATCAGGCTGGTCCGCAACCGCGAAAATCTCGGCGGCGGCGGCTCCCGCAATGTTGCGCTCACGCATGCCGCCGGCGACTATTATTATTTCATCGATGCCGACGATGTTCTGCATGCCGGCGCGCTGGATGAGCTGTCGATCGTCGCGGAAAGATCAGGCGCAGACGTGGTCGTGTTCAAATACGCGATGATCACACGGGAAAACGCGCCTTCTGTCGGCATGATGGGCAAGGATCAGCAGGCATGGACGAAAATTGCTGGAGACAGACCCGCAGCATTGGTCGATCTCGAAAAGCACGGCATTCTGCTCGGCATGCTGAACTATCCGTGGAACAGGATACTGAAGGCGGATTTTTGCCGCTCGATCGGGTTACGCTTTTCGCAAACTGCGGTGCATAACGACATACTCGCTTTCTGGCTGACTTTCCTGAACGCCAGGACCATCGTGATGTATAACCGGGAACTGATCACGTACCGGCAGATCGTCAATTCCGATCAGACAACCAATGTTTTCGACGAGCGCCGGCTGGATGTTTTCAAGGCGTTCGAGGATGTGGAGGCCGTGTTCAGCGATCGAGGCGATTTGAAGGAAAAATATTATCCGTGGTTTCTGTTGCTGAAAATGGATGTGTTAGCATGGATAGCGTCACGACTGGCCCCAGGATTGCGTGACAGATTTATCGCCCTTGTCGCGGACAATTATTCCAGGCACATGACCGACAAGGCCTATGCGGACGCGCAGGCCGTGTTCCCGCAAGTGGCCCAATTTTCCGCAGTCCTGCGCAATTCTCCCGAGGCGATCGGTCGGTTCTTCCGGTAGGTAGAACGGTGGCTGCGCCCAGTCTCGATGCACTTCCAGACGAAAGGCGAACCGCTCTACAACGTGGAAAGCGGATCCTAAGGATCGCGCAGAGGGTCCGTGCCGAGAAGATGCTCTCCCCATCCCAGGTGCTGCACGAAGGCGCCGATTTCGGCCTGCGTGCCATGACGCAAAAAGAAGTGGCTGGGTTTCCAGTCCAGCGGGCGGCGCCGGCCGAACGGTAGGTCGGAAAATGCCAGCCGCATGCCTCTTGCGGCAATCGCGCATTTGACCTCGGGACTGAGCGCCTTGTCCGATGTCGTTATGTTCTGGTAGTTCGCGACGAACCGAGGGATGATCGCGGTCCTGAAAATCATGATGCCGGTCTGGAGCGGTTGCGGCGTTTCGTTGCCGTTTGGTGCAATGATATCGGCGTCCGGGTGTGCCGCGATCTGCTGCTCGATGATGTCTTGTCCATGGAACAGCGTGCCCTGTTCTATCAGGACGGTGTATTCGTCTCCGTTCGCATAACCGTACATGAGCCCAAGTATCAGCGCGCGCGACCAGCCGCACAGAAAGTCGATGTCCTGTGCGGCATGCCCGAAATTTTTCTGCAGCCGAACCTGGCTGATGCGCGGATCTGCGGGCAATTCGGGCAAAACGGGCGACGCGGAGTCGATGATCAGAATGCTTTTCGGGTCGGTAAACCGCTGAATGCAGTGATACCAAAGATCGAAACACCGGGCCGAGCGGACGAATTCGTCGCCATAGGTTTTGTAATCACGCTGAGCATGATCTGCGTACCAGCCCGTAACGATGCTGTAGGAAAATCGACTCATGATCTGCTTCTATAGCTTTTTCTGAATTGCAATCATCTTCGTTTGCCAGCTGTTGATGCCGCCGCGATTGTTGCGATGGACGAACACGTGCTGGATCTGCGAGGCGATGGACGCCAGATGATCGGGGTGTGCGAATGGTATGTCGAACGCACCGGTCTTGAGAAAACTCTCGAACACATGGGCGCTCTTGTGGCAGGCCGGCAGTTTGTCTTCAAACGGCGGTTGCCAGTGAAAATCCTCGATAATGTAGAAGCCGCCGGGTTCGACCTTGTGAAACAGTTTCAGGAAGGCGAATTGCTGGTGAAAGGATGCATGTGAACCGTCATCGATGACAAGTTTCAACATGGGCAGGACAGCCGCCAGCCTGTCCATATCCCGGCCGCTGCCCAAGTCGCCTCGAAAAAACTGGAAGCGTGGCAGGGAAATGCGTGAAAAATCGGAGAGATCGAAACCATAGACCTCGGCTTTCGGGAAATAATCCAGCCATACCCTTATGGACGGGACGTCCGAGCCGATCCGGTCAACCGACGATCCGGCTTCGACGCCGCCCCGTTGCAAACCCATTTCGAGCATTGAAAAGGCCTGATGGCGAAAACTTTCGAAAATGAAGGAATATAAAGGCGCATAATTATGGGCGTGGCCCGTCTTCGTGCCTTTGTCCGTCTGAAAGTAATCAGAGAGTTCCGAAAGTTCCATTGCCAAACCCCTGTATCGACCAAGTCTCTTTTAACGGCAGCCAATCGTGCCGCGAACGCGGGTCTCTTCTTCGACATGGCTTTTGCCATAGATGTGCCGAAGGTGCTGGTGCTGGGAAAGATTTGCGTAAAGCGCCGAGCCTACGGTGACTATCGACGATTTATCCAGTTGCAGGATCTGGTTGAGATCGTAATGTTCCATCAATGAAACGGCCAAATGAAACGTGTCCATCTGCGCTTTTACGGCCGCCATTTCCTGCTCGTTCCTGAGGTCGTCGGCAAAGACCGGAATGGCAGAGTCGTCGATCGTCCTGACGTCGCACACCATCCCGTGATCCGAGTAATTGCACATTTCCAGGAGTGTGTTGAACACACCTTGCTCGGCCGGACCGATGAGGGAGAAGAACTGGCAGCTGTCCGGTGTCTTCGACATGGCTTCATATGACTTGGCCGAAGGCAGCTTATGAAGAAGGTAGACGGGCAGCCGGGAGATGCCGAGCCTGTCTGCCATATGGGCAATAGACCAGCCCGTGCCACAGATGTCCACGATCAGGGCGTCGTCCGTGAACAGGCTTCGGGCATAGTCCACATAGCTTTCCGAGGGCGCCATTTTCGCCTGACGGCTTGTATAGAAATACCGCGCATCGCACGCCACGCCCATCCGCCGGGCCACCTCTTCGAAAAGCGGAATCCACATGTCGCAGTCGCGGCTTGAAAACAGCACGGTCTTGCGCTTGAGTTTGCGGACAAGATGAGCCAGGTCGATGCTGGCCATCAGCATCATCGGAAAATTCAGGTTGGCCTGAATGATCTGAATGAAACGGAGATCGGCATTCTCCGACCATGTGCGCAGGCGCGTTTCCCGGCAAAGCTCTGCCAACTGTCGCAAACCGAGTTGCAACAGGACGTTTTCGACCTTCGAAGGATCGCTGAGACGCGTGTGGCGGGATGGGATCTCAAACTGTTCCGGCATCTTGACGTCGGAATGGGCATTGTCGCCCAGATGTTCCGAGATGCGCAGGTTCTGCAGGATCGCCGGCCAGATCCGTCCGGTCTTCTTGCCGTCGTTGGTAACCACCAGCCCGACTTTTTGCACGAGCCCGGCGCGCTTTACGAATTCACGGATTGTGGCGTGCCCCAGATACATGTCGGAAACCAGAACATCACCGTGCCGGACGCGGGTCATATTTTCCTGGATAGGGATGAGGTTTTCACGCTCGATATCCAGCTCCATCGCCTTCAGCGCAGCGAGCTGCAACGGGTCGGTATCGAGAAGTTTGGCAAGCTCGGCATAAATAAGATCGAGATCATGGGTATCTTTGATCACGTTCAGCTCGGCCTGACGGCGTGCCTTGCTGAAGCCTTTCAGCCCGGAGCGCTTTTCAACCATGACAAAAATGGTGGAGGGCTCGATGCACCTGCGCGCAATCAAGGTGTCGAAAACGTCGAAAGTCCGCACCAGCGGACGTGCGTCCGTATCGTTGGAGGGCATCGTCGAAGTGTCGAGCCGCGTGGTGCCGGGCACATTCGTCTCGCCATTGGGTCCTATAAGATATTGCCCATCGGTCGTTTTGCTTCGAATGGGTAAATTCACAAGGCATCTCCACTGGCTTGCATGAGACCACAGACCCCTGGAATGTGCTGGGTCCCGAAAGCTGATTTGGGGTATTGGCGCGGAGCCTAGGATCACTGGCTTGTGCCAGACTGGAAAGTTCAAGCAAGGCCCGGCACGTCATCCAGCTTCAGGAAAGGCTGCCGCTCTAGTTATGGGCGGGAATGGATAATGCAAGTTGCAGCTTGGGCCGGATAAAGAGCCGCCTTGCGCCTCTTGACCTTCATCAACCTATGAATCTGGGCGTAAAATGTTTGCAAAAAAGAAACTGGGAATTCTGGTTGAAGTAGACAGCTTCATCGGCGACATTATCGGCCATCTTTCCGCAACCTACGATATCCGGGCGATCCGTCCGCGAAACATGCAGGACGTCAACCAGATCGTTCAATGGGCGGATGTCGTCTGGTTCGAGTTTTGCAACGAGCTGCTTCTGGCAGCCATCAATCAGAACATCAAGGCGATGGGCAAGCGGGTCATTGCTCGCTGGCATCGTTTCGAGATCGTGGAATCGACCTTTCCGCAACGCATGCGTTTCGACTATCTCGACGACCTGATCCTGGTCTCCCATGATATGCTGCGTGTCCTCAAGCAACGGGTGCCGCAGCTTGAGCACCAGACACGCACGCATGTTTTGTGGAATGGCGTCAATCTCGAAAAGTTCAAGCCTACCAACACGCTTGACCTCAAGAAGATCGCCTGGGTCGCCAAGCCGGTGCTGCGCAAGAACCAGCCGATGTTCCTGCAGATCATGCATGCGCTGGTCAAGAAGGACCCATCCTACACCCTGCATGTCGCCGGTGCTCAGGATGAGTTCGTGGCGATGCCCTATCTGCGACGCACCACGGAAAAGCTGGGACTGGTCGAAAACATCTTCTATTACGATTGGCAGCGTGACATGCCGGCATTCCTTGCCGACAAGGGTGTTATTCTCTCGACATCCATTCACGAAAGCTTCGGTTACAATATTGCCGAGGCCATGGCGGTCGGCGCATTGCCGGTGGTTCATGATTATCCGGGCGCGGAGGAGTTCTGGCCCGAAGCCATCCGCTTTTCCTCCATTGACGAGGCTGTCGAGAAAATCATGAGCGGCGCGCTTCACCAGTGGGTGAACTACGTCCATGAACAATTTCCGCTCTCCAGACAAATGACGCAACTGGACGCGATCATGGACGGCCCGCATGGCTCGCTGGTGCCGGATACCGGCCCGCGTGCTGGAAAGGCCGGAGCCAGCGAGGAGGGCCTTGCTTATGCCAAGGGTGCCGCCGAACTCGCCCTTGCGGAAATCGCTAAGCGCTTTTCAAGGGAAACCGTTCCTGCGTCGGACCCGCAGCCAGCCATCATGATTGCCGAAAAGTCGTCTTCGACCCCGGTCCGGCCCCAGAAGGCTGTCGCGCCCCCTGTCTTCGATTCCAATCGCTACTGGGAGGAACGGTATCGCCAGGGCGGCAATTCCGGCGCGGGGTCGTACAATGCCGTTGCCCGCTACAAGGCCCTTGTCATCAACTTTCTGGTGAGACAGCGCGACCTGGTCGACATCGTCGAACTGGGATCGGGGGATGGCAACCAGCTGCGCTACTTCGAATTCAAGAATTATACCGGTTTCGACGTGTCCGAAACGGTCATCGACAAAACCAGGCAGATGTATGCTGCCAACCCCAACTTCGAGTTCATCTGGACGAAGTCGCCATCACTGGATTGGGAGATACATGAAGACAACTACGATTGCGCATTGTCGCTCGACGTTCTCTATCACCTGATCGACGATACCGTTTTCACCGAGTATCTTGACCGTCTCTTTTCCCTCTCAAGTCGCTACGTCGTCATCTATGCGTCCAATTTCGATGCGGATGACAGAAATGGCGCAAAACATGTTCGCCACCGGAAATTTACCGACTTCATCGAACGTCGCTATCCGCAATGGACCTTGAAGAAAGTGATAGAAAACCCGTTGAAGTTCATCGAGCGGACGGAAGCCGACTTCTTCATCTATTCCCTGGACGATCTTGAGGACATGAGCTTCCTCGATGCGGTCAGCCAGGCGCAGGCGGCGCTGCGCGCCGAGCAGGCTGCGCGATAGGTCCGTACGGCCTGGATTGGCCCTGCAGCCATCAAGGCGGGTGACCGCGTTCTTTCTAGCCACTGACAATCTGGAGATACCGATGTCCGGTCAAACACCCATACTGTCGATCTGCGTGCCGACCTATAACCGGCTCAAGATGCTTCAGCGCAACATCAAGTTTCATCTGGACGTCTTCCGCAAGGCCGGTTTGCCTTTCGAGATCGTTGTCGTCGATGACTGCTCGACCGATGGCACCGACCGCTACATGCAGACGGTGTTGTCCGAGCCCGAGGTGAAGTCGTTCCGCCGGGTAAAAAATTCCGGCTTTCTCAGCAATTATGCCTTCGCGATGCAGCGTGCCAGCGGCAAGTATGCGCTTTTTCTGGGCGATGACGACCTGCTCATTCCCGAAAAGGTGATGGAATACCTGCGGATGATGGAAAGCGACGCGGATCTCGGCATGATCCAGGCACCGTGGATGCTGACCGACGAGCGCAAAGGCGGCAGCGACATGCAGCCCTTCTACGACATACCGGGTCCGATGCGCTTCAGAAAGGGCGATTTCTCGGACATGTTGGACTTCATTCTGAAATACCATGTGTTTCCAGAATTCCTGATCATTCGTCGCGACGTGCTGGCGCAGACCGTGTCGGGTGCCGCTCCGTTCATCTTCTGGGCCTTCCTGTTCACCACCCGTGCGCTCGGCAAGGCCGATGTCCTGTTCCTGCCGGCGCCGTTTGCGCGTGTCACGGGCATATCCGCGGATCCGGAACTGCAACAGGGCAAGAAGGAATGCATGTTCCAGTGGGACACCTATCGCGGTGGCCTGGAATATCTCGCGTCTCATGCCAGGACCGTCACGCTTGCGCCCGCGGCACGACTGGAACTGTTGGACAAGATCAGTCACTTCATGCTGGTGCGCAAGGCGGTGGCAATTCGACTTCATGTCCATGCGCGCAACTGGGTCGAGGCCTATATCATGTATCACCGCATGGCCGCCTATCATGCGTCGCCGGTTGCCGACGAGCTTTACAAGCAGATCTGCACCCTGGCCGGCATCGTCACCGCGTTGGAGGAAGCCGCCGGTTTCAGCGCGGAAGCGGTGATCGTCGATCCGGTCATCAATGACGACATGATCCACCTTGTCCCGGATCACCTCAAGCAGCGCCTGACCCGCCAGGCGTCCACAGCCGACGGGTGGCATCCGCCTCGGGCCTGGCTGCGGATGATGCCGGATTTCGGAGCGCAAGCCGATGACGGAGATGTGGTTTACGACCTGCGCAATTACCTTGCCCAGTTTGCCTGAGGCATAGACCCGCCACATTCACGGCAAAAGACAAAGACGCCCGGTCGCTCAGGGCGTCTTTTTTATGGCAGTTGTCCCGGTCGGCCCGCGGCGGCCCAAGACTTCGGAAACCGCATGAACGCAAAAGCCGCTTCTCGGGGCGGGAAGCGGCTTTTTCCGTTCATGCGGCCTGCGCAGACTGGTGGTTATGACCGGAAATCGGTTGTCCGGGCAGGCAATGCCGGCACGTCGATATGATCCGGCGGCTGGCCGGTGCGGGCGCGCTTGGCCATCATCTCATAGGCGCTTTCCAGATGCCGGCAGAAACGCTCGGCATCGAAGAGTGGCATGCGAAAGCGATTTTGGTGCAGGCGTTCGCTGTACTCTGCGACCGTTTGGCGATCGTTGTAAAGGTCCACCGCACGGCGGAAATAGTCGTCCTCGTTTTCGGCAATCGTCTCGGGCAGGCCGATGGCATTGAGAAGGCTTTCCGAAACACGCGACGCAAAATGCGTCCCCTTCATCGTCAGCACCGGCAGTCCGGCCCAGAGCTGTTCGGACGTCGTGGTGTGGCCGTTATAGGGGAAAGTGTCCAGTCCGAGATCGGCCAGCACAATGCGTGAAAGATGGGCCTCGTGGCCGACCATTTTCGTGAATACGAAGCGTTTTCGTTCGATGCCGCCCGCCTGAAGCTTGCGCGTTATGTTCGCTTCCGCCTCGGGTGTCTTGACCATCAGCCAGAGGACGCTGCCCGGTGTGGCCTTGAGAATGCGTATCCACAGATTGATGGTGGCTATGGAGATTTTCCGGGTGGCGTTGAAGGACGCGAAGACGAATGCATCCGGCGGCAGCTCGGCATCTGCCCGCGTGAACATGTCGGGCTGCGCCAGCGGCTGATGAGGATTGTTCGGCTGGTAGCTTTCCGGCAATCGGCAGAACTTTTCCCAGTAATGCGGCTTGGCCTTGTCGGGCAGAACCGAATGGTCGCCGATCACGTAATCGAGATCCGTATTGACGGTGCTGCCGGGGAAGCCCAGCCATGCAACCTGTACTGGGGCGGCGCTGTGATTGAGAATGGCTGCACGGCCACCACGGGTGTGCCCCTTCAATTCGATCAGGATATCGATATTCTGCGCACGAATGGCTTCCGCTGCCTGTGCATCCGTCATGTCGCGTACCGAAACGATCCGTCCCCAAAGGCCGCGACGCGTATCCTTTTCCAGATAGGCCGGCTCTGTGTAGCAGAACAGCGTCACGTCGAAGCGCGCCGGATCATGGCTCTCCAGCACCGCGCTGAACAGTTTCATTGTCGCATGGGGAGACCAGAAGTCGGAAGACAGATAGCCTATGCGGATTTTGTCGCCCCAGACATGGGGCGCGCTGCGCCGCTTTTGCGGCAGGTCGGCCGGATAGGCGTCTGCACGATAGCCCGCAAGCTTGTTCAGCGCTTCGTCCGCCAGCCATGTCAGATTGTAGAATGGTGCCTCCACCCGCAGGATGTGCTTGGGGTCCTTGGCAACCATGCGCTCCAGTTGCGGCTGCAGGCGTTCCTGCTCGAAATAGGCGTTTACCTCGCGCTGGTTGACCAGATGCGCCATGATGAGGATGATGCTCTTGGGCATCCGTGCCAGCATGTTGGCAACGGCCTCGCGATCGGATGCATTTTCCGGCGAGCCCGTCAGCAGCATGAAGGCCAGGCTGTTATGTCTGGAATTGGTACTCGTCGAAAGCACCGAGAGAAATGCGCGAAGGCCTTCGCTTTCGCCACGCTTCAGGAACAGGCTGGCAATGATGAAGGCAAGATCGGGGTCCTGTTGTGCCTGTTTCAGCAATGGCAGGCCCAGGCTGAGGGCTTCATCGTCCTGCCCCAGCTCGTAAAACAGCTTCAATGCCTCGGTATTGTATTCATCGGCGCGCGTGCCACCCAGTTCGGCGGCCAGCTTGTAGGCGCGTGCGGCGTCCTCGCGAAAACCCAACGCCAGAAAGGTCCGTGCCAGAAGCCCGTATGTTTTCACATCCTTGCTGTGGTCGAGCAGCCGGTTCAGTATGGTGAGAGCATCGGTATAGCGACCGCTGTGGAAGCTTTTCGATGCGTCGGCGAACTGGGGCTGCGATGTCACGTGTTACGCTCCACGGGTATGGTTGACAAAAGGTAACCCCTGACGATCGCCGGATTACCTCGAGTTTCCGTCATTATGGGATCAAGCTTGCCCGAAGCGGGAGCGTGAAAGCCGTGACCATCAAAATATATGACCAATTATCCTGTATTCGGATCAAATATTGGGAGTGCGCTTAAGGAATCCGAAATCATTCTCTGCGAGTTTCAGCATCACATGACGGGTTTGGTCATCTCTGGAGTTAGAGAGGCCGAGTGGGCATGAAGCCAGACGTCATCGCCGGTATTACAGCCCGGTATGTCCCCCACCGTATTCTGTTTAAAAGGGACTAAATTCCATGACCAGCATTCTCACCAACGCCGGCGCAACTGCAGCTCTTTCGACCCTGCGTTCGATCAACTCCGACATGGAGTCGACCCAGAGCCGCATCTCGTCGGGCTACAAGGTTGAAACGGCTGCAGACAACGCCGCTTACTGGTCGATCGCAACGACCATGCGTTCGGACAACAAGGCACTCTCCACCGTTCAGGACGCACTCGGTCTCGGCGCCGCCACCTCCGACGTCGCCTACACGGCACTGGAAGCCTCGATCGACGTCGTCGATGAAATCAAGGCCAAGATCACTGCCGCTTCCGAGCCAGGCGTAGACAAGGCAAAGGTTCAGAAGGAAATCGACCAGCTGCAGGACCAGCTGCGTTCGATCTCCAAGTCTGCATCCTTCTCCGGCGAAAACTGGGTTTACCACACCGCTTCCGCCGGTGCCGGTGTCGAATCCATCGTCGGTTCGTTCAACCGTGACGCCCAGGGCAATGTCAGCCTGACCACCCTGGACTATGACACCAACAACTCTTCGCTGATCGAAGTCGACGCTGACGATGCCGACGTGACCTCGGTTGGCCGTGGCCTTCTGTCGTCCAACATCGAATATCTCGATGACGACGGCGCAACCCAGACCACCGGCTTCTCGGTTCTGACGCTCGACGTCGGCACGGACGATCTGACCGCAGCTCTCAAGGCTGTCGACGCTGTCCTGCAGGACATGACCGACGCTGCCGCTGACGTCGGTTCGATCAACAGCCGTATCGACATGCAGAACGACTTCGTCGCCGATCTGATGGACTCCATCGACTCGGGCGTCGGCAAGCTCGTCGATGCGGACATGAACGAAGAGTCGACCCGCCTGAAGGCCCTGCAGACGCAGCAGCAGCTCGGCATCCAGGCCCTGTCGATCGCCAACTCCTCGACGCAGAACATCCTGTCGCTCTTCCAGTAAGATCGACTGCATCTGCAGGAACAAGGTCGCGCCCCGAAAGGGGCGCGATTTTTTTATGGCCATGCCGCAGGCGGCTTGTGACTTTCAGTCAGAAAAAGCTTTGTGAAAATCGTAACTTCCTGACAATGTTAGGAATATTGCGGATAGAATTTACCCTTCATTAAGGACGTTATGGTTAATTGATCTTACTCAAGAGGGTGCGTCTCCGGCGAAAGCAGTCGAGACGAGCATGATGCAGCTCATCTCTTGCCGGAGAGAAACCGGAGTTTGTTTTTTCAAATCAGTTCGTACTGAGAGGCATCACCCATGACCAGCATCCTCACAAACACCGCAGCAATCGCCGCTCTTTCCACGCTCCGTTCGATCAACACCGACATGGAGACCACCCAGAGCCGCATTTCTTCCGGTTACGAAATCGAAACTGCCAAGGACAACGCCGCTTACTGGTCGATCGCAACGACCATGCGTTCGGACAACAAGGCACTCTCCACCGTTCAGGATGCACTTGGTCTCGGCGCCGCCACCTCCGACGTCGCCTACACGGCTCTGGAATCCTCGATCGACGTCGTCGATGAAATCAAGGCCAAGGTTACGGCCGCTTCCGAGCCGGGCGTCGACAAGGAAAAGATCCAGAAGGAAATCGACCAGCTGCAGGAACAGCTGCGTTCGGTTGCGAAATCCGCATCCTTCTCCGGCGAAAACTGGGTTTACCACACTGCTTCCGCCGGTGCCGGTGTCGAATCCATCGTCGGTTCGTTCAACCGTGACGCCCAGGGCAATGTCAGCCTGACCACCCTGGACTACGACACCAACAACTCTTCGCTGATCGAAGTCGACGCCAACAATGACGACGTGACCTCGGTTGGCCGCGGCCTTCTGTCGTCCAACATCGAATATCTCGATGACGACGGCGCAACCCAGACAACCGGCTTCTCGATTTTGACGCTCGACGTCGGCACGGAAGATCTGACCGCAGCTCTCAAGGCTGTCGACAAGGTGCTGCAGGACATGACCGACGCTGCCGCTGACGTCGGCTCGATCACCAAGCGTATCGACATGCAGACGAGCTTCGTTTCCGACCTGATGGACTCCATCGAAACCGGCGTCGGCAAGCTCGTCGATGCGGACATGAACGAGGAATCGACCCGCCTGAAGGCCCTGCAGACGCAGCAGCAGCTCGGCATCCAGGCTCTCTCGATCGCCAACACCTCTTCGCAGAACATCCTCACCCTCTTCCAGCAGTAAGCTGGTCAAGACGGAAGATCTGGAAAGGCCGCGCCGAAAAGCGCGGCCTTTTTCTGTTGTCTTGTCAGTTATCCAGCCGCTTTTCGGATATATTTTGCCAGTTCAGGGCGCGAAACTGGTGCGAGGCTTAACCTCCACTTAACCTCGGTTAAAACTCCGTTTGCATTAACCTCTCATTAACCATATTAGCGTTAACCGTAGTTTAAGAACGAACGGGCCGGTCAACAGGGCAAAATGCTGACCGGTGAGCATGATGCTTCCGCACGTTGCCGGCACAGCTCCGGCATGTCCCGCACTCCTCCAGGGGCATTTTTCCAGATGACCAGCATTCTTACCAATACCGGCGCCATGGCGGCGCTGCAGACACTGCGTTCGATCAATTCCGACATGGAGACGACGCAGAACCGCATTTCCTCGGGTTACCGGGTCGAAACCGCAGCGGACAATGCCGCTTACTGGTCGATCGCGACCACGATGCGTTCGGACAATTCCGCGCTTTCCACCGTTGAAGACGCGCTCGGCCTCGGTGCCGCCAAGACCGACACGGCCTATACCGGCCTCGAGTCGGCGATCGACGTCATGACCGAAATCAAGGCCAAGATCACCGCGTCGCGCGAGCCGGGTGTCGACAAGACCAAGATCGACAAGGAACTCTCTGAACTGAAGAACCAGCTTGCCTCGATCGCCGAATCGGCATCGTTTTCCGGCGAGAACTGGCTCTACAACACCGCGACCGCCGGCATGCCGACCAAGGAAATCGTCGCCTCGTTCAACCGTTCGACGGACGGTACGGTTTCGCTGACCACGCTGAATTACACCGCCGCCGATTCCGTCATGATCGATACGTCGAGTGCCGGTCGCGGCATCCTCACCAAGGACTGGCCGATCGTCGATGAAGCCGGCGTGACGGTCGGTACCTACTTCCTGATCAATGCCGATTCCACCAATCCGGCATCAGGCACCGAAATCGAACTCGATGAGGATACGACTGACCAGCAGGTCGACGGCATGCTGAATGCGGTCGAAAAGATGCTGCAGCAGTTGACCGACAGCGCCGCCAATCTCGGCGCGGTCAGCAGCCGTATCGATCTGCAGACCACGTTCGTGTCGACCCTGATGGACGTGATCGACAAGGGCGTCGGTCGTCTGGTCGATGCCGACATGGATGAGGAATCGACCCGCCTCAAGGCCCTGCAGACGCAGCAGCAGCTCGGCATCCAGGCGCTTTCGATCGCCAATACCAACGCCCAGAACATCCTTACGCTGTTCCAGCAGTAAGGCGATTTGGAGGGAGGCGACCGGCCTCCCTTCCTTCGCATGGCTTTTCGCCGAGCCCCGGTCATCGGCAACGGCGACGCTGGACCGCGCATTTGCCCTGTCGCGGTCCAGCACCTTCATTTTCGCACAAGTTTGACTGCCTAGGTTGCCGCAAAAGTTACCCGCACGAGGCGCGTTTGCCGTGTGGCGGTAATTTCCTCTTAATCGGGACGGCGCAATGATTGCAGTGGCGAATTCCCGGTCCTTTCCCGCATGCGCATGCGGATCGACCGGCTATCAGGGCAAAGTTCACGGAGTGCACGCATGAGCGCGTCGATCGCCCGTTACCTCAAGGATTTTGGTGAGCCGCAGCCGGCGCCAGCGATGCTGACCCCCGAATTCGATATCGGCGGCTTCGGCGGCCAAGGCGGAATCTCCGATGATTTTGATTTTCCCGCCGTAGAGCCGGAACCCGCCATCGACCTCGAAGCCGAGCGCGCTGAGGCGCATGCCGAGGGTTTTGAGGCCGCCCGCGCGCAAGCCGAAGAGAAATGGACCGCCGAAAGGCAGGCGCTCGAAGCAGCCCACGCCGCCGAATTGGCCGAGCTTTGCGCGCGTCTTGAGGTGCAGGCATCGGAAAAGATCGAAGCGGGCCTGAACGCGATCGCCGGCAAGCTTGCCGCCGTGATCGGTGAACAGACGGCCGCCGCACTGGTGCCCTTCCTGGAACAATCGCTGGCCGACAAGGCTGTCGACGAACTGGCGGATCTCATTCGCAAAGCGATGTTCGATGGCGATATCGGCACGATCACCGTGTCCGGTCCCGGCGAAATGTTTGAAAAACTGAAGACGGCGCTCGGTTCCGATGCGCCGGTCCTGCGTCATGTCGAAGCCGATGATCTCGATCTGTCGGTCGATATAGACGGCAGTGTGCTGGTTACCCGGCTTTCCGCCTGGGCGGCGAGCCTCAGAAAGGTGCTCGGATGAGCGATAATCATCATCACGGCAAGAACGAGATCATCGTCGTCAAGAAGCACGGCGGCGGTCACGATGGCCACCATGGCGGTGCATGGAAGATCGCCTATGCGGACTTCATGACGGCCATGATGGCTTTCTTCCTGGTCATGTGGCTCGTCAATGCCGCCAACGAGGAAACCAAGGCCTCGGTCGCCAGCTATTTCAATCCGATCAAACTGTCCGACGAAACGCCGGCCAAGAAGGGGCTTGAAAAGCCCGTCGACACGTCTGAAGGTCAGGAAAAGAAGGACCGCTCGCAGGTCAAGGCCGACGAAGGCCAGACCGTCGGTTCGGCTGCCGCGACAGGTGAAGACCTGACGTCCAGCGCCGGTGATCAGCAGAATTACTCGGAAGCGGATTTCTTCGAGAACCCGTATTCCGTTCTCGCCGAGATCGCCCAGGAAGTCGGCCAGCAAGCCAATGTCAGCGCCAAGGGCGAGGGCGGGGCATCGACCTCCGGCCCGGCAACCGGCGCCGATGGCGGCGAAGCCTATCGAGACCCGTTCGATCCGGATTTCTGGACAAAGCAGATCCAGGTGATCCGCGCCGACGAGACACAGACAGAAACCGCTGAAAAGACGCAGGCCGAAAAGGCTGCCGAGGCGCAATTGCAGCAGCATCAGCAGGCAAATGCGGCTGATCCCGCGGATCCGTCAAAACCTGTCGAAATGCTGCCGGAAACCCCGCAGCCGCCGCAGACTGCCGCACAAGCGCAGAACAAGGACCAGCCGCACAAGCCGGGCGAAACCGAACTCGCCCTGGCCGTTCCGCAGCCGCGTCCCGATGCGACCAAGCCCGATACGGCTGAGGCGAAGCAGGACGCCGTCGAACCCGAGGCCACTGCCGAAGAGAAAAAGCAGGCGGAAGAACTGCGCGAGGCGATTGAGAAGCAGATTTCGGGCATTTCCGGCCGTCTTGCCGAAGGTCTGGAAGTGACGCCCTCCGAGGGCGGCATGCTGATCACGATTTCCGACCAGAGCAATACGCCGATGTTCAACCTGTCCTCTGCCGTGCCGCGTCGCGAAATGGTGCTCGCCATGGAAAAGATCGGCGAGATCCTCAAGGCGCGCCCGGGTGACGTGGTCATTCGCGGCCACACCGACGGCCGTCCGTTCACGACCGAAGGCAACGACAACTGGCGCCTGTCTTCGGCGCGTGCCCACAGTGCCTATTTCATGTTGGTCAAGGGTGGCCTTGCCGAAGATCGCGTCAAGCAGATCTCCGGTTTCGCCGACCGTCGCCTGCAGGTGCCGGATGATCCGTTCGCCGATGCCAACCGTCGTATCGAAATCCTGCTCGAGGCGGATAAGGGATAATCATGGCGCGCCTTCCGCATCGTCTTTTATGCCTGGCTTCGGTGGCCTTTGCAGCTTTCTCGCTGCAAAGCGCCTCGGCGCAGCAGGAGGGTGAAAATCTCGCCCCATACCAGATGCTGCGGTCTTTGCAGTTCGTGCAGGATACGGTGGTCACCGGTGATCACTCCGCCGGCGAGATGCAGCGATACATGATCGGCGCCATCGACAGGCGTCTGCGCTCGGTCGATCCTTCGGTCTATTCCGATCCGCGCAATGTCGATGCGGCGCTGATCTATGCAATGAGCGGCGGCAATCCCGCGACGCTCGAATATCTTGTCTCGCGCGATGTCGCCGGCAATTTCGATAACCGCGTGTCCGATATCCTGCGCAAATATCTGGGCGGGCAGGGCATGCTGGTGGCCAATACGCTCAAAGCCATGGTGCCGGAATACAAGAACGAGCGGATCGGGCCCTATCTGGCGCTGGTGGCCGGCAATGTCGCCGTCACCAATACGCCGCTCGAAGCACTCGAGCTTTATGACTGGGCGCGCCTGACGGCACCCGGCACGATTGTTGAGGAAGCCGCACTTCGCCGTTCCGTGTCGATTGCCGTCGAGGCAGACCTCGTCGACAAGGGGCTTGCCTATGCGCGCAAATATGCGCGGCGTTACGTGCATTCTCCTTATGCCAGCCAGTTTGCCGATCTTTTCGTGCTTCTGGTTGTGCGTCACTACGGCAAGGAAATCACCGCGCCCGATGTCGAGGGCACGATTGCCTTCATGGATGCCGACCGCCAGCGCGAAGTCTATCTGCGCATCGCCCGTCAGGCGGCGATTGCCGGCAAGAACGATCTTGCCCGTTACGCATCCGAGCAGGCGACCGGCATCAAGGGCGGCGCCGATGATCGCAATGCCGAACAGCTCGCGCGCCTTTACGGAGGCATGGCCGATATCCCGAGCGACAAGGTGACGGATGCGATGAAGGCGATCACCGATCTGCCGGAAGCCAATCTGTCCCCGGCCGACCAGGCATTGCGCGCGGCGGCAAAAGCGATCGCCGATGCCGTGGTGCGGCCTCCGGTCGCAGCAACCGGCACCGGTGCTGAAATACCGAATGCCGAAAGCCTCGGACAAGACACGGGCGCCAATATGGCTCCAACACCAGATGTGGCCTCACAGGCTGCGTCGTCCGCCAATGATGTGAGCGGATCAGGCTCTGCCCCCGGAGAAACCGCGGATGGCAGTGCGACGAAGTACGATGCTGACTTCCAGACCTATGTCGATAGGGGCCGTTCGACACTGAATGCGATCGACGATCTGCTGAAGGAAGAGGGTACTTTGCAATGATCAATGCTGAGGTGACGGCGAGGACCGGCGCGTCTGACGCGGCCGGTACGGTGAGGGGAATTGCCGGAAAACAGGGCAATGACGGCGAAAAGAGCGGATTTTCCGATGCGCTTTCCAGCGCCGGCAATGGCTCCCGCAAGCAGGATGATGCCACGTCAAAGGGCGAATCTGAGGTCACGCAGACCGGTTCCGAGACCGTCGAGGATGCGCCGTCTTCCAAGGGCCGCTCCGCGCTGGATCTGACCGCGCGGGTCCTGTTCGGCAAGGGCGAGGATACGGAACGCACCGCCACATCCGTCAAGGACGTTCTTGGCAACGCCAAGGTCACGGCAAAGCCGGCCGATGCCGAGGATGCGTCGGCGGTACTCGTCGATGCAAAGTCGAAGACCGATGCTGTGACCTCTTCCAAGGCAGCCAAATCCGACAAGTCGGGCAAGGCCGAAGACACCGAATCTAAAACCGACAAGGAGGCGGCCAATGCCGATGAGGCGGCTCCCGCGACGAAGGAAACCGGCCTGAGCGAAGTGTTGTCGCTGCTGGCCGGCGGTGCCAACGTGGAGACGGTCGCCAACGCGACGCCGAAACAGGCCGGCCTGGCGCGTGAGCGCGGCGAGGCCCGTGGTGACAAGGCCGTCGGCTCGGCGACCGAAGGCCGCGCTGCGCAGGCCTCTGCCGCGACGAAGGCCTCCGACGCCCTCGATATGCCGACAGATAGCGATGCGGCTCTTGTCGACGAAAAGACCTTCCGGCTCTCTTCCGGTCGTGGCCAGAGCCTCGACATGAAGATCGGTGTCGATGAACAGGGCAAGGTCGGCTTCGAGACCCGGGCTGCCGGCAGTGGTTCCGCCGAAAACGTCGTTGTGCTCGATTCGCGCCGTTTCCTCGGTTTCGGCCAGAGCGCCAATGGCGCGGCCCTGACCGCTGCCATGTCGGACGACAAGACCTGGGCGGCTGCGATGACATCGGGCGCATCGCTCGGTGATCCGATGGCATCCAGCACCGGCAATGTCGTCAACACACTCAAGCTGCAGCTCAACCCGCATGACCTCGGTTCGGTGACGGCCACGCTGCGTCTCAGCGGTGAAACCCTCAACGTTCACCTGACGGTCGAAAATCACGCTGCCCATCGCCAGCTGAGCAGTGACAGTTCAGGCATGATCGAAGCGCTTCGCTCGCAGGGCTTTGCCGTCGATCAGGTGACCATCAGCGTCGCCTCGTCCAACCAGTCGGATACGTCCAGCCAGCAGCAACAGCAGGGCCAGCAATCCGGCCAGACTGGCCAGCAGCAGGCGGCCAACGAGGGACGTCAGGGCAATAATGCCGGTCGCGAGCAGGGGCAGAACAATGCCCGCTCCGCCGCAGAGGATAATGCAAGAGGCACGAATGAACCGGTATCCGACACTGTCGCTGCTGGCAACGCTCGCCCTGATCAGCTCTATCTCTGACGCCGTCAACGCTGCCGGGCTTTTCTCCACGCCAGCTCCGGCAGCACGGTCCACCGCCCCGGTGCCGGCCGCCATCCAGCCGCCTTCCACCACCCGTCCGAATGTCAGCGCGGCCGCCCCGCCTGCCAGTGGTGCGGGCATCTGCGAGGCGCAGATACAGGCTGCCGCTGCAAAGTACGGCATACCGGAAGGCATCCTCTATTCAGTCGGCCTGACGGAAACGGGGCGCAAGGGAAGCCTTTATCCCTACGCCATGAATATCGAGGGCAAGGCGTTCTTTCCGCCCAGCCGAGAGGACGCAATGCGCAAGTTTCACGAGGCGCGCAGCGAAGGAAAGAAGCTGATCGACATCGGCTGCATGCAGATCAATCATCATTTTCACAGTGAGCATTTCGCATCGGCCGAGCAGATGTTCGATCCGCGCCTCAATGTGGAGTATGCGGCAAAGTTCCTCAGCAACCTTCACGGTCGCCACGAGACATGGACCATGGCGGTAGCGAGATACCACGCCGGACCCAATAACGACCCCGCCCAGAAGCGTTATGTCTGCCGTGTCATCTCCAATCTGGTTGCAACCGGCTATGGCACCTGGACCGGAAACGCCTCGAATTTTTGCCGTGGATGACTATTTTTAGTTGATTGACCGTTGGCCTGTTTGGGCGGATGCTGGCGATGTTCACGTTTTGGCCTCTGTACCTCTCACAAGGCTAAATTTAGGCATCGTTAACTTTTTCCACTGAAAATTTGTGCGTATTTTTACGGGGCATACTACATCTAGTGCAAATCGCGAGGCCGATCTTAATCAACTATTAAATTCTATGGTTAATTTTACCCAGTTGTTCGGGATTCGCTCGATTCGTATCCATTGGTCATCGAGGTTACCACAGTGATTCGGAGGCGGACGAATGATCGTAGTGGTTGATGAACGTGAACTGGTGAAAGACGGGTACACATCCCTGTTTGGACGTGAGGGTGTGCCCTCTACGGGTTTCGACCCGAACGAGTTCGGTGAGTGGGTCAACACAGCGGCGGATACCGACATAGCGGCGGTAGAAGCATTTTTGATTGGACAGAGCGAACGGTCGCTCGAACTGCCGCGGGCTATCCGCGACCGTTCGCAGGCTCCGGTGATCGCGGTCAGCGACCAGCACTCGCTGGAAGCAACACTGGCGTTGTTCGACAGCGGAGTCGACGACGTAGTGCGCAAGCCGGTGCATCCTCGCGAGATTTTGGCTCGCGCAGCGGCGATCCGTCGCCGGTTGAAGGCACTGTCCACCCATACGGATGTCGGCGCGATCCGCGTCTTCTCCGATGGTCGTGACCCGGAAATCAACGGCGAGATCTTTGCCTTGCCGCGTCGTGAGCGTCGCATCCTGGAATATTTGATTGCCAATCGTGGCCGTCGCGTTTCGAAGACCCAGATCTTCAACGCCATCTACGGCATCTTCGACGAAGAGGTCGAGGAGAACGTCGTGGAAAGCCACATCAGCAAGCTTCGCAAGAAGCTGCGCAAGAAGCTCGGCTTCGACCCGGTCGATTCCAAGCGCTTCCTGGGCTACTGCATCGACTGGAACTAACAGTCTGTAAATATTCTGAAAAAAGGCCGGTATCCGAAAATGGATGTCGGCCTTTTTCGTTTTTGGAAATGTAGCGACAGCTGATTGAAAACTGCGGCAAAGGCCAAAACAGACAGCTTCACGCAAGGCCCGTCATCTAGGGTCGTCAGCATAGGCAAAACGAGGATTTGAGATGAGCCTTTACGGAACAATGCGGACGGGTGTGTCCGGGATGAATGCGCAGGCGAACCGTCTCAGCACGGTTGCCGACAACATCGCCAACTCGAGCACCGTCGGTTACAAGAAGGCCTCGACGCAGTTCTCGTCGATGATCCTGCCGTCTTCGAACGGCTCGTACAATTCGGGTGGCGTCAACACCACCGTTCGTTATTCGATCAACGACCAGGGTTCGTTCACCTACACGACATCGTCGACCGATCTGGCCATCAATGGCGAGGGTTTCTTCATCGTCAGCGGCGCCGACGGTTCGAACTACCTGACCCGCGCCGGCAATTTCGAAGTCCAGCCTGACGGCTCTCTGATGAACGCTGCCGGCTTCACGCTGATGGGTTACCCCTATTCGTCGACCACCGATCCGACCATCGTCATCAACGGTTTCGACGGCCTGGAGGAAATCAACGTTCAGGCTGGCGGCATGAGCTCCACGCCGTCGACGACGGGTGTCGTTTCGGGCAACCTGCCGTCGGGCGAAGCAGCCGGCTATACCAAGTCGTCCTCGCTCGTCGCCTATGACAGCCAGGGCAATTCACGCCTGCTCGACCTGACCTACACGAAGAATGCCGATAACCAATGGTCGCTGGCCGTCAGCTACGAGGATGATGCCGGCACGGTTCATCCGCTCGGTTCCTACGCACTGGAATTCGACGAGACCGGCAAGCTGGAAGTACCGGCGGACGGCATGATCTCGACCAACGGCCTGACCATTGCAGGTGCGGAACTGAACGGTCTCGATATTGACATCGGCGACATGTCGCAGCTCGGTGCAGCCTACTCGATCGAAGGCAACATCAACGGCCAGGCCGCAAGCGCGGTCGACAAGGTGGAGATCAGCAAGGACGGCATCGTCTCCATTCTCTACAAGAACGGCCAGTCGATGCCTGCCTATCGTATCGCCATGGCAAATGTGCAGAGCCCCAACAACCTGACCCCGCGCGAAGGCAACGTCTATTCGCAGAGCAATGACTCGGGCGTCATCGTCATGGGTTACGCCGGCAATAGCGGTTACGGTTCGATCCTCTCGGGCGCGCTGGAAGATTCCAACGTCGATATCGCCGAGGAACTCACCAGCATGATCGAATCGCAGCGTAATTACACCGCAAACTCCAAGGTCTTCCAGACCGGTTCCGAACTGCTCGAAACCCTGGTCAACCTGAAGAGATAATCGCGGGGATGATCCCCGCAGAGGTTAGATAGATGTCGATTAGTTCAGCGATTTCCACTGCCCAGCAGATCTTCAACAACACCGGCACGCAAACGTCGGTGACGTCGACGAACATCGCCAATACCCAGAACGCCAACTATGCGAAGCGTACTGCGGTCCTGGTCAGCAATGGCAGTGGTGCGCTGGTCGCCATGACATCGCGCGAGCAGAATCAGCCGCTGTTGCGGCAGACGATTGCAAGCACGTCGCTGGCAAGTGGCCAGTCGACGCTGGCGACGGGTCTCGAAGAGATCCGCAGCCTGCTCGGCGGCAACGACTACGAAACCTCGATGAGCACGAAGATGACGGCGTTGCTCAACAATATCGGCGCCTACGCGGCAAAGCCGAGCGAAGCAACGCTTGCATCGACCGTGGTGTCGTCGGCCCAGGATGTCGTCAACACGCTGAACACGACCTCCAGCGAACTTCAGGCCATCCGCGCCCGCGCGGATGCCGAAATCAAGACCCAGGTGGACAAGCTCAACAACCTGCTTGGCCAGTTCGAGACCGCCAACACGGCGATCATGCAGGCCGAGGCGATCGGCAAGCAGAACAACGACGCGCTCGATACCCGCGACTCGTTGGTCAAGCAGATTTCCGAGATCACCGGCGTTTCGTCGACGATCCGCGCCGGCAACGACATGGCGCTCTACACGAGCGACGGCACGACGCTGTTCGAGACCATCCCGCGCACGGTCGGCTTTACCGCCACCAAGACCTATACCGCAGCGATGACCGGTTCTGCCGTCACCATCGACGGGGTGGCTGTCAAGGCCGGCGTCGGCGGCGACACCAGCGCCAGCGGTTCGCTCCAGGCGCTCTTGCAGATCCGTGACGATGTCGCACCGAAATACCAGAGCCAGCTGGATGAAATGGCGCGTGGCCTGATCACCGCCTTTGCAGAAGCCTTGCCGTCTGACCCGGAAGGTACGTTCGGTGCCATTGCGGGACTGTTCACCTACAAGGACGCAAGTGGCGTCGAGCAGTTTGATGTTCCCGCCAGTGGCATGGTTGACCACGATTACGACAATGACGGCATCATTGATGCCACCTTGCCCGGTTCATCCGGCCTGGGTGGGCGCATCATGGTTAATTCTGCGCTGGTTCCGCCCACAGGTGTGCCAACTTTGCTCCGTGATGGTGGCATTAATGGTGACGCCAGTTACGAATGGAATACCAATAAAGACTCTAGTTATTCCGCCCTGCTCGACAGATATGTCCAGATGATGCAGGCTAATCAGAGCTTTGATGAGATATCCGGCGGTACCGATATCGACCTGATGTCCTATGCATCGGATTCGACCGGCTGGCTCGAGGCCCTGCGCAGCTCATCGACCACGGCCACTGAAACCAAGTCAGCCATGCAGTCTCGCGCCGCTGAAGCCCTGTCTTCGGAGACGGGCGTCAGCCTCGATGAAGAGCTCTCGCTGCTTCTCGACATCGAGCAGTCCTACAAGGCAGCAACGAAGCTTGTCAGCACGATCGATGAAATGATCAGTGCCCTTATGAACGCAGCGGGTTGATCATGAAGACCTCCTTTAGCTCCACGCATTCCATACAGACGACGCTCCTGCAAACCATGGCGCGGGCGCAGAACGATCTGGCCACCGCCAACAAAGAGGTGACGACCGGCGTCTATGCCGATCTCGGTGTCGAACTCGGCGCAAAAACCTCGCGCAGTCTCGATCTGTCCCGCGACATGCTGCGGATCGAATCGCAGATGACCACCAATTCCATCGCGACCCAGCGCCTGACCTCTTCCGAGGAAGCGCTGTCGCAGCTCGCCGATATCAGCCAGGGCGTCATGGATTCGCTGGTCGGTCTGAGCTCCTCCTCCTCCACGCTCGACGTGGCGCGCGCGACGATTACCTCGGCGCTCAATTCCTTCACGGATGTCGCCAATACCTCGGTCAGCGGCGAATATCTGTTTTCCGGCACCAACAGCGACGTCAAGCCGATGTTGTCCTATGAGGCAGGCTCGGCACTGGATCTGGCTCTGACGGCTTTCGAAAGCGGTTATCCGGACCCGTCGACCATGACGGCAGCCGAGATGAGCGCCTTCCTGGGCGATCTTCAGGCGCAGTTCAACGACGACACGTTCTGGAGCGACCATGTGTCCGCAGCCAGCGACGCGAACATCACGACGCGCATCAGCCCCACGGAAGTGATCGACACCTCGACCAACGCCAATAACCAGGGCTTCCGGGCCTTCGTCTTTGCGTCCGTGATCTCGGCGCGATACCTGACCAACGATATTCCGGAAGCGACGCGTGTGTCGGTCACGGAAAGTGCGACGGCTTCCATCGGCAAGGCGATTTCCGGCCTCAACGACCAGCGTTCGGCGATCGGTCTTTCGACCGAGCGCGTCAGCAAGGCGACGGGTTCGCTCTCCGATCAGAAGGTTATCATCGAAACGCATATCAACGAGCTGCAGGGGGTCGATGTCTACGAGGCTTCCACCCGCGTCAGCGCGCTGCAGTCACTGCTTGAGGCATCCTACACACTGACATCGCGGATCCAGCAGCTGAGCCTTGTGAATTACCTTTGATGCAAAAGGTAAGTAATTGAAAATAAAGGGTACATGAATGTTCCAATTTTCATATGCCGAGATCATGAAGGATGACGTCGCCGACGCCAAAGCGCGTGAACGGCAGACGCTCGATCGGTCGATCGAACTCCTTCAGGCCGCTCGCGCAGACAACGGCCACTCCCGTTCGACGGTCGAGGCGCTGTTCTACACGAGACGGGTCTGGATCCGGTTCATCGAAGATCTTCGACAGCCGGAAAACGAGCTGAATACCGAACTGCGCGCCAATCTGATCTCCATCGCCATCTGGATCTTGAAGGAATGCGAAAAGATCAGGCGGCGCCAGTCCGACAATTTCCAAGGCATTATCGACGTAACCACCATCATCAGGGATGGCATTAAATGAAAAGCACTCTGCGTATCTCGCTCAAGTCCGGCGAACGAATCTTCATCAATGGTGCGGTTCTGCGCGTCGATCGTAAGGTTGCCCTGGAATTCCTCAACGACGTCACCTTCCTTCTGGAAAACCACGTCCTTCAGCCCCAGGATGCCACCACGCCGCTGCGTCAGCTCTATTTCATCGCCCAGATGATCCTGATCAATCCGGAAGGAAAGGATCAGTCGATGGCGATGTTCAAGAAGTCGATCGCCATGCTGCTCACCTGCTTCCAGGACGCCGAAGTCCTGGCGGAACTGAAGCGCATCGACGCCATGGTCGCTTCCGGCCGTGCCTTCGATGCTCTCAAGGCCATCCGCAGCCTCTACCCGGCTGAAGACCGCATTCTCAACAACAACGAGATCGCGCCGGCCATGGTCGAGAGCATTCGCAAGGAAATCGCGCCATGGCGATAGATCCTACCGCGTCAGCGACCACACCCAAGGTCGATACGACGACGGCATCCAACCCCTGGGCCAATGCCGGCGCCTCCAATACCGATGCCAACAAGGCCGCGCTGAACTATGACAGCTTTCTTCAGCTGCTGATCGCGCAGATGAAGAACCAGGACCCGACGGATCCGATGGATGCGTCGGAACAGGTTTCGCAGCTGGCATCGTTCTCGCAGGTCGAGCAGACGATCCAGACCAACAAGCACCTGAAGAGCATGCTTCAGGCCGAAGCCCTGACCAAGGCGGGTGATCTCGTCGGCAAGTACATCATGAGTGCCGACGACAAGACCATGGGCAAGGTCAAGGAAGCCCAGGTCTATGCCGATGGCGTGATTGCCATCACGGAGAAGGGTGACAAGGTTCTGCTTCAGGCCGGCGTCGTTATCTCGGACAGAGAGATCACGGCCACTGTCGATGAAGACAAGGACGGCAAGGAAGACGAAGTCACCACCCCGGTCGTCAAGGATCCGGATACCGGCCTGCCGGTGGAAGAACAGACCTCGACGGGTTAACACGCCGGCGATACAACGGGCCAACGCTAAGGCCGCGGATGATTCGCGGCCCCGGAGAGCTCCGATGAATGAAGCCGACGCCCTTGAGATCCTGCAGGCGGCGATCAGGACGGTCCTGATCGCTTCCGGCCCCGCCGTTCTGGCGGCGATGATCGTCGGCGTCGGCATCGCCTTCCTGCAGGCGCTCACGCAGATTCAGGAAATGACGCTGACCTTTGTTCCGAAGATCGTCGCCATCCTCGTCACCATCGCCATCTCGGCGCCCTTCATCGGTGGTCAGGTCTATCTCTTCGCCGAAATGGTGTTTTCCCGCGTTCAGACAGGCTTCTGATCGCCCTTTCGGCGTGACGGCATTTTCGCGCAAGCTTCGTTCTCTAAGACGCATGGTGAACTGGCGGGGTTGTGTATCCCGTCGCCTTCTCATGAAGAGACGGAAGACCCATGGCGCAACCACCTGCACTGTCCATTCCGAAGGTAAACCCGAGCGGCCGCGATATCGGCTTCGCGACGGGTATCATCGCGATCCTCTGCATCCTTTTCCTGCCGATCCCGACATTCCTGATCGACCTCGGTCTGGCTTTCTCGATCGCGTTTTCGGTGCTGATCCTGATGGTGGCCCTGTGGATCCAGAAGCCGCTGGATTTTTCGTCCTTTCCGACCATCCTTCTGATCTCAACCATGGTGCGCCTGTCGCTCAATATCGCGACGACGCGTGTGATCCTGTCGCACGGTCACCAGGGGCATGACGCCGCCGGCGGCGTGATCGCCGGTTTTGCCTCGCTGGTGATGTCGGGCGACTTCCTGATCGGTCTGATCGTCTTCATGATCCTGGTCACGGTCAACTTCATCGTCATCACCAAGGGCGCCACCCGTATCGCGGAAGTCGGCGCCCGCTTCACCCTTGACGGTATTCCCGGCAAGCAGATGTCGATCGACGCCGACCTTGCTGCCGGCACGATCGACGAGAAGGAGGCGCAGCGCCGCCGCTCCGAACTCGAAGAAGAAAGCATGTTCTTCGGCGCCATGGACGGTGCCTCGAAATTCGTGCGCGGCGATGCGATCGCCGGCCTGATCATCACCGCCATCAACATTTTTGGCGGCATCATGATCGGTTATTTCCGTCATGGCATGGAAATCGGCGAAGCCGCCGACGTCTTCGTCAAACTGTCTGTCGGTGACGGTATCGTCTCGCAGATTCCGGCGCTGATCGTCTCTCTCGCGGCCGGCCTTCTCGTGTCGCGCGGCGGCACGTCCGGCCCGACCGACAAGGCCGTCGCCGACCAGCTCGGCGGTTATCCGCGCGCGCTTGCCATGTCCTCCGGCCTGATGATCGTTCTGGCACTTGTGCCGGGCCTGCCGATGCTGCCGTTCCTGGCGCTTGGCTGTGGCCTCGGCTTTGGCGCCTGGTATATCCCGCGCCAGGCGGAAGCCGAAAACCGGCTGCTGCGGGAAACCGAGGAAAAGAAGGTCGTCCAGACCAAGGAAGCCGAACGCGATAGCGTCAAGTCGGCGCTGAAAACGGCGGAAATCGAGCTGGCACTCGGCAAGCAGGTCTCCACCCGTCTGCTCGGTGCGCATCAGGAACTGGCCTTCCGCGTCGGCAAGATGCGCAAGAAATTCGCCACTCAATACGGATTTGTGGTGCCGGAAATCAAGGTTGCCGACGATATCTCCATCCCGGAAAAGTCCTACCAGATCCGTATCCACGGCACGACGATCGCGTCCAACACGCTGCGCGTCGGCGATGTCATCGTCGTCACCGGTTCCGGCCGCAAGCCTTCCATTCCGGGCGACGAGATCCGCGAACCCGCTTTCGGCATGCCGGCCGTGGCGATCCTCGAAAACTTTGCCGAAGATCTGAAGCGCGAAGGTTTCCACCCGATCGACAACGTTTCGGTGGTTCTGACGCACATGTCGGAAGTGATCCGCAACAACCTGCCGCAGCTTTTGTCCTACAAGGACCTTAAGATCCTCATCGATCGCATGGACCCGGAATACAAGAAGCTGGCCGACGAGATCTGCTCGTCGCACATGTCCTATTCGGGCCTGCAGGCGGTGCTGAAACTGCTGCTCGCCGAGCGCGTCTCGATCCGCAACCTGCATCTCATCCTCGAAGCGGTGGCCGAACTCGCCCCGCATGTCAGGAAGACCGAGCAGATCGTCGAGCATGTGCGCGTGCGCATGTCGCAGCAGCTCTGCGGCGATCTGGCCGACAATGGCGTGCTGCGCGTGCTTCGTCTCGGCAGCAAGTGGGACATGATCTTCCATCAGGCGCTGAAGCGCGACGCCAAGGGCGAAGTCGTCGAATTCGACATCGATCCGCGGGCTCTGGAAGAGTTTTCCGAGCAGGCGAGCCAAACAATCCGTGAATTCATGGACCGCGGCCTGCCATTCGTTCTTGTCACGTCCCCGGAAACGCGCTCCTATGTGCGCATGATCATCGAGCGCCTGTTCGCAACGCTTCCGGTCCTTTCCCATGTGGAACTGGCCAAGGGGCTGGAGATCAAGATTCTCGGCGCCATTTCGTGACGGCATGCGCGGCTGGAAAAAGCCGCGCCAAAACCGTCATCAAGGAAGTCACCATGTTCAGCGGCCCGATAGACGCGCAAGGCATCATACTGACGCTGTTCCTGTGCTTCTGCCGCATGGGCGCCTGCATCATGGTCATGCCCGGCTTTTCCAGTGCCCGCATTCCGCTGCAGGTCCGGCTTCTGGTGGCCATCGCCATTGCCATGGCCATCATGCCGGTCCTTTGGGACACGATCTATCCGCGGGTTGCCAATCCCGGTCCGATCTATGTCGGTCTCGTTTTTTCCGAAGCCTTAGTCGGCGTCATCTACGGCCTGATTGCACGCATCTATGTGATCGGCATGCAGTTCGCCGGCACGATCATCAGCCTGTCGATTGGTTTCAACGCGCCGGGCGGCAGCGATATCCTTGAGGATTTTCCGGAAAACCAGCTGATCAACCTGCTCAGCTTCGGCGCTCTGATGGTGCTGTTCCTGCTGGATTTCCATCACATCATGTTCCGTGCGCTGGTCGATTCCTATGGGGTGACGCCGGTCGGCGCCCTCATCGAGCCGCAGAAGATGCTGATCACGCTGACAGACACGCTGCGCGCCTCGACGATGATCATGCTGCGGCTGGCGGGGCCCTTCCTGCTGTTCGGCATGATGTTCAACATTGCCATCGGCCTCGTGAACAAGCTGGCGCCGCAGGTGCCGGTATCCTTCATCTCGGCGCCGTTCCTGCTGTTCGGCGGGCTTTTCCTGCTTTACCTGTCCATCGGTGCGATGATCCGGCAGTTCGCCGATGGTTTCGTGCCGGTCTTCACGTCATTCTGAGGGTGAACCATGGCCGGCGGCGAACAGACACGATCGAAAAAACTCAAACGGCTCGTCAATCTGCAACGGCATCTCGAAAAGATGGCCGAGAACGAACTGGCCGCTACCGGCCGCCAGCTCGTCGAGGTCAACCAGTCCAAGGAAAGGGTGATCGAGGCGATCGGTTCGGTTACCCCCATCCATATCCAGTTCTCGCACAATTATGCCGGCCGTTTCGGCAAGCTGATGGTGCGCGAGAAGCAGCTGACAGACATCCAGAAGGCGCAGGAAGTGCGCGTCATCAAGGAACGCACCAAGGGCGACCGTCTGGAAGACCAGATGAAGGAAGCACGTGAAGCTGAAGATCGCGAAAAGGATGATAACGCCATCTATGATCTTCTGGAGATCACGCTTTCGACCGGCGGAACCAAGTCTTACTGACGACGATACATAGTATCGGTCAGTTTTTGCGGAAAATTCCGTCTAAATTTCGGTTTTCGATTTTCGCGCCAGCCTGCAGCAAGCTTCACCCGGCATAGTCCGCTCCAAGTTTTCTTAAATCAGGAGCTGACGTGGCTATATCTCCTCCAAGCGACCTCGTGCTTGACGTGCTTCGCGCCGCCGACCCGGTGGATGTGCAGGCAGCGCAGGCCAAGCTGAAGGCCAACAGGGCCGCCTTTGCCGCCAACAGCCTTGCCGAAGCCGGTGCCGGTTTTGGCGCTGCCATGGACACGACTGCAATGAAGGCCGGTCTCGGCCGCATCGACAAGTCCGCCAAGATGGCCGACATGCCGGAGGAATATCGCAAGTTCGAAGCCTCGGTTCTGCAGAGCTTCGTCAACACCATGATGCCGAGCGACAGTGAAAACGTCTACGGCAAGGGTTCTGCCGGCGAGTTCTGGAAGAGCATGATGTCGGAACAGATCGCCGACCGGATGTCGCAGACCGGCGGGATCGGCATTGCCGAACAGATGTATGCGCAGGCGCTGGATCGCCTGGACTCGAAGAAGGCGCTCAACGCCGAGACCGATGAGAACGCCCGTGCCCGCGCAACCGGCGCGATCGAGGATTTTCAGCGTCGCACGCTGAAGACGGAAGAAATGAAGAGGGAGGGGGCTTGATATGACGAAAACAGGAATGGAACATATGGAAGTGGTTTCGAGCGATTATCGCATCAAGACGGTACTTGGCCGCCTGGAGATGATCATCGAGAATGAGAACCAGCGGATCGGCCATGATCCGGAATTCGATTTCAAGGTATCGAACGCGCACAAGAGCCGCTGCCTGTATGAACTGACCATGCTGTTCCGCAGCGCCGACCCGAAGGAACTGGCGGCCAATCATGTCGACCAGCTGCATGCGCTGAAGGCCAAGCTCAAGGTCAATGCCCGCCGCGTCGAAGCGCATCTCAATGCCGTGCGTACGGTTGCCGATCTCCTGAAGAACGCCGTTCGCGATGCCGACGGCGACGGCACCTATACGCAGGAACAGTTCCTTTATAGCGAGGCCTGATGGTCAAGCTCATCCTCACCGGTCTCTGGGTCTGCGTCGTCACGCTCGGCGCCGTGTTCTTCTCCGTGCGCGCGTCGGCACCACCACCGCCGCTCGATGAAGAGGCCGCGCGCCTTGCCAACATGCAGGTCGTGAAAGGCGAAGTGATCAACGTGCCGCTGCTCGCCAACGGTACGGTCAACGGCTATTTCATCACCCGCATTTCCTTCCTGATGGCGAAGGAAAAGATGCATGTCGTCGCCCAGATGCCGCTGACGGAGATGATGACCGACGAGCTTTATACGCTGCTCGTCGGCAACAAGATGATCGATCTTGCCAATACCAAGGCATTTCAGCTCGAAGCCTTCAAGGGCAAGATCAAGGAAGGCCTGAACGCCAAGATGGGCGAAGGCACCGTTACCGACGTGATGGTCGAGCAGATCGACTATCTCGGCAAGGACGATATCCGCGAAAACACCTCGCGTTCGGCCAAGAACCAGGTTGCCCCGACCAAGATCGTCGAGGGCACGCCGGTTGCAGCACCTGCCAGCGGCGGCGGTCACTGACAACCGACAGGGCTGCGCCCATCGCGCGGCCCTTTCCGGTTAATGCCGGGTTAATATTTCTCATCGCATTGCTGCTGCCGGTTTAAACGGCATTTCATCAGATGGTGATACATGTTGGGACATGCATTCACCGGCTTGAAATGGCGACGATGGCACCCGTTCCCTATCCGAATTCCAGACCTGCGTCTTTCAGCCTGCTTTCGCGCCTCGAGACGAGGGGCGAATGGGCAGGTTTCGGGCAGCCAGAGGGCCTGCGTCGCCTTTTCGGCGTCAATATCTGCGACATGGGCTGGAACGAAGCCCTGACCTATGTCGAGACAATCTCCAATCTTCGCCTGAATGCGCGCGCGCTTTCCTTTGTCGATGGCCGCACGACGCTGCGCCTCTCCACATCCGCCGAAAGCCGCGCCGTGCTAGGCAATCGCATCCTGCTGCCGGCCAGCCGCACGCTGGCTTTCGCCGCGCGCCTGAAGGCGGATGGGCCGCTGAAAACCAGTTTCGAAGCGGGCGCTTTTGTCGATGCGCTGCTGACCTATGTGCCGCAGTGTCGGGTCGCGCTGGTTGGCGTCAATGCCGCGCGGCTGGATGCGACGCGTGAACGCCTGTCGGCGCACGCGCCCTGGCACGCATTCTCGGTCCTCAGCGCCGTCAATCTCGGCAGCGGCATTGCCGGCGCGCCGGATCTGGTAATCGCCGATGCGCTTGGCTATGACGAGGAACTGCGTTTCGAGCAGGCCCTGTCCCTGCGCCACAATGGCCTCATCATCATGGCCGGTGGCGCATTCGATCGGCGCAACTCCTAGTCATTTATAAGTGTGATGATTGCGCTCTTTAGGTGCGTCTGTGCGCCTCGTTAACGATTTGTTTGCCAGGAAACTTTAGCATGTCTTAATCATGGACAGGCGCGGTTGGGCAAATGTTTGCACCGGAACATAACGAGCGATCGCATCCGCTGACCGAAGCGGGCAGCGGCAAGACACGCAAGCTGCTTTTGGCGCTGACCACGTCGGCACTTGTTCTCGCCGGTGCCGCGGCGCCGCACCTGTTCGGCCACGATTTCACCCGCAAATACGCAGTGGAAACCATCATCGGCGTCGATGCAGCCGGTCTTTCCAAAACCGAAAGACAGAGCGCTATCGAAGAGGCCGGCAAGGCCGTGCGCTCTCCCGCCAATCTCGACGGCATGGCCCGCACGCTGGATCTCATCCGCGACGCCGAATTTTCCGTCGCCGGGCCGAGTGCCATCGGCGTCGTCTCCGATATCATGACCGGCAAGGCGATGACGGTATCGGCCGCCGATGCCGTGCTGCGCGAGCGCCTGTCTTCCGCCTTTACCGCCACCCCGGATGCCAGCGGCAGACGTATCGTCATTGCCGTGGAAACCGACGATGCCCGCAAGTCGACACGCATTGCCCGCGCGGTGGCGGAGCTTTATCAGCGGGAATTGTCCGGTGCGGCCGTGCGCTCGGCCAGTGCGCAGGCGGAAAACCTTGAGCGTGCCATGCAGGGCGCCGACAATGCGGTGGCCGAGGCCCTTTCGAAAAACGGTGGCCAGAGCCAGTTGCGCCGCGCCGAAGAAGAACGCCTGACGCTTGAGCAGGAGATCGCGACGCTGGAGGCCAGCGTCGGCCAATTGCGCGAGGATGCAAAAACGGTCTCCGGCACGTCCTCGTCCGACGTTCTGACCAAATCCCTGTCCTCTGCCTTCGATTATTCCGGCATCGACCAGATGCGGCAGACACATGTGGACGCCAAGCTTCTGGTCGACCAGCTTTCCGCCAGCCTCGGGCCGCGCCATCCGCGACTGCTCGCGGCACAATCCGCACTCACCGAAGCGCGCGGAAAAATCGATGCAGCGCTGATGCGGCTTTCCACCTCCCTGAAACAGCAGGAAGCGACGGCGGCCAAGGAACTGGCCGGACTGAAGGCGAAACAACAGAAAATGGCTGCCGCACCGCCGTTGCCGGAAGCGCAGGCGCTTGCCGATCTGCAGGCCAAGGCCGAAAAGGCGCGGCAGGATTATCTCTCATCCGTCCAGCGTCTCGATGCGACGGCCGTTGCCGGTCCGATTGCCGTGAAAACCGTTGCTCCGGCCAATGCCGCGACCGCCGAACCGGTCGGCCTGCCGATGTGGATGCTGTCGTCCATAGGGGCGGCGCTGGGGCTTGGTTTCGGCTTGGTGCTGGCCTTTGCCCTGCCGCGCAGGCCAGAGGAAGATGATGAGTATCTTTATGCGGTTGCCGAGGAAGAAGACGACCTGTTCGATGGCGAAGAGATAGATCTGTTGCAGCCGGCACCGGCACCCGCCGCCGTTCGCATCATCGAGCCGCCGGCCCTGGATCCAGCCATGGACCCGGCCTTTGACAAAGCGGCGTCGCAGCATGATGAAGACGAGATCTATCGTGACGATCATTTGTATGACGATCACGATATCTATGCCGAAGACGAGCCTGACGATCTGGACGAAGAGTACCGCGCCGTCGCCGCAAACAGTTCCACGCCACTGGCGGACCGTGTGCGCGAACTGCTGCTCGCCAACCGCATGAAGGAAGAAGAAACCCATCTTCCGCCGCTGGTTGCTGCCGTGATGGCGGGTGGCGTTTCCGTCGAGCCGCATTATCAGCGCGAGGCCGAGGAGGACGCACGCCAAACCGCGGCTTTGCGCGAGGACATCATGTCGCTGCGCGAACGCGTGGCCGAATTCAACGAACGCCGCGCTGCCGGACAGCGCTGATCTTTCTGGCCTCCACATCGCGTCCCAACGTCGTGAATGGCGTACTGTTTGTCCGTCCAAAAGCTTGCCATTCGCCGCATTTCCCAGCATACGCCTTCTGCTCAGGCAATGTTCACTGACATTTTGGAAGCGAGGCGCGCATGGCAACGGTAATCGACGGCAAACTGGCGGCTGAAAAGGTCATCGCCACGGTCACGCAAGCGTCCGCCGCGCTGGAAAGCCAGAAAGGTGTGCGCCCCGGTCTCGCCGTCGTCATCGTCGGTGATGATGCCGCCAGCCACACCTATGTTGCCGCCAAGAGCCGTATGGCCAAACAATGCGGCTTCAATTCCATCCAGCACAGCCTGCCCGGTGATACGACGCAAGAGGCGCTGGAAGCGCTGGTTTCCGATCTGAACGCCGATCCGGCCATTCACGGCATTCTCGTGCAATTGCCGCTGCCCAAACATCTCGACAGTGAGCGTGTGACGCAACTCGTCACGTCGGAAAAGGACGTTGACGGTCTTCACGTCGTCAACGCGGGAAAAATCGCCACCGGTGATTTCGAAACCGGCCTCGTCTCCTGCACGCCGGCCGGCTCCATGCTGCTCGTGAAGCAGGCTTTGGGCGACGATCTCTCCGGCCTCAATGCCGTCGTCATCGGCCGCTCCAACCTGTTTGGCAAGCCGATGGCGCTGCTTCTGCTCGCCGCCAATGCCACGGTGACGATGGCGCATTCGCGCAGCAAGGATTTGGCGTCCATCTGCAAAAATGCGGATATTCTGGTTGCGGCTGTTGGACGCAGCGAAATGGTCAAGGCCGATTGGGTCAAGCCCGGCGCCACGATCATCGATGTCGGCATCAACCGCATCCCGGCCCCTGAAAAGGGGGAGGGCAAAACCCGTCTGGTGGGTGATGTTGCCTTCGCGGAATGCGAAAAAGTGGCCGGATCGATCACGCCGGTGCCGGGTGGCGTTGGTCCGATGACCATTGCCATGCTGATGGCAAACACCGTGGTTGCCGCCAGCCGCGCACTGGGAGTTGCGGTTCCGAAATTCTAAGCCTTCACCGGGGGTTGACTCCTCCGCCAGCGCCTTATCTCTTCTGTAACGGTACGTTTATCGTATCGCTGTGGAGACAAGCGCGGCACGCGTCCGCGCATCATGGGCGGGAGGCTGACGATGAAACTGTCTTTTTTGATGGGAACGGCACTGGCGGCGGTTCTGGCAACGGGCGTTGTTGCGCAGGAACTGAAATTTGCGCCGGGCGAAGATGCGAAATTCAACTGGAAGAGTTTTGAGGATTTCAAGGCGGCGCATGGCGACCTCAAGGGTCAGTCGCTGACGCTGTTCGGCCCGTGGCGCGGCGAAGATGAAGTGCTGTTCAACAGCGTGCTTGCCTATTTTAATGCCGCCACCGGCATCAACGGCAAATATTCTTCCTCGGAAAACTATGAGCAGCAGATCGTCATCGATACGCAGGCCGGTTCTCCGCCCAATATCGCCATCATTCCGCAGCCCGGCCTGCTGGCCGATCTTTCGGCCAAGGGGTTTCTGACGCCGCTGGGTGAGGAAACCCAGGATTGGGTCAAGACCAATTACGGCTCCGGCGAGGACTGGATCAAATACGGCACCTATAAGGGCAAGGACGGCAAGGAGGCTTATTTCGGCTTCCCGTTCAAGGCCGATTTCAAGTCCATGGTCTGGTACGTGCCGGAAAATTTCGAGGAAGCCGGTTACGAGGTCCCCAAGACCATGGAGGACCTGTTCAAGCTGTCCGATCAGATCGTCGAGGATGGCGGTGTGCCGTGGTGCATCGGTCTCGGTTCGGGCGGCGCTACCGGCTGGCCGGCCACCGACTGGGTGGAAGACCTGATGCTGCGCCAGCAGTCGCCGGAAACCTATGACAAATGGGTGTCGAACGAGATCAAGTTCGATGATCCGGCCGTGGTCGGCGCCATCGAGGAATTCGGCAAGTTTGCGAAAAACGACAAATATGTCTCGGGTGGTGCGGCCGCTGTCGCCACCACCGATTTCCGCGACAGCCCCAAGGGCCTCTTCGACATTCCGCCAAAATGCTACCTGCACCATCAGGCCTCGTTCGTGCCGTCCTTCTTCCCGCCGGACAAGGAACTGGGCGTCGATGCGGACTTCTTCTACATGCCGACCTATGCGTCCAAGCCGGAACTCGGCACGCCGGTTCTGGGAGCGGGCACATTCTTCGCCGTCACCAAGGATTCACCGGCTGCGAAAGCCTTTATCGAATTCCTGAAGACGCCGATCGCCCATGAGGTGTGGATGGCGCAGGCCTCGTTCCTGACGCCATACAAGGGCGTGAAGCCGGAAGCCTATGCCAATGACGTTCTGCGCAAGCAGGGCGAGCTTCTGACCACGGCAACGACGTTCCGGTTCGATGCTTCCGACCAGATGCCGGGCAAGATCGGCGCCGGTGCCTTCTGGACCGGCATGATCGATTTTGTCGGCGGCAAGGATGCCAAGACGGCGGCCGGGGAGATCCAGAAGGCCTGGGATGGGTTGAAGTAGGGAACTGCTCTCGTCGGGCAAAGGAAGACCCCTCCCAACCCTCCCCTCAAGGGGGAGGGCTTAACCTAGCCGATCCGCCGAGGTTCAAATGCGCCAACGCGGGTGCCGCGAATTTTCTCCCCCCTTGTGGGGGAGATGGCCGGCAGGCCAGAGGGGGACTTCGCTGATCCGGGGTAGTGGGGCAGTTTTGCCCGGCAGTCCGGACAGGGAAAGCAGCCAAGTACGAAGACAATGACGGCGGCACCAGAACCGCAACGAACGGCACAAAGGGGAGGGAACAATGGTATCGCAGATCGTTTCGGCCATCGGCATCATGGTCGCCGGCGTGTTTGCCTGTGCGCTCTATTACTGGCTGTCAGACAAGCTTCTGTCGCTGGCGCTACCGGTGCCTGAAGGCAATGTCCGCAAGGCATCGATCAATCTCAACCGCCGCGCCACCATCCGCCCCTGGCTGTTTTTAGGGCCTGCGCTGATCCTGATTGCGGTCTATCTCGTCTATCCGGTGATCGCCACCTTCATCCTCTCCTTCTACGATCGCTCCGGTGATTATTACGTCGGCCTTGCCAATTACCGCTGGGCGTTCTTCGATCAGCAATTCCGCCAGTCGATCTTCAACAACATCCTCTGGCTTGCCGTCGTGCCGGCCGCCTGCACCTTCTTTGGCCTCGTCATCGCAGTGCTGACCGACCGCATCTGGTGGGGCAATATCGCCAAGAGCATCATCTTCATGCCGATGGCGATCTCCTTTGTCGGCGCTTCGGTCATCTGGAAATTCATCTACGAATTCCGTGGCGGCAACGAAGCACAGATCGGCCTGCTCAATGCCATCGTGAAAGCCATCGGCGGCGATCCGCAGATCTGGATTTCGCTGCCTTTCTGGAACAATTTTTTCCTGATGCTGATCCTCATCTGGATCCAGACCGGTTTTGCCATGGTCATCCTGTCGGCAGCCCTGCGCGGTATTCCGGAAGAAACCATCGAAGCGGCCGTGATCGATGGTGCCAATGGCTGGCAGATTTTCTGGAAGATCATGGTGCCGCAGATCTGGGGCACGATCGCCGTCGTCTGGACCACCATCACCATTCTGGTCCTCAAAGTCTTCGATATCGTGCTGACCATGACCAACGGGCAATGGAACACGATGGTGCTCGCCAACCTGATGTTCGACTGGATGTTCCGTGGCGGCGGCGACAGCGGCCGAAGCGCGGTCATCGCACTGGTCATCATGCTGGCCGTCACGCCGATCATGATCTGGAACATCCGTCAGGCACATCGCGATGCGGAGGGACACTGACATGGCGACCGCAACAGCAACCGCTTCCCATTCCCCCTCGATCATCACCCGCCTGCGCCGCGTCGGCCTGCCGCGTCTGCTCGTGCATCTCAGCGTGCTCGCCATCGTCATCCTGTGGCTCATCCCGACGCTCGGCATCCTCGTCACCTCGGTGCGCGACAAGGAACAGATCACCGCATCCGGCTGGTGGACGGCCTTTAGCGGCTCCACCCAGATGGAAGCGGTGCGGCTCGCCGATCCCGCGACACAAAAGGAAGAGGGCGGCCGCTTCGTCATCTCCGGTTCGATCTTTGAAGGGGCGGCTACCGGCACCGTCAGCGCCTTTGGCGTGCGCGTGCAGGATCCGTCAGCCTTCGAGGTCGGCGCGCCCGCCGATATCGGCGATGGCGAGACGCTGCAGATCAATCAGGATGGTTCCTACGTCTACAGCAAGGGAGCCGCTTTCGACGACAAGCGCCCGAAACGTGTCTACGTCTCGCTTGCCACCGCGCCGGAATTCACCACCCAGAACTATCGTGACGTGCTGACCTCTGCCGGTATCGGTCAGGCCTTTGTCAATTCGCTGACAGTGGCAGTGCCCGCCACCATCATCCCCATCCTGATCGCGGCCTTTGCGGCCTATGCGCTGTCATGGATGCATTTTCCCGGCCGCACTCTGCTGATCGCCGTTGTGGTGGGTCTGATCGTCGTGCCGTTGCAGATGGCGCTGATCCCGCTGCTGACGCTCTATAACGATATCGGCTCCTTCTTCGGCATCCCCTCGCGCTCCTATGCCGGGGTCTGGCTGGCGCATTCCGCCTTCGGTATGCCGCTCGCCATCTATCTTCTGCGCAACTATATCGCCGGCCTGCCGAAGGAGATCATCGAATCCGCCCGGGTCGATGGCGCCAGCGATTTTGAAATCTTCGTGAAGATCGTGCTGCCTCTGTCCTTCCCGGCGCTCGCCTCCTTCTCGATCTTCCAGTTCCTGTGGACATGGAACGACCTGCTGGTCGCCATGGTTTTCCTGGGCACAGGCAAGGATCAGCTGGTGCTGACCGGTGCGCTCAATGCGCTTCTCGGCTCCATGGGCGGCAAGTGGGAAATCCTCACGGCGTCTGCCTTCATCACCATCATTGTCCCCATTCTCGTCTTTTTTGCCCTGCAGCGTTACCTCGTGCGAGGGCTTCTCGCCGGTTCGGTGAAGGGCGGCTGATGCCCTTCAAGACATCACACCAGACAGCATTTCTAATCTACAGGATTTTTGCATGAGCAATGTAACGCAGATGACCGAAACGCCGCTCGACAAGGATTGGTGGCGTGGTGCGGTCATCTACCAGATCTATCCGCGATCCTATCAGGACAGTAACGGTGACGGCATCGGCGACCTGAAGGGCATCACCGCGCGCCTGCCGCATATCGCGGCACTCGGTGCCGATGCGATCTGGATTTCGCCCTTCTTCCCGTCGCCGATGAAGGATTTTGGCTACGACGTTTCCAACTACACCGATATCGATCCGATGTTCGGTTCGCTGTCGGATTTCGATTCGCTGATTGCCGAGGCGCATCGCCTCAAAATACGCGTCATGATCGATCTCGTCATGTCGCATTCGTCGGATCAGCATGCGTGGTTCATCGAAAGCCGCTCGTCGCGCTTCAACCCCAAGGCCGACTGGTATGTCTGGGCCGATGCCAAGCCGGATGGTTCGCCGCCCAACAACTGGCTGTCGATTTTTGGCGGGTCCGCATGGCATTGGGACCCGACCCGCATGCAATATTACATGCACAATTTCCTCACCTCGCAGCCGGATTTGAACCTGCACAATCCCGAGGTTCAGGACGCGTTGCTCGACGTCACCCGCTTCTGGCTGCAGCGCGGCGTCGATGGTTTTCGCCTCGACACGATCAACTTCTATTTCCACGACAAGGAGCTGCGCAGCAACCCTGCGCTCGATCCATCGCGCCGCAATGCGTCCACGGCACCGGCAGTGAACCCCTACAATTTCCAGGAACACCTCTACGACAAGAACCGCCCGGAAAATCTCGAGTTTTTAAAGCGTTTTCGCGCGGTGCTGGACGAGTTCCCGGCGATTGCCGCCGTCGGCGAAGTCGGCGACAGCCAGTATGGTCTGGAAATCGTCGGCCAGTACACATCCGGCAATGACAAGATGCAGATGTGCTACGCCTTCGAATTCCTGGCGCCGGATTATCCGACCGCACCGCGCGTTGGCGAAGTGCAGAACGCATTTTCGGCCGCAGCCCCCGAAGGCTGGGCCTGCTGGGCCTTCTCCAACCATGATGTGGTGCGCCATGTCAGCCGCTGGGGTGCCGATGTTCTCGACCGCGATGCCTTTGCAAAAATGCTGGCGGCACTGCTGTTCACCCAGCGCGGTTCGGTCTGCATCTATCAGGGCGAGGAACTTGGCCTCACTGAAGCCGATATCGCCTATGCCGATCTGCAGGACCCTTACGGCATTCAGTTCTGGCCGGAATTCAAGGGCCGTGATGGTTGCCGCACGCCGATGGTCTGGGATGCGCAGGCGCTTCAGGCCGGTTTCTCCACCGCCGAAAAGACATGGCTGCCGATCCCCGTCGAACACCAGATCCGCGCCGTCAGTGCTCAGTATGGTGATCCGGATTCCGTGCTGGAACAATACCGTCGTTTCATCGCCTTCCGCAAACAACACCCGGCTTTGTCCAAGGGCGAGATCCGCTTCGTGACGGCGGAAGGCCCGACGCTGATCTATGAGCGCATTTTTGGCAACGAAACGCTGCTCTGCGTCTTCAACATGGGGCCGGATGAACAAGCCATCCCGCTGCCGGAAGGCGACTGGCAGGCGCTGGAAGGCCACGGCTTTGAAAGCACGGTCGATAACAGAAACGTCGAACTGCCGGCCTGGGGCGCTTATTTCGCCCGGCTTGCCTGATAAATTTGGCTGATAAAAAAGGGGAGGGATGCGCATGACCGGGGTAATCCTCAAGGATATAAAAAAGTCCTATGGCCAGGTGCAGGTTCTGCACGGCATCGATCTGGAGATCGAACAGGGCGAGTTCGTCGTTTTCGTCGGCCCCTCCGGCTGCGGAAAATCGACGCTTTTGCGCATGATTGCCGGTCTGGAGGATATTACATCCGGCGAGATGTCGATCGACGGCCATGTCGTCAACGAGGTGCCGCCGTCACGCCGCGGCATCGCCATGGTGTTTCAGTCCTATGCGCTTTATCCGCATATGACCGTCTACGACAACATGGCCTTTGGCATGCGCATCGCCAAAGAGAGCAAGGAGGAAGTCGATCGCCGTGTGAAGGCGGCGGCCGAAATCCTCCAGCTCACGCAATATCTGGAACGCCTGCCGAAGGCGCTGTCCGGTGGCCAGCGCCAACGTGTCGCCATCGGCCGCGCCATATGCCGCGATCCAAAAGTGTTCCTGTTCGATGAGCCTCTGTCCAATCTCGATGCGGCGTTGCGTGTCGCCACCCGCATCGAAATTGCCAGGCTAAAAGAGTCCATGCCGGACACGACGATGATCTACGTCACCCACGACCAGGTCGAAGCGATGACATTGGCGGACCGCATCGTCGTGCTCTCGGCTGGCCGGATCGAGCAGGTCGGCCCGCCGCTCGAACTGTACGAGCGGCCCAAGAACCTGTTCGTCGCCCGTTTCATCGGGTCTCCGGCCATGAACATCATTCCGGCAAAGATCACCAGCGCCGGGCCGCAGACGGTGGTCGAGCTTTCCGGCGGCAAGTCGGTCACGCTGGATATCCCGAGCGATGCTGGCCAGCAGGGCAAACAGGCGAGTTTCGGCATTCGCCCGGAAGATCTGGCCGTGGCGGCGGATGGCGATCCCTGCCTGTTCGAAGGCAAGGTCGGCATCGTCGAGGCGCTCGGTGAAGTGACGCTTCTTTATATCGAGGGGCTGACCAAGGACGAGCCGATCATCGCGAAAATCCCGGGCATCCTGCCGGTGAACAAGGGCGACAGCGTCCGCTTCACGGCAAGGCCTGAAAAGATGCACCTTTTCGATGCGGATGGTCTCAGTCTGCGTCAGTAGACCGAGGTCATTGGCAAACTGTTATCACCGTCCACAGAGAAAGCGTTGCGTAAGGTGATCCGGGCTCGGCTCCATACGGTCTATTAAGTTTCGCACGGTAGATTTTCCTGTAACAACAGGAGAATAGACGTGGGTGCGATTGCCGGGAACCGACCGAGTTATCTGAGCAAGGAAGAGTCCTTCATGTATGACCGCGAAACGCGGTATCGCATGGAAGACACGATGAATGCCGCCCGCATCGAATATACCGAAAAGGCGGTGATGAACCTCGCCGCCCGCCGCTGCGACGTGCTGCGCATTTCGATGAGCGGCGCGGTGCTCGGTATTCTCACCCAGTACAATCTGCCAAAGCAGTTCTATCTCGATATTCCGGACGCCCGCATCAACAAGGTCGGCTGCCTTTTGATGCGCCAGAACGCGAACAACACGATCGACGTGCGTTTCCTGCGCCTGCTGACGCAGAAGGAACTGGACCGCATTTTCATCTTCTCCACCCACCCGGCGCATCGCGACCGCAAGCTGGATGTGCGGACCTGGTAACAGAGCTCAGCAGGCGACGACGCCGATGCTATTTGCAGAATGCCAGAGTAATTTTGGTCAAACAACGACGGGAATAATGCGAGTGCTTCGAGTTCTTCTAGCTGCTGCTGTTTCTGTGCTGCCTATCAATTATGCTCTTGCTGATACGATCAAGACAATTAATGGCGTGGTGAATGTCGGCAGTCTTGACTCTTCCGTCGGCGACTATGTTTTCATGACAAAATCAGCCATCGGAGACGCGATATTCTCCAGTTGCAAAATGGGTGATGCTTGCATCATTGAGGCTTATGTGAGCGGAGAAAAAATCAAGGCAATCGTTTCCGTAAAAGCCGTAAAAGCGCCGCCGCCATCGGACGCCGTCTATGACACACGGTCTGCATGTCTTTACGGGAGCATGGAAGGTGAGAAACTTTCCAGCAAAGATAGGATAACTGCCTGTGACGAGTTGGGTTCACTTGAGGCTCAGGCATTGGAGGCAGGTTATTGCTGGAACCAAATTGCTGGTGAGTATCGAACCTGTGAATAATTGATACCGCTCACGAAACTTCCTCAGGCGACGTAAGGATGGCGCCTCGATGCGGCTGCCGCTGAAGCTTACAAGGAAAATTCATCCACTATAGACCGGCAATGCACCAGCCAATCAGCGCTCCCTGTCTGCATCCTCGAGTGCCAGAACCTGCTCGTAGATCGGTTTGGTCAGGTCGATCCTTGGATCGAGCTTAAAGGGATGATCCTTCATCGAGCCGGCACCGCGCACGACAAGCACCTTCCCCGTCTTGGGGTCGGTCACAGTCATTTCCGTGGTTTCGCGTTTCTTGCTCATGCCACTATAGATAGCATGTCCGCAAAGGGATTGCGAGGGCGGCGCTTGGCCGCCCCGGCAACATTAAGCAAACACACTCGCGCCCTGATCGGCATGGCCGACATTGCGGCGAAACGCGCCGAACAGTTCGCGGCCCATGCCGAATTCGTTTTCCGACAGATCGGCGGTCGCGGCCGGGCGGGCTGCGAACTCGGTCGCATCCACCAGCACTTCCAGCGTGCCGGTCGTGGCATCGAGACGAACGATATCGCCATCCCTGATCTTGGCGATCGGGCCGCCGTCGCTGGCTTCGGGCGTGATGTGGATCGCTGCCGGCACCTTGCCGGATGCGCCGGACATGCGGCCGTCGGTGACCAGAGCCACCTTGAAACCGCGATCCTGCAGCACACCGAGCGGCGGTGTCAGTTGGTGCAGTTCCGGCATGCCGTTGGCCTTCGGGCCCTGGAAACGCACGACGGCGATGAAGTCGCGGTTGTTGAGATCGCCGCGCTTGAAGGCGTCCTGCAATTCCTTCTGGGTATGGAAGACGATGGCCGGGGCCTCGATGATATGGCGCTCCGGTTTGACGGCGGAGATCTTGATGACGGCCTTGCCGAGATTGCCATGCAGCATTTTGAGGCCGCCATTGGCCTGGAAAGGCTTGTCGATAGTGGTGAGCACTTTCGGATCGCCACTGACTTCGGGGATCGGCGCGCGGGCAACGCCGCCATTGTCGCCGAGCTTTGCTTCGATGGTGTAAGCCTCGAGACCCTGACCGAAGACGGTGCGCACGTCGTCATGCACGAGGCCGCCTGCGAGCAGTTGCTTGATCAGGAAACCCATGCCGCCGGCAGCGGCAAAATGGTTCACGTCGGCAAGACCGTTCGGGTAAACGCGGGTGAGCAGCGGCACGATGTCCGACAGTTCGGAAATATCCGCCCATGTCAGGTGGATGCCGGCGGCGCGCGCCATGGCCACAAGGTGCATCGTGTGGTTGGTCGAACCGCCCGTGGCATGCAGGCCAACAACGCCGTTGACGACAGAGCGTTCGTCGATCATCTCGCCGGCAGGCGTAAATTCGTTGCCGAGCGCGGTGATCGCCAGCGCCCGTTTGGCGGCTTCCTTGGTCAGTGCGTCGCGCAGCGGCGTGCCCGGATTGATGAAGGAGGAACCAGGCATGTGAAAGCCCATGATTTCCATCAGCATCTGGTTGGAATTGGCGGTGCCGTAGAATGTGCAGGTGCCAGGGCCGTGGTAGGACTTGGATTCCGACTCCAGCAGTTCTGCGCGGCCGACCTTGCCTTCCGCATAAAGCTGGCGAATGCGCGACTTTTCGTCGTTCGGCAGGCCTGATGTCATCGGGCCTGCGGGCACGAACACGGCCGGCAGATGGCCGAAGGAGAGGGCGGCAATGACGAGGCCGGGCACGATCTTGTCGCAGACGCCGAGATAGACGGAACTGTCGAACATGTTGTGGGACAGACCGATGCCGGCCGACATGGCGATCAGGTCGCGCGAAAACAGCGACAGTTCCATGCCCGGCTGGCCCTGTGTCACGCCATCGCACATGGCCGGCACGCCGCCTGCCACCTGCGCCACGCCACCGGCCTCGCGGGCCGCATCGCGGATCAGCGCCGGATAGGTTTCGAACGGCTGATGCGCCGAAAGCATGTCGTTATAGGAGGTGATGATGCCGAGGTTCGGAACGACGTCGCCAGCGAGCGCGCTCTTCTCGGCGGGGGAACAGACCGCAAATCCGTGCGCAAGGTTGCCGCAGGAGAGGACCGAACGATGGGGGCCGTGTTTGACGGCGCGGTTCAATCGATCGAGATAGGCTTCACGATGCGGTTTCGATCTTTCGACGATACGCTTCGTAATCGCCTCGATGCTGGAATGGGCGGCCATGTGCAATCCTCCTTCGGTCAATCCCGGTTTGGGAGAGGCCGAAGCCACCGGGATTGTTCTGTCGTAAAATGTGCCAGCGCGCGCGGTCTTAAAAACCAGCGTCGCCGGGGAGGGCGCCTGTTATGGCGCCCAGTAGATCTGCAGCGGTGAAGCGGCGCGGTTCAGAACGGCGCGGATGGGCATGTCCATCTCGTCGTCGCCATCTTCCGCCTTCTCCAGCACGATCATCTTGGCATCACCCTCGATATGCAGCACCAGCAGGCGCGCATCGGCAAGGCTGGTGAAGGAGAAGGTGAGGCGTTCTTCGCCGGCACCTTCCGCCTGCATGGTCAGAACGCCACGCGGACCTTGCGGGTCGATGGCCTTGGCCAGATTGTTGCCCTTCGGGAAGAAGGAGGCGGTATGCCCGTCTCCACCCATGCCCAGAATGACGACATCGAAAGGGTTGCCGAAACCGGCCGTTTTTTCGGTGGCGATCTTTGCGGCTTCCTCGGCGGTCGTGGCAGGCTGATAGAGCGGCACGAATGTCGCTGCCTCCGCATTGCCTTTGAGAAGATGCGTCGCCACCAGACGATGGTTGGAACGCTCGTCGTCGGCGGATACGAAACGTTCGTCCACCAGCGTGATCGTCACCTTCGCCCAGTTGATATCCTGTTCCGACAGCGCCTCGAAAAACCGCTTTGGCGTCGAACCGCCGGAAACGGCGATCGATGCCGCGCCGCGAACGGCAATCGCCGCCGTCAGCTGGGCCGCAACATCGATGGCAAGTTCGTGTGCCAGCGTTTCGGGATCGGGAAATTCGTGCAGTTTACCGGCCATGCCTCAGCCCTCGTGCCATGTGCGGCCGTCACGCTCGATCAGCGCGATAGCCTGGCTCGGGCCCCAGGTGCCGGCGGTGTAACCCTGCGCCGGCTGTCCGGTCTCTTCCCAGCCTTTCAGGATCGGATCGCACCATTGCCATGCGGCTTCCACTTCGTCGCGGCGCATGAACAGCGTCTGGTTGGCGCGGATCGTATCCATCAACAGGCGCTCGTAAGCATCCGGCGAGCGAACGTTGAAGGCTTCGGCAAAGCTCATGTCGAGCGAAACATTGCGCAGACGCATGCCGCCCGGACCCGGATCCTTGATCATCAGCGACTGTTTGACGCCTTCATCCGGCTGCAGGCGGATGATCAGCTGGTTGGCCGAAATACGGCCCGCCGCGGTGTCAAAGATGTTGTGCGGAACCGGCTTGAAGGTGATCACGATTTCCGACATGCGCTCCGTCAGGCGCTTGCCCGTACGGATGTAGAAGGGAACGCCGGCCCAGCGCCAGTTGCCGATCTCGGCCTTGATGGCGACAAAGGTTTCCGTGTTGGAAACGCCGCCTTCCAGCTCTTCCAGATAACCCTTGACCGGGCCGCCTGCGGAAGCGCCGGCACGGTACTGGCCGCGCACCGTCATCTGCTCGACGTTTTCAGCCGTGATCGGCTTCAGCGCGCGCAGAACTTTCAGCTTTTCGTCGCGCACAGCCTCGGAATTCATCGAGGACGGGGTTTCCATGGCAACAAGGCAAAGCAGCTGCATGATGTGGTTCTGCACCATGTCGCGCAGCGCGCCGGCCGTGTCGTAATAACCGGCGCGGCCTTCGAGGCCGACAGCCTCGGCAACGGTGATCTGCACGTGGTCGATATAGTTGGCGTTCCACAGCGGCTCATAAAGCGCGTTGGCAAAACGCAGCGCCATCAGGTTCTGGACGGTTTCCTTGCCCAGATAATGGTCGATACGGTAGATCTGTTCTTCCTTGAAGACCTTGCCGATCGTGTCGTTCAGCACCAGCGCCGATGCGAGGTCACGGCCGATCGGCTTTTCGACGACGATGCGGGTCTTTGGCGTGATCAGCTTGTGGTCGCGGATCTTTTCGGAGATCGCGCCAAAAATGCCCGGTGCCACGGCGAGATAGAATGCGCGGATGCGATCCTTGCCTTCGTCCAGCAGCTTTTTCAGCACGTCCCAGCCCTGATCGGACTTGGCATCGACGGATACGTAGAACAGGCGCTCGCAGAATTTCTTGACTTCCGCCTCGTCATATTCGCCCTTTTTCAAATGCTCTTTCAGGGCATCCTTGGCGAACTTGCGGTAATCTTCGTGGGAAAGCGCGCTGCGCGAAGCGCCAATGATGCGCGTCGGTTCGGTGAACTGACCCTCGATCTGGCGGTGATAGAGTGCCGGAAGAAGCTTTCGCTCCGCAAGGTCGCCGCTGCCGCCGAAGACGATGCAATCGAAGGGCTCAACTGGGATGATCTGGCTGCTCATACCTAATTCTCTCGAAGTCGCGTTGTTGATAGGGGTCATAATCTAATCGATTTAAAAGCGCCAGCCCGAAAACGGGTGGCTGTGATCTTTTGCCTCAGAACCGGTCGCGCAGCGCATACCAGGTCAGGGCGAGGAAAAGGAGCGGAGCCCGCAGGCGGGAGCCCCCCGGAAAAGCCGGAACGTCCAGATCGGCAAGATAGGAAAGCTCCGTCGTCTTGCCGAGTGTCATATCTGCATAAAGCTTACCACAATAATTTGACAGCATGACACCGTGGCCGGAATAACCGCCCACCGACATCACACCGGGCATCACTTCCTTCACAAAAGGCTGGCGGGTGAGGGTGATGCCCACCGAACCACCCCAGGAATGGGTGATCTCTATCTCGTTTAGATCAGGATAGATTTCGGCGATCTGCCGGCGGATATGGCTGGAAATGTCGCGCGGGCTATCGGCCGTATAGGCTTCGCGTCCGCCGAACAGCAGCCGCCCATCCTTCGATTTTCGGAAATACCGCACCACGAAGCGCGAATCGGCGACCGATTCATTGCCGGAAAGAATGGTCGGGTGGTCATCCAGCGGCTCGGTCGCGCCGATGAAGGAGCGGATCGGCATCACATGCGCCGCCGTCACCGGTTCCAGATTTTCGATATAGGCATTGGTGGCGATCAGAACGCGATTGGCGGTAATCGTGCCCGTTGGCGTTTCGATCAGCGTCTTGCCACCCGATTGCGAGATCGATTTCGCCGGCGTGTTTTCGTGGATCGCAGCACCCGCTGCCGCTGCCGTGCGGGCAAGGCCAATCAGCAGTTTAAGCGGATGGATATGGCCGGTGCCGCCATCATAGATGCCGCAATGATAATGGCTGGAGCCCAGCCGCTCGGCGGTCTCGGCCTTGTCCATGTAGGAGATGTAGGGGTAGTCGTAACGCGTCGCCGCAATCTCGGCGTTGGCGCGGTATTCCTTGTCATGCCCCGGCTTGTGCGCCACGCACATGTGGCCCTGTACATATTCCATGTCGATGCCGTGCTTGTCGGCAAAATCGAGCAGGTACCGTTTGGCATGTTCGGCCATGTCGAACAGGGCGCGCGACCTTTCCAGCCCGAGCACCTCTTCCTGATCTTCCGGCCACCAGCGCTGACCGGTGCCGAGCTGGCCGCCATTGCGGCCGGATGCGCCGTCGCCGAAATGGCAGGCCTCGATCAGCGTCACCGATACGCCCGCCGATGCCAGGCAATAGGCCGCTTGCAACCCGGTATAACCGCCGCCGATAATGGCGACGTCGGTGGTCCTGGAGCCATCGAGCGCCGGGTAGGTGGGGCGCTCGCCGACAGACGCCTGATACCAGGAAATGCCGGGTGCGATCGGGCTCTGCCATGCGGTCATGCCGTCTCCTTCAAACGTTCAGCAACAGGAATTCACGCTCCCAGGGACTGATGACCTGCATGAATGTTTCAAATTCGCCGCGTTTCACCCCGGCATAGATATTGATGAACTCGGAGCCATAAACTTCTTCAAAAGCTGGTTCGCCCTCCAGCAGCGCCAGCGCTTCCAGAAGCCCGCGCGGCAGTTCGATCGAACCTTCATTGGCGGTGTCGGATGTCGGTTCGGTCGGCTGGATTTCTTTTGTTATGCCCAAGAGGCCGCAACCGAGGGAGGCGGCCAGCGCCAGATAGGGATTGGCATCCGAACTCGGCAACCGGTTTTCGACACGCCGCGCCGAAGGATCGGAAACCGGTACGCGGAAAGCGGTGGTGCGGTTGTCGTAACCCCAGGCATTGTTGACCGGGCAGGCCATGTCGGGCGTCAGGCGGCGATAGGAATTCACGTAAGGCGCCAGCATGACCAGCGAACTCGGCACGAATTTCTGCATGCCGCCGATGAAGTGGAAGAACTCCTTCGATGGCGAGCCGTCGTCGTTGGAGAAGACATTCTTGCCGGTATTGATATCGACCACCGACTGGTGGACGTGCATGGCAGATCCCGGCTGGCCCTGCATCGGCTTGGCCATGAACGTGGCATAGATGCCGTGTTTCAGCGCTGCCTCGCGAATGGTGCGCTTGAACAGAAATACCTGATCGGCCAGCTGGATCGGGTCGCCATGGCGAAGGTTGATTTCCAGCTGCGCCGGACCTTCTTCATGGATCAGCGTGTCGATCTCCAGACCCTGCTTTTCGGAGAAATGGTAGATGTCGTCGATCAACTCGTCGAATTCGTTGATGCCGGCGATGGAATAGCTCTGGCCGCCGGAAATCGAACGGCCCGAGCGGCCCTTTGGCGGATGCAGCGGGTAATCCGGGTCTTCATTGACGGCGACGAGATAGAACTCGATTTCCGGGGCGACGACCGGTTTCCAGCCGCGATCCGAATAGAGTTTGACGACATGCTTCAAGACGTTGCGCGGCGTATAGGGCACGTTCTTGCCGTCGGCGCCGACGATATCGCAGATCACCTGAGCGGTCGGATCGCTTTCCCACGGCACGACGGAGAGTGTCGAAAGATCCGGCACGAGCTTGATGTCGCTATCGCGGCTGTCATAACGGAAATTGCCGGTCTCGTCCGGGTATTCGCCGGAAATCGTGTGGCGATAGAGCGCCGATGGCAAAGCCAGCGAGGTGTTGCTGGTGAATTTCGACGCAGGCATCATCTTGCCGCGCGGCACGCCGGCAAGGTCCGGCGTGATGCATTCGACATCCTCGATGCCGCGCACTTTCAGCCATGCGGCGGCTTCCTGCCAGGATTTTACCCCGCGTCGGCTGTCCAGAACGGCGGCCGGGATTTTGGGCTTGGGGGCTGAAGGCGTCGGCTTTTTCTTGGGCGGCATGGCTCACCGGAAGCGTTGGTCGGGAACCTTATAATAGTCACCTTGTGGCAATTGGCGATAGGCAGGTTCTGAATGTTTGATCTCTTTGTCGGCATTGACATCAACGCCTTATCACAACAGAAACGCCGCTCGTTTCAGGAGTTTTTGTTTTGGCCCGCAGATTTGACGTGGTGATCCTTGGTGCCGGTGCGGCCGGGCTGATGTGTGCGATCCGCGCAGGCCAAGGCGGCAAACGTGTTCTCGTGCTCGATCACGCCAAGAACCCGGCCGAAAAGATCCGCATTTCCGGCGGCGGCCGCTGCAACTTCACCAATATCCATGCGGGCCCGAAAAACTATCTGTCGGCCAATCCGCATTTCGCCAAGTCGGCGCTGGCGCGTTATACGCCGCGCGATTTTCTCGATCTTGTCGAAAAGCATCGCATCGCGTGGCATGAAAAGACCCTCGGTCAATTGTTCTGCGATGACAGCGCCAAGGACATCATCCACATGCTGCTCGACGAGATGCGGGCAGTCGGCGCAACGCTGGAGCTGAAGACAGAAATTTCCGCCGTCGAAAAAGCGCCCGACGGTTTTCGCATCACGACCTCGAGCGGCATGGTCGAAGCCGGCAGCGTCGTTATCGCCACCGGTGGCAAGTCGATCCCGAAAATGGGCGCGACGGGTTTTGCCTATCGCATCGCCGCCGAATTCGGCCTCAAGGTTACCGACACCCGTCCCGGCCTCGTGCCGCTGACGCTTGATCCGACGCTTCTCGAAAAGCTGTCGCCGCTCTCCGGCATTGCCGTCGATGCCGAAGTGAAACACGGCAAGACGTCGTTTCGTGAAGCTTTGCTTTTCACCCATCGCGGCATTAGCGGTCCCGCCATCCTGCAGATCTCGTCCTACTGGCGGGAAGGGGATGCGATCAAACTGCAGATCGAGCCGGATATCGACATTGCCGCGCGCCTGAAGGACGGGCGAAAGGCCAATGGCAAACAGGCGGCGCAGACGGTGCTGGGCGAAATCCTGCCGAAACGTCTGGCACAGTTTTTGACCGAAAATGCCGGGATGACCGGGCAGATGGCCGATCAGGGCGATCGCAAGCTGGAAGCTTTGGCCGCATCCGCGCAAGACTGGACCATCGTGCCGGCCGGTTCGGAAGGGTATCGCACGGCGGAAGTCACCATCGGCGGCATCGATACGTCTGAGATCGATTCCAAAACCATGCAGGCCAAAAACGTGCCCGGCCTTTATTTCATCGGTGAATGCGTCGATGTCACCGGCTGGCTCGGCGGTTACAATTTCCAATGGGCCTGGGCATCGGGCCATGCCTGCGGCGAGGCGCTGTCGCAACAGTTCTGATGCTGCGGATATCTTTTAGCACTTTTTAATAAGCCTGCGACATCCTGCCTTAATGCGCGCACAGTCGTGGATTCTTATCTGTTGTTAAGCGCTGGTCGTCGCCAAAGGCGGCGGTCGAAATCTCTCCAGTCGGGACCATCTTGATGCAGAACCGTCGTCGTGCTCGTGCCATCGCCATCGCAAAGACTGAAGCCGCCGCAGATATCGCTCTGCGTTTGGGCGTCATTACTGTGAGCGCAATTGTTGCGTTGCTGACTATCTCCTATCTGTTGTGATGTATATTGAATATAGGCGTTATGTTATTTTAGATATATCGACACTCTAATTGAGCTTGTCTGGAGATACACTGAACCAAATTTGGGATTGTTCCCATTTAGATTGCTGCCGCCTTAATGGCAAAACGCAGATTCAGTAAGTTTTTACGCATTTCGATTAAATTACCCCCAAATTACTACTGGTATTTCGCATTTGGGGGTCGCCGTATGTTAAACTTTCTGCCGTCATCCGTGGTCGCACGGATTGTCAGCCTTTGTCTTTTCCTTGTCTTCGTATCGATTTCTGCTCTCTCGGGTATGACCTATCTGAACCTGCGTTCGGACATCATGGGCAATGCCGTGGAAGATGCGCACAGCGCCGTGCGCGCCATGGGCGTTCTTTATGAGGTCGAGGCGGAAGGTGCCGATATGGCCGTCAGGGATGGTGAGGTTACCGGCATCACCAGCGCCGGCCCTATCGAGTTCAAGAGCCATTCGCTGGTTGACCGCACTGCCGAATCCATCGGCGGCGTCGCCACCGTCTTCAACAAGATCGGCAGCGATTATGTCCGCGTCTCCACCAATGTGAAGACGGAAAAGGGTGAACGCGCCGTTGGCACCAAGCTTGCCGCCGATCATCCGGCTCAGACGACACTTGCCGCCGGCCAGCCCTATTTCGGCCAGGCAGCCCTTTTCGGCCGTGATTTCATGACCGGTTATTACCCGATCAAGGACAAGGCCAATGCCGTGACCGGCGTCTTGTTCATCGGCATTCCGATGGAAGTCTATTTCGCGCAGCTCTCCACTGCCGTTACCCAGATGGCCGTGACCAGCCTTCTCGCCCTTATCGCCATGGGCCTGATCGGCTTCATCGCCATTCGTCATCTCGTCAAGCCGCTCAGCGTGCTCACCGGCACGATCCGCACCATGGCGGAAGGCACCGATACAGACGTGCCTTATCTCGACCGCCGCAACGAGTTCGGCAACATTGCCCGCGCGCTGGAAGTGTTCCGCGATAACGCCCGCCAGAAACTGCTGATCGAAGCCCGCAGCGCCGACGACCGCGCTGCCGCCGATGCCGATCGCCGTCGCAACGATGCCGAAAAGCAGGAAGTCGACAGCCAGATCAGTCTTGCCGTCACCGAGCTTGGCGCCGCTCTCGCCCGCCTGTCGCAGGGTGATCTCTCGGTCAAGATCGACCGCGCCTTTACCGGCCGTCTCGAACAGCTCCGCGTCGATTTCAACGGCTCTATCGAGCGCCTGCGTGATACGCTGTCGCGCATCCGTGAAAGCACGCTCGCCATCCAGCGCAACAGTGGTGAACTCAGCCAGTCTTCGGCCGATCTTGCCAAGCGCACGGAAAGCCAGGCTGCGTCGCTGGAAGAAACTGCCGCCGCCGTCGAGGAAATCACTGCCACCGTGCGTTCTTCCGCCGAGCGTGCCCGTGAAGCCAACGATGCCGTCGGCAAGACCAAGCAGAGCGCCGATAATTCCGGTACCGTCGTCAACAATGCCGTTGAAGCCATGGACCGTATCGAGGAAGCGTCCAAGAAGATCGAACAGATCATCGAGGTCATCGACGACATTGCCTTCCAGACCAACCTTCTGGCGCTCAACGCCGGTATCGAAGCCGCACGCGCCGGTGAAGCCGGCAAGGGTTTCGCCGTCGTTGCCCAGGAAGTCCGCGAACTTGCCCAGCGCTCGGCCGATGCCGCCCGCGAGATCAAGACTTTGATCAACCAGTCCAGCAACGAAGTCAGCAATGGCGCCGGTCTGGTGCAGCAGACGGGTCAGGTTCTCGCCTCGATCAGCCAGCAGATCACCGGCATCAGCAAGCACGTGGAAACCATCGCCACCGCTGCCCGCGACCAGTCGGCCGCCCTGCAGGATATCAACCAGTCGGTCAACCGCATGGACCAGATGACCCAGCAGAACGGCGCGATGGTGGAAGAAACCAGCGAAGCCAGCCGCACGCTGGCGGAAGAAGCCAATCAGCTGATGATGCTGGTGCAGCAGTTCCGCATCGAGGCCGAACACGGCGCCGGCCACAAGCGCTACGCCGCCTGATAACACTGCCAATTGCAAATCGATCAAAGGCCGGGCTGGGGATATGCCCGGCCTTTGGTTTTTGATCAGCACCGACGTCGGTGTTGATTTGATGAGGACCGACTCCACTCCTGCGTCATCCCGGCCTTGCGCCGGGATCTAGCCAGCCCAAGTCCTTGGGCTGGAAGAACTCTCTCGACGCGCGGACGCGCGTCTGCTGGATCCCGGCGCAAGGCCGGGATGACGCAGAGGAAGGGCACAGTCCTGCCTGAGTTGGCTGCCGTGATGGGAGCTGGCCAACCCGTTGTTACTGGCATCCGCTCTGCTCGCCCGGTCAGTTGTTACGGGCAACGACGACCGGGATCAGCAGATCGCCCCATTGCCCATCACCACCGTGATGGCGGGCGGAGCGGATCAGTTCGACCGAAACGCCCGCCTCGACCGCCTTCATGACGGAATGGTTCAGCCGGTGCAGATCATTGGCGAGCGACCGGATCGCCGCCTGCTGCTCGAAACTCATGGCGGAGGCCTGTTCCTCGGCGCGTTCCTTGACGTGGGTTTGGATCGGCGTTGTCTGGGGGATCGGGTTGTGCATGTTCATGATGTTTCTCCTCTCTGTGATTCTTGATGAGACAGGTCGTCGTGTGGCCAAGTCCCCCTCTGGCTGCCGCCATCTCCCCCACAAGGGGGGAGAACGTTTGCTGCAACCTCTTGCCTCAATTGGGCTTCGGCGGATCGGCTGGGTTAAGCCCTCCCCCTTGTGGGGAGGGTGGGGAGGGGTCTTCTTCGCTACTCGCTACTCGCTACTCGCTACTCGCTACTCGCTACTCACTACTCCGCCGCCGGCCGAAACTGCGCATGCTCCGTCGACTCGCCCATGGCCGTCGTAGAAGACTGCCCGCCACTGATCGCCACCGACACGGCATCGAAATAGCCGGTGCCGACCTCGCGCTGGTGTTTGGTGGCGGTATAACCGTGGATCTCGGCGGAGCATTCCGCTTCCTGCAGTTCCGAATAGGCGGCCATCTGCCGGTCTCGGTAACCGCGTGCCAGTTCGAACATGCCAAAGTTCAGCTGGTGGAAACCGGCCAGCGTGATGAACTGGAACTTGTAGCCCATTGCCCCCAGTTCTCGCTGGAATTTGGCGATCGTCGCGTCGTCAAGATTCTTTTTCCAGTTGAACGACGGCGAGCAATTATAGGCCAACATTTTTCCGGGATGCGCCTTGTGCACGCCCTCGGCGAATTTGCGCGCCTGTTCCAGATCCGGCTTGGAGGTCTCGCACCAGATCAGATCGCAATAGGGCGCATAGGCCACGGCGCGCGCGATGCACGGCTCAAGTCCATTGCGCACCCGGTAAAATCCCTCGACGGTGCGGCCTGCATCGTAATCGACAAACGGCTGGTCGCGCTCGTCTATGTCTGAGGTCAAAAGCTTGGCCGCCTCCGCATCGGTGCGGGCAATCACCAGCGTCGGCGTGCCCATGACGTCGGCGGCAAGCCGTGCGGCCGTAAGGTTGCGGATATGCGCTGCCGTCGGGATCAGAACCTTGCCGCCCAGATGGCCGCATTTCTTTTCCGATGCCAGCTGGTCCTCGTAATGCACGCCGGCAACGCCCGCCTCGATAAAGGCTTTCATGATCTCGAACGCATTGAGCGAACCGCCGAAACCGGCCTCCGCATCGGCAACAATCGGCGCGAACCATGTGTCGACCGAAAGACCCTTGCCCTCCGCCGTCTCGATCTGGTCGGCGCGTTGAAGTGTACGGTTGATACGCCGCGCCAGTTCAGGGGCGGCATTGGCCGGATAAAGCGACTGGTCGGGATACATGGAAGAGGCGGTATTGCTGTCCGCCGCCACCTGCCAGCCGGAGAGATAGATCGCCTTCAGTCCGGCGCGCACCTGCTGCATGGCCTGATTGCCGGTCATCGCGCCCAGCGAATTGACGAAATCTTCCGCGTGCAGAAGCGACCAGAGCCGGTTTGCGCCCACCTCCGCCAGCGAATGACGGATCGTCACCGAACCGCGCAGCCGCTTCACATCCTCGCCGGAATAGGGGCGCTCGATGCCGTCGTAACGGCCGGCAGGTGCGGTTGGAACGATGTTGTAAAAATCAGTCATGCCTCACTCCCTTGGGCTTCGGTAACGTGTCCGATGTCAAGGAATTTACAGAAGGTACGGAATTGTATCTAATCAAATCCGCAGTGTTTCGGCAGTAAAAGGGTCGAGATGTACTGTTCTTGACAAAGTCGAACGTGGTTTTGTCAACATTTGTAAATGTTGTGCTGGTTGCTTCTTTGGGAGGAGAGCGAATGGCGGAACGAAAGATCTTTGCCGGACCAAAAGTCCGGCGCATCCGGCTGGGGCTGGAATTGACGCAGGCGGCGATGGCGGAAGGGCTGGAGATATCTCCATCCTATCTCAATCTCATCGAACGCAACCAGCGGCCGCTTACCGTGCAACTGCTTCTGCGGCTCGCTTCCACCTACAGGATAGATTTGGAGGCGCTGCAAAGCGATGACGGCGTTTTGGTCGGTGAATTGCGAAACGTGTTTCGCGATCCGCTCCTGTCGGGCGAATTGCCGGGCGATCAGGAATTGGTGGAAATGGCGGATGCCGCACCCAACACCGCCGGCGGAATTTTGAAACTCTATCGGGCCTATCGCGAGCAGGCCGCACGTTTGTCCGATCTCGCCGAACTGTTGGCACGTGAAGGTCACGAGACCGGCATGGCCGCCGCGCGCCTGCCCGCCGATGAGGTGAGGGACCGGCTGGAGCATCGCCCCAACTTTTTTGCCCGCATAGAGGATGCCGCTGAAGCCTTTGTTGCAGACCTTGCCCCCGGTGACGATCTGGCCGCTGCCTTGCGCGACTGGCTGAAAACCCGTCACGGCATCGTCGTGCGATCCCTGCCTGTGCATGTCATGCCGGATCTGAAGCGCCGATATGACCGCCATTCGTTGCGGCTGTTCTTGTCCGAGCGCCTGTCCGCCAGCGATCGCCTGCGCGAAATCGCCATGGAGGTGTCGCTTTTGGCTTTGGGGGAGGCGATTGCCGCTGAGCTGGAAGACCTGTCCCTGTCGAGCGGCGAGGCCAAACGCATCGCCCGGTTCGAACTGGCGCGGTATGCCGCCCATGCACTGATGATGCCCTATGGCGCCTTCCTGTCTGCCGCCCAGCGCGCCCGTTACGATATCGATGTTCTGCGGTCGCGTTTCGATGTCTCCTTCGAACAGGCGGCGAACCGGTTGGCGACTTTGGCAAGGCCCGGCGCGTCCGGTCTGCCGTTTTTCTTCTTCGAGATAGACAATGCCGGTAACCGTCTTCGCCGTGCCGGTGCGCAAGGTTATCCGCATGCCAGGTTCGGCGGGCACTGTCCGAAACTCGGCGTGCATGCGGCCTTTGCGCAGCCGGGCCAAATTCTGGTCGATCGCGTCGAAATGCCGGATGGCGCGGCCTACCTGACGGTCTGTCGCACGCTGGAAGGCCCGCAGGCCGGTTTCAACGAGCGCGTGCGCCGCACCGCCATCCTGATCGGCTGTGATTTCGAGGCGGCGCGTGAAACGGTTTATGGCGCGGCGGCAAGTCTTCCCGGCGCAAACGTGCTTTCCGGCACCGCCTGCCGTCTGTGCGAAAGGCGCGGCTGTCTTTCGCGTGCCGAGCCGCCGGTGACACGGCCTTTGGGGCTGGACGAGATGGCGAGCGGCCTCAGCGCTTTCGATTTCAGGTAACGAAGATGGAAGTCTTTGCTGCAACGCAGCTTTTTGCTTGTGGGTAGCGTTGTTCCTTCATACTCTTGCACAAAACAAACGCATAAAGAGGGAAACAAGGTTTGGCACGCTGAACGGCCGACCTTCATAAAACAGGAGAACTCATGAGACCGCATCTGCTTCGTCTTCTGACCGCCGCTGCCGCCACGACGCTGATGGCCACCGTCGCCTTCGCGCAGGAGCGCACGGTCCATGTCTACAACTGGTCCGATTATATCGATGAATCGGTTCTGGAAGAATTCACCAAGGAAACCGGCATCAAGGTCGTCTACGACGTGTTCGACAACAACGATGTGGTCGAGACAAAACTGCTTGCCGGCGGTTCGGGTTACGACGTCGTGGCACCCACCGGTCCGTTCCTTGCCCGCCAGATCCAGGCCGGCGTGTTCCAGAAGCTCGACAAGACCAAGCTGCCGAACATGTCCAACATGTGGCCGGAAGTTTCCGAGCGTCTCGCCAAGTACGATCCCGGCAACGAATATGCCGTCAATTACATGTGGGGCACCACCGGCATCGGTTATAATGTCGACAAGGTGAAGGCGGCTCTCGGCGATGTGCCGGTTGATAGCTGGGATATCCTGTTCAAGCCGGAAAACGCTGCAAAGCTGAAATCCTGCGGCATCAACATCCTTGATGCATCCGACGAGACCTTTGCCATTGCCATGAACTATATCGGCAAGGACCCGGACAGCAAGGAAACCGCCGATCTTCAGGCCGGTGGCGATGTCTACAAGGCGATCCGCCCCTCGGTGCGCACCTTCAATGCGTCCGCCTATATCGATGAACTGGCCAATGGCGATACCTGCATCACCATCGGCTGGTCGGGCGATATTCTTCAGGCCAAGGATCGTGCCGAAGAAGCCAAGAACGGCGTCAATGTCGAATATGTCATCCCCAAGGAAGGCACTTACGTCTGGTTCGACAACCTCGCCATTCCGGCCGATGCCAAGAACGTTGCCGAGGCGCATGAATTCATCAACTTCATGATGAAGCCGGAAGTCATCGCCAAGTCGTCGAACTATGTCCAATACGCCAACGGCAACCTTGCCTCGCAAAAATTCGTGGACAAGGACGTACTGGAAAACCCTTCTGTCTATCCGCCGGAAGACGTCATGAAAAAACTGTTCGCGATCTCGCCTTACGGCCCGCGTGAACAGCGCGTGCTGAACCGCGTCTGGACCGAGATCAAGACCGGCAACTGATGCCTTCTCGGAGCGGGCCTCGGCCCGCTCCTCCAATATTGCCAAATCGGGCACCGGCGCGTGCCGCAAAAATCACGATGGATGGGGACAGGCATGGCGAAATCTCTCGGGCCGGTTAAGCGCAAATTTTCTCCCTGGACCGATCCGACATCGGTGCCCTTCATCCGTTTCGAAAACATCACCAAGCGGTTCGGCAATTTTGTCGCCGTCGACAATCTGACGCTGGATATTTACGAGCGCGAGTTTTTTGCGCTCTTGGGCCCGTCCGGCTGCGGCAAGACCACGCTGATGCGCATGCTCGCCGGTTTCGAGGAACCGACCGAAGGCCGCATCCTGCTGCAGGGCAAGGATTTGGCAGGCGTGCCGCCCTATCGCCGCCCGACAAACATGATGTTCCAGTCCTACGCGCTTTTCCCGCACATGACGGTTGAAAAGAACATCGCCTTCGGTCTGGAACAGGACAATCTTCCCAAGGCCGATATCGCCGCCCGCGTCGAAGAGATGCTGAAACTGGTGAAGCTCGAACAGTTCGCCAAACGCAAGCCGTCGCAGCTCTCCGGCGGCCAGCGCCAGCGCGTGGCGCTTGCCCGGTCGCTTGCCAAACGGCCAAAAGTGCTGCTGCTCGATGAACCGCTCGGCGCGCTCGACAAGAAGCTGCGCGAGGAAACCCAGTTCGAACTGACCGACCTGCAGCACACGCTGGGTCTTACCTTCCTCATCGTCACCCATGATCAGGAAGAGGCGATGACCGTCTCCGACCGTATCGCCGTGATGGACAAGGGCGTCATCATGCAGGTGGCGACACCGGCGGAAATCTATGAGGCACCGAACAGTCGTTACGTGGCGGACTTCATCGGCGACATCAACATCATCGAAGGCGCAGTTGTTTCCAACAGCGGTGCGGCGAGCGGTGGCGTGATGCTGGATTGTGATGGCCTGAAGGTCGTCGTCGATCAGGAATGCCCGGCATCGGCGGGAGACCGCGTCGCCTTCGCCATCCGCCCGGAAAAGGTGCGGCTCGGCATCGATCCGCCGACAGACACGGCCGTCAATGCAGGCGCCGGCGAGGTCTGGGATATCGGTTACCTCGGCGATTTTTCGCTGTTTCTCGTCAAGCTCGATGACGGCCGCATCATCCGCGCAGCCCAGGCCAATATCCAGCGTCTGGTGGATCGCCCGCTCACCTTCGGCGATCGTGTCTGGGTTCACTGGTCGCGCGATGCCGGCCTCGTTCTGACCCGTTGAAGGAGGGCGTCATGGCGATCGATACGCTTTCCCCAAAACCAGAACCGGTCATTGCCGATCCCGGCCGCGCCAACCCGGCACGCTGGCTGGTCGTTGCCATTCCCTATCTCTGGCTGTTGCTGTTTTTTGCCGCGCCGTTTTTTATCATCGCCAAGATCTCGCTGTCGGACACGGCGATCGCCATGCCGCCCTATACGCCGGTCTTCGAAGGTTTTGGGAAGTTCGGTGAATTTTTCTCGCAGCTGGATTTCGAGAATTACGAGTTTCTGGCGAGCGACAGTCTTTACATCAAATCCTATCTCAACTCGCTGCGCATAGCCGCCATCTCCACCGTCTTGCTTCTGCTGATCGGTTACCCGATGGCGCTGGCCATGGCGCGGGCGAAAACCTCGATCCGGCCGATCCTCGTGATGTTGGTCATCCTGCCGTTCTGGACCTCGTTTCTGATCCGCGTTTATGCCTGGATCGGCATCCTGAAGCCGGAAGGCCTGCTGACCCTGTTGTTCCAGAGCATCGGCCTTATGGGGCCGGATGAACAGGTGCAGATCCTGCGCACCGATTATGCCGTCTTCATCGGCATCGTGTATTCCTATCTGCCCTTCATGGTGCTGCCGCTTTATGCCGCGCTGGAAAAGCTGGACAACACGCTGCTCGAAGCGGCAAGCGATCTCGGCTGCCCGCCCTGGAAGGCATTCTGGCGCATCACCTTCCCGCTGTCTCTGCCGGGCGTGATTGCCGGCTCACTGATCTGCTTCATCCCGATCACCGGCGAATTCGTCATTCCCGATCTTCTCGGCGGTGCCGATACCTTGATGATCGGCAAGACCTTGTGGACCGAGTTCTTCAACAATCGTGACTGGCCGCTTGCCTCGGCAATCGCCGTGATCTTGCTGGCGGTGCTGGTCATCCCGATCGCCTATTTCCAGAACCAGCAGCAGAAGGCGGGATAAAACCATGAAAAATTCCCGTTTCGATGCGACCGTTCTGACCCTCGGTTTTGCCTTCCTCTACATCCCGATCATCATTCTGGTGATCTATTCGTTCAACGCCTCGCGTCTGGTTACCGTCTGGGGCGGGTTTTCGCTCACCTGGTATCAGCAGATGTGGTCGAACCAGGGGCTGATGGACGCCGCGTGGGTGACAGCCCGTGTTGCCGTCATCAGCGCCACCATTGCCACCGTGCTCGGCACGCTCGCCGCACTCACGCTGGTGCGGTTCCGCAAGATCCCCGGACGTCTGCTGTTTTCCGGCATGATCTATGCGCCGCTCGTCATGCCGGAAGTCATTACCGGCCTGTCGCTGCTGCTGCTGTTCGTCTCGCTCAATGTCGATCGCGGTTTCTGGACGGTGATCATCGCCCACACCACATTTTCCATGTGCTACGTGGCGATCGTTGTGCAGTCGCGGCTGCTGACGTTCGACCGTTCTCTGGAAGAGGCCGCACTCGATCTCGGTTGCCCGCCGGTCAAAACCTTCTTCCGCATCACCCTGCCGCTGATCCTGCCGGCGGTTCTGGCGGGCTGGATGCTGGCCTTCACCCTGTCGCTGGATGATCTGGTCATCGCCAGCTTCAACACCGGCCCGGGCGCCACCACGCTGCCGATAAAAATCTATTCGCAGGTGCGTCTCGGCGTCACGCCGGAAATCAACGCCATCTGCACCATCCTGATCGGCCTTGTGGCGATCGGCGTCATCGCAGCCTCGCTCGCCACCAAACGCAGCGAGTTGCGTCGCCAGCGTGACGAACACGCCGCCGCTCAGGGCTGAGGGTTATTGCTGGTGTTGCTGGTCTGTCATCGGCCAGAACACCGGCACCGGCCATGCGCCGCCGATGAACATCATCAGCGGATCGTTTGAAGGCGTGCCGTCCGTCTTGGCATAGATGTTTGCCGAAAGCGCCAGACCCTGCGTTTCCAGCGGCACCAGACCGCTCAGCACGATCAGGTCGTTTTGCCCGTCCAGCCGCGTTTCGCCAAGTTCTGCCACGCCATTGCCGATCGTCGCGGCAACATCCAGGCGATTGAAGGCGATGCTGCCATCGCGGGCATCCTTCAGGCCGAAATAGGCAGATGTTGTCGCAAGCCGTCTGATCGCGGAAAGATCGATCCCGCTCAGGCGGCCATCGCGGGCGGTCAGGCGCAGCGAGCCGGAGAGGTCGCCGGCGCCGGCCATGCCGAGCGGCTTGTCCAGATGCAGGTTCAGTTCGGCCGAACCATTGGCTTCCGGAATGATCGCCTGTGCGCCGAAACGACGCGCGACGCTTGCCAGATCGACATCGCGGAGCGACAGGCGAAGATCGGCGCTGTCGTTGATGCGCCCTTCCGGCGCGCTGATCTGCCCGGTCAGCCGGCCGCCATCGATCCCGGCATCCACCAGGTCGATCCGCGCCATCTGCCGGGTGTTGATCATGCTGACGGCGGCATTGGCGAGCGGCAGTGGCCCCAATTGCGCCTCTGCGGAGGAAAGCCGCAGATCGAGATCGAGAATGTCGCCGAGCAGGGCGCCCGGTGTCACGTCATCGCCGCCTGCCGCCCGAGGTTTTGGTGCAAGGGCGGAAATGATCGCGGAAAAATTCAGCTTGTCGAAGGCGAGCGTTCCGCTCAGCCGCGGCCTGCCGCTCTCCGGCTCCAGCAGATCCAGAATGCCGGTGGCAAATGCCTCGTTGGCCTGCAGCGACACCTGCTCGAAGCGCAGCGCATTGCCGGTGGTGATCAGCCTTGCCTTCAGCGAAAGCTGCTGCAGCCGGTCGAGCCCGGTTACCCGAATGCCAAGCCAGTCCAGCGCATCCGGCACCTTCTGCGAGTTGATGCCGAAGGAGCCGGACAGAAGCGCGTAATTCGCCACGTTGATGTCGCCGGAAAACTGGCCTGAAAACAGGGCGGAAGAGAGGGTGGCCTCGACATCGGTATTGCGGCCGGCCATCAGGGCAAGCGGCTGCGACGTGGAAAAGGACAGCACGAAACTTTTACCGTTCATCGTCGCGCTGAGTTGAGACGAAAGCGCGGCGGACAGTTCCGGCCATTCCACCGTTCCGTGGATCGCCGTCACGCTGGTCTTGCGCGCACTGTCCGTTTCGCTGATTTCGACCGATCCGTCGCGTATGGTGACTTCGCCGATTTTTGCGTCGAGCGCGCTGTCGAGCGTCGTCGTTCCGGTTTTCGTGTTCTCTACGGCATCGTTGAGAAGCCCGTCCATCGACCAGTCGATATTACCGGATGCATGGCGAATTGCGAAAAGCCTTGGCCGCGTCAGGTCGAAATCCTCGAACACCAGCTTGCCGCGCAGCGCCGGAAAAAGTTCGAACGATGCCGTCAGGCCGTCCACATGGGCGATCAGGCGTGATGCCGGGTCCTCGCTTTCGCGAATGGAGACATCGTTCAGAATGATGTGCGGGTGCGGCCAGAAATGCAGTTCCGGGTCACCTTCGATGGTTGCCTCGTGGCCGAACCATTCCTCCACGGCACTTTCCATGCTGTTTCGCACCAGTGTAGTGGAAATCAGATAGGGGGCGGCAACCTGCGACACCAGACCAAGCGCAACAACGCCACCTGCGATCACCATGGCGGCACGCCGGTATCGTTTTCGGGTCTTGAGCGAATGGATCAGCGACTGAAACATGCTTTCCTCGAAGCGCCCATGGCTTCGCAATCTCGGGGCCTCGGCAATGTCGAGGCCTTCGTTAGCGGAAATACGGCGCCCATGCAAATCAGCCGTTCCCGGCGTCTTTCTTGCAAATTCGCTTATGTTAGAGTGGCGTGCAGGTGGGAGGATTTTATTGATGCCGCATGCGCCGAAACCCTTATGGACGCCGGCACCGGACGCCGGCTCCCAAACATCGCTCGCACAGTTCATGCAGAAATGCGCGCAGCGACATGGCCGGAACTTCACCGGACCTGATGATTTTCACGTCTGGTCGGTGACCGAACGGGCGGATTTCTGGTCCGCTGTCTGGGACTTTTGCGGCGTGCGCGGTGAGCGGCCGGGGCCGGTTCTGGTCGATCAGGGCCATATGACCGAAGCCCGCTTTTTTCCCGAGGCGACACTCAATTTTGCGGAAAACCTGCTGTCGCGACGAGGCGGGAAAGATGCGTTGATCTTTCGCGGCGAGGACAAGGTTTTTAGCCGCTGGTCATGGGATGAATTGACCGCTTCCGTCTCGCGCTTGCAACAGGCTTTTCGCGCATTAGGGCTGAGGAAGGGCGACCGGATCGCCGCCATGCTGCCGAATGTGCCGGAAACCGTCGCCTGCATGCTGGCGGCCGCATCGATCGGCGCCATCTGGTCTTCCTGTTCGCCGGATTTCGGCATACAGGGCGTGCTCGATCGCTTCGGCCAGATCGAGCCAAAACTGTTCATTGCCTCCGATGGCTACTGGTATAATGGCAAGCTGCAGGACGTGTCCGACAAGGTGCAGGCGGTGGCCGCAAAACTCGCTGTGCGGGTTCTCGTCGTGCCTTACGCCGGTGATGCCGAAGCTCTCGCCGCTTCGCTTGCCGAAGGCCGCACTCTGGCGAAGTTCATCGAGCCATTTCAGGCGCAGGAACCGCAGTTCGAACAATTGCCGTTTGCGCATCCGCTCTACATCCTGTTTTCCTCGGGTACGACCGGCGTTCCAAAATGCATCGTGCATTCGGCCGGCGGCACGCTGTTGCAGCACCTGAAGGAGCAGCAACTGCATTGCGGTCTGATGCCCGGTGAAAAACTGTTCTATTTCACCACCTGTGGCTGGATGATGTGGAACTGGCTGGTCTCCGGTCTCGCCTCGGGCGCCAGCTTATGCCTTTACGACGGCTCGCCCTTCGCGCCTGACGGCAATGTCCTGTTTGATTTTGCGCAAGACGAGCAGGTCGCGATTTTCGGCACCTCTGCCAAATATATCGATGCGGTGCGCAAGGCAGGTCTTGTGCCGATCAAAACCCATGACCTTTCGCATCTGCGCATGATCACGTCGACCGGTTCACCGCTTTCGCCCGAAGGCTTTTCTTTCGTTTATGAGGGTATCAAGCCGGATGTACATCTCGCCTCGATTTCCGGCGGCACAGATATCGTCTCGTGTTTCGTGCTTGGTAATCCGCTCAAACCCGTCTGGCGCGGCGAGATACAGGGGCCGGGCCTCGGCCTTGCCGTCGATGTGTTCGATGAGGAGGGGCAGCCGATCCGTGGGGAAAAGGGCGAACTGGTCTGCACGAAGGCGTTCCCGTCCATGCCGATGATGTTCTGGAACGATCCGGATGGCGCAAAATACCGCGCCGCCTATTTCGAGCGTTTCGACAATATCTGGTGCCATGGCGATTTCGCCGAATGGACGGATCATGGCGGGCTGATCATTCATGGTCGCTCCGATGCCACGCTCAATCCCGGCGGGGTGCGTATCGGCACGGCGGAAATCTACAATCAGGTCGAAAAGTTGGATGAGGTCGCCGAGGCGCTCTGCATCGGTCAGGATTTCGAGGATGACGTGCGTGTCGTGCTGTTCGTGCGGCTTGGCCCCGGTATCGTTCTGGATGACGCCTTGCAGGCAAAAATCCGCGCCGGCATCCGGGCAGGGGCCTCACCGCGACACGTGCCGGCAAAGATCATCGCCGTGACGGACATTCCCCGCACCAAATCCGGCAAGATCGTCGAACTTGCCGTGCGTGAGGTCGTGCATGGCCGGGTGGTGAAGAACCGGGAGGCGCTGGCCAACCCGCAGGCGCTCGATCTTTTTGCGGGTCTTGCCGAATTGCGAACCTGAATGCGCACATGTGCCGGATTGACGCGGTTCGCTGCCGAAATACACGTTTCATTGTCTCTTTGTGAGAGGTACGTGATTCTTTATCGTAAAATGTGCCTTTTACCTGGCGGATAATGGGAAAATTTACCAGCTGTTAAGATCTGTTGGTGCAAGGTTAACACCGAACGGAAAAGCGGAATGTCGCCGGTTTCGGTGCTCCCTGTGTCCGTCAGTTCTTTTTTCCCGTCGTTGGGATTGCAGCATCAACTTATAAAAAGGCAGCTTCGGCTGCCTTCTTTTTTGCCGCTTTTCTCTGCGCTCAGTCCGCCAGAACGCGCGGTGAAGGAAACGTGATTTCTACCAGCGTGCCCTCGTTGGGTGCCGAAGTGATGGCAAAGGCGGCGCGGTTGGCGTCAACCATCGCCTTGGTCAGCGGCAGGCCAAGACCGGTGCCATCGCCACGCTTTCGTGCCGCACCCGTTACCTGCCGGAAAGGCTTCATCGCCAGTTCCAGTTCCGAACGTGTCATGCCGATGCCGGTATCGCGGATGCGCAGGATGACGCTGCCATTGGCTTCGAAGGCGGTCGACACGACGATCTGCCCGCCCGATGGCGTGAACCGGATGGCATTGGCGAGAATGTTGAGCACGATCTGCTTGACCGAGCGCAGATCGGCGACCACCTGCGGCACGGCCTGCGAAAGCGCGGTGCGGATGATCACCCGCTGGCCATTTGCCTGTGGCTGGATCAGCGACACGGCTTCCGACACCGTCTCGTTGAGGCCGACCGCCTCGAATTCGAGATCCATCTCGCCCGCCTCGATCTTGGAAATGTCGAGCAGGTCATTGACGATATCGAGTACATGGCGGCCCGAACGGCCGATGTCATTGGCATATTCGATGTAACGCGGATGGCCGATCGGCCCGAAACGTTCGGTCGCCATCATGTCTGCGAAACCGATAATGGCATTGAGCGGCGTGCGGATCTCGTGGCTCACATGGGCGAGGAAATCGCTCTTGTGGGCATTGGCGGTTTCGGCGGAGCGCTTGGCATTGCGCAGCTCTTCCTCGGTGCGCTTCCAGGCGGTGATATCACGGATGACGGCGCAATAGCCGTTGGAGGAGGTCAGGCGGCCGATCGTCATGAACAGCGGCAGGAAACCGCCGCCGGCCTCGCGACCGATCACTTCGCGACCATCATTCAGCACGCTGGCAACACCGTGGCCGGACAGACCGCCGAGATAATCGATGACTGAGCGCTGGCTTTCATGCGCAAACAGCATGGCGAAAGGCCGGCCGACCGTTTCGTCATTGTCATAGTTGAACAGCGCGCTCGCCGCCCGATTCATCGAGCGCACATCGCCTTCCGGGCCGATGATCACGACGCCGTCGGTGGCGGTTTCGAGGATCGAGCGCAACTCGTCCACTTCCACCTGCAGGCGCGACACTTCGGCGGCAGCGGCCGGCAGGTCTGCATCTTCCACGGCCTCCGTAACGGGCGGCGCGGCAACGGGTACCGCTTCGCTCGTCACGGCGACCGGCATCAGGGCCAGCATCAGCGCGGTCGAATTTTCCCAACGGATCGATTGCAGGCGGGCGCTCACCGGAACCAGCGTATCGTCGGCGCGCACCACCACCATGCCACCGGCTTCGGCGGTCTTGGCTTCCAGCTCGTCGCGCTGCAGGAGAACGTCCAGGCCGCCGAGTTCCTCCAGCTGTTCAAGGCTGTCGTAACCGGTCAGGCGCAGGAATTCGGCATTGGCGTGATAAAGCGTGTCGCCGGCATGCACGATCAGCGCCACCGGCATCTGGTCGAGAATATCCGCGTTGAGGCCAAGCCGGGCGCGCATCGGCATGATGTCGGCATAGGTCTGCGGTTCTTCCGCTTCATGCTCGTCTTCTACCGGTTCGCCTTCGACCTGTTCTTCTTCGGCGTCGATCTGATCGGTTTCGTCGATGTCTGCCGCCGCTTCATCGAGCAGCGGCAGCGCATCCGAAGTCACATCCTCGTTGTCCTCTTCGGCGGCCTCGACATCATCAGCGATTGCTTCGTCGGTCGCGTCCAAGGTCTCGGGCGCAGACGTTTCGTCCTGCTCATCCGTATCGGCGATGTCGCGCGGAGCATTTTCTTTGGCATAAGGCGTGGCCGCCGCATGGATGTCTTCCTCCTCATCCTCTCGCGGATGCGGATCGAGACGGCGGCCGATTTCGACGAAAGCTGCCTTTTCGCCGGGTGTCAGCCCGTCGTTGCGGAAACGGCGCTCTTCAAGCTGGATGACCTTATCGGAATGGCGGCGCGAGGGTGTTTCGACGAGGCGAAGTGCTGGTTTTTCGTCTTCCGGCTCGGGCAGCGTGTCAGCTTCGAACATCGCAGATTCGTCCGTAACGATGTCTTCCTCGCCTGCCGCGTCAGGAGCATCCTCCGCCATCCCGGCAAAATCGGCTTCTGCTTCAGTCTCGGTGGCGTCGCCGGCAAACGGGTCCTCTTCCGTTTCCGGCAGATCCGTCTCCGTTGAAACAGGCGCGGTCAGATCGACGATGTCATCGACAATGTCATCCGGCACCACGTCCGTTTCGCTGCCGGCCTCTGTCGGCACCAGCGTCACGCCAATTGCCAGCGGATCCTCCGCCACATCGGCAACCCGCACGATGCCAAAACCTCGAAAGCCGTCGAATTCGCGGTTGCGGGTATAGGTCGGCAGGGCGGCCAGATCGACCGGCACTTTCAGCGTCGTGCCCTCGATCGGCCACCAGATGGTCTTGCCGGACCAGGTGTCGCGCTTGCGCAGGAGTTCGGTGATCTTGCCGTCCGGGTCGAAATTGAACAGCGCCGCCAGATCGGAAAAGGCCAAGCCGTTGATATCGGCCGCATGCGGGCCGACGACGCGGGCAAACTCGCTGGAAACTTCGCTGAACCGGCCTTCGGCATCGATCTTCCAGACAAAACGCGTGGCGCGCATGTCCGGCGAGAACACGAAGGGTTCTGCGGTATTGATGGTTCGCGCCGTGCCGAACATCAGGGCCGGGGTCGGCTGCGGCTCGATTTCCGCAACCGGTTCGGTCACGGGTTCGACCACGGGCGCGTTGTCCGCCTCGACCGTTTCCACAGGCTCGACATCGTCCGCAACGACCGTGGTTTCTTCGCTTGAAACCTCTGCAACGGGCAGATTTTCTTCCGCTTCCGCTTCCGCTTCCGCTTCCGCTTCCGCTTCCGCTTCCGCTTCCGCTTCCGCTTCCGCTTCCGCTTCCGCTTCCGTCGGCGCGTCGGCTGCCACGGCTACGGTATCATCGTCTTCGGTTGCCGGTTCGGCGCCAAAACTGTCCAGCAGTGCCTGCCGCACATCGGCCATGGCCTGTTCGGTCTCGGTCGATTTGGCCGGTTCGGCGTCGGCATGTTCGAACTCGGTTTCTTCCGTCGGCTCGTCATCCACCTCGTTTATGTCGGCGAGCGCATCGAGCGCATCGGCATAACCATCGGCGGAAGGTGCAGACGCGTCATCGGTTTCCGCCGCCGCATCCTCGATCTCTGAATGCTCCGCTGCCGGCGCGTCCGGCTCGATGGTGTCCGGTTCGACCTCCGATACGGCGACGGGCTGCTCGTCTTCCGCCTCATCCTCGCGGGCTTCCATCGGAATGATGTCGCCGGAGCCCGCATCGGGCTCGACGATGAAGAGCAGGTACATGGCGGGCGTGTCGGAAACCTTGCCCATCGCGGCCGGCAGGTAACCGGTGCGGGTCGGCACCGGGCGCTTGACGAGGCCGTCAACATGCACGGTTGCCATGTTGACCAGCATGCGGCCGGTATGCGGCGTCATGTCCAGCGATGCGAAACGCGGCGATGCGGCAAGGATCTGGCCGTTCTGGTCCAGCACGGCGCGATGCGTGTCGGTATCATCGAACCCTTCGATCATGCGCGCCGCGCATTGGGCTATCGACATGGCGCCATCGCTTGCCGGTGCGGCAACCATGATGGCGCGGTCATTGCCGATCGTCATCAGTTCGCAGGTCGCCGGCACGGCGGTGCGCTGGAAACCGCTGGTGATGCGCATCATGAAGGAACGGCTGTCTCCTTCATTGGCCAGACCGCGCGCGGCGGCCTGCGCCTGGCGGAAGGAAACGTCCAGCGGTTCGGTGCCGTGGTCGAGAAAATCGTAGATGTTTTCGTGGCCGAAAAGCTCGGCGCCGCGTCCGTTTGCCCACAGCGCATGTTTCATGTCGGGTGAAAAGATGACGATTGCCTCGCCGCCGGAAAGGCGCGCGCGGATACGCGGATGAACGGCAATGTCTATAAACGGATACTGTACAGCGGACATGAACGAACCCTGGGAGCACCATCGTCAAATACGCGACGATGTGCCAAGTTAACATATTGTTAGTAACTTCAAAGGGGGGCTTCGGTCCACCTTCGCGAGCTTGCTATCGGGCAAAAGGGTTAACGCCGGAGCGTGCGGTGCAGCATCGCATTGCGACGCACAATTAGATATTGTAGATATATGGGTGAGGAGCCAGCGTGGAGTGCTGGAACAATGTCGAGGAGGACATGGCATGCCTTACAAACCCGATGATTTCTTTGGATTTTCCGCATTCGACCCGAGCCGCATGGCGCAAGGGTTTCGCGATGCCGCGCATATGGGGGCGCAACAGTCCCGCGAGGCCTTTTCACGCCTGCAAGACGCAACGACCGATGCGACAAAAACTGTGGAAGACACGTTTTACGTCGCCCGGTCCGGTTCGTTCGCGCTCGGTTTGAAGGCGGCGGATGCGATGCGCAGCAGTGCGGATCTTTCGATCGCACACATGCAGGCGCTGATGGGCGTGCGTTCCGTTTCCGAACTGGTGGAGCTGCAATCGGCCTTCGTGCGCCGGCAGGCGGAGCTGACTGTGGAAAACGTGCGCGACCTGCAGGAAGCGACCCGCAAGGTGACTGAGGAGGTGACAAAGCCCGGACGCGATGCGGCAGAGCGCGCCATGGCCGGTTTCAAGGCGGCCTGATTTCGGTCGCCGGTCATAAAGACCATGTGCTGCCATGTGGTCTTTATGACAATGAACTGCTCTAGGGGCTTGCAAAACGAGTTTTATCCTCGTATGTGAGCCGCAGACGCCCAAAACGTCTCATGTGCGGTTGTAGCTCAGTTGGTTAGAGCGCAGGTTTGTGGCACCTGAGGTCGGTGGTTCGACCCCACTCAACCGTACCATTCCCCTCTCCCGATAAGTCTAATAGTCACAAGGACTTACAGGGAGAGGGGAGTTTCTTCCTGATCATGTAATCAGGGATTATTCTCACAATTGGCAGTTTTGGAACATGTCTGGAACATCAGCTATCTCCATGCTTGCGCGCTGAGGTTATGTGACGCGCTGGTTGGATTGGCTGAATATCGAGTCGATGCGGCCGCCGAATGTGTTCGGCTACGACGATGATCCACAAACCGCCCTCTACAACGGCCATCCTGAGAATTTCGCCCTTTACCCTGTAATGCACAGTGGCGTATCAGAGTTAGAACTTTCAGCGAAATGGTCTACACGGGGGCGCAATCGCTGGCTCATTTGCCTGTAGGGAGGCCACTATGACTGAAAACGCCGAAGTCGAAATTCTGCCCGCCGAGCCGATTGATCCCGAAGCAAGCATAGAGCAACAGGAAGAAGCGGAGCGCGAAGTTGACGATTCCAATGAATCGCCACCGAGCGACATTGTTGCCTATAATGAGTTACGCTCCGGAGCAGACCTTCTCAGAATGTATCAGGAGGGTGACCTAATCATTCAACCTGATTTTCAGAGAGACGTAGTTTGGAAATCGACAGACCAGACTCGATTCATCGACTCCCTAATCAAGCAGCTTCCGATTCCCAGCATGTGTTTCGCTTACGATGCGAAAAAGAACGAGTGGTTGGTGATTGATGGCCTGCAACGCATCTCGACAATAGTCCGTTTCCTTAATGGAGAGGATTGGAGGCTTTCAAACCTTCCGGACATCGATGATGTACTTCGCAACAAATCGCCAGCGACCTTCAAAACAGCAAAACCTGGAACTGATCTCCGGAAGGTGTTTTCAAAAGTACAGAACCAGACAATACCAATTAACGTGTTGCGTTGTGATTTTTCGAAGCGTAGCCACAACGAGTACTTGTTCACGATTTTCCACCGTCTTAACTCGGGCGGCCTGAAGCTGAACAACCAGGAAATCAGGAATTGTATATACTCGGGAACATTTAATCAGGCTTTGAAGACCTGGGACAATGACCCTAACTGGCGAGCAGTCAACAATATGCAGCCGGGAGAAAAGTATCGCTTTGCTAAACAAGAAGCGATTCTAAGATTCTTCGCGTTTCTGCGGAACCGGGAAAATTATAAAGGTTCGGTCGCTAAATTTCTCAACGACTACATGTCCAGCAACAGACATGCAGATGACACGGTTATAAAAGAGCATGGCGACCTATTTACTCGCGTCGTAAAGGTTCTCGCTGAGAAGTTTATTACGCAACGTCCACCGTCTCGCATGCCTGGGACGGTGCTAGAAGCAATAATGGTCGGCATCGCAGAAAACCTCATACATCTTGAGGGTGCAACGGTTGCGCATTGCCAGCAGTTGCTCGTGAAGTTCCGGGCACATAATAGCATTTCGGACTCCGAGCTGGCAGAAGGCCTTTCAAAGAAAGACAAGGTTGACGCACGCCTTAACGCCGCAACGGCAATTTTCGCAGAATGATATGGTCGTAAAGAGATATATAGAGGAAAACCTCAAGCATCTCGACCAAGCTTATCGCGGGGAGGCGGATAACAAGAAGGCTACGTATTACTCAAAACTCGCGATACTTGAACTATGCGGTTGGATCGAAATCAGCATGGATGGCATCGTGCTAACTCACTGCACCAAGAAGGTTAAGCTCCCGAGTAATATCAAGCTAGTTGAGAACAACGTTAAAAGGACCTATGGTTTCGATTATGAGCAGCATTTTAGGAAAATGTTGATTCATCTTATCGGAATTCCAGCCTGCGAAAAAATAGAGCGCACCGTGGACGTTGGCGCCAAGGCAAAGCTAGAGGCGCAGCTGTCTTCGCTGAAAACGATGCGGGATCGTTTGGCACACACGTATATCAAAGGCACGCCACAAGCCAACTCGATCGACGCGCCGTCCGTAACCAAAGCTCGTTTGGCCGACATTTATGATGGCCTCAAGGCTTTCCAGAAGGCGCTAAACTCTCTGTAGCATCTGAATTGCGTGCGCTCGATACTCGCGTTGGCGACCAGATCGGTTGTTATCTCCATGAAATGGCCGATGCTTAGAACGCAGTGATAAGCTGTATTCGGTCTATACAGCTTATTTTTTCTTTGTTTTCTTTATCGCCGGCAGGCAGGCTTAGGCATTCCCTGAGTTTCCCTATTGGCCTACCAGTTCGCGCGTATCGAGCTCTACAGTCGCTCCGACAAAGCGGGGCGGACGACGGATTACATCTTCGATGAAGTCACGCGGGTTCCCTCTGCATCCGTCCACGTTCCATCGCCGAAGCCCCCAGAAGTCGTCCATGGCCTGCACCCCGATGCCGTGCGGGCGTTGCACGACCAAAGGGTGGTGGCCGCGAAGACCCCGCGGACCGACAAGGTTGGGAAAGTTACGTGGAAGGCAATCCGCAAGGATCAAAACACACTGGCTGGTCTGATCTTCTCTCATCCCGTGAGCATGGAGGAATATCGAGGCAGTGCCGAAGTTCGCCGTGATGTTGGCGAATGGGAACAGCGGTCAATTGCCTGGCTTCGAGCGCAGCACGGGGGCAGGCTGGTGTCTGTGGTTCGGCATACAGACGAGAGCCATCCACACCTCCACGCCTACCTACTTCCTGACGATAAGGAGATGCGAGCGGGCCTGTTGCATCCCGGATACCCGGCAAAAAATGCCGTACTCGCAGCCGGTCCGCTTCCGGGCGAAGACAAAAAAGCGATGGGGAAACGGGCTGACCGCGCATATGTCGCGGGAATGAAGGCATGGCTGGATGATTACCACGAGAAGGTCGCAATTCCGGCTGGCCTCACGCGTTTGGGTGCCGGCAAACGTCGCCTGACGCGGGCGCAATGGCATAAAGAGAAGGCTCAGGCGGCGGCGCTCAAGCAGGCCGTAAAGCGTGCTGCCATCGTAGAAGCCAAGAGCCGTGAATACATTGATCGAACCAAACGAAAGGCTGCCGTTATCACGGCTGAGGCCGCGGCGGTAAAGGCATCGACAGATCGTTTCAGGGGGGTGGGAGGGACGGTGCGTGCGGTTCTCGACGGTGCCCGCGAGTCCTCATTGCGTGAAAACCTAAGGAAACAGTTCGCTTTTGACATATCAGCAGCAACGGCCATGGCAGCAGCGGCCAAGGCGGAGGCTGCGAAAGCAAAAGCCTCACTGCGTGAGGCTGAGAAGCAGGCTGCAGACCAACGCCACGCCTTCAGGCAGCAGGCGCAGCGGCTCGCCACGGCACAGCAAAAAATCCGAAATTTGTCGCAGGCATTGGCCGCTGCGGTCGACGAACCAGCGCCAAGAGGGATGACACCATGACGGCAGGCGAAGAGATATTTCAGGAGAATTCCCATCTGGTTCTGCGGGACATTGGTATGACGCATCTCAGTTGGGAGCACGGGGCCGCGGTCGACATTGTGCGATGGTCTATGAATGTCCGTGGTCGGCCAACACATCATCGGCAGGCCTTCCTCGAAGCTGAGTCGCCAGCACTGCTCGCCTACCTGGAGAAGCTCGCAGCGTCGGGAGACATGACGGGCTGGCGGACCGTGGAAGCTCGAGTCCAGCTTCGAGCCGAGATTCTGCGGGAACGCGAGCTTCAACCATGCGCGCGCCCGTGGCTAGCCGCCATCTGGCAGACTCTCCCGGAGTTCGTTGCCTTGGGACAGTCAATCCTCGATCGCCCGACCAAAAAAAGTGGCCCAGTGCCCGATGCGGCCCCTGAAGCGTCGGATACCGCCACCGGTTCTGGGGGGGACGGAGACAATGGCAGTTCCGGAAAGGCTGGATCGGCGACATCGAACAAACCTCGCTCGCCGTCACGTCTTGCCCTGCCAATTGTCACGGTGACGCTGACAACGGCGGAGGAAAAGGCACTCGACCTCGGCAAAGACAGCGAGGATTCCAAGACGAAAAACGACATCACGCCTGATGGTCCAGGCGGGGCAGACGGTCCTGTAGGGCCAAAGCCGCCTGGAGGTATCAAATGATCGACCTGTTCGCGGAACCGTCTTCGACAAATCTGGCCTGGAAGCTTGTAACAGCGGTTTTGCCGTCCGACGCAACATCTGCATGGGGGCGCACGCTCCAAGTGTTCACATCGACATTGTTCGCATTTTGCTCGGCCCTGATTGCATACAACATCCTCTCGGGAATCGTGCAATCGGCCTATACGGGTAAAACACTTGGTGACCGCTGGCATCAGATTTGGACTCCGTTGCGCATCATCGTCGGCGCGGGTCTTCTGGTGCCATTGCCATCGACGGGCTTCTCGCCCGCGCATTACCTGCTTCGAGATGCCGTCGCCCGCGGCGGGATAAATCTCGCCGACGCGTCATGGGGCGTATTCGTAACGACGGTGGCCTCCGGGGAGACCACGATACTTCCGGTTTCGTCGTCGGGATCGACCGTGGCCATGTCGATCCTGCGACACGAGATATGTGCTGCCGTTTACAACACGGCCGGCGAGACATGGGGCTGGCAGGTGCCTTTGCCGGAGCCCGCCGGCTCCGTCTCGGGTCTTGGAATTCCCGGCTATGCTCAGAAGATCACATGGAGCTATGGCCCAACCTGCGGACATCTCTCGTACACGCTGCCGGATGACAGGGCAGCGTTTTCGGCCTCACGCAGCGAGGCGGTTGCGGAGATGATTTCTGCGTATCGGAAAGACGCACAGAAATATGCCAAGCTGGCTGCGCAGACATCAGGACTGTCGTCCGCCGAAGCTGTGACGAAAGCCATTTCCGGAAAGGTTCTGTCATCGACGATCGTGCAGGATATCCGCGCCCGCGGCGCGACGTTCGACACGAAAGTCTCCGAAGCGGCAAAGGTTGAGGCGGCGAAGGTTGAGGCGACATCGCGCTCCAAGCTCATCGAGAACGCAACACAGGAAGGTTTCCTGTCCGCCGGGACATATTTCCGAGCGCTTGGCCAGATCAGCGCGTTGACCACGACACTGGCAAATGAGATGCCCGAGGATGTAGCGCCGAGGACTGACGGCGATTTCGGTCAGGCGCTGGATCGGGCATTCAGTGTCCTCCGACAACAGGTCTCGGGGGAAAATGACAGAGCGAACCTATCGGCCAACGACTTTGCGGCCGCGGGCGATGAGGGCTCGACCTTCCTGGTGAAGCTGCTTGCTCCGATCTCGCGAGGATTGGCCGAATGGGGTGCATCGTCGTCGGCAGGGCCAGGTGATGCCATGTCAAACCTGATTTCGTCGGGACACGCGATGCTATCGATCGCCTGGACGGCAATAGCCGCTGGTGCCACGCTGATGGTCGCGTCCTCAAATTGGTTTTCCTCCGCGGTCGGCGCTGGCGGAGCCGCCGACTTTCTGCTCGGCTGGGGCAACTGGATTATTGGCGGTCTCATCTTTATCGGCAGTTTGCGGGCTTACGTAATCCCGATCCTTCCGTTCCTGTTTGTACTCGCCGCCGGCATCGCCCTTGTTGCCGCTCTGTTGGAAGCCATGATCGCCCTGCCGTTGTGGTGCCTCAAGTGGATGCGGATGGAAGGCGGTGAAGACTTCGCCGGCGAAGGCGTGCGGATGGGCTTGATGCTGACCGTCAACGTCTTCCTGCGTCCTTCCCTCGCGATACTGGCTTACTGTGGCTCCTACCCGGTTTTCGACATCGTTCTCCGGACAATGGACTCGATGTGGGCAACCGCCTTCCTGGCCCAGACTGGTGGCGCGGTCGTCGGCCTCATCGGCTTCCTGATCATGTCCATCATCCAGCTTTACCTGACCTGGTACGTCGATCTGAAATTGTTCGGGCAATCGTGGGCGCTCCCCGATCGCGTTCTCGGATGGCTGGGCCTCCCGGGAACCGCCGGGGAATCGAGCATCGCCTCAGGTGCTATCGGCGGAATGCTCAGTCTTGCCGGACGCGGAATATTGCCCAAAACTGGGATGGCGATGCTGACAAAAGGGGGCAAACCGAAATGAAGAAAACTACGGTGTGGACAATGTTCGGACTCACATTGGCCGCGGGCTGTGGGCTTGCGGGGCTCGCTCATTTGTCGGCGACGTTGGTGACGCTGACGGTTTTCCTTTCCGTGTCGGCATACCTCGTAACCTTGCTCGACATGTTCGATAGGTCGAGGAGTGGACTATGAAGTTCGTAATTGCCGCCGCTATTGGTTTGCTGACTACGGGAACCGCTTCAGCCGACACCCTTCGGTTTCCAGCTTCCCGGGTTAATCTCGGTGTCTCTCAGGTCGATGTCGCCTTCGCGGTGTATATGCACCCCGACTGTGCTGGCCGCTGGTCGGTGGGCTATCCTGCCGGCTTTTCGTTCAAGCGTGGAAGCCCCACCGGAGGCAACTTGTACGGCAATCCCGGGCGTGGTTCCTATGACATCTCTTTGACAACGGATGCCTGCTCCACACGGGGCTCGACATACGTCGAACCGGCCCACACGACCTGGCACAAAATCGTCGTCTATTAAGTCCGGGAAACAGTAGCAAGTTTCATTTTGTATTTTGTAACTTGCTATTTTTACTCAGTATTTCTGATTTTTTTGTTGACGAACCCAGGGGCTTGTCGCATCATTTAATAGTCGAAGGGACGCAAGGAACTACGACCGTTATCGCTCCCCGCGAGGGGTTAGGATTTGACAGGGTTTCGAACCTGGATTTTCCGGATATCGATCCCCATGAGGGATTATCGACCGCCGAACGGCGGCTCTGAATTATATAGTTACTGAACATGTAACATGTACTCGTTGACCGCCATGTAGGTGGATTGAGTGGGCGGCTTTCGGGTCGCCCTTTTTCGTTTCCGATCGATGGGTGGTGTGTGATGGGCAATCCGTTCTCTGAGCAAAGGAAACACGCCGAATATCTCACGCTTCGTTCTCAGTCGTGGACATGCCTATGTCGCCCATAGAGGCCATTTTGTCCTTGATCTGGTCACCGTCGTATCCCTTTTCCATAAGAGCGAGGCGGACCAGGTTTCTGAGGATCGCAATGACATCATGGCTTCGGGCATCGGCATCGCATTCTGGAGCAAGCTTGGAAATGTAAGCGCGCATCATGCGTTCGAGACCGCCACCTTCGACAGCGGCCAAATAGGCATCGGCAACGGCGCGGGCATCGGGCCGGCGGAGGGCTTTCGCCTTCCGCCGGTTCTTGGCTGCATACGCTGCCTGACGCTTCTTGTAGCTCAGCGCAATATCGCCCATGACATCAACGACGCATGATGGCGAGAGCAACGGCCGTCGCGTTGTCGCCGTAGGTGTTGTCCAGCCGTCGCCACGTCCGTTCTTCAGAAATCTCGTCGGCCTGCCGTGAGAAGTCTGCGGCGTAGAGCATCGCCTGCAGAACCGGAAGCTCTCCCGTTGAGAGTACGCCAGCGAGTTCCTTGGCCCTTTTTACCAGGTGGCCAGTGTCCTTGTCATTGGCAGCTCGAAAACGGCTGCCGTAATGATCCCAACTCAGGCAGCTGCCGATGTCGAAACCGAGTTTCCTTGCAACGTCCTCGACGGGATCGAGGTTCTTCCATGTTTCAAAATCCATGACGTTAATTCCTTTATTAGTGTCATCAGCATCTCACGGCGTGAGATGCTGATGAAGTGAAATCAAGCAGTGACGCAAATTAGTGCGCGCAAGCCTGCGTCTTCAGATGCGCGCCGCGCCTCCGCAGCGCTTACGGTGACACCGGACGCGATAACGTCGCAGGCATCAACAACGTCCCATTCGAAAGTGCCGTCACCGCAATATGTGACGACGAGATCGAGAACACGATCACCGAAGACAAGCCCCGCTGCTTCTCCGTAGACATCTGCGTCGGGCTTCCACTTGCTGAGTAGTGCTGTCATTTTGGTTCTCCTTTTGATTGGACGAGTGTTTTTTCAGTCTTTGCCGCATACTTGGACAGCCGCGAGCTTCGGCAGTCGGAGGATGTCCATCGCGTTGTATCGGGCCAGCGCTGGGGTCATGGTGCGGTTGTCCGCAAGCTGGTCCTGCGCCGCCGAGAGGAAGTCCAGCGAGAGTTTCGGCGGCAGCGTAATGCCGCGCAGCCCCTTCACCAGGTTCGTCGCCGAGTCTACTAAGTGGATGTCGATGTAAAGCCGCTGCTCGCCGCTGATGACATCTGGAAGGTTGAGGCGGTCTTTCGGGATGATCCGGATATCGAATGGGCAATCGAAAATCAGGTTGCCGGGGAACTCGAATACCCAAAGAAGCAGGGGGCCATCCTTGATGAAGCCAGCCTTCATCTTCCCGTTCCGGATTGCCTGAGCCTCTGAGCGCTCGATGCCTGGCATCCCAATAAGCAACAGATTGCCATCGGTTGTCAGGAAGTTCGCCTTCGCTCCCTCCATGTTCCGAAGGCGGATGGGATAAGAACCGCCTCGTTCTATTTTATTCATATTCATGCGTAGTCCTTTCTGTTGGCAAAGCTTCGCCATCCGGAGCGATTGCCGGTTGAATTGTTCGATGTTGTTTTTGGTAGGCGTTTTGGTCCGGTAGTCTGTCGTTATGACCAGGTCAGCTTAGGAGGCAGATGGAGGGAATTGCAATCGGCTGAGCAGAACCGCCGTTCGAAATTGGGCCGAATCGGGCGCAAATTGGGTCGAGTTTGGAGCATGGTATTTTAATGAAGACTCCAACTTTCGGGGTCCTGTGGACAACTGGAACTGAGGTCTTCCAGACCAATTTTTTACCTTGAGGTTTTCTGCCGGGCGCGCGAATTCCAAAACCCTAAGACACTCGAAACGGCACGTTTTGCGAAAAGCAAGAGAAGCTTTTAGATAATTTATTCACTTCCGCTGCCTCGCGAAAATTTTCAGTCCGACCAGCGCTGGTAGCAGAAGCCAAACGAATACATTGATGGATTCCACGGCGTGAGGTGCCTTATTCGCGACGACGTACAGCAGCGCGAAGGCAGCCAACGCGAGCGGCAGTGAGAGGATGCGGAGAACGAGCAAGGTTCTGTCCTCCATTCAGGATTTGGCTTCGAGGCGGCGGAATGCACGGATGCCGTCGCGATGGAACTCGCGCTTCATTTCGTCGGCTGTCCCGGGGATGCGCGAGCGCCGAACGAGGTGCCGTGCGGAGGTTTTGGGATCGAGCCGGTATAACGATGCCAAATAACAGATGAGGCCACCGAACTGGTCACGGTGATTAACCTCTTCAACCTGGACGAAAAATGTCATGCCCGGAATGGTGGTGGTGCTGACCTGCATCTGAGTGCTCTTTCTGTCTGTTTCCTATGCCTTTTTAATATCATTCCGTGAGAAGGGAGCCCAGGAGATAACGCGGCTTGGTTGTATCGTGCCGGAGGCGAGGTTAACGAAACAGGTTGGATTTTACGATTTTTCGGACGTGATGATCTGTTCCCTGTTCGATGCGGGCCGCAGGCCAAAGCTTCGGACCCGCCCGTAGGGCGGCCTTGATGTTCCCCGTCCCGATGCCTCGAAGATCGCCGGCGTTCGCAGTGGCAGTCACCCGCAGGGCCGCAACGAAGGGAAGGACGGCAGCGCCGTTGACCGAACGAGAACGCTGGCAGGCTTTGCGGTGAGGGTTTTGAAATGAATTCAGAGGTATCAGCCCCATCCAAACATATATTAGTGCCGTACGAGCCTTATACGCGCCTGTAGGGCGCCTTTTCCAAGCAACATGGCCCACAAGGCCTGCCGGTGCGGGCATCGCACCCCGGATCAAAGATGAGCATATCGGAGCGGCAAGCATAGCGTTCCTCGTAGACGAGGATGGCGCGGTAATTCGCGCATGCCGAGACCGGAAAAAGGGGTAGCCGCAGGAGGTTCAGCATCGCGCCGCCATGGCGGGAACCGGGATCGACTGCCCCCGGAGAGGCATTCCTTTTGATGTGAAGGTGCCTCCGGTAAATCTACCCATACAGATAGCAGTTTTCTAAACCGGACTTCTTATGCGGCCTTTAATCGCTGTTGCGCACACTTACCCAAGCTTTAATTGACAGTAGGGATTGAGACTATGTTGGGTGTTGGGAAAGTAAAGAAAATCGAGGGAACGGTGGCGCAGTTAAGCCAGCACCAGTTGATGCGAGACGGTGCATATTATGAGTTTGTGACGATCGATGCGGATGACGGCAATTCATACAAGATCAAGAGGGTGATCGCTGGAGCGGATGTAAACCAGGACCTTCAGGTCGGAAATCATCTGGCACTTTACGTCCTGCCATTCCGCAATTTCTTCACCGCTTTCCTCAAGAGAAACGTGATCTTGGCGACCGAAACGGAAAGAGGTGTCAGCGCCGGCCTCCGCCTATCCAAGCAGGTATTCGCTTTCCTTGGAACCGCATTCATGGTCGGTTTCCTGTCGGTTCCTTATCTCTGGCTTATGACAACGGCCATTGCATCGACTTATGCGGTGAGAAGAGAGTTTGGGGGATCGACAGACGGTTTCGGGTTTGCCTGGCTGATGGGAACGATACCGCTCTGGCCGTTCCTTCATCTTCTCGTGGTTATGGCAATCATAATGATCAAGGCCAACATCGTGAAACTACGACTAACAGGCGGAAGGCGCACGCAGACCCTATCAAATGGCCGGGTTCTTCAAGAGCTTTAGGCACGCGGGGTAGCGTTCGGTTGGTTTCACATGGGCGGCGTGGCAAGGTGCGCTACGCTGCCCATGGTTACGCCGTTATCAGCATCCCAAGAACATGCCGGGCCGCGTGGAACGACCGATCGACGGAGGCTTGACCAAGCCCTCAGGCGGTAAATAGCGCCATGATTGCCGAGGGCTGTTGATTGGCTATGCTGAGCGCCTGGACAGCTAATTGCTGCTGGGTTTGCAGCGCGTTCAATCTTGCCGAACTCTCTTCCATATCGGCATCGACCAGAATGCTTACCCCCCTCGTGACGGTATCGATCCTTTTCAAGTTGTCTTCGTCACGGGCTTCAAGAGCATTCTGTATGGAGCCGAGATTCGCCATGCGATCCGTCAGATCGCCGAGCTTGGAATCGATATAATTCACGAGATGAGAATACTGTAGCTGCCTGTCACCGCCGTGGCGGGCGATGTTGTTCTCGATGTTCATCAGGACGTAGGACGGGTTGACATCGTAGGCTTCAGGTTCGCCCGTGTCCGGATTGCTCACAGGGATGTTGTACCAATACACGGCGGCGGGAACAAATGATCCTGCCGTTGGCAGGATGTCCGACGAGTCAAACAGAGATTTCTCGGGATTGTATTGGCCGGGATAGGTCGTTGGATACGAGCCCACATCATCGTTGAGCAGAAGGAAATCCATCGCGTCGATGTCGAGCGTCTGCACTTCTCCCTGAGCGTACCCCACCACAAAGGTGTGTACCTTTTCGCTCGCCTTCACCGGATCGTCTTTCGTGTGATACAGCAAATTTACTCCCGCGAAGGAAGCCGACATCATGGCCGCCCGTGCCTGGTTCTGGTACTGCTGCATATGTCTTTCGATACGCGCAACACTCGATGTCGCGTAATATTCGTCGGCCACGAAACCGCCGATTATAAGGTTTTTGAATTCGGGGGCGGGCTCCTGGCTTGCCATTATGGCTAAATCTCTAATCTCGACGAAGCTGTCACGCACCGTCTCCATGGCACTATAGGCCGTCTGCACGATGCCCGTGGCTAGGCCCACACCCTCCGCTACAGCCGTCATTGCCTTGGTATCCGACCTCATCGTGGTCGAAATCGACCAATAGGCGACATCATCCGACGCTTCCGAGACTCTTAGTCCCGAAGAGATATCACGTTGGACACCGTTTAGGTTTGATCCTATGTCTCTCAGAACGCCAAGCGCCGACATCGCAGCGGTATTCGTGATCAAACTCGTCATATATCCCAATCCGCGCGGCGTTTTCCGCACGCGACTAAAAAATCCTTGAAAAGCAAACGCCATGAACATGAGCCTGTTCGCGGAACCTCCGCGACCTAAACATGGTTAAAACAGATTAACAAAGAAAAGCAGGGATAGGGAAAAACTACCCTCTCGTGAGGAGCGAGACGTATTTTTTCGGATTGATCTGCGATTGCTTGGAGCGGGTAGACCTCGCCCTCTTGTCGTTGTCAGCGTGTCCACGAACTCACCGAGCTGCCGAAGGTTCATTAGCGCGCCGTCTTCGCGACAAGACAGGATGTCGCTGGAAGCCATTCCTCTAAAAGAGAATTCCTTACTATATAAAGAAAACGGGACATTACATCTCAACTGACTGAAATATATGATTAATCATGAGGTGGTTGTCGTTTTATTCGTGGAATGCACGGGTAGGTAGCGAGAAAGCGTTTCGGGATCAGGTGCTTGCCATTCGCCCGACTTCTCCTTCTCCAGCATCTGGGCTAGCTCATTCTGAACATCATCGTAATAAGCGCCCGACTCTTCGAACCAGTCCCGAATGTAGGCAAGTTTGGCGAAGCTCTCGGGAGATGCCTCTGCGGTCTTGTCCATTATGCCGAGGACAAAGTCCACGGTTTGGAAGGCATCAAAGCACAGCGGAAAGCTACCCGTGAAACCCTTCAGTTCACGCATGATGGTGCCCAACCGCCTCACAGCTTTTCTGGTATCCGGGTCGGTGATCATTGATGCGAGATCGGACAGGTTCTCCGCCATGTCGTCGCCGGCATAGGAATGATATGCCCGCTCCAGCCAGGGCAGAACTGGTGTTATGTCGAACAAGATTCGTTCGAAACGGAAGATCGCATCCAGCTTGTTACTCGGATGGAATCGGCCAGTAACTGCCATGTCGATGACAGCCATAGCATCGATGACCACGGGATCGGCCCAGAAATATTCGGTCGTGGTTTCGGTTTGGGGAGACGGGTACCGGATCGGTGCGTAGCGATCGAGCCGCTTCTCTTCGGCGATCCACGTTGCGGCTTCGGATAGCGAGGGAAAACGGCGCCCTCGATGAATGCCGCAGATGTCATCGACGACAACAATACTGTAGCTCAAATTTGCCGCCGAAATCTCCGCCAGCATGGTCTTCAACCGCTTTCTCCGGGAGGTTCGTGTCGTCGCCGGCACCTGACGCGCCTCCGCGCCGTCCCACAGCGCCGCACCCAAGCGGTCCATTTGAATTATACCGTAGGCGCGCCTGTCGAATGTCTCGTCGAGAATTCGGGTGAGTTCTTGGCCCGTCTTCGATAGCTTTCGGATTTTGGCTTCGCGCCTCGGAGCAATGCCCTGTCGCGACAGGTGTCGGGCAACGGTGCTTACTGATTGGCCGGTTATCCGCGCCGTATTGCGGATCGATGCGCGCCCGAAGTCTTCCCCGGATATTTGATATGCTGCAGGTGTCAGGAGAAACATCTTGGCCCGCTCTTCGCGGCTGCGCTTCGGTTTATAGCGAGGACGATTGTACCGATTCATCGTCCATCGGACGACATCATCGATGAGGGCTCTATCATTCTTCGCGCTTGTTGCGGCGGAGCCACGGGCATCGCGCCAGCGGCCCATGAAGTCTTCACAGACAGCCCTCAGCGCCACCGCTTCCTTACCGTGCTCGTTCACAAACGAATATGCCGCTTTCCGAAGGGCATCGAACTCTTCTTGATTTTCGCTCACTTCCGCCGCTCTCACTCGCGATTTACACATCAATGCTGTGGCGAATGCCGGAAGATATCAAGTGGCCTGCGATCTTACACTGGGTTTGCGCCCGAAGCGTCGAACTCGTCAATTATGCAAAGTGATCAATCGTTTGTTCGCCTCATGTTGGGGCATAAAAATCACCCCTCAAACAATGCAATTGTTCTTTTTTTGCTCTTGGCTTTTGTTGCTGCGATTGAGAGGCCGACTGCATGCTAAAAGACAAGCCATTTACCGCCATTACCCAGAAGATGCTGGATGCATGGATCGAAACCGATCCAAGCCAGCCGGCAGAGCCGCAAACAGTCTATGCGGGTGCCCTGGATTTCTTATCCATCAAGATGAGGTTGACCGTTTTCCGCATTGAAGGTGATGATCCTCTGAAGTGGCGGATGACACCCGTGCGTCACTCCGGTTTCACGTCGAGCCTGATTAATGTGAACAAGCTTTTCGAGGACCAGAGGATAGGCGATTTCAAGGATCAGGCCTACATGGCAGAGGCGGTCATTCCTCGCCTGAAGCAGGTGATCACCAACCAGCAGCCATCTATGGAGCTCGTCAAAACGCGGATATTTGGGATCAACCTGGGCTACGATCGAATTTTGATACCGCAACGGACAACCGGTCGTCCCGCGTGGGTGATCTCATCGTCATATGCACGTTTTCTTCTCGATGCCCCGAAAAGCCACAACAAGTTCGACATTGATGATGAGGCCGTTGTGCAATTGCTGTTGGAGGGCTGCACTGCGAAGGAAATCGCGACTCAGCTAGGTTTGTCACATCGAACCGTCGAGCATCGTCTGGACCGACTGAAGACTCGGTTTGGTGCTCGGAATTTGGTCCATCTTGTTGTTATGCTGCTTGGAGGGCATGTGAACAGAGAGAAGAGTGGCAACGTAAATTAAGTTGCGTTCACTTTAGTCCGACAGCGAACGAGTCAATTCGATCGCAGCCACTTGGGCCCACGACTCAGGCGAACGCCGAATTTGAAGATTGATCCTCGTGCGGCTGTGCGTGCCTATCAATCGATATGATCGCGAGCCCGGAGAAGCGTGATGTCATCTGGGTCGACTGCGTGGTACGAGACAAATTCTCTGGAAGTGACGGGGCCAAGACCAAACCTCTCGATAAGATCACGGTCTTTCGATCCCCACAGTATGGCTATGTGTTTTGGCCCGAGTATGTCGCGAGCGCCACCATTCTTCCGGAGACGCTTCATGTAGTCGTCCTGTTGCCCAATCGCCTCAACTTGGCTTCGTGAAATCGGTTGACCTTGGATGCGTTCAAAAAGAGCCGCCAGCCGCCATTTCCCAGTCCCGGCCTCCATAATTGCTCTCCGCTCTACGACGGGCAGGACCTCCCAGAAATTCTTCGGGTAGGGCTGATTTCTCAAAATCCACCAGATGTGAACATATTGTGCAGCGGCGATCTGCCCCTTTTTGTCCTGGTTATTGCTTAGGCGAAGGTATTCGGGTCGGCAGACAACGAGGCCAACATCGCACAAGGCGGTACGCTCGTTCGCTTTCATCAAGATTGCAGGACGGCCGATGCTTTCCCTCGGGATCATCCAGTCTCGGGCGGTTGTCATCTTGATGTCGACCTCGATACCGTTGACGGCCAGGTCCAGAATTTTCCCTTTGGGCATTTTGAGAAAATTGCGAAGCAGGATTTCGACCTTCGTCCCTATGTAGGTCTTTTCTGTCTTCTCGATCTCCCCGAGGGTGAACCTGTTTGTTCGCGGCGCATCGATCACCTCGTCAAAGGCTTGTCGGAACAACCCTGTCACCATTTCCGTGAAAGAGTCGATACCGCCGCCGGCGGAAACGATCGCACTTTCGATGGCTGACAGGGTTGCGAAGTCCTGATGTAGCGAATCAAGGGGGACATGAGACATGCCCGCCATGATTGATGGACATAGTTAGCGCAATGTTAATACGTTATCCCGCGAGCGCCGAAACGGGATAGCTGGCGCGCGTCTCTATCGCCTCACGGATTTTCGAAGCCACAGCCTTAGCAACAGGTGGTGGAAACGCGTTTCCAACCTGGCGATAAGAAGCTGTCTTTCGTCCGTGAAACTGCCAAGCATCATCGAAGCCCTGTATACGGGCTGCCATGCGAACGGTCAGGCGCGGCATGCCGACAAAGTCGCGCTCAGGGGCTTCATCTGCAATAGACTTGCCATTTACGCCAAGCGTTGCCCAAGCCAGCTTTGCGCGAGTTGGCCCAAGGTCCGGGCCTCCATGTTTTTTCGACCCACCGACCAGCGTCGGGGCGACATCATTGGCTCGCTGCGCCCAAGATTTCGCTCCCCTCCAGCCATTGGCGGCCATCAGGTCAAAAAGAGTTTCACCTACAGTCGGCGCGTCGTACGGTGATGGAGCTGGCCATTCAAATTGATCTTTGATGTCGTCGCGAAGAGCAACGATCAGAACACGTGGCCGTAATTGTGGGACACCGTAGTCGGACGAGTTAAATAGGCGCCAATGGGCATCGTAGCCTAGCTTTTTTAATTCGCCTTTGATGAAACCCCGATAATCTTCGAATACCGCAGACAGAAAGCCGCGGACGTTCTCAATCATAATTGCTTTGGGGCGTGTTTCATCGACTAGACGGATTGCAGCGGGAAAGAGGTTTCTTTCGTCTTTATCGCCTAACTGTTTTCCGGCGATGGAAAACGGCGGGCACGGAAGCCCGCCGGCCAAAAGATCGATGCCCTTGTATCCCCTACCGTCGAAAAGGGACAGGTCTTCCTCGTGGACAGTCCATTGTTTCCGGTTCAAGCGAAGCGTTTCACAGCAATCGCGATCGATCTCCACAACACCAGAGTGATCGAAGCCAGCCAGCTCTAGGCCACGAGCTTGCCCGCCGGCTCCGGCGCACATTTCGAGCGACGTTAGCGACATTGGAGGCCTCCATAACAAAAAACATCATGAACAAAAGAAGAACGTTCTCGCCATAGCATGCCGACCGAATCAGCGCAACGGTTCATCCTTCAAACCTATGGATACAAGGTTTCCTCAACCTTAACCGGAGGAACGTAGCCAGAACCCACAAGATTACCTTTCGCCAAGGAAACTTGAGATGCGTGCATGCACAAAATCCATGTTTCTCAATTCACATTCCCAAATGACGAGGACCTGCCAGCCCGCTGCTTCGAGGAGAGCGACATTGTTCTCATCGCGTTCGACGTTGCGGTCCATTTTCGGCCCCCAGTACGCCCGATTTGATTTTGCCTCGGAGCGTGCTTCCCGGCACGAGGAATCGTATCGCAGGTGGGCGTGCCAATAGCACCCTCTGACTTCGATGATTTTCCGCCGTGGCCCGAACGTCAAGTCTGGTTTGCCAGGCAAATCCTTGCGGTGGAGGCGGAAGCGGTAGCCCATTGCATGAACAAGCCGACGGACTGCTAACTCCGGACCAGTGTCCTTCGAGCGGATGCGCTTCATGTTAAGGCTTCGCTGTTCCGTCGTTTCCGTCATTAGTTCTCCATCGCGCCCGAGAGGGCTGCTGCGGCCCTTTCCAAGTAAAGGTCTCTCGCCCCCGCGTGGCAACCTGCGCTCATCGCCATTTCGCAGACGCTCGGACGATGCCTAGCTACATCTGCGATATCGTGTTGAACCAGACGAGCTTTTCTCAAGCTAAACCGCAACAGCAACAAAAGGGCGAAATCTTAATGGTGAGTTTTCCTGAAGCAATTTTGAATGCTGGAATTCAACGGACCATTTTTGAAGCGAGTAGTCGGGAGCTGGCGCGACAAGTTCAGAAATCCCAGACTGAATGATGGCTCTCATGCAGGATGCACACGGGAATAGTGTCGAATAGACTGAACATCCAGTCAGGCTGATGCCTCTTCTTGCTGCGGAATAGATAGCTGCCCGCTCTGCATGCTCCACCCAGAACGTCTTTGAGTCATCATCGTTCAAGGCGATATGCACGGGGAGGTGTAGGTCGCCAAATAGTTCATTACATGCTGATGCGACGACATCACCTGACGGACTTGAGATGACAACACCAACCTTCCTCGTTTCAATCGGGCTTCGTTTAGCCTCCTGGCGAGCCAGTGACATCATCTCATCGTCAAATTGTTCCACTTTGCATTCCTCTGTATTTCCGCGCATCCATCGCTTGGTGTATGCGTGCATCCAATTGCCATATGGGGTACTTGTGACATGATGCTGACGGACAGGGAAATTAGGGAAGCCCGCCTCGTCTCTTTCGATAACGATGGTCGATATAGCGCGACCTCATACGATTTGTCGGTTGACACGATAATCGATTCAACGGGCATCACCTATCGAGGCGAAGGGTACTCTGTGAAGCCCCAGGAAATTGTATGGGTAATATCGCGTGAGCGCATTGAGCTTCCCGCCAATATCACAGCACACGCGGTCATCAAAACGAGCCTATGCAATTCCGGCCTTCTCGCGCTGAATATCGGAATTGTCGACCCGGGCTGGCAGGGCCCCTTGGCGACCGCCATTATCAACTTTTCGAGCTCGACGTACTACTTGAAGCCTAAAGAAAGTTTTCTTCGATTGAGCTTTTTCAGACACGAGACCCCCTCGAAACATAAGGCCTATATAATCGACGCGAATAATTACCTAGAGGACAAAAAGAAAGCCGCGATTGAGACATTCGGATCGACCTTCCTTGATATCGATGGTTTGGCGAAAAAGGTTAGCAGCAATCTTATAGGTGGAGCCAAAGAGAAGATTTTCTTCTGGAGTGCTGCGGCAGCTATTCTGCTTGGTTTCCTGTCCGTCTTCATTGCCGTATCAACTTACTTGATGCCCTGGAGTGGGCCCTATCAAGGCCACTTCGACGACCTCGAAAAGCGGGTGACAGTTCTTGAGGCGACTTCTAAGAAGGCTACCGCCGAGGAGCGGCAGGTAGGTGCAGAATGAGGTTTGATAACGCAAACGACATGCTCGCCAAATTGGCCGGATATGTTCTAACTAATGGGACACGCTCTGCCCCACGCGGCTCTGGTACGATTGAAACGCTAGGTGTCAGCTTCACACTCACCAATCCGCTGGCACGAGAAATCACGCTAGCTTCCCGGAAGTTTAGCTTGCCGTTGGCCTTAGGTGAACTTGGTTGGCATATTCGTGGCGACGATGACGTTGAGGCGCTTGCCTATTACGCCGGCGCTTGGCGAAATTTCACCGATGATGGCGAACGGGTAGCGGGTAGCTGCTATGGTAGAAAGCTAATGGCAGTCGACGCAAGCGGTTCATCTGCATGGCAACGTTTGGTGAGTTTATTCAAACACGATCCATCAACTCGACGCGCAACATTCAGCTTCATAAACAACGATGAAGATTTAGAAAAATCGAAAGACATCAGTTGCGTGAGCAGTATTCAGTTCCTTCTTCGGAATGGTCGCCTTGACCTATTTACGTTTATGCGGAGCAATGATCTGTTTTTGGGCGTGCCATATGACGTTTTTCTGTTCACTTATATGCAGGAATTAATGAGCCTCGACTTAAATGTAGAATTAGGTGAGTACCATCACTACGCAACTTCTCTGCATATTTACGACAAGCACGTTGAAGACTGCCGAAGGATTGCCGAGGATCGTTCATCAGACGAGGGGCTTTCGATCCGATCTAGATCGCGAGGCGATCTTGTCGAGTTGGCTACGGCTGAAGCGGTAATAAGGAACACCGGGTCAGTTGAGTCGTATAACGGCCCCTTCAAAACGTATGTCGAAGAGCTGCTGGCTTTTAGAGAGAAAAAGGATGCGTGGCGTTCTCATCTAGCGAGTTAGTAGAGAGATAAGGGGGGGCTAGCTCGTGAATGGTCGGCTGATCATAAATCTAGAGATTGCTCTGGGCCGGCATCCATTCTGATTTGAGGATGTCGTACTCATCCAGAACTGCATCCGCCCAGATTTTCATCGCCTTGCGCTTGAGTTGCAGATGTTGTGCGCCGCCGTAGGCCAATCTGGTGATGCGCGCGATCCGCTGCTCTCTGCTGTCATCGCCTTCGACATCCAACTTGTCGGTTCGTCTCACTTCGTGAGCAAGTACCACCGACGCGCCACCAGGAATGCCGGCCTCGTCCAAGACCTTGGTGATGGTCCGGCGCAGATCGTGTGGTGTCCACCATTTGATACCGTTTGCCGACAGTAGATCGACCGCCATTGCCCGCTTCCTCGTGAGGGTGTCTCGTGCGCCCAGGCGCTGGACGACAGCAAGGGTCGAGGAGCGGTGAATGTGAATGTCGTTTAGTCCCCGCTCTGAAGGCAACAGCCATTGGCTATCAGTTCTCTTTACCAGTTCGAACTTATCGGCCATGTGTTGGACCAGGCGCGGCGGTATCGGAAGGACGTGGGCAACTCCAGCCTTCATGATACCTTCGCCCCAGGCTGCTAGATACCAGCCTTCATTGTCAGGGTCGGGAATGTAGTCTGCTCTTTGTATGGCCAATGCAGCGCCCTGCCTTTGGGCGGTAAGGCATACCCAGTGGAATGCAGCGGCAACGCCATCGCGGATGCCATACTTATGATCATGCTTTGCCTGCATGCGTCCCGGCAGGCGTTTTGTGGTGTAAATGTCGGTGAGTATCAGGGTTTTGGCCAATCCCTCCAACCCGGGATTGCGGGTACGAGGTTTGACGGTGCGACCGACCGTCAAAAGCTTCCACCACGGGTCGACGCGTTCAAGACCGGATTGTCCACCATGAACAGATTGGCAATGGCTGAGAATAGTGCTGACGTTTGATACTGCTTTCCCCGCAGGGGAGGGGGAGGCATGCTTCTTGAGCATTACGTCGCGAATGCGTTCGATGTCGGCCCTTTTCAGATTTACGGCCGGCATGTTCAAAAGGTCGGCGAATTCTGGTTTTGAGAATGTCGACTTCAAAGTGGATACGGTTGTATCCCTCCACGGCTTCGTCGCCTTGCTGTCCGTCTTGTCCTCGATCGTCTTCTCAATGCACCGCTGTAACGTCCACGTTCCGCTCTTCGGGCGCATTTCCCGAATGATATCGTCATGCGAGAGGTTGAGGTTGTTTTCGACGACATGGTGATGCTGCCGTAGAAACTCCTCGGCGTAGGGCTCGCCGCCGAAATCGATCTGTCGCTTGACCTTGTCGGCCAGTTCCCGTGCGGCTTTGATCGAGGGGATATACCAGCCCTCTCCCTCATGCGCCCAACCGAGCGTTTTGCTGATGCCCTTGTAACGCAGAAAGAAGGCTACCTTCTCACCCTTCAGGCGAAGCGAAAGACCTGTGCATTTGAGGTCGGTGATGTAGTGGCTGCCTTTGTGGCCTGGGCGGGCGGCTTTCAGGAAGTCAGATAGGTGCGAGGGACGGAGGTCTGCTTTCTCGGAAATCGTTGTCATTGATGTCTTCAATTCGTTTTCTGGAACACGTCTGGAACATTTGCCTGTCGAATTTGAGGTCTTTCTGAGGCTACCAGGGGAGTATGCTGTTGTCTTGAATTGAGGACAGTTATTGAAAAATATCGTTATATGTCAACATATTGGAGAAAAATAAAATACTCCGAATTCCATCGGAGTCTTGCGATAACGCTAGGCTTTAGGTTTGTGGCACCTGAGGTCGGTGGTTCGACCCCACTCAACCGTACCATTCCCCTCTCCCGATAAGTCTGAAAGTCACAAGGACTTCCCGGGAGAGGGGAAAATTTCTCCCCCCGTGATCCCGATCTGCCGTGTCGTCGCGCGAATACGCCGCCATGCGCTCGCCTCCCATGTCCGGGCCGCCCCGCATCCGTGCGCACCAAATCCCTATAGGATTCCTATTTCTTTCACCCGCTCCCCGTCTCGAATTCCTACGCCCCCAAGGCGCACATGAGCCTTGCCGGAATATCGTGCCGGCGATGGTATCCAAGGGGCTGACAATGGCATTCGACTATATCCTGAGCGGGGGCGTGACGGTTCTGATTACCGTCTATCTCGCCTATGCGCTGTGGCGACCGGAACGGTTCTGAGGCACTCGTGATGTTCTATCTGACCAAACACTGCCGCCAATCCGTCGAGCGACTGATTGATAACAGACAGCTTTGCCGGGCTTCCAGCATCATTCTGGCCATGTGTCTGGTGTCCGGGCTTGGTGTCGCCGTACTGTCGTTGATCCTGCGACTGACGCAGGCTGTCTGACCAAGTCTGTCTGACACAGGCCTTCCGGCGCTTTCCAATTCTCTCAACATGTAATGGGGTCTCGTATGAGCCAGCCCAAAAGCGCGAGCATGTTCGATGCCCGCATCCTCGTGCCTGCCATCGGCGGCGCTTTCACCAAGCTTGATCCGCGAACCATGGCCAAAAATCCGGTCATGTTCGTGGTGTCCATCGTCTCCGCACTCACCACCATCCTGTTCGTCAAGGATTTGGCGACCGGCGCGGAAGGCCTCGGCTTTTCCTTCCAGATCATCCTGTGGCTCTGGTTTACGGTGCTGTTCGCCAATTTCGCCGAAGCCGTCGCCGAAGGCCGCGGCAAGGCGCAAGCGGAAAGCCTGCGAAAAACCCGCACCGAAACGCAGGCAAAACTTCTCACCTCCGCCGATGGTCGCGCGTGGAAAGAGGTCCCCGGCACCGCGCTCAAGGTCAACGATATCGTGCTGGTCGAAGCCGGCGACATCATTCCGTCCGATGGCGAGATCATCGAGGGCATCGCATCGGTCAACGAAGCGGCGATTACCGGTGAATCCGCGCCTGTCATCCGCGAATCCGGCGGCGACCGCTCGGCCGTGACCGGCGGGACGCAGGTTCTGTCCGACTGGATCAAGGTGCGCATCACCGCCGCTGCCGGTTCCACCTTCATCGACCGCATGATCGCGCTGGTCGAAGGGGCCGAACGCCAGAAGACGCCGAACGAAATCGCGCTCAACATCCTGCTCGCCGCAATGACGCTGATTTTTGTCATGGCCACCGCCACCATCCCGGCCTTCGCCTCCTATGCCGGCGGCGCCATCCCGATCGTCGTGCTCGTCGCGCTGTTCGTGACACTGATCCCGACCACGATCGGCGCGCTTCTCTCGGCCATCGGCATTGCCGGCATGGACCGCCTCGTGCGTTTCAACGTGCTCGCCATGTCCGGCCGTGCGGTGGAAGCTGCCGGTGACGTTGATACGCTGCTGCTCGACAAGACCGGCACGATCACGCTCGGCAATCGGCAGGCCACCGAGTTCCGTCCGGTCAAAGGCGTTTCCGAACAGGAACTGGCCGATGCGGCCCAGCTTTCCTCGCTTGCCGACGAAACGCCGGAAGGTCGCTCCATCGTGGTCCTCGCCAAGGAAAAATACGGCATCCGTGCCCGCGACATGAAAGAGTTGCACGCCACATTCGTGCCCTTCACTGCCCAGAGCCGCATGAGCGGTGTCGATTTCGACGGTGCCTCGATCCGCAAGGGCGCGGTCGATTCCGTCTTCAAACATCTGCAATTGCAGTCGGTCGCCGGCGGCAACGCGATGTCTGAAGCGGCAATCCGGGAAGGGCAGGCGATTGCCGACGAAATCGCCAGGGCCGGCGGCACGCCGCTCGCCGTGGCGCGGGATGGAAAACTGCTCGGCATCGTCCACCTCAAGGATATCGTCAAGGGCGGCATCCGCGAGCGTTTTGCCGAACTCAGGAAGATGGGCATCCGCACCGTCATGATCACCGGCGACAACCCGATGACGGCAGCAGCGATTGCCGCCGAAGCAGGCGTCGATGATTTTCTGGCGCAGGCAACACCGGAAAACAAGCTGCAACTGATCCGTGACGAACAGGCCAAGGGCAAGCTGGTTGCCATGTGCGGCGACGGCACCAATGATGCGCCGGCACTGGCGCAGGCCGATGTCGGCGTGGCCATGAATACCGGCACGGTCGCCGCCCGCGAAGCCGGCAACATGGTCGATCTCGACAGCGATCCGACAAAACTCATCGAGATCGTCGAGATCGGCAAACAGTTGCTGATGACGCGCGGTTCGCTGACGACGTTTTCGATTGCCAATGACGTGGCCAAATATTTCGCCATCATCCCGGCCATGTTCGTGACGCTTTATCCGGGCCTCGAAGCGCTCAACATCATGGGCCTGCATTCGCCGCAAAGCGCCATCCTGTCGGCCATCATCTTCAACGCCTTGATCATCATCGCGCTGATCCCGCTGGCTTTGAAGGGCGTTGCCTACAAGGCGATCGGCGCCGGCCCGCTCTTGCGCCGCAACCTGCTCATCTACGGCCTTGGCGGTCTCGTCGTGCCCTTCATCGGTATCAAGCTGATCGACATGATCATCGTCGCCCTCAACCTCGCCTGATCGGAGACTTTTATGACCATTCTTTACCTCATCCTCGGGCTGGTCGTCTTCGGACTGCTGTTTGCCCTCGCCTCCGCGCTCGATCGCGCCTGAGGCCGGAGACATTTCGATGACACAGGCAATTCTCTTCGTATGCTTCATACTCGGTGGAACGGCGCTGCTTTCCTGGCCGCTCGGTCGTTACATGGCGTGGGCCATGGACCCTGCCGGAGGGCAGGGAAAGCCGAACGGTTTCACCGCGCTGTTTCAGGCGATAGGCGGTTCCGTCACACGGCAGGAGCAGGGCTGGAAACGTTATGTCGTTTCCCTTCTCGGTTTCAATCTCGTGCTGTTCGTCACCTGCTTTGCCATCCTGGCGCTGCAGCAATATCTGCCGCTCAATCCTGATGCCAAAACGGCCATCGAAGGCAGCCTGAACTTCAACACGACGGCATCCTTTGTCGCCAACACCAACCTGCAGCATTATTCCGGCGAAGTGGTGATGAGCTATTTCTCGCAGCTCGCCGCGCTGATGTGGTTGCAGTTCGTTTCGGCAGCCGTTGGTCTCGCCGTGCTGGCTGCATTGTCACGCGGTCTTGCCGGCCGGGCGCTCGGCAATTTCTTCGTCGATGTGCAGCGCGCGACATTCCTGGTGCTGTTGCCCGCGGCCTTCATCGTTGCCGTTCTGTTGCTGCTGACCGGGTTGCCGATGACCTTTCATGGTTCGGTCGTGGCGACAACGCTTGAAGGTATCCAGCAGACCATCGCCCGTGGCCCCGTTGCCGCCTTTGTTTCCATAAAACAGCTCGGCACCAATGGCGGTGGCTTTTTTGGCCCGAACTCGACGCATCCGCTGGAAAACCCCAGCTTCTGGTCGAACGTCGTGCAGACCATATCGATCATCATCATCCCGATGGCCTGTGTGTGGATGTTCGGTCGTATCATTGGCCGCATGAAACATGCCGCTGTGCTTTTCACCGTGATGCTGATCCTCATGGGCACACGCATAGCAGGCGCTGTCGGCTTCGAATCCGTTCCAACGCAGGCCTTCAACGATCTACCGATCACTCAGGATGTGGGGAATCTCGAAGGCAAGGAACTGCGTTTCGGCGCGTCCGCCGGGCCGCTCTGGGCGGTGTTGACCACCTCGACCAGCAACGGCTCCGTCAATGCCATGCATGACAGCCTCAATCCGCTGACCGGCATGATGCCGATGATCGGCATGTGGCTGAACGAGGATTTCGGCGGCGTCGGCGTCGGCATGGTCAACATGTTCCTCTACATCATCGTCGGCGTCTTCATTGCCGGCATGATGATCGGCCGCACGCCGGAATATCTCGGCTGGCGGGTCGAGGCGAAGGAAGTGAAGTTTGCCATGATGGGGCTTCTGTCGCACGGCTTCTTCATTCTGGTCGGCACGGCGATCTTTGCCGCCACGCCATGGGGTGCGGCGACGCTCAACAATATCGGCCCGCACGGTTTCAGCGAGATCCTCTACGAATTCTCGTCGGCTGCCGCCAATAACGGCTCCGGCTTCGAGGGGCTGGGCGACAACACGGTCGCCTGGAACATCGCCACCGGTCTGGTCATGCTGTTTGCCCGTTTCATCCCGATCATCCTGCCGCTTGCCATTATCGGCTCGCTGTCGGCCAAACGCCGGGCAACGGAATCCTCCGGCACGCTTTCGGTCGAAGACGGCACGTTTGCCGGCATGCTGACGGCAACCGTCATCATCGTCGGTGCGCTCACCTTCTTTCCCGCCGCCACGCTCGGCCCGATCGCCGAACACGTCACCCTCATGAAATAGGAGGCCCAGATCATGGAAACTCTCATCTCCAGCCTTCGCATCACCGTCGCCACAATGGCCATCTGCGTCGGCGCCTATTCCGCAGCCGTCTGGGCGGTCGGTCGGGCGGTCACGCCCGACACGGCCGAAGCCTCGATCATCACAAGGGCAGACGGCACCGTCATCGGCAGCCGTCAGCTGGCGCAGGCTTTTACGCAGCCGCGCTATTTCTGGCCGCGTCCTTCGGCGGTCGATTACAACGGCGCGGGCGCCGGCGGCTCCAACAAGTCGCCGACCAGCACTGACCTGACGGATCGTGCGGCGCAGGCCGTGGCGGCTTATGGGGCAACAGTGGAAAATCCGCTTCCGGCCGAACTGGCCGCCGCTTCCGGTGCCGGCCTTGATCCGCATATCACCGAGCGCGCCGCGCTCTATCAGGTGGCGCGCATCGCGCAGGCGCGCAACATTCCGGCCGGTCAGGTGGAAAAGCTGATCTCCGACAAGGCCTTTGCGCCGGGCGGTGTGTTCACGCCGGAAAGGATCGTCAACGTGCTCGACATGAACCTCGCGCTGGACAACGTTCAGATCAGGTAAGTGAAAACAGCCCCGGCAGCGTGCAAACATTGCCGGGGCTTGCGAAGGGCGCATATGGCAATATTCAGACCCGCGCCCTCCCAGTTCCATAGGCGATAGCTCGGCCCCCGGCCGGATCCGTCACATCTTTCTTGCCGATTTTTTGCGCAACTGAATGAAATTTCAGTCACGGCATCCGGCCTGCTTTCGGTTGCAGACTGTGCTGACGCGACGTCGTGGACAACTAGTGCGAGTTTAAATCGCGCAAAGCGCAACTTTTTGCAGTGATCTGCAGGTTGATAGGCTCGCTTTTCCAATTTTCCTGAAGGTATATATTAAGGTTATTCGCCGTCTTTGTTTGGGCGAAACTGTGGCGACTGTTGCGTTGCTGGTCGTCCAAACTCGTTATTTTGACTGTTCTTTCACTATTTTGCTGTAAAAAAATCTAACCGTTTTGGGACCAGTATGTGCCATTTCAGGAATTTGGCATCCACTGGTTGTCGTTTTCGCGTTATCGTCGCAATGATGCGAGAAAACTAAATAAGCAGTTGCGTTTAAAAGGATTTTCTCCTTGTGCGGGAGGAAATATTCGGCTCGAATGTCGTCAGTTTTTAGCTGGGTACTACAACTTATCTTATGCCTAAAGAGACACCTTTTGCAGTAGTGAGCCGCAAGCTTCTTGATACATGGCTTGCATCCGACGCCAATCGCCCCGCCGATGCTATCGATATTTATCGTAGTGTGGTGGATCTTCTTTCCGTGCGCATGCGCCTTACCCTTATTCGTGTGGATGAGGGTGATCCGTGGCAGTGGCGCATGCGGGCAATCCGAACCTACGGATTTGCTTCGCGCCTTCTGGACATGTCCAAGCTTCTGCCCGATGGGCCGCTGGGGGATGTCTCGGATCGCCAGTTCATGGAGCACGCCGTCGTGCCGCGCATGCAGGAGGTGATCCAGACGCAGCAGCCGGTGATCGAGGTGGTCAAGACCCGTGTCATGGGCCTCAGCGTCGGTTACGACCGGATCATGTTGCCGCAGAAAAACGCGGGACACCCGGAATGGGTTCTCACCTGCACAATGGGACGTTTCATGTTCGTTGCACCACAAAAACACGCCGAACTGGATCTCACGGACGAATCGATCGTGCAGTTGCTGGTCGAGGGTGCCACCGCCAAGGAAATCGCGGCGCAGATCAATGTTTCGCCGCGAACGGTCGAGCATCGCCTCGAGCGCATGAAGGACCGGATGGGGGCACGCAATCTCGTTCAGCTGACCGCCATGCTGATGGCGCACCGTCTCGGTCATTTCGCGCCGGAGCCGGAGATGACCTCCATGGAACGTAAGCCGGTTTACTGAACCAGTCGCATCAGCGGCTGTGAATCGGCATCGGCCAGCTTGCCGATGCCGATATCGATGGTCTCCATCCCTGACGCGGTGAATTCCGTCTGCTGTGTCAGGCCTCGCCGCCCGGCGTGAAGGAGACGCTTTCCTCGCGCACGATTTCCCGCAGAAATGCGATGACGGTGCGGATGCGCGGCAGATCGCGCATGCTTTCATGATAGGTCGTCCAGTAGGATCGACGGATACTGATATCGGGCAGTATCCGCTCAAGGCTCTCGTCATCGCGGGCGATATAATCGTGCAGGATGGCGATGCCGGCACCGGCGCGTACCGCGTGCACCTGGCCGATCGCGCTCGAAATCTCGAAACCCGCATCCCAGTTGCGCATCACTTCCCCCGTGAAATTGAGCGAGGGGGAAAAGATCAGGTCTTCCACATAGCCGATCCGGGCATGATCCCTAAGGTCATCGACCGTCTGTGGCGGGGTCCTATGCTTAAGGTAGTCGCGCGATGCATAAAGCCCGAGCGTGTAATCCGTCAGTTTTGCCGAGATCAGCCGGCCCTGTTGCGGTCGTTCGATGGTGATGGCGATATCCGCCTCGCGTTGTGACAGCGAAAAGGAGCGCGGAACCGGCACCAGCTGCAGTTTCAACTGGCTGTGTCGCTGCATCAACTCGCCGAGCCGTGGCGCCAGCACGGCAACACCAAAACCGTCCGGCGCGCCGATCCTGACCGTGCCGGCAATGGCGGCGTCGGTCGATCCGGTGGCGGCCTGCATGGCCAGCATTTCCGTTTCCATCCGCTCGGCGCTGGCATAAAGCGCGTGGCCCTCCGGCGTCAGTTCGCAGCCGGTGGTGCGGCGGATCAGAAGCTGCACCTGCATGTCCGCTTCCAGCGCGGTGATGCGCCGCCCGAGCGTCGCATGATTGATGCCGAGCCGGCGTGAGGCGGCAAGAATTTGCCCGGTGCGCGCCACGGCCAAAAACAAACGGACATCATCCCAGTTCATCACGCTGTTCCCGATTTCGCGCTTAATGTCGAAAAATGCACAACGGATGCGTAAACTATGGCGTTGCCCTGTGCAAATGTGAGTGTCATCCTGCCGCCAACTGAATGGAGGATTTAGTGATGATGACACTCGGACATTTCATCGGCGGCAGCCACGTTCCCGGCACCAGCGGCCGCACGGCCGACGTCTTCAATCCGGCGACCGGCGAGGTTCAGGCCAAGGTGGCGCTGGCCAGCGTCGCGGATATCCGCGCAGCGGTCGAGAATGCCAAGGCCGCGCAGCCGAAATGGGCCGCCACCAATCCCCAGCGCCGCGCGCGCGTGTTCATCAAGTTTGTCGAACTGCTCAACAAGCATATGGATGAACTTGCCACCATGCTGTCGAAGGAGCACGGCAAGACGATCGAGGATTCGAAGGGCGATATCGTCCGTGGTCTCGAAGTCTGCGAATTCGTCATCGGCATTCCGCACCTCTCCAAGGGCGAGTTCACCGAAGGAGCAGGGCCGGCGATCGACATGTATTCGATCCGCCAGCCGGTCGGTATCGGTGCCGGCATCACGCCCTTCAACTTCCCGGGCATGATCCCGATGTGGATGTTCGCGCCGGCAATCGCCTGCGGCAACGCCTTCATCCTGAAGCCGTCGGAACGCGATCCGTCGCTGCCGCTGCGTCTGGCCGAACTGATGATCGAGGCGGGGCTTCCGGCCGGCATTCTCAATGTCGTCAACGGCGACAAGGAAGCCGTCGACGCGCTGCTGACCGATCCGGATATCGGCGCGGTTTCCTTTGTCGGTTCCACGCCGATCGCCCGGTATGTCTATGGCACGGCGGCTGCGAACGGCAAGCGCGCCCAGTGCTTCGGCGGCGCCAAGAACCACATGATCATCATGCCCGACGCCGATCTCGATCAGGCCGTCAATGCGCTGATGGGTGCCGGTTACGGTTCGGCCGGCGAGCGCTGCATGGCGGTATCCGTTGCCGTGCCGGTGGGTGAGGAAACCGCCAACCGTCTCGTCGAAAAGTTGATCCCCAAGATCGAATCCCTGCGCATCGGCCCCTATACGGACGACAAGGCGGACATGGGACCGGTCGTCACCAAGGCGGCGCAGGAGCGCATCAATGGCCTGATCGATCGCGGTGTCGAGGAAGGGGCCAAGCTTCTGGTCGATGGTCGCGGTTTCAAGCTGCAGGGTTACGAGAACGGCTATTTCGTCGGCGGTTCGCTGTTCGACCATGTCACCCCGGACATGGACATCTACAAGCAGGAGATCTTCGGGCCGGTCCTGTCGGTCGTGCGTGCCAAAAATTATGAAGAAGCGCTCGACCTGCCGATGAAGCACGAATACGGCAATGGCGTTGCCATCTATACCCGTGATGGTGATGCGGCGCGCGATTTCGCCTCGCGCATCAATATCGGCATGATCGGCATCAATGTGCCGATCCCGGTTCCGCTCGCCTATCATTCCTTCGGCGGCTGGAAGGCCTCCTCCTTCGGCGATCTCAACCAGCACGGCACGGATTCGATCAAGTTCTGGACCAAGACCAAGACGATCACCGCCCGCTGGCCCTCCGGCATCAAGGATGGTGCCGAATTCGTCATGCCGGTAATGAAGTGATCAGGACCAAGGCCATTTGAAACAGAGACCTGGTGAAGGGTGGCGTCAGCCGCCCTTCGTCGTTTGGGAGGCCTTTTTTGCTGATCGGAAGTGGAGGGTAAAACTCCCCTTTTTCCATTCTGTGATTGAAATTGATTTTTTTTGCGCTAATTGCCGCACCCGATCATTGAGGGTTGCCGCTTTCTGCGGCAATTGAAGGATAGGGGAAATATACATGTCCTTTTCAGACTTGGCGCCCAAGGCGTCAGGCACGCTTGAGCGTGCATCTTTCAGCGGAAACGCGCGCGAATATTTTGGCATCTGGATCGTCAACGTACTTCTGACGATCGTTACCCTTGGCATTTACTCTGCCTGGGCCAAGGTGCGCCGCAATCGTTATTTCTACGGCAACACCGTCATTGCCGGCCGCGCCTTCGAATATCACGCCACCGGCAAGCAGATTTTCATCGGCCGCCTGATCGTGTTCGTTTTCTTCATCGTCACCAACATTCTTTCGACTATCTTCCCGCCCTTTGCCCTGATCGTGTTTCTGATCATCCTCGTGGCGTTGCCCTGGCTCATCCAGCGCAGCCTGCGCTTCAGCGCCCGCGTCACCAGCTATCGCAATGTGCGTTTCGATTTTAAGGGCACGACCGGCGGCGCCTTCGTGGCCGTCCTGCTCGGCAGCATGGTGGCCTCGATTTCCTTCGGTATTCTGGCGCCGCTCTCCAGCCGCTGGGTCTGGCGTTATGTCTTCAACAACCTGCGTTATGGCGATCGTCCGTTTGCCACCGATCCGAAAATCGGCGCGCTCTACCGCGTCTGGATCCTGCCGGCTGCGCTGATCGTCATCGGTACCCTGCTGATCGTCGGTATCGGTTTTGCTGCTGCCGCCGCAACGCAGGCCATGAGCGATACCGAAATGCTGGACAGCATGGCCGGCTTCAGCTCGATCCATTGGGGCATTCTGTTCGTCTTCCTTGCCTATGGCCTCGCTGGTCTGCTCTATCGTATCGGCGTGCGCAACGTTGTGTTCTCCGCCACCACGCTGGACGGCAAGCACCAGCTGGTCAGCGATGCGCCGCGCTTCCAGTATGCATGGGTCGCCATTTCCAATGTCATCGTCACGGTTCTGACGCTCAGCCTGATGCGCCCGTGGGCAGCCGTGCGCATGGCCCGTTTCATGGCCATTCACACCGGCGTCATTGTTGTCGGCGATCTGGGTGAGGTATTGTCTTCGATGGAAGCAAGCGGCTCTGCCATCAGCGCCGAATATCTCGATCTGGAAGGATTTGACTTTGGTTTCTGACGGCACAGTGATCGCGCGGGGCGAATGGCAACCTGCTCATTCCAGCCGCGCGGTCGCAGCTGATCTTCAAGAAAAGCAGGACCAGCTTGTCGCCGTCTCCGACGGCACCACGCTGGCCTCCGGCCGTCGACAGGAGATCGACATCACGCCGCGGGTCGGATCGATCCCGCGGCGTCTGACCTTTGTCGATGGCTCGGTGTTCGAAACCCGCGACAATGACGCCATCGATGCGCTTGTCAGCCGCCATGGCGGCAAGCGAAGCGGTTTTGTGCATCGGCTGGAACAGTTTCATCCGCGCCTGATCGCCTTCACCTTTGCCGTGATCCTTCTGGCCGTCGGTATCTATCGATACGCTCTGCCGATCATGGTCGAGATTGCGGTTCTGGTCACGCCACCGGTCGTGCCGGAAATGATCGGGGCCAGCACGCTCGCATCGCTGGAAAAGACCCTGCTGCGTCCGAGCGAGCTGCCGGAGGCGGAGCAGAACGCCATTCGCGCCGAATTTGCACCATTGGCGAAAAATGCCAAGGGCGGCGAGGGCGCCTACAAGCTGCTGTTTCGCGATGCCCGGCTGATGGGACCGAATGCCTTTGCGCTGCCGGACGGCACGCTGGTGCTGACCGACGATCTCGTGCAGCTCGCCAAGGGCGACCGCCAGATGGTGCTTGGCGTTCTCGGCCATGAGATCGCCCATGCCGAGGGCCAGCACAGCCTGCGGCAGATCTACCGCGTGGCCGGCTTTGCGGCGCTGGTCATGCTGATCGCCGGTGATGTCGGTTCAGGCGTGGAGGATATCCTCTCGCAGGGCGGTGCCCTTGTGGCGCTCTCCCATTCACGCGGCGCTGAAGAAGAGGCGGATCGGCGTTCCGTGGAATTGATGAAGGCCGCCGGTTACGAACCCGCCGCTCTGGCACGTTTCTTCGCAATCCTCGAGGAAAAGCTCGGCGATCGCGGTGAAACCAGCATGCTGTCGACCCATCCCGGCACGCCGGCCCGGCAAGCCTATATTCGGGATTATGCCCAGCAACTTGAAGGTGCTGTTAACGATCCGTGACAATGTACGGCTTTGACACATTGACCTTCCCGGCGACCGGACTAATTTAGCGGTCGAGTAATGAGTTGGGGGAGTTCTGCGTCATGGTTTACGAGTGGGATGCCAAGCGCGCCCGCCGCGTGCAGCTGGGCAAGCTTGGCCTTGCCTTCATCGCGGCCTGCGGTGTTTTCGCGATCGGCAGTTGGGTCGTTTCCATCGTCTGATACAATATAAAGAGCCGCCAGTTGTGGCGGTTCAGCGCCGCGTGTCCAAAAGACGCGGCCGCGCGGCCTTGTGATGGCCTCCTGAACAGCATATAAGAAAAAACTGGAGTAAGGCGCTCATCAAATCGATGGGATGCCTTTCCGGCATTTTTCGGGCGCGTGCATATTTATGTTATTGCGCGAATGAAAATTGTAATTTGGAATTGTTCAAAACTAGCAAAGCCCCTATATAGGACTTCAAGAGTCTCTGGAGACGAAGATGCGCCTGACAAAACAGACCAATTATGCCGTTCGCATGCTGATGTACTGCGCCGCGAATGAAGGCCATTTGAGCCGCATCCCCGAGATCGCCAAGGCTTATGGCGTGTCCGAGCTTTTCCTGTTCAAGATCCTTCAGCCGCTCACCCGGGCAGGCCTTGTCGAAACCGTGCGTGGCCGCAATGGCGGCGTCAGGCTTGGTCGCGAGGCGGCCAAGATCACGCTGTTCGACGTCGTGAAGGTCACCGAAGACAGCTTTGCCATGGCGGAATGTTTTGAGGACGGTGTGGCGGAATGTCCGCTGGTCGACAGCTGTGGCCTCAACGCCGCGCTGCGCAAGGCGCTCAACGCCTTCTTCGATGTTCTTGCCGAATACACGATCGACGATCTGGTGAAGGCCCGTCCGCAGATCAACTTCCTGCTCGGGCTGGAAGAGTTCCCGCCGGTGGAACCTGCCGCCCTGCGCGCTCCGGCGGCCTGAGCGGATCAGGTTCGGGCGACAACCCAAGTAAAAATGACTTTCTTGAAAGCCGCGGAGCGATCCGCGGCTTTTTTCGTTTGTCCTGCAGCTCGCTTCGCCCCGATTCGCAGCTTTTTGAGGTGAGGTGTCGAGGCACCGCGACAGGTTTTTACCGCCCCTTGGTGGCAAGTGCATTCGAGTTGCGCGTGATGAGGGTCTTTTCAGCGTAAAAATAATGTTAATCGATGTATATTCTTATGTTGTCATTGAACCGTTCTAATCAATGAAGTACATGTTGCTCATAAAGGAAGTGGTTGCATTTATTGGTTGAGGGGCTGGTACAATTTCACGGTGCAATGAACGTTTCCATGAAGTGATCTTCTGGAAAACTACATGCCGCGCTAATGGTTTGTCTGGCGTTGATTTGCAGGTCATCGAAAATCCTTGCGTTTGCACATTTCCAATATGTTGTCGGGTTTCCCGAGGTCGCTGCTGAAAGCATGAGGCGATGTTCTGCTTCTGCTTGTTGTGCGGATTTTTGGGATAATCTGTCGGGTTCGTGAAACTATTTCCGACACCTGCTCGTCTGTTCTTGGGCGAGGGTGGTCGTGGAGGTTCACGGATCGGGTGGAGTGCCCTCGAACGGTCGAAGGACGGTTCTGTCCGTTGGGCAGGGCCGGTTGACGAACACGCGCCATGCGGCCCCTCCCGCGCGGCGGAAAATAAAAACGAGGGGGAGGTGATCCGTTCGCGGGTCACTTCCGTACAGTAGTCAGGTTTTAGGATTGCGTATCCGGATACCGCGCTTGTTGCAGCAACAACGCTCCGCTACGCCGAATAACGGTTTGAGGAATATTATGCCAGGTCTCGGTCATGACAGTGGAAGTACATCGTCGCTCCGTCGCGTTCCCAAGCAGGGAAGAAGCCGTGACCGCATCGACGAGATCCTGAAGGTTTCGATGCATCTGATTGGTGAAAAGGGCATCGATGCCGTCACCATGAAGGAAATCGCTGCCCTTTCCGGCGGTCCGATCGCATCGGTCTATCAGTACTTCCCCAACAAGTCGGCCATCATTGCGATGCTTTATGATCGTTATGTCGACCAGACCCGCCTGATCATCGCCAAGTCGATCGAAGGCATCAAGGCGTCCGAGGACGCGCTCAACGCGACCGACACGATGTTCGACGTCTATTACAACAATCTGCGTCAGAATCCGTCGACCCAGGATCTTCTCAACGCCATCCAGGCCGACAAGAGCCTTGCCGATCGCGACATCGAGGAAACCCGCTACCAGTCGGACAATTTCTACGATGCGACCGAACAGTTCATTCCCGAGCAGATGCGCGATGCCTATCGCCGCACCCTGTTCCTGATGTTCCACATGGCCTCGGCAACCCTGCGTCTGGCCCTGATGGTTTCGGAAAAGGAAGGCGAAGTTCTCGTCTCCCAGTTCAAGGCCGTCGTTCGCGCCCAGGCCAGCTACTATTTCGAAGGCAAGTTCCCGGCCTCGATGTAATCCGGCAGAGTTCAGGCCCGAAAACGTTCGGGCCTGTAGGCTGAAATGTCGATGACCGGTTGTTCGCCGGTCATCGTTTCCGCCAGCACGCGGCCGGTTATCGGGCCGAGCGTCAGGCCGTGATGCGCATGGCCGAGGGCGAACCACAGCCCGCGATGGCGTGGCGCCTTGCCGATCACCGGCATCATGTCCGGTGTGCAGGGCCGCGCACCCATCCATGGCTCGCTGTCGAGCCTTTCTCCCAATGGAAATATTTTTCGCGCGATCGCTTCTGCCCGTGCCAGCTGCACCGGCGTTTTCGGCGCATCGCGAAGTGCGAATTCGGCCCCCGTCGTCAGCCTGATGCCTTGGTTCATCGGCGCCAGCAGATATCCGCGCTCCGCATCCATCAGCCAGCCATTCAGCCTTGCGCCATCGCTCGGTGCATAATGCATGTGATAACCGCGCTTGACGCCCACGAGATAACGGTAACCGAGCGGCGCAGTCACCGTGTCCGACCACGGCCCGAGCGCCACGACAACCTCTTCACCCTGCACCGGGCCATCCTGCGTTTTCACCGTCCAGCCATTGGCAACGGGTGAAAGCGTGGTGGCATCGCCATGGACAAAACGTCCGCCCAGCGTTTCGAACAGCCGCACATAGGCCTGTGTCAGCGCCAGCGGGTCGAGCACCGCCCACGGATCACGCCATGTCAGGCCGCCAGCAAAATCCTCGCTCAGATGCGGCTCGCGCCGCGAAAGCTCCGCCTTGTCGAGTGTATCGAATGCAAGCCCGTATTCCGCCTGTTTTGCCCGTGCCGCAGCGAGCTCCGCCTCCAGCGCGGCAGGGCTGCGAAAAACCTCGGTCCAGCCATCCTTGCGGATCAGGTTGCCGGCATTCGCCGCTTCGATCAGGTCCGCATGTTCCGATATCGAATGTTCGATCAGCGGTGCATAAGCCTTTGTGATCAGCCTGTGGCGATCGGCATTGGAATGCCACCAGTAGCGTAGCAAGAAGGGCGCCACCTTCGGCATCGCGCGGGCATGATAAAAGGCATCGACCCTGGTGTTGAGCGCATAACGCAGCAGCACGCCGAAATTCTGCGGAAAACCATAGGGTGCCACGCCCTCGCGCTGGATCAGCCCGGCATTGCCATAGGAGGTTTCCTCGCCGGGATTGCGCCGGTCCACCAGAATGACCGACTTGCCGCGTCGCACCAGATGAATGGCGGTCGAAACACCGATGATACCGGCACCGAGAACGATGACCTCTGCTGTCATGATGATATCCCAAGCAATGATGTCGGTTTCATCTTACAGGCAGGTTGGCGTTCGGCAATCACGCGATATCAGCGGCTATTCAATCTCAGGCGGCTGTTTTCAGGTCCCCGTCGCCGGCAGGCCGGCTGGATCGATCATCGGGTTCAGCATCGATTTCAGCTCCTGCTTTTCCCGGATGCCGAACAGGAACCAGTTGATCAACTGGTCGGCCACGGCCTTTTCCTCCTCGCTGCCGGGCGCGATCGTGCGTTCGCGACAGACCTCGGTCAGAACCTCGTGCAGAAACGACAGATCGTCGCTGTCGATGATGTCGTTGGACGCAAACGGCATGCTGCACCTCCGATCGCGGCTTTTAGGCGGCCAATCCCAGGTCCTCGCCTCAAAGCCTCCAGATTGTCTTGAAGCAGGCAACGCGTCTTTTCCGTGAGAGTTCCATGTGTCGATCTCGTGGTCTTGCCCGCGTCGGATCTGATTTCCGGATTGTCGTGTCGTGGTTATGTTGTAATTCACGGGCATGCGGGCGCCAATGCACGGGCCCGGAAACACAAAGGAGAGCCCATGCCGCACGTGATCGTGAAAATGTATGCCGGCAAGACGGAAGAACAGAAACAGGCGCTGACGGCGGAAATCCAGAAAGCGCTGATGACGGCGATCGGTTCGACGGAAAAGTCGATCTCGGTGGCGATCGAGGATGTCGATCCGGCGGAATGGACGGACAAGGTCTATGTGCCCGATATCGCCGGCAAGCCTGATCTCATCTACAAGAAGCCGGGTTACGATCCCTTTGCCTGAGTGGGCCCTTTTGCCTGAGCGGGTAGGGCTAACGCCATATGGAAAACCCCTCCCAACCCTCCCCACAAGGGGGAGGGCTTAACCCAGCCGACCCTCTCAAGCTCAATTAAGGCAAGAGGTTGCCGCAAACTTTCTCCCCCCTTGTGGGGGAGATGGCGGCAGCCAGAGGGGGACTTGCTGTATAAGCGTCGCCGCAGCTGACAAAAGATCAGGCGTAACGGCTGACCGAAAGGTCGCTCGCATCGATTTCCGGTTCGCGGCCGCTGACGAGATCGGCGATGACGCGCGCCGAACCGGTGCTCATCGTCCAGCCCAGCGTGCCATGGCCAGTGTTGAGATAAAGGCCGGCGATATGCGTGCCGCCGATGATCGGCGTGCCATCCGGCGTCATGGGCCTGAGGCCCGACCAGAACTCGCCCTTGCCGGCTTCGCCACCCGGAAACAGGTCCATGACCGAATGTTCCAGCGTGCGGCGGCGGGCAAGGCCCAGATCATTGGTATAGCCGGAAATTTCCGCCATGCCGCCGACGCGGATACGGTCGCCCAGCCGCGTGATGGCGATCTTGTAGGTCTCGTCCATTACCGTCGATTCCGGCGCGCGCGTTGCGTCGGTGATCGGAATGGTCAGTGAATAGCCTTTCACCGGATAGACCGGCAGATGGATGCCGAAGGATTTGACCAGAAGCGGCGAATAGGAACCGAGCGCCACGACGACGGCATCCGACTTGATGTCGCCCTTGTCCGTATGCACGCCGGACACCTTGCCGCCGGAAATGTCGACGGCCTTAATGTTGTGGCCCCAGAGGAATTTGACGCCCATCGCCTCCGCCTTGGCCGCCAGCGCATTGGTGAACTTGAAGCAGTCGCCGGTCTCGTCCTTCGGGGTCAGAAGCCCGCCAACCACCTTGTGGCGCACATGCGAAAGCGCGGGTTCGACGCGCACGCAGCCATCACGATCCAGCACGTCATAAGGCACGCCATCGGCGGCCAGCGCCTTCACATCCTTGGCGGATGCATCCAGCTGCTCCTGTGTGCGAAAAAGCTGCAGCGTGCCCTGCATGCGCTCATCGTAAGCGATGCCGGTCTCTTCGCGCACATCCGCCAGAGTGATGCGGGCGTAATCGGCCAGCCGCAGCATGCGGCTCTTGTTGATCGCATAGCGCTCCGCTGTGCAGTTCATCAGCATTTTCAGCATCCACGACAACATCGCCGCATCCATTTTGGGACGCAGGATCAGCGGGGCGTGTTTCATGAACAGCCATTTCATCGCCTTGTGCGGAATGCCGGGAGCTGCCCATGGCGAGCAATAACCGAAGGACACTTCGCCGGCATTAGCAAAGCTGGTCTCGAGCGCAGGGCCTAGCTGTCGGTCGATGACTGTGACCTCGTGGCCGGCCTTTGCCAACTGGTAGGCGGATGTCACGCCGATAATGCCGGCGCCGAGAATGGAGACTTTCATGCTGCCCTCAGTGTTTCATGCCGGAAAGGCCACAATACTGCAAAACACAGTTTTGGCCGAGTCCGCACTGCGGCAGCCGCGTTTGAACACGCCCTGAAACCACGCTGCATCACCCGTTCCCGTCATTAATGACTTGATCAGAGCAGCTTATTGAAACGATCACGCAATATCCCGTCGATTATTGCTTGATCATTGCATGATTAGATGTTTTTCAGGCGGTTCTTCGAATTTATGGAACAATTCGCATGTCCGCCATCGATGCTACCGACCGCGATATCATCCGCCTGCTGCGGCTGAACGCCCGCATGAGCAATGCCAAGATCGCCGCTGAAGTCGGCCTGTCGCCATCCGCCTGCCTGCGCCGCATCAACCTTCTGGAAAAGGCGGGCGTGATCAAGGGGTATACGGCGCTCATCGAAAGTGCCGGCGGCAACACGATCGCGGTCATCATCAACATCACGCTGGAGCGGCAGACGGAGGACCACCTCAACCGTTTCGAGGCGGCAATCCGCAAACACCCGGAAATCCGCGAATGTTTTCTGATGACCGGCGATTCCGATTATCTGTTGAGGGTGGAAGTGGAGAGCGCGCTGGAATTCGAGCGCATCCACAAGGAGATCCTCTCCGCGCTGCCCGGCGTGCTACGCATCCATTCCAGCTTTTCGATCCGAAACGTGCTGGCGACGAGGCCAAAAGGCCGGCGATAAAGGCCACTTTATGCCGATTTTCTAAAATTCCCGTAAAAACACCCTATATTCAAATACCGCCCATTCAGGGTTGATTTGCCGCCTTCACGCCATATTTTTCCCCGCACAGACACACCTTCAATTGAGCGCTGCCGACAGTCCGGTGGCTGTTTTACTTTTGGGATTTGCCGGGGCAATTCATGGACAACGCATCTTCCGCCGCCGATTTCATTCAGGCGAGCCGTATCCTGAAGATCAATTCGCCGCTGGGAGAAGACCAGCTTCTGGCCGAGCGCGTGACGATCCAGGAAGGCATTTCCTCCCTGTTCGAGATCCACCTCGTCGCCCGCACCAAGAAGGAGCAGATCAAGCCGGAAGACCTGATCGGTCGCCTGCTCGATGTGTCGGTGGAAGTGCAGCAGGGGGACGGCGAAGATATTCCGGCCATCCGTCGCCCGTTCAACGGTTTGGTCACCGAACTCAACGAAGGCCCGCCGATCACCCGCGGTCTGCGCTCCTATGCGATGGTGCTGCGCCCGCAGATGTGGCTGCTCACCCGCCGTTCCGATTGCCGTATCTGGATGGACAAGACGTCGATCGAGATCGCCGAAATCCTGTTTTCGGAACACGGCATTCCCGCACCGGACACATCGGGTGTCATCACATCGCCGCCCAAACAACACTATTCGGTCCAGTTCAACGAGCGAGACTTCGACTATCTCTGCCGCCGTTTTGAAGAGGATGGCCTGTTCTACTGGTTCAGCCATGAGGACGGCAAACACAAGCTGCATGTGGCCGATACCGCCAATGGCTGGCTTGGACCGTCAGCCTCGGCCCAGGGCGAAAAACGAGTGCGCCTCGCGCAAGGCTCGTCCGACCGCAATCATATCAACGAATGGGCACGTCGTTTTTCCTACGTTCCGGGCCAGCGCGCCGGCGCCGACTGGAATTTCGAGACCCCGCGCATGGTGCCGGGCACGATGACACCGTCGCTGGTGCAGATGCCGGATGCGACCAAACGCGAGCTTTACGAATACCCCGCGCGCATCTCATCCGTTGCCGAAGCCGAGCGTGCGCAAAAACTGCGCGTCCAGGCATCGGAAGCCGACCACGACCGGGTTTATGGCGCCTCCACCAGCCGCATCATCGAAACCGGTCGCCGTTTTACGCCCTATGAAGTCGCGCATCCCGACCATGCTTATGAAGAGCATGTGATCATCAAGTCGATCCAGACGGTGGTGGATCGTTCCTATGAGACCAACAGCAACGAACCGGAATATCGCAACGAATTCGAAGCCGTCCCCTCCCGCGTGCCGATGACCCCGCACCGCGAGACCAAACGCCCGCGTATCGAAGGCACACAGGTTGCCATCGTTGCCGGACCGGAAGGCGAAGAAATCCACCCGGACCAGTATGGCCGCATCAAGGTGTGGTTCCCGTGGGATCGCAAGGCCAAGAAGGATGGATCGGACACCTGCTGGGTGCGCGTGGCACAGAACTGGGCCGGCTCAACCTGGGGCGGGCAGGTTATTCCACGTATCGGCATGGAGGTGATGATCGCCTATGTGGATGGCGACCCGGATCGGCCATTGGTGACGGGGGTGGTGCCGAATGCGATGCAGAAGGTTCCGTATGATCTGCCGGCGAACAAGACGAAGAGTACGTTTCGGACGAATACGCATAAGGGTAGTGGCTTCAATGAGCTGAGTTTCGAGGATGATATAGGTCGCGAAGAAGTTTATTTCCGCGCGGAGCGAAATAATAATCTTCATATCGGGTTCAATCGATCAAAGCGCGTTGAAAACACGCAGTTCGAATCCGTGGGGAACAATCACGTAAGCGAGGTTGGGCGCCATAGGAACGAAGTGATTGGCGGGAATATGCGTCTCGTCGTCGGGTCCTCTTTGGAGGCCAGCTTTCAGGAGCAGATCCTGAATAAGGTTGTGGATCACATAGCTTACAAAAACGGCAGTCTCGCTTACAGGCCAGTCGAACTCGACATGCTGATGCAGGATGATGAAACGAAAGGAAAATTGGAAATTCTCGTCGGTTCTCACAAAATGGAGCGGGTAAAAGTTTCCTCGACCGAAAAAGTGGGCAAGGGGAAAGTAACCGAAGTCGGAGGGTCGCGTGAGGATATTACCCGCGACAACCATACGTCAATCGTAGGGGGGCATCGCGTTGTAGAGGTCGAGAAAGTAACGACATTCATGACTGGAGATCGATTTATATTTCAGTGCGGTGAAAGTAGCCTCGTCATGAAGAGCAATGGTGAGATCGAATTGAATGGAATTAGCATAAAAATAAAAGGATCAAAATCGATCAAAGTTTCTTCTGAAAAAATAGAGTTGAACTGATGGTTTTTTTTCGATTTATTTCATATGTATTCTTGATTTATGCGATGATATCTAGTGCATATATCGTATATGATGAATGGTACAGGTTTCATACTGTATTTTTGTTTATTAATATAATAAACATATTTGTATTTTTTACTTTTTATATTATGATTCCATCCGTTTTTGTTTTTATATTAAGGGATGGCGGGATGAATTCGATGTTTTTGGAGTTAATTTTTATATTAATATATGTGGTATTCGCGTCGTTTATGCAGTCGCAGTTGTCCGGGGTCCGTGATTTGCAGTTCGGGGCTGATTTCTACATCAAGGATGGTGTGGCAATGCCAATATATTATTGGGATAGATTGTGGCAGGTCTTGAGTACATATTTCGTGTCCTACGCCCTGTTCCGGGGTGCGATGTTCATATCAGCAAGAGGTGAGGGTAATGGGCGTTAGTATCAGCTCTGATGATATGACGACGGTGAGTTTTGATGATGGTACCGTTTACATATTTAAGTCCCGAATGATATCGGAGTCCCCTGGTAGTGAGGACTGGCATTATTATGACACGACCGGAAGAGTGCTGCCAAACTACATGGTGAATACATCGAAGTTCAATCCGAAGCCTATCAAACTGCGCTTTGAGATCGATGATGTCTGGATGGGACTGAGGGATTATCCAGCGCTGGAATATCTGGATTTCGATGGTGATGAATTCGGCGATCCTGTGACCACGGGCTCCGTGACGCGAGTCGATCTATTCGGAAACGTCTCGCATATTGTTAACGCTGCGAAACGTGTACTGGTAAACAAGACCATGCCTGGCCACAAGCTGAATGTGGGGTATGTAGTAAGGCATGTATGGGCAGAGGGGCCTCGAAACTACATCCAATCGATTGGTTTCGGAACCGGACCGATGGCTAGGCCCAATGAGTGGGGGGCCGACCTTGTTTGGGGGGCGGTCTCGCTACGCTCAATACGCAACATGGCCATGCGTTACTATGAACAGCGGACTGGAAAATCTTCAATGCTTTTCCCTCACGAAGACGGCTATGACGATGTGCCTCTTGTGGTGGAGGACGGTCGGAATGCGCGTGTGGGCATGATCAGAACTCATGCTCCTGTTGCTACTCTGTCCTCCGCTCGCCTTCCCGGTGTCATGGGTAACATCCCCCTTGGCAGCGAAACGAACGCATTGGACGTGATTTCGGAGCAAAATCATATGTTGTCGTCTGGTAGACTAAAATGATCTCCAGAAGTCATTACTACTAATCGCATGCAGGATCACCCATGCCCCCAGCACACCGACGCGCCGATATCGGCTCCGCACACGCCTGCCACTTCCCGCCATCGCCGGCGACCGGCGGCAGCCCGGATGTCTACGTCAACGACCGCCCTTTGATGCGCGTCGGCGACAGTTACATGCCGCATGCCTGCGTGGCCGGTCATGCCGGGCCGCATGGGCGGGCGCTGGCGGCGGGTTCCGCTACCGTGTTCATCAATGGCAAACCGGCCGGTCGTATCGGTGATGCCATCGACTGCGGTGGCAATGCGCAGACCGGATCCGGCAACGTCTTTATCGGTGACGATGAAGGCAAGGGTGCGGGTGGCGGTTCTGCCGGCGGTGCGGCAAGCGGCGGCACGCCGTGCCAGGCCAGCATGGCCGCGCAATCCATGCCGACCGTGAGAGGATAGGATGATCGATCGCGAGCGCGAAGAAAACCCGCTCTCCACCGAGGGGCAGGCGCTTTTGGCGCGTCTTGGTGATCTGGCTGCCGAGCCGGGCCGCCGCATCTTTGCGGTCATGGATGGTGCGCGTTTCAACAATCTGGCAGCAAAACTTTACCGCGCCGATATCGCCCATCGCCCGCTCTATCGCCATGCCGGTGGCGATTATGCCATCGTGGCCGGCGGTCCCTGGTTTGTCGATCCTTCGCTTGCCGCCCAGCCGACACCGCTGGATGACCCGGGCCTGTCCGGTGAGGCGGATGCGCTTTCCGATGACGCCCTTGCCGCGCAGGCAGCGTTTCTGTCGCAACAAATGCTGGAAAATCTGTCTGCCGGCGATGTTTCGGCCGGCGGCATGCTGGCTGGTACAGGGGCGCCGCAGCCGGAAAACGTCGCGGCCCGGCTGGAGGCGCTTATGCGCATCGCCGATGGCCGCTCGGCGATCGTCTTTTGGGTCGGCGATGAAAGCCTGACCGCCGAAATCCTGTTCCGCCATCTGCGTGGCCTCAATCGCATCGCCATTCCGCGCGGTGCCGCATCCGATGTTTTTGATGGCGAACGGGTGGAGCTTGCGGCGGCCGGTGGTGCCGATGCTTCGCCCCATCAGCCCGGGCCCGATCGCACCTCCGCCACGGAAACGGTGATCTTTCGCCATGCCGATCCGAACGTGATGATGCAGGTTTTTCCGGTGCTGGACGAGGCGCAGGCCTTGCGCCTGTTCGGTCCGGTCGAACAGCTCTTTTTCTCGCCGGATGCGCTTTGGGGCGGCGGGGTCAAGCGCGGGCGGCGTCCGGGCGCCGAGGTCTCTTCGGATGTCGTGGCGGGCAGGGGCATGCTGCAGCTGTCGCCAGAGATGATTGCCCTCATCGAAAATGCCCGCATGCAGGCTTCGCGCCTGAAAGTGGTGGCCTATCTGCGCGATGTGCATCCCGCAACGGAAGCGGTCGGTGAGCGCGAGATGATGGAGCGCGTCCTTTCTTATGAAGCTTCTGGCGCGAGGCTGGGTCTGGCGTCGGAGCGGGCGCATATGAAATGGGCCTATCTGATGTCGATCACCGAGGGTGAATGTGATGGCCCGGAGGCGGAGAAATTCTTCCGGCAGACGGCAAAACATCCCGACGACGCGATAGACGACCTGCTGGTTGCCCTCGACAGGGCCGCCGGTGATGACTGGGAGAACTTCTGGGGCGAGGTCGGCTGATGGGCGGTTTGATCAAGGTTCTGCTTCAGATGCTGAAGGGCGGTACCCGGCGGCCGCCCGCGCCGCCGAAACCGACGCCACCGCCCACAAAACCGCCACAGGCGCAGCAGAAGGCCGATCAGCAGGGCAGTCCCTCGCAACAGCGCGACAATTGCAGCGGCAATTGTGCGCCGAAAAAGCCGAAACCGCAGAAGCGCGATACAAAACCTTATGCCGAACGCCTGCAGGGAAAGCGTTACGAAGAGGCCGAGGAAATTCTCGACCGGGAATTGCGTGATGGCGCGAACTGGACCAAGGCGCCTCTCGGCAAGGGTGACGGCGTGCGATATTATGATGGCAAGGGTGGTGCCGTATCGCTCAATCGCGGTTATCCCGAGGGGCTGAAGGGTGGCGGCGGCGATGCCGTGCACCAGGGGCCTTACGTGAAAATTCAGCCGTCGGGCGATCGCGTACCGCTCGGGCAGTGAGACGGGTGCAGTGAGAAGGGCAATGATGGACAAGAGATTGATCGAGCGTGAGTTGCTGCTGAGCGCCCTGGATGAAGATGCCGTTCTGAGCGCGGCGGAAAACCTGCTGGAGAAGGCTGGCGTCGAAGTGGACGCGGTTCTGGCGTTGGCGCGCAGGCTGGCGGAAGGCGGTTTTCTGGAATTCTACAAATATGCGGATGACCAGACGCCTGTGGTGATCGACCCCGAAAATGTCTCTGTCGAAATGCGTGATGAACCCTACGGCGTGTTTCTGCAGCAGACGGATGCGACGGCCGGCCGGCTGGCTGCCCTGTCGCAGGATGGCGAGGGCGCGGCCTCGGCCTGATCTGCGGGGCAGCGGTCGCGAAGGGGCGCTTCGATGGTAAGACATGGGAGCGCATCGACTTCCCGTTTAATGAGCCAATCCGGTAGATTTGTTCTAGGGGAGGCCTGTGTGAGCGCAACTGATTGCATTCCTGGCAGTAGTTCAAAGGATTTTGCCGGGAAATACAGTCGGCCTGTGATCGCCGATAACGTATGGCTGGCGAACTGCTATGAATGACAAGGTCGATTTCACCTACGAACAGCTGCAGGATGTGCCGCGGACGGATCGCGAGCGCCCGTTTCATGACATCGTCGATATTCTCGGGCCGATGAGTCATGTCACGCCGGTGAGCCCGGAGGAGGCCGAAAAGTATCGAGGCCGGTTACCCGATGGACTGATCGAGTTCTGGCTGGAGCATGGGCGCGGGGCGCTTTTGAAAGGGTATATATGGATTTGCGATCCGGCGCTTCTGCGGCCCGTTTTGGAGGCCGCCTTCGAGGGCGATCCCGTATATTCGGCTGATGATTTCGATTGCTGTATGTATGATTATGATGGTCGAGTTTTTGCCTGGAGCAAGCAATTTCATTTAACCAAGCTAGACTTGGCGGGATTTGATCGAACGATATCGGTCGGCAAAGAGGGCCCAATATACGACGGCGAGGGTAAAGAGATGACGCCCGACCTCGCTCTTGGTCACGCCATACGCGTCACCGGATATTCACTTAGCCGCGATATGGACGAACGATATTCCGATTACGACCTGTTCTCGTCAGCCTCCAATCGCCTCGGTCTTTTGGAGTCAGGCGAAATCTTCGGCTTTTTCCCTTCGCGCCAGATGGGTGGTGAAGGTTATCCGGAAGACATGCGGAAGGCCGGTATCGTCGAGCATCTTCTTTTCCACCTGCAGCTTGGACCGGCCACGTTGATCGAGTGGCAAAAGGATCCCAACAATCCGGATAATTCCTTGCGGCGTCCGGTTCCTGTTCGCCTGCTCGGTCCGCAATAACCCGGCGTAGCAGGGTAGAGGAATTGTCATCCTGATGATCTCAGGTCGATGAAGACGAGATAATTTCGAGGACTTCCGGCTATAGGGGGCGTGTCATGAAACCGGCTGGAACGGGCAATTCGCGGAGCTTGCCACGGATGCGAAACATGACCCTTGTCTGCCACGGGCCGATGCCGGATGTGTTCATCGATGGCCGGCCTTCCATGGCGGTTTTGCAGGCCGCGTTTGCCACGGCTTTTGCTGTCCCTTCACCAAGCCTGTTCGAGGGCGAGGATACATCCGTTACCTTCGTCGATCATATCGACCGGCATACGGTCGCGACATGCTGGCGGATGCAGCACGAGGGTTTTGCCACCAAGCTGGATATCCACCTGTTCGAACGTGAGGATGTGGCCCCAAGGCTTGTCGCCCTGGCCGCTTTGTTGCGCATGCCGGTGGCGATCGATCTCGGAGTGGACATCGCGGATGACCTTACGGTGCTGTTCATGCCGGATGGTGCGGTGCTGAAAGGGTTTCTGACGGCAGTGGCGGGTGCGGACGGCCGGCAGGATATGCGTTTTTCCGAGATTGGAGATCGTTGATCCGGGCGAATGTCCGCCTGCCGGCTTCAAATCTTCAGCGAGCCGATAAGCACACGGTTTTCCTTCACATTTCTGACCATCATGTGGCGTGGCACAAAGGTCACGCTGTGCTGACGTTTGTGTGAGAACGCTAAAACGCCAGCGTTTGCAGGGCGTGCCACCGGCCGCGTTAACCGCTCATCAAGGTTAATGATTCATCTTCAAGTCATCGATTTGCCTATCAGCCTGCCTTGTGGCCTGCCGTCTTGGAGTACCCGGTTTTGCGTTCGATCAGCGTTTTGCGTCGCAAGTCCTCGTTCCGTATGGAAGGGTGGACATCCCCCGCCGTCTTCGGCCTTGCTGCCTGGCTCGTGTTTCCCGCCATGCCGTCCAATGGTGACCTCACCGATCTTCTCGCCGGGTTCGAGCGGGATGGCAGCCAGTGGCGCATGGTGATGACCAATTCGCCGGCAGGCTCCATTCATAATGCCGAACTGGCTTTCCCCAATGCCACGGGAAAATTTGGTGATGCCGGCATGCAATTGCCGGATGGCCGCAAGGTGGCCTTTGTCGGCAATGGCAAGACGAATGCGGAAAAGGACAATCCCGGCGATGGCACGACGGACGAGGAGCGCGTCAACCGCGCCTCCAAGAAGGGCCGCGTGATGGCGGTGGAGCGCATGTTGCCACCCAAGGCCTTTACCGCCGGTTCGGTCCTGCAGCGCACCAGCTATCTGTTGAGCAGGCCTGAAAAGGGCGCCGAAAAAGTCGCCTTCGTGAAGCCGAAAAAGGGCGAAAAGACCGTCGAGCTTGCCGCCTTCTATTTCCGCAAGAAAGAAGACAAGCTGATCGATGCCGGCATGAACCCGATGATCGCCAAGCTGGTCACCAACAACAATCCGGATATTCTGGCCACGGCTTACGCTCCGGCCAAGCCGGATTATTCCCGCCAGTCGCCCTTCGATGCCATTCTGACCCCGAAAGCGGATGCCGGTCGTTTCGTGCCGGAGATCGGCCCCAAGGATCATGCCTGGGCGGCAACGGCGCTTCCTGCTGCGACCTTTTCGTCCAAGGAGCAGCAGTGCCTTGCCTCCGGTATCTATTTCGAAGCGCGCGGAGAATCGGTGAAAGGGCAGGCGGCCGTGGCGCAGGTCATTCTCAACCGTGTGCGAAATCCCGCCTATCCCGATACGATCTGCGGCGTCGTTTACCAGAACGAGAACTGGCGCAACCGTTGCCAGTTTTCGTTTGCCTGCGACAACATCAAGGATCGTGTCCGCTCCGAAGAGCACTGGAAGATGGCCCGCGAGATTGCCATGGCTGTCACCGCGGGCAAGATCTGGCTGACGGAAGTCGGCTCCGCCACCCATTATCACGCCGTTTATGTGCGGCCCGGCTGGGCACGTTCCATGCAGAAGGTGGGGCGCATCGGCCTTCATGTCTTCTACCGCACCTATGGCGGAGGCTGGAGCTGAGCGGCGACCGATTCCCCGGCAAGTTTGACGCGCAACCGGGTCAAACTGTCTAAGGCTATGATTTTTATCGGTTAATTTCCATTGGATGAAGCGTGCGCGACGCCTTGACTATAAGGGCGTGCAAAACTATGTTGCGGCGACTTCAAAACGGGCCGGAAGGCGCGATTTCCCTCGCTGGCTGGGCTTCGTCCGTGTCGGGTGGCTTCGAGATTGAGGCCTTGGGAGATTGTAATGACCGATGACCGTGAAGATAGTCTGGAAGAGCGCCGGAAGCGCCTGTCTGCAGAACTTGCGGGCAAGCACGCTGAAGACGCAGCCGAGGCGAAGAGGGACGCGCAGTCCGAGGAAAGCCGCAAGGGCATGGCCCTTGGTCTGAAGATTTCCTCGGAGTTCATCTCGGCTGTCGCTGTTGGTGCTCTTTTGGGTTATGGGCTGGATTATGTTGCCGGCACATCGCCTTGGGGGATGATCATTCTTCTCCTCCTCGGTTTCTGTGCGGGCATTCTGAATGTGCTTCGTTCCGTTGGTATGGTTGCTCCTCAGGCAACCTTCAATGATCGAAGTGACAAAACTGGGAAATGAAACTGTCTTCTTTGAGGCAGTTTCGGAAGTGAATTGGCGCCTTAAGGCGGCGAGGGAAAGAGGTAGCGGTGGCTAACGATCCGACTCATCAGTTTGTGGTGCAGCCGATTATTCCGATGGAAATCGGCGGTTGGGACCTGTCCTTCACCAATGCTTCGCTGTTCATGGTGGCAACCGTGGCTGCCGCCACCGGTTTCCTGTATTTCGCGACCGCCAGCCGCTCGCTGATCCCGGGCCGCATGCAGTCGGTTGCCGAAATGAGCTACGAGTTCATTGCCGGCATGCTGCGTGAAGGTGCCGGCACCAAGGGAATGGTCTTCTTCCCGTTTGTCTTCTCGCTCTTCATGTTCGTGCTGACGGCAAACCTGCTCGGCATGTTCCCTTATTTCTTCACGGTCACCAGCCAGATCATCGTCACCTTCGCGCTGGCGGTTCTGGTCATCGGCACCGTCATTGTTTACGGTTTCTACAAGCACGGCCTGCATTTCCTCGGCATTTTTGCGCCGCAGGGTGTTCCCAAAGTGCTTCTGCCTCTCGTGTCTTCGATTGAGGTCATCTCGTTCCTGTCCCGTCCGATCAGCCTTTCGGTTCGTCTGTTCGCAAACATGCTTGCAGGCCACATCACGCTGAAGGTTTTCGCCGGCTTCGTCACCTCCATGGGTGCTCTCGGAGCTGTCGGTATCGGTGGTGCCGTCCTCCCGCTCATCATGACGGTCGCAATGACCGGTCTGGAGTTCCTGGTTTCCTTCCTGCAGGCCTATGTGTTCGCGGTGCTCACTTGCATGTACCTGAACGATGCCGTGCACGGGGGTCACTAGTCGGAACAAGTCGCTGGCCCGGTCTCCGGCGCCATCATAAGCCGCCCTAATCCATCCAAAGGAGTTTTCAATATGGAAGCGGAAGCAGCAAAGTACATCGGCGCCGGTCTCGCATGCCTCGGCATGGCTGGTACCTCTCTGGCTCTCGGCCGTATCTTCGGTGATTACCTGTCGGGCGCCCTGCGCAACCCGTCTGCCGCTGACAGCCAGTTCGGCCGTCTGGTATTCGGCTTCGCCGTTACGGAAGCTCTGGGCATCTTCTCGCTGCTCGTTGCTCTCCTTCTCCTGTTCGCCGTCTAATAAACGGTCCGGGTATGGATCACGGCCGCTTGCAAAAGGCGTGCCGTGATCCTTCGCATTTGGAGTACACCTGGAGGTGATGATGTTCGTGACCCCGGCATATGCGCAGACAGCGCCGGCCGCTTCTGAGACGCCAGCCGCGACCGTCGGCGAACCGCACGCCGCGCCTGCCGGCGAACTGCACACGGAAACCGGCGTACCCGGCGACCATGGTGCCACCGGCGTATTTCCGCCCTTCGATTTCGCGACCTATCCGTCGCAGCTCGTCTGGCTCGCCATCACCTTCGGCATTTTCTTCCTTGTCATGCACAAGGTCATCGCGCCGCGTCTGGCTGCCATTCTTGGCGACCGCCATGATCGCATCGCCGCCGACCTCAGCGAAGCCGGCCGCCTGAAGGCTGAAGCCGACGCCGCTGTCGAAACCTATGAAAAAGAACTGGCGGCCGCCCGCGCCAAGGGTGCCGGCATTGCCGATGCCGCCCGCGAAGCCGCCAAGACCAAGGCCGCTGCCGATCGTGCCGCGATCGAGGAGGAGCTGGCTTCCAAGCTTGCTGCCGCCGAGGCGCGCATTGCCGATATCAAGGCCAAGGCTTTTGCCAATGTCGGCGATATCGCCGAAGAAACCGCAGCCGGCATCGTCGATCAGCTGATCGGCGCCAAGACCAGCGGCGAAGAAGTCAAGGCTGCTGTTGCCGCCGTAAAGACGGAGGCCTGATCCTATGGCATTTGATGCAAGTTTCTTCGCCCTCGTTGCCCTCGTCCTGTTCTTTGTCCTGATCGCCTATCTCAAGGTGCCGGGCATGATGGCCAAGTCGCTCGACGAGCGCGCCGGCAACATTCAGGCCGAACTCGATGAAGCCAAGCGTCTGCGCGAAGAAGCGCAGGCACTGCTCGCCGAATACCAGCAGAAGCGCAAGGAAGCCGAAGCCGAGGCCGCCAACATCGTTGCCGCTGCCGAACGCGAAGCAGCTAGCCTGACCGCCGAAGCCAAGCAGAAGACGGAAGAGTTCGTTGCACGCCGCAACGCGCTGTCCGAGCAGAAGATCAAGCAGGCCGAAACCGATGCGATCGGTTCCGTTCGCGCCGCTGCCGTCGACCTCGCAGTCGCTGCCGCCGAAAAGGTGATCGCCGCCAAGACCGACGCCGCCACCCGCAACACGCTGTTTGCTGATGCCGTTTCGCAGGTCAAGACGCGCCTCAACTGATCGGATCGGTCAGGGTGAAATTTGGAAAAGCCGGGTGGTGACGCCCGGCTTTTTTGTTGTTTTAGTAGAAAATCGTCGGATCATCCCGACATTATTCTTCGGTACCCGGATTTACGCGTTACTCAGCTTGTGAAAGTGTGTTGGGTGAAAGTGATCTGTCTGGGTTGTGTCTTTGTGTCGTGAACATTGCAACAAGGCTCTTTATAATCTGTTGGGAGAAAAGGCGCCACGTGAGTGATGAGGAGAAAAGAGATCAATCATTTTGGGTAAGTGCGATCCGTCACGCATCAAAATTCGATAAGGACACATTTGTAATATGTCTGATCGTAATAAGTGCCTTCCTCGCGCTGATCGCTGGCGTGCCTCTAGCAAGCGCTATCGGGGCCGCAGTCTGTCTCATGGCGGCTTACGCTATATTTCGCGCGTGGATGCTACAAACGCAAATTAAAGAGCGTATATTCCTGATAAAGTCGACAACGCCGGAAGAAGCCAAAAAGCTCTCTGAAGCAGTGTCTACAGAGGCTGAGAACAAGCTCATGTTGGAATATTCCAAGGCGCTCGAATATCAGCGTGCAAAGGAAAATGACAATGGACGGTAATGACCTGCTTTTGTGGTTGAATGCCGCGGCCTTTGGCGCTCTGTTGGCTTCGGGTTTTCTCGCTTGGCGCATTGCTGGCAAGGCGAAAAAGACAATGTCGCTGATCGATCATGTTCAGGGCGACATTAACCGCTCCATGGCCGCCGCCCGGCGCGTTCTCGAGAATCCAATAGTGAAGGGTGAGCCACGCGAAGCAATTTTGATCCTGCTTCATGGGCTGGCAAATCGTGAATTTGGACTCTGGTTGGTGAATCGAATTTCCGCCGTTCAGCCGGATGAGGCAAGAGGGAAAAGTTCATTGATGCAGGCGATTGACGAAATCAGGGAAATGGATCCCGTGGTTGCAGATGACTTGGATCTTGCGATGGTTGGAATTTCGACCGTGGCTTTGCCGATGACCTACAAGATTGGTGAAGTTGCAGAAATGGCAGCGAGATCGCCCACGTCCGAGCGTCGCGTGGCCGACTTCGTCGGTGGGATTTTACAGATGAGACAGCGTTTGACGGAAGGACAGATGTCTTTTTCTGTGTGATTTCGCAGCCTCACACCCCATCCTTCTTCAGCGGTCGAAAACTCATCCGGTGCAGCACGCATGGTCCATGCTCGATGATCGCACCCCGGTGCTGCGCCGTGCCATACCCCGCGTGGCCCTCAAACCCGTAGGCAGGCCACACAGCGCCCGCCCGCGCCATCATCCGGTCACGCACCACCTTGGCAACGATCGAGGCGGCCGCGATCGACACCGAGCGGGCGTCCCCCTTGATGACGGCGCGGCCGGTGCAGGTGATGCCGGGCACCACGTCGCGACCGTCCGAGAGAACGAGGGCAGGAGGCGTTTCCAGCCCCGCCACCGCACGCCGCATGGCATCGAGGCTGGCGCGCAAGATATTCATGTCGTCGATGCGTCTCGGGCCGGATGAGGCAACCGATACCTGCGCCGTGGCGATGATCTCCTCGAACAGTTTTTCGCGCTGTTTCAGGCTGAGCTTTTTCGAATCGTTCAGTCCCGCCGGAATGTTTTCAGGATCGAGAATGACGGCGGCGGCAACAACCGGGCCGGCCAGCGGTCCGCGACCAGCTTCGTCGGTTCCCGCCACCGGCCAGAGGCCTTCGGCGCGCGCGGCATCCTCGATGCTGAAATCGGGTTTCAGCGGCAGGTCATCGAACAGTTTTTGAGAATCGGGCGGCGTGCTTCTTTTCATGGCGGCGAAAATCGCACGCCGACCCGATCTCCTGCAAGCCCCGGCATAACGGCGGCAACGTTTCCTCGCCAAGGGGAAGGCGGGGCCGGGGTGTTTCGACACGGAAAGCGGCGGTGGACCGTGTCGAATTCTCTTGAGTTTTTGAAAGGTCAGAGCAGCGACAGCTGCACGCCCCCTCCATCGGGCCTCACAAACAGATCGTCGCGCAACGACATGCCGCGACGGGCGAGACCCAGACGTTTGGTGGCCATCTCGAAACGACGGCCGATCTGCCAGGCATAAGGACCGGCGCCCTTCATGCGCTTGGTGAAATCGGCATCGTAATCCCTGCCGCCACGCATCGAACGCACAAGGTTCATCACATGCCGGTAGCGGTCCGGATAGTTTTGCAAGAGCCAGTCGCGAAACAGCGGTGCGACTTCCAGCGGCAGGCGCAGGAGCACGTAGCTCGCCTCGCGCGCACCGGCAGCGTGGCCCGCCTCCAGCACCCGTTCGATCTCGTGATCGTTGAGCGCCGGAATGACCGGCGACATCATCACCGCCGTTGGAATGCCGGCCTCGGTCAGCGCCTTGATCGTCTCCAGACGGCGCGATGGCGTGGCGGCACGCGGCTCCATGCTGCGCGCCAGCTTGCGGTCCAGCGTCGTCACCGAAATCCCTACCTTGGCCAGGCCCTTGGCCGCCATGTCGGAGAGGATGTCGATATCGCGGGTGATCAGCGATCCCTTGGTGACAATCAGGACCGGGTGATTGGCCTTCTGCAGCACTTCGAGAAGCTGTCGCATGATGCGCCATTCCTTCTCGATCGGCTGGTAGGGATCGGTGTTGGTGCCGATGGCGATCGGCCGGACCTTGTAATCCGGACGGCTGAGTTCGCGCTCCAGAAGGCGCGGCGCATCCGGCTTGGCAAACAGTTTTGCCTCGAAATCCAGCCCCGCCGAAAGGCCCATATAGCTGTGCGTCGGGCGGGCAAAGCAGTAGATGCAGCCATGTTCGCAACCGCGATAAGGATTGACCGAACGGTCGAAGCCGATATCCGGGCTATCGTTGCGGGTGATCGCCGTGCGTGGTTTTTCCACCTGCACTTCGGTGCGGAACGGGGCGAGTTCTTCCAGCGACTGCCAGCCGTCATCGAACGTCTCGCGGCGCTGTTCCTCGAAACGGCCGCTCGGGTTGATGCCCGCACCCCGTCCGCGCCGGCGGTCGATCTCGATCCGAAGACCGGAAGCGTTCACCAGTGCGTTGGCAATATCTGCCGTATGGCCAGGTGCCAGCGCACCCTGCCTCAAGTCTGACAGCTCGTTCATCGGAATCTCCCGCAGGCGGCGATGCGCCGCTGCATGTGAGAAATTCCTATCTCGGAAGCGAGAACATTGCAAGAACAAAATTGCGAGAAACCGCGAGTGGCCTTTCATGCTGCAATGCGCTAACTGTCACAAATGCTGACTGTCATCATGGAATGCCGCGATCAGGAAACAGAACTGGCGCAGACACTGTCTGTGCTGGTGGCAGGCGCCGTGGAGGGGCTGATCAGCGATGTCGTGGTGCTCGACCATGGCTCGCGCGATGCCTCGGCGCGGGTGGCCGATGCGGCCGGCTGCCGGTTTCATACGGCGTGGGATATCAAGGACATCGTGCAATCGGTGCGCGGCGAGTGGTTGCTGTTGATGGAGCCGGGTGCGCGCCCGCAGGTAGGCTGGATCAACGAGCTTCAGGAACATCTGGCGATGAACCGCAAGCCGGCAAAATTTTCGCCTTCACGCAATCATCTGCCGTCCTTTTTCAAGCGGCTTACCCACCGTGTGCCGCCGCTGGAACATGGTTTTGTCATGCCGAAGGCGCAGGCACTGTCGGTTGCTCGATCCGGCATGTCGCTGGAGCAACTGGTGCAGAAACAGAAGACATTCATGCTGATCAGCGAGATGGTGCCGGCCTGGGCCGCACGCGGCTGACCATCAGGCCTTGCCGCCACCACGTTTCAGATGTTCGTCCAGCCTTGGCAGGATCTCGATGAAATTGCAGGGCATGTGGCGATAGTCCAGCTGCGGTTTCAGGATGCCGTCCCAGGCATCCTTGCAGGCACCGGGAGAACCGGGCAGAACAAAGATATAGGTGGCATTGGCAACGCCGCCCGTGGCGCGCGACTGGATGGTCGAGGTGCCGATCTTGTCGTAGGAAATCCGGTGAAAGGCGTGTGAAAAGCCGTCCATGCGCTTTTCGAACAGCGGCTCGATGGCCTCAGGTGTGACGTCGCGGCCGGTAAAGCCGGTACCGCCGGTGGTGATGACCACGTCGATCGCATCATCCTCAGTCCACGCCTTCACCTGTGCGGCGATCTTTTCCCTGTCATCGGGCACGATGGCGCGGTCCTTGAGGGCATGGCCGGCCTCGGTGATGCGGGTTACCAGCGTGTCGCCGGAGCGGTCGTCCGCCAGTGTGCGCGTGTCGGAGACGGTCAGCACGGCAATGCCGACGGGAATGAAGGGGCGGCTTTCGTCGATCCTGTTCATGGGGTTCTCTCCCGGCTGTTTTCAGGCAGACATGGTATTGGTGGCGCAGAAATACCAGTCCGGCCGTTGGCGGCGAAGTGCCTCTGCCGCGGCTTTCGCCTTTTCAAAACTGCCGAAAATGCCAAAGCAGGTGGCGCCGGAGCCGGACATGCGCGATAGCAGCGCGCCCTCGGCATCCAGCATGGCGCGTGCAGCGGCGATCTCCGGCACCAGCCGTGTCGCGGCAGGCTCCATATCATTGCGCAGGTTTTTGAGGCAGTCGATCCAGTCCGCGAGGTCGGCGGAAGCGGGCAGCGCGCCCACGGGCGGGTTGTCGCGTCGCTCCAGCGCCTTGAAGATGGCGGGTGTCGAAACACCAATCAGCGGGTTGGCCAGAACCAGCGCCATGGCCGGCATCTGCGGCAGGGGGGTGATGTTCTCGCCGATACCACGCGCGGCAAGCGGTGTTCCGGCAAAACACATGGGCACGTCGGCCCCCAGAGACAGCAGAAGCGCATTGCTTGTCCGCGGTTCCAGATCGGTCTTCCACGCGCGTAACAGGCCGTGCAGGGCGGCGGCCGCATCGGCTGAGCCGCCACCGATGCCGGAGGCGACGGGCAGGTTTTTTTCGAGATGAATGGCAACCGGGCCGGTGATAATACCGGCAGCGGCGAGGCGTTGACGCAACCCGTCACGCGCCTTCAGTACCAGATTGTCGGCCGGCGCCCCCAAAACATCGGCAAAGGGCCCCGAAACGGAAAACCTGTCTTCATCGGAAGCGGTTATATCCAGTCGGTCGCCGCTCTCGCAGAATGTCACAAGACTGTCGAGCAGGTGATAACCGTCGTCACGTCGGCCGGTGACATGCAGCGCGAGATTGATCTTGGCTCGCGCCACTTCCGTCACGACAGGCATTTCGGTCATGCGTCAGTTGCCGGCAGGAGCCGAGGACGGGTCCGAAGAAGGGGTGACGGGGGCCGCCACACCCGGCAGGTCGAGAACCTGACCCGGAAAGATCCGGTTCGGGTTGCGGCGAAGGCGCGGGTTTGCCTTGATCAGCTCGATGAACAGGTCGCCGTCGCCAAGCGCCTCATGCGCGATCTTCCACAGCGTGTCGCCGGGGTTAACCGTGTAATTGGTCGGCCTGGCTCCACCGTCTGCCGGCGGCGTGACGAGAGCCGTCTCGGCCGGAGGCGTGGTGGCAGGTGTCGCCGGTTCAGGCGTGGCCGAGGCGGCTTTTGCATTCGCCTTCATCGCCGCAAGCTGTGCCGCGTCGAGTTCCGGCAGGCCGTTTTCGATCTTCGCCTTGATTTTTGGAATTTCCGCTTCTTCGGGCTCCAGCGTCAGCGCGCGCTTCCACTGGTAATTGGCTTCCAGCTTGCGGTCCACGCGCCAATAGGCATCGCCCAGATGGTCGATGATGGCGGCGTCGCCGGCACGCAGCTGCGCGGCGCGCTCCAGCTCGGTTACGGCTTCGTCGAACTGGCCGAGGCGATAATGCGCCCAGCCGAGAGAATCGACGATGTAACCATCATCCGGCCGTGCCTCCACGGCCTTCCTGATCATCTCCATGCCCTCGTCGAGATTGCGGTTCATGTCGACGAAGGAATAACCGAGATAGTTCAGAACCTGCGGCTGGTTGGGGTTCAGTTCCAGCGACTTGCGGAAGGCAGGCTCCGCCTTGTCCCACTGTTTCAGGCGCTCATAGGCGATGCCCTGCTGGAAAAAGATCGTCCAGTCGGCGGGGCGGGCAATCGGGCCCACCACCTGCGCAGCCTTGTCGTAATTCTCCGCCATCGCCTTGTAGTCCTTGGCGTCGGAAAGAACCGCGCCATAGGCAAGGTAACTGCGCAAGTCGGCCGGATCGGAAGCGATGAGGTTCTTCAGGTGCTCGCGCGCCTTGTCCACTTCGCCGGTCTGGGCAAGCGTCAGGCCCAACTGCAGCTCGGAAATGCGGCGCATCGGCGAATCGGCCGGCACCTTTTCATAAAGCGCGATCGCCTGTTTAGGCTGTTCCAGCTTTTCGGCAATGCCGCCGAGCATGATCAGCGTGTCGGCGCTTTTCGGATCCAGCGCATGCGACATGTGCAGGTAGAGCGACACCATTTCTTCCGCGCCTTGGCGGTTCAGCGCACCGCCGACGGAAAACAGCACGGCGGCAGCCCCTTCGGTGGCCGTCGTCACCTGCTGGTCGGGTTTGTCACCGGCCTCGATGCTCTGGCGCAGCGCCTTCAGGGGCGCGTAATTGCTGATCAGCCGGTCGCCGACGGCAATCGTGTCGAGCGCCTTCTGTTTGTTGCCCTGGCTTGCTTCAAGGCGAGCCAAAGCCATGATCGCGCGCATAAACGTGTCGGGTGTGGTGGCGACGCCATCGTCATTGGTGATCGCCGCCGTCAGGCTGGAACGCGCCGCGTTGATATCGCCGGACACCAGCGCCATGGCGCCGAGATGGTAATCGGTGAAGACCTTGAACCAGACCGGGCCCTTGATGCCGCGCACCAGCGCCTGCGCTTCCTTGCCCTTGCCGGCGCCAACACGGGCCCATGCGGCCAGCAGTGTGTGGGTAATGCGGTCGAGGTCGTTGGTGCCCTTGTAGGTCAGCAGCTTTTCGGCTTCAGCGAATTTCTTGTTGCGGATATCGTCCAGCCCGCGAACGATGACGGTGATGCGCTCCACCGCCTCGTCTGCCTTCAGATCCTGTGCGATCGGCAGCGCGCCGTCGAAATCGCCGCTCATCAGCATGGCCAGCATCAGCCGTTCGCGGATTTCCGTATTGGCCGGTTCCAGCTCCAGTGCCTTGCGGTAAAGGGTGATGGCGTTCGGATAATCGTGGTCCACATCGGCGGTGCGTGCGGCGAGGAACGCGCCGGAAAAGGTGTTGACCTTGCCCGCATCAAAAGTCTGGGCCTCTTCGGTCGCCGGCTTTTCAGTACTGGCAGCGGCAAGCGCCTGGCCACCCAGCATGATGGCGGCGGCAAAGGCCGCGCCGGAAAGCAGACGAAGGGCGAATTGCTGCCGCATAAAAGTGCCTCTCATGAAAAGCGCAGGGCGACAGAATGGCCGCCGAAGGTACATGTACCGATGATTCACGATAGAATGGCTTTTTTGAAGCAGGTCCGCAAGAATATCGCGGAACCCGCTCTTTCCGCCCAATGTGTCGACAGGGGTCAGTTCACCCGGTCGATGCAGAAGTCGATGACCTCGAGAAGCGCTGATTTGTAAGCGGAATCAGGTAGCGGGGCGAGTGCGTCGCTGGCAATCGTGCCATAGTGCTTTGCTCGCGCAATCGTGTCCTTGAGACCGTTATATTTGGTGATCAGGGCCAGCGCCTTTTCGAGGTTTTCCTCGGTGCTTTCGCCGTTTTCGATCGCCTGACGCCAGAATGCGCGTTCCTCGGTCGTGCCGCGACGGTAGGAAAGGATGACCGGAAGGGTGATCTTGCCTTCGCGGAAATCGTCGCCGACATTCTTGCCGAGTTCTGCAGCCTTGCCGCCGTAATCCAGCGCATCATCGACCAGCTGGAAGGCGAGGCCGAGGTTCATGCCGTAGGAACGCAGCGCGCTGCGGCTGGCCTTGTCGGTGGCAGCGATGATCGGGCCCACTTCTGCGGCCGCCGCAAACAGCGCCGCCGTCTTGGCGCGGATGACGGACAGATAGTCGTCCTCGGTGGTTTCCATGTTCTTGGCGACGGAAAGCTGCAGCACTTCGCCTTCCGCGATCACCGATGCGGCGGTGGCGAGCACATCGAGCGCTTCCATGGAGCCGACTTCGACCATCATCTTGAAGGCCTGGCCGAGCAGGAAATCGCCGACAAGGACGCTCGCCTGATTGCCCCAGATGGTGCGGGCGGTGGATTTGCCACGGCGCAGGTCGCTTTCGTCGACCACGTCGTCATGCAGCAGCGTGGCCGTATGCATGAACTCGACCGAGGTGGCAAGCTTCACATGGCCTTCGCCCTCGTAACCGAACATGGCGGCGGAGGCGAGGGTGAGCATTGGCCGCAGGCGCTTGCCGCCGGATGAAATCAGGTGGTTGGCAACCTCCGGGATCATCTGTACGTCGGAGCCGGCCTTCGACAGGATCAGCTGGTTGACACGCTCCATGTCGCCCTTGGTCAGATCGACGAGGGGCTTGACCGAAGCCTGTTTGTTCTTGCTCTCTTCGAGCGGAATGACGACGCCCAAGAATGCGTACTCCTGTTCAAATTTTGCGGGGGACCATAGAAAGGGCAGGGTGAACCGGCAAGGGGCAAAAGGCTCCGTACCGGTGATTTTGAGGGAATTGTGATGATAGAACTGATCCGCACCAACGATGTCGTGCTGCTCTCCTTCGCCGAGAGCCTGATGCGCGACGCCGAAATTCCCTGCATGATCGCCGATCAGTCCATGAGCATATTGGAAGGTTCGCTCGGTTTGCTGCCCAAACGCCTGCTGGTGGCGGAGGATCTCGCCGATGAAGCGCGCAAGCTTCTGGTCGATGCCGGGCTGGAGCATGAATTGCGGGACGAGAAGAAGTGAGCAGCGAAAGACCTGCGCCCAAGACCGAAACGCTCGACGCCTTCCATCGCGGCGCCTTCCATGTGTTGCAGCCGAAAGGCGAGGGGCACCGCTCAGGTTCCGATGCCATGCTGCTGGCCTCGTTGGTGGCGCAGGAGGGGCCGATCACGGTTGCCGATATCGGCGCCGGTGCAGGTGCTGCCGGCATGGCGGTCGCCTCGCGTCTGGCCGGTGCGCAGGTGACGCTGGTGGAACGGTCATCGTTGATGGCCGATTATGCGCGCCGCAGCGTGGCGCTTGCCGAAAATGCGCATCTGGCGGATCGGGTATCGGTGATCGAAGCCGACGTGACCCTGACCGGCCGGGCGCGCGTTGCCGCTGGTCTTGCCGATCACAGTTTTGACCACGTCATCATGAACCCGCCCTTCAACAATGCCGATGACCGCACCACGCCTGACAGGTTGAAGGCGGAAGCGCATGCGATGACCGACGGCCTGTTCGAGGCGTGGCTGCGCACGGCAGGCGCCATCACGGTGGCCGGCGGGCAATTGTCGCTGATCGCGCGGCCGGAATCTGTTTCCGACATCATCGCCGCCTGCGGCAAGCGGTTTGGCGGTATCGAGATGACGCTCATTCATCCGCGCCCGGATGCAGATGCCACCCGCATTCTCCTCACCGCCATCAAGGGCTCGAAAGCGCGTCTCATTTTTCGAGCCCCGCTTTTCCTGCATGGCGAGGATGGTCATGCCTTCCTCGAACGCGCCGATAATCTCAACAATGGCCGCAGTGCTTATGCGCGTCGCACCGGCCGTCAGGCCCGTGTCGGGTAAGCGTGACGGTAATTTGACACGCTTATGGAACGCAGAGATTGCGCTGGCCGTTCAAATCCCTACATGAACAGCTGTTCGATTTGGAAGGATGACACATGGCCGGATTTCTGACACGCCTGCTGCCGAAACGCCTGCGCAAGAAGGGCGTTTCGATCCCCGTCGTGCGACTGCACGGCACGATCATGGCAGGCGGCAGCCAGTTCCGGCCGGCGCTCAATATCGCAACCGTTGCACCGCTGCTGGAAAAGGCGTTTGCCAAAAAGGATGCGCCGGTCGTCGCCATCTCCATCAATTCGCCCGGCGGCTCGCCGGTGCAGTCGCGGCTGATCTTCCAGCGCATCCGCTCGCTTGCCGGAGAAAAGGACAAGCGCGTGCTGATGTTCGTCGAGGATGTCGCGGCATCCGGCGGTTACATGATCGCGCTTGCCGGTGACGAAATCTTCGTCGACCCGACCTCGATCGTCGGTTCGATCGGCGTCGTGTCCGGTGGTTTCGGTTTTCCGGAAATGCTGAAGAAGATCGGCGTCGAACGCCGTGTCTACACGGCCGGTGAAAACAAGGTCATCCTCGATCCCTTCCAGCCGGAAAAGGAAGGCGATATCGAATACCTGAAAAGCCTGCAGCTGGAGATCCACAAGGTCTTTATCGACATGGTGAAGATGCGCCGTGGCGAACGGCTGGCCGATGAAGACACGATCTTTTCCGGCCTGTTCTGGACCGGCCTTCGCGGCGTCGAGCTCGGCCTTGTTGACGGCGCAGGCGAGATGCGCGAAACGCTGAAACGCCGCTACGGCCCGGATGCCAAGCTGGAACTGATCGGCGGCGGGCGCAACCTTTTTGGCCGTCGTGTGCCGGGTGTCGTTTCGCATGCCGGCGCGACCGAACTTGCGGCGGGTGCGGCATCGGGACTGGCGGCAACGCTGGAAGACAAGGCGATGTGGAGCCGTTACGGGCTCTGACAACAATCAAGAACGTCTGAGGGGACAATGGCGCAAATCATATTCCTGGCTATCCTCGTGGTGGGCGGCTGGATGATCTACAAAAAATTCGTCGGCGACGCGGAAAAGCTGACCGCACGCTCGAAGAAGGCCGAACGCGAACGCCAGACCGGCGCCATGGGCACCTTGGAAAAGGACCCGGTGACGGGGGAATACCGGGTGAAGCGCGAGGAAGAGGAATAGGGTTAGTTCAGCCGTATTTGGCTTGGAGCTTCGCTTCTTTCGCCATGCCATCGCCAATGGTATAAATGAGAACACCTTGTCCGGAGATGTCCCATGCGCGTAACCCGATGGAATGATGCGCTTGCCGTTCAAATCCCTGATGACGTTGCCAGATCGCTCGATTTGAAGGAGGGCGATGAGGTAACTGTGACCGTTGCCAATGAAACTTCGCAGGATGCTGTACGAAAAAACGCGAAAAAGCAGGCGCTTGAACGCATCAAGGCGTTGCAGCTCGAACTGCCCCCCGACTGGAAGTTTGATCGCGAAGAGGCCAATGCCCGCTGATGCCGGCGGTTGCGAATTTCCTTGATGCCAATGTTCTGGTTTATTCCACGACAGGCGGCGCCAAGGCCATCGTGGCTCAAAAGCTGATGAGCGAACCATTCGTCATCAGCACTCAGGCCCTCAATGAATTTGCAAATGTCGGACGGCGAAAACTTGGTTTGTCATGGGGCCGGATAACTCAGATTGTCTCGGACATGGCGGAAACCGCCGAAAGTGTCATTGCCGTTGAGCCGGACATGACCAAGACGGCTCTGAGGCTGGTTCAGCATTACAATCTGGCATTTTATGATGCGGTCATGATCGCAGCCGCGCTCAAGGCGGATTGCAGCATTTATTATTCCGAAGACCTTCACCACGGCCTCACCATTGATACCACCCTGACGATCCAGAACCCCTTCCTTTGACGGCCCTCCTTATAAAACCTTGACCCTCGCCGCCTTGCGTGGCACTCGTCCGCATCCTCAATCAAACGATGCCGATATGCCCATGACCGATCTGCCCGAACACATGGCCCCCCATATGGACCCCAAGCGCTCCTTTCAGGCGCTCATCCTGACGCTCCATAACTATTGGGCCGACAAGGGCTGCGCCGTTCTGCAGCCCTACGACATGGAAGTCGGCGCCGGCACGTTTCACCCGGCCACCACTTTGCGCGCGCTTGGTCCAAAACCGTGGAAGGCCGCTTATGTGCAGCCGTCGCGCCGTCCGTCGGATGGCCGTTATGGTGAAAATCCCAACCGGTTGCAGCATTATTACCAGTATCAGGTCATCCTGAAGCCGAACCCGTCCAACCTGCAGGAGCTTTATCTCGGCTCGCTGAAGGCGATCGGTCTCGATCCGCTTCTGCACGATGTGCGTTTCGTGGAAGACGACTGGGAAAGCCCGACGCTGGGTGCCTGGGGCCTCGGCTGGGAATGCTGGTGCGATGGCATGGAAGTCTCGCAGTTCACCTATTTCCAGCAGGTCTGCGGCATCGAATGCTCGCCGGTTGCCGGTGAGCTGACCTATGGTCTGGAGCGCCTCGCCATGTATGTTCAGGGCGTCGACAATGTCTACGACCTGAACTTCAACGGTCGCGAAGGCGAAGAGAAGATCTCTTACGGCGACGTCTTCCTGCAGGCGGAGCAGGAATATTCCCGCCACAACTTTGAAGCCGCCAATACCGAAATGCTGCATCGCCATTTCATCGATGCGGAAAAGGAATGCCTGGCGCTTCTGGCTTTCGGTGCGCCGGTCGAAAACTCTAACCAGATGCTGCACAAATGCGTCTTCCCGGCATACGACCAGTGCATCAAGGCATCCCACGTCTTCAACCTCCTGGATGCCCGCGGCGTGATCTCGGTCACTGAACGCCAGAGCTATATCCTGCGTGTGCGCACGCTGGCCAAGGCGTGCGGCGAGGCGTTTCTGCTGACCGATGCCGGTGGCGCGAACCTGGGTGACAAGGCGGCCTGAGGCTGCCTTTGCGAAATCGGCGGTGCCGTCCGTCAGGCGGCGTCGCTCTTTTCCAGCGAGAGCCGGAAACCGAGAGCCTGAACCACTTTTTGCACGGTCTCATAGCGCAGCTTCGAGCCGGATTTCAGTGCCTTGTAAAGACTTTCGCGGCCAAGGCCGGAAAGCTCCGCCACCTCCGACATGCCCCGTGCTTTGGCCACATGCCCGAGGGCGGCGATAAACACGTTTGGGTTTTCATTCCCCATCGCTAGCTCGAGGTAGTCCAGCATGTCTTCGGGAGTGTCGAGATAATCGGCGATTTCAAACGGGCTGGTGTTTGTCATGACTACTCTTTCCCGATTGTGGCGGCCATGTCGATCGCTCGCCGAATATCGCGTTTCTGCGTTGATTTGTCGCCGCCGATCAGCAGCAGGTAAACGGTCTGGCCGCGGCGCGTGTAGTAGACCCGGTAACCTGGCCCGTAATGGATGCGCATTTCAAACACGCCGCCGCCAACTGGCTCACGATCGCCGAAATGCCCCTGTTCGGCCGAGGTAAGACGATCAAGGATCAGTAGCTTTCCGGTCCTGTCTTTCAGCGACCTCAGCCAGTCGTTGAACTGTGATGTTCTCTCGAAGCGATACATGATGATTGTATCCGACTAGATACGAATTTTCAATCGGTCCTGGCCACCCAATGTTTCCGCAGCCTCGCTCTTCAATAACGCGCGGATTGCATTAGATATACCTCGGAAACAGGGGATCTCCGCATGTATATCATTCTCGGCATCATCGTCGTCGCAGCGCTTTACGTCGTCATGATCTATAACGGCCTCGTCAAATCCCGGCAGATGGCCGAGGAGGCGTGGTCGGGCATCGATGTGCAGCTGAAGCGTCGCGCCGATCTCATCCCCAATCTCATCGAAACCGTCAAAGGCTATGCCGCCCACGAAAAATCGACCTTCGAGGAGGTCGTAGCCCTGCGCAACCGGGCGCAGGCGGTGCCGACGGGTGATGTCGAGGGCAGGGCGGTGGCTGAGGGCATGCTCTCGCAGGCGCTCGGAAAGCTGTTCGCGCTGGCCGAAGCCTATCCTGATCTGAAAGCCAACCAGAATTTTCTCGAACTGCAAAACTCGCTGGAAACGCTGGAAAGCGAAATCCAGATGTCGCGGCGCTATTACAATGGTGCCGCGCGTGACCTGAACGTCAAGGTCGAAAGCTTTCCGTCCAACCTCGTGGCCGGCCAGTTCGGGTTTGCCAAGAAGCCTTTCTTCGAGATCACCAACGAAGCCGATCGCGCGGTCCCATCTGTCAAGTTCTGATCGTGCGCCTTCCCGGTGCTTCCCCTTTTGGCGGCGACGGTCTATGACGCTGCCACACGATATTCTGGCCTGAAAACCCAGCCGCTACCTAAGGCCGCTGGGCGAGAGATGCGAAAACAATGCCCAAGGAAAAGCTGACCATCGTCCCCCATCCGGCGCCGCTTTCCGGCCGTGCCGTGCCGCCCGGCTCGAAATCGATCACCAACCGCGCGCTGCTGCTGGCCGGCCTCGCCAAGGGCACTAGCCGGCTCACCGGCGCGCTGAAAAGCGATGACACGCGCTATATGGCGGACGCCCTGTGCGCCATGGGCGTGACGGTCGAAGAGCCGGATGCGACGACCTTTGTCGTCACCGGCAATGGCGAACTGAAAGCGCCGGAAGCATCGCTTTTCCTCGGCAATGCCGGCACCGCCACTCGCTTCTTGACTGCGGCGCTCGCGCTCGGCCATGGCCGTTATGTGGTCGATGGCGACGAGCATATGCACAAGCGGCCGATCAAGCCGCTGGTCGATGCGCTGAAATCGCTGGGTGTTTCCATCGAAGCCCCCACCGGCTGCCCGCCGGTCACCATCGATGCCAACGGCACATTTGCCAGCAACAAGGTCGTCATCGATGCCGGCCTGTCGAGCCAGTATGTCTCCGCCCTGCAGATGGCAGCCGCTTGCGGTTCCGAACCTTTCACCATCGAGCTTGCCGGTGCCGATATCGGTGCGCGCGGTTATATCGACCTGACGCTGGCGGCCATGCGCGCCTTCGGTGCAAAGGTCTCGCAGCCGACGCCGTCCTCCTGGGTGATCGAACCGACGGGCTATACGGCCACCGATTTCGTCGTCGAGCCGGATGCCTCCGCCGCCACCTATCTCTGGGCTGCCGAAGTGCTGACCCAAGGGAAAATCGATCTCGGCGTCGCCAACGAGGATTTTACCCAGCCGGACGCAAAGGCCTTCGATGTCATCCGCCAGTTTCCGAACCTGCCGGCCGAAATCGACGGTTCGCAGATGCAGGATGCGGTGCCGACCATCGCCGTTCTTGCCGCGTTCAACGAAACGCCGGTGCGTTTTATCGGCATCGCCAACCTGCGCGTCAAGGAATGCGACCGTATCCGCGCCGTCTCGACGGGCCTGAACAATATCCGCGAGGGGCTGGCCACCGAAGAGGGTGACGACCTCATCGTCGCCTCCGATCCGTCACTCGCCGGTCAGACGCTGCCGGCCGATATCGACACGTTTGCCGATCACCGCATCGCCATGAGCTTTGCGCTGGCAGGCTTGAAGATCGGCGGTATCACCATTCTGGATCCGGATTGCGTGGGCAAAACCTTCCCGGAATATTGGGATGTCCTGTCCTCGCTCGGCGTTTCCATCGAGGACTGATTTCAGAAGCAGGAGAAGAGTGTTGATGCGACGGATTTCCGCCTTTGGTCTTGCTCTTCTCCTGTTGCTGGCCTTGCCACTCGCGGTTTTGGCGCGCGAGGAAATCCTTACCTACCATTCCGATGTGGTGGTGGAGCCGGATGGTGCCTTCACGGTCACGGAAACCATCCGGGTCAATGCCGAGGGGTTTGATATCCGCCGCGGCATTTTTCGCGATTTTCCACTGCGGGCCCGCGCCCAGTCGGGCCGGTTGATCACCGCTGGTTTCGAGCTCCTCTCGGTCATGCGCGACGGCCGGCCGGAATCCTCGCATACGGAAAACATTTCCGGCGGCATCCGCATCTATGCCGGCAATGAAAACACCCGCCTGTCGCCCGGCGTCTATACTTATACGATCCGTTATCGCACCGATCGCTGGATCCTGCGTTATGACGATCAGGATGAGGTCTACTGGAACGTCAACGGCACCGGCTGGAAGTTCCCGATCCGAAAGGTGTCGGCCGCCGTGCATCTGCCCGGATCGACCGCCCCCATCGCCACCGACTATTTCACTGGCGGTTATGGCGCGGAAGGCAAGGATGCCCGCGTGCGGGTAAACGGTAACACCGCCTTTTTCGAAACCACGCGTCCTTTTGCCGCCGGGGAGAACCTGACGGTGCTGGTCGGTTTGCCCAAGGGCGGCATTCCCGAACCGACCGCCTCGGAAAATTTCTGGCTGTTCGTGCGCGATCATGCCGGCTGGTTTATCGGTGCCATCGCTGTCGCGATCGTCGGCCTCTATTACTGGTGGGCATGGAGCCGCGTTGGCCGCGACCCCGAAAAAGGCGTGGTCGTGCCGCGCTGGGATGCACCGGAGGGCCTGTCTCCGGCGCTGGTCAATTACGTGGAAAACAAGGGCTTTTCCGGTGCCGGCTGGACGGCTTTTTCCGCAACGCTTCTGCATCTGGCGGTCGGCGGTTATGTCGAGCTTGATGATTTCGACAGCGATATCGTCATCCGCCGCACGGAAAAACCGGCGCCAGCAGATCTGCCGTCGGGCCAGAAGGCGATCCTTTCCGATATCGGCAAGCCGGGGCAAAAATTCACCATCAGCAAGGCCAATGGCCCATTGGTACAGCTCCTCGGCAGCCGTTTCCGCGCCGCCATCGAGCGCGAACATCGCGGCAGATATTACGTCACCAATATGGGCCATGTTCTGGCCGGCATCGCGCTCAGCCTCGCGGTTCTGGTGCCGCTTTTTATCTATGGCGGCTTGTCGATCGACGGGTTCGCCGCAGTGGGAATGCCCATCTGGATCGCGGCATTCATGAGCTATTCCTTCGTCCGCCTGATCGGCAAGGGGCTGCGCCGTCAAGCGGCGCTTGGTCAGCGCATTTATTCCATCATCGTTCTCGCCATCGTCAGTTTTTCCGTGCTGGTGCTGATCGCGGGATCGGGTGTCATGCACTTGCTGGGCGAGTTGCTGCATGGCGGCGATATCGGTGCACCCGTGGCGATCGCTGCCATTGTCCTGATCAACCTCGTGTTCTTTTTCCTGATGGGCGCGCCGACCCCGCTCGGCCAGAAACTCATGGACGGTATCGAAGGTCTGCGCCTTTATCTCACGGTCGCCGAAAAGGACCGCATGAACATGGCCGGCGCCCCAACCATGTCGCCACAGCATTTTGAGAAACTGCTGCCTTATGCGGTGGCGCTCGGCGTGGAAAAACCGTGGTCCCAGGCATTTGAAAACTGGCTCGCGGCCGCCGGTGCTGGTGCTGCTGCAGGTGCTGCTTTCTCCTACAGTCCGGGTTGGTACCACGGCGGCTCCATGGGGGATTTCTCCGGCCGTGTCAGCAACTTCTCGTCCTCCATGGCCTCGACCATTTCCTCCACCATTCCGGCGCCCAAAACCAGTTCCGGCGGTGGCGGCGGATTTTCGGGAGGCGGCGGTTTTTCCGGTGGCGGAGGCGGCGGCGGCGGTGGTGGCGGCTGGTGAGAATTGATTTTTGTATCGTGAAGTGATACATTTTTGGGGCGGCACAGATGATACGATCCTATGCCAATGCCATGACGCAAGAGATCGCCAAAGGGCATGCCCCTAAAGGTTTTCCAGCTGATCTGGCCCGGCGGGCGGTGGTCAAGCTGACGATGATCGAAAACGCTGTTGAACTTCGAGATTTGCGCTCTCCACCAGGTAACCGTCTGGAAGCCTTGAAGGGAGATCGTAAAGGCCAGCATTCGATCCGCATCAACGACCAGTGGCGGGTCTGTTTTTTATGGACGCAAGCAGGCGCGGAAAATGTCGAGATCATCGATTATCACTAAAGGGCAAGAGAAATGAAAAGCCTGCTTCCTCCGGTTCATCCCGGCGAAATTTTGAAAACGGAGTATCTGGATGAGCTCGGCTTGAGTGCTGGCGCGCTTGCCCGCAAGCTCCATGTTCCACGCACCCGCATTGAAAGGCTGGTTGCAGAACAGTCTCCGGTGACGATCGATACGGCGCTTCGTCTGGCGCGTTATTTCGATACCACCCCGCAATTCTGGATGAACCTGCAGGTCAGTTATGATCTGAAAATCGCAGAGGTGGAAAAGCGGGAAGAACTGGAAGCGATCCCGGTCATTGATGCGGCCTGATAGGCGCGTTGCGCATTCGGTTTGCGACACGCGTCTTTCCCCAATCCAAGTGGTGACTTTTGTCCCCCGGCTTGCTAGAGCCAGCACAGCCATCTTTCCCGTGAAATTCACATAAAAGTTGAATTCTATGCCCGATCTCCTGCTTGAACTTCGCTCCGAGGAAATTCCTGCCCGCATGCAGCGCAAGGCGGCGGGAGACCTGAAAAAGCTCGTCACCGACGCGCTGGTGGATGCAGGCCTCACTTACGAGGGTGCGCGCGAATACTGGACGCCGCGCCGCCTGACGCTGGATATAAGAGGCCTCACCGCCCGCTCCGCCGATCAGCGCGAAGAGATCAAGGGCCCCTCGACCAAGGCACCCGAACAGGCGGTCGCCGGTTTTCTGCGCAAGGCGGGTCTTTCCGATGTGTCCGAGGCGCAGGTCGTGTCCGACCCGAAAAAGGGCGATTTCTATGTCGCCGTGGTCTCGAAACCCGGCCGTGCCGCGGAAGAGATCATTTCGGACGTGATGCCCGGCATCATCCGCACCTTCCCCTGGCCGAAGTCGATGCGTTCGGGTTTCGCCTCCATGCCGAAGGGCATGGTCTATGGCGGCATCGACGGCAAGGGTTCGGAAAGCCTGCGCTGGGTACGTCCGCTGCAGTCGATCGTCTGCCTGTTCGGCCCCGAACATGACGAAACGCAAATCATCCCGTTCGAGATCGACGGTATCGTCGCCGGCAATGTCACCTACGGCCATCGTTTCCACGCGCCTGATGCCATCACCGTGCGTCGCTTCGATGATTACGTCTCGAGCCTGGAAAAGGCAAAAGTCATGCTGGATGCGGATCGCCGCAAGGACATGATCCTGCACGACGCCCGTGACATCGCTTTCGCCAACGGCCTGGAACTGGTCGAAGACGAAGGTCTGCTGGAAGAAGTGTCGGGCCTTGTCGAATGGCCGCATGTGCTGATGGGCACGTTCGAGGAGGATTACCTGCAGATCCCGGCGGAAATCATCCGCCTGACCATCAAGACCAACCAGAAATGTTTTGTCACCCGTCCGCAGGGTGCCGAAGAAGGCCTTTCGAACCGTTTCATCCTGATTTCCAACATCGACGCCAAGGATGGCGGCAAGGAAATCATGCACGGCAATGGCAAGGTTGTTCGCGCACGCCTGTCCGATGCCAAGCATTTCTGGACCCGCGACCAGGGCGACCTGCCGGATCTCGAGACACTCAAGGCATCGGCGGAAAAATTCGGTCTGGACCTCAAAAAGCCGCTCGACCAGCGCATGGCAAAACTCGATGCGCTGAACGTCACCTTCCATGCCAAGCTCGGTAGCCAGGGTGAGCGCGTCGACCGCATCCGCGCGCTGGCAAAACAGCTTGCCGCGATTACCGGTGCCGATGCCGCTCTGGTGGATCGCGCAGTGGTGCTGGCAAAAGCGGACCTGCGCACCGAAGCGGTGGGCGAATTCCCCGAGCTTCAGGGCCTGATGGGCCGCCGTTACGCGCTGCTTCAGGGCGAGGATGCCTCCGTTGCCGCTGCCATCGAAGACCACTGGAAGCCCAACGGCCCCTCCGACCGTCTGCCGGAAGACAAAGTGGGCCTGACGGTTGCGCTCGCCGACAAGCTGGACACGCTGACCGGTTTCTGGGCCATCGACGAAAAGCCGACGGGCTCGAAGGATCCGTATGCGCTGCGCCGCGCGGCGCTGGGCGTGGTGCGCATCATTCTGGAGCGGAAGGTAAGGCTGCCGCTGCTTTCCGTCGTCAAGGATGCCGATCTCCTCTCCTTCTTCCACGACCGCCTGAAAGTCTATCTGCGTGATATGGGCGCGCGCCACGACATCATCGATGCCGTGCTGACGCCCGAGGCCGACGATCTTCTGCTGGTCGCCCGCCGCGCCGAAGCGCTGACCGCCTTCGTCTCATCGGAAGACGGCAAAAACCTGCTGGCCGGCACCAAGCGCGCCACGCAGCTGCTTGCCGCAGAAGAAAAGAAGGGCACCGTGGTTGCGACAAGCGTTTCGGAAACGCTGCTGACGCTCGACGCCGAAAAAGCGCTCTGGGCGGCCATCACCGCTGCCTCGAAGGAAGCTTCGGAAGCCGTCGCCAAGGAGGACTTTATCGCCGCCATGGAAGCGCTCTCCAAGTTGCGTGCGCCGGTCGATAAATTCTTCGAGGATGTTCTGGTCAACGACGAAGACAACGCCATCCGCGCCAACCGTCTGGCTCTGCTCAAGGCCATCCGAGAGGCGACCGGCACGGTTGCGGATTTCTCGAAGATTTCGGGGTAAGGCGGGTTTTAAATCTCTTGGATGATGGTGACGCAAGTGTTACCATCGTCTCATGAAGATTGCCGAGTATCTGGATGATAGCGGTAAAAGTCCGTTTGGGCGCTGGTTCGAACGGATCGATTTCCATGCTGCTTCGAAAGTGACCATAGCTCTGGCACGCATGGACAGGGAAATCTTTCCAATGTGAAATCGGTGGGCTCGGGCGTCTTCGAATATCGTATCGATTTCGGGCCGGGTTACCGGCTCTACTTCGGCCGCGATGGCGAACAGCTTGTCATTCTTCTGATCGGCGGAACCAAGCAGCGGCAGCAGGATGATATCGCTACGGCCCAGACCTATTGGCGGGATTACAAATTCCGGAAAGGACGCTGACATGGCATTGACCCGCGAGTTCAAGCAAACGGTAAAAGCGCGGCTGGACAGCGATCCGGCATTCCGCGCTGCCTTGTTGTCCGATGCCATTTCGGTCCTGCTTGAAGGGGATGTCGAGACAGGCAAGAGCGTTCTGCGTGATTTCATAAATGCGACTGTCGGTTTTGAAGCGCTGGCGCAGGAAGTTGGAGTGCCGGCGAAAAGCCTGATGCGGATGTTTGGACCCAAGGGTAATCCGCGTGCCGACAATCTGTTTGCCGTCATCCATAAGCTCCAGCAGAGTTCCGGCATTCAGCTTGCTGTCGCCGCCGCCTGACAAGGCTTCCGTGCCGTGTTAAGTTACTGCCTCCATCCGCCCCGGAGCCGTCATGAACAAGCCTGTGCAAGTGACGATCGGTGAACACGCCGCAAGCTTTGTTGCGCGCGAACTGGAAAGCGGGCGTTGCGAAACTGCCGATGATGTCATTGAGGCTGGCCTTCGAATGCTCGAAGACGAGCAGATGAAGATCGAGCGGTTGCGCGAATTGCTGATCGAAAGCGAGAATAACGGCCCCGGCAACCTCTTTGATCGTGAAGCGCTGATGGCTTCCTTCCGTGCTTCGCGGGCCAAGAATGGCTGAGATCAAGCCACCTCTCAAGGACGAGGATCAGGCTAAATACGCAAAGCTGCGTGAAGCTCTCAGCGATGGTGTGAGAAGCGGTGAGCCGCGTTATGTCGACCGGACTGAGTTTGCAGATTTGATGCTGAAGAAATATGGACAATGAGGCGATATCGTTCCAGCCGGAAAACTCTCCTCCCTGAAAACGAGAAAACCGCCAGCACCTTTCGGTACTGACGGCTTTCCCACCCCGCGTCCCCCGCGTAGCTCGTAATTATTCCTAAAGCGTGTCGCATCTAACAGGATTCGGGATTACGGTTTTGCTTGATCTGTGATTCACTTTGCCCATGGAAGGAGAAGCGCCATGGGCAAACCGCATCCGATGGAGTTGCGTGAGCGTGTCGTTGCGTTTGTGAATGAGGGTAATAGT
>NZ_JAUSRF010000006.1 GCF_030811685.1 Neorhizobium huautlense | reverse complement strand
GTCATATGATGCTGGCCTCCATCCAGCCAGCATCAGTGAATCAGAACAGAACTGATTTGGGAATCCCAGCCGATTCAGAGAAACGAGAAAACGCTCTAAAACGTGAAACAAGCATCAACGGCTGCACTTCCTCGTTAAGAGGCCGTTGATAATAGCGTAAAAATTCTTGTTCTATTCGAGAAAATTCAAATTTTGAACGAATCTATATTTCGTGCCGGACCACTTTATACAAAAGCGACTCAGTACAGGCTCGCCACCTCAAGCGTTCAGCTTCCGACACGAGCCTTACGGAATGAGGCATTTGCCATCGTCCTAACGTCGTTCACAAGAGTTGATGAAAACTCCTGTCGCTCTTTTATCGAAGACTGCTGGTTCTTCGCAATACGGACTGCGAGATTGCGACTAGCTATTTCGACAGAAAGCAATGCGGGCCTAATTATCGTTTGTGGCGTTGTTTTTTTTGCCATCTCCAGCCCCTTCTCAACGTTCAACATCCGATGCTTCAACAGCACTGAATTCGCCCAACGCAATGACCACACCAATTGAATCAGCAAAGTGCATCAGTAGCAAGCCACTATCTGCGTCAAAACGATCCTGGCGATCACTTGTTGCAACAAGAACTCCGTAGGGCAGAGCACCTTCCTCATCGAACGGGCCAATCGGTATAGACGCAAAGGAACGATAAATTTCCACATCATAATTTTGATGCAACATCGCAGGTGCCCCACACAGCTGGATTACGTCTGGGTGCGCAGCATCGCCTGTGATTATCGGCTTGCCATCGACAAACGCTTTACCGACGTGCCCTTGTCCGCGTCCCCATGACCTACCCACTTCTCCGGATGGGTGGTTGCGGCTTTTTTCCCGCCAAATTTGCTGAAGCTGGTCTTTGTCCGGAAAATAAAGGTAAACACCGATACTCCATCTTTCCGACGCTTCAAATCCAAGAACTTCTCCGCCATTTAGATAAAGCGGAGACAGCGCATCTCCAACAAATTCAATCAAATCACTGGAGACAGTAACTTTGCCTCGGCAAGCTGCGACAGTCATCTGACGGAGCGTCAGTGCCGCGATGCTATGAAAAACCCACTTTTTTGCGTTTTCCAAAAGCGCCTTCAACTCAGCATGGTCGGCCCTGAGATCAAAATTTTCTACCGTGAGCGAAAATACTGAGCTGTCTGAAGGGTAAGAACGAAACCAAAACAACCCATGCAAAACTATGGCTAAAAGCCAGCAGAGTAAGACAAGCCAATAGTAGTCGCTCCAAAGAATCGTACTAAAGACCCCGAGCCCGGCCCATAGGGCCGGCATCACGACAACAAGCGCTACGTCAGTGGCGCGTCCTCGCTCTTTCAACCGTGACGCCTCTTTTCTCGCAGGATGATTGCTGTCCAGCTTGAACATTTCCCTCTCCGGCTACAACGGGCGATCGGACAGCCGCCGCATAAATTCCATCTTAAAAATTATGATATAAGATGGTGCCCCGTGCCGACGTAGCATGTTCGGCCAATTTCAAAGACATGCCTTCCCCGCACCTGCATTCAAAGCCCTGTTGAAAACGCTCGCGTTTTCGCGCAACCGACCGCACCTTTTGCATCGGACAGATCGAAAAGGATCGCTTCGGCATATCTGTCCAGCATGCCAGCAACATCGCACGCGGCAACGCCTGGATGGTGGAAGCAAGGGCCGGAAGAGTGGTGCCTGCCGGTCTGACCACGCGCGCAGCCGTCGCCATAGAACAGACGCTCGGCATATGGCCGTCAGATGACCACAAAGCTTTCGTCGAGGGCAGTGCGATGGCGATGCTCCGCTCTGAAAATGGGCGCCGCGTTATCATGGAAGATATCGGCAGATGGTTGGATGTTCAGACGCAGCACGTGCCGCCTACGAGAATGATTGACTCCTAAACCAACAAGAACATAATGAGAACGAAATCTAACGATCGAGTTCTCCATGACGAAAAGAAACGAAGCAGCTTTCGATAATTGGTGGGCATGCCTCCCTTCTGGAGAGCGTGAGGCGCTGGACGAGGCCGCATGCAGGAAGGTGTTTTGTGCAGGGTTCGCCATCGGTGCAAAGCCAGAGAACAAGACATTCATGTTCTCTGTCGGCAAGCGTCGCGTCACCGTCCAGGCGCCGAACTATCGGTCAGCCAAGCACAAGGCGGAAATCACCATAGCCAAGAGATTTGAGGCTGAAGGAAAATCGCCGCCACGCTCCGGCTGGGTTCTCCAGCCTTGTTCACAGAGGCCGGCAAGCCAATGAGCCTACCCGCGCTGAAAGATTTCCGAGGCGAAAAGATCGACATGTCGTGCCATCGCTGTGATCGCCACGGCGTTTATGATCGAAAGGCGCTCGTCAAAAAGTTCGGCGCGAAAACGAAGTTCGTCGAACTGCGTCGGATCATGGCTATCGGGTGCGACCGCCGAGGAACGGACAAGTGCGAAGCTTCCTTCCCTTGCCTGCTGGCTGCGAACATCCTGATCGGAGCGGGCGGAGATGAGTGACGAAGGCCAACAGAAGAAAACCGACGCAGGCCCTTACGTGCATTATTGCGAGCACCCCGGCTGTGCCGCTTGGGGCAGTTTCGGCTTTGACCAGGGCGGCGGCGTGATCCGCTGGACCTGCATCGAGCATCAGCCGTCAGATTACAAGGGCCTCAAACCGTTTGGGTCACGCAAAGCAAGATAAACACAATACGCTGACAGCGTATTTTGTCTTGACCGATATACGCTGACAGCGTATATATAAGTCATCAACAAACGAGTTGATGACGGCGCCTCCCGAATGAGGGGCAAGGATCAAGGCAATGAAAAAGATCGTAGTCGTATCCGGCAAATTCCACGCAGTCGCAGTCCCTCAGAACCCCTGCGCGTGGTATCTTGACACATGCGATATCAAGGCAGAAATCGCAGACCTTCGTCGCGCCTATGGCGTTGACCCCGAGAAGGATGTCAAAGTCCTCGAAACCGTAGAAAATGGCTACGGCATCGCATTTGAAGGCAAGGGTGAAGTCCTCGCACGCTTTACATCGCACGAAGATGCGCAGCGCGCAGCAAACCGATACGCGAAGGAGGCTTGAATGGCGGCCTCTTTCAACCGGGGGCGCATCAATTGCGCCCCACTCACCATCTCGCCCATAGCACGCTCGCACATGATGGGTCTTCCACCCAACCTGGAAGCCGTGGCATCGATCTATGATTATTTCCCGGTCGTATCCATGGGCCTGATGGTGCGGGTCAAAAGCACTGGCATCCTTTGCCAATGGCGCGGCCGCGCTCTCAAAAACCTTGACCAGCGCAAGGCCACAGCCGCGCTCAACCTTATGCAATCGAGGATAGACGAGAATTATGACTGGTCCCAAAGAAAAGGAAATCAACAGCCGGATGGATCTGGCCGCGCGAGAGACGAAGGATCTGCTGCAATCACCTGAATACAAGGCGCAGCAAGCTGCCGAACTGGCGGAACTATGCAAGGCTTGGCGAGAAAAGGCCGACATCCCCGCATCGCGCGCTGCTCAGGTGCTAGGCATCCCGAAGCGGACTTACGAAGGCATTGAACAAGGCAGGGGATTTCCGTATCCGCTCTTGCTGACGCATGCGATAAGATCATTCGATTGATCGAATTTCGATAACAAAAAAAGCCTCGGCCGTCACCAGCCGGGGCTTTAGCTTGCCGCCTCACGCGCCGCCGCTTATCGCGCCAGCAACCAGGCCCATAGATCAGAGCCGAATTTGGTGACGACAAATGTCAGCGCCGAGGCCCCGACGCCGACGATCGCCAGCGCACCGATGCCGCGCTGCCGCCACACCTGCACCTCATCCACCACCGGCCGCATGTCCTTTACGTCATCCTGCACATCCGACACGGTCGCCTCGACCTTGCCCATGCGGTCGGTCATCTCGTCCATGCGCCGATGGATCGACGCCCGACTGACATCCGACTTTTCTTCCGAGCGCCGAACGCTCTCAATGAGCATGTCCAGCTTGCCGGACAGCATGCCTATCTCTCGCTGCATGATCGCATCTTCCGTTTGCACCGCCGCCGCCCTTTGCCCCTGCCGTGGTTGAGACCGTTAGTGCACCGCCCGGTCATGGGCGGCGCACTCATCTGGCGTCCAGGTGCGAGATCCGCAGACACCTGCCACGGTGTCATCGATCCGCGCCTGATCTTTTGGCGTGGCGCCCCGCGCGCCGATCAGCGAGGTGCCGATGATCGCCCTAGCCGTCGTTTGCAGTTGGCTTTTCGAGGCACTCACCTGTTGCGTTGAGGTACAGGCCGCCGCGCTCAATGCACAGGCGACGACGCACACGAGCCTTGTCAGCTTCATTGGATAACTCTCCTATTGCGATTGTGGTTGCGGCCTGCAGGCTGGCGCGCTCCGCCGCCCTCGCCTCTCGCTCCGCCGCCGGCTGCCACACCAGCGCATTGATCGAGAGGCAGGCGACAAAGCCGGCCACAGCCCCGGCGCCGAGTTTCAATCCGTCCAGAAGGCCGATCATGGTCAGGCCTCAATTTCGCGACGGATAGATTTGATCCGCCGGACGATCCATTCCCCTCCAACGAGCACGACGGCGAGAACCACGACGGCGATACCGGCCACCAGCAGCAGGCTTTGCCAGTTCATGCCGGCAAGCCATGCCGCAGCGCCGCCGCCACCGAACAGCGTGCCGAGCAGGCCGGAAAGCCAGTTTGTTTTCTGGCGCACCTCTTTCTCGACAGCGGCCGGCACGACAGGTTTTTCAACCTCGACAGCAACCGGCTTCTCGACGACAGTTTCGACCACGACCGGCGCGGCCCGCACCGTCTCGGAAGCTGCCCCGCTCAACTCCACGAGGCGCGCATGCAGCGCAGCGCGCGTTTTTGGCCCCACATCGCCATCCACATCGGCAAGGCCGCGCTCAAGCTGGAAACGCTTGACCTCACTTTCGGTGACGCCATACCCGCAGACAACGAGGCCGATGCGACCATAATAATCGATGCGGTCCGCCAGCCCGTTCTTACCGCCGTTGATCTTTTTGGTGATGGTCTCGATGTCGTTCTGGTCTGCCCAGGTGTTGAGCTTGCGTGTGGACCAGTACCAGATCGGTGCCAGTCCCTCCCACGGATCGGAATTGACCGCATCCGGATTGGCGACGAAATCCGGAGGGTTATACCCCTGTTCCCGGCACCAGTCGCGAAACTGCCGGTAATTGCTCTTTCCGGTAATCTGGATGCCGGCGCGGCCACGATACTTGTATCCGTCGCCATCGCGCTCAGGCGTATTGCCGAGATCCGTGCGCGTATCATAGCGCTGCTGTGCGGCAGTCGGCCCCCAGATTTCCTGATCGTAACGAAACGCTCCGCTCTCGTGCATGAGCTGCGCAAGGTAGTGCACAAGCCGATGCAGACGGTCGAGACCGGCATCAACACCAAACCGATCGAGCGCCACCAGCACGGATTGCATGTTGGCGTCATTGGGTTTGATTTTCGCAGCCATGCGGATTTGCTGCGCCGTTATGGGCACATTCATGGTGTTTCTCCGGGGTTGGATTGATTTCGACCGTTGGTCGGATATCCTCCGCATCTCAAATGGAGGCGGGGATGAAGAAGATTGCAATTACTGCCAGCGTGGTCGCGCTGGCTCTGTCAGGCTGCGCCGGCGTCAATTACGCGATCCAGCATTATAGCGGGATCAAGCCAGTGATCTGGACAAGCCCAACAACTGGGAAGTCATACCGGATCTACGACAAGCGGGCCGAGAACAGACTTATGATCGCCCTCGGCTTGGGTGAATCTGCACTTCAGGGCATTGGCGCCGGCGCAACCCTCGGCATTGCCGATACGAGAACGCCATCGGTCGTATATCAGGATGCCGCGCTGGAGTGGCTCGCAACAACCGGCAAGAAATGCGAGGCGAAAAACATCTCGCTCGTATTGGAGCCTCAGTATGAGGTCCGCTATGTCTGCGCCGGCATTCCGGCATAGATGAACACGCTCACCGCCATGTAAGGCGGCATATTATCATGCGCCTCGCCGCCTCCGGCCTCGCCGGTGGCGCCGGTCGAGACAGATGCAGTCGGCGGCTTGGTAATGTCGCCGGTGGAAATACCGAGCAGCGTGGTCGCCAGCAGAGCCTTTTGCACCGGCGTCTGCGCCACGCTCGCTTTCACTTCATCATGGCTGTGTTTCGGCATTTGCGGAGCGGTCAAAGCCACCTTCTCGGCCCCGCCGGTGGCAGCCAGCGGATATTTTTGCCCTGCCATCAGAAGGAAGCGATCGCCTCCAGGCGGAAGCCCGAATGTCGTGCTGGCAGCGCTACCGCCATACTTCGTGCCCAGAACCGCGAAAAGCTTGGCGTATTGCACCTTGCCGATCATGCGAGTGGTTTCGGAGAGCAGCAGCCACCCGTTGTGATCCTGATCGCCGGGAATGAAGCTGATCTTGCCATCGCCAATACGAGGAAGGCGAGCTAGGCGGTTGGGGTTGGTTGCCATAACGAATCCTCCTTGAAATCGAAAGCCTCACCAGCAATGATGCGGTCCTTGATCTCTCGCCCGCGCATGAACATGAAGGTCACGAAGTCATCTGCCGCCTGGCCGAACTCCACCATCATCCAGGCATCCATAGGGGTCAGCGAGTTGTCGGCAGCGATCCATGCAAAGTTCTGACCGGGTGTAGCCCACTGAAGATCACCCTCTCTTGCGCCATCGATCTGCGCTTTCGTCGCGCGCGCCGCCTTGCCCGCGATGTTGAGGATATCGCGTTCGCGCGCCTGGTAGACCTTGCCGTTAAAGGCGAAACCGGCATCCATGCGGCGATCCCGCTCGGCATCCACCACATCGGTCGTCAAAACCACAGACGCCAGCGCGTTGACTATCTTCGGTGAGCCATCGACCATCTGCAGGCTGGACGAGACCACCATCTGCCCTGCCGGAATAGGATCGGCCGGAGTGATCACCTTGAGCTGATAGCCCCGCAACGACCACCCATCGACCGCCGGAGAAACACGGGAGCCGTCCGGCAGGTCAACCCATCCACCTTCGGCGAATTGACCTATAATTTCCGTGCGATTGAGAACGGGGTTGTCCTTGATGAGTGCGAGCATTTTATTTCCTTAATAGAAAACGGCGGCGCTATGGCTCATATTCGTCCCGCCCGTGTTGCTGACTGAAAAGGAGGCAGCAGAAGTGTCATTGCGAAATGCAGATGAATGCCGATCACCGCCCACGGCGAAAAAGCTTGCTGAAGTTGCCCCCGTCCAATTAATTGCCGCCGTGCCGTTGTTCTGCGCAACAGCAATAGTTCCGCTCTTTTCAGGGGCAGTTAGAGGAATTGCCGCCGTACCGATTGATCCACCCGTCTGATGAATTAGTCCCAGGCCGCCAGTCACAGAGTAAACGGTTATGCCAACGTTAGTTGACGCCGTGCTCGACATAGTCACGACAATATCAGCAGAAGCCCCTGACGTTACCTTAAGACGATATATGGCCGAGGAAATATTCGGACTTGACCCGGTTGCTCGACCGGCACTGACGACCAGTTCCGCCGCCATGCCGCCAATTGAAACCCCTGAAATGTTGGCGTTCGATTCTGTGGTTACGCCGACCACAACCCAGCGATCCAGAGAAGCGGGACCTATATCCTGCGCCGCAAAAGTTCTCTGCCCTCCAGATGCAGCACCGACAGCCGTAGACACGAAGGACACACTAACAGGAGCCTTACCCAAAGCGTATGGAGGAGGAAAGAACTGCATCACCATCAGGCAATCCTCTGCAAGGCTACGGATGGAACGCCGGTGACGTTCGTCACATAGGCAAGAAACAGCGCCGTGTTGTCGGTAACGTAGGCATCTCCCGAAACTTTTGCGAAACCGGTAAAGGTTATGGCTCCCGCTGTCGCAGAATTGTAGATTTGAACGACGCAATAACCCGTCACGGCTGCGGGTGCGAATGTGTGAGCGCCACCGTTATTGTAGGACTGCATCGGCCGTCTGGACGGGTCAATGGTTACGGTTCCTGCGCTGATTACCCCAAGATTGAGCGCCGTTACCCCGGCCCCTCCGGTGATGGTCTGGCTTTCGACATTCGTTTTCACGTTGTCGTTCATCCGGCCGTCGTCGCCAGCCGCCACAGTTCCAGCAACGGTTCCCACATTGCGCGCCGCCGCATTGCCAGGCGCAAAACCAATGCTCGTGATAACCTTGCCGGTGGTGCCTGAGAATACAGCCAGATGTAAATTCGCTGCACTGGCAGGTCCGGTTACGTCGGAGCCAGCCTTGATGCCGGCAAGCTTGTTTGCCTCAGTCGTTGTGTAGCCCTGATAACCAGCAGACCACGTTAATGCGAGCGTGCCGGACGTTGTGACCGGAGATCCTCCAACGGTAAGACCTGTCGGCGCCGAAAGCCCGACACTCGTGACCGATCCTGTACCCGTGCCGTTCTGACCGGCAGGGATGCCGAAGTTGAGAGCGACCGTATCAGCATCGACAACAGTCTGCGTCACCGTCGCGCCGGAGCCAGCTGGTCGCGTGGTGACAGTCCCGATTATGATCTCGGTATAGGGCCCAGTCGGACCTTGTATGCCCTGTGGACCCACCCCATACGAGAATGGCCCCGCCCAGTCATTCAGCGTTGCGCTGCGCTTCACGTAGAGCGCGAGCGTAGCGCCGTCATTGACAAGATAGGAAAACCCCTGCGGCTGCGCGCCGTAAGAATTCCGGCCAGACAAAGGTCCGCTCACGTCATACTTGAACAGCGTGCCGTTTCGCATCTCCTCGATCAGTTCGGAGAGCGCCTCAGCATTGCGGATGATCTGGTTTTCATCATCCTCGCGGGCGATGGCATAGGCATAGGTGCCAGTCGCGCCCCGCCATTTCGTGGCAGCCGTGATGTTCACATTGCTGTTGACGCTCGCGATCGGAAGCGGGTTGCCAGCGGCGTCCGGATAGACGACGCCGGCCACGATCAGCGCCGTCTGCCAAGCCGTGCCGGTACCAATGACCACGGCAGAGCCGTTCGTCAGGGTGATGGTCCCTGTCGTGTAATTTGCCATGTGTGGATTGCCTTTTAGGGAGCCAATATGACGTATCTGACGAGGCTGCCGACCGCGTCGGCCCGCGCAACGAGCTGCAGGTTGCCACTCGCCATATTGAGATTTGCTTGGACGGCGAGCAGCCGGTGGCTTTCATGTTTGATGATAAACACGGGGGGCGCGGCGAAAGTCCTTCCCAAGGAGACGCTCACCGAGGTTCCCGGCGGCACATTGACTAAGCCGGTAGCAACATAAGTGAGCGGGCGCGACATCTCTTCATGGATCGTGCACTCCTGCAGTGTCGCAGTCCGCGCATTAATGCCTGGTCGAGATATGCGCATTTTGAAAACGCCGTTGTCATTCCCGATAAAGACCCTTTCAACCATCTATCTCGGCCTCTTGAAAATGACGTATCCCATGCGAGGTCGACGATTACCGGCCTGCCCCCCTTCGATGTAGAAATTTATGCTAAGGCCGGCTGAACCAACGGATAAACTCAAGTTGCCTATACCCGAACCATTTATATAAGTTATCTGAGGAGGATACGACACAACAGACGACCCCTGGTCCAGAAACGTTATATAATAAAGTGGGTTATACCCCAGCGCAGCCCAACTTCTTTGCCCAGAAATGAAGTATGTATTATTCACGTCTTGCGTAATACTTAGATTAAATACACCAGAAGCATGAATTTCCAGAGATGAAAAACGGCTATCAAGGATTAGCGCTTTTTGTGGATTACTTACATCGTCACCAGGCTGGCTAACAAAAAATCCTTTTGCGCCAAATAAATCGCCGATCAGCGTTCTCTCCATGATCACATACCCACGGCAAAAACTATATAAACGACAGAAAAGCTGTTTCTCTGCCTGTTTATGTATAGATAATTATTATCTGTTCGGCCATCTACCGCCCCGCCAGGGAACTCACCTGTGGTGATTACCAATGCGGAAGGTGCATAATGAAGGCTGTAAGGAAACGGCACCGGATGCTCTCCATAGGGCGCGTTGCCCCCTGCGCCTGGAACAGTGAGCGAGCCGGAAGCGATAACCAGACCACTCGCCATCCAGTTGCTGTCGAATATCTTCTGCTCGTCCGGCATATTCGGACTGGCATCGAAGCCAGCCTTACTCATGATGATGCGGCCTGCGTTCGCAAGAAATCTTACTGACATTGGTCAATCCGAGAATGACAGGAAATCGCCGGCCAGGTTGAATATTGTTTTTTCGCTTGGACTTACCATCAGCGCGGCGCGGATAGTCCCGATGTCGGCAACATTGAGTTTCAGCACCCCGTTTTCGAACACCAATGGCAGTGTGTACTGCCCGCCATCTGTTACGACGAACTGATCCGCGAGGATAGCGAACCGGCTGCGCTGGACGCCAGACATGGTGTAGAGTTCGAGAAAGAAGCCCGTTTCCTTGAACGCCTCGTTGAGCGATCCTCGGATCGAGACCGAATATCGAGCATCAACACCACTCTGATTGGCAGCAACCGTGAAGGCGACCCGGCCTTGTGCGGATATCCCCAACACCGACGCATTGAGCGAAGTCACCGTCTGAGAGAGCGCACTGTTCGAGTTCGTCAGCGCCGTTAGCTGCTGCCCTACTGCCGCAGAGTTCTCATCGAAATCCGCTTCCAGCAGAGTGATGATTTCGGCCAGCGCATCGTCATCCGACGCGCGAACCCGCCGCTCTTCGACGATCTGCGCGAGCGCATCGCCCATCTGCGCCTTCATCTTCTGGCGCTGTACCTCGCCGACCGCCCCATTCAGGCTAAATGATGTGATCGCCTCTCGCAGCTTCCGAATGGCATCGGCATTGCTGGTCTGCAGTTCGGCGAACCGGTCAAGCACGTCCTTGTTGAGATTGTCGAGGCCCACCTCAAGATCATCATTGCCACCTTCCAGCGCCGTCGCCTCGATCTGTGATGACCAGCTCGTGACGCGAGAGGGCGCAATCAAGATGTGCTCGAAGACATAGGTTTCGAGATTGACCACGCCCTCTTGCAGCAGCACCAACGTTTCGCGAGAGGTGATGGAACGACTGAACTTGTTGTTCGGCTCGTTTTTAGGCCACCAGCGAAACTGCACGCCCTCAACGGTCACATCATCGACCGGCGACCACGACACGCGGAAGGCCGGATAGGTCCGGCCATCAGGACCAGCAGCCAGAACCGGGATGACCGCCCAGTCCTGTAGCTCATTCAAATAGACCGGCTCCGCTCCGGGGATTGCCACGACCGGCGGTGTAACGCCAACCGTCGTATAGATCGAAGCATCACGCTCCTGGAGGGAGAGCGAGACATTGCGAGGGCCGTCGCTCGTCAGCGCCCGAATGGATCGTGCCTGCACGATATAGACCCGGTCACCGTAGCGCGCCGAATTCCAACGCACCCAGTCTCCGACCTTGATGTCCTGAAAATACGGGCGCAGCACGACATCCGCCGTCGCCTCGAAACGGTTCTCGTTGTAATAGATCGACGCGAGCTGGTTGGCCTGACGCTTGGAGGTCACCGTCTCGAAGTTCACCTGCATGTCGAGGGTGCGGCGATCCAGCGCCACCTGGCTGACGTTGGTCTGCGTGTCGTATCCGACCGGCGACCACATGTTGGCCGGCTCTGGATATGTCCCACCCACCGAGTTCACCAGCTCGGACATCGAGCGCTTTTTCTTAAAACGCACCGGCTCGCTGATGATCAGGTCCGCATCGGCAAACGTTGCGACTACCGGCTGAGCCGTCCCGATCAACGGCCACGACCCCTCCACGCTATCGATCACCATGCCGGCGCAAGACGTCATCAGGGCGTCGATGTTGTCGCCGTGTTCCGCATCAGCATCCAGCATGATCGAGCACTTGTAACGCGTCTCGCCGCCGGCAATTTCGTCGCAGATATTGGCAGCGACGGCATACTTGTCGATCGGCAGATCACTCGCCGCCATTTCCATTCCGAGAAAAAAATCCGGCTGCCCGAGCGAATTCTGACCCCACGCAAAGCCGCGGCAATAATTGTAATCCATCACAATGGGGTTTTGACTGAACTCGTGTGTCGAGTAGTCTCCCCAACGATGGGAACCTGAGCCGCCGACAGTAGAATCCTTACGGAAGTCATAAAGCCGCGCGCCACGGATCTCGAAGAAGAAATCAGGGAAGTTTGCCAGCTTCTCCTGGTCATAGGTCATGCGGGCGATCAGGTAGCAGAGACCATCGCCGCGATGATCCGCCGTCCAGCGACCGGTCGGGTTGGAATTGGTAATCAGGCCGGCGTTGGCCGTCGTCTGCGTGCCGCGATAAAAGACAAACGTCATCCGGCCGGCGTAATCACCGTTCGCCACCGCATAGGTCGTCGAGTGCGCGTCGGTCGCCGTCTGGTTCAGTGTCAGCAGAGAGCCGCCGGCCCAGATCCGGCTCAACCCGTCGCACGGGTAGTCGGAAAACACGAATACCTGTTCCAGCCGCTTGTTGGACTTGTCGTAGGTATTCACGTAGCAGTCGTGGCCGGCGATGCCGACGAGACCGCAAGCCACCTGACGCGCCTGATTTTCACCGTAGGTCCGTTCGAACTGCGTGCCGGTAACGGTCTTCTGGTTTTTCTTGGCCAGCTTTTGCTGGATCTTGGCTGCAACGAAATTGAGGCCAATGCCGATAATGGCCCTGCCGACAATACCGAGGGCGCCGATCGCGGAGCCAATGGCTCCGATCGCACCAACAACCGCAGAAATGATGGGCATCTATCGAACCTGATAAGCGCGCGCGACGGCGGAAACGGGCAGGAATTGAAGGTCGTATCCGGTCATGACCTCGATACGCTTGCCGGCGATGCGATCGACGCGGCCATAGATGGTGCGGACAGCGAAGCCGGCAGAGGTGAAGACGCCGCACGAAATCGCGCCGTCACGGTCGATAACGCCGACATCGCCGCGCATGGCGGTCATGGGCGCGATCGGTTCACCCAGCGCCTTCACGAGGGCTTCCTCGACCGTCCGTTCGAACCCGTGCTTGCGAAAGACCTTGTAGCCGTCCGCCTCGCTCTTGTACTTCTGCAGCTCCGGCAAAATGCGTTCGCCGGTAACGGCCTCGATCGCATCCATGGTCATGATCCAGCAGTCCGAAACGCCCCATTGACCGGCGCACGCCTGATGCTTCGCCACAACATCGTTGAGGCGATTTTCCCAATCGGAATGTCTCATGGATCAGCCTTTGTTGATCAGGCCCTGTAGGACTGTGCCTATCGAGTTGTTCGACGATGCGACCGCCGCTTTCACACGGCCCCAGTAAACCTCGACGCGACCGGCCTGCCCTGCATGCTGAAAGAACTTGTCGCCAGCGGATCGCCTCTGCTGGTCTGCCATTGAACGCACGCGGCCATTGCGGCGACTGTAGTCGAGCTGGCGCCCTTCGCACATGGCGGTCAGGACATACCCGCGTTCTGGGTCGGCCTCGTGATTGACCACATCGAGGTAACCGCGAGCGACGGTTTCGACTTGAATCAGTGCTCCGGTATCTGGATGAAAGTGCGCATCCATGACCACGACCGGCCGATCGCGATAGTCTTCGTTCTCGATCTGGAGAAGGACTTCAGGCGTCAGGCCATCATCCGGACTTTCTGCAAGCGTCAGAGTAAAACTGCCGTCTGCCGTGGTGCCCGAGCCTCCGCCAATGTCGGACACCTCGATCAGGCCAAACGGCTTGTATTCGACGCCTGCATAGGTCAGCGGCTCGGAACGAGCGATAAAACCGTAAACGCCTGACGCAAACTGAAAACGCAACATCTGGCGCGTGCTGATGCGGCCCTCGTCGTAAAGGGCCTTGACTTCGGAAGAAAGAGCCATCAGCGCCCCTCCACCAGTTGGAAAGACGCAGTGTATCGACCAGACGATTGCTGCATCGACCAGCTACCGGGAACCGGACGCATCAAGAGAGCAGGCCTCGCGAAGCGCACGACGGTGCCCACGCCTGAAACCGCTGCAAATGGCGGCGGCTCGACTGCAATGCTGCGCGCCTCGCCAGATCCGGAAACCTCAGAAATCCGCCCCACATAGTACCGGCCAGAATTCTCCAGCCCGACACGATCGCCAATGACGAGCGACAGACCCACATCCACACCATTGACCGACAGGATATTGCCCGAGGAGACCGAAACGAGGTTGCCCGGATCGTTCGCAGGCGCCTGATTGCTTCCGTGATTTTTGGGAAAACACACATGCGGATGACGGAATAGCACGCTGCGCAAACCTCCCCGCAGCGACATCCACCACGCCTCAAACTCTGCAAACTGGCTATAGACCAGCGATCGAGTGACGAGAGAGGCACGCCAGGTCGGATCGGCCACCTGGGTATAGTTGATCAACCGGGCTCCAGACGGCGAAGCCCTCACGCCATCGTCGAGCGTGAAATCGGCAGTGACGTAACCGACATTCGGCAGTTCGCGCGGAAATGTCACCACCATTAGATCGCCCTACGCCTCTGCGCATCCTTGACCGTGCCGACGATCGTACCGGGAAGCTCTGCCCTCAGCTTAGCAAGCTGACGCTCGACCCGCGCAAGCCCAGCGCTGTCGGCCCCCGTTGCATCGATATTGATCGGCATTGAAACGGAAACGCCTCCGCCACCCATGGCTTTAGGAACTTTGGGAATAACCTGAGCGCCGCGAGGCAGGTTCACCAGCTCCGGACCTTTTTCGCCGACGACAGCGAGACCGCCCGGAGCGAAGTTGGTACCCTTGGCAAATCCCGGCACAGCACCGATGAACTGGCCGAACGTGGTGTTGGCCTTGAAGCCACCACCACCGCCGAACAGGCCCAACAGGCCCGACAGAAATCCACCGCCTCCGCCGCCAGCATTATTGATCTTGAAAATGCTGTCGAGCACATCGTTGATCAGTGAGTCGCCTATTTTCTTCAGGCTGGATACGACAAGGTCTCCGGCTTTGGCGCCATCTGTTAATCCGTCGATAAGCCCTCGCGTGACATCCTTCGCTGTCGATAGAGCGTTTTCTGCACGTTCGCGGATCTCATCCTGCTTTTCCGAAAGCCGCTCGCTTTCGACGACAGCAAGAGCATAAGCGGTCGACAGACTCTCGATCTCTTTCGCAAGCTCAGGAGTGACCTTCTTTCCGGCCTCTTGCGCGGCGGTTAGCAACTCCTGCTTTGCTCGTGCTTTCTCGACAGCAAAACCGTAATCCTCGATCAAAGGGTTTACACCAGCCTGCGCCGAGGTCTCCGCGATGACGGCAGCCGTCCGCTCTTTGATTTGCTTTATCTCGCTCGCGTAATCATCGAGACGCTCCTTGCGCGCTTTCGCTTCCTTGCCGCCGACAGGAGCCTTGAAGTCAGAGAGCGATACGGGTGTAACCACTGCAGCTGATGGCTGGCGCCTTTTTCCGCCACGGATTCGAGAACCGCCCATCTGACCATTGGTTCCGGCCTCCGATCCACCCGGAACCGCCTCGAAACCGGTCTCACCAATGCGATACCCTTCGATCGTCGCCGGGATCGTTCCTATCTGAGCCTGCAGCCTGGAAAGTTCTGCCCTCAGCTCCTTGAGCTTCACCATGGCTGGGCTGGTGTCGATCGCCATTTGAGGATTCGCTTCAATGCGATCCTCCAGATCCATGATCGCGCCTTCGACGTTCTTGATCTTTGTCTGAGCCGCATCGAGAGCAGGGTTGATGAACTGCCCTTCGCCATCCGTCACGCCAAGAGCCTTATTTAGACCCTGCCATTGCGGAATGCTGTTGAAGAAATCATCAATCTCCGTGCGAGCATCCCGAACTTTTTTTATCAGACCAGCGACGTCGAACGCAGCTATTTCACGCGCTGCCCAGTTTATCCCATCTGCGAAGTTTCGGCTCGCCCCCGTGCTATTGTTGAACTCACGAGCCACATCAATAAGAGATGTCTTCAGGTTTACATTGGCCTGTTCAACCGTGAAAACGGCGTTTTTCACCTTGTCCTGAAGCGTCGGCGCCCCGGCCTCAAACGCGCGGAAGAATGCTTCCGAGGAAATCTTTCCGTCGATAACGAGAGCCTTCAGACGAGATACAGATCCTCCGGCTTCCTTCAATCCAGCCGCAACCGCCTGCGCGATCGTCGGCGCGCCCTCAAGAATTGAATTGAATTCTTCGGCTTGGACCTTACCCGCGCCTAGAGCCTGACCAAGCTGCAGAAGAGCGCCACTGGCCGACTGAGCATCTGTGCCAGCAACGCGCAGCGCCAACGCCACATTGTTGGTAAAGCCAATCAGTTCTTCCGTACTGACGCCGAGCTCTTTCTGGTTTTGGGCAGCTTTCCCGTAGAGAGCGGCAAGCGTCTCGACGGGCGCCCCATTCTCTACAGCCGCCTTGCTAAGGCGCTGGTAAACCCTTTCTAATTCTTCGCCGGACAGGCCAGCGACCTTGAGCGAGTTGTCGATCCGCGTGGCAGCGTCTGACAACTCCACCGCACCACGAACGAACTGCGACGCGACAAACGCTGCCGCTATCTGCGCACCGGTCTTCGCGAACGCTGCGGCGATTGCGACACTACTAGACTCTGCCTGCTTGCGGATCGCACCAAGGCGCTTGTTAGTCACACCCTGAGCACGGTTCATTGCATTTTCGTACTTCTTGATATCAGCCGAAAGCTGAACCACAAGGCGCTCAAGTTCAGTTGCGGCCATAAGTTCTGCACCCTATAACCAACCATCGCCTGATGTTTGGAGGTTGAATTTGTCGAGGTTGTTGATTTTTGCGGCGGCATTGGCCGCCACGCCGGCAGTAGCGGCTGAGATCGAGATCGAAGTTCAGAACTTCACATCAAAGAACGGGATTGCTCGAGCGACGATGCTCGTAAAAAACACGTCCAACGAAACAATCCGGGACGTCTACATTGACTGCGCTTTCCTCGGGCGAGACAAGCGAGCTGTCGGTATCGGTAAAGCAAACATCAGGAATCTGCCGGCACGCGGTGACGCCTACACGGATGCCTCCCTCGTTACGAACGACGACATAAAATTTGTCGACTGCCGCGGCATAGACGGGTCTCGCTAAAATCCCTTGTCCTTTTCCTGCATCCATTGCCAAACATCATCAACGTCTGCGCTGGAAAGCTTTCCGTCATCTGGTGTATTCGCCTGCACATACCCTTCGATCGCGGCCATGTATTGCCACATGGACATGGCACGCACCTGCTGAGGCGAAAAGCCTACGGCTGCGCCGGTCCCGTAGATGGCGCCAAATCGGATTTTCCCGTTCGGGAGGTCGTCGACCTTTTGCCCGTCTTCCGCTTTGGCGCCCTGGGCTTTCCCAGGCTTTCATCCGGCGCCCCCATCAGGCCGGCCGATAGGACGGCTATCGCATGGGGAACATTTTCCATCGGTGGACGTTGCTCGACGTAGTATCGAACCTTTTTGACGGCCTGGTCCGGCGCCATGCCACCTCCGATCAAACCCATGCGGATGACGTTGGAGATATCCTGCACACGCCACGTGCCAGCGTGGAGACGTTGCAGGACAACATACGGCCCTGCGTCGGTCTTCTCCTGCAGCTCCTCCAGTTCCCCCCAGCCGAGACGGAACTTGAAGTCGCCATCCCCCCAGGGGATCGTGATCGAGGCATCACGGCTCATGCAAACGTGTCCGTATCGACGAGTTCGCCATCGGACTGGAGAGAAACCGAGACCGTGACACGACCGCCCTGCTCGGCACCCAGTTCCAGAGTTTCGAGGTGCATGAGGCCGGTGAGCGTGAGCGTGCCAGTAGAAAACTCGATTTCTACTTTCACAGGCACAGACTCGACGCTTTTGTAAGCTGCCATCCAGGCAGGCAAAGCAGAAGCGGCGAGCACCCCTTCACCAGAAACCGACGCAGTCGTGCTTTCGACATCGCGGCCGGTGGCAATAGGCTTGTCCGGATCATCGCAATCCGGAATCGAAACTTCGGAAAGCGATTTGCCCAAAGTCAGGGATTTCGACGTGAAGCCACACGGCGCGGTGTAGACGATCGGATCGGCATCGTTTCCGAGCAAAACGCGGAACTTGCCAAAGCGAGCAGTGACGGGAGGTGCCATGATTATCTCCTATGGCGCTGGAAAGCGGCGAACCGCACGGATGTGGATTATCGTCCGGCCGCCACTTCCTTGGCCGCCTTGGTCGTCGCACGCGACATGCGACTTTTCACACGCCGACGAAGGGTGCGGAAACTGACATAAAAGAACGGCTGCGCCGGGATGGCTGGAATAGTCGATCCAGAGAACTTGCCGCCGGCCGTATGAGCAGACGTCCCGAACTCAACCCAACGGGCATAGAATGCCTCGCTGTTGCCAGCGTAGACAGTAATCGTCATGCCGCCAGCAGTTGACTTCACGCTCGCGATCTTCAACGCGCCTTTCGGCGCGTCACCCCACGTCCAGCCAATACTGTCTCTGAGATCGCCGCTATCGACAGGAACAAGAGACCGGGCCAGAGAAACAATCTCTTTCGCCCCCTCCTCCATCGCCTCACGGATACGCTGCTTCACTTTCAAAGGCAGCCGAGCCAGTTTTTGCTGCAGCTTGCTCAGCCCTGCGATCCGCGCGCTCACACGTCTTCCACTTCTTCGACGATCGCCAGAACCTGGACAACACCATGCTGCTGCGTCGGATCAGGATCATCTGTCACCCGCCATAAACGAACTTCGATGGCAGCGAGCGCCGTACCGGATAGTGGCAGATACGCTTCGTGGAGCGACTTGCGGATCTGAGAAATCACATCATCGACAGACCACCGATTTGGCTTACGAGACCAGATATCGATCTGCGCAGTAATTTCCTGTCCGACAATGCAGTCCGCATCCTCGGACGAACCGGTAAAAGGCCCGCGGCTAATGTAGGTTTCGCGGGCGCCGAAAGGATTGGCGGGCGCTTTGTCATAAACACCATCAACAAGCGACATGAGGACGGGATTCGCCTTCATGGCCGTGAGCATGGCACCCCAGAGATCTTTCCCGGCGCTCACTCTTCGGCACCTTCTCCAACACCGCCGCCAGCCCTGATTTCTTCCGCCTTGCCCTGCGCGATTGCCTGATCGGCACATTCGCGCTTCACAGTTTTTTCCATCCCAGCACGATATCCCACGGTGACCTGAGACGTCGGCTTGTAATCGAAATCATCCGTAAAACGAACGCGAGCCATGCGGCCTCCTATGCGGCCACGCCGCTCTTCGCCTGAAAATAGATGAAACCCGGCATGGTCAGCCCATCCGGCTGCGCATTGATCGCGTATTCGCGATCGACACCGTGATCGGCAACGATCATCCGCCATTCCGAGGTGATCTGCCGCGTCTGTGTGGATGCTCGAACGTACACGTTGAGGACCTGCGTGCCTTCCAGCCGAGCCGCAACGACGGCTTCAGACAGGCCGCCTGGGCGCAGAGCGACCCAAACTTTGAACTTCTCTTCCCAGTCGCCGGAGACCGGATTCCCATAACCGTCATCGCCGACCGCTCTGGCCTCAAAACGCGCACGGTTTTTGAAATCTCCGGCCTGAAGCTTCGGCGCCATAAATCACACCCGCAACAAGCGATATGGGTTGATGAGCATCTGCGCGGCAGATGGGATACCTTCACCACCACTACGATTTTCGAACAGATCGCTCACAATCATGAGCGCAGCAACCTTGAACACACTTTCAGCGCCAAGGGGCACGAGCGTGACGTTGCAATACTGGAGAACCGCCTTTTCAGCAGCATCCATGTAGGCCTGAATGGTCGCGTCGTCATCGCTTGTGTCGACGTGCAGATGCGCCTTGACCTCTTCCAAGGTATAAAGCGGTCCCAGTTCTTTGATGACGACGTTTGCCATTGGCTTGCCCTTAAGTATCGATAGATTTGTTCGCGACAGGCGGCGCCATCTTGTTCTTGACCGTCGGCGCAGCCTTTACGGTACCGTCGCCCGCCTTGCGAACCGCCCCCAGCGCTTCCAACCGGTCGAAATCGACCTTGTCAAATTCGCGCTCAGATCCTTCCGGATGGCCGTCCAGCGGCTTTGTGAGAATTGCCTTGATCATCTTTGCCTCCTTCGGTTCATGAAACCGGCGCTCGCAAAAGCGCCGGTCGGTATGAGCCGAAAAGATCAGGTCACGCGGCTAAGATCGCCGTAGGTGAGCGACTGCGGACGATAAATCGCCAGCGCCAGGCGCTCTTCCGCGCGGATCGTCACCTTATTCCTGACAAAGTTGTCCTGGTCTTCAGTCGATACATCTACCGTTGCATCCTGACGATCAAAGATCTGGGCCGCGAGATTGAATGCGCCGACCAGCGCCTTGTCGACACCCATGGCCTGCGTTTCAACGACCGGTAGACCCCAGAGCGTCTTCTGGATCGTCCCCTGCGGATTACCGATCACGTAACGACCGGTATCGTCCTTCTGCATTTCGATCGCAGCCATATCGATCGGGTTCATGACGATACCGTTCGGCGGATATTCAGCCAGTGCCGTCTGCAAAATCATAAGACGAACGGTGTCCAGCTGTGTCGTGGCGACCAAACTGCCAGGCGCAGCATAGGCAGTAGCAGCAGTCACCAGACCAAGAATATTCTGGCCGACGCCGGAGCCGTTGAGCAGCTGCTGCTCTTCGACGTAGGAAAGGCCATAACGGAGACGCTGGTCAATGATCGAGCGCAGGCCGGGGGCGTCCGCGAGGATCTGCACCGAAGTGCGCATCCAGTGAGCGATGGTGCGAACGTTGGCGACCTTGTCTTCGAACTGCAGTTCCGACTGCGGCTTCAGCGCGCCTTCGGCGACGGGCTCGGCGTTGTTGGTGAACAGCTTTTCCTGTTCGTACTCGATCGAGCTACTGGAGGTCTGGCCAGGCATCAGGAGCGAACGAACCGTCATACGGCGCTGCGGCAGCTCGACCTGCATACCGCGACGATCGGACGGGATCAGCGCGCCGGCAGAACCGGGAGCATCGGTCGACAGTGAGGTGATATCCTTCACCTCCACGAGAACGCGGCCACGCGGACGGTTCTGTCCGGCGAAGGCCTTGAAATTCTCGTCATCAACGAACATTTGGCCGGCAGTGCGCGCATCGTCACCGTCGCCGCCGCGCCGCGCCATTTTCTGGTCGAGCTCATCGAGGCGAGCCTTGGCATCGTTCATGCCCTTGATCGCCTCGTCGGCCAGCTCTTTCGCCGTGGTCGCCAGCGGCGTGCCCTTTTCGGCTTCGGCAAGCGCCTTTTCGGCAATTTCCTTGACCTTGTCGTGCTTGGTTTCGAATTCGCGCTTGAATTCGGCAGCCAGCTCCGCAGCCGTCTTGCTGCCATTGCCACCGGAGCGATCCGGCATATCGAACATGATGCGCGGGCCGAACGGCATGGCCGCCATGGACGCCACGACAAAAGCAATCGATCCGCCACCAACGATGGCGAGTTTACGTCCCGACATGGGGAACCTCCAGTTTTCGGTTGAGATCGGGCTTTCAGCCCACAAGGGCGCGGAGGAATTCCACGCCGTCATCAGCCGCGTCGACAGGTTCCCCCTGTCCCTTCAGGCAGACACGCGCGGCGCGCTCCGCCTGAGAATTCGAAAAACCCACCTCAAGGCCCTTGAGCCAGGTTTCGAATTCACGTTCTGTCAGCCGGTCCCCGGCCTTCAGCTTTTCGGTCAGTTCATGCACGGCTTTTGCCGCTTTCACGCTCTGAACGACCGCGTGTTCATTGGCGCCTACGGAAACGATGCTAACCTCGATCAGGTCAAGCTTTTCCAGGGTCCAGATGCCGGTCTCGTCGTCGACACTGTGCCTCTGGATCCGGTATCCGATGGACAAGCCGTCGATATCGCCGGCCTTTAACAGCGCATACGCCTCGCGTCCGCGCTGGACATCCATATTCAGCTTGCCCTGCATCAGCAGGCCGTGGTCATCTTCTTTAGCGGACACCCATTTGCCGATTGGCTCATCGCGATTGTGCTGCCAGAAGAGCTTGGGCATGGTGCCCTTTGCCTTGTGGTTGGCAAGGCTTTCGGTATAGGCGCCCACCGCGATAACATCGCCGTAAACGTCCGGCTCACCGCCAAACGTCGAGCCATAACCTTCGAACTCACCGGTATCCTTGAGCGACTTGATCTCAAGAATCGGAGCCGTTTTCTTGTCCATTTCGATCTCCGTTGATGGCATTCACGAGCGGAATGTCCTGCATCTGCACTGTCACGACATCACCGCCCTCGATCGGCGGCAGGTTTTCCAGCGCACGGCACTCGTTCCGGGTAGCAAGGCCCATGCGGATGGCTTTTTCGTAAGCCTCATACCGGCTGGCAGTATCGCCCCGCAGCAGACCTTCCAGATTGAATTCGATCGTGATGCCCTGCGATCGGCGCTCAGAAAGCGGAATAAGCTGCTTCTCGACCGACTGTTCCATCCGCTTGAGCCGCTTGCGCAGGGCGAATTTCTGGAAACCGAGAACATCCGCCTCTTTTCCCGTGCCCCAGTTCGATGCCTTGTCGCCGAAACCGACCATGGCAGGCGGGACGCCAAATATCCGACAGATCTGCTCACCGCTGAATTTCCGACTTTCCAGCATCTGCGCATCCTGCGGCTTGATGGAAAGCTGCTGCCATGTCAGTCCGTTGTCGAGCAACATTGGGCGGCCGGAGCGCATGGCTCCGACATACCGCTCTTGCAGGATCCGCTCTAGATCGCCCCGCTGCTCTTTCGAGAGCTGCTGGTCAGGCTTTGTTGAGAGGACGCCACCGGGATTGACGCCATTCCTGAACATCGAGCCGGCGGCATCTTCTGCGGCCATCGCATCAGAAAACACGCTGCTGCAGATCGAGAGCGTCGAGGACCCGGATAGACCATCGCCCAATGGACCACGAATATGCAGTACATCTGCGCTACGCCTGACGTAACTGCGACCATCCGACCACGAATACTCCAGGTCGCCATCCAGCTTGCGAGTAACCTTCATCCTATCTGGACGAACCGGATGAAGCGCCGTCACAATGCCGCCGGTGCGCCGCTCGATCAATGCATAGGCATTGCCGTAAAGCTCAACGCTGGCGGCCATCACCTCCCAGAAATCCACCGCCGTCTGGTCAAAGTTCGGGCTGTCATGCAGCACAAAGTAAAGCGGATGATCCTTCGCTACGGTACGAACGCCGTTTTCCGAGCGATAAATCATCAACGGCAGAGAGGCGATCGTGCCGGCGATGAGCTGGACACAGGCCCATGTGGCCGAGAGACCCACCGCCGCATTCGCATGCCCGTATCGACCATCCTGCCAATCGGACAACGTCACCTGATTGGTCGTAAAATTATCGCCGTTTTCGGTCGATGCGGCACCCGAGCGCCATGGCTCGATGTCCTTCACGCCACTAAGGCGCGCCATAATTCGCCCGAACCGGTTCATGCGTAACTCTCTATCCACGCTTCCGCATCGAATGCAGGAGCTGCTTCAGGATTTCGGCTCATCAGCGTGACCGCCGCGAATGTAGCGATCAGCGGGTCAATCTTGGCTTTGCCGGATGTTTGCTTCTCAACCACCACGGCGTTTCCGCGCTGGATGACCTTGGCGTTGCCGACTGAGAACGTCATCAGGTCCTGACCGCCATGGGAAAATGTCCCGTCTTTCAGCTTCCGCTCCAGCCCCCACACCGCCGGGGAAAGCCGAAATCCCTGACTGACCGACACAAGGAGCGGGTCACCCATGCCCCTGGACGCCAATTCGTCGATGATCGCCGCAACTCCCTGTGGGTCGAAGCCGATGCCTCCCGCCTTCGGCAGCAAACCGGCATCACGGATTCTCTCGCAGACATCAGCAACTCCGAGAATATCGGCGACTGTATCGTCGCAAAAGGTCAACTGACCGAGATCAGCGATGTCCTGCAGGCGAGAAGCGATATCCTTGCGAAGGTCCAGGACATCTCGCTGACACCATGCATGCGACCAGTGCAGCCACCGACGCGTTGTCTTGCATCGACCGATGACGGCAGCCGCAAGCAAATCGTCCAGACCGCCGCCATCGACGCCGACAACCGCGACCTCGGATCGTTCGATCAGTTCATCCAGATCCTGAAGCCGGTCATCCTTGGCGCCTTCCCAAAAGTGGGCACCGCGCCAGCTCGTCCCATTTATTGCAATGCCGATCTCGACGTTAAGATGCTGGCTGGCCCATATCGAGAAGTCGCCGACACCCTTTTCTTTCGCCTCCCTGAACTTTGGGAGAAGGCGTCCGATCGTCACCGATCGGTTGATGTTTGGCAGCACGAGAGGCCAGTGCTTCGGGTTTTCCCAAGGCTTGCTCTCGTCGGACTGCATGGCTGCCGGAAACTCGTAGAGCATCGGCAGGGTTTCACCTTCTGTAAATTCCCCGTCGCGAACAGCACGCGCCAGATCCAGTTCAGATTTGAACACGCCCGCCGGCGGCTCCACTGACTGCGTCGTGATGATGATCACAAACCCTTCCGGGTTAGCGAGGATGCCGCCATCGATCTGCGACATCACCTTGGCTGCGTAAGCGATCGTGCCGAGCTCGTGCAGCTCGTCGACAAGAACACCGACAGGCTTGACGCCGGTCATCACCTTGCTGTCGAAAGACTTGACCTTGAGTTTAGCACCGTTCTTTCGGTCCTCGATCGTCTTGACGTGATCCTTTGTGTGGAACCGCTTCTTCAGCCAAGGATCGGCATCAACCATCCCTTTTGCCTGGTCATATGCCAGTTCGGCGGTCGCCTGTGTCGGGCCAACCAGAAGAAACTCCGCATTAGGCCGACGATTTCGCAGCAGCGCGGTCATCATGATCGCGGCGCCGTTCGTGGTCTTGGAGTTCTTCTTCGGCACGAGCTGGAAGAATTTCCGCACAGGCCTGTTGATGATTACTGAACGATCCTCGCTCATCTCCACCAGACCGAAGATCGCCGAAACGAAATCCCGCGCCCATTGGCCGGCCACATCACGCAAGAGCGGTTGGCCAGGAACGTCCGGTAACCGCAGCTTGTTGAAGACAACGACTGCGGCGTCAGCTTCTTCCCTGTCGATCGGCAGATGATCAGGAAGCGGAGATCGCCCGTCTTTCAGCTTTTCGAACCAGTCAGGGCAGGAAAGATCGAGCGTCATTGCATCGTCTGCGGTATTGCGCCTTCCCAGTCATCCGGCGGACTGTCCGCCTCGATGCGGGCCTGTTCCTTCTTGCCGACGCGATCTTTCGCCCGCTCGACCTGCTCTCCAAAGATATCGCCGACCGCCGCATCGTGACGCCGGAAATATTCCCTCATGGCAGCGACATTCCCTTCGCGGCCCATATTCCAGAGGGTCAGGATGCCGATGGCCTCAACGCGATCGCGGGCCACATCCCTTGTCTTCAGAACTGAAAAATAATGCCGCTTCAAAGTCGGTATCGTGATGCCAACGGCGCCAGCGATCCGCTCGTTCGTCCAACCCTGCGCCAAAAGGAGCATGATTTTATTGATGTTTTCCTTTGTTGGCACGTGTTCCGGCCTGCCGCGCTTCCCGGCATTCCGCCTCACCGGATCGCCAAACAGGTCGAATGCCGTCTCAGAATTATCCATGCCGAAAAAAAATCCGTGAATGAGAGGGACGCGGGTGCGGCGCCGCCGACCCTTTTGAACTTTCGACCCGCCCCCCCTTGATGGGTCAGGCGGCCTCGGTCGGCTCCCGCCTCATGATCGAGAGCGTCAAGCCTGGATCAACGATAAGCAAGCTGGTGTCCTGACCCGCAAATGCTTTGAAGGCGTCCTGCATACGCAAGCAGGTCTCGGCAGATATGGGTCGATCCGACTTCATGATGAACTTGTCACCATTACGGACATCAACACGATGCAGATGACCATCAAAGCTGAGCTTGTCATCTTCATCTAAGGCAACAGCGTCGATCCTCACTGGACTGATCATGCCAGCCAGATCAATCAGAGTAGCAACTAACCACATGCGAAGCCCGAAGGCTCTTGGCATACGGACTGAGATAGTCAGGCTCCGCATGATACCGGCTCCATCAATTTCTACCTTGGCCATGTTTCACCAACCGGGCTGCGCCCGCTCCTGCTTCTGCTTCTCACTGTCGTGGTATTCCTTCGTCACAGTCTGGAGATTGTTGATATCCCAGAACAGACGCTCGTCACCGCGATGTGGATGCTTGTGGTCGATCACCGGGCTGTTTGGCTCTGGGTGCTTGCCGGTGCAGATCACGCCAGTCTGCTGACATGTCCAGTGATCACGCTTCAGGACCTCTATCCGAAGCGCTTTCCATCGCTGGCTGTGATACCACTTGCGCCAAGGGATAACCTTCTCGCGCTCCGCCAGTCTGGCCTTCTCATCACCAGGCGCTCGACCGAGCCGTGATGGCATCGAGGTCAACCGAGGAGGAAGCGACTTGAGACGAGGCATATCCTAAGACGACAAAAGGCGACCTCTCGGTCGCCTCATCATTCAGTCATAGCGGTAGCACTTGCCCTGAATCGATGCCTCACTTCGAAGGCGGTTCAGGGCTGGGGCTGATGGCACTGTTCCCTTGGCTTAATGGAGCCTGTTCTGGCGGGATCTAGTCCCGGCATCGGAGGGTGTGCACGTCCTGCTCGTCCAATGAGCAAATGACTCTCACAGCTTTTGAAGGAATGCAAGAGGGATGCGCGCGATCGGGAAAAGGCGACCAGACATATCGATGGTCACCGACGCCCAAGCCTCTCGGCACCACTCCACCTTCATGATGAGGCAGCAGAAACCGTTGAAGGGACCATGGGTAATCTCAGCTGTATCACCATCCCGAAACGACTTGTCGCATGGCATGCGCGATGTGTCTGCCTTCTCAAATATCGATTTGAAAACAGCAACATCCTCGTCGCGAATGACATGATAGTGCCCGTCATTCCGCCCGACTATTGCCACCACATGACGGTGGTGACGAAGACCGTAAAACGCTTCAGGAGAGGGTTTCAGACGCACCAACACATAGCCAGCCATATAGGCACGCTCACCCTCGATCTTGCGACCCTTCCGCACAGAAACCCACTTTTCACGCGCGACAAAGGCATCGACATTCACGTCGAGAAGATCTTTTTCCACAACGAACTCTTTCCCTTTGTCGACATGGATGCAGAACCATCGTGCCGATTCGGCGCTTTCCGCCCAACGCTCCCGCGAAGCAGCCAGCAGATTGCGGGCAGCGATTCTCCGCATGCGGTCATAAAAGCCTTCACGTGCGGTGCCGATCGGAGATCCGGTAAGTGTCTTATGCTGCATCATCATGGTCCCGTTCCTCGATCATACGTTTCTGGAAGTCTTTCAGCGCCCACAGCACCGCCTCATCGGGATCATCGATCCCATCCGGCAGCGCCGGGAATTGCACGAAGGGCAGCCCCTGCGGCTCCGGCAGCCATGGCCAGCATCGCTCGTGGTGAAGCCGCTTCCACGCCTCCCACACATCGCCGCCCACCTCGACCTTGTCGAAGCCTGTCGCTGCGAGAGCAACGATATGCGGCGGCACCACGACCTGCTTTCGCTCGCGCGCCAGCTCGTGCATCTTCACCACATCGGGCCAACCGGCCTTTTCACGCTTGTTGCGCCAGATCGCGTCCGCCTTCTCAGGTGCATCGGCGATAATCTTGTCTTCGAACTTGTCGAGGAACAGCTGCACCGGGTGCTGCGAGAGAAGCGCAAGACGATGCGCAGCCCATGGCCGGGAATAGGCGTTGTGCCTCTCGATAGCCGCAGGTGCCGCCGTCTTCGCCTTAAGCGCCGGCAGCTTCTCCCAACGCCGTTCCTTCAGATATTTCGCAGCCGAGCAGAGATACTTCCTGCCCGTCGAAAGCGCGATTTCCTGATAGACAGCCGATCCGTCCTGCGCCGCCTGCCGCTCTTCTGCGGTCAACACCGACCATTCCCGGCGAGCATCCGGTTCGCTGTCGCTGATCGCGGTGCCCCAGCCGATGAAGAACCGCTTGAACTCACGCTCCACGGCCTTCGCATTTCCTTCCCCTTCCGAAAAGCCGCGCTCGCGCTCTCTCTCTTTTCGTTCATCTGGGGTCGTTAAACTGGGGGCGTTATATGGTGCCGATCCAGAACCGGCAGGGGGTGCCGCTCCATGGTCGGCAGGGGGTGCCGATATATCGGCAGGGGTACGCCCTTCAGATGCTCCCGAAATAGGATCGTTTTCCTGTTCTTCGGCTGCAAGATATGCGTCGAAGTCATAGCCTGCATCTGGTGCGCGGTCATAGATCACACGGTATGAATGCGCCGTGTCGCCCAGTCCCGGCAGTTCGCGGGTATGCTTTTCTAGAACGCCAATATCGATCAGCCGATCGATAGACGCCTGCACGGTGGAGCGGGCGCAGTCGAGCTGCGCCGCCATCTTGACCTGGCTGCGGAAGCACCAGCCATGCTTGTCTGTATGGCGGCCCAACAGACACAACACCTGCAGGTCGCGCCCCTTCAGGCGGTGATCCGTGACGATCCAGCCGGGAATGATGGAAAATCGAGCGTCATTACTCATTCGGAGAACTCCGCTCAGCCGTCTTCACGGCTTCCCACATCAAAAGCCGCGCCATCTCGGTGGCCATCAGTACGGTCTGCGGAAACCGCCCGTCATCTGTTCGGCGCGCGCTCACCTGCGCCGTCAGAGCACAGAGATATTTGTGGCCGGCCTCAAAGCCCGCCACGTTCAGGATGGCCGCAATATCCGGTCCATCGCGATAGACGACGCCGTGAGGAACGGCAGAAAGCCATTCCGCGCGCGCCCTGTCCGTCGCTGCCCCCGCAAGGATATCGACGATCGGTAGAAACCCGCTCATGGGCGCACCTCGCCACCTGAACCAAGATGTTTCACATTGCGTCTGGTGCAAATCTCTGGATCGAAAGGCTTTTCCGGCTCCAGATAGAAGTGGTCAACCGGCACGTCGAGCCACCGGCAAAGCGCAATGACCTTGCCGACGCTCACCATCTGTCCGCCCATGGCGCGAGAAAGGTCACTTGTCGTAACACCGATCTCGTCACCAATGACCCGCAGGCCACGACTGTCACCGGCCCGGTGATTGCGAAGCGCGCTCGCGAAACGCCGCAAATCATAATCAGCGCGGCTAGGGTTGCTGGCATTCTGCAAACCACTCACGAAACCACCTCCTGACGATCCATACCCACCAGGCGCACGCCAAAGCGTGCCGGGTCGGCGCCAAGCGCCTTCCACAGCCGCAGCCGCGCATCTGGGCAAATTTTCCGTTTTGAAAGGACCAGATCGATCTGCTCTGGCGTGACCTTGGCGCGCTTGATGAGCGCGGCTCTTTCCGCTGCGCAGGCTTGCTCAAAAGTCACCTGCGCGCGCCGTACCGATTTCCGCTCATCGGGAAACGTTTCCCGATATCTGGCGGAATGAATTCGCATGTAGACGAACCCGTGAAGCATGGCGGGGGAGAAATCAGGCGTCATGAGAGCACCTCATCCAGCGGCACGCCAGCACGCAGCGCCTTGGTCATTTCGACCGCGCCGACGGTGGCGATCATTTCCATGCCCTTGCCGGTCGGCAGCCAAAGGCCATCATCACCCACGCGGATCAGCTCATTCGCGGCGAATGCATCGATCAGCGCCGAAGCGGTGGAAGCGCGCAGGCCAAGGCCCTTGCGAAACTTCGCCGCGTCGAAAGGTTCGAGGTCCTTCATCCAGATGAAGGCGCGAGCGAAATCATCTTCTACCCGCTCATCCAGCGTCTTGCGCGGCGTCGTGCGGGTGAAATCCTCTTCCTCTTCACGGAAGGTCAGCGGCGAGACATGCCCGCCCTCACCCGGCGCCAAAGGTTCGGCATGCTCGAAATTGTCGTAAACGACGCGGATCAGGCGCGGATATCCATCACCATACGACCCATCGTCATTGCGGTCCCAAACGAACCATCCGGTATTCATCTGGCTGGAGGCCTTGTTGCCCTGCCAGCCATCCCGATGCATCATGGGAAGGCGATGCGCAAAGATGTAGACGCGGCTCGGCGGGTTCTCATCCATCACGAATTGCCGGTTGGCATCCTCGAATCCAGCAAGGAAATTCAAGTTCAGCAGCAACGCCATCTTGCGCGGCTTGTGCTCGCGCAGCGCATGGGCGGCATAGGCGTTCGCCACGCCGTAAGGCGGGTTCGTCACGATATCCCAACCGCCACCGATGGCGATCGACGCCAGAAAATCGCCCACGCCCTGGCACTCGCCATGCTGCGTGGTGATCTCGCGGTCGACGAGGTCGGATATCGTCACCTCGTAACCGGCAGCTTCCAGAGGCCGCAGGATCGCGCCGCGTCCCACGCTGGGCTCCAGCACGTTCAGGCCAAAGCTTTCCAGCGCCAGCAGCGTGCGCATCGCCTCGATCGGCGTCTCGTAAAGATCGTCGCCGCGATCTTCTTTCGTCGCGGTTTTGGTGCCGATCGCGTGTCCGGCTTCCTTTTTCAGCGCCGCGCGGCTCGGCTCCAGCCCTTCGGAAAGGCGAGCCTCGACCACACGCTCGATAAATTCCGGCTCTCGGCGCACAGCCTCGCGGATCTGCCGCGCTTCATGGAGTCGTCGCTTGTCGATGCCGACATCTTCGAGTGTAAAATGGTCCTCGCTCTGGACCTTTTCTGGACGCCCACGAGAGAGCTTGCCAGAGGCTTGCGCGACGTCCACCGCGTCAGCCATCGCGACATAGCAAATACCCTCGATCTTGGCCGCCTCTGCCTGCATGCGGCGGGCTTTGTCCACCAACTCGCGGGAGGCCTTCACCCGTTCTGCGCAATCTGCCTCTGCCTTTGCGCGGTCGTAGGTGACATTCGAAAGCTTCATTGCCTTCTGCACGTCACCGGCATCCAGCAGCGCGCGAACGATCTCGATCGAGGCGACCAGTTCGGAGGAATTGGCAATGGGAGCGACAGCCGTCATCGCGCACACCCCTTTGCCTTCAGGAGCAACGCCTTGCGCGTCACCTGAACAGCACCGAGCGAAACGGCCTTGGCGCGGTTCGCCTTGCAGATATCGTAATGCGGCGCCCCGGCCTTATCCTGAAACCAACGCTTCACGCCCAGCTGGTCGGCCATGCCGTGCAGCTCATAGAGCGTGTCAGCGGCCATGTGGCACATCTGCATGCGACCGAGACGATAGGAGGAAGTGTCGACGTAAACCGCCATCAGCCTGCCCTCCGGTATTCGCGCCAGACATCGAGCGTGCGCTGGATCGTCGCCTCCGGCACACCCAGGGCCATGGAAATCGACGCCGTGTCCCAATCGCCGCGCGCCCAAAGGAGAAGCGTACCGCCCACCACGGCATCCAGATCCGCATCAGTGATCGGCATGCTCTTTTCACGCGCGCAGATCGCCGCAAATCCGATGTCAAAAACGCGGCCCGCCCAGACAGAACCAACAAGTCCACGTTCACGCGCCTGACGGTCAATCGTGATCTTCGCCCGCTCCGGAACGTTGATCGTAATCCCCACCTGCTTTTGGAAGCGCGGCACCATCAGTTCGCCCTCGCGCGCCGCAGCCGGTTGCGGATGCTGACAAGAGCTGCCATGAGGCCGCGCCCCGCCTGATCGTCCGTCATACCGGCGTCGACACATTTTGCCGCGGCGACAGCCAGCGCCACCTGAGCGGCGTCAGCGTCATCGGCAGGCAGCGCATCGATGATCGTGTCGGAGGCTTTCTGGATTTCTGAATCGGTCATGATCAGCACGCCCCCGCCATCATTGCGTCGAGACGCGCCAGGAACTGCATGGCCGGCACGATGCGGCTGCGCACTTCGTGCCGCTCCGCCGCATCCATGTGCCCGTCTTCGATCGCGACTGCGATGGAGCGCACCACATCATCGAGCACGCCATCCAGTTTTAGAATGGCCGTCGCGGTGATCTCGCCGACGCTAACCGGCGCCTGGTCGGCAACCAACTGGTTCATGGCCGTTGTGAGAAACGGATGCCCGGTCGCGCGATCGAGAGCGACAGCAAGATCCACGCGGATGAAGTTTTTCGACCACTCCTCAGCGGTGGAGCAGTACTTCGTCAGTGCAGAAGTGCCCATGCCGAGCAGCTCGGAGGCTCGCGAAATGCCGCCAACCGCATCCACGGCGGCAACCGTCGCGGATTTCAGCAGGGCATCGGATTGAGAGAGATATGCGCGCACAAAAACACCCCTGAATTTGGTCAAGGAAAAAGTGAGGTCCGAAGGATTCCGTGAGTGCCGCGCGAGGGCGGCGTAAGTGTCAGGCCGTCACATCAGGAGGCCCACATGCATGCACTTCAAGAAAAGAGCCGCCGGGGCTCAGAGGTCCGCCACCCCGGCGGCAGGCGGTGCGGTCCGCTGGGAGGAGCGCCGAACCGCACTGGGGAACATCGAGAAGGCGCATCATTCGGCCGCCTCGCATACTGCAGTTTCATCCTGAATAAACTTTTCAGGACGGTTGCTCCTCAGCCACTGAAGCCGCGTCTGGAACATGTCAGCAGCACACACTGCCTTAGCAGTAACGGTTTCAATCCGCTCAACCATGTCTGCATCAGGCTGCCTTGATCCCGCTTCAATACGGGCAAGGGTTCCGCCCGGATTCACGCCGACAATGCCAAGTTGCCGCGCCAATGACGCGACAGCTAAACCCTTCGACAATCTCCAATCTCGTAAAAGCATTCGTTATGTAAGCCATAACGGCTAATTTAATTCAAGCATTTAAATTAGCCAATGCGGCTCTTTTTGCTTTAGCCAGATTGGCTAGGATCGACCAATGATCGATTTATCTAAGAAATACGAGCATTTCAGCGCGCGTCTTCGTCAAGCGATGGAAGCGCGCAACCTGACAAATGAAGAGTTGGCTAGCCGCATCGATTCACACACAGTGACAATCTCGAAGCTTCGACGCGGAAAGATCGCGCTAGACGACGAATGGCGAGCGAAAATTGCAGACGCATTTGCGATGGACGAACAGGTATTGTTCGGCGATAGCGAATTGCCGGACCCAGCACCGATGGAAATGTTTCACCGACGCAGAAAGCCAGGGCCCAAACCACTAAATGACAACCAGGACCTACCTATTTTCGGCCTTGCTGCGGGTTCTCAATCAGGTCATCTCGTCATGACCAACGAGGTAATTGAAACCGTCCCCTGCCCGCCGGGCCTGCGGAAAGTCGCGGGCGCCTACGCCCTGCGCACAAAAGGGGATTCGATGATCCCACGCTATTTCCCAAACGACATATTGTACATCAACCCAAACCAGGACGTGATGGCAGGCGATCATGTCATTCTACAGATACGTATGCATGACGGTGATGGTACGGAAACTTGGATCAAGAGGTACGACGGGCAAACCAATGATGAGGTTCTCGCCTCACAGTACAATCCTTCCACGAAAATGAGCTTTCGGAGAAGATACGTCATAAACATACACAGGGTTCTCCCGATCAACGAGTTGTATCCGATCTCATAAGGACACGGGAATTATTCACACGCTTAAAACCGCCCCACTTTTGAGGGGCGGTATTTTTATGCAGTGAATCCAAACACAAACGAACCGCAACCAACATCAATAGCCATTTCGGCTAATTTAATTATTGACATTGAATTAGCCATTATGGCTTATTGGCTTCATCCGGTCCCGCCGACCGGCACGGACCCGACGATGTATCGACTCATCTTCGTCGGGTCCGGTCCCTCAACGGATGGAGATGACATGCAGACCGATAACAAGATCACCGCACAGGACCGCCGCGACCGCGACGAGATGCTCCGCCTGTACCAGGAGCGTGGCCCGATGACGGACAAGCAGCTGCTTGCCGCCGGCATCAGCATGGAAAGCCAGGCACGCAATGCCGCCGCTGTCGCCGAAATGGTGCGCGAGGCGGCCTGACGAGATCCGCTCAGGTGTCAGCCTGTCACCCCTCAGGCTGCATCCTGATCGGATGGAGATCATTCCCATGCAAAACGCTTTCACACCCTTCCTGCCGGACGCCCTCGGCGCACCGGCACCAACGCCGGCTTCCGCCGGTCCGCTTCATTTCGTCGGCGAAAACAAGCGCCGCGCCGAGGCGAAGCCCAGCCGCACCATCATCATCAGCATGCTGGCCGCCGGCTTCCTGACGCTCTTCGCCGCCAGCGCGCTGGCCGTGCAGTCGCTCGTCGAGCTCGACCGCAGCTTCAAGGCGGAGCTTGTCTAATGGCCGACGTTCTTCGCTTTCCAGCGCGCAAGCCAGCCCTGACACTCGCTGTCGACAACACAGTCAGCGCGATGGACGTTCACGAGCTGCGCCGGCTCAACGAGCTGGAGCACACGGCCAACTATCTGAAGGCCGCGCTGATACGCATCGATATGGAGCTGCACGGCCTGTGCCTCCCTCAGGAGGGTATCCGCAAGGCATCCCCCAGCATCAAGGCTGCGCTCTTTCACGTGCTGACGCTCGATGGCTGCCGCGAAAAGGATCGCGCGCTGCGCAACATGCTGGCTGCCGAGGATGACGCGCAGGACAGCGAGGCGTCCCGATGAACCTCGACGTTGCGCGCGCACTCTATCCGGAAGCGAAGGAACTGACCGGCCTCATCAGTGAGGAATGGTTGGAGTCCTACAATCTGGGCGAAGGCCGCGCCGAGATCTGCCTGCGCGACACATTGACGGGCGAAGTTTACCCGATCGCCCAGGTTCTGCCGACCTGCACCTTCGATGACCGCCGCCTGATGTTCAAGGCGCCGGCACTCCTGCGCGCCGTGGTCACCGTCTGCGAAGCGGCCTTCGTCGAGATCCGCCGACTGAAGCCGACGCAAAAGGGACCGGACCCGAAAGATTTCGCCGCTGAAGTCTCGATGAAGTGCGCCAATGATCACGCGTTCCGCCGCTACCTCATCGAATGCCACGACCTGAAAGATGCCGGTGATACCGAGCGCGTGAAATCCCGCGTCCGCTCTGTTCTGGCCGTCAGCTCGCTCAAGGAACTGAATGACGATCGTGACGCAGGCGCCCGATGGGTGTCGCTGCGCACCAACTTCAAAACATGGCTGAGGGACAAACGATGAGCAATGCATCAACACAGCGCGATGACGTGGACGCTCGCCCGATCGCCTATACGTCGCAACGCAACTTGGATCGCCTTCGTGAAAACCCGAGCTTTAACTCGGTTATGTGGGGCGAACCTCTCCCACACCACGAGGATATTGCGCTCTACATCCACCCAGCCCCCTCAACGCATGTGCGCTGGCTGCCGATCGCGCTCGCTGACAAGACCATTACCAACGTCGAGGACTTCTCAGAGGTTGGCATCACGCTGCGCACCTCCGATCGATACTGGGTCCGCGACGACGATGGCCGCATCTATGAGGCCGCGTGGTCAGAAGGCGACCGCGACTATTGGTGGGACTTCGCGGGCGAAAGCCCGGTCGATCCGGTTGAGTTCATGCCGCACCCACTTGACCCGCGATGGGTCGCCACCACGGAGACAAACTGATGTCCGAAGCCACCTCATCTGCACTTCAAGATTTCATTCTGGCGGAAGTTGTCCGCAAGTCCTCCGAGGAAAATGTCCGCTCCCTGATCGAGAAGAAAATCGATGAAGCCATCAAGGGCGCGGTCGATGACGCATTTCGGTCCTATGGCAGCGTCTACAAGCAGATACAGACTGCGGTTGGCAACGCTTTGGCTGTCGGTGACGACATCAATGTTCCGGCATATGGCGTCATGGTCATGAACCTCCTGCGCGAAAAACTCGACGCCAGCGTTTCCGAACTTCTGCGAGGGAAAATCGCAGAGGACATGGACGAACTGCTCAAGATCGCCCCGAAGGAAGTAAAATTCTCCGAGATCGTAGAGAGCATGATCCGGCATGCCAAGGAGATGGGCAACGGCTGGGGCAAGGTCGCAGTGTTCGTTGAAGAAAGCGATTACACGGCGGGCTCATACCACGTCGGCATTGATCCAGATGGAGACCAGCGGAAACGATACGAATGCGACACTCAATTCTATGTCGATGCAGCCGGTAAAATATCCAGCCTCACCGTCAATCGTCGCGACGTAAACAAGATTATCGGCATAGCCCCATATTGGGGGTATCAGAAAACGATCTTCTCCGCGTATGCGTGCGGGTCGAAGCTGATCATGGATGATCTCGAACCATCGCTCGAATACGGGGATGGCTACTGATGATCACGACCAACAAGCTTTTGCCCTGCCCATTCTGCTGGAGCACGGCCAGCCTCGAAACCGGCCTGACCGCCAATGTCGGCGGCGATGAAATTCAATATGTCACTTGCGTGAGCTGCAGCGCACAGGCTGACCCACACGACTGGCAAACGCGTCCAGATGCGCCAGCGCCGCAGGAACATGCGACAGGGCTTTGGCGCGTCTTTGATGCCGATAATGGCGACTGCGGCATCGTTACTGAAGGCGCCACCAGCGACGAAGATGCGATCCTCTATCCGGTCAACGTCTACCGAGACACGCTCGTTCGCATCGTCGATGCGCACAATTACTGCCTCACCACATCAACAAAAACCGATCGAGAGGATACGGACCTATGCGCTTTGAATTCGCCTTCATGTGGTTCGCTATCGGATGCTGCTGCGGCACCTCAGTCGCAACCACAATCAACCTCCTCACCCGGTATTAATGTGACCGGCTGGGCGCTAACGGATGCCCGTGGTCGTGTATCGAACTTTACAGATAGCGCGACCGATGCGCAGATCTGGAAAGACCTTGGCTACGTCGTCAAAGAATACGTAGATGCAGCGACATCATCAGGGGGGTCGCCCAGTGAGCATTGAGAAGCTTCCAGACTGGGTTAAGCCCGGCGCGTCCTTTCGATACGAATACGGGCCAGACAATCACAACACCGGACGAAAATTCCACGTACGCGGTATTGTCGATGGCCTCGCAGTGTTGCGCGAATGGTCCTCCACAAAGCAGCGTTGGAGATATGAAGTTCAGCACCCTTCATATTTTGAGGCGTTCGAAAAGCACATCGTCATCGTTAAGCAAGCACCCGCTCCGCAGACGAAAATAGGAGGTGAAAGCTAATGACCGTATTTCCGTTGCCAGTGGGCATGGGCGGATATGAAGCTCATCCTAGCGACATCCATGTCGCAACGATATCGCAACGCCCCACTACACGCCGATACTGCGTTCCAATAAGCATATCCTGTACGAATTCCGGGGGTTTCTCGAAGAAACTTGAGGGCCTCGCGCGGCCCTTCGATGGGCCTATCTTCAAGCCCAACTTTGACAAAAACCACGAACTTCCACCGAAGACGGAATCCTACGTTGACGACGGAGCACACCATATTTTCCCTTCACGGGGGCGGGATGAAAAGAGCTTAAGAAAAGTCACGCGACGAGAAGAACTGTTCGGCTGGGGTGTTACCCAGCCGAGGTCTCATTTATCAATCGGGACGAGTTTCCAGATCTTCGTTATCCGGCTTGGCGGACTTCTTGTCCGCGTCATCGCGCGGACTACGCCGATCGTCGTTTTGGGCCGGCTTTTTCCGGTCGTCATCGCGTCCGGGCTGCGGAGTGTTAGACATGCTCTTACTCCTCGTCGCGAAATGCGACATACTCTAAACTTTTTGTTGTGCGATTGGTTCCAAGAAAACTTATGGGCGAGCATATCCAACGATGGATGCCCCCCTTGATATCCCGCGCCCTTGAGGCAGCCCTCACCATGGAGGGCCAGCCATGAGGATCGAGATATCCAACGTCGAACTTTTGGCCCTCAAAAAGCTCGCACTGATCAGCGGCGCGCTCGCCCAATCACTTTCCGATCTCAGTGCTGTTCGCGAGCAGAAGGCTCTGACGCGCGTCCTGATCGAAGTAATCAACCGTGCGGAGGCCAAAAGATGACCGATAATCAACCCCGCTACACCACAAAGCGCCTACATGAAGAAATCGCCAAGGCTCGCGCTTACGGCATGGAGTTTGCCGCCAGCATGTGCGTTGAGCGCGCCGCAGAGTATGACGCATCCTTCGATAGCACCGCCTACAAAACCGAGACCTTGGCCGGGAGCGCAGCGCTGACAGCAATTGCTGCGAAGATCAGGGAGAAAGCCGCCAGCCCATCCCCCGAAACGAATACGTCGGCGCCTGACGCCCTTTTGAAAGAGGCGATCGACGCCGTATGGCGGTGCAGCCTGATCATTGAAAGTAGCGTCAGGCGCGGCGACGGACCGATGCAGTATGCCGAGGTTCAGTACGCGCTGGAACTTGTCAAAGAAGTCCGGGCCGCTCTCAACGCCGAGGGCCAACCATGACCACAGATCCTTTCCACAAGGCGCAGAAGGGCGGCGTCGTCATCACGAAGCTCGGAAAGTTACCCGGCAACGAGGAGCACACCGGCAAGTGCAACCACTGCAAAACTGAGGTCAAGTTCAAGCGCGAGGCTGCGAAATATCACAACGACCAGCGGGACGGCGATTATTTGGAAGTGGCTTGCCCTCTCTGCAGCAACCCCATCACCACCAGCGTTCGCGGAGGACGCCAGCCATGAAGGTCCTGATCGGCTGCGAGACCAGCGGTATGATGCGCCGCGCCTTCGATCGGTTGGGCCACGACGTGTGGTCCTGCGACCTCCTGCCGGCAGACGACGGCAGCAATCGCCATATCATCTGCGACGTGCGTGACCTGCTCAATGACGGATGGGACTTGCTCGCCGTCATGCATCCGCCATGCACCAGACTATGCAACAGCGGCGTCCGCTGGCTGTCCGAGCCGCCGACCAAGCTCAACGAAACCTACCCGGCCGCAGAGCGCGAGGCCTATCAGGTCATGGATCGCGATCAGCGTCTCGAATTCATGTGGCAGGAACTGGATAAGGGCGCGGCGCTGTTCTCCGATTGCTGGAACGCGCCGATCGAGCGGGTGGCGATCGAGAACCCGGTGATGCATCGCCATGCGAAAGAGCGCATCCGCAATTATCAGCCGCCGGCACAGACCGTGCAGCCGTGGTGGTTCGGTGACGAGGCATTCAAGGGAACATCGTTCTTCCTTCGCGAGCTGCCGAAGCTCATCCCGACCAACCGACTGATGCCGCCGAAGGCCGGGACCGACGAACATAAGGCGTGGTCGAAGATCCACCGCGCGCCGCCCGGCGTCGATCGCTGGAAAATCCGATCCGAAACATTCCCCGGCATCGCCGACGCTGCAGCGCTTCAATGGGGCGGGCATGCGGTTGAACAGATGAGGACAGCAGCATGACAAATCCTGACACCCACACCTGCCCGATCTGCGCCGAGCCGTTCAAGCCGGACGATATCTGCGCCACCGATATCACCGAAGGTCCATGTCATGCCGCGTGCCTCGAAGGATCTCCCGTCGTGGACCTCGACACCGGTGAAGAACTTCCGGAAAGCGAGCTGCACACCTACCCGTACAGCGAGGTCATGGAGCCGGCACCGCCGCAGACGAAATCAGTGCTTCGTCCTATCGTGGGACCAGAAGCCCTCACACCAAGCGCGGAACCGCTCGGGGAAAACATCAGTGAAATAAGGGCAAGCGAAGGGCGTGAGACCGTCGACAGCGGCCTGACGGCCCTCTTCGACAATCTCGGCGCGGCGCGCGTCGCTGAGGACTCGGGAACTGCTTTCCATAATGAGCTCCGCACAGAGGCGAGAGCGCAAGCATCTCCCAGCCGCCGAGAAATCGGCGATGCTGCTGATATGGAGCGGATGACGGAAAAAGAAACCCCGGCGCCGCCGCAAACGATTTTGGACACGGAGGACGGCCGATGACAGCACAAGCCGTGGTCAAAAAGTCCGATCTGGACCGCATGGCCGCAATCGCGAACGAGCGGAATGTGACGGTTGAGATCGTGGAGGGCGGGCGGACAATTCGCGTGTCGCCAATCTCTCCCGCTCAGGTGGATAGAATTCCGCTTGCGCCGAAAGGTGGAGTTCGGCTTTGATGCAAGACATGCCGCGCAAACTGCCATTGAACGTTATCCGAGAGAAGAACCGCCACGGAACCATCGTGTTCTATTATCGTGTCGGCAAAGGCCCCCGCACGCGCCTCGCCGGCGAACCGGGAACGGAAGAGTTCAAGCAGTCATATCGCGACGCGATCGCCGCAGAGCAGCCCGCACGCCCCCGCCAACGAGGCGACAGCCGCACGCTGAAATGGCTCATCGGTCAATATATGGAAAGCCGCCAGTGGGCAGATCTTGCGACCTCCACGCGAAAGGCGCGCGGCAATCTCTTCATTCAGATGCTGAAAAATGCTGGCGACAGCTTCTTTGCAGACATCTCCAAGAAGGACGTTGAGGCAGCCCTCGACGCGCGGGCCGGCACGCCAGGGCAAGCTAACGCTTTGCTGAAGGCGCTGCGCGGTGTCTTCGAATGGGCAGTCAAAGCAGACTTAACCGGCTTCGATCCGACGCATGGCGTCGACCGTCTCCAGTACAAAACGGACGGCTTTGAGCCATGGACATCTGAGGACGTTCATAAATTCTGTCTCAAGTGGAAGATCGGAACTCCGCAGCGCTTGGCAATGGAGCTGCTTCTCTGCTCTGGCCTTCGCCGGTCAGACATCGTGCGTGCCGGCCGCCAGCACATGAGCGGCAACACCTTCACGCTACGGACCCACAAAACCGGCGCCGAGATCACCGTGGAGTTTCCAGATCGCCTCATGAAGGTAATCGAAAAAACGAAGACCGGCGACCTCGCCTTTATCGTCGGCGAGAATGGCCGGCCCTTTACGGTCGAATCATTCGGGAACTGGTTTCGCAAACACTGCACGAAGGCCGATGTGGACAAAAGCGCCCACGGGCTGCGTAAACTATCCGCAACTTTGGCCGCGAATGCCGGCGCTTCATCGCACGAATTGATGGCTCAATATGGCTGGGCAACATCCAGGCAGGCAGAAATTTACACGAAAAAGGCCGATCGCAAGCGCCTTGGAATTCGCGCTTCGAAACTGGTTGCAGAACAGATTGAGATCGAACTCGCCCCGCACCTAAATCCCGGTGCGGGAAATATTCAAAATACCGAAGCAAAAACAACGGTCAAAAAATAAGATGGTGCCCCGTGCCGGAATCGAACCAGCACTCCTCTCGGAACCTGATTTTGAGTCAGGCGCGTCTACCAATTCCGCCAACGGGGCATTCCAAGTGAGTGATCGGCCTCTAGCATGAGTGCGCGGAGGCGGCAAGACGCGTTGTCGGCCTTGCGGCAGCATCGCCAAAAAAATCTCCATCGCCTTCAACTCGCCGAAGTGGCGCGCTTCACGAAACTGTGCCATGCGCTAAGCCAATCTGCGACGGCATGTCGATTTACAGCGATCGCGCAGAAGCCTAAAGCAGCGTCAAGCATCACTGTGCCCTGACGGCACGATGCTGCGCGACACACAGCAGGAGACAGTCATGGCACATGCAGCATCGGGCGGTTCCATCCGCAGCATCCCGCAAATCGCCTTTCCCCTCCTGCTGACATTCGGCATGGCAACCGTCATCCTGAGCGCGCTCGCCTTCCAGCATATCGGCGGTTACATGCCCTGCCATCTCTGCCTGGTCCAGCGCGATCCCTATTATTACGGCATTCCGGTCGGCATCCTCGCCGTCGGCACCGTCGCCTTCAAGCTGCCCTCCTGGACGGGACGCGTGCTGCTGTCCCTGATCGGCCTGATGATGCTGGTCGGCGGCGCCATCGCCGTTTATCACTCCGGTGTCGAATGGGGCTTCTGGGCCGGTCCTTCCAGCTGCACCAATCCGGCCGGCGCGATGAGCACCAATGCCGCCAGCCTGCTGGACGATCTCAACACCGTGCGCGGGCCTTCCTGCGATGCCGCAGCGCTGCGTGTCCTCGGCCTCTCCATGGCCGGCTGGAATGTGCTGACCAGTGCCGCCCTCGCAGCCATCGCCTTCGCCGGCGCATTTCGCAAGTCGGCTTGATATAAGCGCCGTCAACTTGGCGCGCCTGAATTGAAAAGACCGTCGGCACGATACATGCCGACGGTCTTTTGATGAGGTGCCAAGACACGTTTAGCCTTACGGCTGCAGCTCGGTATCCCAATAGAGATAGTCGACCCAGCTTTCGTGAAGATAGTTCGGCGGAAACAGCCGGCCATTGTTGTGCAAATCCTGCACGCTCGGCGCATAGGGTTTCTGGTGCGGCACCATGCCGGCCTGCTTTGGCAGCTTGCTGCCCTTTTTCAGATTGCAGGGCGAACAGGCAGCCACGACGTTTTCCCAGGTCGTCTCGCCGCCATGGGCACGCGGAATGACATGGTCGAAGGTCAGGTCGTTGTGATCGCCGCAATACTGGCATTCGAACTTGTCGCGCAGGAACACGTTGAAGCGTGTGAAGGCCGGGTTGCGGGTCGGCTGCACATAGGTCTTCAGGCTGACGACACTCGGCAGGCGCATCGAAAAGCTGGGAGAAGACACCGCGTGATCGTATTCGGCGATGATGTTCACACGGTCAAGGAAAACCGCCTTGATCGCGTCCTGCCAGGACCATAACGACAAGGGATAATAACTCAGCGGCCGATAGTCGGCGTTCAAGACGAGCGCCGGCAAGGCCTGCGGGGAGACTGCAATCGTCAAATGACGCTCCTACCCGATTCGGCATCTATCTCCTCTATATTAGGACCGTTGTTACAGGAATGTGAAGCCAAGAAATGCAGGGGCTTGCCGGCTGAGCGAATCAGTCACAGGCAATGCGGTGCACTTGTGCCGAATCAGAGCGTCGGCAGGGCATCCCGGCGCATATGGGTGGCGTAATAGGCCCAGAACAGACGTGCCGCCACCGAGCGCCAGGGCGACCAGATTGTGGCCATCTGCCGCAATTGTTTCGGCGATGGACGTGCCTCCAGCGCAAAGGCATGCGCCACGGCTGCCTGCAGGGCAACGTCGCCGCTCGGAAACACATCGGGATGTCCGCCGCAGAACATCAGATAGACCTCCGCCGTCCATGGACCGATGCCGGGCAGAGCGGTCAGCGTGGCAATCGCCTGATCGGGCGGCAGATGCAGCAGCGCATCGAGATCGACACGGTCTTCCACCATCGCTTCCGCAAGACCAGCTAGCGTTTTCGCTTTCGCCCGAGACAGGCCGAACGTCGCGGAAATTTCCGGCGCAATCGCCAGATAGTTTTGCGGCGTCACCATGCCTTGCGCCAGAATGCGGCTCCAGATCGCAGCGGCACTGGCCTTCGACACCATCTGCGAGACGATGATCGAGGCAAGGCTGGCAAAACCGGGTTCGCTCAGCCGCAGCGGCACGACGCCGGATGCGGAAACCACCATTTCAAGGCGCGGGTCGAGCGCGACGAGATGTGTCAGGCCGGTTTCGATATCGGTCATGTCTCGGATTGTTGTCATCGGCCTTCATCGAATTTCGCTGGCGGTTATGGCAGGGCTTGACCCGAAACGCCAAAAACAAGCAAATCGCGCATGCCCGCCAATGTCCACCCAAAACCTGTCTTCCGTTTCGCGCCGAGCCCCAATGGTCTTCTGCATCTCGGCCATGGGCTGTCGGCCATCCTCAACCACGACATGGCGGTGGAGACCGGCGGACGTTGTTTGCTCAGGATCGAGGATATCGACCTCACCCGCTGCACGCCTGAATACGAGCAGGCGATTTTCGAGGACCTGGCATGGCTGGGCCTGACATGGGAAGAGCCGATCCGAAAACAATCGCAACATTTCGATGCCTATGCCGCAGCACTCGCACGGCTCGATGCCATGGGCCTGATCTATCCGGCCTTCCTGACACGCGGCGAAGTGAAAGCGATCGTGGCCGCGCATGAGAAGACCGGAAACATCTGGCCGCGCGATCCCGATGGTTCACCGCTTTATCCCGACAGGGACGCGCAACGATCCGCCGAAGAGCGGCAAGCGCTGATGAGCCAAGGCATTCGCCATGCCTGGCGGCTGGATATGAAAAAGGCCATGCAGCTGGTGAAAACACCATTAAACTGGCAGGAAACCGGTGACGGCGCACGCGGCACCATCCCCGCCGATCCGGCCGCATGGGGCGATATCATCCTGTCGCGCTCGGATGCGCCGTCGAGCTACCATCTGTCCGTGGTGGTCGATGACGCGTTGCAGGGCATCACCCATGTGGTGCGTGGGCTGGACCTTTATCACGCCACATCCGTGCACCGGCTTTTGCAGACTTTGCTCGATCTGCCGCAGCCGCTTTACCACCACCACCGGCTGCTCCTCGACCAAGACGGCAAAAAGCTTTCGAAAAGCAGTGGCTCCACCGGCCTCAAACATCTGCGCGAACAGGGCCTGTCAGCGGCCGATATCCGCCGTCTTGCCGGCCTGTAACGACGGCTCTGCGTCAACGGGGTCATCACCGCCTGCGCCCGTCTTTTCATCGCCCGGCATTTCTCCCGTGCGCAGACGGTGGGTAACCACAGAATAGACGCGGTATTTCATCAGCGCCGCATTCACTTCTGCACCCAGCATGAAAATCACGCCGACCATATAGAGAAACACCAGCACGATCATCACCGAAGCCAGACCGGCATAGGTGGCGGCGTAGGTGGCGAAGGTGGACAGGTAGGAGGCAAAGGCAAACGCGCCGCCGGCCCAGAAAATGATGGTGAGAAACGCGCCCGGCAGGATATCGACCAGACGCCGGCTTCCGGCCGGCAACCATTTGTGCGAGGCGATCAGCCCGATCACCACGATCGCCACCGTGCCATAAATGCCGTAGGTGCTGTAGTTCATCAACCCGCCGAGCCATTCCTGCAATTGCGGAAATCGCGTGCCGGCAAAGCGCAGGGCGATCGGAATGGCGACAAGAAGAATGCTGATCGCCGCAAACACCACAACGATCACGACGATGTAACCGAGGCTGGCAAGACGTGTCATATACCAGGCGCGGGTTTCGCTGACCCGGTAGGCACGGTTGAGCGAGATGCGCAGTGCCTCGACACCATTGGAGGCGAAATAGGCGGCCGCCAGCACCGAAACGGTCAGCAGTCCGCCACGAGGAATTTCCAGCACACGCTGGATTTCCGCCTGCAGCGGATCGGCGATCTCCGCCGGCCAGGCATCGAACAGCAGATGGATGGAGGTCGAGGAAAACGTGCTGGCGCCGAGAAAACCGGCCAGCGCCGTTCCGAAAATCAGGAACGGGAAGAGCGCCAGCAGGCCGGACAGCGCCACATGGCTGGCCATCGCCCAGCCATCATCCTCATGGAAATGGTTATAGGCATCCGACAGAACAGTGTAGACGAGGCTGTACCAGGCGGTTTTGCGCATTCTCTTCGGCCAGGCTTTCCAGCCCTTGCCGCTCCGTTGTTTTCGATCCTGAAATATGGGAAATCGCTGTCCATTGTACAGGATCTATCGTTCCGAATGAGCAGGAAGGTTTGCACACCATGGCCGAGCGGCGCACAATCATCGTCACCGGTTGCTCATCCGGCATCGGCGCCCATTGCGCACGGGCATTGAAGGCCGAAGGCTGGCGGGTTTTTGCGACGGTGCGCGCAGAAGAGGACCTTTCACCACTCGAAGCCGATGGCATCGAAGCCCTGCTGATGGATTACACGAAGCCGGATACGATCGCGGCACTTGTGGAAACGGTCTCGGCCCGCTCGAACGGCCGCATCGATGCGCTGTTCAACAATGGCGCCTATGGCCAGCCGGGTGCGGTCGAGGACCTGACGACCGATGTCCTGCGTCTGCAATTCGAAACCAATGTGTTCGGCTGGCACGAACTGACGCGGCGAGTGATCCCGATCATGCGGGCACAGGGCCATGGCCGCATCGTCAACTGCTCGTCCATTCTCGGCCTCATCCCCTATCGTTATCGCGGCGCCTACAATGCCTCCAAATTTGCGCTGGAAGGCCTGACGGTGACGATGCGCATGGAACTCGACGGTTCCGGCATTCATGTCGCCCTCATCGAACCGGGCCCGATCGCCTCGCGCTTCACCGCCAATGCGCTCGAGGCCGTGCGCAAAAACATCGACCTCGAAAATTCCGCCCATGCGCAGGAATACAAACGGCAACTGGCGCGGCTTGATGGTTCAGGCCCGGTCAACCGCCACAAGCTCGGCCCGGAAGCGGTGCAGAAGGTACTGATGCATGCCTTGACCGCCCCACGGCCAAAGCCACATTATCTCGTCACCAAGCCGGCGAAGCAGGGCATGTTTTTGAAATGGTTTTTGCCGGCGGATCTTTTCTACCGGCTGATGCGCCGGTTTGATTGAACAACAAAAAGAAGATCGGGGAGGCGCCAAAAATGTCCAGTTTTACCACCGTGCTGACGGTGATCGTCATGGGCCTCGTGGCGCTCGTGCTGATCCGTGGCCTGTTCAACATGGTCAAGGGGCAGGATGCCAACCGTTCCAACAAGCTGATGCAGTTGCGCGTGCTGCTGCAGGCGGTCGCCATCGGCCTGATCATGCTCACGCTATGGCTTTCCGGCGGTGGCCGCTGATGGTCAAGCTCAACAAGATTTATACCCGCACCGGCGATAACGGCACGACCGGCCTCGTGGATGGCCCGCGCCGCTTCAAGCATGACCTGCGTGTCGAGGCCTATGGCACAGTAGACGAGACCAATTCGCTGCTCGGCATCGCCCGGCTGCATACCGGCGCGATGTCGACCCTCGATCCGATGCTCTTTCGCATCCAGAACGACCTTTTCGATCTCGGCGCAGACCTTGCCACGCCGGATACCGGCGAGGCTCCGAAATACGAGCCACTGCGCATCTTGCAGTCGCAGGTGGACCGGCTGGAGGCCGAAATCGACCGACTGAACGAAAGCCTCGACCCGCTGACCTCCTTCGTTCTGCCCGGCGGCAGCCCGGCCGCCGCCAACCTGCATGTCGCCCGTGCGACATCGCGACGGGCCGAACGCATCATGGTGGCGCTGGCACAGCAAGCCGATGAGGTGGTGAGCGAAGCAGCGCTGAAATATATCAACCGGCTTTCCGACTTCCTGTTCGTTGCCGCGCGTTATGCCAACGGCAACGGCAAGGCCGATATTTTATGGGTACCGGGGCAAAATCGCTGAATGCGGTTGCCTTCTCGCGGCAAGCCGATGGTGAGGAATGGTGCTATGACAAATCGACACGCCCGATGTCGGGCAACCACATTGTGTTCGCTCAAAAAAATGCTTACCCATGTCGTCAATTGACAACTGAACGCGTGGGAGACGTCGCATCTTGCGGCGGCGTGATGTCCAAAGGAAGGAAGCCATGAAGATCCTTGTGCCGGTAAAACGTGTGGTCGATTACAACGTGAAAATCCGGGTGAAACCGGACAATACGGGTGTCGAACTGACCAACGTGAAGATGTCGATGAACCCGTTCGACGAAATCTCCGTCGAGGAAGCACTGCGTCTGAAGGAAGCCGGCAAGGCGGAAGAGATCGTCATCGTCTCGATCGGCCCGGCCAAGGCGGAGGAAACCATCCGCACCGCTCTTGCCATGGGCGCCGATCGCGGCATCCTGATCGAGACCGATGAAGCTGTCGAACCGCTCGCCGTCGCAAAGCTCTTGAAGGGCGTGGTCGAGGCTGAACAGCCGGGCCTCGTCATCGTCGGCAAGCAGGCGATCGATGACGATTCGAACCAGACCGGCCAGATGCTGGCAGCCCTTCTCAACTGGGGTCAGGCAACGTTTGCATCGAAGATCGACCTCGGTTCCGACAAGGCGACCGTCACCCGCGAAGTTGATGGCGGTCTGCAGACGATCGACGTCAAGCTGCCGGCCATCGTCACCTCCGACCTGCGTTTGAACGAGCCGCGTTACGCATCTCTGCCGAATATCATGAAGGCGAAGAAAAAACCGCTCGACAAGAAGGCTCCGGCCGATTTCGGCGTCGATGTCGCCCCGCGCCTCAAGGTTCTGAAGACGGAAGAGCCGGGTGGCCGCAAGGCAGGCATCAAGGTCAAGTCGGTTGAAGAGCTGGTCTCCAGCCTCAAGACCGCCGGCGTGATCTGACGGTAAGGAAAGGAATAGAAACAATGACCATTCTTCTTCTCGCCGAACACGACAATGCCAGCCTCAACGAGCAGACCGCCAAGGCGCTGACCGCAGCGTCGCAGATCGGTGGCGATGTGCATATCCTGGTCGCCGGCTCGGGCGCCAAGGCTGCGGCCGATGCCGCCTCAAAGCTTTCGGGTGTGGCAAAAGTCCTGCTCGCAGACGATGCGGCATATGCCAACAATCTGGCCGAACCGCTGGCCGATCTGATCGTCTCGCTGGCCGGCTCCTATGACGTCATCCTCGGACCGGCTTCCGTTTCGGTGAAGAACGTCCTGCCGCGCGTTGCAGCCCTGCTCGACGTCATGCAGATCTCCGAAATCACCGAGGTCGTATCGGCCGATACGTTCAAACGTCCGATCTATGCCGGCAACGCCATCCAGACGGTTCAGTCGGGCGATGCCAAAAAGGTCATCACCGTGCGTACCGCCTCGTTTGCGGCAACGGCAGAAGGCGGATCGGCATCGGTCGAAAACGCGACAGCTGCCGGCAATTCCGGCCTGTCGAGCTTCGTGTCGGACGCGCTGGCCGAATCCGAGCGTCCGGAACTGACCTCGGCCAAGGTGATCATTTCCGGTGGTCGCGCCCTTGGTTCCTCGGAAAAATTCCAGGACGTCATCCTGCCGGTGGCCGACAAGCTCGGTGCCGCCGTCGGTGCCTCGCGCGCTGCCGTCGATGCCGGTTATGCCCCCAACGACTGGCAGGTCGGCCAGACCGGCAAGGTCGTCGCACCGCAGCTTTACATCGCGGTCGGCATTTCCGGTGCGATCCAGCATCTCGCCGGCATGAAGGATTCGAAGGTCATCGTCGCCATCAACAAGGACGAGGAAGCACCGATCTTCCAGGTCGCCGATTACGGCCTTGTCGGTGATCTGTTCGAAATCCTGCCGCAACTGGAAAAGGCACTTTAACCGAGTGCATCAAAAGGGGCTGGCTAAAGTGCGCCCGCATGAATAACAATCTGCCGGACCCGATTAGGGTTCGGCATTTTACATTCAGACGACATTTTTTAATGACACCGGCAAAGACGCAGGAGCGAACATGTCCACGGCCATCAGGAATATCGGCATCATCGGCGCAGGTCAGATGGGCTGCGGCATCGCACATGTTTCCTCCATCGCCGGTTACAAGATCCAGATCTATGATCTGGCGCAGGACCGCATCGAAGCGGCCCTTGCCACGATCAACGGCACGCTCGCCCGCCAGGTCGGCGCCGGCAAGCTGACGGAAGAAGAACGCAAGACGGCGCTCTCCCGGATCAGCGGCTCGACCGATGTCAACGACCTCGCCTCGATGGATCTCGTGGTTGAGGCGGCAACCGAAGATGAAGCGATCAAGCGCAAGATCTTTGCGACCGTTTGTCCCGTCCTGCGCCCGGAAGCGATCCTCGCCACCAACACCTCATCGCTCTCCATCACCCGCCTTGCCTCCGCCACCGACCGCCCGGAACGTTTTATGGGCATCCATTTCATGAACCCGGTGCCGGTGATGAAACTGGTGGAACTGGTGCGCGGCATCGCGACGGAAGAAAAGACGTTCAACGCCGCCAAGGAATACGTCACCACCCTCGAAAAGACCTTTACCGTCGCCGAGGATTTTCCGGCCTTCATCGTCAACCGTATCCTGCTGCCGATGATCAATGAGGCGATCTATACGCTCTATGAAGGCGTCGGCTCGGTCGAAGCGATCGACACCGCCATGAAGCTCGGCGCCAACCATCCGATGGGCCCGCTGCAGCTCGCCGACTTCATCGGCCTCGATACCTGCCTGTCGATCATGCAGGTCCTGCATGATGGCTTGGCCGACAGCAAATACCGCCCCTGCCCGCTTCTGGTGAAATATGTCGAGGCCGGCTGGCTCGGCCGCAAATCCGGTCGCGGCTTCTACGACTATCGCGGCGAAGTGCCGGTGCCGACGCGGTAAGGCACTAACCGGCAACGATGTCGGTATGCGAAAAATCATTGCCCTTGAACAGAAGCCGGACGCCGGCTGACTTGGCGCATGCATAGGACATGCAATCGGCCAGATTGAGCTGCGCCGGATGGCCGCGTCCCTTGCCATAGTCGGCAAATGCTTCGACGGAAATGGTGGCAATTGCACTATCGATCGGCATGACGGAAATACCGGCTTCGGCAAGCAGCAGGCGAACACGCTTTTCGACGATCACCGGGTGAATATCGAGCATTGTTGCGAGGCGCATGGAAGCTTCGAGAATGACGAGGCCGGACGTCAGGCAACCCGGCGTCTGTTCGATACGCTGCGCATAGTCTGCGGCATCGGCTTCATCGGCAAGAATGGCAACGATAACCGATGTATCGATGAACATCAGGGTTGCCCCCAGAGTTCATCGACCTCCTGCTTACTGAGGCTGCGCCCCTTCGGACCGGCCTGCGCTTTCAAGTCATGGGCAATATCCGCTGCCCGCTTCGAAAGTGGCACGGTGGCGTTTTCGCGCTGCAATTCCCCTTCCAGCGCCTGAATGACGGCAGCCGTCATCGTGACATTGCGTTTTTTCGCAAGTTTCTCGGCAAGTTCACGGGCACGTTCATCTCGGATTTGCAGCGTCATGACCTGACTCTAAAAGCATTCGGAGAGCATATCATTACGATTGCCGGGCGTCATCCATACAGGACTGGCAGGATGAGGCGAATAAATGACAAGCACAGGATGCCTCAGATCGGCGCCTTGACACCGTTCACCAGCTTCTTGGCATCCTCGCTCGCCCACTCCGCCGGTCCATTCATCGAGCCGATCAGACACCCCTTGTCATCGAACAGCAGCGACACCGGCAAGCCAAAGGCAAGGCCTTCCTTCTTCAGCGCGTTGAACACGCCCATCGAACTGTCGCGATAAAAGCCAAGCGCATCGACGCCGGTATCGGTGAGAAAATTCTTCGGCTTCTGGTCGCTACCTGTATCGATGTTGATGGCGACGACCTCGAAGTCATTGCCGCCCAATTCGTGCTGCAATGTGTTCAGTGCCGGCATTTCCTCGCGGCAGGGCACGCACCATGTGGCCCAGAGATTGAGCAGCACCGTCTTGCCGGCAAAATCGGCCATGGTCAGATCCGGCGCGCCCTCGCCTTTCGCCGCATCCTTGAAGACAAGCGTATCGATCGGGCGCGGGCGATCGACGCCGCTCATCGCCGCCACTTCGCCCTTCGACAGCTCGTTGACCGTCGCCACCCGCTTGACCGCGCCCTCGCAGGCGCCGCCGGCAATCTCGCTGGCATTGCCAGACCCCATGTTCGTCACGTATACCGCCACGGCTCCCGCCAGGATCCCCGCGGTGGCAGCAATGGCAATCAATCTGGCAGACGGTAGGCCGAAAGGTCGTTTCTCTGTCATAACTACTCCAGGACGGGCATCATGGCTGACGGCACGAAGGACGCACTCTCCTCCAACCAGATGTGGGGCGGTCGTTTTGCTTCCGGGCCGGATGCCATCATGGAGGAGATAAATGCCTCCATCGGTTTCGACAAGAAGCTCTACGCCCAGGATATTCGCGGCTCGATCGCGCATGCGACCATGCTCGCCGAAAAAGGCATCATTTCGAGCGAAGATAAAGACAAGATCATCACTGGCCTGAACACGATCATGTCAGAGATCGAGCAAGGCTCCTTCCAGTTCTCGCGCAAGCTCGAGGACATTCACATGAATATCGAGGCGAAGCTGGCCGACATCATCGGCGCCGCCGCCGGCCGCCTGCACACCGCCCGTTCGCGCAACGATCAGGTGGCGCTCGATTTCCGTCTCTGGGTGAAGGAAGAACTGGCCAAGACGGAAAAGATGCTGAGCGACCTGATCGCCGCCTTCCTCGACCGTGCGGAAGAACATGCCGATACCGTCATGCCCGGCTTCACCCATCTGCAGACCGCCCAGCCGGTGACGTTTGGCCACCACTGCATGGCCTATGTCGAAATGTTCGGCCGTGACCGCGCCCGCGTGCGCCACGCCATCGATCATCTCGACGAAAGCCCAATCGGCGCCGCGGCGCTGGCCGGCACGCCTTACCCGATCGACCGCCACATGACCGCCAAGGCGCTCGGCTTCCGCGAACCGACCCGCAACTCGATCGACACCGTGTCCGACCGCGATTTCGCGCTGGAATTCCTGTCGGTCGCCGCCATTTGCGCCATGCACCTGTCGCGTCTCGCCGAAGAGATCGTCATCTGGTCGACGCCGCAATTCGGTTTCGTGCGCCTGTCGGATGCGTTTTCCACCGGCTCGTCGATCATGCCGCAGAAAAAGAACCCGGATGCCGCCGAACTGGTGCGCGCCAAGACCGGCCGTATCAACGGCTCGCTGGTCGCCCTCCTCACCGTCATGAAGGGCCTGCCGCTCGCCTATTCCAAGGACATGCAGGAAGACAAGGAACAGGTGTTCGACGCCGCCGAAAACCTGGAACTGGCGATTGCCGCCATGACCGGCATGATGCGCGACATGACCATCCGCACCGACCGCATGCGCCAGGCCGCCGGCGCCGGTTATTCGACCGCGACCGACCTCGCCGACTGGCTGGTGCGCGAAGTCAACCTGCCCTTCCGCGAAGCCCACCATGTCACCGGCCGCGCCGTGGCGCTGGCTGAAAGCAAGTCTTGCGACCTGTCCGAGCTTTCGCTCGCCGAACTGCAGGAGATCAACCCGGCGATCACCGATGGCGTCTTCAACGTTCTGTCCGTCGATGCCTCGGTTGCCAGCCGCACCAGCTTTGGCGGCACGGCGCCTGCAGAAGTGCGCAAGCAGATCGCCTGGTGGCGCGCGCGCAACTGATGGCAAACAACAGCCGGGCAAGCCGCCCGACTTTTCGAATGTGACTGCACAAGGACGACGAAACCCTCTATGACATCGTCGTCCGCCAAGCTGTTTTAAGGGAACCGGAATGTCGAAATCGCTGCTGAATTTGGGGCGCCATGCTGGCCGCATCACGGTCATCGCTGCCGTTGCCGGCCTCGTTCTTGCCGGCTGTGGCCGCAAGGGCGATCTCGACCGTCCTAGCACGCCGATCGAAATGCAGAACAAGCGCAAGGACACCCATGCGCCGAAGGAACAGGCGCCTGAAAAGCCCTTCGTCCTCGACTCCCTGCTTTAATCCGGGCTGATCCGTGAACCATTTTCAATATATCGACGGCGTGCTGCACGCCGAAAACGTGCCCGTTCCCGAGATCGCCAAGGCGGTCGGCACGCCGTTCTACATCTATTCGACCGCAACGCTTGAGCGGCATTACAAGGTGTTTTCGAAGGCCTTTGACGGCCTCGACGCCATGGTGTGTTACGCCATGAAGGCGAATTCCAACCAAGCGGTGCTGAAGACGCTCGCCCGCCTCGGCGCCGGTGCCGACGTCGTTTCCGGTGGCGAACTGCGCCGCGCGCTGGCAGCCGGCATTCCGGCCGAACGCATCGTGTTTTCCGGCGTAGGCAAGACCGTCGCCGAAATGGATTTCGCGCTTCAAGCCGGCATCTACTGCTTCAACGTGGAGTCCGAGCCGGAACTGGAAGTGCTGAACCTGCGCGCCGTCAAGGCCGGCAAAAAGGCGCATGTCTCCTTCCGCATCAACCCGGATGTCGATGCCCGCACCCATGCCAAAATCTCTACGGGCAAGAAGGAAAACAAGTTCGGCATTTCCTACAAGCGCGCCCGTGACGTTTACGCGCATGCCGCCACCCTGCCCGGCATCGAAGTCGCCGGCATCGACATGCATATCGGCAGCCAGATCACCGAGCTGCAGCCGTTTGCCGATGCCTTCAAGCTGATGCGCGAACTGGTCGAAACCCTGCGCGGCGATGGCCACACGATTACCCATGTCGATGTCGGCGGTGGCCTCGGCATTCCCTATCACGACGACAACAACCCGCCGCCGGAACCGACGGCCTATGCGGAAATCGTCACCGAAGGCCTGAAAAGCCTCAACTGCCGCATCGTCACCGAACCCGGCCGCCTGATCGTCGGCAATGCCGGCATTCTGGTCACGGAAGTGCTGTACGTGAAGGATGCCGGCGAAAAGACCTTTGTCATCGTCGACGGCGCCATGAACGACCTGATCCGCCCGACGCTCTACGAGGCCCATCACGGCCTTCGCCCGGTCGTCCTGCCGGAAAAGGATGCGGCCCACATCAAGGCCGACGTCGTTGGCCCGGTCTGCGAGACCGGCGACTATCTGGCGCTCGACCGCGACATGGCGGTGCCGAAGCCCGGCGACCTGTTCGCCATCGCCTCCGCCGGTGCCTACGGCGCCGTGCAGGCCGGCACCTACAATACCCGGCTTCTCGTTCCCGAAGTGCTGGTCAAGGGCGATACGTTCCACGTCATCCGCCCGCGCGGCACATATGAAGAGCTGATCGCGCTCGATTCGATCCCCGACTGGCTGGCCTGATATCGGCCAAAAACCCGTTCACGATTGAGCGATACTGCGCAAAATGCGGGGGCTTAGGCCCCTGCCCCCTCGTCTTCGCCACAAAGATTGCTATCCTTGCTGTTTGAAGGATCGCGTTTACAGCGCACCGCGCCGCCGATTTGCGCCGCCACGACGACGGAGACGGACCGCATGAGACCGGAAGACACGGGCAACAAGACCGGAAACAGTGCCGCCAAAGGTGCCTTCGCGCTGAAGCCGGAACTGGCCCGCCGCGTTTCCCTCAAACGCGGCGTCGCCCGTCTTGTGCTTTTCCTCGAGCGCCTGCTGCCGCTGGCCATAGCGCCGCTCTGCGTGGTCGCGCTGTTCCTGTCCGTCTCGTGGTTCGGCCTCCTGCGCATCTCGCCGGACTGGCTGCGCTGGACGCTGAATTTTGCCTTCATCTTCGCCTTCCTGGCTTCGCTTCTGCCTTTGGCGCGCCTGCGGTTTCCGAACGCCGCCGATGCCGACCGTCTCTTGGAAGACCGCAATAATCTTCCCCACCAGCCCGTCGGCGTGCAGGACGACGAACCGGCCTTCGAGACTCCATTTTCACGCGCACTTTGGCGCGAACACCAGACCCGCATGGCGCAGCGCATCGCCGCGCTCGATGCCGGCCTGCCCCGACCCGGCATCGCCAACCACGACCGTTACGGCCTGCGCGCATTTCCGGCACTCATTCTGGTCGCAGCCTTCGGGTATTCCTTTTCGAACGGCGGTGGCTCGCCAGCCGATGCCCTCATGCCATCCGCACCGGCTGCCCGCATCAATCCCGATCTGCGCATCGATGCCTGGCTGACGCCACCCGGCTACACCGGCAAGGCCCCGGTTTTCCTCACCGGCCGCCAGTCGACCGGCGCACAGGCCGTCGAAATCCCAGAAAATTCGGAACTCACCGTTCGTGTCACCGGTGGTGAAGGCGAAGAAACCGTTCGCTTCTCACCCCTTGAAGGTGGCGAAGCCCGCATCCTTGCCGCCAACGAACAAAAACCGCAGGACCCAGCCACACCACCGGGCAGCGCACAGCCGGCATCGACCACAGCCTCCGACGACGCAGACAAACCGTTAGCCCCCCGCACCTATGCGATGAAGGTCGGCGAAAGCGGCGATCTCAGCGTCAACGGTCAACAATGGATGTTCGACGTCATCCCCGACAAGGCACCTGAAATCGCCTTCGAAAACCAGCCGCGCCGCGCCGTCAATGGTGCCCTGGAAATCGGTTTCCGCGCCAAGGACGATTACGGGATCGTCAAGGCACAGGCACTGATCGAACCGGTAGAAAAGCCCGACGACAAGGCCAAGCCGCTCTACCCCCTGCCCGACTACAAGCTGGACATCCCGCGTCAAAACAATCGCGAGGCCAAGGGGCTGTCCAGCCGCAACCTCACGGAACATCCGCTGGCCGGAAAACGCGTGCGCATCACACTGGTGGCCACCGATGGCGCCGGTCAGGAAGGCCGCAGCCCGTCCTTGGAAATGGTTCTGCCGTCGCGCAACTTCACCGAACCGCTGGCCGCAGCCGTTGCCGAAGAACGCCAGGTGTTTGCGCTCGACATCCGCCAGATGCCCAAGGCGATCGCGCTCAACGAGGCGCTGACCATTCGCCCCGACGAAACCATTCCCAATCTCAGCCACTTTCTGCTGATCCGGTCCGCACACACGCGCATGGAACTGGCACGCGGCGAGGAACAGCTGAAACAGACCGCCGAATATCTCTGGGAGATCGCCCTCGGCATCGAGGACGGTGACCTTTCGGCTGCGGAAAAACGCCTGCGCGATGCCCAGCAGAACCTGTCCGACGCCATTGAAAAGGGCGCGTCTGACGAGGAAATCGCCAAGCTGACGCAGGAACTGCGTGAAGCCATGCAGGAATTCATGAACGAAGTGGCCAAGCGCATGCAGAACGCGCCGCAGGGCCAGCAGAACATGCAGGCGCAAAACATGATCCGCCAGCGCGATCTGCAGAACATGATGGACCAGATCGAAAATCTGGCCCGTTCCGGCAATCGCGATGCCGCCCAGCAGATGTTGCAGCAATTGCAGCGGATGATGAACAATTTGCAGGCCGGTCGCCCGCAGCGCGGCCAGCAGGGTCAGCAAGGCCAGCAGCAGAACAGCCAGATGCGCCAGCAGATCGACAAGCTCGGCGAGATCATGCAGCAGCAGCAGCGGCTGATGGACGAGACCTTCAAGCTCGATCAAGCCCTGCGCGATCGCCTGCAGCGCGGTGATCCCGGCGAAGAGGGCGAAAGCCCCTATGAGCAGGGCCAGAATCAACAGGGACAAAACCAGCAAGACCAGCAGGGGCAGAACCAGCAAGGTGGCCAGCAGCCCGGTCAACAAGGCCAGCAGGGCCAACAGGGCCAAGGGCAGCAGGGTCAGGGCCAGCAATCGACGGACCAGATGACCGCCGAACAGCTGCGCGAGGCGCTCAAGAATCTGCGCGCCCAGCAGGAAGGTCTCGGCAAACAGCTCGGCGAATTACAGAAGAGCCTCAAGGAACTCGGCATGGATCCCGGCCCCGGCTTCGGTCAGGCCGAACGCGAAATGGGCAATGCCGGTCAGGCACTGGGTCAGGGTCAGGGCGAACAGGCCGTCGAAGGTCAGGGCAATGCGCTCAATGCCCTGCGTCAGGGTGCCCAAAGCATGATGCAGCAGATGATGCAGGCCATGCAGGGCCAGCAGCCCGGACAGGGTCAGGGCGAAGGGGAAGGCATGGCCAATCAGGGTGGCCAGAACGGCCGCGACCCGCTCGGTCGCCTGCGCTCCAGCTCCGGCCCGGAATTCGGCGATCAGGTGAAGGTGCCGGACGAAATCGACGTGCAACGCGCCCGCGAAATCCTCGATGCCATCCGCGAAAAGCTCGGCGGCGCGCTCTCGGGTGAAGCCGAACGGCGCTATCTGGAACGCCTGCTGGAAATGCGCTGATCCGGTGGGGTGCAGCCCTTCCTCCGTCATCCTCGCCCTTGTGGCGGGGATCCAGCAGCGCCGCGTCTGTGGCGCGCAAAACTCGCGAACAGCCACCTCGAAGAGAGAGTTCTCTCACCGCGCAGACGCGCGGTGGCTGGATCCCGGCTCAAGGCCGGGATGACGGCGAGAAAAGAGTGCATCGCACCCAAAGGTGAGCCCCTCACTGGCGATTTCTAACACTTAGCCTTCGGCTAAGATGTTGAAATCGCTTTCTCTCCCACCAGGGGAGAGATAACGCTGCGGCACCCTCGACGCCTCCCTCTCCCCTTGCGGGAGAGGATAGCAAGTCCGCGAGAGGCTAAGCCGAGCGCTGGACGCGCTTGGTGAGGGGGCCCCACCCCAGACTCGACGTCCTGAACGCCGATCCGGCTTACACCGTCATGTCGCAAACAGAACACGCTGCCCCAATTGCCTTATTTCCAGAAAATAGTTTCAAGCGAAAACAACGGCTTGTAAAAAAGTTTAAGCGCACTTCATCCACGCTCTGAAAGCCCGTGCCTAAACTCAACGTGTTCCATCGTGGATACACCGGGAGGCGTCCCGGCGAGTTGGAGCCGGCGCTGGTGTTGGAGAAAAGACGTAAGTCTCCAGCAACAGGGTTCGCGGAAACTGGTTCCCCTCCGGCGACACGGGGGAAGTCGTGCGAGCGTCAAAACTCGTATGGCTTCTGAAGCCCGAAAGAAGCGCGCCGGGCGTGCCTGTGCGGCACACATGATCGCCGGTTCATGAGCAATCACGGGCACGGCTTTCGCAGAGGAACCGAAGTCGCGGACAAAAACCGCCGAAACGGGGCACGTCGTGCGCCATTATAAAATTAAATTAGGAGGCACAGGACGTGCCCCGGCCGCATAACCCGCAAAGCGCGGGTGTTTTTTAAAAATCCGAAGATCGCCAAGGGCGGACTCTGCCCTGACATCAGAGCAGAAAGATTGACGGCGAACCGGATCAGGCCGCCCGCGTCTCGCGCTGCACCGCCAGTGCCTGCGCCACGGCCTTGCGGATATCCGGCAGGGCAAACGGCTTGTCGACCACATCGATCACCTTGGTCATCAGGTCGTCGGCGCGTTCGCGCTGTTCGGCATAACCGGTCATCAGCAGGATGCGTAGGTCGGGAAACTTTGCCGATGCCTGATGCGCCAGCTCGATACCGTCCATGATCGGCATGCGGATATCGGAGAGGAGAAGGTCGAACGGACCTTCATCGAGCAGCGCCAGGCCTTCGGCGCCATCCGCCGCCTCGCAGGTTTCATGACCGTCGAGACGCAATGCGCGAGCCACGAAACGACGCAGGGAATCCTCATCCTCGGTGATCAGGATCTTTGCCATGGCTGTTTTCTCCGTGCTTCAATTTGGCACCCAAATGACCAGTCTTTCCTTTTTAAGGAGTAAACGCCGGTCACAGGGTCAAGCAACGTGGTTAACAGGCCGTGTCATTGTGTCAGGTTACGACATCTGTCAGCCTTCCGATGCGGCCTCGGCATCACCGGTGACGACACCGACGAAAGGCAGTTCGCGAAACGCATAAGCCACGTCCATGCCGTAACCGACGACAAAATAGTCCGGGCATTCGAAGCCGACATAATCGGCCTCGAGGTCTTCCTTGCGCTTGACGCGCTTGTCGAGCAGCACGGCGATGGTGACGTTTCGTGCACCACGTTCGTAAAGCAGTTCCTTGGCGAATTTCAGCGTGCGGCCGGATTCGAGAATGTCGTCGATCAAAAGCACATCGCGGCCATGCACGTCGCTGTCGATATCCTTGACGATGCGAACGCCCTGCGAGACCGTGCCGGTGCCGTAGCTCGACAGCGTGATGAACTCGACTTCCGGGGCCAGATCCACATCGTGCATGGCACGCAGAAGGTCGGCGGCAAAAATGAACGAGCCCTTGAGGATGGCGATGACCAGCAGATCCTTGGTCGGACCGGTGGCGATCTGGGCGGCGATCGCATGGTTGCGCTCGGCAATCTGCTCGGCAGTGTAGAGCGGTTCGATAGTCTTTCCGCGGACCACGGGCATATGCTTCTCCTTTGGCCTGTTGGCGCCCGCGCAATCGACCCGAAAACCGGCTCCGGTTTTCGGAAAGTACGATGCGCAAATCTTAAAATGCTATCGCGTCCACTTTGCGCCATCTCCGGTGCAAAGTGGACGCGATAGTGTAAAGCGGGGCCGATAGCACAATCAGAGGCGCGGGGCACCCTTGTCGACGAAGGAAAGGCGCAAGTCCGGCTTTTTTCCACCGGCATAGGCCATGCGGGCCGAGAATCCACGGCTTTCTTTCGCCCCGATCGACGCCGCCGGCGGCGCGATCAATGTTTCGGCAACCACCAGACCGCCGGACACGAGTTCGGCGCGAATGACTGAAAGCGGCCGGTCGATGGCATCGCCGTTTTCGATAATGCCGGTCACCAGCATGGCCTGCATGCCATTGGCATCCTGCGGCGTCAGGTTGGCATGGGTGATGGTGAGGCCACGCACGGGTGCCGCATCCGCCGGCCCTCCTCCGATCAGCGAAAACCCGCCGGAAAGACCAAAGACCAGCACGAAGACCAGTGCAACGATGGCTGAGAAAAAATCCGCCGACATACGCATCAGCGCCTGTTCGGCGCGCCCCACCAGTCGCGCAGCAAAACCGCGCTGCGCCACCGACGAAACGGCAGCGGGCGCCGGACGGTGAACAGATCGGCGATTGTCGTTGCGGGGAGCGGCTTCGAAACTGCGGCGTTGGGCGCTGTCGCGCACCGTCACGAACTGCGCATCGACAACGTCATTTTGTGTTTGCCGACCTTGCGCCTGCGAACGACGGCTTGGCGAAGGCGGCAGGATGTCGTAGTCAGCGGTCGTGTTCTCTTGGTGTGAACGGCCCTCTTGGCGTGAACGAAATGCGCTCATGGCTTCTCCGGCCTCCTCCAGCCCGTTATCCCCGAGAGTTGAAAAGCACGAAGAAGCAGGGGCATTGAAACGAATCCCGCCCAGAAGTAAATTTAATTGGTTAATGCTTCGCAAAGACGGTCGCTAATCCACCTCTTTCCGCCAAAGATTCATGCTCTGTAAACCTTCTGCGTTTACGCACGCGAAAAACCAAAACCTGATGGACTGGACGATCGGTTGATCCATTTCGAAAATGTCGGTTTGCGGTATGGAATGGGTCCGGAAATTCTCCGGGACATGACGTTCGACATCCCGAGCGGCTCTTTCCAATTCCTCACCGGCCCATCCGGCGCCGGCAAGACCACACTTCTGCGTCTGCTTTTCCTGTCGCTGCAGCCGACCCGCGGCCTGATCCGCATGTTCGATCGTGATCTGACGCAGATCCCGCGCAGCGAAATGCCGATGCTGCGCCGGCGCGTCGGCATCGTCTATCAGGATTTTCGCCTTCTCGATCACCTGACCACCTATGAAAACGTCGCGCTTCCCTTGCGTGTACGCGGCAAGGACGAATCCTCGTATCGTAATGACGTCATCGAGCTTCTGAAATGGGTCGGCCTCGGCGAGCGTATCAACGTTCTGCCGGCAGTGCTTTCCGGCGGTGAAAAACAGCGTGCCGCCATTGCCCGCGCCCTGATGGACCAGCCGGAAATCCTGCTCGCCGACGAGCCGACCGGCAACGTCGATCCGCCGATGGCACGCCGCCTGCTCAACCTCTTCCTCGAACTCAACCGGCTCGGCACCGCCGTCGTCATCGCCACTCACGATCTGGCTTTGATGGATCAGGTGGATGCGCGCCGGATGATCCTCACCGAAGGGCGGCTCGATATCTATGAATGAGTTCGAGCGCATCAGGCGGTCACGCCTGCCGAAACAGGAATCCAAGCGGGCGATCCCCGCCACCGACGACCTGCCGGAGCAGCAGCCGCGCCGCGCCGAAATGCAGGTGCGCCCCACCGGCCCCATCCTGCCGCCCTCCAACATTCAGGGCAATGCGCTGATGGTGGTGATCGCCATCATGTCCTTCCTCGCCTGTCTCACACTCGGCGGCGTCAGCATGGTGCGGGCCACCGCCGCCAGTTGGGAAAGCCAGATCTCGCGAGAAATCACCATCCAGATCAAGCCGGATGACGGGCTGGACATGGATGCGACGCTTGTAAAGGCACGCGATCTGGCGCTCAGCTTCGTCGGCACCCGGGGCGGCACCATCATGGACGACGGTGCCACCGCGCGCCTGCTCGAACCCTGGCTCGGCAGCGGCCTCGACCTCAAGGAATTGCCGGTTCCGCGCCTTGTCATCATCACCATCGATGAAAGCAACCCGCCCGACTTCCAGGCCATGCGCGACCGTCTGCATGCGGAAATCCCGCAGGCCTTTCTCGATGACCACCGCACCTGGGTCGATCGTCTGGTTTCCATGGCCAAGACCACGGTGATGATCGGCGGCGGCATTCTCATCCTCGTGTTCACGGCGATGATCCTGACCGTCGTCTTTGCCACGCGCGGGGCCTTGTCCAGCAACCGCCACATCGTCGAGGTGCTGCATTTCGTCGGCGCCGAAAGCGGTTTCGTGGCCCGTGAATTCCAGAAACATTTTCTGAAGATCAGCCTGAAGGGCTCAGCCACCGGTGGCGTGCTGGCGGCATTGCTGTTCGCGATCGCAAGCTTCTGGCAGAGCCGGTCGCTGGCAACCCCGGAAAGCGATCAGGCGACAGCGCTGTTCGGCACATTCACCATCGGGCTCGGCGGTTATATCGGCATCATCGCCACGATCGCCATCATCGCACTGCTGACGACGCTGACTGCCCGTTTCACGGTCATGCGCACGATCGACGAGATCGATCTGGTCCGCTCCGATCCGGCCCGCTCAGACGGGCTTCCCTCGTCCTGACGTGACCGACGCCGGGCGGCTTCGAAATATGGCCCTGTTCTTGCCGCGAATCTCGGGCTAAGGACAGAGCATGACACCCGGGATGACCAGCAACGAGCAGGAACCGCAGCGCCAGCCGGAACGCCGGAAACGCAGCGGCTGGCTGTCACGCACCAGCCCGCTACGTCGGTTCGGACGCTGGGTGATCTTCTGCTGTCTCGTCGTCATTGCCGTGTTCTGCGGTGGTTTTTTGTGGTTTGCCAACGAGGTAACCTCGCTCAAGGAACCCGACGGGGTGAAGGCCGACGCGATCGTGGTGCTGACCGGCGGTTACCAGCGTATCGATCAGGCCGCCGGCCTGTTGCGTGACGGCGCCGGCAAACGGCTGCTGATATCAGGCGCGCACCCATCCGCCACACCGAACCAGATCCGCAAGACCACCCAGGTTTCCGCCGACCTGTTTTCGTGCTGTGTCGACATCGGTTACGACGCCATCGACACGATCGGCAATGCCAACGAGATCATCCGCTGGATCCACGATCACGGCTATCGCTCGGTTCTGGTGGTGACCAGCAATTACCACATGCTGCGCAGCCTGCATGAACTGCGCCGACGGGATGTGGAAACGGAATTCATCCCCTACCCGGTGATCAATTCCGATCTGGCGCGAAAAGCCTGGTTCACCGATCCGGATGCGATGCGCATCATGCTTGCCGAATACGGCAAGATGGCCGCCGCCATGCTGCGGGACTGGGCCGGCATGTATCAGGGCAGCGGCCTGCGGACCGACGCGGACGGTGAGGCGCCGAAAGGCAAATAACCCCTTCGCCGAACCTGCGAACCGACAGCGCGCTTTCCTCCTTCGCCGATATCGTGTACGCACCGCACACCCACCATCCGGAAATGCTTCATGCTGCTCTTGCGTTCGATCCTGTTCAACACCGCATTTTACGTCAACATCATCACCCGGATGGTCGTGTTCACGCCGATCTACTTTCTGCTGCCGCGCAAGAAGGCCTTTTTCATCCCGAAAGGATGGGCCTCGTCTTCGAACTGGCTGATGGAAAAGATCGTCGGCGCCAAATTCGAGATCGAGGGAACGGAAAACATTCCCGAAGGCGGCTGCATCTTTGCGCCCAAACACCAATCGGCCTGGGATACGTTTGCGCTTCTGCCCTATCAGCGCGACCCGGTCTATATCCTCAAGCGTGAGCTGATGTGGATCCCGCTATTCGGCTGGTATGTCGCCAAGCAGCGCATGATCCCGGTCAATCGCGGCGCCCGTGGTAAGGTCATGGTCGAGGTGATGAAGCGCACCAAGGAAGAAATGGATGCCGGCCGCCAGCTGATCATCTATCCCGAAGGCACCCGCCGCGCACCGGGCGATACACCCGACTATCGCTATGGCATTGCCCGCATCTACCGCGACATCCAGGTTCCGGTCGTGCCGATCGTTGCCCATTGGGGCCTGTTCTGGGGCCGCCGCAAGCTGGTCAAATATCCCGGCCGCTTCAAGGTAAAGATCCTGCCGCCGATCCAGCCGGGCATGGAGCCGGACGCCTTCTTCACCCACCTGATCGCCACGCTGGAACAGGCAAGCGACGAGCTGCTGATCCAGACCGCGATCGACAACCCGCACCTGCCTCTGCCGCCGACTGCCGTGAAGCGCCTGGCGGAACTGCAGGCGCAAACCGTTTCCTGATCAAGAACGGATCGCGACGGCATCCTGCCGCTGCAATGCCTGCACCCGATTGCCGACGCCTTCGAGCCAGAGATCGCGAATGCCCATTTCGCGCAGATGACTCAGCGTGTTGAGCACATAGGCATCGTTGGGACCGGACTGGCCGGTGGAGGCGTGCACGATGCGTGAGGCCTCTTCGACGTCCAGCGCGCCGGCATATTGCTGGTGGGCGCGATCGACGACATAACCGACCGCTCTTGTCTGGCGCCCGTCCGCCAGCATCAGCGGCAGCATGCGCTCCAGATAAACCTTCGTCACAAGTTCGCGTTCATGCAGATAAGCCATGACCGGCTCGCGCAGTTCTCCGCGCACCTTGAAGGCCACTCCGCGGCAGGAACCGCCACGATCAAGCCCCAGCACAAGCCCCGGATTTTCGGGCGTTCCGCGATGCACGAAGGACCGCACGCACAGCGACCGCCGGTATCCGAATGCGCGCGCCGCCAGTCGCTCTTCATACTCAAAGCCCGGATTCCACATCAAGGAACCGTAGCCAAACACCCAAAATTCGTCCATATCCGACGCCACACCTCTGCAATCGAAGCACCATTGGAGAACATCATGGCAGCGTCAAGCCGGCGGAGCGTCAGCGGCAAGATTTGGTTCCTGGCAGCCCTCATCGTTCTGGTGATCGGCGTTTATACGGGCGGCTGGTTTTATGCGGCATCGCTTCTGAAGGAACGCACCTTTACCCTGCTCGGCAGCCAGGAAAAGGCCGGCGTCATCGCCGAATGCACCGATGCCGAATATCGCGGTTATCCGTTCCGCATCGGCCTGTTCTGCTCCAAGGTATCGGTCGATGACCGCAACAATGGCGTATCAGCCGCCTTCGGCAGCCTGCGCTCGGCAGCACAGGTCTATGCGCCGCAACATGTCGTTTGGGAACTGGATGGCCCGTCGGAAATCCGCACCAGCCATGGCCTGAGCATTTCCTCTGAGTGGGAAAGCATGGTCTCCAGCCTGACGGCCAAGGGACGCGGCGTCGAGCGCTCTTCCACGGTCATCAGCGCATTGCAATCGGCAATCGTGTCGTCAGCCACCGGCCAGACCTTCAACTTTGCAGCCGGCGAGACCGAAATGCATCTGCGCCAGAACGGCGCCGATCTCGATGCGGCCATGACGGTGACCAATGCCAGCCTGACGGGTGGCAACCTGCCGCAAGGCCTGCCGGCACTGACCACAAGCGCCGATGTGACGCTGACCGGCAAGGCCGGGCTGATCGACGGCAGTGACCGCAATGTCTCGCTTTATGGTGCCGAAGGCGAAATCCGCAATCTTTCCGCCGACCTCGGCGAAGGCCGGCTGATCAGCCTGTCGGGCCCGTTCAGCTTTACGGCCGACGGCCGCCTGAACGGCAAGATGAAGCTTCGGGTGGAAAAGCTGGAAGCCTGGAAGCAGAGCCTGGAAACCATCATTCCGGGCATCGGGCCGATGCTGAACAACGCCACCAACATGCTTTCCGCTCTTGGCGGCGGTGATCGCGCCTCGATCGATTTCACGATCAAGAACGGCAAGGTTCTGGTCGGCGGCTTCATCGCAATCGGTGAAATTCCGCCGATCTGATTACTTCTTCTGATCCAGCGCGTGGCGTCCGAAGTCGGGCGCATCCACGTCCTGGCCGGCCTGAATGATCGACCGGCGAACATCACGGGTGCGGGTGAAAAGCTCGAACAGCTTGTCGCCCTCACCCCAGCGGATCGCCCGCTGCAGATAGGCGAGATCTTCCGAAAACCGCGCCAGCATTTCGAGGATCGCATCCTTGTTGTGCAGGCAGATATCGCGCCACATGGTCGGATCGGACGCCGCCAGACGGGTGAAATCGCGGAAACCGGAGGCCGAATATTTGATCACTTCCGATTCCGTCACCGTCTCCAGATCATCGGCTGTGCCAACGATGTTGTAGGCGATGATATGCGGCAGGTGCGAGACGATGGCCAGCACCTTGTCGTGATGCTGCGGATCCATGTCATCAACGCGCGAACCGAGAGCGATCCAGAACGCCTTGAGCCTGTCCAGCGCCTGCGCATCCGTTTCCGGCAGCGGCGTGAAGATGCACCAGCGATCACGGAACAGGCCCGCAAAACCGGCATCCGGGCCGGATTTTTCCGTACCCGCCAGCGGGTGGCCGGGAATGAAATGCACACCCGCGGGCACGAACGGTGCCATCTGGGCGATCACCGAAGCCTTGGTCGAACCGACATCGGTCAGGATCGCGCCCGGCTTGAGATTCGGCGCGATCTGCTCGGCAACCGCACCGGACGAACCGACCGGAACGGAGACGATAACCAGATCGGCATCCTTCACCGCTTCGGCAGCGGAAGAAACGTAATGCGTGCCGAGCTCCAGCTCTTCCGCACGCTTCAATGTCTCAGTGCTGCGCGAGGAAATCACCACCTCATTGGCCAGCCCCAGCGCCTTCACATCACGGGCGATGGAAGAGCCGATCAGGCCGATACCGATCAGGGCAATACGATTGAACTGCGGATCGGTCATACGCTTTTCGCCATGAACTCACCGAGTGTTTCGATGACGCCGCGGTTTGCTTCTTCCGGACCGACGGTCATGCGCAGCGCATTCGGCAGACCGTAGCCTTTGACCATGCGCAGGATGTAACCGCGGCTGGTGAGAAACGCATCCGCATCCGGCGCGCGCTTGCCATCAACATCCGGGAAATGGATCAGGATGAAATTAGTGACGGAAGGCGTGACCTTGAGACCGATCGTCTCGAAGGCATGGGTCAGCTTGTCGAGCCACAGCTTGTTGTATTCGACGGCATTGCCGATAAAGGCCTGGTCGCGCATGGCGGCAGCACCGGCAGCGATTGCAGGCGCATTGAGGTTGAACGGCCCGCGCACACGGTTCATCGCATCGACGATTTCGAGCGGGCCATACATCCAGCCGATGCGCAAAGCCGCCAGACCATAGACCTTGGAGAAGGTGCGGCACATGACGACATTGCTGTTGGACGAGACGAGTTCGATACCGGCCTCGTAATCGTTCTTGCGAACATATTCCGCATAGGCCGCATCGAGAACCAGAATGACGTTTTTCGGCAGCCCTGCCTGCAGCCGGCGGATATCCGCAACCGGCACATAGGTACCTGTCGGGTTGCCCGGATTGGCAATGAAGACGAGTTTTGTCTTCGGCGTGACGGCAGCGAGGATCGCATCGACGTCAACTGTGTAGTCTTTCTCCGGCACGGTCACCGGCGTGGCACCGGCGCCCATGATCTGGATCTTGTAAACGAGGAAACCGTGCTCGGTGATGATCGCCTCATCGCCGGCGCCGAGATAGACGTGGCAGAGCAAGCCGAGCAGTTCATCGGAACCATTGCCGCAGAGAAGATTTGCGGCATTCAGGCCATAGATCGAGGCAATCGCCTCGCGCAGATCATGCGCCTGGCCGTCCGGGTAAAGCTCGAGATTGCCGGCAGCCTCGCGAAAAGCCTCGATCGCCTTGGGGCTGGGACCATGCGGCGTTTCGTTGGACGAGAGCTTGTAGACGCGAGCCACACCTTCCGCATGATCCTTGCCGGGCACATAGGCGGCAATATCCAGGATACCCGGGCGCGGAACGGGCTTCATCATCTCGGTGCTCATCAGACAGACCTTCCAGGGAATACGCCGGAAAAGCCGGCGAAAGATTGCCCTGAGGCAATAAAACGGAAGCGCCGTCTTGTCGAGTGGAAGATCGTCAGTCGCGACTACGGGTGCTTGGCACGCCCTGCGGCGACAGAACCGGCACGAAGACACGGCGCGATGCGCGCGCAGCCACCGGCAGGCCCTGATACAGCCGCTTCTGCGCCTCTACCACGATCACGCCTGAAAAGACCGGCCAGAAACGCCGCCCGCCCTGCTCGAAGAGGTGCCGCAGCTTCAGGAGAAACCGCAATTTTGAAGGCGGAAAGAAGAGAGCCTCGGCGCTCGCCGATGGTGTAAAATTGCTTTCCCGCAGAAGCGAGGTGAGCTGGCTGCGCGAATAGGGTCGACCGGAACCGAAGGGCGTATGCTCCATGCGCGCCCACACGCCGCGACGGTTCGGCACAACGATCACAAGCCGACCGCCGGGCGCCAGAACGCGCCAGATTTCCTTCAGGCTCTCTCGCGGATTTTCGGCAAACTCCAGCGAATGCACCATCAGAAAACGGTCGATAGAGGAATCCGGCAGCGGCAGCTCTTCATCGAACACGAGCGCCGTGGAGGAAAGCTCGCCGGGCGGCCAGTTCACCGCCCCCTGCCCCGCCGGCATGAAGGCGAAGGTGCGTTCGGTATCCTTGCGGAAACGATCGAGATAGGGAACCGCATATCCCAGCCCCACCAGCCGCTCCTCCGGCAACCGCGCCCAGAGAGACGATAGCGCCATGGCGATCGACTGTTCGGCCACGCGGCCGAGCGGCGTCTGATAAAATTCGCGGAGGTCTACGATATCGGCGTGCATGGCAATTTTGCTATCAAACGGCTGTTGGACTTCAAGGAACCAATCTCTACATTGTTCAAACAAGCATTCAAACAAGTAGGGCAGACTGATGAAATCCCTGGAGATCGAAGTCTTTTCGTGTCGGACCGACAATTACGGCGTCCTCGTCCATGATCCCGAGACGGGCCTGACCGCCTCCATCGATGCACCGGAAGAAAAGCCGATCGTGGACGCGGCTGAACGGCGCGGCTGGAGCATCAGCCACATTTTCACGACCCACCACCATACCGACCACGTGGAAGCCAATCTGGCGTTGAAGGCGCGTTTCGGCCTGGAAATCATCGGTCCGATCAACGAAGCCGTCGCCATTCCCGGCCTTGATCGCAGCGTCGAGGATGGCGACGAATTCCTGTTCGGTGAACATCCGGTGCGGGTAATCGAAACGCCGGGGCACACCGCCGGCCACATTTGCTTTCATTTTCCCGACGACAAGATCCTGTTTGCCGCCGATACGCTGTTTGCACTCGGCTGCGGCCGCCTGTTCGAGCGCCCGGCTGCCGACATGTGGCATTCGCTGCAGAAACTGGCCGTGCTGCCGGATGAAACCGCCATCTATTTCGGCCACGAATACACGCTGTCCAACGCGCGTTTTGCGCTGAGCATCGACCCGGACAACGAGGCCCTGAAACGCCGCGCAACACAGATCGAGGAGATGCGCGCCGAAGGCCGCTTCACCATCCCGACCATGATGGGGCTGGAGAAGGAAACCAATCCCTTCCTGCGCGCCACCGACCCGTCGATCCGCCGCAATCTGATCATGGAAGGCAAGACCAACGAGGAAGTGTTTGCCGAGATCCGCAAGCGCAAGGACAATTTCTGATGACCGGCAGCGCGGAAGAGATCATTGCCACGCTCGGCATGCAGAAACATCCGGAAGGCGGATGGTATGTCGAAACCTTTCGAGATGACCATGGCGCGCCGCGCGGGCACTCGACGGCGATCTATTATCTGCTGCAAGCGGGAGAGCGCTCGCATTGGCACCGCGTGCGCGATGCCGCCGAAGTCTGGCACTTTTACGCCGGCGACCCGCTGATGCTGAAAATCTCGACCGATGGTCATGAAGTGGAAAGTGTAACGCTCGGCACCGATCTCGTGGCAGGTCAAAGACCGCAAGCCGTGGTGCCTGCGGATGCCTGGCAATCGGCGGAACCGCTCGGCGCCTTCACGCTTGTCGGCTGCACGGTGGCGCCGGGCTTTGATTTCGCAAGTTTCGAAACGGCGCCGCCGGATTGGCAGCCGAGTCAACCTTAGCGGACCGTCCTATTCGCCGGAACGTTCGCGCTTTTTTCGTTCGCTGTGACGGACCCACAGATAGGCGTAGGTCCAGCCGCCTGCGGCGATGGCAAGCGGCAACACAATGAATGCGTAAATCTGCAAACCAGTCATAGCAGACCTCGTAACGTGTACTTGCCCGACAAATGTAATATGGACGCAGCAAAAAGCCAACATGCGCCCACAGCCACCAGCGGCAATGCGCTCGCCATTGATCCTGCCGGCGCATAAAAGGCAGCCGCGATCGGCGCGAACACACCGACAGTCAGGCAGGATGTCGACGCCCGATCAAACGCGTTGGCGATATATTTTGTCTGCTCATTGTGAATGACCGACATTTCCCAACGCCCCCAAGCCGGACTGCAATCAACCTCACCCGCCGTATTTCGTCGCCTTCACATAAAGCGGGCCCATCCGCGTCGGGATATAGGCGTAAACCGGCGCATACACATTGGCCCCCTCCGCCTTGGCGAACCAGACTTCCATCGACACCGTCTTCAGATATTCGATATCCGTACGACCTTTCCGATAACCGGACTTCGGCACGTATCGGATCGAGCAGACGATCGCGTCACCCTTGAAGCCGCTCGTGGAGAATTTTTCCGTGCCCTTGGCCGTCAGCACCAGATCGAGGCGGGACTCGCCGTCATAAATCGGCAGCTTGTTGGGGCAGACTTTGGCATCGGCTGGAAAAATCATGCCGGACAGCGGATCGAGAACGGATCGCAGATCACCATCGCTGATCGGAATCCAGCTTTTCGGCCGCGCCTTCGGCTCCGGTTTCACCGTTGTCGAAACGACATTGCCGTTGCGATACTGGACGTCATAGGTCTGCGTTTTCTTTTTGGTCCTGTAGACCAGCGAATAGGAATTGGCCTGCAGCCGGTCGCGGCGTACGGACCCTTTGACCGTCGTTTCGGCGGAGGTTTTCGCGATCACATCAACGATGCCGGCAGAACTGAAGCGCCCGTTGATCGTATAGGAGTTATCGTCGAATGCACTGGCAAAGGACATGCGTGCCACCGGCAGGATGCCAAGCGAGACGCTGTACTCACTCGTATGGCGGATTTCGGCCGCACCGGCGGGCGGAGCGCCCGCGAACGCAATGACGATGGTGGCGAATGCGGCGGAAACCTTGGCGACCATGAACCAGTCCTGACCTTAAGAAATGTTGACGTCATATAGACGTGCCACTATGGCAAGAAAATAGCGACGCAAGCAGCCTGAGTCGGGATTATCCCGATTCGGTTGAAGGTTTGGCTTGACGCGCGCGGCCCCACTGACTATAGAACCGCAACTTTCCAATCAGGACCAGTTGGATCGGCGTGACGGGCATTGTCCGTATGAGCCTCCGATTGCAGAAGAAAATAAAGGTGAATGCCATGTCTCGTGTATGCGAACTGACCGGCAAGGGCGTAATGACCGGCAACAACGTCAGCCATGCCAACAACAAGACCCGTCGTCGGTTCCTGCCGAACCTCTGCCAGGTCACTCTGATCTCCGACGCTCTCGGCCAGCGTTTCCGTCTGCGCGTTTCGGCTCACGCCCTGCGCTCTGTAGAGCACCGCGGTGGCCTCGATGCATTCCTCGTCAAGGCTGACGAATCCGAACTGTCGATGCGCGCCCGTCTGCTGCGTCGCCAGATCGTCAAGAAGACCGCTGAAGCCGCTTAAGCTTCAACGTTTTACATCATCGGTTTAGGTGAAGGCTTGGGCGTTTTCGCACAAGCCTTTTCCTTTGCTTTATTCCAACTGGTGGCATCTCCCAGGATAAAAAAATGCTGACGCAACGTCATACCCTCATCTATGCCCTCGTCATGGCCGCCATCGTGGTTGCCTCCAACATTCTCGTCCAGTTTCACCTGACGGGAGTGCTCTTCGGCATCGCCCTCGGCGATCTTCTGACCTGGGGCGCATTCACCTATCCGGTCGCCTTCCTCGTTACCGACCTTGCCAACCGCCAGTTCGGCCCGGCCACGGCCCGCCGCATCGTTTATGTCGGCTTTATCGTCGGTGTCGCCCTGTCCTTCTGGCTGTCCGAGCCGCGCATCGCCATCGCCTCCGGCACGGCCTTCCTGATTGGCCAGCTGCTGGATATCTCGGTGTTCAACGAATTGCGCCGCAAAAGCTGGTGGAAAGCACCTTTGGCCGCTTCGATGATCGGCACGGTGATCGACACCGTCCTGTTCTTTTCGATCGCCTTCGCCTCGGTATTCGCCTTCATCGGCCCGAACCTCGAGTTTGCCGCAGCCCAGGCCCCGATCCTCGGCGTCATGGCAACGGAAGCGCCACGCTGGATCTCCTGGGCGCTGGGTGACCTCGTGGTCAAGATCGTGGTCGGCGTCGTTCTGCTGCTGCCCTATGGCGCACTGATGAACGTGTTGAAGCCGATGCCGCAGGTTACCGCCCGCTGAGAGCAACGCCTGCCTGAACAACCGGATGACGGAGCACAGCCTCGGCCAGCTCCGTCACCGAATTCATCGAATTGAGCCGCAACACCGGCGCCGTCTGCGTCTCAAGCCAGGCCTCATGGGCAGCAAGACTGCGCTGCCCAGGCCCCGCCACATCATAACTTTCTGCCCATTCCAGAAAAGCCTGGCTCTTTTGCGCCATATCGCCACCGGCTGAGATGCGCGCGCCATAGCGCTCGGCCTCCCGCTTGCGGATGCGCGCCATGCGGACGGCTGGATCCAGCCTCAAAAACACGATCAGCTGATACAGCGGCTCAATGGACATGCCCCATTTGAGCGCCGACCCGGTCAGCACCCAGCCGCGTTCCGGCTGCGCCTGCTCCTCCAGCATGGCGATACGCGGCCCGATCTCGCGCGGCGTCGTATAGGGCGGATCGGTGGGCATCCAGTAGAAATCGTCGGAATCGAGATGCGGAATGCCGAGCTTCTCCGCCAGCGCGATCCCGAGTGAGGTCGTGCCGGAACCGGATGCACCCATGACATGAATACGAACCATCATCCTCTCCTCCAGACCGTCAACAGCGGACGATAGAGAAGCGACCTCAAGGGTTCAACCGGAACTCCAGCATCAGGTTACGCTGAAAAATGGAATGATTGTCATCCGACACGACGATCAGATGCGGCACGCCATCCGGCCCGGCCACCACATCGATACCTTCCATATTGTCGATCTGCTGGCCGAGATCGGCCTCGATCAGCATGTCTCCATCCACCAGCGCGCCCGGCTTCAGGCTGTCGCCATCAATCCGGCGAATACGCATGCCGACGCCGCCCAGCAGGCTGAAAGACCGTTCCAGCAAAAGCAGGTCTCCGTCCGGCAGAAAGGCGCCATCGGTGATGTCGAAAGGATCGTGCCGCTTCACCTTGAACTGGCCCTTGCGCGGCCCGTCGAGGATGGCGGCGTAAAAATTGCCCTCGTCATCGACGCTCTTTTCCGCAACGACAACAATGGCACCGGAAAGCGGACTGGTTTCGGGAGCGGCAACCACGGTTTCCAACCCGCCATTGGCACGCAATTCCCGAAGCGGAATAAGAAAATTCAGCGTCCTTTTCGGACGGGACGTTTCGAAACCGGGATCGGGATAGACATCCACGCGGTGGCGGCGCTCGAAACTGACGATCACTTCGCCATCCCGAAGCGTCACGCCCTCGGCATCGATATCGCCCTTGGAACGCGGTTCACGGCCACTGGCATCAACCATGGGCCGGATGCGGACATCACGCATGCCCGACAGATGCCCCTGCCCATCCCGTTCGATCGCGCCGGTCATCCAGTGGCCGGTATCGAGCACGGCCACAAAGCTTTTCCCATCCGGCCGGAAACGAATACCGGACACGCCACCGAGAAGATCGTTGCTGGATGTATATTCGATGCCGCCGACAAACTCGAGCGCGCCGAATCTCGTGGCGGGATTGCCTGCCTTGAATTCACGAAAGGCACGCGCTTCTATCGGTGCATCGACCTCCGCCGCCATCGAAGACAGCGGAGCGAGCATCATCAGCATGGCCGCAACGACCGAGATGCGAAGACCGGAAGACTTGTGGCGCATACGCGGGTAGGCTCTCAACCCGCGCGACGGCCGCGGCCGGTGCCCGTATTTTCTTCGAACAGCGAAGCAAGCTGTTCGGTCATGGCGCCAGCCAACTCGTCGGCATCCACAATGGTGACAGCCTTGCGGTAATAACGCGTGACGTCGTGACCGATACCGATGGCCAGCAATTCGACCGGCGAGCGTGTTTCGATCTGTTCGATGACGGCGCGCAGGTGCCGTTCCAGATAATTGCCGGGATTGACCGACAGCGTCGAATCATCGACCGGCGCGCCATCCGAAATCATCATCAGGATCTTGCGCTGCTCACGGCGATTGATCAGACGGTTATGGGCCCACATCAGTGCTTCGCCGTCGATATTTTCTTTGAGCAGGCCTTCACGCATCATCAGGCCGAGATTGCGGCGCGAACGGCGCCACGGCGCATCGGCAGACTTGTAGATGATATGACGCAGATCGTTGAGACGGCCGGGCGTCGACGGCTTGCCGCTGGCAAGCCACTGCTCACGCGACTGTCCGCCCTTCCAGGCCTTCGTGGTGAAGCCCAGAATCTCGACCTTGACGCCGGAGCGTTCCAGTGTGCGGGCGAGAATATCGGCGCACGATGCGGCAACGGTGATCGGGCGACCACGCATGGAGCCGGAATTGTCGATGACGAGAGACACGACCGTATCGCGGAATTTCGTGTCACGTTCCTTCTTGAAGGACAGCGGCTGCATCGGATCGATGACCAGGCGCACGAGACGGGCCGGATCGAGATAACCCTCTTCCAGATCGAAATCCCAGGAACGGTTCTGCTGCGCCATCAAACGGCGCTGCAGACGGTTGGCCAGACGGCCGACGGCGCTCTGCAGATGCGCCAGCTGCTTGTCGAGGAAAGCGCGCAGGCGATCGAGCTCGGCCTCGTCGCAAAGCTCTTCTGCGGTGATTTCCTCGTCGAATTCCTTGGTGAAGATCTTGTAATCGACCTTCTCGTTGAAATCGTCGAACGGGCTGTTGGGGCGCTTGGTCTCGCCGGGCGTCTCGGAATGTTCATCGCTCTCTTCCGACATGTCGTCATCGGAGATTTCGGCGCCGTCCATCTCGCCGTCGTCCATCTCGTCTTCGGCAGCCTGGCTCTGTTCGGCCGGCGCCGCGTCGGATCCCGCCTCTTCCTCGACCTCTTCGTTTTCGGTCTCGTTGCTCTGGCCCTGGTCTCCGTCGCTCTGGTTTTCGAGTTCTTCCGGCTCGCTCTCGTCGTCGCCGTAATCCTCGGCCATCTGCATGGAGGACAGCATATGGCGGATGAGTTTTGCAAATGCCTGCTGGTCCTCGATCGCATCCTTGAGGTTATCGAGATCGGCAGACGCGTTTTGTTCGATGAACGGGCGCCACAGATCCAGCACCTTGCCGGCGCTCTCCGGCGGCGTCTGACCCGTCAGCTTTTCGCGCACCAGCATGGCAACAGCTTCAGCGATCGGCGCATCATCCTGACGCTCGATACCGGAGAAATTCGCCTTGGCATATTTTTCGGCATTCATGCTGCCGATATTTTGCGCCATGCCGGCCATGCGCAGCGAACCGATGGATTCGACGCGCGCCTGCTCGACGGCATCGAAAATGGCGCGGGCATCCGAACCTTGCGGCGCCATCGTCGCATGAACATTGGTATCGTGGCAGGCGAGCCTGAGCGCCATTGAGTCGCCAAGGCCGCGGGTGACCGCCAGCTCATGGGCAGTCGGACGTTTCGAGATTTCCGGCAGGCGAATGCGTTCGCCGGCCATGCCGGGGCGCTCGTTGGCGAAGGTGACCTCTACCTCGCCATTTCCGGCAACCGAACGCACGCATCCGGTAATCGCCCGGCGCAACGGCTCGGTATCGACCGGACCGCCTGCCTTGGGCTTCGAATTGTCTCCGCGACCTGCCATGCTTGCTGCTCCCGCGCTCTTTAAGCCCCGAGAACGATGTTGGCGGCGCTTTCCTTCAGCTCGACACCGAAAGCGCGCTGGTACTGTTCGGCCACCAGCGTGCGTTCCAGTTCGTCGCACTTGTTGAGGAAGGTGACACGGAAGGCGAAGGCGACATCACCGAAGATTTCGGCATTTTCCGCCCAGGTGATGACCGTACGCGGGCTCATCACGGTCGACAGGTCTCCGTTGATGAAGGCCGAACGGGTCATGTCGGCGATGCGGACCATCTTGGAAACCGTCTCGCGGCCTTCAGCCGTCTTGCCGAAGGATTTGACCTTGGCGGCAACGATATCGACTTCCTTTTCATGCGGCAGGTAGTTCAGCGTGGTGACGATCGACCAGCGGTCCATCTGCGCCTGATTGATCTGCTGCGTGCCGTGGTAAAGGCCCGTCGTATCGCCCAGACCAACCGTATTGGCGGTCGCAAACAGGCGGAAAGCGGGATGAGGACGAATGACGCGGCTCTGGTCGAGAAGCGTCAGGCGGCCGGAGCTCTCCAGCACGCGCTGGATGACGAACATCACGTCCGGGCGGCCGGCATCGTATTCGTCGAAAACGAGAGCGACATTGCGCTGGTAGGCCCAGGGCAGGATGCCGTCCTTGAATTCGGTGATCTGCTTGCCGTCTTTCAGGACGATGGCGTCCTTGCCGACGAGATCGATACGGCTGACATGGCTATCGAGGTTGACGCGCACGCAGGGCCAGTTGAGGCGGGCAGCGACCTGTTCGATATGGGTCGACTTGCCGGTGCCGTGAAAACCGGAAACCATGACGCGGCGGTTATGGGCAAAACCGGCGAGGATGGCGAGCGTGGTGTCGCGATCGAAAAGATAGTCGGGATCGAGATCCGGAACGTAAGGATCGCCGTTGCTGTAGGCCGGAACCTTCAGGTCGGTATCGATGCCGAAAACGTCTCTTACGGAAACGGTCGTGTCGGGAAGATTGGAAATATCAAGATCAATTTTGCTCATCACCACTCCATGCCGGACGGTCCGTAGCCCGGCAGCAATCCTTGCTGCATCCTGTTCGTTACGGCTTAGCAGAAACCAGACTGTTTCAACAACTGATATGCTTGAATTACCGCGCGAAAACGTTCTTCCGATCCCCGGTCGCCGCCATTGGCATCGGGGTGATGCTTCTTGACGAGCTCCTTGTAACGACGCTTGATATCCTCAGACGTTGCGCCTGCGGTCAGCTCCATCGTGTCGAAAGCCTTCTGCTCCAGCGTCTTCAGCTTGCGTTCCTGCGGGAAACGCGGGCCACCGCCGGCACGCCCCTCGCGCACGAAACCGAACGGATCCTTGACGCGGTTATGACTGGCGGCGCTGCCGGAACGCACGGTCGCGTGCAAAGGCGCGTCCTTGACGTCCTTGTTGACACCAACCGACCAGGTCGGGCGATGACCGGTGATCGCTTCCTTCTGGTAACGGGCGATCTCGCTGTCGGACAGGCCGGAGAAATAATTGTAGCCCTTGTTATAGTCCTTCACGTGTTCGAAGCAGAACAGGAAGAACTGCCCTTCGGCATTGCGGCCGACGGGGGCACGGTGGGCGCCCGGCTTGTCGCACCCATCCCATTGGCAGGTCGGTGCCTGCGCGGGCTCCTCCTGCTTGCGGTTCCGGCGCGTCCGGATACGGTCGAAATATTTAGAATCTAGGTTCATCAGACGCACATTATGGGCTGCACAAAGGGTGAGAACAAGAATTGACAATTCCCTTTGCTGCTGGTTTCTGGAGTGCCCTTTCCCGCTGCTTCGGAGCAATGTCATGACCACAAAAGCCCGCATCGAGGCGAGCCTCACACACGCCCTGCAACCGGAGCGGATGGACGTGATCGATGAAAGCCACCAGCACGCCGGTCATCAGCCACATTTCAACGGCGAAGGCGGCACCCATATGCGGGTGCGCATCGTTTCGAAAGCGTTCGAGGGAAAGAGCCGTGTCGAGCGGCACCGGATCATAAATGATATCCTGAAGGCCGAACTTCAAGCCGGTGTGCATGCGCTTTCTGTCGAAGCATCAGCACCGGGCGAGCCGACCCGCTGGTAACAATCGCGCGAGCGCTAATTACGGTATTGGCGCGACCGCCGGCCGGATACGCAGACGGGTGATGCGATTCTTTTCGCGCTTCAGCACGATGAAACGCTTTTCGTAAAAGGTGAAAGCCTGCCGCTCTTCCGGGATCAGTTTCGATTCGTGGATGACGAGGCCGGCAATCGTCGTCGCCTCCGTATCGGGCAGGCTCCAGCCCAACGCACGATTGAGATCGCGGATCGACACCGAGCCATCAACGATGATCGAACCATCGGCATCCTGCCGCACACCCTGCAGTGACGGATCGTGCTCATCAGCAATATCGCCGACGATTTCCTCGATGATGTCTTCCAGCGTGACGATGCCCTGCATCTCGCCATATTCATCGACCACCACGGCCATATGCACCTTGCGGCGCAGGAAGGCGTTGAGCTGATCCTTGAGGCTGGTCGTATCCGGGACGAACCACGGCTTTTGGGCGACCTTGACGATATCGACCGTTTCCGGCCGCACATCCGGCTCGGACAGAGCCCGCAACAGATCCTTGGCATGAATGACGCCGACGATGTTTTCCGTCGAACCACGCCAGACCGGCATGCGGGTATAGGGGCTTTCCAGCACGGTGCGGACGATCTGTTCCGGCGGATCGGCAGCATTGACGGCGCGCATCGCCATGCGGTGCACCATCACGTCGGAGACTTCGAGCTCTTCCAGATCGAACAGACCGCTCAGGCGATCGCGGTCCTCTCTGTCGAAATCACCTTCACGATGCACCTCATCGAGGGCTTCGTGCAAATCATCATGCGAGGCCAGTTTCAGCGTCGAAGGGGTCGGCGTCGTGCCCGTCGCGCGCAGCGTGCCGCGCACAAGAGCATTGACGAAGCGTGACCAGAACCCCTTCTTCGACGTCATCGTGCCTTTTGCAACTCCAGGAATGTCAGGACTTCCGACGCCGCCACATCATCAGCGACATAAGACTGGCCGATGCCGCGCGTGAGAATGAAGGTGAGCTTGCCGCTCTTGACCTTCTTGTCCTGTGCGATCGCTTCCATCAGGCGCTCGACCGGCAGGACTTCACCCGGAATGTCGCTGATACGGGTCGGCAGGCCGACGGCCTGCAAATGCGCCTCGACACGCTCGGCATCATCCGGGCTTGCCAGATTGAGACGGGCGGAAAACCGGTAAGCAAGCGCCATGCCGATGGCGACACCTTCGCCATGCACAAGGCGGCTGCTGTCATATTGCGTCGCGGCTTCCAGCGCGTGGCCAAATGTGTGGCCAAGATTGAGCAGCGCCCGGCGGCCGTTTTCGAATTCGTCCTCGACGACGACATCCGACTTCGCCTGACAGCTGATGGCAATCGCCTCGGCACGGGCCGGACCGCCGGAAAACACATCTTTCCAGTTCTTTTCCAGCCATTCGAAAAAGTCAGGCTTGTCGATCAGTCCGTATTTCGCAACTTCAGCATAACCGGCGCGGAATTCGCGTTCGCTCAGCGTGTTGAGCGTATCGGTATCGGCCAGAACCAGATCCGGCTGATGGAAGACGCCGAGCAGGTTCTTGCCGTGGCGGGAATTGACGCCGGTCTTGCCACCGACGGAACTATCGACCTGAGAGAGGAGCGAGGTCGGGATCTGCACGAAACGCACGCCACGGCGCACGATGCCGGCGGCAAAACCGGCGAGATCGCCGATCACGCCGCCACCCAGCGCGATGATCGCATCGTTTCGCTCGATCCTGGCTGCCAGCGCCATGTCGCAGACGGCAGCCAGATGATCGAGGCTCTTGGTCTTTTCGCCAGCCGGCAGCGTCAGCGAGGCAACCTCGATACCGTCGGTCTGCAAGGCATCCGTCAAAGCTTCAAGATAAAGCGGCGCAACGTTCTCGTCGGTGACGATGGCGACCTTGCGGCCCTTGATGCGGCTGGTGATTTCTCCGCCCGCACGCCCGATCAGGCCGGGGCCGATGAGAATATCGTAGGCGCGGTCACCGAGCGGAACATGCACCAGTTTCTCAGTCGCTTGCGAAGAGGACGTCGTCATTTCAATCACTTTCCACTGCTGGATTACTGGCCGCGGGCGGAAAGCCCCGCAATCGCAGCCAGTACATTATGCGCCATGGTTTCCTTGCGGACATCCGCCGATTCGACCGTCAACTCGGCTTCCGCATAGATCGGGTAACGCTGGTTCATCAGGTTTTCCAGCGTCTGCTTGGGGTTTTCGGTCTTCAGCAATGGCCGCGTATCGCGCTTGCGCACGCGCTCCCACAAAAGATCAAGATCGGCGCGCAGCCAGATCGACAACCCGCCATCCTTGATATGCCCACGTGTCTGCTCGTTGATGAAGGCGCCGCCACCGGTAGAAACAACGCGCTGCGACTGATGCAAAAGCCGCTCCATCACCCGCGCTTCAAGCGCACGAAATTCCGTTTCGCCATAGGTGGCAAAAAGTTCGGAAATCGTCATGCGCGAAACCTTTTCGATTTCGGCATCGGTATCGACGAACGGCAGCGAAAGCTGCTGCGCCACCAGACGGCCGATCGCCGACTTGCCCGCGCCCATCAGCCCCACGAAGATCAGGTTGCGGCCACCCAGTGCCTCGCGCGCCCTGTCGCTCAGCGACGGCGCTGCGGTGAGTGCCTCGGGCATAACAAGATCGGTCATTGCCGGGTAAGCCTGTTCCTTGGGGTCTTCCATAGAAAACCCTATCGACAAATGCACCGGCAGCGTCAAGGCTTGTCACCCTCGAAAGATGCAACCGACGCTTCTGGACAGTGATGCGAAGCAGACCTGCAACGCGAACGGAAAACCGCAGGCCGGGTACCCGAATGTCAGCGAAAGCCGGCTTGCACTGAGAGAAGGCTTTGCTCATAAAGGGGCCAATCAAACGGAGCCCCGCATGCCCACACTCTTCCGGTTTCTCTTCATCCTGGCCGTCATCGCAGGGGTGATCTACGGAAGCATGATGGCGCTGGTTCTGCTGGTGGAACCGAAGGAGCGCGACGTGACCGTGCGCGTACCTTCCGAACGCCTGAACCCACCGGCCCCGACCGCCCCGGCAAGACCTTGAACGAAATGGACCGGACGTGATGGATTTGTCTGGCGCACAACTGGAAGCTTTTCTGGAAATGATGAGCGCGGAGCGCGGAGCCGCCGCCAACACGCTCTTATCCTATGAACGCGACCTGACCGACCTGCGCGAATTTCTCGGCAAGAAGCAGACGCTGGTGCTCGCTCAGAGCGCCGACCTCTCCGCTTATCTCGCCCATCTCGGCCGCCAGGGTTTTGCCACATCGTCGCAGGCGCGACGCCTGTCTTCCATGCGGCAATTCTACAAGTTTCTCTACGCCGAAGGCCTGCGCGGCGACGATCCGACTTCCATTCTCGATGCCCCCAAGAAGGGCCGCTCGCTGCCGAAGACCTTGAGCGAGGATCATGTCGGCAAGCTGCTCGCACAGGCGGCAAGCGAAGCGGCAGATCCAGCACCCGGGCAGTTGTCACGGCAGCGCATGCTGGCGCTGCTGGAGCTTCTTTATGCGACGGGCATGCGTGTCAGCGAGCTCGTTTCCCTGCCGGCGCGCGTGCTCGATCAGCAGGGCCGCTTCCTGATGATCAAGGGCAAGGGCAACAAGGAAAGACTGGTGCCGCTGTCGCGCGCCGCCATCGAGGCGATGCGGATTTATGGTGAATCGAAAACAGAAGCCGCACGCCGGAAGGAACAGACGGAAGAAAGCCCGTGGCTTTTCCCCTCTTCCGGCAAGGACGGTTTTTTGCCCCGCCAGGTGTTTGCCCGCGACCTGAAGGATCTGGCCATCCGGGCTGGATTACCGGCATCGGCGATCTCTCCACACGTGCTGCGTCACGCCTTTGCCAGCCATCTTCTGGCCAATGGCGCAGACCTGCGTGTGGTGCAGGAACTGCTTGGCCATTCAGACATTTCCACCACGCAGATATACACACATGTTCTGGAAGAAAGGCTTCGTGAACTGGTGGAAACGCATCACCCTCTTGCAAAACAGGCCAAAAACCGGGATTAGAGCGGTCAAACGCGCGGCCAGCCATCAGCCAGCAAGATCGGAAAATGGTTCTTATGCAGACTTATCTCGATTTCGAAAAACCCATTGCGGATCTCGAAGGCAAGATCCACGAGCTGAAAAAGCTCGCAACCGAAGACGAGAGCATCGATACCTCGGACGAGATCGGGCGCCTCGAAATCCGGGTTCGCGAAGCGATCCAGGATATCTATTCAAAACTCACCGCCTGGCAGAAGACGCAGGTTGCGCGCCACCCGCAGCGCCCGCACTTCGTCGATTACGCGGCAAGCCTGTTCACCGAATTTACGCCGCTCGCCGGCGACCGCACGTTTGGTGAAGACGCCGCCATTCAGGCAGGCCTTGCCCGTTTCCGCGGCCAGCCGGTCGCGCTGATCGGCCAGGAAAAGGGTCACGACACCAAGACCCGCATCAAGCACAATTTCGGCAGCGCCCGGCCGGAAGGGTATCGCAAGGCCATGCGCGTCATGGAAATGGCCGACCGTTTTGGCCTGCCGGTCGTCTCGTTGATCGACACGGCCGGTGCCTATCCCGGCGTTGGCGCCGAAGAGCGCGGCCAGGCGGAAGCAATCGCCCGCTCGACGGAAATGTGCCTTGGCCTGAAAGTGCCGATGGTTTCTATCGTCATCGGTGAAGGCGGTTCCGGCGGCGCGATCGCGATCGCTACCGGCAACAAGGTCTACATGCTCGAGCATTCGATCTATTCGGTCATTTCGCCGGAAGGTGCAGCCTCGATCCTGTGGCGCGACAGCACTCGCGCCCGCGAAGCAGCGACCAACATGAAGATCACCGCCGAAGACCTCAAGGGCCTTGGCGTCATCGACGAGATCATTGCGGAGCCGCTGGGCGGCGCCCATCGTGAACCGGAAACCGTCATCAACGCCGCCGGCAATGTCATCGAAAAGGCACTCGCCGAGCTCGGCCAGCTGTCGGGTGAAGAAGTGCGCAATGCCCGTCGCCAGAAATTTTTGGCGATCGGCCGCAATCTTTAAAAGTCGATGCGGCCGGAAAACCGCCGCATTGACAGTCACATTGCTATGCTAGACCATGCCGGTCGCTTGATTTGCGGCCGGCATCGTCGTATGCGGTTAAGAAGATGTAAAGATTACCATTCTATTGAGAATGGATGCGAAGCTTGCCTCCGCTTGCTTCATTCGTATCGTCAGCAATACGTGGTTGTCCGTGATGCGCCTGAAACACATCGCCCTCGCCCTTCTCGTCGGCACGGTTTTGACCGGCTGCAATGACACGCTGGATTCAGCGTCGAGCATCGATATTTCCAAGGTCAAGAACAAGGTCGAGCAGCCTCTGTCCTCGCGCATCGTCGCCGAGATGCAGAAGAAGGACATGCCGCGCACCTCGCCGATCATGATCCGCATCTTCAAGGAAGAAGGCGTGCTGGAGATCTGGAAGGCGAAGGCCGACAACCGCTTCGACAAGCTGACCAGCTACCAGATCTGCGCCTGGTCCGGCAAACTCGGCCCCAAGGTGAAGGAAGGCGACCGCCAGGCACCCGAAGGCTTTTACGGCCTGACGCCTGCGCACCTGAACCCGAATTCCAAATATTACCTCGCCATCAATACCGGCTTCCCGAACCGTTATGACGCCGCCAATGCGCGCACCGGTTCGAACCTGATGATCCATGGCGCCTGTTCGTCGTCCGGCTGTTATTCGATGACCGACGAACAGATCCTCGAAATCTACGGTTTTGCCCGCGACGCCTTCAAGGGCGGCCAGACCTCCGTGCAGATGCAGGCGTTCCCCTTCCGCATGACGGCGGAAAACATGGCCCGCCATCGTGGCAGCGAACATTTCGAATTCTGGAAGATGCTGAAGGTCGGTTACGACAATTTCGAAGTCACCAAGCGTCCGCCAGAAGTGAATGTCTGCGAGAAGAAATACGTCTTCAACCAGCAGGCCAGCGGCGGCTTCAATGCAGGTGGCGCCTGCCCGACCATGTCGACGCCTCCGGCGCTGAACGTCGCACTCGCTTCTTACGAAAAGAACTACGATCTCGCCTACACCAAGGCCGTGAACAAGCTCGACGGCATGGTCTGGTACGAGCCGAGCGAAGCCGAGCGCAAGGCCGTTGTCGCCGACAAGCGTAAGGGCCGCGAACTGGCATTTGCGCCGACCGGCACCTCGCTCGAAGCCGGCAAGCTGATGAAGCAGTCCGAATTCGAAAAGATGATGGCCTCGCGCATGGGATCCGGCTCTAAGCCGGCAGGCCCTGTTGTTGCCTCCGCTCCCGCCAATGGCACCGCAGGCGCTCAGGCTGCCCAGCCACGCACCAGCGCCGCTGCGGTGATGGAAGCCGAAGCCCAGAAGCGCCGCGGCGCACCGGCGGCTGCCGACACGGCGCAGACCAATGTCGCGACCAAGACCGACCGCGACGGTTCGACTTCCACCGGTGCCATCCCTGTTCCGGCGCAGAACCCGCTTGCCTATGCACCGGCACCCCAGCCGGAAGAAAAGAAGCCGTTCTGGAAGCTCTGGTAGTTGCCCGATGGGCGACACCAGCGACACAGCCGCAGTTTATGATCTCAGAGGCCTCAAATGTCCGCTGCCGGTGCTGAAAACGCGCCGGCGCCTGAAGGACATGCATTCGGGCGATGATCTTCTCATCGAGACCAGCGACCCGCTCGCCGGCATCGACATCCCGCATTTCTGCCGGGAAGACGGGCATACCGTCCTGTCATCTGAAAAAACGACGGACGGTCACCGTTTTCTGATCCGTAAGGGACCTGTGGCCTGAGCCTCAGAGTTTCAGGCCGGGCACGGCAAGCGGATTGTCCTCCAGCGCCGCGCGATCAGGCCGATCCACACGCGGCTCACCGGTAAAGGCGGCAAACAGGTCCTTCACGAAGGCTTCCGGCATGCCCTGCGTGATCAGCACCATGCGCGTGCGACGATCGCTGCCCTCCGGCCATTTCGCCAGACGTTCCGGCCGGTGAAAGATGCTCTGCACGCCATGCAGCACCAGCGGGCGATCAGGATTGTCGCTGAGCGCCACGATTGCCTTCATACGCAAAAGCTTTTCGCCATGCGCCGAGCGCATGAGGTCCACGAACATCTCGATCGCCATGGGCGAGATCGGCTGGTCGTGGATCATCGAGAAGGAGCGAATGTCATCGCCATGGCGGTTCACATCATGATGGTGGTGATGACCATGGTCGTGATGGGAATGTCCATGGTCATGCCCATGGTGATCATGGTCGTGGTGATGGTGGCCATCATGATGATCATGATGGCTATGATCATGTGCGTCCGCCGCCATCTCGTCGCGCAGCCAGCGGCTTACATCGGCGATCTTGGTGTCCGGATCATAGAGACCATTGGCAAGGATCATGGCCGTGCCGGCCTCGGCGCTGTCACCATCGATCACCGGCGCGCGCGGATTAAGTGTAGCAAGTCGCGCCTTCAACGCCGCCAGCGTATCGGCTTCCGCCATGCCCTGTTTCGAAATTATCAGCCGGTCGGCCACCGCCGCCTGCTTCACACCTTCCGGATGACGGTCGAGCGTGGACAGGCCATTGACGGCATCGACCACGGTAATCACGCCATCCAACTCAAAATTCTGGGCGATGACCGGATTGCCCATCACCGCCTGCATGACCGGCGCCGGATCGGCAAGGCCGGTCGTTTCGATCACCACGCGGCGGATCGGCTGCAGCTTTTTCGTCTGCACCTGATCGATCAGCGTCGCCAGCGTGTCCACCAGCTCGCCGCGAATGGTGCAGCACAGGCAGCCATTGGACAGCTGCAGCAAGGTATCACCTGAGGATTCGACGAGCAGATTGTCGATCCCCACCTCACCGAACTCGTTGATGATAACCGCCGTATCCTTGGTCGCCGGATCTTTCAGGATACGGTTGAGCAAGGTCGATTTGCCGGCACCGAGAAAACCGGTGAGGATCGAAACCGGAATACGGTCGCGCAGGATGGACATGGTCTGTACTTTCTGGCCTGCTTTTGGCGGAACCAGATCGCCGCGATCAGAAAGTGCTCGGACGCGGGATCGGGATCGGCACGTTGGCGAACTGGCCGGCGCCCGTGGTCGAAGCAACCGCTTCCACGCCCGCCATGGGTGCGGCGGAGGTATAGACGATCGGGTGCGACAGCTCGCGGATATAGGGTGAATGGGTAATCATGCGGCCGGCATCGTCGCGCGTTTCGCTGCGCATCTTTGCCGCCTTGGGGTTACAGATTTCGGCGCTGATATCGTTGACGGCGACCGTATCGCCATAAGGCGCCAGACGGCCAAGCGGTACACCTTCGTTCGCACCGGCGGTCAGCCCCGCCTGCAGCAGGTTGGCGGTGTCATCGGCGCGACCGGCAAGGCTATCCGAGCCGAGCACGACCGTGACGACCGAGCGCCCGTTACGGGTGGCCGAACCGATCTGGTTGAAACCGGAGGCACAGATAAAGCCGGTCTTCATGCCGTCGGCACCATCGAAACGGCCGATCAGCATGTTGAAATTGGCATATTGTTTCTTGCCGACGTCGATACCCTCGATCGAGAAATAACCGGCAAATTCCGGAAACTCCCGCTTCAATTGAACCGTCAGGATCGCAAGATCACGCGCGGTCGTATATTGCCCCTTGCCGGGCAGGCCATGCGGATTGATGAAGCGTGTCGAATTCATGCCGAGCCGGGCCGCTTCGGAATTCATCATCGCCACGAACTGCTCGTGCGAACCACCGACGGTTTCGGCCACCGCGACAGCGACATCATTGGCGGATTTCACCAGCGTCATCTTCAGCGCATTGTCCAGCGTCAGGCGCGTGCCCGGCTTGAAATACATCTTGCTGGCCGGCTGGTCGGCCGCCCGCTTGCTCATCGTCACGACGCTGTCGAGGCTCAGTCGCCCGCCCTTGATGGCACGGAAGGTGACATAGGCCGTCATCAGCTTGGTCAGCGATGCCGGATACCACTTGCGAAACGCTTCCGTGTGACTGATCACCCGGCCGGTGCGCACATCGACCACCATTTTCGGATTGGCCTCGGCCACCGATGCGAAACCGGCGGAAAACACCGAAAAAGCCATCAGGGCACCGATCGATTTCGAAACGAGCGGCAAAATAGTCTTCGATTTATGCAAGGGGTCGTCCTCGTACAATCCTGAGCGTGACGAGCATGGCCGTTATTCGACCACTATGGCCTAGCAATGGCAAAGATCGTTGATTCCGTCAATTCCGCAGCGCAATATGGAGCCGAACACCACATACCGTGCAGACAAGCGAAATGGATACCGGATGCCGATCTTGAACAGAGCCGCCGAAATGCAGGATGAAGTAACCGGCTGGCGCCGCCATATCCATGAAAATCCCGGCATTCTCTACGAGGTCGAGCATACCGCCGGTTTCGTGACGGAAAAGCTGAAGGAATTCGGCGTCGACGAGGTGGTGACGGGCATCGGCCGCACCGGCGTGGTCGGCATCATTCGCGGCAAAAACCCCGGCAGCCGCACGATCGGTTTTCGCGCCGACATGGATGCATTGCCGCTGACCGAGATCACCGGCGCCGAATGGGCATCCAGAACGCCGGGAAAAATGCATGCCTGCGGCCATGACGGCCACACCGCCATGCTTTTGGGTGCTGCCAAATACTTGGCCGAGACGCGCAATTTCAGCGGCACGCTGGCCGTCATCTTCCAGCCGGCCGAAGAAGGCGGGCGCGGCGCCGAGGCCATGGTCAAGGACGGCATGATGGAGCGGTTCGACATTCAGGAAGTCTATGGCATGCACAATCGACCAGGCATTCCGCTTGGCCAGTTCGCCATCCGCAAGGGCGCCATCATGGGCGCACCGGACAAGTTTTCCATCACCATTACCGGCCGTGGCGGCCACGCTGCCGAACCGCACAACACGGTCGATCCGATCGCCATCGGCGCGCAGATCGTCAGCAATCTGCAGCTGATCGCATCCCGCAACATCAATCCGCTGCGCTCGGTCGTCGTTTCGGTCACGCGTTTCCAGGCCGGCACGACCCACAATATCATCCCCGAGACGGCGGAACTGGAAGGCACGGTGCGCACGCTCGATGAAGCAGTGCGCGATTTCACCGAGGAACGCCTGCGCCAGCTGGTGGAAACCATCGCAGCCGCCCATGGCGCGACGTCGACGTTCGACTACGAGCGCGCCTGCCCGGTAACGATCAACCATGATGCCGAAACGCTTTACGCAGCCGATGCAGCGACTGCTATTGCCGGCCCGAACAATGTTGATACCGATACCGGCCCGATGATGGCCGGCGAGGATTTTTCCTTCATGCTGAACGCCCGCCCCGGCGCCTTCATCTTCATCGGCAACGGTGACAGCGCCGGCCTGCACAACCCGGCCTATGACTTCAACGACGAGGCAATTGCCCACGGCGTTTCCTTCTGGGCAAAACTGGCGGAACAACGTTTGACCGGCTGAGAACACATGTGACGCCTGCACCATAAAAGGGGCTTGGCTTGCGGCCCGGCCTTTTGTATGGATGACCTTGTGTGGTCCCGTAGCTCAGTAGGATAGAGCGCGAGATTCCTAATCTCGAGGCCACTGGTTCGAATCCAGTCGGGATCACCATTCCTCTTTAAATTGCGAATTTATCGCCTCCGCACATGCTCCATGCGGAAGCCAAGCCCGATCAACCGCCCCGCCAGATGCGCAAGCAGCGGAAAACGCGCAATGCCGCGAATGAAGGCCGGCGGGCCTTTGCGTTTTTCCTCGTTTCCTTGATCCGTTCGGCGTGAACTGCGCATCATCAGCTGCAGTTTTTGCGTGGCACGCGTCGGAAAACTGCGGCGGGCTTCGACAGCCGCCAGATCGCTATCCGCCAAACCACTGGATTTCAGTGGTTCGGCCAAAAGATTTCCGGCCGCCACCGCATCCTGAATGGCCAGATTGACGCCGACACCGCCGATCGGCGACATGGCATGCGCGGCATCACCGATGCACAGCAGGCCCGGCCGCCACCAGCGTTTCAGTCGGTCGATCCGCACCTGCAGCAGGCTGACATCATCCCACCCGTTGATTTCGGACATGCGCTCAGCCGGCAATGGTGACACGGCAATCACGGCATCGCGAAATGCCGCGATGCCCCGCGTCTTCATCTCCGCAAACGTGCCGCGCCGGATCACGAAACCGCATTGCCAGTAGTCACCGCGATCAATCAGCACAAAACCCTGCCGCGGTCCGGCATGGCCCATCGTCTCGTTCGGGTCACCCGGCTGTTTGGACAGTTTCATCCAGACGACTTCGCTTGGAGACCCGAAACTTTCGACCTCCAGACCAGCCTTGTCGCGCACCACCGAATTGCGGCCATCGGCACCAACCACGAGGTCGCAGCGGATTTCGGTCAGGCCTTCCGGCGTCGTCGCATGAAGGCCGGAAACTTTCCCATTGGCCTCGATGAGGTCTTCCACACGCGCTTGCATGATCAGCCGGAAATTCGGGTAACGCGCCGCCTCGCGGCTGAGAAAATCCAGAAATTCCCATTGCGGCATGAAGGCGATGAACTTGTGATGCACCGGCAGTTTTGAGAAATCGGCGATGGTGATCTGCTTGCCCGAAATCTCGGCCGACAGTTTTGGCGCCTTCGTATGCGGCAATTGAAGGAACGCCTCGTCTAGGCCGAGTTCGCGCATCACTTCCAGCGTCGAGGGATGGATCGTATCGCCGCGAAAATCGCGCAGAAAATCCTCATGTTTTTCCAGAACCACGACATCGACGCCCGACCGCGCCAGCATCAGACCAAACATCAGCCCGGCCGGGCCACCTCCAACAATGGCGCAGGTTGTTTCGATCTGTTCGGAAAATTCGGAGTTGATGCTGGTCATGCCGTACTTTCCACCGCCGACGTGATCCGATCAAGCCATTGCTTTGTCACACTCGCTTGCCACGCCGAAAACCGGCGGGACTTGTGACCACGCCCATTCAACGATAGACCGGCCGACATAACAGGCAGGCGGACACTTCATGGCATCGGCGCAGCATTCGCGTTCCATCACCGTTCTCGGTTCCACGGGCTCGATCGGCGTCAGCACGCTGGATGTGGTCAAACATCTCGGTCGCGAGACGTTTGAAGTCGCAGCACTGACCGGCAGCGGCAATATTGCTCTTCTGGCCGAACAGGCCCGCGGTTTTGATGCCAAGCTGGCCGTGACGGCCGACGAAAGCCGCTATAACGACCTTAAAGACGCGCTTGCCGGAACCGGTATTCAGGTTGCGGCCGGCAGAAGCGGCTTGATCGAGGCAGCAGAGATGGATGCCGGGCTGGTGATGGCGGCCATCGTCGGCACGGCGGGCCTTGCCCCCACACTGGCGGCGGCAAGACGCGGCGCCGATATCGCACTCGCCAACAAGGAATGTCTGGTGTCCGCCGGCGATCTTTTTGTCGAGGCGGTCAAACACGGTGGCGGCAAACTGCTGCCGGTCGATAGCGAACACAATGCCATTTTTCAGGTTCTGGAAGAAAACCAGCGGCATGCGCTGGAGCGGGTGATCATCACCGCGTCCGGCGGACCTTTCCGCACCTATACGCTGGAACAGATGGCGGACGTGACCGCGGAAGTGGCACGCGCCCACCCCAACTGGTCGATGGGTCTGAAAATTTCGATCGACAGCGCCTCGATGTTCAACAAGGCGCTGGAAATGATCGAGGCCAAACACCTGTTCGGGCTGACACCGGAACAGGTGGAGGTGATCGTGCATCCGCAGTCGATCATCCATTCCATGGTGGGCTATACGGATGGATCGGTTCTGGCGCAGCTCGGCTGCCCGGACATGCGCACGGCCATCGGGTACGCCATGCAATATCCCAAGCGCGCCAGCCTTCCCGTCGAACGGCTGGATTTTACAAAACTTTCACGGCTGGATTTCGAGGCGCCGGACGAGACCCGTTTCCCGGCATTGCGACTGGCACGGCTGGCCATGACGCGCGGCGGCGTTCAGGGTGCGGTGCTGAATGGCGCCAAGGAAGTGGCGCTCGAGGCGTTTATTGACGGCCACACCGGTTTCCTGACCATGGCCGAGATCACCGAAAAGGTGATGACCGAGCTTTCGACCTTGCCGGCGGCATCCAGCATGGACGATGTTTTTGCGGCCGACACCGAGGCCCGCCGCCTCGCCGCCCAGCATATCGGCTGAACCAAAACCTTCGCGGCACCAAACAAAAAGGCCTGATCGGGATCGACCAGGCCTTTTGCATTCCATCAATGTCATTTCAGCTTACGCAACGTGGCGAGCCAGCGCGCAGCGCGACCACAGCTGATGCAGCGAATCGACCAGATGTTCGAGATCGGCATCGGTATGCAGCGGCGTCGGGGTGATGCGCAGACGTTCGGTCTTGCGCGGCACGGTCGGGTAATTGATCGGCTGCACGTAGATGCCGCAATTGTCCATCAAGAGATCCGAGATCCACTTGCACTTGGCGGCATCGCCAACCATGACCGGCACGATATGGCTCGGATTCGGCATATGCGGAATGCCCTTGGCATCCAGCATGGACCGCAGCTTGCGCACGCGCTCCTGATGGCGGGCGCGTTCAAACTGGCTGTTCTTGAGGTGGTGGATCGAAGCGATCGCACCGGCAGCCAGCGCCGGCGGCAGCGCTGTCGTGAAGATGAAGCCGGAAGCGAAGGAACGCACGAAATCGCACAGCGCGGTCGATGCGGTGATATAACCACCCATCACGCCAAACGCCTTGCCAAGCGTGCCTTCGATGACGGTGATACGATCCATCAGGCCTTCGCGCTCGGCAATGCCGCCACCGCGCGGGCCGTACATGCCGACCGCGTGCACTTCATCGAGATAGGTCATGGCGCCGTATTTGTCGGCCAAATCGCAGATTTCCTTGATCGGCGCGATATCGCCATCCATGGAATAAACGCTCTCGAAGGCGATCATTTTTGGCGCCTTGGGATCGGCCGCCGCAAGCTTGGCTTCCAGATCGGCAAGATCGTTGTGCTTCCAGATGACGCGCTCGCACTTGGCGTAACGAATGCCTTCGATCATCGAGGCATGGTTCAGCGCATCGGAAAAGATGATCATGCCCGGGATCTTCTGGCCGAGCGTGCCGAGGGCTGCCCAGTTGGACATGTAACCCGAATTGAAGATCAGGCCGGCTTCCTTGCCGTGCAGGTCTGCAAGTTCGCGCTCCAGCAGAACGTGGTAGTGGGTGGTGCCAGAAATATTCCGGGTGCCTCCCGCACCCGCGCCACAGTGATCTATGGCTTCGTGCATGGCGGCAAGAACAGCCGGGTGCTGGCCCATGCCGAGATAATCGTTGGAACACCAGACGGTGACATCCTTCGTGCCGTCAGGCGTGTGATGCGTCGCGCGAGGGAAACTTCCGCGCTGGCGCTCAAGGTCTGCAAACACGCGGTAGCGGCCTTCCTGATGAAGTCCATCCAGCTCGTTCTTGAAAAATGCCTCGAAATCCATGTCACACTCCAGAAACTGCACTTTTGTGAGTTCTGCCTTTTCTTCCGTCAACCCCAGCAATGTCTAATAGAGGACACTGCGGCAAATGGCCCGCTTTTTTGAACTGTTCTAGTCAAAAGATAGAGAGGCCATACGCCCCCGTGTTGATCGATGTCAAATTTTGACGAATTGCATTTTTGTGAGCAGGCTTTCGGACCGGTTCAACCGCGACAAGCTGGACATACGCTCGTTGAAGCCTATTCTTTGTGGTGACGATGCTGCTCGCGGGATGCGGTGAGAGGCGAGATCACTCCCTGCAGCCGTCTTCAATGAAGTGGAGAGAGTTATGAAAAAACTGATGGTCCTCGCTCTGGCCGGCCTGTCGCTGGCAGGCTGCACCCAGACTGAAAAGGGCGCCGGCATCGGTGCTGCCTCGGGCGCCGTGATCGGCGGCCTGGCAACCGGTAACGTTCGTGGTGCTGCAGTCGGCGGCGCGATCGGCGGCGTCGCAGGTGCCGTGATCGGCAACGTGTCCGAACAGCCTGGCCAGTGCTATTACCGCGACCGTTACGGCCGCCGTTACATCGACGATTGCCCGCGCGGCGGCTACTGAGCCGGCGGACAAGACCTTATCAAACATCAAGCCCGCGGATCATTTTCGCGGGCTTCTGCATGAGCCAAGACCGATTGACAGACCATTGAGGCCCGGCTTTTTCATCTACAATGGCGCGGCGATTGGGCAACACCCCTGCGGCAACAACCCGGAATTTTTCCATAAAGATTCGACCTGGCTCATTAAAAGACATATGTTGCCCCTGTTTTTGCGAATAAATTAGCATTCAAGACAAACGGCAAAGACCGGCGAGGGCGGACACATCCTAGTATTGCGGAAACGCCTCCACACGGCACCGGTCATTCGATTCGCGCATCGTAGCGCGACGGCACTGGCCATTGCCCTGGCGACGACAAGCTTTTTCGGATCTGCACCGGAAGCGCATGCCCTGAAGATTTTCGGCCTGACCCTGTTCGAGGGCGACAAGGACGAGGTCGAAGTGATCGACCCCGTCAAATATGACGTCACCTTTCAGGCCGGCGACGCCGACAGCAATCTCGAGGAACGGCTGGAAAATGCCGCATCGCTGATCGCAGACAAGGAAAACCCGGTTTCCGGCGATCTCGGCATCGTCATCAAGGCCCGCGAGGATCGCGATCGTCTGGTTGCCGTTCTCTTCGAGGAAGCCCGTTACGGCGGCATCGTCAACATCACCATTGCCGGGCAGGATATCGACCGCCTGCCGCCCAATCCGAGCTTCGATCGCAGCAAGCCCATTCCGGTCACCGTCTCCGTCGAGCCCGGCCCGGTCTTCACGCTCGGCAAGATCACCATGCTGGGCGACGCCGCCGGCCGCGATCCGGCGGAATACGATCTGACGCCCGATGGAAAAGCCGGCTCCCGCCTGATCATCAAGGCCGGAGAGACCATTATCCGGGACCTCAAGAACGAAGGCCGGCCGCTGGCCGAACTGACGACGCGCGAAGTCGTCGCCGATCACTCCACCAACAAGGTGGATGTGACGCTGGACGCACGTGGCGGCCCGGTCGCGCCATTCGGCAGCGTCGCCGTCAAGGGCGCGCGTGCGGTCAATCCGGATTTCATCCGCCGCTATTCACGCCTCGACCAGGGCCAACAATATTCGCCGGACCAGATGAAGAAGGCAGCCGACCGCCTGCGTGAACTCAGCGTGTTTTCCAGCCTCACCATCCAGGAAGACAAGTCACTGGCGCCAGATGGCTCCATCCCGCTCTCTATCGAGGTGTCGGAAGGCAAATTCCGCTACTTTGGTTTTGGTGCCGAATATTCATCGCTCGATGGCGGCGGCCTGTCCGGTTACTGGGGTCACCGCAACCTGTTCGGTCAGGCGGAATCACTGCGTGTTGAAGGCGAAGTGTCAGGCCTCGGCTCGACCGAAGGCACCGATGTCGGCGATCTCAACTATCGCGCCGGTGTCTATTTCAAGAAACCCGGCATGTTCCTGCCGCAGATCACCTTCGATGCGAGCGTCGAGGCCAAGACGGAAAACTACGACACGTATGATGCCGAATCGGTCACGGCACTTGGCCAGTTCACCTATGAGCTGACGGATCAGGACAAATTCACCGGCGGCGGCGAGATCGCCTACACACAGACACACGACGTTTACGGCGACAACGACTACCTGACCTTCAGCCTGCCGGTCTCCTACGAACGTGATGCGCGCGACAACAAGCTCGACCCGACCGAGGGCTATTACGGCACGCTTTCGGCAAAGCCGAGCTACGAGGCATTGAATGGTACGGTCTTCTCCTCTTTCGAAGGCTCCATTTCCGGCTATCTTGGATTGGGACAGGAGGATCGCGTTGTTCTGGCCGCAAGACTTGCGGCAGGAACCCTGATCGGCGGCGATGGTTTGGCAAGCATACCGGCAACAAGACGGTTTTATGCAGGCGGCGGCGGATCGGTGCGCGGTTACTCCTATCGCGAGATATCGCCCTACAACAGCGATGACGAAGCGCTGGGCGGGCGCTCATACATGTTAACGTCTTTGGAAGCGCGTATAAAAATTACCGACTCGATCGGAATTGTGCCGTTTTTGGATGTCGGTACGGTGGCCACCGAAATCGTGCCCGATTTCTCCGATATCCGCATGGGTGCCGGCATCGGGCTTCGCTACGCGACGCCTTTCGGTCCGCTCCGTATCGATTTTGCGCTTCCGCTTGATCGATATGAGGGCGGCAGTTCATACGGCATCTATGCAGGCATAGGGCAGTCGTTCTAAGAGAATGCAGCGAGCCCGAAGGGCAAGTGGAAAGGTCTGATCGCGTTCGATGACAGTATTGTTTCGCCTGATGAAATGGATCATGCGCGCCGTTGCCGGTGTCGTGGCGATTCTGCTCGTCCTGGGCATCGCCGTCATCCTGTTTGTCGGGCTGGTGCCCGCCGGCGGACGCATGGCCGCCGATACCATTTCCTCTCTCGTTTCCACGCCTGACCAGACGGTCAAGATTTCCCGGCTGAAGGGCGTATTGTCCGGCCGTCTGCGCATTGAAGGCGTCACCCTTGCCGACCGTGAAGGCACATTTGGCGAAATCCGCAATATCGCCGTCGACTGGTCTCCGCTTGCCCTCTTGACCGCAAAATTTCATGCAGAACGTATTGCGATCCAGTCCATCTCGCTGACGCGCGCACCGGTCGAGAGCGAGACACCGGCGGAAACGACAGCCAGCGGCAGCGGCTTCTCTCTTCCTGTAGAACTGAAGATCGACCGCCTGGAACTGCCGGACATTCGCCTGGCCGAAGCTCTGGCCGGCCGTGATTTTTCCATCGCTGCCCATGGCGCAATCGATGCGACCTCCGAGCGCGTTGGCCTGAATTTTGCCGCCCACCGGCAGGACCTGCCGGATGCGATGGCCGAGGCCGATATCATATATGCGCCTGAGCAGAATGAACTGAAGCTGAAGGCTTCTGTTGCCGAACCACAGGGTGGCCTGATTGCCCGCCTGCTGAGACTGCCCGGCAATCCGTCCGTGGCCATGGCGCTGGATGGCAGCGGCCCGCTTTCCAACTGGACCGGCCAGTTGGACGGCAATGTCGACGGCGCCCCTGTCATCAGCATCAACGGCAAGCACACCCTCACCGACACCGGTCGCCATCGCCTGGAACTGACCGGTGGCGGCCAGTTGCAGGAAATGCTGCCGCCGGCCATACGTCCGTTCTTCAACGGTCTGACGGCCATCGATGTTGCCACGCGTTTTGGCAACGGTGACCGTATCGAAATCGACAAAGGCAATATCAGCACGGGTGCCGTCAAGGTTTCGGCTTCCGGCGCGCTCGACCAGAAGGGCGACAACAGCCTGACCGCCAGCGTTGCCGGCGCCAACGGCCCGATCGCCATCAACTGGCCGCTGCAGCAGAACCAGCAGGCCCGCCTTTCGATCGACAATGTCAATTTCACGCTGACGGGCGCAGCGACTTCTGCCCGCTTCAACGCAACGGCCGCCATCCGCTCCGCAGACCTGCCGCAGGGCCGGTTCGAGCAGGTTCGCCTGCAGGCGGAGAGCGAGGATCTCGATCTCGTCGAACGCGCAGGCAGTATCCGCAGCCGGCTTACCATCGCCCGTTCCGCCTTTGCCAATGCCGATCTGGACCGCGTCCTGCGTGCACCATTGACGCTGGATGCGCCCATCCGCCTTGCACTTCCGGCCATCGGCCTCGATGCGGCGACGCTTGAAAGTCCCAATCTCAACGGCACGATCAGCGGCGCCTACGACCTTTCCAAACAGGCTGTCACCGGTAATATCCGCATGACCGCCAACCCGGCCGCATTGCCGCCGGCGCTGGCCGGAAAGTTTTCCGAATCGATCGGTGCCGAAGCCTATGTCAACGCCGTCATCGGCGGCCGCATGGCGCTGGAAAACCTGACGATCCGTTCCGGCACCATCGATGGCCACGGCAATATCGTCATCGAGAACCAGAAGATCGACGCAAGGCTTGCCGGACGCCTGCCGGATATCGGCAAGCTTCGCCCGGATGCGAAGGGCGCCGCCGGTTACGACATTGCCGCGACTGGCCCGCTTTCGGCCATGACGGTCAAGGGTGTGATCAATTCGGCAGAAGCCCGTGTCGCCGGCCGCATGATCGAAGCCTTCAGCGTCAATGTCGATGGCACGGCAGACCCCGCAGCACCGCGCGGACGCATCGGCCTGACGACACGTGTCGATGGCAAACAGATCGATGCGGGCTCAGATGTGGCCTATGTCAGCAACCGGCTGTCGACCTCGAACCTGCATGTCGATATCGGCCCCAACAAGCTGACCGGTGGGCTCGATTTTTCCGAACAGTTTCTGCCTCAAGGCAATCTGGCATTCGATTTCCCCGACATCGCCTTGCTTGCCTCATTCGCAGGCCAGCAGGTGCAGGGCGATCTGAAGGGCACGGTCAATTTCGTCAACGCGGGCGATACGCCTTCCGTCGCCATCAAGGCTGGCGGCAACGCGCTCACCCGCAGCGGCATGACCATCACCTCGCCATCGATCGACATGACGCTGCCGAACCTCAGGGCCCTGACGGCCGAGGGCACGATCCGGGCCGCCAGTATCGGTGCCGGCGCACAGGCGTTGAAGGATGTTGCGCTCGGCATCCGCCGCGATGATGTTGCCACGCTGTTCGATCTTTCCGCCCAGTTCGATAACGCGCCGCTTTCAGGCGCCGGTTCGCTGACGCAGAATGAACGAAGCATGACGGTCGCCATCGACCGTTTCACCGCCAAACCGCGCGGCATTGACGTTGCCCTGTCGCGACCCGCGCAGATTGCCATTGCGGACGGCACTGTCAGCTTGTCCGAACTGACCATCAATGCCGGCAATGGCCGCGTGGTTTTGGACGGTCAGGCAGGAAACAATCTCAATCTGACAGCCACCGTCACCACGCTTCCCGCAACGCTTGCCAATGCCTTTGTCCCGAATATCGATGCCGCAGGCGCGATAACCGGCAAGATCGTGGCTACGGGCACGGCTACGGCACCGATTGTCCGCTACGACCTGCAATGGAGCGACGCGCAGCTACGCCAGACCAAGGCCGCCGGTATCGCCCCTTTCCTGATCGAGGCCAACGGCCAGCTTCAGGATAATGTCATCACGCTCGGAACCACGCGCCTGACCAACCCGGACGGTCTTTCGTTTGGCGCCAATGGCTCCATCGGCCTCAAGGACGGCGGCCCCGGCCTGAATGTGAATGCCGAGATCGGCGCGCTGCCGGCAAAGCTCGCCAATGGTTTTCAGCCCGGTCTCGATGCAGCCGGCACCATTTCCGGCTCTGTAAAGGTCAATGGCGGCCTTTCAGCACCCGTGGCCGCTTTCGATATTTCGCTTCGGGATGCAGCCATCAAGCAGACGCGCCAGGCCGCCATCGGCCCGCTTGCTGTGACCGCCAGGGGCCGGTTTGAGAACAATCGGGTCGTGCTCGATGACCTGTCCGGCTCTGGCCAGGATCTCGGCGTTGCGGCAAAAGGCTGGCTTGACCTTGCCGGCGATCGCCCACTGGCAATCGAGGGCAGCATTTCCGCCCTGCCGGCAAAACTCGCCAATGCCTTCAGCCCGAACCTCAATGCGGCAGGCTCGATCTCCGGTACGCTCAATGCCACCGGCAATCTTTCCGCTCCCAGTGCCGTTGTCGATCTTACCGGCAGCAACCTTGCCATCGGCGCAGGCCCGACCTCGTTGAGCGGCCTTCAGGCGCGCCTCAAGGGACGGCTCGAAAATCAGGCCGTGACGCTGGAGACGGCCGACCTCACCGGACCGCAGGGCCTGTCCTTGACCGCGCGCGGCAATGCGGCCCTCTCCGGCGACCGCAAGATCGACGTGACTGCCAATCTCGCTTCCGTTCCGGTGGCGCTTGCCAATGTCTTCCGTCCCGATCTTGACGCCAGCGGCGCCATCAACGGCTCCGTGACGGCATCCGGCACGATCGACAAGCCGAACCTTCGCTATGATCTCGGCACGACCGAAATCCAGACCCGCCAGACACGTCAGGCCGGTGTTTCCGCCCTGCAGATGAGGGCAAAAGGCAATTTCGAAAACGGCACCGCGACACTTGAAGAGACCAGCCTCACCGGTTCCGGCGGTCTGTCCGCCACGGCAACCGGCCGCGTTGTGCTGAACGGAGCCTCAGGCGCTCCTGCTATCGACGTCAATGCCGACATCGCCGCCCTGCCCGCCAGCCTCGCCAACGGGTTCGTACCCGGCCTTGATGCGGGCGGCATTATCGCCGGCAAGGTCACATCGACCGGTACGACTGAGGCTCCGGCGATCCGTTATGACCTGCGCTGGAACGATCTTGCGTTGCGACAGACCCGCGCCGCCGGTTTGCAGGCCCTTCAGCTGAATGCTGCCGGAACGTTCGAACAGGGTGTCGCCAATCTTGAAAGCGTCAAGCTGTCCGGACCCTCGGGCGTTGCGCTCGACGCGAAGGGCTCCGTCAGCCTCGTGGGCGAACGTCCGATCGATGTCACCGCCAATGTCGCATCACTGCCGGCAAGCCTTGCGAATGCCTTTCTCCCGGGCATCCAGACCGGTGGCAACATCACCGGTTCGGCCACGGCAAAAGGCACGATGGCGGCACCGGCCCTTCGCTACGACCTGCAATGGAATGACGCAGAAATCCGTCGTCAGGGTGCTGCCGGCATTTCCGGCATGAACCTGAAGGCGGCCGGCAATTTCGAGAACAATACGCTGAATCTGGCGGAAACGCGCCTCACCGGCCCGCAGGGCATGTCGCTGACGGCAGGCGGCCGCGTGGTCCTCGGCGGCAAGTCCGGTCCCGTGCTCGACGTCAACGCCGATATCAACGCCCTTCCTGCAAGCCTTGCCAACGGTTTCGTGCCCGGCCTCGATGCCGGCGGCAAGATCACCGGCAAGATCACCGCACTCAACAACGCATCCGCTCCGGGCGTGCAGTTCAATGTCGCCTGGGACGATGCCTCCGTCGCACAGACGCGCTCTGCCGGCCTTGCACCTTTCCGGATTTCCGCAAACGGCCGTTTCGAAAACAACACCGTCACCGTCGATACCCGGCTTTCCGGCCAGTCCGGTCTGGCGATTTCCGGAAACGGCTCCGTCGGTCTTGCCGGCAATCGCCCGCTCAACATGAAGATCAATGGCGGCGTGCCCTTTGCGCTTCTCGGCGCACAGCTGGCCGGCCAGGGGTTTGTACTCGAGGGCAACGGCCAAATCGATGTGAATGTCGGCGGCACCGCGACGGCGCCACTGATCACCGGTTCGGCCAGCACATCCGGCGCGCGGCTGATCGATGTGCGCCGCAACCTCGCTCTTGAAAACCTCACCGCCAACATCGCCTTCAACCGCGATCAGGCGACGCTCTCATCGGTCACGGCCAACCTGTCGACAGGTGGCACCGTTTCCGCACAGGGCACGATCGGCATCAATCCTGCCGCCGGCCTGCCGGCCGACCTGACGGTGACGCTTGCCAAGGCTACTTATGTCGATGGCCAGCTTCTGGCTTCGACCGCCGATGGTCAACTGACTGTCAAAGGTCCGCTTCTGACCAACGCCACTCTTGGCGGTCGCCTGAACCTGTCGAAAACGTCGATCACCGTTCCTGCCAAACTTCCGTCGTCTCTGGCAGAACTCAACATCAAGCAGAAGAACGCCCCCGCCGATGTGCGCCGCCAGATGGCCGAGATCCAGCCCAAGGGTGGCAGCGGCAGTTCTTCGGCACTCGGTCTCGACCTCGTCATCAGCGCACCGAGCGGCATCTTTGTCCGCGGTCGCGGCATCGATGCGGAACTCGGCGGCGAATTGAAGGTCACCGGCACGTCGGCAGCACCGAATGTATCCGGCGGTTTCGAGATGCGCCGTGGCCGTATCATCATTCTCACCAAGCGTCTGGATTTCACCGAGGGCAAGATCACTTTCGGTGGTGGTCTTATCCCGGTTCTCGACATGGAAGCCAATACCAGTTCGCAGCAGACCACCATCACGGTCAATGTTGTGGGTGTCGCCAACGATCCTGATATCAGCTTCTCCTCCTCCCCTGCCCTGCCGCAGGACGAGGTACTGGCCCGTCTCGTGTTTGGCCAGTCGATGTCAAAGCTGTCGCCGTTGCAGATCGCCCAGCTGGCCGATGCCGTCAGCCAGTTGGCCGGTGGTGGATCGAACTCGCTTCTCGACACGCTTCGCGCCAATCTCGGCGTCGACGATCTCGACATCAACACGGATTCAAGTGGCCAGACGACGGTTTCCGTCGGTCGTTACATCAACGACCGCACCTATCTGCAGCTCGAACAGGGCGGCAAGGCAGGTGCACGTGCCACCATCAATCTGGATGTCGGACGTGGCGTAAAACTCAAGGCCGGCGCCGGCGGCGATGGCGGTTCGGCCGGTGTGTTTTACGAAAAGGAATACTGATCGGATAAGGCATTCCATCGGTATCTGCTAACCGGCTGATTCCGCGCCGCCTTTTGGCGATCGGTTTAGATTTAAGAAATACTCTTCCCCTACAGTAACCTTCGAATCGATCGACAGCACATCCCGTGCCATCGGCGGCAAGATTATTCGGTTACGGTCGCGAGCACAGTTCAAGGTGCGTCCGCTCCCGTCCAGCAAAGGGCAATGGGGTAGAGTTTCAGATGGCTACGATGGTAAATTCCGTAAGCTATGGCGATGAGAACCTGGAGATCATCGCGTTCCGTCTGCACGATCAGGAATTCTGCGTGAAGACCACGACCATCCGCGAAATCCGCGGCTGGGCACCGTCGACGCCGATCCCGCATGCACCGGCTGACGTCATCGGCGTCATGAACCTGCGCGGCTCGGTCATCCCGATCATCGACCTTGCCTACAAGCTCGGCATGAAGAGCACCGTTGCCAACGAGCGCAGCGCCATCGTCGTTGCCGAAGTGCACAACATGGTCATCGGCATGCTGGTCGATCGCGTGTCCGACATCCTGACGATTTCCGCAAGCCAGGTTCAGCCGGTGCCGGAAGTCTCGGCCTCCTTCGACAAGTCCTTCTCCGAAGGCGTCATCGCCAATGAGAACGGCATGATCTGCTTCCTGAACCTCGCCAAGATGTTCAAGGGCACCGAGGCCGAAGACCTCGCAGCCTGATCACGTTTCCAGGCGATACAAGCATCCACAAGGCCACCCGTTGCGGTGGCCTTTTTTGTTGCATTGCCGGGCAAACCCTTTGTTCACATGTCGCGAAATATTGTGATTCCCGTTCACTTTGTTTCAATTTATTATTAAGTTTTAAATGTCTAAAGTAACCATGAGATGAATCGCCGGTTGTATTCGCCTGCCGTTAGACGAACCGACGAGAACACATAGGCCCTTGGGAGCGAAGAATGTTCGGACTTGGCACGTCAGGCGCACAGCAGGTTGTCGACGCATTATCCAGATCACAGGCGATTATCGAGTTCGACCTTCAGGGCAACATTCTCTTCGCAAACGAGAATTTCTGCCGGGCGCTCGGGTATCGACTGGAAGAGATCAAGGGCCAGCATCATCGCATCTTCTGCGATCCGGCCTATGCGGCGACCGCGGAATACCGGCAGTTCTGGGCCAATCTCGGTTCCGGCAAGTTCGATACTGGCGAATACAAGCGCCACACCAAGGCCGGTGAGGAAATCTGGATCCAGGCCTCCTACAATCCGGTCCTGCGCGGTGGCAAGCCGATAAAGGTCGTCAAGATCGCTGCCGACATCACCGCTGCCAAGGCAAGGGCCACCGAGGACGCAGCAAAACTTTCAGCCATTTCCCACTCCCAGGCCGTCATCGAATTCACGCCGCAGGGCGAAATCCTCGATGCCAACGACAATTTCTGCCAGGGACTGGGCTACACGCTTTCCGAAATCAAGGGCCGGCATCACCGCATGTTCTGCGACGCCACCTATGCCGCCTCGCCCGAATATACCGCATTCTGGCAAAAACTCGCTTCCGGCGAGTTCATCGCCGACGAATTTGTACGTTTCGGCAAGGGTGGCAAGGAAATCTGGATCCAGGCGGCCTATAACCCGATCCGCAACCTGAAAGGCCAGGTCTACAAGGTTGTGAAATTCGCCACCGACGTAACCCCGCGCATGAGCGCCATCACCAGCCTTGGCAATGGCCTGAAGGCGCTGGCCGATGGTGACCTCGAGCAACGTCTCGACATGACCTTCGTGCCCAGCATGGAAGCGACCCGCCACGATTTCAACGAAGTGGTCGCCAAGTTGCGTGCCGCCATGCAGACCGTCGCGGAAAACGCCACCGGTATTGCCGCCTCTTCGAGCGAGATTACCAGCGCATCCGATGATCTTGCGCGCCGTACCGAGCAGCAAGCTGCCTCTCTGGAAGAAACCGCAGCGGCATTGGAAGAAATTACCACCACCGTATCCGATAGCAGCCACCGCGCCGATGAAGCAGGACGTCTCGTCACGCTCACCAAGCAGAATGCCGAGCAATCGGGCCAGATCGTCCGCGATGCCATCGCCGCCATGGATCAGATCAGCAAGTCTTCTGGCGAGATCACCAATATCATCAGCGTCATCGACGAAATTGCCTTCCAGACCAATCTTCTGGCGCTGAACGCCGGTGTCGAGGCAGCCCGCGCCGGTGAAGCCGGCAAGGGCTTTGCAGTCGTGGCACAGGAAGTACGCGAATTGGCCCAGCGCTCGGCGACCGCTGCCAAGGAGATCAAGACGCTGATCAACGCATCCAGCAGTTATGTCTCCAACGGCGTCAGCCTCGTCGGGCAGACCGGATCGGCACTGGGCGAGATCGTTGAGCAGGTTGCGGCTATTCACACCAATGTGGCGGCGATCGTCGAGGCATCCCGTGAACAATCGGCCAGCCTCCAGGAGATCAACCAGGCGGTCAATGTGATGGACCAGGCCACGCAGAAGAATGCCGCCATGGTGGAGGAAACCACCGCCGCCAGCCATTCTCTCTCCTCGGAAGCGGAGAACCTGCGACGCCTGCTGCAACAGTTCCGCATGGGCCGCGCCACAGGCCCGGCCAGCGCTACACCTGTGGCAAGGCATGCGGCCCCTGCGGTTCACACCCGCGCGTCAACCACGCGCCCGGCAGCACGCACTGCCCAGGGCGGCCAGGCGGTTGCCGTATCCGAAGATGGCTGGGAAGATTTCTGACCGTCTTCACATCCCGATCAAACGGAAAAGGGCAGCCGAAACTGCCCTTTTTGTATTCAGGTCGAAAGTCCGGTGATTAACCGAACAGCACCAGGCTGCTCTTGAGGGTCGTCCAGACACCCCAGATAAGCGGAATGCCGACGACAGCCCAGGCGAAGGCCGCCTTGGCATCGAGACCACCCGTGCCGATACCGAACGAACCCGTCGGGCCCGCATTGGCAGCAGCCGTCTTGGCCTGCAGCGAAGCAACTTCTTCATCCGACATGAACCACTTGTCGCCAAGCGGACGCACCAGGAAGTTGGCAACGAGACCGAGAGCCAACATGCCGGCGAGGATGTACATCGTGCCGGTATAGAGTTCCGGACCCGGTGCAACACCTGCGCTGATCTGTGCTTCGCGGATGTAGTTGACGACGACCGGTCCGAGGATACCGGCCGTTGCCCAGGCGGTCAGCAGACGGCCGTGGATGGCGCCAACGAACTGCGTGCCGAAGATGTCGGCGAGGTAAGCCGGAACCGTTGCGAAACCGCCGCCATACATCGACAGGATGATGCCGAAGGCAAGCACGAACAGCGCCTTGTTGCCCATATCGGCAAAGGTCGGAGCCAGCGTGTAGAGGATGATGCCGAGGATGAAGAACGTGTAATAGGTGTTCTTGCGTCCCAGCTTGTCCGACAGCGATGCCCAGACGAAACGGCCACCGATGTTGAAGAGCGAGATCAGACCGGTAAAGCCTGCAGCAATTGCGGCGATCTGAGTCTTCTGGGCAGCATCGAGCTGCGAGAAGGTCAGGTCAGGCAAGCCGATCAGCGAGCCAGCAAAAATTTCCTGCAGCATCGGCGAAGCGACACCGATAACGCCGATACCAGCCGAAACGTTCAGGCAGAGAACGGCCCAGATCAACCAGAACTGCGGCGTCTTGTGCGCATCGCGCAGGTGGACGTGCTTGGTGGTGATCATCGTCGACTTGGAGGCCGGGGGCGTCCAGCCTTCCGGACGCCAGCCGGCCGGCGGAATGCGGTAACCGAAGGCGCCGCCCATCATGAAGACGAAATAGATGACGGCCATGACGACAAAAGTCTGCCAGACGCCGATCGATACATCCGTCTTGAAGAAGTTCATCAGCAGGTTGGCAAGCGGAGCACCGATCATGGCGCCGCCACCAAAGCCCATGATGGCCATGCCGGTTGCCATGCCGCGACGGTCAGGGAACCACTTGATCAGGGTCGAGACCGGGGAAATGTAACCGAGGCCGAGACCGATGCCGCCGATGACGCCGGCACCAACCCACATCAGCCAAAGCTGATGGGTCATGACGCCGAGGGCGGCAACGAGGATACCACCGCACCAGCAAAGAGCCGATACGAAGCCTGCCTTGCGCGGGCCGACCTTTTCAAGCCAGCCGCCCCAGATGGCAGCCGAGCAGCCAAGCAGGACGAAGAACAGCGTGTAGATCCAGCCGAGATCCGAAACGCGCCAGTTGCACTCGGTGCTGAAAAGCGCGGAAACGAGTGTCATGCTGGCGCAGGCTGCGTCCGGCGTACCGGGGATTGCCTTGGTCAACGGCAGCCAGAAAACGCTGAAGCCGTAAGCCATGCCGATGCAAAGATGAATGGCCAATGCTGCCGGTGGCACCAGCCAGCGATTGAAACCTGGTTTCGCAATAATGCGTTCGCGGTCGAGAAGACCGGCGTTGCCTGCAGAGCCTTCGCCCGCAGATGTCGCAACTGCCATGCGCATTCCTCCCTCTGGGAAATAATGTTGAGATCAAGAACGCAACCAATCTTCCCACCCGGCCGCACGCAAACATGCGGTGTCCCCCGGGATCGGGAACGATCGGGCGCTTTGCCATCGGTCTTGGGGGCGATGGTGCGGCGCAAACGCGTTCTTGGCATTTGCCATTAAACAGTCGCTGCCGCCATCGATACGGCAAAATGCCGCAGAAACATCCGCAGGTTAAAAAACCTGTTAATATCGGGCGCTAAATCGTTAAGAACACAACAGAAAAGAGCGATGCAAAGAGGTCACAACCGGATTCTGCCGGCATGTGTGAAAATCTCAAAATCCTCTCCTCGCGCCAAGGCAACGAGCGTCAGGCCCGCAGCTTCGGCCGTTCTGATCGCCAGTGCCGTCGGCGCCGAGATGGCGATGAGAATTGGCGCGCCCAGAATGGCTGCCTTCTGCACCATTTCGACCGAGATGCGACTGGTGACGACCACAGCACCGACACCGCCTTGACGCCCCGCTCGCAGAACGGCTCCGGAAAGCTTGTCGAGCGCATTGTGACGCCCGACATCCTCCCGCACGGCAATCAACCCTTCTCCCGGCACAAAAAATCCGGCGCCGTGCACGGCACGCGTTTGCGCATGCAACGGCTGTGCGTGATTGAGCGCGGAACTTGCCGCCACGACGTCATGCGCCGATAGAACCAGATCCACGGCAGACACATTCGGCACCGGCCGCATGGCCTGTTCGATGGATTCAATACCGCAAAGACCGCAGCCCACAGGCCCGGCCATATGGCGACGACGCGCGCGAAGCGCATCTTCCTTGTCTTCCGCCAGCGTTACCTGAACATCGATCCCGTCGCCTTCCTGCAGAACATCGATCGTTTCGATCTCGGCAAGCGAAGTAATGATACCTTCGGTGAGGCTGAAGCCCGTGGCAAAGTCCTCCAGATCCGCCGGTGTCCCCATCATCACCGCATGGCTGGAACCGCCATAGGAAAATGCGATGGGAACCTCTTCCGGCACGGATCGAACCGCTTCACGCACCACACCGTCGCGACGGATCACCTGCGGAACAGACGCGGTCGTTGCTGTCAGGTTCGTGACGGTATCGTGCGCCGGAGCGGACATGGAGGGCATCCTTATTGCAATAGGCGACCATGATGTGGTCGCTCTAAATAGTCATCGAATTAAAACGCGCAACGGGCATCATCCGCTCTATCGGCGGAAATCCGTGGAACATCGCTTCGACCGGCACCTTTCGCGGCGTCAATCGAGCCCGAGATCGGTCAGGCTCCGGGCCTCGTGCAACAATGCGGAAACCAGTGGCGTAAACGGTTCGCGGTGCGTGGCAACAAGCCCGACGCGGTGACCGACCTTGGGTTCAACGATCGGGATCGTGCGGATACGCGAGGCAAAACCGAACGAATGCGCGACGTTGCGTGGCATGATGCTCGCCCAGTTGCCGGTGTTTACATGCGCCAGAAGCACGACCATGGAATTCGATTCGAGCATGGTGCGGACACTCACACCGGCACTGGCCAGATGCTGATTGATGATGCGGCGATTCTGATTGTCGGGCGTCAGCAGGCAAAGCCTCAGCCCCGCCATGTCCTTCCAGCTCACCTGTTTGCGGTCGGAAAGCGGCGTGTCCTCGGCCGTCACCAGCGTATAGTGCTCGGCATAAAGCGGCACGGTGGTCACCCGCCCAAGCGGCTCGTTGTCGAGATAGGTCAGACCGGCATCGATCTCGAAATTCTCCAACTGGCTCAACACCTGCAATGACGTGCGCGAGACCACGGAAAAGGTGACATCCGGATGTTTGGCCTGGAATGGCCCGGTCAGTTTCGGCACCATGGCAAGCGCGGTGGGGATCGCCGCCAGCCGGATATGTCCGGCCAATCCCTTGCGAGCCGCCCGCATTTCCTCACGCATGGTCCGCGTATCACCGACGATCCGTCGCGCCCATTCCAGCACGCGCTGGCCTTCCGGTGTCAGCCCCTGAAAACGCGAACCGCGCACGACCAGCCCCACACCGAGACTTTCTTCCAGCTGGCGGATCGCCGCAGACAAGGTCGGCTGGGAAATGCCGCAGTCCTCCGCGGCGCGCCCAAAATGCTGCTCGCGCGCCAGTGCGATGAAAAATTCAAGCTTGTCGATCATGGAAACTCCCTCGGCATAAAGGGCTAGCCGGTTCCGAGCACCAATTCAACAGCTTGAGATCATTAGTGGATCAGAGCTTCAACGCATCCGCTATGCCTTTGAGAAGTTCGGCGCTATGTCGCAGCGCCCTCTGCTCCGCGGGGGAAAGGTCGGGCAGCATATCCATGCTCACGCCATTGGCGCCGATGACCCGCGGCAATGACAGCGCCACCTGCTCGATCCCTGCAACATGATCGGTCACCAGCGACACCGTCAAAACGGCACCTTCATCGCGGGCAATGGCCCTGACGATACGGGCGATCCCGGCACCGATGCCATAATAGGTCGCCCCCTTGCCCTCGATGATCTTGTAGGCGGCGTTGCGCACATTGTCGTCGATGTCAGCCCGCACCTTCTCCGTCAGCGGTGCACCGATCTGTTCCGCGAAGGAGGCGAGATCGACAGAGCTGGCGCGCGCACTCTCCCAGACCAGAACTTCACTATCGCCATGTTCGCCGATCACATCGGCATGGATCGATTGCGGCGAGATGTTCAGGTGCCGGGCGATGAGACTGCGAAACCGCGCGGTGTCGAGAATGGTGCCGGAGCCGATCACACGTTGCGCCGGCAGGCCGGAAAGGCGCTGGGTGATGAAGGTAATCACGTCCACCGGGTTCGAAGCGACAAGCAGGATGGGATTGCTGACAACAGCCAGAACCTGCCCGACGATCTGCCGAAAGACTTCCGTGTTGCGTCCCAGAAGCTCAAGCCGCGTTTCGCCGGGCTTCTGGCTGGCACCGGCGGCGAGGATGACAATACCGGCGCCGTCGAGATCCGAATATCCCCCGGCCCTCACCCGCGTTGCCGACATGAAGGGCACGGCATGGGCGATATCCTCGGCCTGCGCGATCGCCAGGGCCTCATTGCGGTCGATGATGACGACCTCGCTGGCATAACCAGTAATGGCGAGCGCAAAACCCACCGAACTGCCGACCATGCCTGCACCGATAATACCGACCTTCATGAAAAACACTCCGTGATATCTGCTGTTCAATATAGAGTGGACGGATACGACGTCCTTGATCCTAGCCGATCTGCGTTGCCTTCAGCCGGTCCTCATCCAGCACGATGCCCAGCCCTGGCGCATCGCCCAGTTCAAGCCAACCCTCCCTGTGGGCAAGAGGTGCGATCAACGGATAATCCCGCCGCGCCTCGCTCCATTCCGGATTGTCGTAAGGATATTCGAGGAAAGGCGCATCTCCCGCCCCTGCGGTCAGATGCGCATTGGCCAGCACACCGATGCCATTGGTCCAGCTATGCGGCGTGAAGGTGACGCCCGCCTCGCGCGCCTGATAGACCAGACGCCGACAGCCGGTGATGCCGCCGACCAGAGCGACATCCGGCTGGATAACATCGAAGGCGCGTTCCTCGATGATATCGCGAAACTCGTAAAGCTCGCGGGTCATCTCCCCGCCGGCTATGCGAATGGAGGTGGCTTCCCGCAATGCCTTCATGCCCTTGCGATCAGAACGGTGCAGCGGTTCCTCCATCCAGTAGATGCCGAGCCGTTCCAGTTCCTTCGCCACGGCCAGCGCATCCTTGAAGGTCCATGCCAGTGTCGTATCCCAGGGCATGCGCCAACCCTGGTTACAATCGACCATCAGTTCCAGCCGGTCACCGACGCGCGCCCGGATCGCCTCCAGAGCTTTTACATCGTCGCGCCAGCTTGAGCGCCCACCGGCCGAAGACGAGAACCGCACCTTCATCGCGGTAAAACCTTCGTCTAGATAACGTTCGGCCTGCGCGGCCATCTCAGCCGGTTCGCGCAGCACGCCGGAAGACGCATAAAGCCGGACACGATCGGCGCGCCCACCCAGCATGCGCCAGACCGGCTCCCCCGTCACCTTCCCGGCCAGATCCCACAGCGCCAGATCGAGCGGCCAGCAACGGCCGTAGTGAAAATTGATATGCGACAACACTTCGTAATGGCGTTCCAGATGACGCGGGTCATGGCCGAGAAAGAGATCCTCGTGGCCCTCGAAACCCTTCATCAGGTCGCCGGAACCGATGCCCTCGCGACCATCCTCATCACGAACACGGACGATGGTGGTATCGAAATGATGGCGAGGACGACCGTCCCAACTGGCCTTGAAAGACGGGTCGAGCGGCAGCCGATGGTGTGAGATTTTGATCGATGCGATACGGCTCATCTGCCCTCACCCGAATTGCTGCCAGATCGTCTTCAAATCGCAATATTTGTCGATCGCGTGCACCGAACGGTCGCGCCCGAAACCGGACTGCTTGAAGCCACCGAAGGGTGTCGCAAAATTCGACATGTCATAGGTGTTGATCCACACCGTGCCGGCATGCAGGCTTTCCGAAAACCGGTGCGCGCGATCCATGTCCCTGGTGAACACGGCACCGGCCAGACCGTAGATCGTGTCATTGGCAAGCCGCAGCGCCTCTTCCTCCGTATCGAATGGAATGGCAGCCAGAACCGGCCCAAAGATTTCCTGGCGGGCGAGGGTCATGTCGTTGGTCATGTCCACGAAGACACCGGGCGAGACGTAATAACCGCCGGACTCAGACAGCACCTGCTCGGCACCGAAGGCGCGCCTTGCCCCTTCCCTCTCGCCTTCCGCGATCAACCCGAGCACCTTGTCCATATGGGCCTGTTCGATCAGGGCACCGATCTGTGCTGAAGGTTCGAAAGGATGGGCAAGCGTGATATCGTTTCTCGTCACTGCTTCGATCTTCTCGATCAGCGCTTCTTGCACCGAACGTTCGACCAGCAGGCGTGTCGAGGCATGGCAGGTTTCGCCGGAATTGTAGAAACAGCCCCAGGCCACGGCGGAAGCCGCCGCATCGAGATCGGCATCGGCAAAGACCACGAGCGGCGACTTGCCGCCAAGCTCCAGCGCCACCCGCTTGATGTTGGATTGCGCGGCATATCCCATGATCAGCTTGCCGACCTCGGTCGAGCCGGTAAAGGCGATCATGTCGACATCCATGTGCAGGGCCAGCGGCTTGCCCGCCTCCTCGCCATACCCGGTGACGACATTGAACACGCCGGGGGGCAGGCCTGCTTCCACGGCAAGCGAAGCCAACCGGATGGCCGACAGCGACGACTGTTCGGCCGGTTTCAGCACGACGCAATTGCCGGCAGCGATCGCCGGGCCGAGTTTCCACGCATCGATGATCATCGGATAGTTCCACGGCGTGATGGCGCCGATAACCCCGAGCGGCACTTTTCGAACCAGCGCAAGCGCATTTGGTCCCGTTGGTGCGATCTCGTCATAAAGCTTGTCGATTATCTCGGCATAATACTGGATGCCATCGGCACACAGCCGCACGTCGACATTCAGCGAGGCAAGCACCGGTTTGCCGACATCGATCGTTTCCAGAAGCGCCAGTTCCTCGGCATGGGCGCGAATAAGTTCCGCCCAGGCGAGCATGATACGCTTCTTTTCCAGAGGTTCCTTATGCCGCCAGATACCGCTTTGAAACGCCTTGCGCGCCGAGGCGACAGCGGCATCGATATCGACCGCATCGCCGCGCGCCAGCACCGCCCCCGGCCTGCCGTCCATCGGTCGCGTCCGGGCAAAGGTTTTGCCGGAAGCTGCGGCGCGATATTGTCCATCGATAAAACACCGGCCCTCGAGCGTCAGCACGGCCAGCGCATTTTCCCAATGCTCCCTTGTAAAACTCCCTGTCATCGGAGCGACCTCGGCAGGGACATGATCATCGCGGCAAACCGATCGACATCGTCATCCGAGACATCACGGATCGTGGCCCTGCGCATCGGGCGATTTTCCGTCGCGCGCATCTCGGCGGCAAGGTCATCGGAAGAATAGGCATCGAAGGCAGCCGGCAGTGCACGATGGATATCGCAGCGATCCATCAGATCACTCACGCAGGCAGGCAGCATGGCAGCTGTCTCCAGGCCAAGAGCCCTTGCCGCCGCATCCAGTTCCGGTGTTCGCGCCGCCACCAGCCATGGCAGTGTCGCTTCAAAAGCCAGCGCCGTCGCAAGACCATGATGGACGGGGCCAAGGCCCGCCATCGCATGGCTGATATTGTGGGCGATCGCGGTGCCGCAATTGTCGATGGCGATGCCGGCGTAACACGAGCCGAGCAGCACCCTGCCACGCGCCTCGAGATCAGCCGGCGACGTCACCGCCGTTTCCAGCGAGCCGGCAACAAGCCGCAATGCCTCATGGGCGTAAAGCTGCGCACCCTTGTGGGTATTGCGGTTGGTGGCGGCCTCGAAGGCATGAATGAGGGCATCCATGCCGCACCACGCCGTCAGGTGCCGCGGAAGTGTCACCGTGAGCGCCGGATCGAGAATGACGAGATCGGCCTTGGTCTCCGGCCCCCATATCCAGAGCTTTTTACCTTCGGGGCCGGTGAAGATGTTGGTGGCGGAGGTTTCCGAACCGGTACCGGCCGTGGTCGGCACCATGATCTTTTTCAGCGGGTTTTTGGGCAGTGGTTTGGCAGCCAGCGCATAAAACATCGGGTCCTGACCCGAGGCTGCGCAGCAGGAGGTGATCTTGGCGATATCGAGCGCCGAACCGCCGCCGACACCGATGACAAGCTGCGCACCACGCGCCGCCCGCATGGCCGCCTGCAGATGGGAAAGTTTCGGCTCGCCGGCAAAATCGGCAAACAGCGAAGCGATAATGCCATGCGCTCTCAGGTCATCGATCAACCGGTTGGCAAGACCGGTCGCCGCCAGAAAGCTGTCCATGACGACCAGTGCCCGGTCGATACTGCCAAGCGTGGCTGCAGCCGCGCCGATTTCGGAGAATGAACCGGCCCCGAAGCGCATGTCCGGAATGAAGGAATTGGAAAACATCAATGCTGCCCGCCCCCATGAAGTGACGGTATCAGCATGCCTGATCGGTCAGGATGCGCAAGACGGCAAATCCGCCAGAGCGGTTCATTGTTAAATGGAACCAGTTCTGCCGGAGCAGGTTTTCGTCGGGGCAGTGGCGATTGGCGAAGTGCATACCTCCCGGTACGTGCGAGCCAATCGCCGCTGATCCCGGGGGAAAGATGCCCGGCCCTAAAGGGTTGGCTGAAACGGGCCGCCTGATCGCATGGCCGGCTTGGCCGTATGCTTTGGCTACGATACGCGCCGGCCATGCGACCATCCGACTCCGTTTGAGCCAACAGAACTGATTCCATTTAACAATGAACCGCTCTAAACGAAAAAGGCGACCCGAAGGCCGCCTCATCATTTGATCCAAACCGGTGTGCAGCCTCAGGCCGCAACAACCGTGTTGTTCAGATGCGTCAGTTCTGCGAGGAACTGCTCGAGCTTCGTCTTGTGCTCGTCGCTATCGGCGTTGTCGATTTCCTTCTGGGCGTGCTCGATACGCGTCTGCAGCGTGTCGCGCGTCACGGCCTGAAGGGCCATTGCCGATTCGGCCAGCAGCGTGCAGCCGGTCGGCAGGATGTCGGCGAAGCCGCCGAAAACGACATACTTTTCCGTCTGGCCGGAAGCCAGCTTAACGGAAACGACGCCCGGCTTGATGGTCGTCATCGTCGGTGCGTGATTGGCCAGCACCGTCATCTCGCCAAGGGTCGCCGGGATAACGACTTCGCTCACCTTTTCGGAGACGAGAAGACGCTCGGGCGATACGAGTTCAAAATTGAAGGTGTCGGCCATGACGGTCCACTTTCAGATGATGTTGCAGGCAGGAACCGACGGCGCGTTTTGGACGCGCCGTCGAAACGTCAATCGGATCAGTCAGCAGCCTGAAGCTTCTTGGCCTTTTCCATGGCTTCTTCCATGGAGCCGACCATGTAGAAGGCAGCTTCCGGCAGGTGGTCGTACTCGCCGTTGACGAGTCCCTTGAAGCCCTTGATCGTGTCTTCGAGAGCAACCAGCTTGCCCGGCGAACCGGTGAAGACTTCGGCGACGAAGAACGGCTGCGACAGGAAGCGCTCGATCTTGCGGGCGCGGGCAACCGTCAGCTTGTCTTCTTCCGACAGTTCGTCCATGCCCAGGATCGCGATGATGTCCTGAAGCGACTTGTAGCGCTGCAGGGTCGTCTGAACCTTACGGGCGACTTCGTAATGCTCTTCGCCGACGATCATCGGGTCGAGCATGCGCGAGGTCGAGTCGAGCGGGTCAACGGCCGGGTAGATACCCTTTTCAGCGATCGAACGCGACAGAACCGTCGTTGCGTCCAAGTGGGCGAACGAGGTTGCCGGTGCCGGGTCGGTCAAGTCGTCGGCGGGGACGTAAATGGCCTGAACCGAGGTAATCGAACCGGTCGTGGTCGTGGTGATGCGTTCCTGCATCTGACCCATGTCGGTTGCGAGCGTCGGCTGATAACCAACGGCCGAAGGAATACGGCCGAGCAGAGCCGACACTTCCGAGCCAGCCTGCGTGAAGCGGAAGATGTTGTCGACGAAGAACAGAACGTCCTGGCCCTTGTCGCGGAAATCTTCAGCGATGGTCAGACCGGTCAGGGCGACGCGAGCGCGCGCACCCGGCGGTTCGTTCATCTGGCCGTAAACGAGAGCAGCCTTGGAGCCTTCGCCACCGCCGTGCTTGTTCACGCCCGATTCGATCATTTCGTGGTAAAGGTCGTTACCTTCGCGGGTACGTTCACCCACGCCGGCGAAGACCGAATAACCACCGTGCGCCTTGGCGACGTTGTTGATCAGTTCCATGATGAGAACCGTCTTGCCAACGCCGGCGCCGCCGAACAGGCCGATCTTGCCGCCCTTTGCGTAAGGAGCGAGAAGGTCGACGACCTTGATGCCGGTGACGAGGATCTGGCCTTCAGTTGCCTGGTCGACGTAAGCCGGGGCTTCCTGGTGGATGGCGCGCAGATGCGTGCGGTCCAGCGGGCCTGCTTCGTCAACCGGCTCGCCGATGACGTTCATGATACGGCCGAGCGTATGATCGCCAACCGGAACCGAGATCGGTGCACCGGTGTCAGCAACCGGCTGGCCGCGAACCAGACCTTCGGTCGAGTCCATGGCGATGGTGCGGACGGAATTTTCACCGAGATGCTGCGCAACCTCGAGAACAAGGCGGTTGCCATTGTTGTCGGTTTCAAGTGCGTTCAGGATCGGCGGCAGTTCGCCTTCGAACGATACGTCGACGACGGCGCCGATAACCTGGGTGACCTTGCCGGCAGCGGCAGGCGCGCTCTTGGCGCGGGTCTTCAGGGTAGCTGCTCTAGCCATGTTTCTTACCCTTTCTAAGGACTTCAGAGCGCTTCCGCGCCGGAGATAATTTCAATGAGTTCCTTGGTGATCTGTGCCTGACGCTGACGGTTGTAGGACAAAGTCAGCCTGTTGATCATATCACCGGCATTGCGGGTCGCGTTATCCATCGCGGACATCTGCGCACCGTAGAAGGAAGCGTTGTTTTCGAGGAGCGCCCGGAAGATCTGCAAGGCCACGTTCTTCGGCAGCAGTTCTTCGAGGATTTCCTGTTCGCTCGGCTCGTATTCGTAGAGTGCTGCGGCAGCGTTATCGCTTTCCGTAACCTCTTCGAACTTGGCCGGGATGATCTGCTGGGCAGTTGCCACCTGCGAGATCACCGACTGGAAGCGTGCGTAGAACAGCGTGGCGATATCGAACTCGCCAGCGTTGAACATGGTCAGCACCTTCTGCGCCACCTCATCCGCCTGAACGAAGCTGAGCTGCTTCACTTCGCGGAAGGTGATGTAGTCGACGATGTTCTCGCGGAAGGAACGACGCAGGATGTCGTTGCCCTTACGGCCGACCGTCAGGATCTTGACCGTCTTGCCTTCCGACAGGAGCTTCAGCGCGTGGTCGCGGGCAAGGCGGATGATGGAGGAGTTGAAGCCCCCAGCCAGACCGCGCTCGCCGGTGGCGACCACAAGAAGATGAACCTGGTCCTTGCCGGTGCCCGTCAGAAGCAGAGGTGCTTCCGCGTTGCCGGCATTGGCAGCCGAAAGGCTGGCCAGAACCTTGCCCATGCGTTCCGCGTAGGGACGAGCGGCTTCGGCAGCCTCCTGAGCGCGACGCAGCTTTGCCGCGGCGACCATTTTCATCGCCTTGGTAATTTTCTGCGTCGCCTTGACGGAGGCGATCCGGTTTTTCAGATCCTTAAGTGAAGGCATCCGTTATCGGTCCTCGGGCTAGTTCCGGTTTCAGGCGAAAGACTTGGCGTAGGCGTCGAGCGCAGCCTTCAGCTTTGCCTTGGTGTCGTCGGAGACCTGCTTCTCGGTGCGGATCGCATCGAGAACCGGCTTGCCTTCGCCACGCATGTAGGACAGCAGACCCTGTTCGAACTTGCCGACGTCGGAAACCGCGATCTTGTCGAGGTAGCCGTTGACGCCTGCGAAGATGACAGCAACCTGTTCTTCGGTCTTGAGCGGCGAGAACTGCGGCTGCTTCAGGAGTTCCGTCAGACGAGCACCACGGTTCAGCAGGCGCTGGGTCGAGGCGTCGAGGTCGGAACCGAACTGGGCGAACGCGGCCATTTCACGATACTGGGCAAGCTCGCCCTTGATCGAACCGGCAACCTGCTTCATGGCCTTGATCTGAGCGGCGGAACCAACGCGCGAAACCGACAGACCGACGTTAACGGCCGGACGAATGCCCTGATAGAACAGGTCGGTTTCAAGGAAGATCTGGCCGTCGGTGATCGAGATCACGTTGGTCGGAATGAAGGCCGAAACGTCGTTACCCTGCGTTTCGATGACCGGCAGAGCCGTCAGCGAACCATTGCCGGCATCGTCGCCCATCTTGGCGGCGCGCTCGAGCAGACGCGAGTGCAGATAGAAAACGTCGCCCGGATAAGCTTCGCGGCCCGGCGGGCGGCGCAGCAGAAGCGACATCTGACGGTAGGCAACAGCCTGCTTGGAAAGGTCGTCGTAACCGATCAGGGCGTGCTGGCCGTTGTCACGGAAATATTCGCCCATGGCGCAACCGGCGAACGGTGCGAGGTACTGCATCGGAGCCGGGTCGGAAGCCGTAGCGGCAACGATAATCGAGTACTGCAGGGCGCCGCGCTCTTCCAGAACCTTGACGAACTGGGCAACGGTCGAACGCTTCTGGCCGATAGCAACATAGACGCAGTACAGCTTGTCGCCGTCTGGGCCGTTGTCGTGAATGGCCTTCTGGTTCAGGATCGTGTCGAGAATGATGGCGGTCTTGCCAGTCTGGCGGTCGCCGATGACGAGCTCGCGTTGGCCACGACCAACCGGGATCAGAGCATCGATGGCCTTGAGGCCGGTCGACATCGGCTCATGAACCGACTTGCGCGGAATGATGCCGGGAGCCTTGACGTCGACGCGGGCGCGGCGGGTCGCATTGATCGGGCCCTTGCCGTCGATCGGGTTGCCGAGCGCGTCAACGACGCGGCCGAGCAGTTCCGGACCAACCGGAACGTCAACGATGGCGCCCGTACGCTTGACGGTATCGCCTTCCTTGATGGCGCGGTCGGAACCGAAGATAACCACACCGACATTGTCGGCTTCAAGGTTGAGGGCCATGCCGCGGACGCCGCCGGGGAACTCGACCATTTCGCCGGCCTGGACGTTGTCCAGACCGTAAACGCGGGCAATACCGTCACCGACGGAAAGCACCTGGCCGACTTCGGAAACTTCGGCTTCCTTGCCGAAATTCTTGATTTGATCTTTCAGAATTGCGGAAATTTCCGCGGCGCGGATGTCCATCAGCCAACCTCTTTCAGTGCAAGCTTAAGGGTGGAAAGTTTGGTGCGAAGGGAGGTGTCGATCTGGCGCGAACCAACCTTGACGATCAAGCCGCCGAGGATCGACGGGTCGACAGTCACATTGATGGTGACATCCTTGCCAGTGACGCCCTTCAGCGCCGTCTTGAGTTCTTTGTCCTGCGCTACGGTGAGCGCATGCGCCGAAGTAACTTCGGCAACAACTTCGCCGCGGTGAGCCGCAGCAATGTCCTTGAACGAGCGAATCATGCCCGGCAGCGCGAAGAGGCGACGATTACCGGCAACGACCTTGAGGAAGTTCGCAACGACCGGACCGAAAGCGGCCTTTTCAGCGACAGCCGCAACGGCAGCGCTCTGCTCCTCGGAGGTGAAGACCGGGCTCGCCACGAGGCGGCGCAGATCTTCGCTCTCATCGAGCATCGCCTGAAACCGGTCAAGATCGCCAGCGATCTGCTCGATCGCATTGGTCTCGACAGCCAGCTCGAAGAGCGAGGATGCGTAACGTTCGGCAACGCCGGAAACGCGCTGGGATGTGTCTGCCACGGGCACAAGTTCCCTGATTGTCATCCAAACATCTGGCCCGCTTTGAGCGAGCTAGTCAAACGCTTGAAATCGTTTCAATTTTTTAAGACGCGCAGGGAGGACCCCCCTGTCATTCTTTTTAATTCGCGGTTCGTCTAGCATAGGACGTTTGGACTCGCAACACGCGCAGGGGCGCAAATCGGCCTCTCTGTGGTGGGTTTGCCCGCTTTTAAACGCTTTCCGCAAAAGCTTTTGGCGCGACCGGTGGTCACAGCGACGTGGAACCGGTCAGAAATACCCTAGGGAATAACCGAGAGGGCCTGCGGCGAGCAGAAGCTGCAGCACCAGAAACGCCAGATTGCGGGCGACAAAACCACGATCGAGAAAGACGGACAGAAGTCGCCCGAACGCGGAAAACCCGAGAGCGACGCCGACCATGAGATAATAATAATCCTGGGCGAACAGGAGCGCGCAAAGCGGCAGGCCGAAATAAAGGCCACCAGCCGACCGCGTGGCGCCGTATCCCTCCGGCGTGATCTGCCCGACCTGAAATCCACCCAACCGCAGCGCCGTTCCCGGCAATGCCAGCAGAAAAAGACCAAGCAAGGCGGTGACGACCGATGCCATGAAGGCGATCTGTTCGGGCGTTTCGGTCGGGAAATAGAATTCCATGAGGCGTTTGCTCCACGCATGCGTAAGATGAGGGTGTGTAGCAGCTAACCGGTCATGGTTAAAGAAAGCTCTGCGGATCGACGTCGAGCTGTACCTGAACGGAACCGCGCTGTTTCGGCCCGGAATTGAGCATCACACGCAAAAATGCCTGCATGTCGGAATTGCGCCGGCCATGCACGAGAAGGCGGAAACGGTGGCGTCCGCGCACCAGCGCCAGCGGCGCTTCGGCGGGACCGAGCACGGAAATACCGGTCACTTTCGGAGCGGCAGCGCGCAAGGCCCGCGCATGGGTTTCGGCATCGGCACGCGTATCGGCCGACACGATGATCGAGGCCAACCGCCCGAATGGCGGCAGGATGGCTTTTTCGCGCTCGTTGATTTCGCGCTCGTAGAAGGCCGAAGCATCGCCAGACACGATCGCCTGCATGACCGGATGCATGGGCTGATAGGTCTGCAACAGGCCAAGGCTCTTCAAGCCGGTACGACCGGCGCGACCAGTGACCTGGCTCAAAAGCTGAAACGTCCGCTCGGCAGCGCGCGGATCACCATTGGCCAGGCCCAGATCGGCATCGACGATGCCGACCAGCGTCATCAGCGGAAAATTGTGGCCCTTGGCGACGAGCTGCGTGCCGATGACGATATCGGCTTCACCATTGGCGATCGCCTCAAGTTCCAGCCGCATACGCTTCACGCCACCGAGAATGTCGGAAGACATGACGATGGTGCGGGCATCGGGAAAATGTTTCTCCACCTCTTCGGCGATACGCTCCACCCCCGGGCCGCAGGCAACGAGATGATCGAACGTGCCGCAATCCGGGCAGTGTTCCGGCGTGTGCTGGTGATAGCCGCATTGATGGCATTGAAGCTGGCTCTTGAACCGGTGCTCGACCAGCCAGCTGGAACATTGCGGGCACTGGAAACGATGACCGCAGACACGGCAAAGCGTGAGCGGTGCATAACCACGCCGATTGAGGAAAAGCAGCGCCTGCTCCTTGCGCTCGATCGTGCGTCCCATCGCTCGCAACAATAGCGGCGAGAGAAAACCGCCACGTTCCGGCGCGTGCCGGCGCATGTCGATCAGATGCAGGTCCGGCAGGGCCGCATCACCGAAACGGGTCGGCAGCTGCACGAGATTGTAACGGCCCGACAGGCCATTGACCTGACTTTCCACCGAGGGCGTGGCCGACACCAGCACGACAGGAAAATCGCCGATGCGGCCGCGCACCACCGCCATGTCGCGGGCATTATAAAAGACGCGATCTTCCTGCTTGTAGGCAGGGTCATGTTCTTCATCAACGATGATGAGACCAAGCTCCTCGAAGGGCAGGAAGAGCGCCGAACGGGCACCGGCCACCACGCGCACCTCGCCGGTGACAACGCCGCGCCAGACCTTTTCACGCATGCGCGGAGAGAGGTCGGAATGCCACTCGCCGGGCTTGGCGCCAAAACGGTCTTGAAAGCGCTCGAGGAAAGCCGGCGTCAGCGCGATTTCCGGCAAAAGGATCAGCACCTGCTTGCCGCGCCGCAGCGTTTCGGCAATCGCCTCGAAATAGACCTCCGTTTTGCCCGACCCGGTGACGCCATCGATCAGCGACGCGGAAAACCCGCCATCACGAATGGAGGCGACGATTTCGGCGGCGGCTTCCTTCTGCACGCCTTCGATACGCGGCGCTGCATAATCCGGTTCCGGCTTCGCCACGACAGGTGGTGGCGGCAAGAAAACCGTTTCAAAAACACCCTGCGCCGTCAGCCCATCGATGACACTCATGGAGACGCCGGCAGCATGCGCCAGCCCGCTGCGCGTCCATGGAATATCTTCACCCCTGGCGATATCCAGCACGCGCACACGCGCAGGCGTCAACCGTTCCGGCTGGCCGCCGACATAACGCACGGCCTCGACCATCGGCTCGGGATCAAGTGCCGCCGGTGCTCTGACCGCCATGCGCGCCACTAGGCCCGGCGGCGACAGTGTGTAAGCGGCAACCCAATCGACGAAATCGCGCATTTCCCTGGAAAGCGGCGGACAATCGAAAGCGAGCGTGATCGGCCGCAGTTTCTTCGGATCAAGCCCGTCCTGACTTTCGCCATCCCAGACCACACCGATCAGCTGGCGCGGCCCGACCGGCACCTGCACGACCGAACCCGGCTCGACATGCATGCCCTCCGGCACGGCATAACTGTAAGGCACCGGAACAGGCAAAGGCACAAGCACGGGCACCACACGCTTCAGCGGCGGCGCCTCGAACAGTGAACCGAAAAGACTGGAATTATCTGTGCCCAAATTACCTATGCCCGTGTGCGGCGACCATGCCGAAAGAGAGAACAAAAGTGAACCCTATACCGGTCATTCGTCCTCATCATCTTGCATGACACCCGTCAGCAGTCGCATGCCTTCGATCCAGGTGGCACCCTCCTGACGGATCACCCGTTTCGGCCGAACGCCGCATCGCGCCTGAATGGCCGACGCCAATTGCTGCGAATGGGTAACGACCCAGATCTGGCTATATTGTGATGCCTGCGCAATCATGTCGGCCAGCGGCACCAGCATGTCCGGGTGCAGGCTGGCTTCCGGCTCGTTAAGCGCGATCAACGGTGGCTGGCGATAGGACATCAGGGCGGCTGCGAGACCGAGAAAGCGGATCTGGCCATCGGACAGTTCACGCGGGTGGAACGTGCGCAGGGGGAAATCCGGAAAGACCAGCCCGAATTCGGCATATTCGCCGGGTGGCGGCACCGAAAGTTCCGCTCCGCCCAGCGCATCCGCAATCGCCCGGTCGAGTTCCACCGTATCACCGCGCGTATGGACGAGCGTGGCAAACACCGCCGCCATGTTGCGACCATCCTCCGCCAGCAGGGGCGAGGTGACGGCAAGACAGGGTTGCCGCAATGGCGAATCGCGATCGGTTCGAAAACCATGGAAAAAACGCCAGTTGTCTATCCCGCGGCGGAACGTGCCGATCTCGGGATAGTGGCCGGCATTGCCGAGCAGCGAGATCGCCGTCTCCGATGTCAGCGCCTGTTCCGGATATTCCTGCATGCGCCCGCGCTCGCCGCGCACCATGATGCCGGGGCCGTCGCGCTTCATCATCGTCACCGGCCGCGAACCGGTATCGACCCAGAATTCTTCCGCCTTGATTTGTGGTTCGAAGGCAAAGCCGGCGGCGGCCTTTGGCGGACGCAGGCCCGCCTCGACGCGGTAACGGAAGCTGATGGCGCGCTCCTCGTCCAGCACCTCGATTTCCAGCCGGATGCGGAAATTCTTGTCTGTCGGCGAGCGCCGGCCGGACCACAGCACGGAGGCCATGCCGCCCTCGGCAGCAATCTCATGCGCCAGCGTACCACGCACCGCCGCCTGCACCAGTTGCAGCGCGCGATAGAGATTGGACTTGCCGACGCCGTTTTCCCCGACGAACACGTTGACGCCGGCAACATCCATATGGATGGAGCGCAGGGACCGATAGTTTTTGGCAAACATGGATCGCAGCAGCATGACCCGATCCTACATCTCCTGGAGAAGAAAACGAAAGAGAGACCTCAGGCCGCAGCCGAACTGTCATCCACCCCAAAGGCAAAACGCGCATCCGCATCGGCGGCGAGATTGTGCACAGTGTGCCGCTCCAGCGCCTGCGTAACCTCGTTGATATCGCCATCCAGCGCTTCCGGCGGAATGAGGTGGCCAACCGTCATGTCGAAACGGTTGCCCTTCTTGTTGAGGAGTTCGTAGAAAACAGTCATGTCGCGCAACTCGGTCGACCATTTGGCGAACCAGTAGAACAGGCCGGAATTGCGCGCGGTCATGTGGATCGGCAGGATCGGCAGATTGTATTTGCGGGCAAGACCGACCGCCGAGGTTTTCCACGGACGCTCATTGAGCTTGCCGTTTTCCCAATAGGCAATGCGACCTGACGGGAACAGCACGAGAACCTTGCCCGCCTCGACCGATTCGTTGGTCAGCACCAGCGTTTCGCGGGTCTTCAGCTTGCTCTTGTGCTCTTCGCGCCATTCCACCGGGATGATGGTTTCGGCAAAACGCGGATTGACGCGCACCGCATCACGGTTGGCAAACACCATGAGATCCGGCCGCTTCGGCTTCAGAAGATCAAAGACGGCAACACCATCGGCAATGCCGGTCGGGTGATTGCTGACGAGGATAAAACCACCGGAGGCCGGAATGCGATCCGTGTGTTTTGCCTGCACATCGAGATGCAGCAGGTCACTCATATATTCGAAGGATTCGAAACCGCTGAGAGTGGCCACATCATTGGCAAAACCGATGGCGCGGTCGTAACGCAGCAGCGAATAGAGAAAAGGCCGCATCAGCGGCCACAGCGGATGTTTGACGATGCGCTGGCCGCGTTCGGCAATCAAGGTATCGACGATATGTCCGGGGCGACCTTGGGAGACGAGCGCTATCGTTTGAGCAAAGTGACCGAATGCGGTCGAATTATCACGGCGCGCCATACAAACTCCATTACCACTTGCCGTATATCGCAGTCCCTCGCGATGTCAAAACGACATTCTACCGGCTTTAGGGAATTCGTAACGGAACCATCGGCAATGTGGGATTTTGGCACACGAATTCAACAGGCCTGTGATGAACGAAATCCTGATCATTGCGGCTCCCGAACTTCTGGAGAAGCGTCGCGAGTGGCTCGCTAGCCTGTCCGACGAGCGCCGGCTTTCCGAAAATACGCTTCAAGCCTATGAGCGCGACACCCGTCAATTCCTGAAATTCCTCACCGGCCACCTCGCCGAACCGGCGCGTCTGAGCGATATCCACACGCTGCGTCCTGCCGATCTGCGCGCCTTTCTGGCGGCGCGACGTCGCGAAGGTGCCGGCAATCGCTCGCTCGGCCGTCATCTCGCCGGCCTGCGCTCATTTCTGCGTTATCTGGAGCGCAAGGGGCTGGTGAACGCCGCCGGCGCCTCCGCCATCCGCACACCAAAACAGCCGAAATCGCTGCCGAAACCGCTGTCGGACACACAGGCCATCACCGTGGTCGGGTCAGACGCGCAATTGCACGAGACACCATGGATCGCCGCCCGCGATGCCGCCGTGCTGACCCTGCTTTACGCCTGCGGCCTGCGCATTTCCGAAGCGCTCGACCTGACACCCGCCGACCTGACACCCGGCGCGACATCGCTGCGCATCACCGGCAAGGGCAACAAAACCCGTGTCGTGCCGCTTCTGTCGGCAGCGCTTGAAGCGGTCGAAACCTACAAAAAACTCTGTCCCTACCATTTGGCCGACAACGAACCGCTGTTTCGCGGGGCTCGTGGTGGAAAACTGCAGCAGGCGATCATCCAGAGCGAGATGCGAAAACTGCGCGGCGCGCTCGGCCTGCCGGAAACGGCCACACCGCATGCGCTGCGCCATTCCTTCGCCACCCATCTTCTGGCCGGCGGCGGCGACCTGCGTACCATTCAGGAACTGCTCGGCCATGCCAGCCTGTCCACCACGCAGGTCTATACCGGCGTCGATGCCGCCCGCCTGCTGGAAGTTTATGACCGGGCACATCCGCGCGCCTGAGGGCCCGCATCCGAGCGGACTGCAAGCATTGTTTAACCACGCCCGTTAAGGGCTTTTCGACGTGCAGGCGGTAAATCGACAGCATGACAAAATTTGCGCTCCATTCGTCCAGACATCCCCGCTCGCATCAGCCTGGAGATACCGCCCTCTGGCTGATGGCGGCACTGCATGTCATCGTCTTCCTGTCCTTCATGGTCGTTCTGGCGTCGCTTTCGCCAGCGCATGCACAGGATGCGGCAGCCCCCGTCTGCACCGGCAAAAACGTTCTGGACGAGTTGAAGGCACAAGATCCGGCGCGCTACGCCAAGGTTCTGGCCGAGGCGGAAAAGACACCGAACGGCAAGGGCATTTTCTGGAAGATCGAAAAGGACGGCGTGGCGCCGTCCTACCTGCTCGGCACCATGCATGTCACCGATCCGCGTGTGCTCGCCATGCCGGAAGGTGCCGCTGATGCTGCGAAGGATGCCAAGGCAGTTGCGATCGAATCGGACGAGATTCTCGACGAGAAAAAGGCCATGGCGGGGCTGATGACCAAGCCCGACCTTTTGATGTTCATGGACGGCCAGACCATCAAGACGCTTTTGCCGGAAGATAAGGTGGAAAAGCTGGAAGCGGCTCTCAAGGAACGGAATATCCCGCTGGCCGCCGTGCAGAGCTTCAAGCCCTGGATGATTTCCGGCATGATCGCGCTTCCGGCCTGCGAACTGGCACGCAAGGCCAATGCCGCCCCCTTCCTCGACAAGAAGATCGCGCTCGATGCCATTGCTGCCGGCAAGCCGGTAAAGGGCCTTGAGACGATGCAGGAGCAGATCTCCGCCATGGCAGCCCTTCCGCTCGACCTGCACCTGAAAGCACTGGCGGAAACGCTGGAGCTTGGCTCACGCATGGACGACGTGACAGAAACGATGACGGAGCTTTACGTTTCCGGCGATATCGGCCTGACCGTGCCGATGCTGCGTGCGATGACGCCGGAAGAGGACGCCAAGGAAGCCGACGATGGTTATGCCGCCTTCGAAGAAATGATCATCACCAAGCGCAATCACATCATGGCGGAACGCGCAGCTCCGCTTCTGGCCGAAGGCGGGCTCTTCCTCGCCGTTGGTGCGCTGCATCTGCCGGGCGAAGAAGGCGTGATCGAGCTTCTGCGCAAACAGGGTTTCAAGGTCACGCGGGTCAACTGACCAATGGCAGATGCATCGGCTATCCTTCTGGCCAATGCATCCTTTCCATGTCGCGGCCAGCATATATAAGTCGCAGGATAGTCAGATCATTTCCCAACACACGATATGCGACGACCACCCGTTTTTGAAAGGCTATGGTTCGCACACCCGTCGCGAGGTCGTCGCGGACGCGACCTCGCAGCGGCATATCACCAAGGGCGAAGCAAAACCGTCGAAGCTTGCGTACAAACGCGATTGACCGCCCCGGACTATCCTTGGCAATAAAATTGTAGATCGCCTCAAGATCCCTATCCGCCAAAGGGTGGAAAAGGATCCTGACCGTCATCGGCCGGATTTCTTCAGGCGATCAGTATGGAGACGTTCGATCCGCTCGAACACGTCATTGGCCGGTATCCCGGCGGATTCATCATCAATGGCTTCCCGGATTCTGGCATCCATCATCCGATTTCTCGCGCTTTCTTCACGACCAAGAGCCTGGATCGCAGCCGCAACCGCCTCATTGATCGAAGCATAGGCACCTGCATCCACGCGTTCATTGAGCGCTTCAACCATATGGGACGGCAAAGTGATGCTGATCTTGTCGTTCATGACGGTCACCTGAAAGAACGAAAAAAGGGTAGGCCAAAAGCCTACCCTTTTCAATCTCGCCACGCCGACCTTCTAAAGGAGATCAGCGGGCATGTCTCACCGATCACATATGGATCGGCTTGGCAAACGTCGCGAGCGCTGCTTCCTTGACGGCTTCCGACATGGTCGGATGCGCATGGCAGGTGCGGCCGAGGTCTTCCGACGAACCGCCGAATTCCATCAGCACGGTGATCTCGTGGATCATTTCGCCGGCGCCGAAACCGACGATATGGCCACCGAGAACGCGATCGGTTTCCTTGTCGGCCAGGATTTTCACGAAACCGTCCGTGACCTGCATGGCGCGGGCGCGGCCGTTTGCCGTGAACGGGAACTTGCCGACCTTGTAGTTGACGCCGGCAGCCTTCAGTTCTTCCTCGGTCTTGCCGACGGAGGCGACTTCCGGCTGGGTGTAGACGACGCCCGGAATGACATCATAGTTCACATGGCCGTGCTGGCCGGCGAGGATTTCGGCAAGAGCGACGCCTTCATCTTCCGCCTTATGCGCCAGCATCGGGCCCTTCACGACGTCGCCAATGGCATAGATGCCGGCAACATTGGTCTTGAAGCCGTGATCGATTTCGACGCGTCCACGGTTGTCGAGGGCAACGCCCGCACCTTCCAGACCGAGACCTTCGGTGTAAGGCTTGCGGCCGGTGGAAATCAGCACGACGTCCGCTTCAACGGTAACGGCTTCGCCACCCTTGACCGGCTCATAGGTGACCTTGGCGCCGGCTTCGGTCTTTTCGACAGCCGTCACTTTGGCTTCGGTGCGGATATCCATGCCCTGCTTGGCGATCATGCGCTGGAACTGTTTCGACACGTCGGCATCCATGGCGCCGAGCAGCTTGTCGAGATATTCGATGACGGTGACCTTGGCGCCGAGGCGCATCCAGACCGAACCGAGTTCGAGGCCGATGACACCGCCGCCGACAACGATGAGGTTCTGCGGCACCTTGGTCAGATCAAGCGCGCCGGTCGAGGAAACGATGACCTTTTCGTCGATATCGACATTGACGCCCGGAATGCCGGCAACGTCGGAACCGGTGGCGATGACGATGTTCTTCGTATCGAGCTCCTGCACCTGGCCGTCTTCAGCAGTAACGGAAACCTTGCCCGCGGCAACGATCTTGCCGGTGCCGATAAAGCCGTCGATCTTGTTCTTCTTGAACAGGAAGGACACGCCTTCGACGTTCGACTTGATGGTGGCATCCTTGTGCGCCATCATTTTTTCGAGGTTCAGCACCGGTGCCGACACCTCGATGCCGAGCGAATCCATGCCGTGTGCAGCATGGTGGAACATTTCCGAAGCGTGCAGCAATGCCTTGGACGGGATGCAGCCGACATTGAGGCAGGTGCCGCCGTAGGTGGCGCGCTTTTCGATGACGGCGACCTTGAGACCGAGCTGGGCTGCCTTGATGGCGCAAACATAGCCGCCGGGGCCGGAACCGATAACGATCACATCATAGGACATTGTTGCTTTTCCTCTTGGGTTGTCTGTTTAGTCCGCCGCACGGGTCAGTGCGAGGCGGAAGCCGAAGCCGACCAGAGCGGCGCCGGTAATGCGGTTGAACCATTTGCCACTGGCGATGAAACGATCGCGAACAGCCTTGACGGTGAAGAAGGTGGAGACGCCGGCGAACCACACGGCCAGCGCCGTCGCCATGCCGATGCCATAGCTGAACTGGATGAGCGCGGGCGTGTCGTGATGCACCAGCGTCGAAAACAGCGACAGGAAGAACAGCACCGGCTTGGGGTTAAGCGCATTGGTGATGAAACCCATGCCGAGGCATTTCAGCGCCGAGATCGGCTTGCGATCAGCGTCCGTGACATTGATCGCATCGACGTTGAAGCCGGACGAGCGAAACGACATGATGCCGAGATAAATGAGGTAGGCCACGCCGGCCCATTTGATCATCGAAAACAGCAAAAGCGATTGCGAAACGATCAACCCGAGACCGAGGATCGTGTAGCTGATGTGAAACAGCAGCGAAAAGCCCATGCCAAGACCGGTCATCATCGCCGCGCGCCGGCCATGCACGATGCTTTGACGCAGGATAACGGCAAAGTCAGCGCCCGGAACGATGATGAAGATCGAGAAGACGGCCATCAGGCCGAGAAATTCGAGAATGTACTGCATGGTCAACCCGCCCCTGGCATCATCTGCCGCCGCTCACGTTGAGTATCGAGCCCGTGATATAGGAAGCCTCGGACGACAACAGGTAGAGCACGGCATCGGCAATTTCGTCAGCCGTGCCCGCCCGCTGCATCGGAATGCTTGGCGCCAGATCGCGCGCCCGGTCCGGCAGCCCGCCGGAAGCGTGAATTTCGGTGTCGATGACACCTGGCCGCACCGCATTCACCCGCACACCCTCGGTCGCCACTTCGCGGGCAAGACCGATGGTAAAAGTATCTATCGCGGCCTTGGAGGCAGCGTAGTCGACATATTGCGAGGGAGAACCGATGATCGCCGCCATCGAGGAGATGTTGACGATGGCACCCCCCTTGCCGCCATGGCGGGTCGACATGCGCCGGACAGCCTCGGCAGCGCAGAGGATGGAACCGGTGATGTTGATCCGCATCATCCGCTCGATGCGTGTCACCGACATCTCGTCAACTCGTGCCGGCGCATCAACGATCCCGGCATTGTTGGCAAGCCCATCCAGCCGCCCGAAACGTGCGTCGACAGCCTGAAAGATCGCCACGATATCAGCCGCATTGCCGACATCACCCTTGATCGCAAAAGCCTCGCCACCGCCCGCCGCAATCTGCGAAACAACCGCATCGGCAGCAGTCTGGTTGGCGGCATAATTCACGGCCACGCGCCAGCCTTTGCGGGCAGCAGCCAGACAAATCGCAGCGCCAATGCCGCGGCTGCCACCAGTGACGAGCAGAACGGGTTTATCAATCATGGAAGCGCACCCCGATTATGTCTCGCTGCGGCGTCATCACAGGAACAACCCGATCATCATGATCAACAGCCCGAGCAGGCTGACCACCCAGACCAGCGAACGCACATAGGCAACGCCGCCGAGATAAAGCGGAATATAGACGATACGGGCAATCAGCCAGACCCAGCCGCCGAGCAATCCAAGGCCGGACGTATCGCCGGTCAGGATCATCGCAAGCAGCAGACCGATAAAGGCCGGATAGGTTTCCTGGAAATTTTTCGACGCGCGGGCCGAACGCCCGGCAAGCGCGCTCTTCGGCTCATTGTCGCCGTCACGCGGCCCGGCATTCCATTGCAGGCCGCGTTCCTTGGTCGCAAAATTCCCCTGCAGAAGGATGTGGACCACGAGCAGGACGACGCTTAAGGCGAGCAGCACCAGAAGTGTGGTGGCATTGGCTGAAGCGGCGTCCATCGTGGTCTCCTCCGGTCAGGACGGAATGATCAGAGGTCCAGAACCAGACGTTCCGGATCTTCCAGGCTTTCCTTGACGCGCACGAGGAAGGTGACCGCTTCCTTGCCGTCAACGATACGGTGATCGTAGGAGAGCGCCAGATACATCATCGGCCGGATGACGACCTGACCGCCGATCGCGACCGGACGCTCCTGGATCTTGTGCATGCCGAGAATACCCGACTGCGGAGCATTCAGGATCGGCGAGGACATCAGCGAACCGTAAACGCCACCATTGGTGATGGTGAACGTGCCACCCTGCATGTCGGCCATGGAAAGCGAACCGTCGCGGGCAGCCTTGGCAAGACGGCCGAGTTCCTTTTCGACGCCGGCGATCGAACGCTGGTCGGCATCACGGATAACCGGAACGACGAGGCCCTTGTCGGTGCCGACGGCCATGCCGACGTGGCAGTAGTTCTTGTAGATGATGTCGGTGCCGTCGATTTCGGCGTTGACGGCCGGCAGTTCCTTCAGGGCGTGCGTGACGGCCTTGGTGAAGAAGCCCATGAAGCCCAGCTTTACGCCGTGCTTCTTTTCGAACACGTCCTTGTAGCGGTTGCGCAGGTCCATCACGGCCGACATGTCCACCTCGTTATAGGTGGTCAGCATGGCTGCCGTGTTCTGGGCGTCCTTGAGGCGCTTGGCGATGGTCTGGCGCAGGCGCGTCATCTTTACGCGTTCTTCGCGCGAAGCATCGTCGGCCGAGGAAACCGGACGCGGCGCAGCCGGAGCCGCGGCAGGTGCTGCCGGAGCCGAGGTGCCCTTGGCGATGGCAGCCAGAACGTCCCCCTTGAGGACCTGACCACGCTTGCCCGAACCGTCGATATCCGAGGTCGAGATGTTGTTGTCGGCGGCAACCTTGGCGGCAGCCGGAGCAGCCGGCATGGCGGAGCCAGCAGCCGGAGCGGCAGCAGCGGCCGGTGCCGGAGTTGCTGCGGGAGCGGCGGCAGGCGATGCAGCCGGAGCAGCAGCGGAAGCGGAGCCTGCAGCACCTTCGGCGATCTGGCCGAGCAGGGCATCGAGGCCAACGGTTTCGCCGTTCTGGGCGACGATCTCGGTCAGAACGCCGGATGCCGGGGCCGGCACTTCGACGGTGACCTTGTCGGTTTCGAGTTCGACCAGCGGCTCATCGGCCTTGACGGTGTCGCCGACCTTCTTGAACCAGGTGCCGACGGTCGCCTCGCTGACGGATTCGCCGAGGGTGGGAACGCGGATTTCGGTGGCCATGACTTGTTTCCGTTTTTGTCAGGTGTTCGTTGAATTTGCGAAAGGCGGGAGGCTGATGAGATCAGCCGCCCAATGCGTCTTCGAGGAAGGCTTCGAGCTGCTGCAGATGCTTCGACATCAGGCCCGTTGCCGGAGAGGCGGCGGCCGGACGGCCGGTATAGCGCACGCGCTGATACTTGGCGTCGATATGCGCCAGCACCCATTCCAGATACGGATCGATGAACGACCATGCACCCATGTTCTTCGGCTCTTCCTGGCACCAAACCATTTCGGCATGGCGGAAGCGGGAAAGCTCGTTGATCAGAGCCTTGGCCGGGAACGGATAGAGCTGTTCGACGCGCAGCAGGTAGACATCGTCGATGCCGCGCTTCTCGCGTTCTTCCAGCAGGTCATAATAGACCTTGCCGGTGCACATCACGACGCGGCGGATCTTGGCATCCTTCTGGAGCTTGATCGGGCCGTCCTTGATCACCTCGGCATCATCCCACAGCAGGCGGTGGAACGAGCTTTCGCCGGCCATTTCGGCAAGCGTCGAAGTGGCGCGCTTGTGACGCAGCAGGGATTTCGGCGTCATCAGGATCAGCGGCTTGCGGAAGTCGCGCTTCACCTGGCGGCGCAGGATGTGAAAATAGTTCGAAGGCGTCGTGCAGTTTGCGACCTGCATATTGTCTTCAGCGCAAAGCTGCAGGAAGCGTTCCAGACGTGCCGACGAATGCTCCGGACCCTGACCTTCATAACCATGCGGCAGAAGGCAGACGAGACCGGACATGCGCAGCCACTTGCGTTCGCCCGACGAGATGAACTGGTCGAACACGACCTGCGCACCATTGGCGAAGTCGCCGAACTGGGCTTCCCAGAGCGTCAGCGCACTCGGGCGGGCCAGCGAATAGCCGTATTCGAAACCGAGAACGGCCTCTTCCGAAAGCATCGAGTTGATGACTTCGTATTTGCCCTGGCCGGCCTGCAGGTTGGAGAGCGGGATGTAACGCTCTTCACTGTCCTGATCGTAGAGAACCGAGTGACGTTGGCTGAAGGTGCCGCGTTCGCAATCCTGACCCGACAGGCGGATCTTTGTGCCTTCGACGCAGAGCGAACCGAAAGCCAGCGCTTCCGCCATGGCCCAGTCGATACCCTCGCCCGTCTCGACCATCTGCGCACGGTTTTCCATGAAACGCTTGATGGTGCGATGAGCGTTGAAGCCCTCTGGAATGGTCGCCAGCTTGCGGCCGATTTCCTTGAGGCTCTTCATCGGCATGGCGGTCTTGCCACGACGCTGTTCGTCGGCATTGTCGGCGGAGCGCATGCCCGACCACTGGCCGTCCAGCCAGTCGGCCTTGTTCGGGTTGTAGGACTGACCGGCTTCGAACTCGGTTTCCAGATGCGCACGCCAGTCGGCCTTCAGCTTCTGGAAGTCGCCTTCGGTGATCACGCCTTCGGAGATCAGGCGCGCGGCATAGATCTCGGAAACCGACTGATGCGCGCGGATGACCTTGTACATTTTCGGCTGCGTGAAGGACGGCTCGTCGCCTTCGTTATGGCCGAAGCGGCGGTAGCAGAACATGTCCACAACAACAGGCTTGTGGAACTTCATGCGGTATTCGGTGGCGATCTTGGCCGCGTAGGTCACCGCTTCCGGATCGTCGCCGTTGACGTGGAAGATCGGCGCCTCGATCATCTTCGCGACATCCGACGGATAAGGCGACGAACGGGAGAAGCCCGGATTGGTGGTGAAACCGATCTGGTTGTTGATGATGACGTGCATCGTGCCGGCAACGCGGTGACCGCGCAAGCCAGACAGGCCGAGAATTTCGGCAACCACGCCCTGACCGGCAAAGGCGGCATCGCCGTGCAGCAGGAGCGGCAGAACCTTGGCGCGCTCGGAGAGCGGAATGATGTTGTCCTTGTCCCAGACCTTGGTCAGCATGTCCTGCTTGGCGCGGGCCTTGCCCATGACGACAGGGTTGACGATTTCAAGGTGCGACGGGTTGGCTGTCAGCGACAGGTGAACCTTGTTGCCGTCAAATTCGCGGTCGGAAGAGGCACCGAGATGGTACTTCACGTCGCCCGAACCTTCGACTTCGTCGGGCTTGAACGAACCGCCCTTGAATTCGTGGAACACGGCGCGGTGCGGCTTGTGCATGACGTTGGTCAGAACGTTCAGACGGCCACGGTGAGCCATGCCGACGATGACTTCCTGCAGGCCTTCCTGGCCGCCGCGCTTGATGATCTGTTCCAGCGCAGGGATCAGCGCTTCACCGCCGTCGAGACCAAAACGCTTGGTGCCCTTGTACTTGACGTCGATGAACTGCTCGAAACCTTCGGCCTCGACCAGCTTGGAGAGGATCGCCTTCTTGCCTTCCGGCGTGAACTCGACGCCCTTGTCCGGACCTTCGATACGTTCCTGGATCCATGCCTTTTCGTCCGGGTTGGACATGTGCATGAATTCGACGCCGATGGTCGAGCAATAGGTGCGCTCGAGGATATCGATCATTTCGCGAACGGTGGCGTATTCCAGACCGAGCACGTTATCGATGAAGATCTTGCGGTCGTAATCGGCCTCGGTGAAGCCGTAGGACGCCGGCGACAGTTCGTTATAATCCTCGACCGGGCTGGCGATGCCGAGCGGATCAAGCTTGGCATGCAGGTGGCCCCGCATGCGGTAGGCGCGGATCATCATGATGGCGCGCACGCTGTCGCGGGTCGCCTGATGAACGTCTGCCGGGTTGGCCGGCTGGCCGGTCACGGCAGCAGCGGCCTCGGCCTTGGCCTTTACCTTGGTTTCGATGGCCTTTTCGATCACGACCGGCCAGTTGCCGTCGAGAGCATGCACCAGATCGCCGCCGGCAGCCTGCGGCCAGTTGGCGCGCTTCCAGGAGGCGCCCTTGGCGGCCTTCTTGACGTCATCGGGACTATCGGCCAGCGCCTTGAAGAAGGCCTGCCACTCCTCGTTCACGGAGTTCGGATCTTCCTCGTAACGCGCATGAAGCTGCTCGATATAGGGAGCGTTCGCGCCGTCGAGGAAGGAAGTGATGAGAAACTGCTCGTTGGCTTCTTGCCGTGCCATGATGTCCCGCGGGCGCCGCGCCCGCCTCCTCACGTAATTGAGGGCCGGGAAAACAAAGCGCCGGCCGCCGCTTGGGTCTTGTCTCTATTCGCCGTTCGAAACGGCAGCGCCCTGAAGCGCCGGATCGGGAGGCGGAAAGGGCCGCCTGCCCGATTTTTCAGACCAGCTCCGGCTTTCCTCGCCGGAGATGGTCCCTATGTGGTCTCAGCCCTTGAGGACTTCAACCAGCGTCTTGCCGAGGCGTGCCGGAGAAGGCGAAACCTTGATACCGGCCGCTTCCATGGCAGCGATCTTGGATTCCGCATCGCCCTTGCCGCCGGAAACAACTGCACCGGCGTGACCCATGGTACGGCCCTTCGGAGCGGTACGGCCGGCGATGAAGCCTGCCATCGGCTTCTTGCGGCCCTTCTTGGCTTCATCGATCAGGAACTGGGCTGCTTCTTCTTCAGCCGAACCACCGATTTCGCCGATCATGATGATCGACTGGGTGGCTTCGTCCGCGAGGAACATTTCCAGCATGTCGATGAATTCGGTGCCCTTGACCGGGTCGCCGCCGATGCCGACAGCCGTCGTCTGGCCGAGGCCTTCGTTCGACGTCTGGAAAACGGCTTCGTAGGTCAGCGTGCCGGAACGCGAAACGATACCGACCGAACCCTTGCGGAAGATCGAGCCCGGCATGATGCCGATCTTGCATTCTTCCGGCGTCAGAACGCCCGGGCAGTTCGGGCCGAGCAGGCGCGACTTCGACTTGTCGAGCTTGGCCTTGACGCGCACCATGTCCATGACCGGGATACCCTCGGTGATGCAGGTGATGAACGGCACTTCGGCTTCGATCGCTTCGATGATCGCGTCCGCGGCACCTGCTGGCGGAACGTAGATCACGGTCGCATCGGCGCCGGTGCGTTCCTTGGCTTCGGCAACCGAAGCGAAGATCGGCAGTGCCGTACCGTCGACGCCCGACGACCAGGTTTCGCCACCCTTCTTCGGGTGAATACCGCCGACCATCTTGGTGCCGTAATAGGCAAGCGCCTGTTCGGTGTGGAACGTGCCGGTCTTGCCGGTCAGGCCCTGAACAAGGATCTTGGTGTCTTTATTGACGAGAATAGACATGTATCAGGTTCCTCAGATTAGGCTTTGATCGCCGCGACGATCTTCTTCGCCGCGTCATCGAGATCGTCGGCGGCGGTGATCGCAAGACCGGACTCGTTGAGGATCTTCTTGCCGAGCTCGACATTGGTGCCTTCGAGGCGAACGACGAGCGGAACCTTCAGGCCAACTTCCTGCACGGCAGCGACAACGCCTTCGGCGATGACGTCGCAGCGCATGATACCGCCAAAGATGTTGACGAGGATGCCCTCGACCTTCGGGTCGGCAGTGATGATCTTGAAGGCAGCAGCCACCTTCTCCTTGCCGGCGCCACCGCCGACGTCGCAGAAGTTAGCCGGCTCTTTGCCATAAAGCTTGATGATGTCCATCGTCGCCATGGCGAGACCGGCACCGTTGACCATGCAGCCGATATTGCCGTCGAGAGCAACATAGGCGAGGTCCCATTTGGAGGCTTCGATTTCCTTGCTGTCTTCTTCTGTCTCGTCGCGCAGCGCCTTGACGTCGTCGTGGCGGAACAGCGCGTTGCCGTCGAAGGACATCTTGGCGTCGAGAACGCGCAGATGACCGTCCTTCATGACGATCAGCGGGTTGACTTCGAGGAGAGCCATGTCCTTTTCGCCGAACGCCTTGTAGAGCGCCGGGAAGAGCGCCTTGGCATCTTCCGCAGCCGCACCCGAAAGCTCGAGAGCCTTGGAGATCTTGGCAACGTCGTCAGCCGTCACGCCCGTGACCGGGTCGATGGCGATCGTGTGGATCTTTTCCGGCGTGTCGTGGGCAACGGCTTCGATGTCCATGCCGCCTTCGGTCGAAACGACGAAGGCAACCTGACCGACCGAACGATCAACCAGCAGCGAGCAATAGAGTTCGCGCTCGATGTCGGCACCGTCTTCGATGTAGAGACGGTTGACCTGCTTGCCGGCATCGCCCGTCTGGGCGGTGACCAGCGTGTTACCGAGCATGTCCTTGGCGTGCGCCACGACTTCCTCGATCGACTTCGCCAGGCGAACGCCGCCCTTGGCATCCGGGCCGAGTTCCTTGAACTTGCCCTTGCCGCGACCGCCAGCATGGATCTGGCTCTTGACGACGTAGAGCGGGCCCGGAAGCGACTTGGCAGCGGCTTCGGCTTCCTCGACCTTGAGGATGGCCACACCTTCGGCGACCGGTGCGCCAAAGCCCTTCAGAAGAGCCTTGGCCTGGTATTCATGAATGTTCATGGGGCTATGTCCCTGTTTGAATTATTTCGGGCCGATTACTTGAGAGCCGGCGCGATGGCGATGCAGGCTTCGCAAAGACCGGCGACAGCGCCGACCGACTTCTGGAAGGCGGCTTCTTCGTCCTTGTTGAATTCGACTTCGATGATGCGCTCGACGCCACCGGCACCGATGATCGTCGGAACGCCGACATACATGTCGTTGACGCCGTACTGACCCGAGAGGTGGGCAGCGGCCGGCAGAACGCGCTTCTTGTCCTTGAGGTAGGACTCAGCCATTTCGATCGCCGAGGCGGCCGGAGCGTAATAGGCCGAACCGGTCTTCAGCAGGCCAACGATTTCGGCGCCGCCATCACGGGTGCGCTGGATGATTTCTTCGAGACGCTCGGCAGTAACCCAGCCCATCTTGACCAGATCGGTGAGCGGCACGCCGCCAACGGTCGAATAACGGGCAAGCGGCACCATCGTGTCACCATGACCGCCGAGAACGAAGGCCGTGACGTCCTGGACGGAAACGTTGAATTCTTCGGAGAGGAAGAGGCGGAAGCGAGCCGAGTCGAGCACGCCGGCCATGCCGACAACCTTGTTCTTCGGCAGGCCGGAGAACTTCTGGAGAGCCCAGACCATGGCGTCGAGCGGGTTGGTGATGCAGATCACGAAGGCGTTCGGGGCATATTTCTTGATGCCGGCGCCGACCTGCTCCATGACCTTGAGGTTGATGCCGAGCAGATCGTCGCGGCTCATGCCCGGCTTGCGGGCAACACCGGCGGTGACGATGCAGACATCTGCGCCTTCGATGGCAGCGTAGTCGCTGGCGCCGGTGAGCTTGGCGTTGAAGCCTTCGACCGGACCGGACTGGGCGATATCGAGGCCCTTACCCTGCGGGATGCCGTCGGCAATATCGAACAGGACGATGTCGCCCAGCTCTTTCAGGCTGGCGAGATGCGCCAGCGTGCCGCCGATCATACCGGAACCAATAAGTGCAATCTTCTTGCGTGCCATCGAGATGCTTCCTCTCCATTCAAATCCATGGCCGGCACGGACAGTTGTCGACCGATGTGGGGAGAGGACATAAACCGGCTGCGACAAATTGGCAACCGGTTATTATACCGATTCATTCGACGCTATATTTTTCAATCGTTTAGATATCAAAACTCTTACGTAAACGTAAGAGTTTATGTCATCAATGTGTTAGATATCAGCACGTTCGCTTTTGTGCAGCGCAAGATAATCGGCGCTGCGCATCTCGAAAAGACGGGATACGGTGCGGTCGAATTCGAACCCTTCCGTGCCGCGACGCTCCGTCAAAAGATCTTCCGCCGGCGCGGCCGCGGTTGCATAAAGACGCACGGATTTGTCGTAGAGCGCATCGACCAGAGTGATGAAGCGCTTGGTCTCATTGCGCTTTTCCGGACTGAGTTTTGGAATGTGCTCGATGAAGATTGCATCGTAACGATCGGCAATGGCCAGATAGTCGCTGGCGCCGAGCGGTTTTTCGCAGAGATCGGCAAAACGAAAGCGCGCGGCACGGCCGGCCGCAACAGGCACATGGATGCTGCGTCCCTTCATCGGGATCTCATCCGGCGCCGATTTCGCGCCATCGACGACCTGATGCCAAGCCACTTCCATGGCCGCATCGGCGCGCTCATCGGCCGGCGTCATGTAGACCGGCAGGCTGGCGAGCTTTTCCATGCGGTAATCGGTCGGGGAATCGAGCGTGGTGACGTCGACATTCTGCTGCAGGAGACCGATGAAGGGGAGGAACAAACTTCGGTTCAGCCCTTCGCGATACAGGTTTTCCGGCGCCACGTTGGACGTGGCGATCAGAACGCAACCCAGCGAAAACAGTTCGGTGAACAACCGCCCCAGGATCATCGCATCGGCGATGTCGGTTACCGTAAACTCATCGAAGCAAAGCAGTTCCGCTTCGGCGAACAGCGCGGCGGCAACCGGCGGCACGGGATCGGCCTGCTTGGTCTCACCGGCCTTCAGCTTCTGCCGGTGTTCATGGATGCGGCCATGCACATCCGCCATGAACTCGTGAAAATGCGAACGGCGCTTGCGCTCGATCGGAGCCTTCGCAAAAAACATGTCCATCAGCATGGTCTTGCCGCGGCCGACGCTGCCATAGACATAAAGGCCGCGAATATGCTGCGGCTTGGCGCCTCTTGCGAACAGCCAGCCAAGCGCACTTTTCTTTTTGGCGGGACGCGCGTCTCGCAGAGAGGAAAGGACGTGGTCGAGCCTGGCTGCGACTTCAAGCTGCGCGGCATCCGCCTGCAGCTTGCCTGCCGAGGTCAGCGACTTGAGTTCGTCGCCGACGCTCAGCTTATAATCCGGTATGCGTTCCAATCAGCCCTCCCCGCCGATACCTCGTCGGGTTTTAGCGGCTGAGGCTGACCGGTTGGCCGGAATTGGTGGTGCCGTCGTAACGGTTGTCGGCGCTCTTGTAGACGCGGCCGATGACATCGCCGTTGCGGTTCTTGAACTGCACCATCTTGCCGGACACTTCCCACGAGCCCATGGCCGTAAGTTCACCGGCGCAACCGCGCGTGCCGCCACGCGAGCCGCTGCCGAGATTGGTCAGCGTCAGGAACATGTCGCAGGATGCGCCACCGTTGGAAACGCGCCAGTTGCCGACCATGGATTCCTTGGTGACGTCCATGGCATTGGCCGGCGTGGCACCCGGATCGAGCGACGCCATGTTCTGGTTGCCCATCGGCGCATTCGGGAACTGCTGGCCACCGGCGCCCGGAGGCGGCAACTGACCGGACTGCACGGAGGGAACCGGCTGCGCCTGCAAAGGCGGCGGCGACTGCAGGTTGCTGTAGGGGTTGTTGGACGTTCTCTGGCAGCCCGCGAGAGCAACGGCAACCACAAGTCCTGTCACCACATATTTCAACTGCATCATTTCACTCCTGCGTTCAGTGCGCGCCGCACCATGCCACTGGCCCAGGGCCACTGAATTTAAGCCCGATTATCGTAAAGCGATTTGGTTAATCAAGTCGTACCACAACAATTTGACGATGCTTTGATCAGGCCAGATCGTCAGATACCTCGATCTATTTCCCGGATATAAAAGGCATCCGTCTTTTCTTTCATGGCCTCGTCATCGGCGGTTTCGATAAGGCCGAACGATTTAGAAAGCCCACCAAAGGTCGTCACCGCGTCCTGAAGTAGGGCGGCGATCGGCGCTGGTACAGGCCCTTCTCCCATTTCGCGCGTCATCTTTTTGAGGGCAACGAGATCAAGAATGCCCTGTCGCTGGTCATCCGGCAGGCGGCAACCGTCGAGGCATTCCATCATGTTCATCGGCGGCAGGAGATTAAAATCACGCTGACGCATCCAATGCAGGGCAATGGCCGGACGAACCGAATAAAGCAGCTTCTTGAGTTTGGACTGGGCAAAACCGTCGCTTGGCACATGCCGATGCAACAGGCCGACATAATGCAGCGCCACCTTGCGCGGCACCATGATCTCGTCGAGCAGAAGCTTCAACCGGTCGCGAAAACCCGGCTTTTCCTCATAGGCGATGGGTGACGTCACCCATTCAACCAGCGCTGCATTGCCCTTCAGCGCCAGCAGCAAGGCCTTGCGCAGATCCCAACCACCCGCATCGACATCGCCGACGATCGGAAACTCGATGACATCTCTTGGCGGAAACAGGCTGAGGTAATCGTTGCGCGAACGCACGTAGATGAAGCGGCAGTCATAATCGCTGTCAGGGGATGGGAAACCCCAGGCGCGGCTGCCGCTTTCAATGGCAAAACCGATGCGGACACCGGAAGCCTTTACGGATTCGAGCCGCTTGCGGATTTCAGCAACGGCAAGCGGATCGAATTCGCTGAGTGACATGTCTATCCTTCAAGCGCCTAGATGCGGCGCTCGACCATCATCTTCTTGATTTCGGCAATCGCCTTGGCCGGGTTCAGACCCTTCGGGCAGGCCTGGGCACAGTTCATGATCGTGTGGCAGCGATACAGACGGAAGGGATCCTCGAGATTGTCGAGACGTTCGCCCTTGGCTTCGTCACGGCTGTCGATCAGCCAGCGATAGGCCTGCAGGAGAACTGCCGGACCGAGATATTTGTCGCCGTTCCACCAGTAGCTCGGACAGGAGGTCGAGCAGCAGGCGCAGAGAATGCACTCGTAGAGACCGTCGAGCTTGAGGCGATCCTCATGGCTCTGCTTCCACTCCTTGGCCGGCGTCGGAGATACCGTCTTCAGCCACGGTTCGATGGAGCGGTGCTGGGCATAAAAATTGTTGAGGTCCGGAACGAGGTCCTTGACGACCGGCATATGCGGCAGCGGGTAAACCTTGACCGTGCCGTTCACCTCTTCCATGCCCTTGGTGCAGGCAAGCGTATTGGTGCCGTCGATGTTCATCGCGCAGGAGCCGCAAATGCCTTCGCGACAGGAACGGCGCAACGTCAGGGTCGGGTCGATCTTGTTCTTGATATACAAGAGACCGTCCAGCACCATCGGGCCGCAATCGTCGATATCGATGTAATAGGTATCGATGCGCGGGTTCTGGCCGTCATCCGGGTTCCAGCGATAGATCCGATATTCCCGAACGTTCTGGGCACCTTCCGGCTTAGGCCAGACCTTGCCTTCGGTCATCTGGGAATTTTTTGGGAGAGCGAGTTCAACCATGGTCCAATTCCCTTCAGATCAATAGACGCGGGCCTTCGGCTCGATCTTGTAAGGATCGATGCCGTCGGCAATCAGGTCGGTGTGGACCGGGCGGTAGTCGAGCTTGACGTCACCCGCATCATTGACCCAGGCGAGCGTGTGCTTGCGCCAGTTGACGTCGTCACGGCCGGCGAATGCACCCTCGGTGTAATCCTCGCGTGCATGGGACCCACGGCTTTCCTTGCGGGCTTCCGCGCCGTAGACGGTGGTGATGGCGTTGGCCATCAGGTTGTGCAGTTCTAGCGTCTCGACGAGATCGGAATTCCAGATCATCGAACGATCGGTGACCTTCACATCCTTCATCTCACCCCAGATCTGGCTCATGCGGCGACAGCCGGATTCGAGCGATTCCTGAGTACGGAACACGGCAGCATCGTCCTGCATGGTGCGCTGCATGCGGTCACGCAGAACGGCCGTCGGCGTACCGCCGGAAGCGTGACGCAGACCGTCGAAACGATCCATGATCTTGTCGCAGGCGGCAGTGTTCAGTGCCGGGATCGGCGAGGCACGGTCGATGACCTGACCGGCGCGGATGGCGGCGGCGCGGCCGAAGACCACGAGGTCGATCAGCGAGTTGGAGCCGAGACGGTTCGCACCGTGAACCGAGGCGCAACCGGCTTCACCCACGGCCATCAGGCCGGGCAGGATGCGTTCCGGATTGTTGCTGTCGGCATTGAGCACTTCGCCCCAATAGTTGGTCGGAATGCCGCCCATATTGTAGTGAACCGTCGGCAAGACCGGGATCGGCTCGCGGGTCACATCGACACCGGCAAAGATCTTTGCCGATTCCGAAATGCCCGGAAGACGTTCGTGCAGAACGGCCGGATCGAGATGGTCGAGATGCAGGAAGATGTGATCCTTGTTTTTGCCGACGCCACGGCCTTCACGGATTTCCATCGTCATGCAACGCGAAACCACGTCACGCGAGGCAAGATCCTTGGCCGAAGGCGCATAACGCTCCATGAAGCGTTCGCCTTCGGAGTTGACGAGATATCCGCCTTCGCCGCGTGCACCTTCGGTGATCAGGCAACCTGAACCGTAAATGCCGGTCGGGTGAAACTGAACGAATTCCATGTCCTGCATCGGCAGGCCGGCGCGTGCCACCATGCCGCCACCGTCGCCGGTGCAGGTATGAGCGGATGTCGCCGAGAAATAGGCGCGGCCATAACCGCCGGTCGCGAGAACCACCATCTTGGCGGCAAAACGATGGATCGTGCCGTCATCGAGGTTCCAGGCCACGACGCCTTCGCAGCGACTGCCATCGTCCGACATGATCAGGTCGAGCGCAAAATATTCGATGAAGAATTCGGCATTGTTGCGCAGCGACTGGCCATAAAGCGTGTGCAGGATGGCGTGACCGGTACGGTCGGCGGCAGCGCAGGTGCGCTGTACCGGCGGGCCGGCGCCAAAGTTCTGCATGTGGCCGCCGAATGGGCGCTGGTAGATCTTGCCTTCTTCATTTCGAGAGAAGGGCACGCCGTAATGCTCGAGTTCGTAAACGGCCTTCGGCGCTTCCATGACCATGTACTGCATGGCATCCACGTCGCCCAGCCAGTCGGAACCCTTGACGGTGTCGTAAAGGTGCCACTGCCAGCTGTCCGGCGTCATGTTCTGCAGCGAGGCGGCAATGCCGCCCTGTGCCGCGACGGTGTGCGAACGCGTCGGGAAGACTTTTGTGATGCAGGCGGTTTTAAAACCCTGTTCGGCCATGCCGAGCGTGGCGCGCAGGCCGGCGCCACCGGCGCCGACGACGATCACGTCATAGGAATGGTCGACATAGGTGTAAGCTTTGCCGTTCTGAGCGGCCCCTTGGGCGATAGGTGTAACGGATGCCATGGCGGGTTATCCTACGAACGCAATTTTCAGAACGGCGAAAAGACAGAGCCCACCGATCAGCATTGCAAAGAATGTATTGAGCATCATCACGAAGAACTTCAGGCCTTCATGATGGACATAGTCAACGATGATTTCCTGCACGCCGATGCGCATGTGCACGAGACCGGCAATGATCATCATGCCGAACAGCACGGCGACGATCGGGTTCGACAGCGCACGCACGACATCCTCGTAAGGCGCACCGGCATAACGGATCAGGAAAATGATGAAGAAGATGGCCAGCGGCACCATGGCCACGGCAGACATCCGCTGCACCCAGAAATGCTCGGTGCCTGCCTTGGCAGAACCGAGACCGCGAACTTTGCCCAGAGGCGTACGCATATCCATGATTTTTCCCCTCAGATCGCCAGACCGACGATCCAGATCACCACGGTGAGACAGATCGATACGATCGGCAGGGCAATTGCCAGCTTGGTGGTGAAGTGCTTGTCGAAGCCGTGACCCATGTCCCACATGAAGTGGCGCATGCCGCCGAGCATGTGGTGAACCAGAGCCCAGGTATAACCGAACAGCACGAGAAGACCGATCCAGGTGCCGAGCAGCCAGCTGATCCAGTCGAAATATGGCTTGCCCGAGGCTGCGGCAATTAGCCACCATGCCAAAATAATGGTTCCCACAGCCAGTGCTCCACCGGTAATACGGTGAACAATCGACATGACCATAGTGGGAATAGGCTTGTAGATTTGCAGGTGCGGCGACAGGGGCCGCTTATTCGTCACATTCGCCATCATATCCTCGCGGCGTATCACGGGGCGCGCAAACCTCCTGGCGCTCTCCCGGCAATGCACGATGCCGAAGAAATGTGCATTGCATCATGCGATGCTTTAATCGCCGATTGCCGCGACCACAAGCTTATTTCAGAGCGATTCCGAATTTAATCGATTGGGGAACTGCACTGTCATGCAGCATTTCTATCCCGCCGAAACTTAACCATTTCAGTCAGTTTTCCGGAAACAGAAAAACTACTGGCGTTTTCCCGATGCATATGTGTTAACGGTTGATTAACCGTAATGCGTTCGGAGGATCCGCCATGAGGGCGAAAAGCATCTGCCGCGGCATGACTGCCGCTCTTCTGTTTGTGTGCGCCGCAACCATCGCCGATGCCCGTGATCATTCTCTCGGCAGCGGAAATGGACCACTCGGCAACAATCTCGGTATTCAATCCTACGGTGGCGGCGAAAGCAGCACGGGTTATTATACCCGTGCAAGGCATGACGCATTCTACGGCGTCCGGCACGGCACGATCGTGTCGACCCGCTCCGCAGCTTATCGCACATTCGTGACGATCGACGGCCGTGATGATGCCGGCAAATCTTCCCTGGCGCCAAGAGCCAAGATCATCGATGTGGATCCCGTCGCCTATAACAACGCCTTTGCCCCGCGCAATGGCTGCGTCATTGAATCGGGTGTCTGCGTGATTCGCGGCGACCGATAGGGCTTACGCTCAAGCGAACCGCCACACGGTGGTTCGCTTGACCTCGCTATCTTCCAGCGCACGGGTCACCGGCACTTCATAGGTCGCCAAGGCGAAGAGGCTATCCTTCGGGCAATAGGCGCGGCCGGGATCACCAGCGATGACGTGTCTACCCTCCGCCGCCAGCCGCTTGAACCACGGCACCAGAGTCGCGGCAAAATCTCTGTCGTAAAAGACATCGCCGGCGAGGATAACATCGGCATCAACCTTTCGACCAATCAGGTTCTCGCGGGTGAAGCTGAATTCAACACCATTGGCGTCCGCATTCAGCGACACCGCCGTTTCCACCCATGGGTCGATATCGGCGGCAAGAACCTGCGCCGCCCCGGCCTTCATCGCCGCAATTGCCACCAACCCGGAGCCGGTTGCAAAATCCAGGACACGCTTGCCGGCCACCAGTTCGGGATGATCGAGCACATGGCGGGCCAGCCCCTGCCCACCCGCCCAGGCAAAAGCCCAGAAGGGCGGCGGCAGGCCGATTTCCTGCAACTCGTCCTCGGTTTTCAGCCAGAGATCATGCGCTTCGCTGGCCAGATGCAACAACACTTCCGGCACATGCGGCGGGCGCATGAGATCGGTATTGGCCAGAATGAAGTTTTTGGGATCGGTCTTCACGCCGCACCCGCCTTCAGATCAATCCGGTGACTTCGGCGGATTATCGACACCACCGAGACGGCAGATCTCGAAATATTCCTCGTCCGTCACCGGCTGCACCGAAAGCCGCATGGACGTGACCAGCGACATCTTTTCGAATTTCGGATTGGCCTTGACGTCCTTGAGCGTGATCGGCTTTGGCACATCGGTGACGGCACGGATATCCACGCAGTCCCACTTGGGGTCGCCCTTTGCCGACGAATCGGGATGCGACAGCGCGCAGACCTCGACGATGCCGACAATCTCCAGCCCCTCGTTGGAGTGGTAGAAGAACCCCTTGTCGCCGATCTTCATGGCCCGCATGTTGTTGCGCGCCTGATAGTTGCGCACGCCGGTCCACTCTTCGCCGACAGCGCCCTTGGCCTTCTGCTGTTCCCAGGACCAGACATCGGGTTCGGATTTGAAAAGCCAGTAAGCCATATGCGATCAAGCCTTCGGCGGGTTGAAAACCCAGTTGAACGGTTTCACTTCGACCTTCTCGAAGAGGCCAGCCTTTGCATAAGGATCCGCATCGGCCAGTGCCTTGGCTTCTTCGATCGTTGCGGTCTCGACAATCACCAGACTGCCATTCGGCTTGCCATCGGCATCGAGAAACGGGCCGGCCATTTTCAAAATGCCCTTTTCGTTGAGCGCCGTCAGGTGCTCCACATGCGGCGGGCGCGTGGCCATCCGCAATTCGAGCGAATTCGGCTTGTCGGTGCAGATGAAGGAAAAGAGAGGCATCGTGTCAGAACTCCCGTGATAAAATCATTCCGTGGTGATCGGCCGCGTCATCAACGCTTCCATGGCAGCGCGAACCCCGAGGCGACCATCGATGATCGCGGCAACAGCTTCGGCCACCGGCATTTCAATACCATTTTTGCGCGCCAGCCTGACGGCGACAGAGGCGGTATGTGCCCCTTCGACCAGCCCACCCGCCGCAACATCCGCTGGCACGCCTTCACCGAGCGCGATACCGAAACGCAGATTGCGCGACTGATGGCTGGTCGCCGTCAGCACCAGATCGCCCAGCCCCGAAAGCCCGCGAACCGTATCGGCAGAACCACCCAGCGCCACGACCAGACGCGACATTTCCGCAAGCCCACGCGCAATCAGCGCCGCTCGGGCGCTGTCGCCCAGACCGGCACCCTCCACGACACCACAGGCAATCGCCAGCACGTTTTTCAGTGCGCCACCCAACTGAACGCCGATGCGATCGGATGAGGCATAAAGGCGAAAGGTCGGGCTGGAAATGGTCTGGGCCAGATGTTCGGCTACGCCCAGATCTTCAGCGGCAATCGACATGGCCGTCGGCAGGCCACGCGCGATATCGGCGGCAAAACCGGGGCCGGAAAGAACGGCGACCGTGTTGTTCGGAAGCGAAGCCCGCAACACATCCGTCAGCATGCGTCCCGAAGAACGTTCGATGCCCTTGGCACAGGTGACGACCACGACCTCCTTGCGAAGATAGGGACCGTAATAATGCGCCGCTGCATCATGCGCCTGTGCCGGCATGGCAAACAGAACGAGATCTGCCTGTTCCAGCGCATCCGGCTCGGCCGAAAACTGCAGATTGTCCGGCAAGGGCACACCCGGCAGCACCGCATCATGGATACGGTCATCGCGCAGGTCAGCCATAAGAGCCAGATCACGGCCGATCAGCGTCACGTCCGAGCAGCCATCCAGCGCCATGACTGTCGCGAGCGCGGTGCCGAACGCACCGGCACCGATGACGGCGATCTTCTGACGCTCGCTCATGCCTTCGCTCCCCTTTTGCCGGAACCGAGCAAAGTCTGCGCCGCCGTATCGAGCGGCCAGCGCGAACGCGGCGCAACTTCCAGCGTATCGGGCGACACATCCTGTGCCATCCGCTCAAGCCCGGCCCAGGCAATCATCGAGGCATTGTCGGTACACAGGTTCATCGGCGGCGCGATGAACCGGAAACGATGTTCGGAACACAGCGCCTGCAAGGTACGGCGAATGTCTTGATTGGCGGCAACGCCACCGGCCACGACAAGCGCGGGATTTTCCACGCCGCCATATTCCGCCTTGAAGCGTGCAAGGCCACGGCCGATACGGTCCTTCAATGTGCGCGAAATCGCCTTCTGGAACGAAGCACAGATATCCGCGACATCCTGATCGGAAAGTGGCGCGATTTCTGTCGCCGCCTGCCGCACGGCCGTCTTCAGGCCGGAAAAGGAAAAATCGAGACGGGCTTCGCCAACGAGCGGGCGCGGCAGCACAAAACGATCCGGATTGCCGGACAACGCTGCCTTTTCCACCGCCGGACCACCCGGATAAGGCAGGCCGAGCAGCTTTGCCGTCTTGTCGAATGCTTCGCCGAGCGCGTCATCGATCGTCGTGCCCCAGCGTTCGTATTCACCGACACCCTTGACCAGAATAAGCTGGGTATGGCCACCGGACACAAGCAGCATCAGGTAAGGGAAAGACAGGCCATCCGTCAGCCGCGCCGTCAGCGCATGGCCTTCGAGGTGATTGATGGCATAAAGCGGTTTGCCGGTGGCAAGCGACATCGCCTTTGCCGTCATCAGGCCGACCAGAAGGCCGCCGATCAGGCCCGGACCCGAGGTCGCGGCAATCGCATCGATGTCCGACAGCGACAGATTGGCGCGGGCAAGCGCCTCGTCGATCAGCCCGTCTACGGCCTCGACATGGGCGCGTGCGGCAATCTCCGGCACCACGCCGCCATAGGCGCTATGCTCCTCAAGCTGCGAGAAAACAACGTCGGAGAGAATTTCACCACGCCCGTCGTCGTGACGTGCGACTACCGCCGCGGCGGTCTCGTCGCAGCTGGTTTCGATGCCGAGAATACGCAGAAACGGTGCCATGGGTCTGTCGGATTGATTGCGATGGGGCTAGAAGCCGGTTACGAAGCTACCGCCTAACAATGGATGACTGCGGATGCAAACAAAACCTTTCCGGATCGGCACGCGCGGCAGCCCGCTTGCGCTCGCCCAGGCTGCCGAGACCCGTTCCCGGCTGATGGAGGCCCATGGCCTGCCAGAGGAAATGTTCGAGGTCGTGGTGCTGTCCACCAAGGGCGACCGTATTACCGACCGCGCCTTGAGCGAGATCGGCGGCAAGGGCCTGTTCACCGAGGAACTGGAACAACAGCTGCTGTCCGGCGAACTGGATTTTGCCGTTCACTCGTCGAAGGACATGCCGACATGGCTGCCGGATGGCTTGGAAATTTCGGCCTATCTCCCACGCGAGGATTTTCGTGATGCCGTCGTCGGTCGCACCGCGCCGAGCCTGACCGCCCTGCCCGACCGCGCCATTGTCGGCTCCGCCTCGCTGCGCCGACAGGCCCTGATCCGCCGCATGCGCCCGGATATCGAGGTCATCGTGTTCCGCGGTTCGGTGGAAACCCGCCTGCGCAAACTCAACGAAGGGCAGGTTGACGCCACGCTTCTGGCGCTGGCCGGCCTGAAACGCCTCGGTCGCGAGGATGTGATCACCGAATTGCTGGACCCGACGGAATTTCCGCCGGCCCCGGCACAAGGTGCGATCTGCATCGAAAGCCGTGTCGGTGATCGTCGCGTGCTGGACCTGCTCGAAGCCATCAACCACAAGCCGACCTATGATGCGGTTTCCTGCGAACGTGCCTTTCTGGAAGTGCTGGACGGTTCCTGCCGAACACCGATCGCCGGTTATACCATCGTCGATGGCGACCACCTGAAATTTTCCGGCCTTATCCTCACGCCGGATGGCACCCAGGAACATGCCGTCAGCATCGACGGTTTGTGCGCTGATGCCGTCAAGCTCGGCAGGCAGGCGGGTGAAACCGTGCGCACCGCGGCCGGCCCCGGCTTTTTCGCAAGCTGGAGCTGACCGATGCGGGTGGTGGTAACGCGGCCGCTCAACAGGGCTGAAGCCACCGCCACAGAACTTCGCGGCATGGGGCACGAACCGTTGCTGTTGCCGCTCAGCGAAGCCCGGCATCTGACGGGTGCAGCCGAGCAAGCCCTTACCAAGCCTTACCCGGCCATTGCGCTGACGAGCGCTGAAGCATTGCGAGCGCTGGCGAGCTTCGATCTCTCGACACATCTGCACACACCGCTGTTTGCCGTTGGCCGCAAGACAGCGGCAGCAGCGGAAGATGCTGGCTTCAAAAATATCCGTATAGCCGATGGCGACGGCGCTTCGCTTGCAGGGCTGATTGTCCAGCACGCCCCGTCCCATGTTGTCTATCTGACGGGACGGCCACGATCACCAACGTTTGAAACGGCGCTCGACGCAGCCGAAATCCTGTATTCCATCATCGAATGTTACGAGATGGTGCCGCTTCAGCCCTCAACTGCAGACATCCAGTCGCTGCTTGTCGCGCCACCCGACGCCATTCTTTTCCATTCGCGCGAAACAGCCCGCCTCTTTTTCGCGCTGCCGGCAATTGCCGACAGTCTGGCGGCATGGCGCTCCAGCAAGATCGCCTGCCTCGGCGCGCGCATCGCCGACGCCATACCTGCCGCCTTGCAGGACCGGGTAAAAATTGCCGAACGACCTGATGAAGCCAGCTTGCTGGCACTTCTGTAACCATCACGTCGGATAACAAGGCACTCGCAGCGGCCTAATTGGGCCTACGCCCCTTCCCTTCGCTGGTCGCGCTGTCTACTTTTGTTTTGAATGCCAAGAAATGAGGTTGCCATGGTTTCGGACAAGCCCCCACGCCGCTCCAAATCGGACAAGTCTCCCGTCACGATCGATCTTGCGGCCGAAGACGTCAGCACGATTGCGACCCCCGTGCGCAGTGATGACAGCGACATTCCGGCGGCTGCGGCAAAGCCGGACGCCAAGGCGGCCGATGCCGGCAAACCTGCATCCACCACGGATGACACGGTGACATCCAAGGCTGAAACGGCAAAGCCGGCAGACACCAAGGCCACCGATGCAAAACCGCCGGCAGCGAGCAGCACGGCAACCGGCAAGGTTGAACCGACCAAGGCAGCCGAGGCGCCCAAGCCGACCGCTACGAGCGGCGGACCGGGATCAACTCCGACACCGGCGGCAAACACCTCTTCCGGCAGCAGCGCGGCCGCATCCGGAAGCAATCATGCAAGCGCCAATACGGTCGGCAGTTCTGCCAAAACAGACGCCCCCAAACCCTTCGGCACCAGCACTGCCGGCGCAAGCAGCACGGCCGGCACCTCATCGACGGCGGCAAAACCCGATCCGAAACCGGCAACAACCGGCACTGGCGCAACATCGGCCACCAAGGCACCCGCCCGGCAGGCACCGGCAACCTCCTCATTGATCGCCGCCGGCATCTTTGGCGGCATCGTCGCCCTGGCGCTGGCCGGCAGCATGTTTTACGCAGGCATCATCCCCGGCACATCGAGCGGCAACACGACTGAAAACGCTGCACTTCAGCAGCAGATCGACAGCCTGAACCAGCAACTGGCATCCAGTACCGCTGCAATCGAGGCTCTCAAGACGGCGGCAACGGCGGGCAATGGTGGCGATGTCAGCGCCGAGATCGCCGAGCGGCTGGCGGCTCTGGAAGCCAGGATTGCCGAAGCCGGTTCCGCCACAGCGACCACCGACGCCCTGACGCAGCGGCTGGCGGCGCTGGAAACCAAGGTCGACGAGCCCGGCCGTGGAGAGGCCGTCGCCAAGGCGCTTGCCGCTTCCGCATTAAAAACCGCCATTGATCGCGGCGGCCCCTTTACCGGCGAACTGCAGACCTTTGCCGGCATCGCCGGTAGCGATCCAGCCGTTCAGACGCTGGAAAAATTTGCACAGTCAGGCGTGCCTTCGGCATCCGACCTCGTCCAGAAATTCCCGCAGACGGCCACGGCCATCCTCAACACTGCCCACCAGACCGATGAACAGGCCGGCATCGGTAGCCGGCTGTTGTCCAGCGCCATGCAGATGGTCAAGGTTCGTCCCGTCGGCGATGTCGAGGGTGATACGCCGGAAGCAATCGTCGCGCGCATGGAAGACAAGCTGCGCAAGGGTGATCTGAAGGGTGCATCGACGGAATGGGATGTCCTGCCGCAGCCTGCCAAGGATGCGTCTATCGCCTACAAGCAGACGCTCGATGCCCGTATCGAGGTCGATGGCCTTGTCGACAACACGCTCAACCGCGCCATTTCTGGCGCCAGCAATGCAGGCTGAGGTTCATCGATGATCCGTTTGTTTTTATTCGCCATCGTTGTTCTGGCCTGTGGCTGGGGATTTTCCTGGCTGGCCGATCGCCCGGGCCTGATCGCTATTACCTGGCAGGGCCAGTTGATCGAAACCAGCCTGATGGTGGCCGCCACGCTGCTGGTCGCCATCGTTGCAGCCATGATGTTCATCGGCTGGCTGGTGCGCATCCTCTGGAGTTCGCCGCATCTGGTGCAGCGCCATTTTCGCGCTCGCAAGCGTGATCGCGGTTATCAGGCGCTCTCGACCGGCCTGATCGCCGCCGGCGCCGGCAATGCCAATCTTGCCCGCAAGATGAGCTTGCGCAGCCGCAGCCTGATCCGCGCCGATCAGGAACCGCTCATCCTACTGCTTGAAGCACAGACCGCGCTGATCGAAGGCAAGCATGACGAAGCCCGTTCGATCTTCGAATCCATGTCGCAGGATCCTGAAACCCGCGAAATCGGCCTGCGTGGCCTCTACATGGAAGCTCGCCGCCTCGGCGCCGATGAAGCAGCAAAACAATATGCCGAACGTGCCGCCGAAAACGCGCCCTACCTGCCCTGGGCAGCACAGGCGACGCTCGAATACCGCTCGCAGGCCGGTCGCTGGGAAGATGCCATCCGCCTGCTCGATCAGCAGCGCGTGGCCGGCATTATCGAACGCGATAAGGCCGATCGCCTGAAGGCCGTGCTTCTGACCGCACAGGCCGGCGAAAAGCTGGAGGGTGATCCGCGCGGTGCGCGCGACAATGCCACTGCTGCATTGAAACTGGCCAAGGATCTGGTTCCGGCCGGCGTGATCGCCGCCAAAGCCTATGCCCGCGAAAACAACCTGCGCAAAACAGCCTCCGTTCTCGAAAACCTCTGGAAGATCGCGCCGCATCCGGAAATCGCCGAAACTTACGTCCGTGCCCGCAGCGGCGACAGCACCGTCGACCGCCTGAAGCGTGCGGAAAAACTGGAGGCCCTGCGTCCCAACAATGTCGAATCGCTGATCGCGGTTGCCCGGGCAGCGCTGGACGCGCGCAATTTTGCCAAAGCGCGCGCGAAGGCCGAGGCCGCCGCCCGCATGGATTCGCGCGAAGGCGTTTTCCTTCTCCTCGCGGATATCGAGGAGGCAGACACCGGCGATCAGGGCCGTGTGCGCCACTGGCTCGGCCAGGCATTACGTGCGCCGCGCGATCCGGCATGGGTGGCCGACGGCATCGTTTCGGACCACTGGCTCGCCGTATCGCCCAAAACGGGCAGGCTGGACGCATTCGAATGGAAGGTGCCGTTCGGCCAGCTGGAAGGCCCTGTTGAAGAAGGCAGTCTGGCCGAAAACGCCATCGCCAGCCTGCCGGCCGTCCACACGGCGCCAGAGCAGACGGACGTGAAGGTTGCCGAGACGAAGCCGGAGGATAAAACCTCCACAGCGACGGAACCGACAGCTGCTCCTGCACCCGCCCCTACCCCCGCACAGACCGAAACGCCAAAATTTTCGCCGCTGACCTTCAAGGTTGAGGAAAAGCCGGTCTCCAAACCGGTCCCAAAACAGACACCCGCGCCTGCGCCCGTACCGGCCAAAACCGAACCTGCGACGAGCGAAGCGGAACCCGATCCGTTCAATGGCCGGCCACCGGATGATCCGGGCGTAAAGGATCAGACTGCAAGCAACGAAGCCCCGACACGATTGAGGCTCTATTGATGCTGGAGAGGATACAGGCGTTTCTCCAGACATTGACGGTCGGCCGCTCCGAAAACGAGTTTTCGGGCGACGATCCGCGTGTCGCCTTCGCGGCGCTTTGTTTTCAGGTCATGGAAGCGGACGGCCAGGTTTCGAAGTCCGAGATGCAACGCCTGAAGGATCTGCTCGGGGAGCGTTACAGCCTGACAAGCGGTCAATTGCAGGCACTAATCGAGGCGGGTCAGGAAGCCGGCCTCGAGGCGGTAGATTATTACCGCTTCACCTCGGACCTGAAACGCCATCTGTCGCCGGAGGAATGCACGGAACTGCTCGGCATTCTCTGGGACCTCGTTTATGCCGATGGTGACCGCAGCGAAATGGAAGACCACGTCATCTGGCGGGTTGCCGATCTGCTCGGCATATCCTCGCGGGATCGTGTTCTTCTGCGTCAGCAGGCCGCCTCGCGTGCAAAATCGGAAAACCTCGCAGAGGAGACTGAGGAACAGGAATGATCGTCCCGCCTGCCCGCCGCACGAACAAGGCACCGATACTCGTCGTCCTGCATCAGGAACGGTCCTCCCCCGGTCGGGTCGGGCAGATGCTGGTGGAAAAAGGTTATCCGCTCGATATCCGCCGCCCCGCTCTCGGCGAAAGCCTGCCTCCGACGCTTGCCGATCATTCCGGTGCGGTCATTTTCGGCGGACCGATGAGCGCCAATGACGAGCATGATTATGTCAGGGACGAGATCGACTGGATCAAGGTACCTCTGAAGGAAAACAAGCCCTATCTCGGCATCTGCCTTGGCGCGCAAATGCTGGTGCGCCATCTCGGCGGCAAGGTGCATGCCGACAAACAGGGCATGACCGAAATCGGCTGGTATCCGATCCGCCCGACCGAACACGGGCGCCTGCTCACGCATTGGCCAAAGATGGTTTACCAATGGCACCGCGAAGGGTTTGAGGTGCCGCGTGGTGCAAAACTTCTGGCGGAAGGCGATGCCTATCCGCATCAGGCCATCCGTTACGGCGACAATGCATGGGGCGTGCAGTTCCACGCCGAACTCACCCGCGCCATGATGCAGCGCTGGGTCGTGCATGGTGCCGAGCGCTTTACGATGCCGAATGCGCAGGTGGGAAGCCGGCACCTGGAAGGCCGGATGCTGTTCGACCAGCCCCTCAAGGAATGGCTGTGGAACTATCTCGATCTGATTTTCGAACCGGAAAAGCAGGAAGCCGAACTGCCCAGATACAGCCCGGCTCCGGAGCCCGCAAACGCCTGAGCGTTACCGTTCCGTACGATCCGGCGCCTGCAGGCTGTCGATTTTTCGAAGTTGCGGAAAACCGAGCGACCAGATCACTGCCACCGCCAGCGTCCCGAAACCGCCGATCACGACGGCAGGAACCGCGCCGATGAAATGCGCCATCGTGCCGGCGCGGAATTCGCCGAGTTCGTTGGACGCGCCGATGAACACGCTGTTGACGGCGTTGACGCGGCCACGCACTTCATCCGGCGTCCAGAGCGCGATCAGCGTTTCGCGGACATAAACGGAAATCATGTCGGAAGCGCCCATCACCGCAAGCGCGGTGACCGATATCCACGGTGTCTGCGACAGGCCGAACACCGCCGTGCCGAGACCGAACAGGGCAACGCCCACAAACATGGCAATGCCGGCATTGTGCTGGATCGGCCGGAAGGCCAGCCAGATCGCCACGATGATGGCGCCAACGCCCGGAGCGGAACGCAGCAGGCCGAGACCGAGCGGACCAAGAGCAAGGACGTCGGTCGCAAACACCGGCATCAATGCGACGGCGCCGCCGAGAAGCACGGCAAACAAGTCGAGCGAGATCGCACCCAGCACTACTTTTTCGCGGCTGATGAAGTGGAAGCCCGCAAGAATTTCCGTCCAGCTGGTAGCCTTGGATGATGTGCGCTGCGCCGGTTTCGGAATGATCGACACCAGAACGGCACCAGCTAAGAACATGGCAAGCGCCACCGAATAGGCGATCGAAGCACCGAGACCATAAAGCAGGCCGCCGGCCACCGGGCCGATGATCGATGCCGTCTGCCACGAGGACGAATTCCAGGCGATCGCGTTGGCTAGATCCTTTTCCGGCACGAGATTGGGCGCCAGCGACTGCACGGCCGGGCCCATGAAGGCGCGCTCGATGCCGAACAGCACGAGGATGATGAAGACGGGCAGCGGCTCGAAAGCCCCCGCCAGCGTCAACCCCAGAAGTGCAGCGGCAGAAATGGCCGCCAGCGCCATGCAGGCCGACACGATGACACGGCGATTGTAACGATCCGCCACCGAGCCGGTGACAAGGATCAGCAGCAGCGCCGGCAGGAACTGCACGAGACCGATCAGGCCGAGATAAAGCGTATTGCGCGTCACCTCATACATCTGCCAGCCGACGGACACGCTGACGATCTGGATGGCGAAGGCGGCCAGGAAACGTGACGAGAAAAACAGGGCGTAGGAGCGATGCCGAAAGGCGGCAAAACGGTCTCCCGAGGTCGAGATGCTCATTGAAAACGCACTTTCAGAAAGCCGACAAAACGGCAGGACTGTCACGAACGCGCGTTAAGCATGTTTTTTCTGAGCCAACGGCGCGGCACTTGCTCGTTAAGTCTCCAATGTCTACATGTCTGTCAACCACGAAATGGAGAACTCGATGGCGGGCATTATTTTCGCTCTGATCCAAGTCATTCAGATGGCACTGACGCTGTTCGTCTACATCCTTATCGCCAGCGCCATCTTTTCCTGGCTCTATGCGTTCAACGTCATCAACTCACGCAACCAGTTCGTCAATTCGATTGGTTCGTTCCTCTATAACGTCACCGAACCGGTGCTGCGCCCGATCCGCCGCGTGATGCCGAACCTCGGCGGCATCGATATCTCGCCGATCGTGCTGATCCTGATCATCTACTTCCTGCAGATGATCATCGCCAACCCGATTGCACCGGCACTGATCTCGCTGGTTTCCTAAGGGGATCGGCTTGAAAGAGCCCTTCAGCCTTCACGACGATCATTTGCGGCTCTCGGTCCGGCTGACGCCGAACGGGGGCCGCGATTCTATCGAGGGTGTTGAAACGGACGCCGAAGGCAATGCTTATCTGAAGGCACGCGTTTCCGCCGTGCCGGAAAACGGCAAGGCCAACAAAGCGCTGGTTGCGCTTCTTGCCAAGAAACTTCGTGCGCCCAAAAGCACGATCAGCTTCATTTCAGGCGAAACGTCGCGCAAAAAAATCCTCCGGATCGAGGGCGACCCGGAGGATTTGAAAGCGAATCTGGAAGGCCTGATCAGCCCTTGATCAACCTTGGGCCTTGTAACGCTCGATCGCTTCGACGATCAGCTTCTTGGCAACGTCGACGTCCTGCCAGCCGCCGATCTTCACCCACTTGCCGGGCTCCAGATCCTTGTAATGCTCGAAGAAATGCTCGATCTGCTTGAGCGTGATTTCCGGCATGTCAGTGTAGTTCTTGATCTTGTCGTAACGCTGGGTCAGCTTCGGAACCGGCACGGCAATGATCTTCTCGTCCTTGCCGCCATCATCTTCCATGATCATGACGCCGATCGGACGTACGTTGATGACGCAGCCCGGGATGAGCGGACGCGTGTTGCAGATCAGTACGTCGCACGGATCGCCATCTTCCGAAAGCGTGTGCGGAATGAAGCCATAGTTACCCGGATAGGTCATCGGCGTGTAGAGGAAGCGGTCGACGATCAGCGCGCCGGCATCCTTGTCCATCTCGTACTTGATCGGCTGGCCGCCGACCGGCACTTCAACGATGACATTGACGTCTTCAGGCGGGTTTTTGCCGATGGAAATGGCGTCGATACGCATTCTGGTCCTCGAAGTAATTGAACATTCGGGGATTTGGATATCGGGATTTCAGGGACATGGCAACCTGCCATTTACCAAACCCGATTGGGCATCGGGTACTGGCTACAGCCGGAATCAGGGCCAGACGAAACCGATCTTGCGCAGATTGGCACCATCGAAATCTTCCATGCCTTCGGCCAGATCATGACCACCGTGACGACGGAAGAAACGCGTGGCGTTTTCACTGTCTTCCAGGCACCAGACGACAAGGCCGTTGCAGCCCAGCGATTTCAGCAGCCGGCGCGTTTCACCGAAAAGACGGCGTCCAAGGCCGATACCCTGATATTCCGGACGCAGATAGATTTCATAGATCTCGCCATCCTGCGGCAGTGCCTTGGCACGGTTGAGACCCACGGTCGCATAACCGGCAATGGTGCCGGCGACATCGAGCACCAGAAGCGTTGCCGGGCCGCGGGCGGCCTTGCGCCACCAGCCTTCATTGCGACGCTCCAGCATCTGCGTGAGCGGCTTGTGGGGAATGAGGCCCGTATAGGCCTGTGCCCAGGCGGCACGATGCACCTCGGAAATTTCCCTGGCATCGTTCGGCTCGGCGCGCCGCACATCTATGGATAACGTCTTCATAACGTTCACTCTGGTCCGACGGAGGCTGATTCGCCAATCCCGGGAATGACTCCGGTCAGGCTTGCCCACAGGCTAATCGGGTGTTCAATCTTCGTGAAGGTTAACGCTTTTTTAACGACCGCGACAAGCCTGTGTCGTTGCAACGCACATTAAAAAACCCGGCACGAAGGCCGGGTTTTTCCGTCTTGGTTAAGACGCTTGATCAGAGAGCGGCTTTCGACTTGTCGAAGCGCTTGCGGTCGTTGGCGTCGAGGTAGATCTTGCGCAGGCGGATCGACTTCGGCGTCACTTCCATCAGCTCGTCGTCCTGGATCCAGGAGAGCGCACGGTCGAGCGTCATGCGGATCGGCGGGGTCAGGCGAACGGCTTCGTCCTTGCCGGCCGAACGGATGTTCGTCAGCTGCTTGCCCTTCAGAACGTTGACCTCAAGGTCGTTGTCGCGGGTATGGATGCCGATGATCATGCCCATGTAAACCTTGTCGCCCGGCTCGATGATCATCGGGCCGCGATCTTCCAGGTTGAACATCGCATAAGCGACGGCTTCGCCAGACTGGTTGGACAGGAGAACGCCGTTGGTACGACCGGTGATTTCACCCTTGTAAGGCTGATAGTCGTTGAACAGGCGGTTCATGATCGCCGTACCGCGCGTATCGGTGAGCAGTTCCGACTGGTAACCGATCAGGCCACGGGTCGGTGCCAGGAACTTCAGACGAACGCGGCTGCCGCCCGAAGGACGCAGTTCGGTCATCTCGGCCTTGCGCTCGGACATCTTCTGAACGACGACGCCGGAATGTTCTTCATCGACGTCGATGACGACTTCTTCGATCGGCTCCATGGTGGTGCCGTTCTCGTCCTTGTGCATGACGACGCGCGGACGCGATACGGCAAGCTCAAAGCCTTCACGGCGCATGGTTTCGATCAGAACGGCGAGCTGAAGTTCGCCACGGCCGGATACGTAGAACGAATCCTTGCCTTCGGCTTCTTCGATCTTCAGCGCGACGTTGCCTTCGGCTTCCTTGTACAGGCGGTCACGGATGACGCGCGAGGTAACCTTGTCGCCTTCCGTGCCGGCCAGCGGCGAGTCGTTGACGATGAAGGACATGGTGACGGTCGGCGGATCGATCGGCTGTGCCTGCATGGCTTCGGTGACCGAAGGATCGCAGAACGTGTCGGCAACGGTGCCCTTGGAGAGACCGGCGATGGCGACGATGTCACCAGCAATCGCTTCTTCGATCGGCTGACGCTCGATACCGCGGAATGCGAGGATCTTGGAGATACGGCCGGTTTCAACCGTCTTGCCGTCTTGGCTTAGAACCTTGACGGCCTGGTTCGGCTTGATCGAGCCGGAAGCAACGCGGCCGGTGATGATACGGCCGAGGAACGGGTTGGCTTCGAGAAGCGTACCGATCATGCGGAACGGGCCGTCTTCGACCTTCGGCTCAGGAACGTGCTTGAGCACGAGGTCGAGCAGCGGCGCCAGACCTTCGTCCTTCGGGCCTTCCGGGTTGACGTTCATCCAGCCATCACGACCAGAACCGTAAAGGATCGGGAAGTCGAGCTGTTCGTCGGTGGCGTCGAGGTTTGCGAACAGGTCGAAAACTTCGTTGATGACTTCTTCGTGGCGACCGTCCGGACGGTCGATCTTGTTGATCGCGACGATCGGGCGAAGACCGACCTTCAGCGCCTTGCCGACAACGAACTTGGTCTGCGGCATCGGGCCTTCAGACGAGTCGACCAGAACGATCGCGCCGTCCACCATCGAGAGAATACGTTCAACTTCGCCGCCGAAGTCGGCGTGGCCGGGGGTGTCGACGATGTTGACGCGAACGCCCTTCCACTCAACCGAAGTCGCCTTCGCGAGAATGGTAATGCCGCGTTCCTTTTCGAGGTCGTTGGAGTCCATGACGCGTTCTGCAACACGCTGGTTTTCGCGGAACGAACCGGACTGCTTCAGGAGCTCGTCAACGAGGGTCGTTTTGCCATGGTCAACGTGCGCGATGATCGCGATGTTGCGAAGTGCCATATTGGGGTTCTCTGAAGTTGGGGCGCGACAATCGGGAGGAGGCGCCAATTTCGTTGGCGCGCTCTTACCCTGTTTTTCCCGTTTGCGAAAGGGGGCGAAGATTTTCGCCCCTCCCTAACCGCTGCTTGCAAAGAATCAATGACAATTCAAAGGCGAAAAATCAGCCATCACTGCCCGAAAGTTCAGCCATCACGGCAAGCCCTCGTTTCTTCAGCATGGCCGTCGGATCCGGCAGCTTGCCACGGAAAGCCTTGTAGGTGTCTTCCGGATCGATCGAGCCGCCAACCGAATAGATATTGTTCTTCAGCTTGCGGGCCATGACCGGATCGAACGCATTGCCGGTTTCCTCGAAGGCGGCAAAGGCGTCGGCGTCCAGCACTTCCGACCACATGTAGGAATAATAACCGGCCGAATAACCGTCGCCGGAGAAGACATGCTGGAAATGCGGCGTGGCGTGACGCATGACCATGGAGGCTGGCATGCCAAGCTCTTTCAAGACTTCCGCCTGCACGGCGAGCGGGTCCTCGACCGGGCCACGGGTATGAAATGCCATATCGACCAGAGCCGAAGAGGTGAATTCCACCGTCGCGAAACCCGCATTGAACGTGGCTGCCGCGAGTACCTTGTCGAGCAGCGCCTTCGGCATCGGCTTGCCCGTTTCGTAATGCACGGCGTATTTTTCGAGAATTTCCGGCACGGTCAGCCAATGCTCGTAAAGCTGCGATGGCAGTTCCACGAAATCACGCGACACGCCGGTGCCCGACACCGACGGATAGGTCACGTTCGAGAGCATGCCGTGCAGGGCATGGCCGAATTCGTGGAACAGGGTTCGTGCATCATCCAGCGACAGAAGCGCAGGCTTGCCGGCAGCAGGCTTTGCAAAATTGCAGACGTTATAGATGATCGGCAGTTCGCCTTCCGCACCGTTGTTCAGCACCAGCTTGTGCTGCGACTGGAAGGAGCTCATCCATGCGCCCGAGCGCTTCGAAGAGCGGGCAAAATAATCCCCGAGGAACATCGCCTTCAGTGCACCGGTTTCATCACGCACTTCAAAAACCCGCACATCCGGATGGTAGGCGGCAACACCGGAAGCCTCCGTGATATCCACGCCGAACAGGCGCTTGGCGACATCGAAACAGGCCTCGATAATCTTTTCGAGTTGCAGATAAGGTTTCAGTTCGGACTCGGAAAAATCGAACATGCGTTCCCGCAGCTTTTCGGCATAAAAACGCCAGTCCCACGGCATGACCGCATGATTCTTGCCCTCTTCGGCAATCAGGCCGGAAAGGCTCTGCTCTTCCTCCAGCGCCTTGGCGCGCGCCTTTTCCCAGACCTGATGCAGCAGGCCGTTCACCGCTTCGGCGGTCTTGGCCATCGTGTTGTCGAGCTTGAAGGCTGCGAAATCGGCATAACCGAGCAGCTTTGCCTTTTCTGAGCGCAATGCCAGCGTTTCCTTGACGATGCCGATATTGTCGGTCGCACCGCCATTGCGACCGCGCGCCACCCAGGCTTCAAACGCCTGTTCGCGCAGATCGCGGCGTTCGGAAAATGTCAGGAAGGGCTCGATGATCGAGCGCGACAGTGTGACCGCATAAGCACCGGCAGAACCGCGATCCTCGGCAGCGGACGCCATCGCGTCACGCAGGAAGGCCGGCAGACCAGCAAGATCGGCCTCATCCGTCAGGATCAGCGACCAGTCCTTTTCATCGGCCAGAACGTTCTGGCCAAAACTGGCGCCAAGACCGGCCAGGGTTTCATTGATCTTGGCAAGGCGCTCCTGCTCATCCTTGGAAAGTTTTGCGCCGGCCTTCACAAAACCCTTCCAATGCCTTTCGAGAACACGGGTCTGCTCCAGATCGAGATTGAGGGTCGAGCGCGCATCCCACAATGTATCGACACGCGCGAACAGCGCTGCATTCATGCCGATCTTCGAATAGTGCCGCGACATTTTTGGCGCGATGTCTCGCTCGAGAGCCTGAATGGTGTCGTTCGTATGTGCGCCAGCCTTGTTCCAGAACAGTGCCGATACGCGCGACAGCGCATCGCCGGCGATTTCCAAAGCGACGATCGTGTTCTCGAAGGTCGGAGTTTCGGTATTGTTGGCAATCGCATCGATCTCGGCTTCATGCGCGGCAAGCGCTGCATCGAACGCGGCGGCAAAATCCCCGTCCTTCACCAGTTCGAATTTCGGAAGGCCATTCGGACCGTTCCAGTCGACGAGGGCGGGATTGATCTGCGGTTCGGTCGCCATGCGCGCTTTTCCTCTGAATCGATGTGTCTCTGGATCATTACATAGGAGAATGTAGACGGGATTGGGAGGGCAGCATGCGTCAGTCGATCGGCGGCGCGTTTCTGTCACACCTCGCGTGCAGAAAACCTCCATGTTTTTCAGGCTTTTTGGTTTTCCTCAGCGGCATAAATAGGTAAGTGTGCCCGCGACAACGGCAGCAGGATCGATGGACGCAAAGCAGAACACCGACACCTTGACCTTCCTGATTTCCGACAGCGCGCGCGTGCTGCGGGCGGCTTTCGAACGGCGTATCGTTGAAGCCGGGCTGGAGGTTACACCGGCGGAAGCACGCACCCTCCTGAATGTCGAGATATTGAACGGCGCCCGCCAGCTCGACATCGCCGCCCGCATGGGTGTCGAGCCGATGACGGTCTGCGCCTTTCTGGACAAGCTGCAGGCGCTGGACCTGATCGAACGCCAGCCAGACCCCAACGACCGCCGCGCCAAGCAGGTCGTGCTGACCCCCAGATCGCATGATCTCATCAAGCGCATTCGCCACGAACTGGACCAGTTGATCACGCAGGCGACGGATGGCCTCAAGGAAGACGACATCGCGATATTCATGCGCGTGCTCGAAACCGTCCACGACAACCTCGCCGCCGCTCCCTAAACTGCCCCCATATCGAGATCATCCCCGCTCATGACATCTCCTGCGCCGCCGACAGAAAAAACCCGCATGAGCGAGCGCAGGGTTGCGATTTTTGGCGCCGTGCTGACGGCGATCGGCCCGATCTCCATGGCGATATCCACCCCCGCCATGCCGGAAATGGTCAACGCTTTCGGCACAACCCAGGCCTCCATCAAGATCAGCCTCTCGGCCTATTTCGGCGGTTTTGCAGTGGCGCAATTGCTGGCCGGACCGACATCGGACGCGTTTGGACGTCGCGCCGCCACGCTTGGCTTCATGGCCATCTATCTGATCGGCGCATTGATTGCCGTCTTCGCCGCCTCGGTCGAAATGCTGATCATCGGCCGCCTGATACAGGGGATCGGTGCGTCCGTGGGCGTCACCGTTGCCCGCGCCATCGTCCGGGATCTTTTCACCGGCCAGGAGGCGGCCCGGATCATGAACCTGATCGGCATCATGGTGGCGATCGGCCCCGCCACGGGACCGACAATCGGCGGGCTAGCGCTTTCGGCCTTCGGCTGGGAATCGGTGTTCATCCTGATGGCGCTGTTCGGCGCCTGCATCATTGTGGGCGTGCTTGCCCTTCTCAAGGAAACCACAGTTCCCGACCGTTCACGGATCCGTCCGACCCGACTGCTCTCGTCCTATCGGGAGATACTCAGCGAACCGCGCTTTCTGTGCACCTCAATGATCCTCGGTGGGTCCGTCGGTGCGCTGTATGCCCAGGCAACCATGTTGCCATTCGTGTTGATCGGCGCTGTCGGCCTGACACCGACGCAGTTCGGTCTTGCCATGCTGATGCAGTCGGGCGCCTATATTACAGGATCGATCATCCTCAAGCAGGTTTCCCGACGTATCGGCGGCACGGGTGCGGTACGCCTCGGCCTCGCATGCTGCGGACTGGGCGGAATGCTGATGCTGTCATCGAATATGCTTCTGCCGCCCACGCTTATGTCCGTCATGGGCCCCGTTGCGATCTGCACATTCGGCATTGCCTTTCTCACGCCGCAGGTCGTCACGATCGGCCTTGCGCCTTTTCCGCATATTGCCGGTTCGGCCTCGGCACTGATGGGTTTCATCCAGATGAGCTGCGGTTTTGCGGCAGGGCTTGCCGCCGCCGCTGTCGGATCGCCGGTCCTGGCATTTGCCACCATCATCCCGGCCATGGAATTCACTGCCGTCGCCGGTTACCTCGGCTATCTGGCACTCACCCGGCGACGTTGAATTCCGGGCAAAAGAAAACCCGCCCTGCTCAATGCAGGACGGGTCTTTGATCAAGGGATCACATGGCCGAAGCCATCAAGAATCACTTGTTGCGCTTGCCGAGCGTGCGCAGGCGCAGGGCGTTCAGCTTGATGAAGCCGGCGGCATCCTTCTGGTCATAGGCGCCCTGGTCGTCCTCGAAGGTAACCAGCGTGTCCGAATAGAGCGACTTGTCGCTTTCGCGGCCGGTGACCATGACATTGCCCTTGTAGAGCTTCAGCGTCACTTCGCCTTCGACATGCTCCTGGCTCTTGTCGATCAAAGCCTGCAGCATTTCGCGTTCCGGCGAGAACCAGAAGCCGTAATAGATCAGCTCGGCGTAACGCGGCATGATCTCGTCCTTGAGATGCGCCGCACCACGGTCGAGCGTGATCGATTCGATCGCACGGTGAGCGGCCAGCAGGATCGTGCCGCCGGGCGTTTCGTAAACGCCGCGCGACTTCATGCCGACAAAACGGTTCTCGACAAGGTCGAGACGACCGATGCCGTTGTCGCGACCGTAATCGTTGAGGGTCTTGAGCAGGGTTGCCGGCGACATCTCGACACCGTTGATCGAGCAGGCATCGCCCTTACGGAAGCCGACCTTGATCGTGGTTGCCTTGTCGGGAGCGGCTTCCGGCGAGATCGTGCGCATGTGCACATATTCCGGAGCCTCGACGGCCGGGTCTTCCAGAACCTTGCCCTCGGACGAGGAGTGCAGCAGGTTGGCATCGACGGAGAACGGCGCCTCGCCCTTCTTGTCCTTGGCAACCGGAATCTGGTGCTGTTCGGCGAAGTTCAAAAGATCGGTGCGGCTCTTGAACGACCAGTCGCGCCACGGAGCGATGATCTTGATGTCGGGGTTCAAGGCATAGGCCGAGAGTTCGAAACGAACCTGGTCATTGCCCTTGCCGGTCGCGCCATGGGCGATCGCGTCAGCGCCGGTCTTCTTGGCGATATCGATCAGGTGCTTGGAGATCAGCGGACGGGCAATCGAGGTGCCGAGCAGATAAACGCCTTCGTAAACGGCATTGGCGCGGAACATCGGGAAAACGAAATCGCGCACGAACTCTTCGCGGACGTCCTCGATATAGATTTCCTTGATGCCGAGCATCTCGGCCTTCTTGCGGGCCGGCTCGAGTTCTTCGCCCTGGCCGAGATCGGCAGTGAAGGTGACGACTTCAGCGTTCAGTTCGGTCTGAAGCCATTTCAGGATGATCGAGGTATCGAGACCGCCGGAATAGGCGAGAACGACCTTTTTTACGTCTTTGGGGAGAGCCATGTCGAAATTATCCGTCTGTGGTGGTGACGGCTTTGGTGAGGGCCGCCGAATAGGATCGCCGAACTTTTTAGCGAGTTTCATGATCCGCGCAAGGGAAAGCCCGCAAAACGGCGTCAGAGGTGCTGGCGGAAATTCATGCGCTGGTGAAGAATACGGATGATGAAAACCTCCGGACCTCGATAACGATATATGATCCGATGCGATCCTGTAGCGGAACTGAGATATCCGGGATGGACACTATCAATCGGCTTCCCGCGTTTGATACCGCCCGCCAAAGCTTGCATCGAATTTGTCAGATCCCGATAATAGCTGTCGGCTTGGGCGATAGACCACATCTCCCGGGTATAAAGCCAGATCTCGCTAAGATCCCGCTTCGCTCTTGGCGAGAGTTTGTAGCTCTTCTGCTCAGCGGACATGTTTGCGATGCAATTCGGCTAAAAAAGCATCGGACTCAAAGATTTCCGGCTCTCCCGAAGCTTCGCCTTCCTCTATCGCCGCGCGAATTGCTTCGATGGCGGCCTCTTCGCTTTCCATGAGCATCCGCAGTGCATCTTCGATCACGGCGCTCTCGGACGCATAACGTCCGTCGTCCACCTGCTGCCTGACAAATGCCGTCAGTTTCTCGTCCACGCTGATCGATGTGATCTCGCCCATCAGGCCGGCTCCGGTTCAACTTCCCGTCACGTTGACGGATTAGCGACCATCGTACCATATGGCGGCAAACCTTTGAACAGCAGCGTCATAGAGGAGACTTTTCATGGCCGTTACTCATCCCGCTCTGAAGAAGGACAATGTCGCCGTCGTCACCGGCGCCGCTTCCGGCATCGGCCTTGCCACGGCGAAGGAATTTGCGCGGCTTGGTCTCTGCGTTGTTCTCGTCGATCTCGAAGGCGACCGTCTTGCCGAAGCGACGCGTGACGTCATCGCTCTGGCCGAAGACGGCGAGGCCGATGTAGTGGCGATCCCAACCGACGTTTCGCGCATCGATCAGCTGGAGGCGCTGGAGCGCGCCGTCATCCAGCGTTTTGGCCGCGTGCATGTCTTGATGAACAATGCCGGCATCCAGCCCGGTAGCGGTATCTTCGGGCCACAGGCGAACTGGGACAGCGTGCTTGCCGTCAATCTGATGGGCGTGGTCAATGGCAGCCGCGTTTTCGGCCCGGGCATGATCGCGCACAAGGAACCAGCGCTGATCATCAATACCGGCTCCAAACAGGGCATTACCACGCCGCCCGGTGACCCGGCCTACAACGTCTCAAAGGCTGGTGTGAAGGCGTTTACCGAAGCCCTGCAGCACGAATTGCGCAACACGCCCGAATGCAATGTCGAGGCACACCTTTTGATCCCCGGCTTCGTGTTCACGCCTCTTGCCGCCGGTGGCCGCACAGAAAAGCCGGAAGGCGCGTGGACCTCGGAACAGACCGCCGAGTTCATGCTGCAAAGCATCGAGCGCGGCGACTTTTACATCCTCTGCCCCGACAACGATGTCGATCGTGCCACGGATGAGCGCCGCATGGCATGGACAATCGGCGACATTATCGAAAACCGTCCGCCGCTGTCGCGCTGGCACCCTGATTACGCCGAGGCCTCCAAGGCATTCATCACCAAACGCTGATCCATTGGCAGAACCACGAAAGCCGGATACACAGACATATCACCCATCCGGCTTTCGAGTGCACCCATGGATTTCCTGCCCAGCATTGCCACCCTGCTCGCGTTCTCCGCTGCGGGCCTTCTTCTTGCCTTGACGCCCGGCCCGGACATGACCCTGTCCATCAGCCGCGCGCTTGGCCAGGGCCGCAAGCCAGCCATGTACGTGGTGGTGGGCACAACGCTCGGCGTCGTCTGCCACACGCTTCTCGTCGCTTTCGGCATTTCGGCACTGATCACCGCCTCGCCAACGGCATTCTTTATTCTCAAGACGGGCGGGGCAGCCTATCTGCTATGGCTGGCCATCCAGGCCATCCGCTTCGGTTCCAGCCTTTCGGTCCAGAAGGTCGACAGGGCCGAAAGCACTGCGCTTGCCAATATCTCGGTCGGTTTCTGGGTCAACATCCTCAACCCGAAGGTCATCATCTTCTTCATGACCTTCCTGCCGCAGTTCGTGACCGCCGGCGACCCGCACGTCACCGGCAAGCTGATTTTCCTCGGCATCTATTTCATCATCATCTGCATGCCGGTGAATATCGCGGCAGTGCTCGCAGCCGACAAGCTGGCCAACTGGCTTCAAGCCAATCCGAAAGTTCTGCGTGGCATGGACTATACCTTTGCCGGCGTCTTTTCGGTTTTCGCGGCAAAAATCTTTCTGACGCAGGCGCGCTGAACGCATAAAAAAAGCGGCCCGAAAGCCGCTTTTTCTTGAACCCTGCACGATAGGTTCAATCGTCTTCGCCGTGGCCGGCAATCATCATCGCCTCGAAGGCGAGACGGTCGGTCTTGCGCATGCGCTCCGATTCCGATTTCAGCTGGCCGCAGGCGGCAAGGATGTCGCGGCCGCGTGGTGTGCGGATCGGCGAGGCATAACCGGCCTGATTGATGAAATCGGCAAACTTTTCGATCGTCGCCCAGTCAGAGCACTGATAGTTCGTGCCCGGCCATGGGTTGAACGGGATCAGGTTGATCTTGGCCGGAACGCCCTTCAGCAACTGCACCATCGCCTTGGCGTCTTCCAGGCTGTCGTTGACGTCCTTCAGCATCACATATTCGAACGTGATGCGGCGGGCATTCGACAGGCCGGGATATTTGCGGCAGGCGTCGATCAGATCCTTCAGCGGATACTTCTTGTTGATCGGCACCAGCATGTCGCGCAACTCGTCGCGCACGGCATGCAGCGAAATGGCCAGCATCACGCCAATCTCTTCGCCGGTGCGGAAAATTTCCGGCACGACACCGGAGGTCGACAGCGTGACGCGACGCTTCGAAAGCGACAGGCCATCGCCATCGGTGGCGATCAGCAGCGCCGTCTTGACGTTGTCGAAATTGTAGAGCGGCTCACCCATGCCCATCATGACGATATTGGTGACCTTGCGCTCACCCGTCGGCACGAAAGCACCCGGAGGCGTATCCGCACCCGGAAAATCACCGAGACGGTCGCGCGCAAGCAGAAGCTGGCTCAAAATCTCCTCGGCCGTCAGGTTGCGCACAAGGCGCTGCGTGCCGGTGTGACAGAAGGAACAGGTGAGCGTGCAGCCGACCTGGCTGGAAATGCACAGCGTGCCGCGACCTTCTTCCGGAATATAGACGGTCTCGATCTCGACCGGACGACCGGCGCCACGTGGCGGAAAACGCAGTAGCCACTTGCGGGTGCCGTCGTTGGAAATCTGTTCCTCGACCACTTCCGGCCGGGCGATGGTGAAATGCTGCTTCAGCATTTCACGCATGTCCTTGGCGACATTGGTCATCGCATCGAAATCGGAAACGCCGCGAATGTAGAGCCAGTGCCAGAGCTGGTTGACGCGCATGCGCACCTGCTTTTCGGCAACACCCTTATCCTTCAGCGCGGCCCCCATCTCTTCGCGCGTCATGCCGATCAGCGACGGCTTGGAGGCAAAAAGATCCGGATTGGCGACGAGCGGCTTTTTGGCAACGACGCCGGGCGCAAAAACCTCTGTGACTGACATCTTCTATCCCGTTCGAGCACATGACCAGCGCCACCGCGAAACCGGCGCATGATGCAAGGCATGTCTGTTCGTGAAACCTGTAAGGGCCGCGGCAACACATGGCCCGACCTTGTTGAGGCGGGCTTTATCATCAAAACGCCGCCGCGTCACCTGTCTTCGAAAACGAGGAAAGGCCGGTCGTGAAACCGGCCTTCCAGCAACTGCTTGCAAAAAATTCTTACTTGCAGGATTCGATCTGCTTCAGCGCAGCCGAAATGCCCGCCAGCGAATAGGCATAGGAGGTCTTGGTGCCACGACCCGAAACGGCGCTGACGCTCATGTTCGTGCCAGTCTTCATGGCGGCCACCAGTGCCGGTTCTTCGGCAGCGTTTTCGACCCAGGCAGCCTTGTCCTTGGTGAACATGACGAAATTCTTGCCGTCGACGGTAACGGTGACCTTCGAATTCGCCTGCAGGGTGTAACCCATCATCGCTTGCGGTTCGTAGGAAATGTTCTGGCCGGGGCGCTGCGAGACGATGAAGAAAATATCGCCGTGATCGACCGAAGCCGGCTCTTTTGTGGTCGGTACCGACAGGACGTAGCAAACCGTGCCATTGCCCTGCTTGTACGAATAGGCACCCCAAGCCTTGAACTGCTGAATACGGTTCGGTGCCTGCGCGGCGGCAATGCTCGTGCCTGCCAGCATGAGGCTCAGCGCAATGGCAATCTGTCTTGCAAACATGGGTTTCCTGCCAATTTTTTTATGAACGCCGACCGGAAGGCCCTGCGGGCATGGTCGTAATCGCTCTATTTTGACCAAATTTTGGTTACCAAACCGTGAAGACCGGCTTGTAAGCGGTGTGTAAAGGGAAGGAGGTGCACCGCTTGCGGCCCAACTGAACAGTTGCCTGAACCTGGTATTAACCACGTTTTTGACTTTGTTTCACTTGAAGTTCGATTGCGGGCCTGCCAGCCCATGATATTTTACTGACACAAGGAATGGGGCAACAGTTTGTCCTCTTCCAATACGCTGATTTGACATTAGAATACCTGAATGTGAGACGGATTTTTGATTGAATGACTGACGAAGTGCTCAGCGACGGTGACCAGAGAGATCGCTTCGCCGCTTTGGCAAAGGCTGTTGCGGACCACCGTGACCAGCTTGCATTTCGCCAATTGTTCAATCATTTCGCCCCCCGCCTGAACTATTGGTTACACCGCCGTGGCCTTCCCAACGAAGAGGCGGAGGAAATCGTCCAGGAGGTCATGACCGTTCTCTGGCACCGTGCGGAACTCTATGATGCAAGCCGCTCGTCCCTTTCCACCTGGCTGTTCCGCATCGCTCGCAATCGCCATATCGATCTGCAGCGGCGTCTCAAGACACGCATCATCGACGACGCTGAACCCCTTTTGCAGATCGACGATGTGCCCGGCATGGAAACAATGCTGGAGAGCGAGGAACGGGAAGCCAAGGTCCGTGAGGCATTGACGCGCATTCCGGGAGAACAGATGGAACTGGTGCGCGCCTCGTTTTTTCTCGGTTATTCGCACAGCGAAATTGCCGCCTGCACCGGCCTGCCGCTTGGCACCGTCAAATCGAGGATACGGCTCGCCTTCGAACACCTGCGCAAGGCGCTCGACGGTCACGACCGCCTTTCATCGTGAAATCGCTAATTGGCAGGTGACGGGGCGGCCATGTCCGGCTGATCGGCAAGAGCACGGTCTGCCGCATCGTAATGCTCGTCGGTGATATGCACGCTGATCATCTTCAGCGCCGCAGCCAGAACCGCAACATCGTCGGTAAACCCGACCACGACCAGAAAATCCGGAATGATATCGATCGGCAGAACGAAATAGCCGAGAGCCGCGAGCAGCACACCCTTCGCACGCGCGGGCGTTTTCGGATCGGTCGCACAATAGAAGGCAGCGACCAGATCGCGCGAGAACGGCACGTAACGAGCAGCCTTCCTCAAGGTCGGCCAGAATTTGGCCCTGACCTGCGTCTCGCGGCGGTTCTGGGTTTCCTCGTCGCCGGGCAGCAGAATTTCACCGATCTTCACATCATCCATCAAAGCGTCTCCGAAGCGAACCCCGTTGTGCCTCTCATATGGCAATGGCTGGCCGCAGCTTCAATCTTATACGGCAACGCTATCCATCAATTGCGCCAGCTTGAAGTCGAGCTCGGTCAAGCCGCCCGCGTCATGCGTCGACAAAGTCACATCGACCTTCGAGTAGACGTTGAACCATTCCGGATGATGATCGAGCTTTTCCGCATGAAGCGCGGATCGTGTCATGAAGCCGAAAGCCTCGACAAAATTCTTGAACTTGAAGGTTTTCAGAATGGCCTCGCCATCGTCGCGCAATGTCCAGCCGGAAAGCCCGGACAATGCGTTTTCAATGGATTGCCTGTCGAGTTTCTGGGGTCGCATCCAGCACCTCCGAAATCGAGAAGAGCCTCAGTATCGGCTCGTTTCGTAAACCTCACCACCCGCGTGACCGGAATTCCAGACTTCGCTCAGCGGAAAGATTTCTTCGGTCACGTAAGGTCCGCCACCGACTGATTCCTTGGAGGACAGGAGCACGAAGCGGCTTGCCGTAAACGGCATGGCGTGGAAATTGCCGCGACCACCCAGATAATGAACGACATCATCGAGACGGCAGGATTTCAGCCGCCCCAGGGTCACATGCGGCATGAATTTTCGCGGGTCCGCCGGCAGGCCGATGCGCTGGCAGATCCGTTCGATCTCGCCCTGCAGCGCCGCCATTTCCGATGTTGGGGTTACACCCGCCCAGACCGAATGCGGTTTTTTCGACCCGAAGGAGCCGATACCGTTGATGCTGATCTGGAATTCCTGCCGGTCGATGCGGTCAAGCCGATCGACGATCTCGTCGGCTGTACGGTTATCGACATCACCAATGAAACGGAGGGTGATGTGGTAATTCTCCACATCGATCCAGCGCGCTCCGGGAATTCCACCCCGCAGCAAGGACAGGCTCATCGCGACATTGCGCGGTATCTCGAGGGCGGTGAAAAGTCTCGGCATGGGGACCTCCTCGAATCTCTCGGATCTGACAACAGCGGAACATGCATGGCGGTTCCGTGCAAGCTACTATTTCTTCTCCATAAGAATAGAGCGAACAAAGTCCTGCATAACCGGCAACGAGCGCTCGACCATCAGCTTCACGCCCTCCGCATTGGGATGCATGCCATCCGCCAATTGCAGCGATTGCTGGGCCGCGACGCCATCGAGAAAGAACGGGTAGAGCGGCACGTCGTATTTTTCGGCGAGCTTCTTGTAGATCGGATTGAAGCGTTCGGCATATTCGCTGCCCATATTCGGCGGTGCCAGCATGCCGGCCAGAACGATCGGAATGTTGCGTTCCTTCAGCCGCGCCAGCATGGCATCGAGGTTCTTTTCACTCTGCTCCGGCGAGATGCCGCGAAGGGCATCATTGGCGCCGAGTTCAACGATCACGCCCTGCGTTCCATCCGGCACCGACCAGTCGATGCGCGACAGACCACCCGATGTCGTATCACCGGAAACGCCGGCATTCGTGATCGTGACGTTCAGCCCCTCGGCCTTGAGCGCCGCTTCGAGCTGCGCCGTGTAGGATTCGTGCGGAGGCAATTGATAACCAGCCATCAGGCTGTCACCAAAACCGACAATTTGCACCGTTTCGGTCTGCGCCGGGTTTTGCGCGACTGCCGAAAAAGCCGCGAACGACAAACCGGTTATGACGGTGAAGTGAAGTGCGAGCGCTTTCAATCCCATGAAGACCTTCCTAGATTGCCAACCTGTTCGCCGGCCGCGCCGGCATCCCATCATGACCATTGTCTACATGCCAATATAGGACGCCTGCGCGTGACTAAAACCATTATCGAGCTGAAGAAGGCTGATCTTACCCTCGGCAGCGCCGCAGCATCCGTGCATGTATTGAAAAATATCGACGTCCAGATCGGTCGCGGTGAAGCGGTCGGCATTGTCGGCCCGTCCGGCTCCGGCAAATCGACCCTTCTGATGGTTCTGGCCGGACTTGAACGGCTCGACAGCGGCGAAATCATCATTCTCAACACGCCCCTTCACCAGCTTTCCGAGGATGGGCTTGCCGATTTCCGCGGGCGCAATATCGGCATCGTCTTCCAGTCGTTTCATCTGATCGCCAACATGACGGCAATCGAAAACGTCGCCGTTCCGCTGGAACTGGCCAATGTCGCCAACCCGTTCGAGATCGCGCGTCAGGAACTCATCGCTGTCGGTCTCGGTGAGCGCCTCAACCATTATCCCGGCCAGCTGTCCGGCGGCGAACAGCAGCGTGTGGCGATCGCCCGCGCTCTCGCTCCTTCGCCTTCGGTGCTGATCGCCGATGAACCGACCGGCAACCTCGACACCGAAACCGGCCGCCAGATTGCCGACCTCCTGTTTTCCAAGCAGGCGGAACGCGGCATGACCATGCTTTTGGTAACGCATGACAATGCGCTTGCCGACCGTTGCTCGCGCCAGATCCGCGTGCGCTCCGGCGAGATCGTTGCCGAAGGTGCTGCCCCCGGCAGCGTTGGAGAAGCGATCCGCGCATGAGAAACAGCACATCTGCCCGTCTGTCGATCGCGCTTCGCCTCGCCTTTCGTGAAATGCGTGGCGGCCTTTCGGGTTTTTATATCTTTCTCGCCTGTATCGCGCTTGGCACCGGCGCCATCGCCTCGGTCAATTCCGTATCGCGCGCCATTACCGGCGCGATTGCGACGCAGGGCCAGAGCCTCTTGGCGGGCGACGTCCGGTTCGAGCTGAACAATCGCGAGGCAAGCGAAGAGGAACGTGCCTTCCTCAATGGTCTCGGCACTGTATCCGTCTCCACCAATCTCCGGTCCATGGCGCGCCTGCCGGACGGTGCGGACCAGACGCTGGCAGAAGTGAAGGCCGTTGACGGCATCTATCCGCTTTACGGTCAACTCAAGACCGAACCGAACATGCCGATCACCAATCTCTTGACGCACGAGGACGGCATCTATGGTGCGATCGCCGCCCCATTGCTTCTCGATCGCCTGGGCATTTCCGTCGGAGACGAACTGCTGCTCGGCAATGCCCGCATCAGGATCAAAGGCACGATCGTGACCGAACCGGATGCCGTTTCCGAAGGCTTTGGCTTCGCCCCGCGCCTGCTTATTGCCCGTGATGCTTTGGTCGCATCCGGCCTGATCACCACCGGCAGCCTTGTCGAACACGCCTATCGCATCAAGCTGGCAGACCCGACCACCAGCAGGGCGGTCGTGGCGGACGCAAACAAGCAGTTTCCGAGCGCCGGCTGGTCCGTTCGCAGCAGCGACCGCGCAGCCCCCTCCCTGACGGAAAATGTCGATCGCTTTTCGCAGTTCCTGACGCTCGTTGGCCTCACCGCACTCATCGTCGGTGGCGTTGGCGTGGCCAATGCGGTGCGTGCTTTTCTCGATTCGAAGCGCACCACCATCGCCACGCTGAAATGCCTCGGCGCACCGGCTTTCGTCGTGACGATCACCTATCTGTTCCAGATCCTCATTCTCGGCGGAGTCGGCATCCTGATCGGCCTGACGGTCGGGGCCATCGCCCCCTTCGTCGCACTTCGGTTCCTTGACGGCGCATTGCCTGTTCCGGCCGAAGTGACACTTTATCCATCGGCCCTCGGCCTTGCCGCACTCTTCGGCCTGCTGACGACCTTCGCTTTCGCCATCCTGCCACTCGGCCATGCCCGCGAAGTGCCGGCAACCGCACTTTTCCGCGAACAGGGTTTTGAACAGGCGCGCCTGCCATCATGGCCTTATCTTGCAGCCGGCGGCGTGGCTTTGGCCGCGCTTGCCGCATTGGCCATCTTTGCGGCAGAAGACCGCTTTATCGCCTCCGTTTTCCTCGGCGCGGTCGCAGCCGCCTTCATCCTGCTGCGTGTTGTTGCCAGCGGCATCGCCTCGCTGGCGCGCCGTTGCCCGCGCGTCGCCTCGCCGGCGCTGCGGCTGGCCATCGGCAACATCCATCGCCCCGGCGCACTCACACCGTCCGTCGTTCTTTCCCTTGGTCTCGGTCTGGCATTGCTGGTCACTCTGACGCTGATCGACGGTAATCTGCGCCGCCAGCTGAACGGCACGATGACGCAGAACGCGCCCAACTTCTTCTTCATCGATATCCAGAGCGCCGAACGTCAGGGTTTTGTCGACATCCTGAAACAGCAGTCGCCACAGGGAACGATCACGGAAGTGCCCATGCTGCGCGGGCGTATTCTCGCCTTCAACGGCGAGGACGTCGCCAGGATGAACGTGCCGCCACAAGGGCGCTGGGTTCTGCGCGGGGATCGCGGCATCACCTATGACGCCGATCCGCCGGCCGGTTCGAAACTGGTCGAAGGCAAATGGTGGCCGGCAGATTACAGCGGCGAACCGCTCGTCTCCTTCTCGGCTGAAGAGGCCGGCGAGCTGGGACTGAAGATCGGCGACACCGTCACGGTCAATGTGCTCGGCCGCAACATCACCGCAAAGATCGCCAACTTCCGCAAGATCGAGTGGGAATCGCTGTCGATCAATTTTGTCATGGTCTTTTCGCCCAACACATTCAGAGGCGCTCCACATGCCTGGCTGGCGACCCTGACGGATACAGCTGCCTCGCCGCAAACCGAGGCAGCCATCCTGAAAGCCGTCACCAACGCCTTTCCGACCATCACCAGCGTGCGTGTAAAAGACGCGATCGATATCGTTGATCAGTTGGTCGGCCAGCTCGCCACGGCCATCCGCGCGGCGGCCGCCGTTGCGCTGATCGCCTCCGTTCTGGTTCTGGCCGGTGCGCTTGCGGCCGGCAACCGGGCCCGCACCCATGACGCCGTGATCCTGAAAACGCTGGGCGGCACGCGCTCCATGCTGATCCGCGCCTTCAGTTACGAATACATGATCCTTGGCACGGCAACGGCCATCTTCGCGCTGTTCGCCGGCACGGGCGCCGCGTGGTATGTGGTGGCAAAGATCATGCGGCTGCAATCGACCTTCATGCCGGATGTCGCAGTGCTGACGCTGGTGATTGCGCTGGTGCTGACCGTCGGCATCGGCCTAGCCGGTACATGGCGCATTTTAGGGCAGAAAGCAGCACCCGTATTGCGCGAACTTTAACGTGAGGCCTGACGATCGTCAGGTCTGGACATGGGTTGGCGCATTAAATTCTCTTCACTTTCGGGATTCGGGTCTCAAAGCCTTGAATGATAACGCAACTACCAGCATATTCTGCTCATGCTTGCTGGAGCTCCGCAGCGGCGCCCGGGATTTCCCCCGCACACCGAAAAGATCTCGGAGCTTTTGAGAGGAAACCATGGCTGATCCCCACCACTACCAAGACCGCATGGCACGCGGCGGCGTACAGTCGGGCGCGATGATCGATCAGGGCCTGCGGGCCCATATGCTGAAGGTGTACAACCTGATGGCGCTCGGTCTTGCGATCACCGGCCTGGCTGCCTACGGCACCTATACGGCTGCACTCAACAGCCCCGCATTCGCGCAGGCCATGTATGGCTCGCCGCTTCGCTGGGTCGTGATGCTCGCGCCGATCGCGCTTGTGTTCTTCCTCAGCTTCCGCATCCACAAGATGAGCGTTTCTGCTGCGCAGACGACGTTCTGGATTTATGCGGCGCTGATGGGCCTTTCGCTGTCGTCGATCTTCCTGGTCTATACGGGCCAGAGCATCGTGCAGACCTTCTTCGTCACCGCCGCCTCCTTCGGCGCGCTGTCGCTTTACGGCTACAGCACCAAGAAGGACCTGTCGGCGATGGGTTCGTTCCTGATCATGGGTCTGTTCGGCCTGATCATCGCCTCGATCGTCAACATTTTCCTGGCGTCTTCGGCACTCGGCTTCGCCATCTCCGCGATCGGCGTGCTGATCTTCGCAGGCCTCACCGCCTACGATACGCAGAAGATCAAGGAAATGTATTACGAAGGCAATGACGTCGCCACGACCGGCCGCATGGCCATCATGGGCGCTCTGACCCTGTATCTGGACTTCATCAACCTGTTCCTGTTCATGCTGCGCTTCCTCGGAAACCGCGACTAATCAGGAATACATGGATTAGGAAAGGCGGCCTTCGGGTCGCCTTTTTTGTTGCGGGATTTGGCGCAGCCGCATAGCCTCGAAAACATCCCGCCACCGTGACACCCTGCCATGACTTTTCGCCTGCGCGACGCAACCCCCGCCGACCTTTTCGCGATTACCGAAATCTACCGCGACAGCGTGCTCAACGGCACCGCAAGTTACGAGATCACGCCGCCGGATCAGGCGGAGATGACCGACCGCTTCCAGGCGATCAGGGAAAAGGGCTATCCCTACATCGCTGCCGAAGCGGAAGACGGCATGCTTCTCGGTTATGCCTATGCCTCAGCCTTTCGCACGCGCCCGGCCTATCGCTGGCTGGTGGAGGATTCGATCTATCTGGGCCCACAAGCCCGCGGAAAAGGCGTTGGCAAGGCGCTGTTGAAAGAACTGATCATTCGTTGCGAAGCGCTTGGTTTTCGTCAGATGGCGGCCGTCATCGGCGGCGCCAGCCCGGCCTCGGTCGCCGTCCACAAAAGTCTCGGTTTCGAAATGACCGGCACGATGAACGGCACCGGTTTCAAGCATGGCAAATGGCTGGATACGGTTTTCATGCAGATCGCGCTTGGCGAGGGTACGGAGACCGCACCGGACCCGGCGGCTTATCCCGGCTCGCTTTTTTCCGAATAGGAGCGGTCAGTCGACAAGCTTCAGCACCTTGTCGAACACTTTCAGAACCTGCTGCAGATCGTGACCGCGCTTCAGGATCATGCCATGCGTGTTGACGACGGAATAAGCACCCTGCTTGGCAGCAAGTTTCGGATTTTTTTCGATACGGAAGAGCGGCATCTCGCCGGAGCGCTTGAAGACGGAAAACACCGCCTTCTCCTTGGTATGGTCGATGGCATAGTCTTTCCACTCGCCCTCTCCCACCATGCGCCCGTAGATCCAAAGAATAGCATCCAGCTCACGCCGGTGAAACGTGATGGGCAGCGGATCGCGGTTCTGTTTGTACTGGTTGAGATCGACAACGACGCTACCGTCTTCGGGTTTTGATCCCCTCGGAAAATCCGGCTGATCAGTCATCACGGCTCCAGATCGTCTATTGCAGAGATATGACAGTGTGCCTCAGCAGGCATAAAATGCAAGCCGCAGACGGTTGATGTAGCAAAGCCTTGCAAAATCAAAGGATGTAAATTTTTCTCGCCGCATTTCGGTCAAAACAGTGCCCGAATCCGAAGCGAGATTGGCGTTGTTGGTTGACGCCATCGCGTCAAACAAGCCCGGTCCGGAGCGCTGACCCTTACCCCCAGCCCCCCAACGCCTCGGATCGGGCAACCAACACCCTACCGGGCACAACCAGTGCCGGTTTCTCCTCAGAACAGATCGAGCAGAAGAATATCAGTCGCGCTTGCGGCCGGCCATCAGCACGGTTGCGCCGATGATTTCAGCGGGCTCACCGCCCGTCTTGGAAGACTGCAGGAGAATGGCGCAGCCATCCTTCTTGCCCTTGCCCAAGGTACGCGCCGGCACCGTGATCTTCATGTCCTTGCCATCCCACATGCCGACAGTCTGCACATCGTAGACGCTGTGCCAATATTCCATCTGCTTGCCGGTGTTCTCGCCCTTCTGAACCTCGACCTTTTCCTTCTTGGTGAAATAGGCGATGACGATATCGGCCTTGCCGGTGCCGGGACCGATATTGATATCGATCTCCTCACCGTTCATCGCGGCCTTCACCGGTATGGTCAGGCCCTGGCCCGCGCTTTTCATGCCATCCATCTTCTGGTTGATGGCAGCCAGATCCGTTCCGATCAGGTGATCACGGCCGTTGACGACGGCCTGCGGCGTGTAGACGCCGCTGCGATTGAAGGCATGGGCATAGCCATACTGGCGCTCGGTGTTTTCCTTGGAACTCAGCGTATCGGTCCAGCCGAGATAGTTCCAGTAATCGACGTGATAGGAGAGTGCGACGACATCGCCCTGCTCCACGAGTTTCTTCAACGTGGCATCGGCAGGTGGGCATGAAGCGCAGCCCTGCGAGGTAAAGAGCTCAACGACCCCCTTCGGTTCCGCAATATCGCCGGCAACAGCCATACCTGCATAAAACGGGCAAGCAGAAAACAGGCCGATCAGCAATGCGGCACTACGGACAGTCGGAAACATCGAACAAAACCCTCTTGCGAACCGGAACGTCACGGCGGTGACGGAACGGCCACGCACATCTTCCCCTGCAAAATACTCAATCCATCCGGTCAAACGGAAGTCACAACAGGGTGAGGACCAGATACGTGATCGGTTACCCTGTCATGTTTCCTGATGAGTTGCCATGAATTGCTGAAGATTCCAAGAAGGTCAAAGCAGTTTTAGCAGGCCTTGCGTCAGGTAAACTGCCCCGACCCCCGTCACCACCCAACGCGTCCAGCTGCGGAAATTGGCGTCGGTTATCCGTTGCAGGATGCCGTTTCCGGCGCGCGCGCCGAGTATGGCGATCGGGGCAGCGATCAGCACGGCAATGGCATCGACCGTCGGTAGTTGCGAGGCGGCATCCCAGTAGAAGGCGATCTTGGCGAGATGCGAGAGCGTCTGGATCGAAGCCTTGGTGGCGATGACCTTGCGGCGATCCATCTCCGTGCGGATGAAAAAGATATCGACCGTCGGTCCGGCGACGCCGACGCTGATCGTCATGCCACCGGACAGTACCCCGGCGAGAAATGCATGCGAGGGACGCGAGGCGTCGAGCTTCAGTTTGTTGACCGGCAGCCAGACAAGGATCGGCATCAGACCGACACCGATCAGTACCACCAACAGGTTGGGCGTGTAGCTGGTGATGAACAGGATGAGAGCAGAAACCGCCACACCAGAGCACAGGACGGCAAGGATCTTCCAGTCGATATAGGCGCGTGAAAACCATGCGCGCGAACCGTTCGACACCATCTGGATGACGCCCTGGATCGCGATGGCGGTGCCGACTGGATAAAGGAAAAGCAGCACCCAGAGCAGGATCAACCCGCCAGCCATGCCAAAGATGCCGGAGAGCAGCGACGTCAGGAAGACGGTGACTGCCATCCCGATGAAAATGATGAGGGACAAGGGCGGGAAACCTGAGAAATGCGATGCGGGATTTTAGGCGGGACTTTGGAAAGAAAAACACCCGCCGGATGATCCGGCGGGTGTTGTGTTTTTTACGCGGCGAGATCGCGAAGAACGGTTTGCAGAATGCCGCCATTGTTCATGTAGATGACTTCATCCAGCGTATCGATGCGGCAGAGGATTTTGACGTCCTTCTCCGTGCCATCCGCGTAGCTGATCCTGGCGATCTTCCATTCGCGCGGCTTGATATCGCCTTCAAGGCCCTCGATGGTGACGGTTTCGTCACCCTTGAGGTCGAGCGAGGCCCATGTCGTGCCTTCCTCGAAAGTGAAGGGAACGACGCCCATGCCGACCAGATTGGAGCGGTGGATACGCTCAAAGGACTGAGCGATGACCGCCTTGACACCAAGCAGGTTGGTGCCCTTGGCAGCCCAGTCACGCGAAGACCCGTTGCCATATTCGACACCGGCGAAGATGACCAGCGGCGTGCCTTCATCCTTGTACTTCATCGCAGCGTCGTAAATCGACATCTCTTCCTTGGACGGATAGTGGATCGTGAAGCCACCTTCCTTACCGTTCGGTCCAAGCATGTGATTACGAATGCGGATATTGGCGAAGGTACCGCGCATCATCACTTCGTGATTGCCACGACGCGTGCCGTACTGGTTGAAATCGGCAACGGAGACGCCGTTTTCCGTGAGGTAAGCACCGGCCGGCGAGGACGCCTTGATCGAACCGGCCGGAGAAATGTGGTCGGTGGTGATCTTGTCGCCGAAGAGACCGAGCACGCGGGCGCCCTTGATGTTCTTGAGGCCCGAGCCGGTCTTGCCCATGCCGACGAAATAAGGCGGGTTCTGCACATAGGTCGAGTTGTCGTCCCATGCATAGGTATCGCCATCCGGGATCTGCACCGCCTGCCAGTTCTCATCGCCCTTGAACACGTCGGCATATTTTGTTTCGTACAGTTCGCGGGTGACATATGTCTGGATGAATTCCTGCACCTCGGCCGATGTCGGCCAGACATCCTTGAGGAACACCGGCTGGCCATCGCTTCCCGTTCCGAGCGGTTCCGTCGTCAGGTCCTTCTGCACCGTGCCGGCCAGCGCGTAAGCGACAACCAGCGGCGGCGAAGCCAGATAGTTGGCCTGCACATCCGGCGAGATACGACCTTCGAAATTGCGATTGCCGGAGAGAACACCTGAAACGATCAGACCCTTGTCATTGATCGTCTTGGAAATCGGCGCCGGCAGCGGGCCGGAATTGCCGATGCAGGTGGTGCAGCCGAAACCGACGAGGTTAAAGCCGAGCGCATCGAGATCCGTCTGCAGGCCGGACCTGGCGAGATATTCGCCGACCACCTGGGACCCCGGTGCAAGCGATGTCTTCACCCACGGTGCCGTCTTCAGACCTTTGGCAACCGCGTTGCGGGCGAGAAGACCGGCAGCGATCAGCACGGACGGGTTCGATGTGTTGGTGCAGGAGGTGATGGCGGCAATTGCCACGTCGCCATGGCCGAGATCGAAATCGGTGCCTTCAACCGCATAACGGTTATCGAGCTGACCCGGCTTCTTGTAATCGGCGTCCATCGAACCGGCGAAACCGGAAGCAATGTTTTCGAGCGGAATACGACCTTCGGGACGTTTTGGACCTGCCATGGACGGCACGACATCGCCGAGATCGAGTTCCAGCGTGTCGGTGAACACGAGATCGGAGCCGTCGCCGTCACGCCACATCCCCTGCGCCTTCGAATAGGCCTCGACAAGAGCAATCCGGTCATGGGTGCGGCCGGACATGGTCAGGTAATTGATCGTTTCGCCATCCACCGGGAAGAAACCGCAGGTCGCGCCGTATTCCGGGCCCATATTGCCGATCGTCGCGCGGTCGGCGAGCGGCATGTTGTCCATGCCTGCACCATAGAATTCGACGAACTTGGACACCACGCCATTCTTGCGCAGCATCTGCACGACGGTGAGCACGAGGTCGGTCGCGGTCACGCCTTCCTTCAGCTTGCCGGTCAGCTTGAAGCCGATCACTTCCGGCAACAACATGGAAACCGGCTGGCCGAGCATGGAGGCTTCCGCCTCGATACCGCCGACGCCCCAGCCGAGCACGCCGAGACCGTTGATCATGGTTGTGTGCGAATCCGTACCCACGCATGTGTCGGGATAGGCGACGGTTTCACCGTCTTCCTCGTTGGTCCAGACTGTCTGACCGAGATATTCGAGATTGACCTGGTGACAGATACCCGTGCCGGGGGGCACGACGCGAAAATTCTTGAACGCCTGCTGACCCCATTTGAGGAAGCGATACCGTTCGCCGTTGCGCTGGTATTCAAGTTCCACATTGCGGGAAAAGGCAGTCGGCGTGCCGAATTCATCGACGATCACCGAGTGGTCGATGACGAGATCGACGGGCACGAGCGGATTGATCTTTTCCGGATCGCCGCCGAGCGATTTGATACCGTCACGCATGGCGGCAAGATCGACGACCGCCGGAACGCCGGTAAAGTCCTGCATGAGAACGCGGGCCGGGCGATAGGCGATTTCGGCCTCGGTCAGGCCCTTGTTGTTCAGCCATTCGGCAACAGAGAGAATCTGCTCCTTCGTGACGGACTGGCCGTCTTCGAAGCGCAGCAGGTTTTCCAGCAGCACCTTCATGGAAAAGGGCAATTTGGAAACGCCCGGCAGACCGTTCGCCTCGGCCTTGGGCAGGCTGAAATAGACATAGTCCTTACCGCCAACGGTAAGGACGGAGCGACATTGGAAGCTATCGATAGATTTCGTCACGGAAAACAACCCCGCTGATATCAAGAGCCAACACGCGCGTGCGGACGCCTATGCACTTTTAAATGCACTAAGGATGCGGGTGCGGCCATTTCCGCTGTCCGCACGAGAAGATTTGTGGTCTTCAGGTCCGGCGCCAGGTGGAAATCACGCCGACCGCTGGCGTGGTTGCCATGTATATAGATAGTTTCTAAGAAGCCTTCCAGACCCCATGCCGCAAGTCACGTCAGATTTTTTGGCTGGATGATGAAACACAACGAAAGCCCGCAGATGCGACTGACGGTAGAAGCGCTGAGCGCGAGACGCGGAGAAGACCTTATTTTCAAGGATGTCTCCTTCACCCTCAGCGCCGGCGAGAGCCTGATCCTGACCGGCCGCAATGGTTCGGGAAAATCCACGCTGCTGCGGGCAGTCGCCGGACTGCTGCGCCCGGAAAGCGGTCGTGTGACTTGGGAATCGGACGGTGCAGAGCCCGGCACACGGGCATCGGAAGCCTGCCATTATCTCGGCCATCGCAATGCCATGAAAGCGGAACTGTCTGTCCGGGAAAACCTCGAATTCTGGCAGAACTTCGTTGGCGATTTTGCCGGCGGGCGGGGAATGACGGTCACGGGCGCAGCGGACGCCGTTGGGCTTAGCGGCATCACCCACCTTCCCTTCGGATATCTTTCCGCTGGCCAGCAACGTCGTATGGCCTTTGCCAAACTGCTGGTCGCCTGGCGTCCGGTCTGGATCCTCGACGAACCAACAGCGGCACTTGATGTGAGTGCCGAAAGCGTGTTCACCGCTCTGATAAAGGATCACCTCGGTCACGACGGTATCGTACTCGCGGCCACCCATCAGCCGCTCGGGCTGGAGAATGCGCAGGAATTGAAGATGACGGGCTTTGCCGGCGTGATGGAGAGCATGTGGTGATCGCTCTCCTTCTTCGCGACCTCAAACTTTCAGTCCGCGCCGGTGGTGGCGCGCTGATCGGCGTGTTGTTTTTTACCACCGTCGTTGCCGTCATTCCCTTCGGCGTCGGTCCCGACCTCAACCTTCTGTCCCGTATTGGTCCCGCCATCGTCTGGATCGGCGCGCTTCTTTCGGCGCTGCTTGGCCTCGACCGCATGTTCCAGACCGATCGTGAGGATGGATCGCTCGACCTGATCCTCATGCAGGAACATCCGCTGGCGCTGACCGTGCTGGTCAAATGCCTGGCCCACTGGCTGGGCAACGGCCTGCCGCTGGTGATCGCCTCGCCGCTTCTCGGCCTGTTCATGAACATGGACGAGGTAGCGATCGGCGCGACCATGCTGACGCTTCTGGTCGGCACACCGGCGCTGACCTTTATCGGCGCTGTCGGCGCCGCCGTGGCGGTCGCCCTGCCCCGTGGCGGGTTGCTGGTCTCCATTCTGGTCCTGCCGCTGGCGATCCCGGTGCTGATTTTCGGAGTCAGCGCATCCTATGCCGCCGTGCAGGACCCCGCTCCCTTCATGCCGCCATTCCTGATATTGGTGGCAATCACGATGTTTTTTGCCGTTCTTGGGCCCCTTGGTGCTGCCCTGGCATTGAGAAACGCCGGCGATTGACTAGAAGCAAAGCCACGGCCCGCGACACCAAGTAGAAAGCCCTATGCCCCAGATAGCCGTTTTGACCAAGCTGACAGATCTCGCCAACCCAACGCGGTTTTTGGGCCTGGCGTCGCGTCTTCTTCCCTGGATGGCCGGCATCACCGCCATCCTCTTCGCAATAGGCCTCTATCTGAGCTTTGCCGGCGAAGGCGATTACCAGCAAGGCATGACCGTGCGCATCATGTATGTGCATGTGCCGGCCGCCTGGCTCTCTATGATGTGTTATTCGGTGATGGCAGCGTCGGCCATCGGCACGCTGGTCTGGCGTCATCCGCTGGCAGATGTCAGCCACAAGGCCGCAGCCCCTCTCGGCGCTGCCTTCACGCTGATCGCGCTTGCCACCGGCTCACTCTGGGGCAAGCCGATGTGGGGCACATGGTGGGTGTGGGATGCGCGCCTGACCTCTGTTTTCGTGCTGTTCCTGATGTATCTCGGCCTGATCGCGCTCAACCGCGCCATGGATGATCCGGGCAAGGCCGCGCGTGTTTCGGCCGTCCTGATCCTCGTCGGGTTCGTCAACATCCCGATCATCAAGTTCTCCGTCGACTGGTGGAATACGCTGCACCAACCGGCCAGCGTCATCCGCATGGGCGGCTCGACGATCGACAGCACTTTTCTCTGGCCCCTGCTGATCATGGCTTTTGCCTTCACCATGCTGTTTTTCACGCTGCATATCGCCGCGATGCGTAACGAGATCTGGCGCCGCCGCGTCAGCGCGCAACGCCGCATGGCGGCCCGCATGGCCGGCCAGACTTCGGAAAAGGGTGCGTGACATGACCCATACATTCTATATCGCCATGTCCTATGGCATCGCAGCGCTGATCAGCCTCTGTCTTATCACCTGGGTCTGGCTGGATGGCCGGGCTCGAGCCAAGGAACTGGCGGAACTCGAAGCATCCGGCATTCGCCGCCGCTCCGCCCCGAAGCCGGAAGGCAAAGAGGCATGACCAATAGCTCGCAACCAACGGAACAGAAGCAGCCCGAAGGCGCGCGTCGCGGTTTTGGCCGTTATGCACTGGCGCTCATCCCGCTCGCCGTGTTTGCCGGCTTCGCCGCCGTCGCCGGCAAGATGCTTTACGATCAGGATGTCAACGGCCACGATGTTTCGGCCATCCCTTCTGCACTTCTGGGCCAGAAGGCCCCGTCACTGGCCATGCCCGCGCTTGAAGGCGTCAACCTGCCGGCGCTGACAGATGACGCGATCCGGGGCAAGCTGACGCTGGTCAACGTCTTTGCCTCCTGGTGCGTACCCTGCCGACAGGAACATCCGATCCTGAAAAACCTGGCCGAACAGGGCCAGCTGAACATTGTCGGCATCAACTACAAGGATCGCAACGACAACGCGCTGCGTTTTCTGGGAGAACTCGGCAATCCCTACAAGGCGATCGGCGTCGACCCGAACGGCAAGGCGGCGATCGACTGGGGTGTCTACGGCATTCCGGAAAGTTATCTGGTCGGCCCAGACGGCACGATCCTGTACAAGAAGGTCGGCCCGTTCGACAGCCAAAGCCTGACCAACGGCCTATTGCCGGCGATGGAAAAAGCGCTCTCGAAATCCTGAAAACAGACAGGGCCAGCGCTTCAGGCGGCGGTTATGCTGTGAATGGTGGCAGATCCATCGGTTCTCTGTCGACCTTCGATGACGACGCGGTTACGGCCGGCATCCTTGGCTGCGTAAAGGCAGGAATCGGCACGCGCAATCGCCTCATGAACCGAGCGGTCGTTGCGTGAGACGGCGCAGACGCCAAAACTTGCCGTCACCTTGCGGCGGATGCCGGTCGTTTCCCAGCGCCGGTTTGCAAAGGCGTGGCAGATCACTTCCGCATGCACCCCGCCTTCTGTCAGCGACATGCCGGGCAGGAAGGCCACAAATTCCTCGCCCCCGAACCGCGCGATCAGCGCGCCTTCCGGAAGCTGTCGCCGGAACAGTTCGACCAGAATGGTGATGACCACATCGCCGGCCGCATGGCCGTAATCGTCGTTGACGCGCTTGAAATGGTCGACATCGCTGCAGATGACCACGCCACGCTCACCCAGTTCACCAAGCTCGGCAACGGCGCGATCGAAACCGCGACGGTTGAGCGCATTGGTCAGTGGATCGCGATGCGCGGCATCCTGGTGGCCACCGATGACATCGAGAACCGTTGCAGCGAGCGCCGTCAGCGCCATCAGGAAACCGATGATGCTGGCGCCGACCTGCATGACGAAGGCGTAATCGGATGCCAGAAAGCGCTCGAAGCCGACATAGGTCTGATCCGTCATCACCACCGTCATGGTGACCAGCCGCACGAGCGTCTCCAGAAAGACCAGTCCGACGATACCGAACAGGGCGATATCGATAGGGCGGCGAAGATGTCCCACCACGGTTACAAGCGGCAGCGTCAGAAGAGCCAGGCAGAAGAGATCGCTGGTCATCAGCTCGCCGCGCATGCTGTCGGCGACAAGAATGAAATATCCGGCACACGCCATGCCCGCCGCCCAAAGCGCCATACGTGCTTTGCGAAGGCGCGGGCGGCGGAAGCGCAGAAGAAGGGCGTCGCCGTACAGATAGAACCCGGTAAAGAAGAAGGCATTCGCCAGAACGGCCTGCCCGCGTGCCGGCAGGAAACCAAGCAGCATGGGCGTGGCGAAGCCGAGAGCGGCAGCGATATAACCAAAACCCCAGGCAGGGGCACTGCGGTCGCCCAGACGCGCCATCCCGAGAAACACCAGACCGAAGGTCAGGAAAATGAAGGGCAGAAGATAAGCGAAATTATCCTGGGATTCCATGTCGTCCTCGCGACGCGGCCTAAGGGGCTCATCCCCCTCCACGAACTGACAGTCCGGTTCTATGACGCGACTGTTAACGAAACCTGATTGAGAGACAGCAGATACACGCCCTTTACAGGGCTGACTGCCACTCGCGCACCGCATCCACAGGGGAAATCAGCATAAGGACGTTGAGCGTCAGATTGTCGCGGATCAGATAACCGGTCAGCAACTCGAAAAATATAGCGATCGCCACCGTCATCCATACCGGCAGGCGCGCGGCGATAAAAAAACCGATCGCCATGGACACCGTATCCATCGCCGAGTTCAAAATGCTGTCACCGTTATAACCGAGCGCCATTGTGGCAGAGCGATAACGATCGATGATGATGGGCGAGTTCTCGAGGATTTCCCAGGCAGCCTCGATCAACACCGCCAGCGACAGGCGGGCCGAGATCGGCGCGCGGCGCAGCACCAGCCAGCCGAGACCGTAAAACAGAAACCCGTGTATGATGTGGGAGGGCGTGTACCAGTCGGCGATATGCTGCGAATTGCCGGGCGAATTCACGCCCGGTTCGAACAGTTTTATGTAACCGCATTCGCAGATCGGAATACGGCCCATGACATACAGGATGGCGATCTGCGCGATGAACAGAACGAGCGCGCCGATGAGCCAACGGCGCGATTGGGAGCCCGGTTCGGAAAAGCCCGCCGTCGTCACTTGCCGTTATCCGCCGCCGTGTCTTCGATCGTGTGGCGCATGATCAGAGGCATCTGCGAGAGCGTGAAGGCGATGGTGATCGGCATCGTGCCCCAGACCTTGAAATTGACCCAGAACTGATCGGAGAAATTGCGCCAGACGATTTCGTTGATGACGGCGAGGAACAGGAAAAAGATGCCCCAGCGCAAGGTCAGCTTCTTCCAGCCTTCTGCATCCAGCCGGAAGGCGGCATTGAAGACGTAGCCGAGCAGCGACTTGCCGAACAGGAGACCACCGAGCAGGACGACGCCAAACAGCGTGTTGACGATGGTCGGCTTCATCTTGATGAAGGTCTCGTCCTGCAGCCAGATCGACAACCCGCCAAAGACCATGACCACGACGCCCGAAACGAAGGGCATGACCGGCAGGTGCTTGAAAACGATTTTCGAGACGATCAACGAAATCACGGTCGCGACCATGAACAGCGCGGTCGCGATCAAAAGCGGTCCGCCAATGGCGGTCAGTGCCGGAAATTTTTCCGCCAGCCATTCGCCACGCAGGTTGCCGAAGAAGAATACCAGCAAGGGCCCGATTTCCAGCGCCAGCTTGAGGCCGGGATGCTGCTTCTCTTCCTTGGTCGGCGTGGTGTCGCTTTCGATCTGCATGGCATCCAACTTCTTGTGCGAAACTCAACTGGGTTGTACTGGGCAAGCCAGACACGTTCTTCGTGGCATCAATGCGTCAGACCGGCAATGGCATGCGCGAAATCCTTGGCCTCGAAAGGTTCGAGATCATCCACACCTTCACCAACGCCGATGAAATAGACCGGCAGTTTGTGCTTGGCCGCAATGGCCACAAGAATGCCACCGCGCGCGGTACCGTCGAGCTTGGTCATGATCAGGCCGCTGACACCCGCGACATTGCGGAAAATTTCCACCTGGTTCATGGCGTTCTGGCCGGTCGTGGCATCGAGCGTCTGCAACACGGTATGCGGCGCATCGGGATCGAGCTTGTTCAACACGCGCACGATCTTTTCCAGTTCCGCCATCAGTTCCGTGCGGTTCTGCAGACGGCCGGCGGTATCGATGATCAGCACGTCCGACTTGTTGGCACGTGCCTGTTCGAACGCATCATAGGCAAGACCGGCCGCATCGGCGCCGAGCTTGGTGCCGATAAATTGCGAACCGGTGCGATCCGCCCAGATTTTCAACTGCTCAATCGCGGCTGCGCGAAAGGTATCGCCGGCGGCAAGCATGACCTTCAGGCCGGAACCGGAGAGTTTTGCGGCCAACTTGCCGATCGTGGTGGTCTTGCCGGTGCCGTTGACGCCGACGACGAGAATGACATGCGGCTTGTGATCGAGATCGAGCTGCAGCGGCTTGGCGACCGGCGTCAGCACTTTTGTAATTTCGGCGGACATGATGCGGGATACGTCTTCGCCCGTCACATCCTTGCCGTAGCGCTCGGAAGACAGCGTGTCGGTGATGCGCATGGCGGTTTCGACGCCGAGATCGGCCTGGATCAGCAGGTCTTCCAGTTCTTCGAGTGTCTGCTCGTCGAGCTTGCGCTTGGTGAACAGGGCAGAAATCTGGCCGGTGAGCTGCGAAGAGGTGCGGGCAAGGCCGGCACGCAGGCGCTGGAACCATGTGAGTTTTGCAGGAGCGACAACGGCAACCGGTTCGGCTTCCGGCTTGGCGGTGGAAAAACCTTTGGGAAGGACGGGTGTGGCGGGTGACACGCCTTCGCTTTCGCTCGGGGCGTTCGTTGGTTCACCGCTGGTCTCGGCGGGTGTAGAACCACCCTCCTCTGTCCTGCCGGTCATCTCCCCCTCAGGGGGGGAGATCGAATCGTTGCTCACATCCTGCCTCAAGGCAGACACGACATCCTGGGCGGGCGCCTCATCACCTTTTGCACTTTCAGCAAATGGGGTCGAAGCCGGAACATCCGTGATCTCCCCCCCTGAGGGGGAGATGCCCGGCAGGGCAGAGGGGGGTAGATCCGCACCCTCAACCCGCGCGGTTTCCGCCGCAGCCTCAGCTTCCAGCAAGGACAGCGGCACAACGCCAAGATCAGAGGTCTCTTCAACGCCCGGAAGGATCGCGGCAGGCTCTTCCTCAACCGCCTCCACCACATCGCCAGACGGGCCACCGGCCGTCTCGATCTCCACCGCCGCCACCGGGTCAGCGGCAAGCGGCAGGTCCTCATCGCGCGATTTCGGCTCCAGTTCGGCCTGAACGGCCGCGGCATCCGCCGCCCGATCGGGAGCCGGATGTGCAGCCTGATCCTCGACCGGCTTGTCGCCGAAGGTGAAGACACGTTTGATGAAGCTCAATGCCATAAAAGATATCCGTTCCGGTCAGGCCGCCTGCTCGTGACGAGCATCGGCCACGACGGCCATGTCGAGATGTTTGCCGTTGTGCCCTGTTATCATAACGCGCTTGAAGTCGCGGGGAATAAGCGTTGGGGCCGCAACCAGCGAAAAGTTTTCCGTATGCGCCATGCCGTTGTTTTCGACGATGATCACCTGTTCGGTTCCGACCATGCGGTCGAGATGGGCGCGGTGCAGCACCTCTCCACGGGCGCGCAGTCGGCTAGCACGGTCCTTGACCAGCGCGCGATCGACCTGCGGCATGCGGGCGGCGGGCGTGCCGGGGCGCGGACTGTAAGGGAAGACGTGCAGGAAGGAGATGCCGGCCTCTTCGGCAAGCGTGGCCGCGCCTTCGAACATTTCCTCCGTTTCCGTCGGGAAACCGGCGATCATATCCGCACCGAAGGCGATATCGGGCCGCAGGCGGCGGGCCTGCTCGGTAAATGCCAAGGCTTCGGCGCGGCTGTGACGGCGTTTCATGCGCTTCAAAATCATGTCATCCCCATGCTGCAGGGACAGATGCAGATGCGGCATGAAACGCGGTTCGTCGGCAATCAGATCCCAAAGATGATTGTCGGCCTCGATACTGTCGATCGATGACAGGCGCAGGCGACGAATTTCGGGGACCTGTTTCAGCAGCGTTTTAGCGAGATAACCAAGCGTCGGGCTGCCTGGCAGATCGGCGCCATAGCTGGTGGCATCGACACCGGTCAGCACGATTTCGCGATAACCGCTTTCCGTGAGTTTTCGCGCCTGCTCGACCACAGCGCCCATGGGCACCGAGCGGGAATTGCCGCGACCATAAGGGATGATGCAGAAGGTGCAGCGGTGATCGCAGCCGTTCTGTACCTGGATGAAGGCGCGCACATGGCCATCGATATGCTTGACCATTTGCGGCGCGGTCGCCTTGACGCTCATGATATCGTTGACGCGCAGCTTTTCTTCCGACGACACGCCGAAATCCGGCAGGGCGCGATAGGATGTGCTTTTCAGCTTTTCCTCATTGCCCAACACCATGTCGACTTCCGCCATCTCGGCAAAGGTCCCGCTTTCCGTTTGCGCGGCGCAGCCGGTGACGATGATGCGGGCATGCGGATTTTCGCGGCGGACACGACGGATAGCCTGACGCGCCTGACGCACCGCCTCGCCTGTGACGGCACAGGTATTGACCAGAACGGCATTGTTGAGGCCAGCCTTTTCGGCTTCGGCCCGCATCACTTCCGATTCATAGGTGTTCAGCCGACAGCCGAAGGTGATGACCTCGACGCCGCTCAATTCACCCTCGCTTCGGGCTCTTCGTCGCGAACAAAAATGCCGGTGACGGGATCGACCTTGCCGGACCATTCCCATTCGGCAGGGCCGGTCATGACGACGTGGTCGTCTTCCCGCCATTCGATGACCAGCGGCTGGCGGGTCGGAGCCGTCGCGACATCGATCGTAACGGTGCGGCCGGTGCGCCCCGTGCGGGCAGCCGATACGCCAGCGGCACAGGCGGCGGAACCGCAGGCAAGCGTCAGGCCCGCGCCGCGTTCCCACGTGCGGGTGCGCAGGGCATCGCCGGCAATGACCTGTGCCAGCGTGATATTGGCCTTTTCCGGAAACATCGGATGGTTTTCCAGCATCGGGCCAAACCGTTCGAGACAGAAGGTCATCGGGTCCTGATCGACCCAGAAAATCGCATGCGGATTGCCGATCGACATGGCCGAGGGCGAATGCAGCACGGGTGCATCGATCGGGCCGATCTGAAGTTCGATACGGCTCGTGTCGAAAAACTCTTCCGCCAGCGGGATCCTGTCCCAGGCGAAAACGGGCTTGCCCATATCGACCGAGATCGTGCCATCTGCATGCTCCTGCGCATTCAGGATGCCGGCGACCGTCTGGAAGGTGAACGTCTTGCGGCCAGTCTCGGCGCTGAGCGCCTGCACGACACAGCGGGTGCCGTTGCCGCAGGCCTGCGCCTTGGTGCCGTCGCAGTTCAGGATATCGATCCAGGCATCTGTGCCATCGGCCCGCGGATCATGGATGGCCATGATCTGGTCGAACTGCGTGGCCGGATCGGCATTGAGCGCGATCGCGGCAGCCGGCGTCACCATGTCGGCGCGACCGCGCATGTCGACAACGAGGATCTTGTTGCCAAGCCCGTTCATCCGCGCGAATTCGACCTGTCCTGTCATGATGCTGATCCATTCCCGGGCGCTGCGCCCCTATCTTCAAGGCGTATATGGCCGAAAGCGTTGGGAATTACCAGTGGTGACGGATGGCCGGCGGTTACCCGAAAATCCGTTCCACCAGCCCATGCACGCGGCGGAAGGCGGCCTTGGCGCCCTCGGCGGCTTCGATCTCTTCCGCTTGCGACATCGGCAGGTCGTTATAGGCCGAAACGAAATTTCGCCAGTGCAGGCCGCGCCCTTCCGGATGACCGGCAAGATGGCGGGCGCCGAAATCGTCCGACAGATCCAGCTTGATCGCTTCCTTGCGCAGGAAGGCGGCGCCGAGATTGGAGCCTTCGGCGACATAAACCCAGCCGAGTGCTGCGGCAGGGCTGAGAGGTCCGGTGGTGGAGGAGAGTTTTTCCGCCACGCCACCGAGATCGACAATATCCTGACGCAGGGCGTCCAGACGGCAGCGATCGGCAAGGCCCGGAAGCTTTCCATTCAGATCTGCCGACGCATAAAGCGGTGCGACATCGGCATGGAAATGATGCTGGACCTCAAGGAACAGCGCATAGCGCTCGCGGCTGGCAAAAGGCTCCGCCCGCATGATGCGCTTGTCCAGCGTGTCATGTGTTCCCGTCGTCAACGCCTTCAGCCGCTGGATGCGGGTGGCCTCGGTCGGGCGTTCGAGTTCGATCAGCATTTCTTGTCCCTCACACTCATGTTTCGCATGAAGCAAATCAACATGGGTGTCGTCAAGTGCGCGTGGTGGCGGATTGAGATGCAGGCACGTCAAAAATCTCGCCCGGCCGCATGGGACGGAAACGCTCACGGGGGATCTTGCGTGTATCGAGCGCGATATGAAGCGCCTCTACCGGCTGTTCGATACCTTCATTGGTGAGCTTTACCGTACCCCAGTGATGGCCGGCCACAAAAGCGGCGTCGCAAAGCAACATGCCTTCCACCGCCTCTTTCGGGTTCTGGTGCTGCGGCGCCATGAACCAGCGCGGCTCGTAGGCGCCAAAAGGCAGGTTGGCGAGGCGGAAACCGCCATGCTTTTCCTTCGCCGCACGATAATTGATGCCGCTGTGAAAACCGGTATCGCCGATGGGATAGATTTTTCCCGCCGGGGTTTCGAACACGAAGGCTGCCCAAAGCGCCTGTCGGCGGTCATTCAGACCACGTGCCGACCAGTGATGGCAGGGTTCGCAATGGAAGATAATACCGGGCGCGACGGTTTCCTGACCACCCCAATCCATTACCGTGATTTTTGCATCCGGAACCTTGCTGCGGATGATGGCGTCATTGCCGAGAGGGGTAATGAAATGCGGCTTGTCGCGGCCCTGCAGCACCCAAAGGGTTTCGAGATCGAGATGGTCGTAATGATTGTGGGTGACAAGCACGATATCGATCGGCGGCAGATCACCGATGCGAATGCCGGGCGGGTTGACGCGTTTCGGGCCGGTCCAGTTGAACGGGCTGGTGCGCTCCGACCAGACGGGATCGGTGAGGATATTGAGGCCGGCGACCTGTATGAGCATGGAAGCATGGCCGACCATGGTAACGACGAGGCGGTCGCCGCTGACGCGGGTTTCCGGCATGGCCTGCGGAAACGGGCTGGCAAATGTTTCGGGCCAGGGAATGTTACCGTTGCCGAGTTTCCAGCGCAGCAGATCCATCATGCCCGCCGGTTCTTCGCCATTCGGATTGAAGAAATGCGTGCCGTCGAAATGATCCGAGACGGGACCGCTGTAATATTTGTTGCCAGCCATGGCGCTCCTTGCCGTCACACCACCGGCAAGCGCGGCGATGGCAGCAAGACCGGTCCATTTGAAAAAATTGCGACGGTTCATGACGGGCTATGTAAGGGTTGAGTTTGGAGGAACAATATCTTGCTGGTTACGAGCTGACGATTTCTAATCGACACCGGTGCCCCGCTGTTCTGCTGCGATTTCACCCCGATCAAAAGACATAGGCGATGGCGGCTCTTTTTCGGGTGCTTTGAGAACTTTGGCAAGCGCCATTCCGATAGCCTGTTCCATGGTTTTGGCGCCGTACATGCGCTTCACCTCGTTTGCGAGCGCCAGGACTTCTGCGTCATGAATAGTGAAACCCATGCTAATCCTCCTCCACCAGAGAATTGCCGTTTCGGAAAGATAGCGTTGTTTGATACCGCTGCCCATAGCCCAAATCCGGCCCTTCCCTTGACTCTGCGCCCCACTTCATGTTTAAGCCCGGCAACCTGCTGACAAGTCACGACTTGGAGCCGCCGACCGGGGCCGACATATTGAGCCCGGAGGTCAACATCCGACAGCGCGTTGCGCCCTCGGGTGCTTTTTGGCTTTGCGCGCGCCTTGGCGTCTTGTTTTCAGCGGTAAAAGACCCGACGTTTCCGGGCACCCGGAAACGAAGAAGGAAGTTGCGATGTTTGAGAACCTGCAGGACCGTCTTGGCTCCATTCTGAATGGACTGACCGGCCGTGGCGCGTTGAGCGAGGCGGATGTTTCCGCAGCGCTCCGTGAGGTTCGCCGTGCACTTCTGGAAGCCGACGTCGCGCTCGAAGTCGTTCGCGCCTTCACCGACAAAGTGCGTGAAAAGGCCGTCGGCGCCGAGGTTCTGAAGTCGATCAAGCCCGGCCAGATGGTCGTCAAGATCGTTCATGACGAACTGGTCGAGATGCTGGGTTCGGAAGGCGTCGGCATCAGCCTGGCAGCCGCCGCCCCCGTCGTTATCATGATGGTCGGCTTGCAGGGCTCGGGTAAAACCACGACCACCGGCAAGATCGCCAAGCGGCTCACCGACCGCGAAAAGAAAAAGGTGCTGATGGCGTCGCTCGATACGCGCCGCCCGGCAGCCCAGGAACAGTTGCGCCAGTTGGGCGTGCAGACAGGCGTCGATACGCTGCCGATCATCGCCGGCCAGTCGCCGACCGATATCGCCGCGCGCGCCGTGCAGGCCGCAAAACTCGGCGGCCATGACGTCGTCATCCTCGACACCGCCGGCCGCACGCATATCGACGAACCGCTGATGGCCGAAATGGCGGAGATCAAGCGGAAGTCCAATCCGCATGAAATCCTGCTCGTTGCCGATAGCCTGACCGGTCAGGACGCCGTCAATCTCGCCCGCAATTTCGATGAACGCGTCGGCATTACCGGCCTCGTTCTGACCCGCATGGACGGCGATGGCCGTGGCGGTGCAGCGCTTTCGATGCGCGCCGTTACCGGCAAGCCGATCAAGCTGATCGGTGTCGGCGAAAAGATGACGGAGATGGAGGAATTCCATCCCCGCCGTATCGCTGACCGTATTCTCGGCATGGGCGATATCGTTTCGCTGGTCGAAAAGGCTGCCGAAAACATCGACGCCGAAAAGGCGGCTGCCATGGCCGCCAAGATGGCCAAGGGCAAGTTCGACCTCAACGATCTCGCCGACCAGCTGCGCCAGATGAAATCGCTCGGCGGCATGGGTGGCATCATGGGCATGATGCCGGGCATGGCCGGCATGAAGGACAAGCTCGCCGCATCCGGCATGAACGATAAGATGTTCGACCGCCAGATCGCCATCATCTCCTCGATGACCAAGGCTGAGCGCGCCAACCCGGACATGCTGAAACATTCCCGCAAGAAGCGCATCGCCGCCGGCTCTGGCACGGATGCGGCGGAAATCAACAAGCTTCTGAAAATGCACCGCCAGATGGCCGACATGATGAAAATGATGGGCGGCAAGGGCAAGGGCGGCATGATGAAGCAGATGATGGGCGGCCTTGCCTCCAAGATGGGCATGGGTGGAATGGGCGGCATGCCCGACCTTTCCAAGCTCGACCCGAAACAGCTCGAAGCCCTGCAGAAGCAGGCCGAAGCCGCGGGTTTGAAGCCGGGTGGCGGCCTGCCGGGTGGTCTTCCGGGCGGACTTCCGGGTTTGGGCGGCGGTGGCCTGCCGGGTCTCGGTGGTTTCCCGGGCCTGCCGGGTCTGCCGGGCAAGAAGAAATAAGAGGGAGCGCGAAGAATGGTTGACCCGCAAGTGAAGGCAAAGCTTCTGAGCTACCGCCAGTCGATCGACAATATCGACGCGGCGCTGGTGCACATGCTGGCCGAACGTTTTCGCTGCACCAAGGAAGTGGGCCACCTCAAGGCTCAATACGATTTGCCGCCGGCTGACCCGGCGCGTGAAGAATTCCAGATCGAACGCCTTCGCCAGTTGGCGAAGGATGCCAATCTGGACCCGGATTTCGCGGAAAAGTTCCTGAACTTCGTCATCAAGGAAGTCATCAGGCACCATGAAGCGATTGCCGCCGAACATGGCGGCGCCAAAGAGACTGCATAACCAAGTTTTCAAGACACGGCCCGCCGGATGGCGGCCCAAACCTAGGAGAATAACAATGTCCCTGAAGATTCGTCTGGCCCGCGGTGGTTCCAAGAAGCGTCCTTACTACACCGTCGTTCTGGCTGACGCCCGTTCGCCGCGCGACGGCCGCTTCCTGGAGAAGCTCGGTTCCTGGAACCCGATGCTGGCCAAGGACAACCCGGCCCGTATCGAACTGAACGCCGAGCGCATCCAGCATTGGATTGCCAACGGTGCACAGCCGACCGACCGCGTTCTGCGCTTCCTGGCCGACGCCAATATCGCGACCCGCGAAGCCAAGAACAACCCGGAAAAGGCAAAGCCGGGCAAGAAGGCAACCGAGCGCGCCGCTGAAAAGGCTCAGAAGATCGAAGACGCCAAGGCAGCTGCTGCCGAAGCCGCCGCTTCTGCTGAATAATCTTTTCCGACCGCAAGGTTGAGAAAGTTACGGGTGGCATGGCAACATGCCGCCCGTTTCCTTTTGCGAGATCGGCGACACGATAACGGCGCTTGCCCGACAATCTCTGCCGCCGTAAAAGACCGAAAACGACACGAAGGATCGGCACGCCCGTATGGCCAAGCTTGAAAACCCAATCCTGATGGCCACGATCGGCGCGGCGCAGGGCCTGCGCGGCGAAGTACGCGTGCGTCCGTTTACCGAAGATCCGATGGCGATCGGCGATTACGGCAACCTGCGCAGCGAAGATGGTCGCGTGTTCGAGATCCTCGACCTGCGCGAAGCCAAGAACGTCGTGGTCGTGCGCTTTCGCGGCATCAACGACCGCAATGCGGCGGAAGCGCTCAACGGACTGGAACTGTTCATCGACCGCGACAACCTGCCGGACGACGAACTGGAAGAAGACGAATTTTATTATGCCGATCTCGAAGGCCTGGAGGCCGTCGATGCCGAAGGCAAGAGTTACGGCAAGGTGACGGCCGTGCATGATTTTGGCGCCGGCGACCTCTTGGAACTGAAAGGTCCGGGCCGTCGCCCTGCACTGATCCCGTTTTCCGAAGCCGCCGTTTTGGAAATCGATCTTGAAGGTGGTCGCCTTCTTATCGATCCGATGGCGGCCGGCCTGATCGAGGACCCCAATGAGGGCAAGGGCCAGGACGGCTTTCCCGGCGGCAAGTGAACGATGACCTTTCGCGCCACCATCCTGACGCTTTACCCCGAAATGTTTCCCGGGCATCTCGCAACCTCGCTGGCCGGCAAGGCCGCCGTGCGTGGCGAATGGTCGGTTGAACCCGTGCAGATCCGCGACTTTGCGGAGGATAAACACCGCACCGTCGATGACACGCCAGCCGGCGGTGGCGCCGGCATGGTGCTGAAGCCAGATATTCTGGCGAAGGCGATCGACTCCGTCGCAGCAGACAACCGTCCCCGTCTGCTGATGAGCCCGCGTGGAAAACCGCTGACGCAGGCACGCGTGCGTGAACTGGCAGCCGGCGATGGCGTCGTCATCGTCTGCGGCCGTTTCGAAGGCGTCGACCAGCGGGTGATCGATGGCCGCGAACTCGAGGAAATCTCGATCGGCGACTATATTCTGTCGGGCGGCGAGCCGGCGGCGCTGATCCTGCTCGATGCGGTGGTGCGCATCCTGCCGGGCGTGATGGGCAATGTACTCTCCGGCACGCATGAAAGTTTCGAGACCGGCATGCTGGAACACCCGCATTATACCCGGCCGCAGGTGTTCGAAGGTCAGGAAATCCCGGCGGTCCTGACGTCCGGCAACCATGCCGCCATCGAAAAATGGCGGCAGCAGCAGGCGCTGAAACTGACAAAAGAGCGCCGCCCGGACCTGTTGGACTGACACCGCGCCTCAACCGGCGTTCAACGTGCCGGAAACCCGGTCTTTCCGTCATAAAAATGCAACCGACGGGATGACAAGCGGCCGCCTTTGGTGTATTGGCGCGCTCGGACATGGGCAAACGCCCGTAACCGACAAGCAAAGAATGGCGAACCCGCTCTGCCCACAAGGCTGATCCGGCGGCATTGACCGACAAGGTCATGACCAAGGGATGATCATCGAGCGCTCTGGCTGTTTCAGAAAAACGAGAGAGTTACATCGATGAACATCATCCAGCAGCTTGAGGCCGAACAGGCCGCCAAGATCGAAGCACAGCGCACGCTTCCGGAATTCGCTCCGGGCGACACCGTTCGCGTCAACGTACGCGTCAAGGAAGGCGCCCGTACCCGTGTACAGGCTTACGAAGGCGTCTGCATCGCTCGTTCGGGCGGCGGCATCAACGAGAGCTTCACGGTTCGCAAGATTTCCTACGGTGAAGGCGTCGAGCGCGTATTCCCGGTTTACTCGCCGCTGGTCGAAGGCGTCGAAATCGTTCGCCGCGGTAAGGTCCGTCGCGCCAAGCTGTACTACCTGCGCGATCGTCGCGGCAAGTCGGCTCGTATCGTTGAAAACACCGGTACGCGCGCCCGCAAGCTGAACGAAGCCGAACGCGCTGCAGCTGCCGAGGAAAAGGCACGTCTGGAAGCCGAAAAGGTAGCAGCAGCACAGGCACTGGCCGCCGAAAAGGCAGCTCAGGAAGCCGCTGAAGCCAAGGCTGCAGAAGAAGCAGCTGCTGCAAAGGCAGCAGAAGCTTCTGCCGAATAAGATTTGCCGTCATGGCATGATGAAAAGGCGGCCTTCGGGTCGCCTTTTTTATTGCCGTCATGACAAAAGTTAAAAATTGCGGGTGAGCCCGCGTTTGGCGGGAACTCTTGGGCGCTTTCCGCATTTTTCGCTCTGGATTGCCAACCGGAGCTTTTTCCCGTGAAGCCGATCGTCGCCGTACCGTTGAAACTCGCAACCTGCCTCTCCCTGGGTGTCGCTGGCGTAATCGGCGCGGTCTATGCGGCCTCCTTCGTGATCACCGATTACACACCGCATCATTTTGCCCACATGGATGCACCCTTGTGGACCGACAAACCGGTTGTCGTCGATCGCAGCACGCAGCAGCTTGAACGGCTGCCGGCACTTGTTGCAGCCGCAGACATGCCCGCTCAGGAAAACCCGCTCGGCGGCGAGATCGACAGCATTGCCAATGCGGTACCGCCGCAACGATCGGCCGATCGTCTTGAACTGGCCTCATCCCAAAATGACGATCCGATGTTCGAGGGCGCGCAAGCGACAATGGGCGGCCAGGCCGATGGCAGCCTGATCGAATTGAGCGCCGCCCATATCGACTGGTGTTTTGCCCAGTACCGATCCTACCGCATCGAGGACAACAGCTATCAGCCGTTCGATGCGCCGGAACGCCGTGAGTGCCAATCGCCACATGAAGGCGGCATGCCTGTCGCGGATACATCCGGCACGAATGATGCCGCCATGCCGGTGGATACCGCGCAGGGGATCATGGCCGAACAGCCAATGATGGCCGAAGAACCGCAGATGATCGCGGATTCCGGCAGCGTCGATACCGGCTGGTGTTTTGCGCAATACCGCTCCTATCGCGCGGAAGACAATACGTACCAGCCCTATGATGGCGGGCCGCGTCGCCAGTGCGTGCCAAGAGAGCGCAGCTACTGACACCAATCGGCAACGGCGCAGGTATCGGTCATCACACCATCACACTCCCGATTGCCGACATTTCATCGAACTGCTATATAAGCCGTCATGGGATCGAAATTCGGATGTCTCGCCAAGGAAGTTTTTGTGCTGCAGGACCACAAGCGTCTGCCGGCACGTTTCTTCGCGCGCGTTTCCGGGGCGCTTTGCAGCCGACTTAGCTGACCGGGCCGACATGCCCGGCACGGCGGTATTTACCGCCCGCATTCCCTACCTTCAAAACATGACCATTTGAAATGGATGTCAGCCATGAGCGCACCGCGTACCCTCTATGACAAGATCTGGGACGACCACGTCGTATCGGAAGAAAACGGAACCTGTCTTCTCTATATCGACCGTCACCTCGTTCACGAAGTGACGTCGCCGCAGGCATTCGAAGGCCTGCGCATGGCCGGCCGCAAGGTGCGCGCACCGGAGCGCACGCTCGCCGTCGTCGACCATAACGTGCCGACTACCGCCGACCGCCATCTCGGCATCAAGAACGAGGAAAGCCGCATCCAGGTGGAGGCGCTGGCCCAGAATGCTGCCGATTTCGGCGTCGAATATTATTCGGAAAAGGATGTCCGTCAGGGCATCGTGCACATTGTCGGCCCGGAACAGGGCTTTACCCTGCCGGGCATGACCATCGTCTGTGGTGACAGCCACACGTCCACGCATGGTGCTTTCGGTGCCCTGGCGCATGGTATCGGCACGTCCGAGGTCGAGCACGTTCTCGCCACCCAGACGCTGGTGCAGAAAAAGGCCAAGAACATGCTGGTGCGTGTCGATGGCAAGCTGCCGGAAGGTGTCACCGCCAAGGACGTGATCCTCGCCATCATCGGCGAGATCGGCACCGCTGGCGGCACCGGCCACGTGGTCGAATTTGCCGGCGAAGCGATCCGTTCGCTCTCCATGGAAGGCCGCATGACGGTCTGCAACATGACGATCGAAGGCGGCGCCCGCGCCGGCCTGATCGCGCCGGACGAAACCACCTTTGAATATATCAAGGGCAAACCGCGTGCGCCAAAGGGTGCGGCACTCGACATGGCGATCGACTACTGGAAGACGCTGCACAGCGACGAAGGCGCGCATTACGACAAGGTGATCGTGCTCGACGGCGCCAACCTGCCGCCGATCGTTTCCTGGGGCTCCTCGCCGGAAGACGTCATCTCGGTCGAGGGCGTGGTGCCGAACCCGGACGATATCCAGGAAGAAAACAAGCGCACGTCGAAATGGCGCGCGCTGGAATATATGGGCCTCAAGCCCGGCCAGAAGATGACCGACATCACCGTCGACCGCGTCTTCATCGGCTCCTGCACCAATGGTCGCATCGAGGATCTGCGCGCGGCGGCCGCCATGGTCGAGGGCAAGACGGTGGCATCCACCGTCAACGCCATGATCGTGCCGGGCTCGGGCCTCGTGAAGGAACAGGCGGAAGCCGAAGGCCTCGACAAGATCTTCAAGGATGCCGGTTTCGAATGGCGCGAGCCGGGCTGTTCCATGTGCCTTGCCATGAACGACGACCGCCTGAACCCCTATGAGCGCTGCGCGTCCACCTCGAACCGCAATTTCGAAGGCCGCCAGGGCTACAAGGGCCGCACGCATCTCGTCTCGCCGGCCATGGCGGCGGCTGCGGCGATTGCCGGTCACTTTGTCGATATCCGCGACTGGAAATGATTTTTTGCAAGGGCCGGGAATTTCCTGGCCCTTTCTTTTCCGAGCGCTTCATTTCGGCGCGTGCGGCCCCATCAACGCATTGACAGACGTCACGCCGATTTTATGTTGGCGCGACAAGAATCTTCAGCTGCGTCGAAGGCGCCTTCCCCCTTGAACATGACAATGATCGGCCTGGCGCTGTTTGCGGCCATTCTGCACGCCAGCTGGAACGCCTTTTTGCGCTCGGGCGCCGACCGCATGTGGTCGGTGACGGTGATGAGCATTTCCGGCACGATCGTTTCCGTGCCGCTGATCCTCATCTATCCCCTGCCCTCGCCAACAGCACTTGCCTTCATTATCGCCTCCTCGGCGCTGCAGACGGCCTACAGCTTCATTCTGGTCGCGGCCTACCGTTATGGCGATCTTGGGCAGGTTTATCCGATCGTGCGCGGCACGGTGCCGCTTCTGGTGACGTTGGCGAGCATCCTGTTTCTGGGCGTGCATCTGGAAACGCCGCAGATTGCCGGCGTGGCCCTGATTGCCACCGGCATCATGAGCCTCGTTCTGGGGCGTTCCGGCGTTTCCCCGGTGTCGCTCGGGCTGGCGCTCGTCTGCGGTTCGATCATTTCCACCTACGCCCTGATCGATTCAAGCGGCGTCCGCCATGTCGATGAGACGATGACCTATTCCGCCTGGGTTCTGCTGATCTATGGCGTGATGATGGTTGCGGTCTATTGCGTCATGCGCGGGCGCCTGAGCATTGACTTCCGCTCGCGCGAAACACGGAAGGCATTGGGTGGCGGCGTGTTTGCGCTGATCGCCTATGCCGCCGTCGTTGCCGCCTATTCGCTCGGCCCTGCCGGGCCGGTGACGGCGATCCGCGAAACCAGCGTGGTGTTTGCCGTCATCATCGGACGTCTTTTCTTAGGCGAAGCACTGACGCCGAAACGCATCTTTGCCTGCGTGGTGGTGGCGGCAGGCGCCATCCTGATCGGTCGCTGATCAGAGAACCTTCACCACCGTTCCCTTGCGGATGAAGCGCAACAGCCGCTGCATGTCCCGCAACTTGACGGCGACGCATCCCGCCGTCGGCTGATAACCGGGACGGATGAGGTGAAAAAAGATCGCCGAGCCGCGATTCCGTTGGCGCGACGAAACATTCCAGTCGAGCACGAGGCAGACGTCGTAAAGCCCGTCTTCCCGCTTCATCTCCTCATGGCTGGGTTTGAACGGCGCCTTGACGAGCCGATTGTAGCTCGGGTGTTCCGGCTGGTCGCACCACAACATGTCGGGCCGGATGCGGCGCATGGGCAAGGCGGTAGGCAGCGCACGGACGCGATCACCGCGCACGAAACCGTAAAGAACGGGCATGGCGGCGATCGGTGTTGCACCGTCTCCCTCGCGCTTGAACGCGGTTCGGCCGGAGCGTCCGATGGCCGCCGGAAGCGTCACCGGACCGAGCTGGACGAGGGCGCGCGAGCGGTTTCCGGGCACCTGGCGTACGACAATCGTCGAAGCCCCCCTTTTCTTTTGGCAATCTGCTCGCATTTTCCTCACAAGTTTTTGCTTTGCTCATGATTTTATTTGAATTCATAGCAAGCTAGCACTTACATCAAGTGCCCGAAACAGTCGGCCGCGCACCATCCGTGATGGCCCGCGACAACAAAGAGGCAAGTTCTTACATGGCAGCACGCACCATCCTTCTGGTCGACGACGATAACGACCTGCGCGAAACCCTGGTCGAGCAGCTTTCCTTCTATGAAGAATTTAACATTCTGCAGGAAAGCAACGCCACCAAGGCGATGCAGGCAGCCAAGGCCGGCCAGATCGATCTGCTGATCATGGATGTCGGCCTGCCGGACATGGACGGTCGCGAGGCGGTGAAACTGCTGCGCAAGGGCGGCTTCAAGGCGCCGATCATCATGCTGACCGGCCACGACACCGACAGCGACACCATTCTCGGTCTCGAAGCCGGCGCCAACGACTATGTGACCAAGCCCTTCCGTTTCGCGGTTCTGCTGGCCCGTATTCGCGGCCAGCTGCGCCAGTACGAGCAGAGCGAGGACGCCACCTTCACCGTCGGGCCTTACGTGTTCAAACCGAGTCAGAAGCTTTTGACCACCGATGACGGCAAAAAGATCCGTTTGACGGAAAAGGAAGCGGCGATCATCCGTTATCTCTACCGCGCCGGACAGAAGGTTGTGACACGAGACGTGTTGCTGGAAGAGGTCTGGGGTTATAATTCCGGCGTCACCACGCACACGCTGGAAACCCATGTCTACCGCCTGCGCCAGAAAATCGAGCGCGACCCGTCCAACGCGGAAATCCTCGTGACGGAAAACGGCGGCTACAAGATCGTACCGTAAGGATTTTCGACAATGGCACTTGCCGACGACATTCGCCTGCTTTCGCAGGTGCCATTGTTTTCCGACATGGATGGCGACCAGCTGCGGCTGATCGCCTTCGGCGCCGAACGCCGCACCATCGCGCACGGCCAGGCGCTGTTTCGCGAACACTCCCCAGCCGAATCCGCCTTCGTGGTGGCAAGCGGGCGCTTTCAGCTTTCCACACTGGGACGCGATGGCCACATGCAGGTGGAAAAGGAAGTGAGTGCCGGCACACTGCTTTCCGAACTGGCCCTGATCACCATGGTCGAGCGCAAATATACGGCAGTCGCTGTGCAGGACAGCGATGTGCTGAAAGTGACGCGCACCCTTTTCCACCGCCTGCTGGAAGAATATCCGCGCGCGGCGCAGATTTTGCAGGCACGCATCCGAGACAATCTGGTGCGCATGGCGCAGGCGGCGGCGGCGATGGAAAGCCGTTTCCAGTAGGAAATGACGCCGGGCCATTCAGCCCGGATTTTTCATCAGAACTTGAACGTCGCCGTGACCGGCACATGGTCGGACGGCTGGTTCCAGCCGCGCGCTTCCTTCAGCACCTCTATTCTGTCGAGGAAGGGCCCGAGCTCCGGCGATGACCAGATATGGTCGAGGCGGCGGCCCTTGTTGGCGGCTTCCCAATCCTTGGCGCGGTAACTCCACCACGTATAGATCTTTTCCGGCTCCGGCGTGTACTGGCGCATCAGGTCCAGCCAGCCGCCCTTGGCGATGACCTCCTTCATGCCGTCGGTTTCCACCGGCGTATGGCTGACGATCTTCAAAAGCTGCTTGTGCGACCAGACATCGTGCTCCAGCGGCGCGATGTTAAGGTCGCCGACGAGAATGGAGGAAACGCCCGGCATATCCGCCCTCAGCGCCTTCATCTCTTCGAGAAAATCGAGCTTGTGGCCGAATTTCGGGTTGATGGCGCGGTCCGGCTCGTCGCCGCCGGCGGGGACGTAGAAATTGTGCAGACGGATGCGACGCGAACCACGCTCGAAAATCGCCGAGATGTGGCGGGCATCACCGACATTGCAGTAATTCTGGCGATGGTCTTCCGACAGCGGGATACGCGAGGCGATCGCCACACCGTGATAACCCTTCTGGCCGTGAATGATGATGTGCTCGTAACCGAGCGCTTTCAGCGGAGCGAGCGGAAATTCGGGCTCCTGGCACTTGATTTCCTGCAGGCAGAGAATGTCGGGCTGGCGGCGCACGATGAACTGCTCAACGATCGGCATGCGCAGCCGCACCGAATTGATGTTCCAGGTGGTGATGGAAAATGACATTCGAAAGATCCCCTGCTGATGGGCAAGGGTCTATGAAATTTCCGATGTGCTGAAAAGCAGAAAGGCCGCGTTTTCCGCGACCCTTCGGTTTCTCGTCCTGCCCATAAACAGCTTATCGGCGGTGAACGGCCTGGTAATCGATCTGAAACACCTTGTCGTCGAACTTCGTGCCGTTCTGGACATTGTAGATCATCACCGAAGTTTCCTTGTTTTGAAGGTCGGTAATCGTCCACTGGCGCAGGTCGTAGGTCTTTGGATCGAACATCATGGTAATGGTGCTGTCGCCAAAGATGCTCTTGTTGCCGAGCACGATGGTGATCAGGTCCGACTCTTCCTTGACGTCGCGCACGGTCTGGTTCTGCAGATCGATCTTGTCCGACAGAAGCAGGCTCAGCGGCGTCTTGGACAGGGGATAGATGTCCCAGGTCTTCAGCTTCAGGTTACCGATAACCACGTTCTTGCCGTCGGCGATAACGCGGATCGGCGACGGATCCTCGAAATTGAAACGCAGCTTGCCGGGGCGTTCGATGAAGAATTTGCCGCCGGTCTGCTCACCGCGCGGGCCGAACTGAACGAATTCGCCCATCATGGTTTTGACCGAGGAAAAATGGTCGGCGATCTTCTGCGCCGAGGCGGTGCCCTGCGCAAGTGCAGGCAGGCCGATAAGACTACCAAAAGCCGTGGCCGTGACGCCGGTGACAAAAGCGCGGCGGCTGAGGGAGGGCGTCAGGATCTGCGGCATGGTCTTCAGTGTCATTCAGTATTCTCCTTCAGTCTCTTCCTCACCATGAAAGGCGGCGGCTTGATGGCCGCGCCTGATCACAGCGCGGTTACCGATCGAGAATATCGTTCTCTGTCGGCACAAGTATCTCTCTTTTGCCGGCATGGTTGGCCGGGCCGATCAGCCCTTCCTGCTCCATTCGCTCGATCAGCGATGCAGCGCGGTTGTAACCGATGCCCAGCCGACGCTGGATATAGGACGTCGACGCCTTGCCGTCACGCAGCACGATTGCCACTGCCTGATCGTAGGGGTCATCCGAATCGGAAAGATTGGATGTGCCCGCCGGGCCGCCTTCGTCGTCATCCTCGTCGTCTGCCGTAATTGCTTCGAGATATTGGGGCGCACCCTGGCTTTTCAAGTAGGAGACGATTTCCTCGACTTCGTTATCCGACACGAACGGACCATGGACACGCTGGATACGGCCCCCACCGGCCATATAGAGCATGTCGCCCATGCCGAGCAGCTGTTCGGCACCCTGCTCACCCAGAATGGTGCGGCTGTCGATCTTCGACGTCACCTGGAAGGAGATGCGGGTCGGGAAATTGGCCTTGATCGTGCCAGTGATAACGTCGACGGACGGACGCTGCGTCGCCATGATCACATGGATGCCGGCGGCACGTGCCATCTGCGCCAGACGCTGCACCGCGCCTTCGATATCCTTGCCGGCGACCATCATCAGGTCGGCCATTTCGTCGATGACGACGACGATATAGGGCAGCGGCTTCAGATCGAACTCTTCCGTCTCGTACATCGCTTCGCCCGTCTGGCGGTCGAAGCCGGTCTGCACGGTGCGGGTCAGAACCTCGCCCTTGGCAAGCGCCTGTTCGACGCGGGTATTGAAGCCATCGATGTTGCGGACGCCGATCTTCGACATCTTCTTGTAGCGCTCTTCCATCTCGCGGACGGTCCACTTGAGCGCGACGACGGCCTTTTTCGGATCGGTGACGACAGGCGAGAGCAGATGCGGAATGCCGTCATAGATCGACAGTTCCAGCATTTTTGGATCGATCATGATCAGGCGGCATTTTTCCGGGCTGTGCCGGTAAAGCAGCGACAGGATCATAGTGTTGATGGCGACAGACTTACCCGAACCGGTGGTACCGGCAACGAGAAGATGCGGCATCTTGGCGAGATCGGCGATCACGGGTTCGCCACCGATCGTCTTGCCGAGCGCCATGGCGAGCTTGGCCTTGCTGCCCTCGAAATCACGGCTACCGATCATTTCGCGCAGATAGACGGTTTCGCGGGTGGAATTCGGCAGTTCGATACCGATCGCGTTGCGGCCGGGAACGACGGCGACACGGGCAGCGATCGCGCTCATAGAGCGGGCGATATCGTCGGCAAGACCAATGACGCGCGACGACTTGATGCCGGGGGCCGGCTCCAGTTCGTAAAGCGTGACGACCGGGCCGGGGCGGACATGGATGATCTCGCCCTTGACGCCAAAATCTTCGAGCACGCCTTCCAGCATGCGGGCATTCTGCTCCAGCGCATCGGCGGAAAGAGACGCATCGCGGGCAACGGCCTTCGGTTCCGTCAGCAGATGCACGGAGGGCAGCTGGAAACCTTCGGGATCGATAAACGAGGACTGGGCTTCGCGACCGACACGGGCGCTCGGTTTTGGCGGGGTAGCAGCCGGCGTCACACGCGAATTGCCACGGCCGCGCGGGCTCGAGACGAACTCGTCGTCATCCGGCAGGATGCCGGCCGGGCGACGCATGCCGACATCGTCGTCATAATCGTCTTCGTCCTCATGTGACATGGGCGGGGCAGCGATGGCGCGACGCGCCATCGTGCGGTTGGCAAACTCGCCGCCATCCATGGACGGCTCGCGGCGTTCGCCACGGTTCGCCTTGGCGCGGACAGGCTCGTTCAGGCCGCCGAATTCGTCATCGTTGAAATCGTAAGGCTGTTCGTGCTGGCCGCCCATGCGCGACCGCGACTTGATGCCGAACAGACGACGGAACTGGGCCTGCCCCATATACCAGTAATGCGCAAGCGCGCCGAAAGCGAGGAAACCGCCAAAGCCGCCTTCGTCATCCTCGTCTTCATCCTGCGCGGCATTGCGGCGCGGCGGTTCGGGGATATCGTCTTCATCGACTTCCACAGCTTCGCGGTGACCGATCATGCCCGAGGCAAACAGCATCAGCCAGGCGGTCGGCAGGGCAAAGATGCAGCCGAGAATGGTGGCGAGCATGCCGGTGGGGTAAGCGCCGACAAAAAGCGCCGGGAAGCGCAGGATCATGTCACCCAGAACACCACCGATACCGTTGGGGATGGGCCAGGTGAGCGGAGCAGGAAAACAGCCGATCGTGGCGGCACCGGCAAGGGCGGCACCCGCCCAAGCGGCGATGCGGGCAGGAAGGCGATCGATGTGGCGACCGGTGATCAGCGCCATTGCCCAGGCGAGAATGGGCAGCAGGGCCAGCACGCTGGCGAGCCCTAAAAACTGCATCATCATGTCGGCAAAGGCCGCACCCGGTGCGCCGAGAATATTGCTCGGCTGGTTATCCGTGGCATAAGAGAAGCTCGGATCAGCAACGTTCCACGTTGCCAGCGCGGCAATGGCCAGCGCAAGCCCGAGAAAGATCCCGAAACCCAGAAGCGCCAGAACCTGACGCATGACGAAAGCGGTAAGCACGACGCGCGTCGAACGATGCGCCATGGCTGCCGAATTGCTTCTGCTCATTATCACCAGCCTGTAACCAGTTTTGGGCATGGCGGTCGAATCGGCGGCCCGACACGCAATGCGCCCAGATGAGAGCAAGCTAACGAAAGCAGGTTAACGCAACTTTAACCACGCCTGTAAGGGCAAAATTTACCCACGGAAAAGGCCCGGAACACGATGTTTCCGGGCCTTTCGTGTTGTTCAGGATGCACGGCGGTAGCGGTCCGCCGCGTTCAGAACCATCAATCGTGGTAGGCGGCTTCGCCGTGCGAGGCGAGGTCCAGACCTTCGCGTTCGGCTTCGACCGTGACGCGCAGACCGACGATCAGATCGACGATCTTGTAGAGGACGAAGGAACCGATACCGCACCATGCGATGGTGACGAGAACAGCCTTCAGCTGGACCCAGAACTGCGCACCCATGGTGACGCCTTCGGCATAACCGATGCCGCCGAGCGACGAGGAGGCGAAGATGCCGGTGGCCAGAGCGCCGAAGAAGCCGCCAACGCCGTGGACGCCAAACACGTCTGCCGTATCGTCATAACCGAACTTGTTCTTCACCACGGCGACGAAGAAGTAGCACAGCGGCGAAACCAGAAGGCCCATGATAATGGCGCCCATCGGACCGGCAATGCCGGCAGCAGGCGTGATGGCGACGAGGCCGGCAATCATGCCCGAAACGGCACCGAGCAGCGAAGCCTTGCCGCGGGTGAAGGTTTCAACGACGCACCACGACAGGATGGCGGCAGCGGTGGCAACGAAGGTGTTGACGGTTGCGAGCATCGCGCCGCCGGACGCTTCGAGGTTGGAGCCGGCGTTGAAGCCGAACCAGCCGAACCACAGCATGGCGGCGCCAACGAGCGTCAGCGTCATCGAGTGCGGCGCCATCATGTCCTTGCCGAAGCCGGTACGCTTGCCGACCATGATCGCGCCGATGAGACCTGCGAGACCCGCATTGATGTGAACGACGGTGCCGCCAGCGAAATCAAGTGCGCCCCAGCCGAAGATCAGGCCGTTAGCATCCCAGACCATGTGGGCGATCGGGAAATACACGAAGGTGACCCACAGGATGCAGAACAGAACAGCTGCCGAGAACTTGATGCGCTCGGCAAAGGCGCCGACGATCAGGGCAGGTGTCAGGGCTGCAAAGGTCATCTGGAACATCACGAAGATGAATTCCGGAATGGCGACGCCATCAGAGAAGGTAGCAGCGGTCGAATCGACCGTAACGCCCGAAAGGAACATCTTTGCCGTGCCGCCCCAGAAGGCAGACGTGCTGCCGCCGAAGGCGAAGGAATAACCATAGGTCACCCAGATCAGCATGACGGCGGCTGCAACAACCGTGCACTGCATCAGGACGGACAGCATGTTCTTGGTGCGCACGAGGCCGCCGTAGAACAGGGCGATGCCCGGCATGATCATGAAGAACACGAGAAGCGTGCAGATGAACATGAAGGCGGTATCGGCCTTGTCCGGAACCGGTGCTGCGGCAGCGGCTTCAGCGGCGGGTGCGGCTGCTTCCTGCGCAAAGGCGACGGCCGGAGCGAGGAATGCCGAAGCGGCAGCTCCCACGCGTCCAAGGGTAGAAAATTTTGTAAACGACATAGCTGGAAAACTCCCCTGTCCGGCCCGCTTAAAGCGCTTCTGTGTTGGTTTCGCCGGTACGGATGCGCACGGCCTGTTCGATCGAGTAGACAAAGATCTTGCCGTCGCCGATCTGGCCCGTCTTGGCGGACGACGCGATGGCTTCCACGGCCTTTTCGACCACGTCGGCTGCGACGGCGATTTCGATCTTCAGCTTCGGCAGGAAGCTGACGGCATATTCGGTGCCGCGATAGATTTCGGTATGTCCCTTCTGGCGCCCGTAACCCTTCACTTCGGTCACGGTCAGGCCCTGGATACCGACAGCCGTGAGCGCTTCACGCACTTCATCGAGCTTGAACGGCTTGATAATGGCCATCACGATTTTCATGTGGTTTCCCATCCTTCGTTATCTCGGCGCCAATGGCCGATGTTCCCTGATCGACGGCTGATCAGGCACATCGACTGATCCGTACCATTCAAGGCCCGTGCCAGATTCGAAACGACAATCAAGACGTTGAAAAGAATAGTAAAAATACAAAACCGCCAAACTCTGGGAGTTTGACGGCTTCAATATCGCCTAATTTTTTAGCGTAATTTTTTAAATGACGACAAATTAGTCATTTGCCCGTTTGCGAATCAGGCCCTCCTGCGCCACGGACGCCACCAGCACGCCGGAACGCGTAAAAATGCTGCCACGGGTCATTCCGCGGGCATTTCGCGCATTGGGGCTGTCCTGCGTGTAGAGAAGCCAGTCATCGAACTCGACCGGACGATGAAACCACATGGCGTGATCGATGCTGGCCGCCTGAATGCCGGGATCGAAAATCGTCGAGCCATGCGCATAAAGCGAGGTGTCGAGCAGGGTCATGTCGGAAAGATAGGCCAGCACCGCCGCCTGGATACCGCGATCCATCGGCACCGGCCCCGTCGTGCGCACCCAGATCTGCTGTTCGGGATCGAGTTTTTCGCGGGTCATGTAGTGGCGCAGCGAGACGGGGCGAAATTCGACCGGACGCTTCTGGCCCCAATATTTGCGGATCGCCTCGGGCGCATGCGAAAGCACCTGCTTCTGGAAATCGTCCTCGCCCAAAAGCTGCTCCGGCGGCGGCACCTTTGGCATGTCGATCTGGTGGTCGAAACCGGGCTCATCCACCTGGAAGGATGCGGTCATCGTGAAAATCGGACGGCCATGCTGAACGGCAACGACGCTGCGGGTGGTGAAACTGGAGCCATCGCGCATGCGCTCCACCTGATAGACGATCGGCACCGCCGGATCGCCGGGGCGCAGGAAATAGGCGTGCAGCGAATGGGTGAAACGATCGGCATCGACGGTGCGCTGGGCGGCCACCAGCGCCTGTGCGATCACCTGCCCGCCAAACACGCGCTGCCAGCCGGCTTTCGGGCTTTTGCCGCGAAACAGGTTTTCCTCGAGCTTTTCGAGATCGAGCGTAGCGAGAAGCCCGTCCATGGCGGAGCGGGTGGAATCGTCATTATGCGGCATTTTGATCAGTCCCGGTGATAGGAAGCCGAAGAGGCATGCTCTATATAGGCGATGAAATGCAATAGCGAACGGAGCGTCAAATGCTGGACATGCTGATCGTCGGAGGCGGCTATGTGGGCCTCAGCGCCGCGGTGGCCGTCAAGCAGGCAGCGCCGCATCTCGCCGTCGAGGTGATCGAGGCAGCACCCGAAGGCGTGTGGGAAAAGGACGAGCGCGCTTCCGCCGTGATTGCCGCCGCCAGCCGCATGCTCGATGTTTTTGGCGCATGGCAGGAAATCCTGCCGGATGCGCAGCAGATCAACCGCATGGTCGTCACCGATTCGCGCACCTCGGATCCCGTCCGCCCCGTTTTCCTGACTTTTGACGGTGACGTCGAGGACGGAAAGCCGTTCGCTCACATGATCCCCAATGTTTCGATGGTACGGGCGCTGCGCAATGCCTGCGCGCGCCTCGGCATCACCATCCGCCACGGCGTTTCCGGCACAGGCTTTGTCACCGGCAACACGGCGACGACGCTGTCGCTTTCGGATGGCTCGACGGTCGAAACCCGCCTTCTCGTCGCCTGCGACGGCGTGCGCTCAAAGCTGCGCGACATGGCCGGCATCAAGACGGTCAGCTGGAAATACGACCAGTCCGGCATCGTCGCGACCGTGGAACATGAACGGCCGCATGAAGGCGTTGCCGAAGAACACTTTTTGCCCTCCGGCCCCTTCGCCATCCTGCCGCTGACCGGCAATCGTTCGTCGCTGGTCTGGACGGAACGCACGGCCGATGCCGAGCGCTTGGTCACCTCCGACGATCTGGTGTTCGAGGAAGAACTGCAGCGCCGCTTCGGTCACAAGCTGGGCGAATTGCGTGTTCTGGGCTGTCGCAAGGCCTTTCCGCTCGGGCTCACCCTGTCGCGTTCCTTTGTGGCGCAGCGGTTTGCACTGGCGGGCGATGCCGCACATGGCATTCACCCGATTTCCGGCCAGGGCCTCAATCTCGGCTTCAAGGATGTGGCGGCTCTTGCCGAAACCGTGGTCGAAGCCGATCGGCTTGGCCTCGATATCGGCTCGCTCAACGTGCTGGAACGTTACCAGTCCTGGCGCCGTTTCGACACGTTCAGGATGGGCGTGACGACTGATGTGCTGAACCGGCTGTTTTCCAACGATATCGGCCCGATCCGCATCGCCCGCGATCTAGGCCTCGGCATCGTCGAACGTCTGCCGGGCCTTAAATCCTATTTTATCAGGGAAGCGGCCGGCACATCTGAAAAAGGCGGCCCACGCCTTTTGGCCGGACAGGCGATATAAGTCAGTCTTCCAGCTTGCGGGCTTCTGACACGAGCATGATCGGGATACCGTCGCGGATCGGATAGGCGAGCCGCGCACCTTCCGACACGAGCTCATTGGTATCGCGCTGGAAAACCAGCCGCCCCTTGGAAAGCGGGCAGACCAGCAGTTCCAGCAGTTTCGGGTCGACCTTGCTCAGTCTTTCGTCCATCACTGTGCCTATTGCAGCCTTGGCCTATTGCAGCCTTGTCGTCTCCGCTTCGCCAAAACCGCGCGCCAGCAGGATTTCGGTGATCGCAATCAGCGTATCGGCGCGGGATTTGAGGTCCGGGGCTTCCAGCAATGCCTGTTTTTCGGCCGGACCGAAAGGGGACATCATCGACAGGGAATTGACCAGCGTGCGATTTCCGGCGCGCTCCACACTTTCCCAGTCGGCTTCCAGCTTGTTGGCATCGAGATAATCGCGAAAGACGCGCAGCAGCGCCTCGCGATCGACCGACGCCTCGTCATCATCCGTCAGGTCCGAGAGAAACGGCGAAATCCTGAATGTGCGGAAGGGGTGGCCGTCGCCGATCTCGTCAAGAAGTCGAAAACGGCAGATGCCGCTGAGCGAGGTGATGTAACGACCATCGCCTGTCTCACCGAAAGAGGTGATGCGCCCGACACAGCCGATATGGCTGAGCGCCGGTCGCGTACTCTCCTCGCCCTCATGCTCGCCCATGGCAGGCTGCACGATGCCGATCAGGCGGTTGCCGGAAATGGCAGCATCGAACATGGCAAGATAACGTGGTTCGAAAATATTGAGCGGGAGCTGCCCACCGGGCAGGAGAAGCGCGCCCGTCAGGGGAAAAACCGGGATCTTTTCGGGAATATCCTCGAGTTTCAGATATCGCGCGTTGCCAACATGCATGCCTAACCTCCGGAAGTTCCGGCGGTCCCTCCCGCGGCCGTGTTTCATGCCGGCTGACCGCCTCACGGTTAATGTGGGGCGGTCATGCCGAAACGCAAGCCTATCCGTTTAGGAAAACAGAATGGACGACAGCCGGCGGCGCGCCGAGATCGTTGCAGGGTCTTTGGGCCCCCAGACTTCGAAAAACTGCAGCAGCTGGCGGCGGGCACCATCCTCGTCAAATGCGCGATCCTTGCGCATGATGGTGAGCAGATGTTCGGCCGCAGCCTCGCGATCGCCCTGCACATTGAGGATCTTGGCAAGGTTCATGCGGGCTTCGTGATCGTCCGGGTTGGCGGCAAGCGCCTGTTCCAGCGCCACGGGATCACCCAGTTTGCGGGCTTCCTCGATCTGCTCGAGTTTTGTCTTCACCGCCTGAATGGCGGGATCAGACGTCATCTCTTCCGGCAGCGAAGCCAGCATCTGCGACGCACGCGCGGTTTCACCGAGCGCGATGAGGCACTGCATCATGCCGGCGGCGGCCTTGGCGTTTTCCTGATCTGCCTGCAGCACCGCGCCGTAAAGCTGTGCCGCCTCTTGTACCTGACCGGCGGCCAGCAGGCCTTCGGCCTCCGTCAGCGCCGCCTCGATTTCGGCCGCCTGATCGGCACCGGGAGGGCCGGCAAGCTTTTCGATGAACTGGCGCACCTGGCTTTCAGGCACAGCACCCATGAAACCATCGACCGGGCGGCCATCGACGAATGCGATCACAGCCGGGATGGACTGGATGCCGAGCTGGCCCGGAATGGACGGATGATCATCGATGTTCATCTTGGCCAGACGAACGGCGCCGCCGGCCTCGTTGACGACCTTTTCGATGACGGGGGTCAGCTGTTTGCAGGGACCGCACCACGGCGCCCAGAAATCGACGAGAACCGGACGGATGCGGGACTCTTCGAGAACATCCTTGGTGAACCCGGCTGTCGTCGTATCAACGATGACATCGCCTGATGGCACTGGGTCTGCGGCAGCAGGTGCGGAAGCGGCGGATGCACCGCCGTAAGAAACCGAGGCACCGCCCTGACCACCATAAGACTGGCCATAGGAGCCGCCGTACTGGCTGCCGCCATAAGGATTGTTCGTGTCGCTCATGATGGTCTCCCCGCGAGTGTCTGTTTGTCTTTGTATATGTAGGCCGAAAAGATCGTATGTCAGCCCGTTACTTTCAAGACAAGCGGCTCATGGCCCGTCGCCTTGAAGAACCGGATCAGGTCAGCGGTCGAAACCGAGGTCGTCGCATCATTGGACAGCGGATGGCCGTTGATGATCTCGTGCTCCATCAGTGCCTCGTCGAGCACGAAGGTGACATTCTTCTGCTTGTCGTTGAAGGCAGCAAACACCGTGACCGAACCGGGGATGACACCCAGAAACTCGATCATCTTTTCCGGCCTGCCGAACGAGACACGGCTGGAAGCGCCGATGACCTTGTGAATGGTTTTCAGGTCCACCTCGGCGCGCTCCTCGACGGTGACGACGAAATACTGGTCCTTCTTGTCCTTCACGAACAGGTTTTTCGTATGCGCACCGGGGATTTCGTCGCGCAGGCTTTCCGATTCCGCCACGGTGAAGACCGGCGCATGGGTTTTCGTCGTATGCGGAATGCCGAGGCTGTCCAGATATTCGAAAAGATCGTCGGCAGTGGCGGGCAACGTTACGGTCTCAGCAGTCTCGGTCATGTCGCGTGGTTCCATTATGGTGTTTGCGCGACATTAGACAGCGCGCCCAAACGCAACAAGGTCCGCAAGCGACATGTTCGCCCCCTGCCCACCCGCAGATCCGTTTTTCCAGCGGCCCAACATTTTCTTCGCGCCAACATTTTCTTCGCGTCGGTGCAATTTCCCTGTTGCATTTGAAAATGGTTTGAGCGATACACCGCCTCGTCGCAGCGATGCGGCCCACGGTTCAGCATAACTACCCCGGACCGGTGGATTATGAGCGGGTGTAGCTCAGGGGTAGAGCATAACCTTGCCAAGGTTAGGGTCGAGCGTTCGAATCGCTTCACCCGCTCCATTTTCTCTTCACATGACATTAAAAGCATGCCGGAAGACGCAACTCATTGCGTCACAGCCGCTTTGCGCTTGCTGCTGCAGTCACAGCGGACACTCTCGCCTTTTCCACAAACTCTCTCAGAAAAAATGCTCCCACCTCGTCACAAAGGTGTTGCATTTGAAAATGGTTTGAGCGATACACCGCCTCGTCGCAGCGATGCGGCCCACGGTTCAGCATAACTACCCCGGACCGGTGGATTATGAGCGGGTGTAGCTCAGGGGTAGAGCATAACCTTGCCAAGGTTAGGGTCGAGCGTTCGAATCGCTTCACCCGCTCCATTCTCTCTTCAAATCATTTCCCATGACATGACGATATGACCGAGCCGGAAACGGCTTTGCGCCGTCTGCCGAAAAAATTTCGCATCCGGCGGAATAAACATCCTTCGGCCTGCGTATATTCGGTCATGAGCAACAAACGACAGCCCTTTGACGTTCTGGCACAGCTTTCGAGCCTGCGCCGTTACGCGCGTTCGCTTGTTCGCCATCCGGACGATGCCGAGGACCTGGTGCATGACGCGCTGGTGCGCGCCTTTGAACGCAAGGCAACCTTCCGCACCGGTGGCAACCTGCGCAACTGGCTGCTGTCGATCGTGCACAATACCCATATCGACCGCCTGCGCCGAGCAAAATCGCTCGACCGCCGTCATGACGATGCCGCCTATCTGATCGACACAGTCGAGCAGGCGGACCCCAACCATTCCATCCGCCTGAAACAGTTGCGCGATGCCTTTCACGGCCTGCCCGACGAACAGCGCGATGCCCTGCATCTGGTGGCGATCGAAGGTCTTTCCTATCAGGAAGCCGCAAACGCGCTTTCCATTCCCGTCGGCACGCTGATGTCGCGCATTTCCCGCGCGCGCGAAAAACTGCGCGATTTCGAGGAAGGCCGGCGCAGTGCCAACCCCACCCACCTGAAGATCATTGGAGGCGGACGCGATGAAACCCGTTGACCCGATCCTGCCCACCGATATCGACGCCTATGTGGACGACCAGCTCGACACCGCGCGCCGGATCGAGGTGGAGGCCCATCTTTCCGAACATCCGGAAATCGCCGCCAAGGTGATGGCCGACCTTTCCATTCGCGGCGAGCTGCGCCTGGCATTGGCGACCGCGCCGACGCATGGAAGGCCGGAAACTCGGGAGGCCGCCCGCCGCCTGCAGGGCGCTCTGTCGCGTCACCGCATGCTCTATCCGCTGCAGCGCATAGCGGCCGTCGGCCTGCTTTTGTGCGCCGGCTGGTTTGCCAACAGCACGATCGGTCCTTTCACGCCAAGCACGGTGGAAGCCTCGACGCCTGTTCCGAGCTTTGTCGATGCGGCAATCAGCGCCCATACGACGTCCAAACTGCGCGAAACCATGCCTTCGCAAATGGAGGCGGCCAATTACGATGCCGCCGGCATCCGTTCCGCCACCGCCATTGTCATGCCGGACATTCCGGAAGGCTGGCAGGTGAAGGACGTGCAGATCTTTCCATCCGCCTTCGGCCCGAGTGTCGAGGTGACCATCCTGCGCGACGGTGCGGAACGGCTTTCGCTGTTTGCCGTGCGTCCCGGCAGTTTTGCCGTGCAGCAGGCGACACTGACCAAATCGGACGGTGTGCAGGCTTCCTACTGGCAGATCGGCGAGGTCGCTTATGCGCTCGTGTCCGAAACCCAGAATGCCAACCAGTTGAAGGACGAGGCCCAAAGCCTCGCCGACACGCTTTATTAAAAATCTCAAGAGGAGCAATTTGATGAATACGCCCCGCTTCGGCTACAATTCTTCCGTCCAGTCCCGCGCGGATTTCGACGAGGGCCTGCGCCAGCATATGCTGCGCATCTATAACTACATGGGCCTTGGCCTGATCATTACCGGCCTCGTCGCCTTCGTTGTCGGCTCCACGCCGGCGCTTTACGTGCCGATCTTCTCCACCCCGCTGAAATGGGTGGTGATGCTGGCCCCGCTCGCCTTCGTGTTCTTCTTCTCGTTCAAGATCCAGTCCATGTCGGCGGCCTCCGCACAGATGACTTTCTGGATCTTCTGCGCCGTGATGGGTCTTTCGCTCGCTTCCGTGTTCCTCGTGTTCACCGGCGCAAGCATCGCCCGCACCTTCTTCATCGCCGCCACCATGTTCGGCGCCACCAGCCTTTACGGTTACGTCACCAAGCGTGACCTGACCAAGCTCGGCTCGTTCATGATCATGGGCCTGATCGGTGTGATGATCGCTTCGATCGTCAACATCTTCCTCGGCTCCAGCGCCCTGCAGTTCGCCGTCTCGGTTATCGGTATCGTCGTCTTCCTCGGCCTGACCATGTGGGACACGCAGAACATCAAGGAACAGTATGCCGAAAACTTCGACCAGGAGAGCCAGCAGAAGATGGCCGTCATGGGCGCGCTTTCGCTCTACCTGAACTTCGTCAACATCTTCCAACTGCTGCTGAACTTCACCGGCCAGCGCGAAGAATAAGACAGACTGACCACAAGGAGCATTCTTCATGGACCAGAACGACCGCCATGCAATCGACGGCCTGTTCGGTAAACTGAAGCAGGTTGAAGGCCAGACCGGACCGCGCGACGGCGAGGCCGAAGCCTTCATCAACCAGCGTGTCGCCTCGCAGCCGGCAGCGCCCTATTTCATGGCACAGACGATCGTCGTGCAGGAACAGGCACTCGAAGCTGCCCAGCGCCGGATCGAGGAACTGGAATACCAGGCCTCGGCCCGTCCGGCCGGCGGCGGAGGTTTCTTCTCCAGCATGTTCGGCAGCAACAGCCAGCCGCGCCAGCAGCCCGCCCCTTATCGCGGCGCAGCCCCTGCGGCTTCGGCAGCCTACGGTAATCAGGGTTATGCCCAGAATGCCTATGCCGACCCGAATGGTCAGCAAGGCGGCCAACAGGGTGGACAGCCGAGCGGCCCATGGGGTCGTTCGGGTGCCGCACAGCGCCCTGGCTTCGGTGGCGCAGGCGGCGGCGGTTTTCTCGCCGGTGCGGCCCAGACGGCCATGGGTGTTGCCGGCGGTGTGCTGCTCGGCAATGCCATCATGGGCATGATGGGCGGCAACGAGGCACAGGCGGCAGAAACCCCGGCACCTGAACCGGCGCAGCCGGTCGAAGATGCCGATACTGGAATGGATGACGGCGGCGACGACATGGATTTCTGATCCACGCATCGCCTTCACCATCCGAAATGGCCGCGCCTGCCCGCGGCCATTTCTTTTTTCTGTCATCTCTTTTGCCTACAAGGCTCACATCGGCAAAATCTCGCATCACCTCTGGACCCGATGGCCTCAGACGACAGAATACAAGACGCCGATCCCCACAAGCCCGAGCAGGCACTGCGCTTTTCCGAAATTCTTGCGAACCTCGCCGGCGACGAAAGCCGCGAACGCATCTCTGTCGGTGACATTCTGGCCAGCATGGATGACCGCGCCATCGCCGCGCTGATCTTTGTGTTTGCGGTGCCGAACTGTTTTCCCACCCCGCCCGGCACATCCTCTGTTCTCGGTGTTCCGCTGATCTTTCTGACCGCGCAACTGATGCTGGGCATGAAACCTTGGCTGCCACGGCTGATCGCCGACCGCTCCATGACCAGAACCGATTTTGCAGCGATGATGGCGAGAACACAGCCCTGGATCATCAAGGCGGAGCGGATGCTGAAACCGCGGCTTCGGATTTTTGCGACACCGCTGGCCGAACGGCTTTTAGGTTGCCTCTGCCTGATCCTCGCGATCGTGCTGGCACTGCCGATCCCGCTCGGCAACATGCTGCCCGCCCTGGCGCTCTGCATCATCGCTTTCGGCATTCTGGAAAAGGATGGTGTCTGGACGATCGCAGGAACTGCGACCGGTGTGGTTTCACTCGGTGTTGTGGCCGGCGTCGTTTACGCCATGGTCAAGAGCGCCATCTACCTGCTCCTGACCTTCTTCCAGTAGTCAGCTGCGCGAGAACACGTAATCCGTTTCCTGCCGCAAGGTTTCGCCCGGACGCAAGACCGCGGTTGGGAAGCGTGGATGATTGGCGGCATCCGGCCAAACCTGGGTTTCCAGGCAGAAGCCGCCGTAATTATCATAAGGACGGCCGCCAATGCCGGAGACCGGCACATGCAGTTTCACGCCGGCATAAAACTGCACGCCGGGTTCCGTCGTGCGCACTTCCATGGCCACGCCGGAATTGAGGCTGCGCACCAGCGCCACGCTGCGCTTTTCGACCCGCTCGGTCGAAAGGCAGAAATTGTGGTCGTAAGGTACCTGCTGACCTTCGACCTCACGGCGGATCGGTCGCATTTCGCGAAAATCGAAATCAGTCTCGGCAACCGGGATCAGCGAACCGGTCGGCATCAGCATGTCGTCGACCTGCAGGTAATGATCGGCGGCCAGCATGATCTGGTGGTCGAGGATCGTATCGCTGCCATCCAGATTGAAATAGGAATGCTGGCAGACATTGCAGACGGTCGGTTTGTCGGTGCTCGCCTCATAGACGACGGACAGAACACCATCACCCTTCAGATGATAGGTGGCCGTGATCGTGCAATTGCCGGGGTAACCACCGCGGCCGTCGGCATCGATGATCGACAGCACGACGCGGTCGGCGGAAAGATCGACGATCGTCCAGTTGCGCTTGGCGATGCCATCGCTGCCGCCATGCAAATGGCCGAGGCCGTTTTCATTGAGTTCCAGCTGGTATTCGACGCCATCAAGTTCGAAACTGCCGGCACTGATACGATTGGCAACACGACCGGGCGTCGCGCCGAAATAGGGCGAATAACGCAGATAGTCTTCCAGCGTGTTGAGGCCGAGCACGAGAGGCGCCCCATGGCCTTCAAGCCGAAGGTCCTGGATGACGGAGCCCCAGGTCAGAACCTTTGCGGTCAATCCGCCACCGGATATCGTGACCCGATGGACGGTTTCTCCCTTCGGCGTATGGCCGAAAACCTCGCGTTCCCCTGCAACCATGATGCGGCTCCCTCAACCTGAGACCGCAACCTGTCTTATTTCGGATGGCTTCGCAATGGCTTACGCATATTCGGGGTTATGAAAATCTTGCGACAGAGTGGTGCTGACGCAAGTGACTTCCATCAGGCGCGATCCGCGCCGATCTCTTCCAGATCATAGGTCGTGGTCTGGTAGATCTCGTTGATCCAGTTGCCGAAGAACAGATGCGCATGGCTGCGCCAGCGGTTCTGCGGCGTCAGTTCGGCATCGTTGTGCGGAAAATAGTCATGCGGCATCTTGATCGGGATACCGGCATCGACATCGCGGAAATATTCATCGGCAAGCGAAGTGGAATCGTATTCGACATGGTTGAACATGAAGAGGCGGTTGCCCTTCTTTTCATGCACGAGGCAGACGCCCATCTCGTCGGATTCCATCAGGATTTCCAGATCCGGGATTTTTGCGATGTCCTCGCGGCGCACTTCCGTCCAGCGTGACACCGGCACCTGAAAGTCGTCGGAAAAACCGTTGAGATAGACCGAAGCCGGCGCCAGGTTGCGGTGGCGATAGACGCCAAACGCCTTTTCGTCGAGCTGGTGCTTGGGCACGCCGTGGAAATGATAAATGGCCGCCATCGCACCCCAGCAGACATTCAGCGTCGAATGCACATTGGTATGCGTCCAGTCGAGGATCTGCTTGAGTTCGTCCCAATAGGTGACGTCTTCATACGGCAGCAGCTCGACCGGGGCGCCGGTGATGATGAAACCGTCGAACTTGCGGTCCTTCACCTCTTCCCAGGTCTCGTAGAAGGACAGGAGATGTTCTTCCGAGGTGTTCTTGGCCTTGTGGCCGCCGATGCGGATGAGCGAAAACTGCACCTGCAGCGGCGAGGCGCCGACAAGGCGCGCCATCTGGATCTCGGTCTTGATCTTGTTGGGCATGAGGTTGAGCAAGCCGATCTGCAGCGGGCGGATGTCCTGCCGCACGGCGGCGGTCTCGGTCATCACGCGCACGCCTTCCTGAACCAGGGTCGTGAAGGCAGGCAGGGTATCGGGAATCTTGATCGGCATGTCGGAACCCACAAAACAAAAAACCGGCCGCAAAAAATCGCAGACCGGTCCGTGGGGAGTACCTTTTCCTCGCGGCCCTTTAGCGACTTTTTTAACGTGGCTGCAAGCCGGCCGGCCAAATCACCACAAAGTTCGGTATATCAGATAATCCTTGCCAGAGCCGGCGTCAATGGGAGCATGATTTTGCGCCGGGCGAGCGGATCACGGGTGCTCGCCCTCGGCGATGAAATTTGCAGGATGCCGGCGTCCCGCTTTCCCTTTTCCGCCGGTTTGCGCTATGGGCAATGCCGATGACATCAACGACCTTCACCATCCTTCTCGGCGGCCCGCTGAATGTAACCGAGCGCTTGCAGCGGGCGCTAGCCGGCAGCCGTGTGATTGCGGCCGATAGCGGTATGCGGCACGCAGCAGCGCTTGGCATCGAGCCGGAACTCTGGGTGGGGGATTTCGACTCCTCCGATGACGACCTTCTGCAGCAATGGCCGAATGTCGAACGACAACCCTACCCACCCGCAAAGAACGAAACCGATGGCGAAATCGCCACTGGCGAGGCGATTGCCCGTGGTGCGACGCGGCTGATCTTTGCCGGCGCGCTTGCCGGGGAACGCTCCGACCACGCCCTGCAACATTTGCTCTCGGCTGTGAGCCTTGCGGAACGCGGACTGGATGTGTTGCTGACCTCAGGTGACGAGGAAGCCGTGCCGCTTCTGTCCGGCACGAAATTTCTGGACCTGCCGCAAAATTCGCTGTTTTCGGTTCTCGGTTTTTCCGATCTGGAAGGGCTCGATATAGCCAACGTACGGTATCCGCTGAAAAAATTTTCGCTTCCCTTCGGCTCCTCGCGCACCGTTTCCAATGTCGCGGAGGGCACCGTGGAATTTTCTCTTGAAGCTGGCCGGGCAATCGTGCTCGCCCGCCCCTATGACCTGACCGGAGCCTGAACCATGGCACCCCCAATCCTGAAACTCGACGATATCCTGCTGACCTTTGGCGGCGCGCCGCTTTTGAACGGCGCCAGCCTGCAGGTGGAGCCGGGCGATCGTATCTGCCTTGTCGGCCGCAACGGTTCGGGCAAATCGACGCTGATGAAGATTGCCGCAGGCCTGGTGGAAGCACAGTCGGGCGAAGTGTTTCGCCATCCGTCCGCGACCATCCGTTATCTCGAGCAGGCACCGGATTTTGGCGCTTACACGACGGTGCAGGCCTATGCCGAGGCAGGTCTTGGACCAGGCGACGATCCTTATCGCGTCACCTATCTGCTGGAACATCTGGGCCTGACCGGTGAAGAAGAGCCATCCCGCCTTTCCGGCGGTGAAGCGCGCCGTGCAGCACTTGCCCGCGTGATGGCGCCGGAACCGGACATCCTGATGCTGGACGAGCCGACCAACCATCTCGACCTGCCGACCATCGAATGGCTGGAAGACGAATTGCGCAAGACCCGCAGCGCGCTTGTGGTCATCAGCCACGACCGTCGTTTCCTCGAAAAGGTGTCGAACGCCACCGTCTGGCTGGATCGTGGCACCTCGCGACGCCTGTCGCGTGGCTTTGGCCATTTCGAAGCCTGGCGCGATCAGGTGCTGGAAGAGGAAGAGATCGAGCAGCACAAGCTCGGCAAGGCGATCGAGCGCGAAGAACACTGGATGCGCTACGGCGTGACCGCCCGCCGCAAGCGCAACATGCGTCGTGTCGGCGAGTTGCAGGCCATGCGCGCCGAATATCGCGGCCACAAGGGGCCGCAGGGTTCGGTGCAAGCCTCGGTGGCCGAAGGCCGCGAGTCCGGAAAACTGGTGGTGGAAGCCGAGAACATCACCAAGACCTATGACAAGCCGATTGTTGCGCCGTTTTCGATCCGCGTGCATCGTGGCGACCGTATCGGTCTGGTTGGCCCCAACGGTGCGGGCAAAACCACGCTGCTGAAAATGCTGACCGGCCAGTTGAAGCCGGACAGCGGCTGGATCAAGCTCGGCACCAATCTGGAAATCGCCACGCTGGACCAGAAGCGCGAGGACCTCGACCCCGAAGACACGCTGTCGCATTACCTGACCGACGGCCGCGGCGAAACGCTGCTGGTGAATGGCGAGCAGCGCCATGTCGCCGGTTACATGAAGGATTTTCTGTTCCAGCCGGAACAGATCCGCACACCGATCAAGAACCTGTCCGGTGGTGAGCGCGCCCGCCTGATGCTGGCCCGCATGCTGGCCAAGCCGTCGAACCTGCTCATTCTCGACGAACCGACCAACGACCTCGACATCGAAACGCTCGACCTGCTGCAGGAAATCGTTGCGGGTTATAACGGCACCGTCATTCTCGTCAGCCACGACCGTGACTTTCTCGACCGCACGGTGACCTCCACCATCGCACCGGCCAGCCCGGATGCGCCGGATGGTCGCTGGATCGAATATGCCGGCGGATATACCGACATGCTGGCGCAGCGAAAGGGTGCTGCCGACGAGAAGCGCAAGGCGGAAAAGGCGAAGACGGATACCGCGCCTGCGGCTTCAGCCACCGCGGCCGAGCCTGCAAAATCCAAGAGCAAGCTTTCCTTTAAGCAGAAATTCGCGCTCGAAAACCTGCCGAAAGAAATCGCCAGGACCGAAGCCGAAATTGCCAAGCACGACCAGGCCATGGCCGACCCCAACCTGTTTTCCAAGGACCCGAAAGCCTTTGCAAAACTGGCGGAACAGGCAGCCGCCTTGCGCGAAAAACAGGCAAAGATGGAAGAGGAATGGCTGGAGTTGGAAATGCTGCGCGAAGAGCTGGAAAGCTAATAGTTACAAAAATTTAGCATTAACAATATCTTGCAACCAAAAAAAGTCTGTTGCGCGGCGGAACATTAGCGTTTTCTGGACGTTCGACATGTAATCCGGTGCTTGGCCTATGGCATGGCGAGCCCCCGGAGACGTGTTTCGAGTTCAACGAGGGGACGTTCCATGTCGGCGGGTTCTGCGTTTCGCCGGGTGGCGAGCAAGCAAATGATTCAACGGGTTATGATCGTTGAGGATGAATTCCTCATTGCGCTTGATGTGGCAGAAACCATTGAAGGCATGGGTCTGGAAGTCTCCGGTTTCGCCAGCGGGCGCAAGCACGCCATGGCGCTCGCCGCCTCTTCCGATATCGCCCTCGTCGACATCAATCTGTCCGACGGACCGACCGGACCGGACATTGCCCGGCAACTGGCGGAAGAATTCGGCATTACCGTCATTTTCATGACCGCCAACCCGGAAGACGTGAATAACGGCGTCGAAGGCACGCTCGGTGTCCTGACGAAGCCGGCCATGCCGGAGGTACTGGAACAGTCCATCAATTACGCGATTGCCAGCCGCATCGGCGGCATCGCCTCGGTTCCGCGCGAACTGCATGTGTTCCGCCAGACGCAGCATTGAAGGCACAGAATTTAGATACTAGGCACTGACGTTTACCACAACGCGGTTGCAACGGCTTGCCAACGTCGCAAGCGACGACTAAATTTTTCACCGCTCTAACGGGGTGCCGCACGAAAATGCGGCTGAGAGGCTTTTGCCAACCCGCGGAACCTGATCCGGCTAACACCGGCGGAGGGATTAGACGGCTCATCACCAGCGCCTATTCCCAAATTTTTTTATTGAGGAGGCGCCGATGCGCAGATGCATGATTTCCGTTGTCGCGGCTTTGACCGCCGCCCTGTCCTTCACCCTGCCCGCCGCAGCGCAGGAAAAGAAGACGCTCACTGTCTACACCTATGAAAGTTTTGTCGCTGAATGGGGGCCTGGCCCCAAGGTGAAAGCCGCGTTCGAGGCGACTTGCGACTGCACGGTGAATTTTGTCGCCGTCGCCGATGGTGTGGCGCTTCTGACCCGTCTGAAGCTGGAGGGGGCAGGCACCAAGGCCGATATCGCGCTCGGTCTCGATACCAATCTCGTCAAGGAAGCCATCGATACCGGACTGTTCGACAAGAGTGGTGTCGACATGAGCAAGCTGACGGTACCGGGCGGTTATCACGACGATATTTTTGTCCCCTATGACTACGGCCATTTCGCTGTCGTCTACGACACCGAAACCATCAAGACCCCGCCCAAGAGCCTGAAAGAGCTCGTCGAGGGCGATCCTTCCCAGAAAATCGTCATCGAGGATCCGCGCACATCCACCCCGGGCCTTGGCCTGCTGCTCTGGGTGAAATCGGTTTACGGCGACAAGGCGCCGGAAGCATGGGCGCAGTTGAAGAAGCGCGTTCTGACGGTGACGCCCGGCTGGTCGGAAGCTTATGGCATGTTCACCAAGGGCGAAGTGCCGATGGTCTTGTCCTACACGACCTCGCCCGCCTATCACATGGTGGAGGAGAAGAGCGACCGTTATCAGGCAGCCGCCTTCGAGGAAGGCCATTACATCCAGATCGAAGTGGCCGGTCTTTTGAAAAACGCGCCGAACAAGGAACTGGCCCAGCAATTCCTGAGCTTCATGGTGACACCGGCCTTTCAGGATGAAATCGCCACCACCAACTGGATGATGCCGGCCGCGCCGACCGAAAAGCCGTTGCCGGAAGCATTCGACAAACTGGTGAAACCGGCGAAGACATTTCTGATGGACCCGGCACAGGTGGCGAAAAACCGCCGCGCCTGGATCGATGAATGGCTGGCTGCCATGAGCCTGAATTGATCGGATGCTAACACGGACAGAGCGATATCAGGGTTATGCTGGCGGCGCAGTGGTCTTTGCCGCTATCGCCCTGTTCATCGCTCTCGCCGTGTTTGCGCTTCTCTCCTTCGATAGTGGCGAGACCGACCGGCCGCTGTTCGACGCCTATGTCTGGCGCATCCTGCGCTTCACGCTTTGGCAGGCGGGCCTTTCCACCCTTCTGTCGGTGGCACTGGCCCTGCCAGTGGCTTTGGCGCTTGCAAGGCAACCGCATTTTCCCGGCCGGATCTGGATCATCCGGCTGATGGCGGTGCCGATGGGCCTGCCGGTGCTGATCGGTGCGCTTGGCCTGATCGGCATATGGGGCCGTACCGGTATTCTGAACTCGGCGCTTGCCGCAATCGGGCTGAGCGAACCAGTCAGCATCTATGGCCTGAGCGGCATTCTGATCGCGCATGTCTTCTTCAACCTACCGCTGGCCTGCCGGCTTCTGCTCGCCGGACTGGAAAGGCTGCCGCCGGATTATTGGCGGCTGTCGGCGAGCCTTGGCCTGCCCGCGCTTTCAATTTTCCGTTTTGTCGAATGGCCGGCGATAAAGCCGCTGCTTGCCGGCATCGCCGGGCTAGTCTTCATGCTCTGCGCCACCAGTTTCACGCTGGTTCTGGTGCTGGGTGGCGGGCCGGCGGCAACGACACTGGAAGTGGCGATCTACCAGTCGCTGCGTTTCGATTTCGATCCTCAGCGGGCGATCTCGTTGGCATTGCTGCAGATTGCGGTGACCGCATCGATCCTGGCGCTGATGGCGCTATTGCCCACACCGAAGGATGACAGCGCCGTAACCGGCCGTGCAGCACGGCGTTTTGATGGCACAGGTTTTGGCGCGCGCGCCTGGGACGGGATCATCGTGGTTCTCGCCGTTATTTTTCTCTGCCTCCCCCTCGCCTCCATCCTTTTTGCCGGGTTGAAGGCGGATTTCGCACGGCTTTTGACCACGCCTGCCTTCTGGAAAGCGGCATGGACGAGTTTCTGGATCGCATTTCTCGCCGGCCTGATATCGCTGACGGCATCCATCGCCATTATCAATGCACGCGCTGCCATTGCCGATGCCCGCAAACCCGGTCTCGCGCCGCGCGGCTTTTCCGCCCTTCTCGCCAGCCTGTCATCTCTCGTGCTTCTGGTGCCGCCGGTCGTGATCGGCACCGGCTGGTTCCTTCTGCTTCGGCCTTATGGAGATGTGGCGAGTTTTGCGCCGCTTCTGGTTGTTATGATCAACGCCATGACGGCCCTCCCCTTCGTGATGCGTGTCCTGTCACCGGCCTTTGCGACACACCGGCAGCGCACCGCGCGGCAGGCCGCCAATCTCGGCATTTTTGGTTTTGCCCGGCTGCGGCTGATCGACCTGCCGGTTCTGGCAGCGCCTCTCGCGACTGCCTTTTCCTTCGCCATGGCACTTTCGCTGGGTGATCTCGGCGCGGTCACTCTGTTCGGATCGGAGGAACTCGTAACCCTGCCCTGGCTGGTCTATAGCCGGCTGGGCAGTTACCGTACCGCCGACGCGGATGGTTTTGCGTTGATTCTGGCCCTTCTGTGCCTGGGCTTGACGATTGCCGGCACAGCGGGCCAACGCGGCAGGAAAGACGACGGATAATGACATCGAACCAACCTTCCGGCATTCGATTGCAGAACGTCAGCCTGATGCTGGGGACAAAACAGTTTCGTTTCGATTGCGAACTGCCGGCCGGTGCGATCACCGCCATTACCGGTCCGTCCGGATCGGGCAAATCGACGCTTCTCAACCTGATTGCCGGTTTCGAGACGCCCGAGAGCGGCAAGGTGACGATCGGCAGCGCCAATGTCACGGCGCTGCATCCTTCGCAGCGACCTGTCTCGCTGGTGTTTCAGGACAATAATCTGTTTGCCCATCTCGACCTTGCCACCAATATCGGGCTTGGCATCCATCCATCGCTAAAACTGTCCGCAGAGGATGGGAAACGCATCAGCGGCGCTCTGGAGCGGGTGGGCTTAGGAGGATACGAAAAGCGCAAACCCGGCACCTTGTCCGGCGGCGAACGCCAACGCGCCGCCTTTGCCCGTGCGCTGGTGCGCGAACGCCCCGTCCTGCTTTTGGACGAGCCTTTTGCCGCACTGGACCCCGGCCTGCGGCAATCGATGGCGGGCCTGTTGCTGGAGCTTCACCGGGAGACGGGCAACACAGTGGCAATCGTTACACATGATGCAAACGAGGTGCGGCAATTGGCGGATCACGCACTCTTCATTGACCACGGCGAGATTACGCTGCAGGCCGAAATCGAGGTGTTTCTGATGCGTCGCGACGTGCCCGGACTCACGGAATTCCTTAAACTGTGAAAAAGCGTCAACGGCCGTGCCACAATTTGGACGTGGGCTGATGCAAAGTCCGCTATCCGAACGATAACGGATTGATAATTACTTGCAAAAGCTGGGTTTCTTTCTATTTCCTTGGATATCGGTGCATGCGGCATCCAAAATCAGCTAAGTGGAATATGACGTTTGGCAGGTTTCGTATGTTGGGTCATTATAAAGACCCGGCAGAGACGCTTGCCACAACAGGCTTGAGCAAATGACGGTTGGCAACGCGGCGAGAGAGATGACGGAAGGCTGGACCAGAAAGGCATTCAGTGACGCGCCTGCGACGACACCACGTCGCCTGCGGTCCGCAGCACTTTGCCTGCTGCTTGCCGGCGCCACCGCCCTTTCCAGCTGCCAGTCGATCCTCGACCAGACCTATCAGGCCAATGTCTCGCCCTCGTCCAATCCGCAGATTGTCGATGAGGTGCAGAAGAACGATCCGCGTGCCCAGATGGGAGCCCGCGAACATCCGCGCATCGTCGCGAGTTATGGCGGCGAATATCACGATGCCAAGACGGAACGTCTGGTCGCCCGCATTGCCGGCGCACTGACGGCGGTTTCGGAAAACCCCAACCAGTCTTTCCGCATCACCATCCTCAATTCCCCGGCGATCAACGCCTTCGCCCTGCCCGGCGGTTATCTTTACGTGACCCGCGGCCTTCTGGCGCTCGCCAACGACGCCTCGGAAGTGGCAGCCGTGCTGTCCCACGAAATGGGCCACGTCACCGCAAACCACGGCATCGAACGGCAGAAGCGTGAAGAGGCGGAAGTCATCGCCAGCCGTGTGGTGGCCGAAGTGCTCTCCAGCGATCTCGCCGGCAAGGCGGCACTGGCCCGCGGCAAACTGCGGCTCGCCGCCTTCTCGCGCCAGCAGGAACTGCAGGCCGACGTGATCGGCGTGCGCATGCTGGGCGAAGCCGGTTACGATCCTTATGCCTCGCCGCGTTTCCTCGACTCCATGGCGGCCTATGCCCGTTACTCGGCAGTCGATCCGGACAACGACCAGAGCCTCGACTTCCTCTCCAGCCACCCGAATGCGCCGCAGCGCGTCGAACTGGCGCGCCAGCATGCGCGCGCCTTCGGGCAGGAAGGCACGGTCGGCGATCGCGGCCGCGACTATTATCTCGCCGGCATCGATGGCCTTCTGTATGGCGACAGCCCCGAAGAAGGCTATGTCCGCAACGAAACCTTCCTGCATGGTGGCCTTGGCATTCGTTTCGACGTGCCGGAAGGCTTTCGCATCGACAACAAGGTCGAGGCGGTGCTGGCAACCGGCCCGAACGAAACCGCGATCCGTTTCGATGGCGTAGCCGCCGGTGATACCGGCAGCCTGACCAATTACATGACCAGCGGCTGGGTGGCAGGACTGCTGCCTGATACCGTGCGAGAAATCACCGTCAACGGCCTGCCGGCGGCAACCGCCCGCGCGAGTGCCGAACGCTGGGATTTCGACGTCACCGTCATCCGCATCGACAAGCAGATCTTTCGTTTCCTGACGGCCGTGCCGAAGGGCAGCGCCATTCTGCAGCCGACGGCGGACATTCTACGCCAAAGTTTTCGCCGCATGACACCGCAGGAAATCGCCAGCCTGAAGCCGTTGCGCGTGCGTGTGGTGACGGTGGGTGCCAATGATACGATCACCAGCCTTGCCGCCCGCATGATGGGCACGGATCGCAAGCTCGACCTGTTCAAGCTGATCAACGCCATGCCCGCCAGCGCGACCGTATCGCCGGGGCAGAAGGTAAAAATCATTTCCGAATAATCGGTCTTCCAGATCGCAGATACGAAAAAGCCTCCGAGCAAAAATGGTTCGGAGGCTTTTTCAATTGGCATGGCCGACACGAACCGTGCCGGCTTAATTTCCAGATTTATGTCCGCTTAGGAAGCGGCCGCCATCTGCGGGTTCATGGTCACCAGAGCCGATTTCAGCTTCTCGATGGCACGGCTTTCGATCTGGCGCACACGCTCCTTGGAAATGCCGAGCTCGGCGCCGAGGGCCTCGAGCGTCGCACCTTCATCGGTCAGACGGCGGGCGCGAATAATCTTCTTTTCGCGGTCGTTGAGCTTGGTCAGCGCGCCCTGCAACCATTTCAGGCGGCGTTCGCCATCGATCATGCCCGAAACCTGCTCATCCGGCAGCGGCTCTGCGCTTTCCAGCATGTCGAGACGCTCGCCACTGTCGGAATCGCCAGCGATCGAGGGCGCCTGCAGCGAAGCATCGTTGCCGGAAAGGCGTGCATCCATGGTCTGCACGTCCGCAACGCTGACGCCGAGCGCCACGGCGATTTCCTCGTGAATGGCCTGGGCGGTGAGATTGCTGTCGCCACGGGCGAGCTTTGCGCGCAGGCGACGCAGATTGAAGAACAGCGCCTTCTGGGCGGAACTGGTTCCGCCGCGCACGATCGACCAGTTGCGCAGGATGTAATCCTGCATGGAAGCGCGGATCCACCAACTGGCATAGGTGGAGAAACGAACATCGCGTGCCGGCTCGAACCTTGCCGCCGCTTCAAGCAGCCCTACATAACCTTCTTGTACGAGGTCGCTCATGGGAAGTCCGAAGCCGCGAAACTTCGATGCCATCGCGATCACGAGACGCATGTGGGCAAGCGCAATCTGATTGCGGGCGTCCTGGTCCTGATCGTCCTTCCAGCGCACGGCGAGGTCTCTTTCCTCTTCGCGGGCCAGATAAGGTGCCGACATGGCGATCTTGATCATATTACGGTCTGCGGACATGGCATTCATCACGGTCTCCTTGAAACAAGTTGATCCGGCAAAGACATCGCAATTCCACAGACCAAGACGTAAACGACGGTTAAACCATTGAAATACGGCATTTTTGTCGTGAAATTGTGGTGTCGTTGCGCCCCTCGTTTTGTCGCTCGTCGTAAGGGATACGCAGCTTGCGCCATGTCCCCCGCGGTTTTAAAACGACGCCGGTCCCATCAGACATCAAAGCGCCGTTCCGGCGGGGTAACGTTTGGAACCAGAAATGGTTCCAATAAAAAACCCGGCTGAGCCGGGTTTTTTAATTCAGGTCAATGCAGCCTTGATCAGGCTGCCTCTTCCTCTTGAGCGTCATCATCCTCGACAGCCTTGCCGCGCTTCGGGCCCTTGGCGAGATTGGTCTCGATCAGGCGAACGGCTTCGGTGTCCGACATCTTGTTGACCGCGCCAATTTCGCGGGCCATGCGATCAAGGGCAGCTTCATAAAGCTGACGCTCGGAATAAGACTGTTCCGGCTGGTTTTCGGCGCGATAGAGATCGCGAACAACCTCGGCGATCGAGATCAGATCACCAGAATTGATCTTGGCATCATATTCCTGGGCGCGACGCGACCACATGGTGCGCTTGACGCGAGCCTTGCCCTGTACGACCTTCAATGCGCGCTCGACGAAATCCGTCTCGGCCAGCTTGCGCATACCGATGCTGACAGCCTTAGCGACCGGCACCTTGAGACGCATCTTGTCCTTTTCGAAATCGATGACGAAAAGTTCGAGCGTCATGCCCGCAACTTCCTGTTCTTCGATTGCGGATATCGTGCCCACTCCATGCGCAGGATAAACGATGGATTCACCAGTCTTGAAGCCATGGCGCGCTGAAGGTTTTTTCTGCTGGGTCGTCATTCTAATAACACACTCCCTGTTACGCTCCCGGCATTATGCCGAGGCCGGGTCAGTCAGGCCCGGATGAGACGGGGGAAACCGTCGGGTGACTCCATTACTGTGCCGCGCAAGCGCGTACGAAAAAAACAACAGGATCACGATTAGCGATCGACCCGGACTTGATAAAAACTCGCGGGATCGTGCGAAAGGGACGTGTTGTTTTCGTGATGTTTTTAGGGCACACGCATGCCGCTTTGTGGAACAGTATTGGTTGTCTACCACAAAAATAGGCGGAAATCAATGATTTGGTTTCGCCGTTGCGAAGAAACAACGCCCGAATCACTGCGCAAGGGTTAGGCAATGCCAAATGACATTGCTCGTTTCTGTCTGAATTGCTGGTCCGACGGTGAGAAATCCCACCGCCAAACATTCAGCAAAATCAATCACCAGACCCCGGTTCGGAAGAGAAGAACTGCTCGAACTTGTCGGTAACGCCATCCATTTCCTTGGCTTCCGGCATAGCATCACGCTTGATGGTGATATTCGGCCAGACCTGGGCATATTCGGCATTGAGCTTCAGCCACTTGTCGAGACCCGGCTCCGTATCGGGCTTGATGGCCTCGGCGGGACATTCGGGCTCGCAGACGCCGCAATCGATGCATTCGTCAGGATGGATGACGAGAAAGTTCTCGCCTTCGTAAAAGCAGTCCACCGGGCAGACTTCGACGCAGTCGGTATATTTGCAGCGAATGCAGTTATCGGTCACGACGTACGTCATGAGGCACTCCAGATCAACGCGTTGGTCAGGAACCCGATTCCGGGAAAGGTCGAGCCCCCTGGGGCCGGACGAGGACAACGCGACCGCTGGAACGACAGAGGCGGGCTATCCGGCTGTTTCGAACGTCAGGTAAAGCCTTTGAGCCTGCTTAGCAAGGATAAAGCTTTTCGAAAAATCGCCAACTGGAGGCGGTTTATTCTAATCGTCCCGCCAATCGATGTCAGGTCCGCCGACCTCCGGGAAAAGACGATCGGTTTCGCGGCGTTCTTTTTTGGTCGGCCGACCACTGCCGGGAATGCGTTGTGCCTGCTCGAAAGCGCTCAGGCGCTCCGTTTCCTCGCGCGGCGGCGTCAGGTCCTCGTACAGCGCCTTGGCTTCCTCATAGGGACCGCGACGTTCGCCACCGGCCTTTACGATGAGGATGACATCCCGGCGCTCGAGAGAAAGCTCGACCCTGTCGCCGACCTTCACTTCGAAGCTCGGCTTGCGGATCGGCAGCCCGTTGATACGGACGTGGCCGGAATTGAGCAGCCCCTGCGCCAGGGACCGCGACTTCACCATGCGCGTGAAGAAAAGCCACTTGTCGATGCGCTGACGCAGATCTCCAGATGGCTTTTCACTCATGGCGTCACTTCTTCAGCTGCTCCTTGAGAGCAGCCAGCTTTGCGAAGGGCGAATCCGGATCCAGCGGCTTTTCCTTGCGCGGAGGGCGGGCCTCGAAACGGGCCGGCTGCTGCGACGACTTGTTACGGTCATTGCGATCTGGACGATCACCACGCGGCGGACGATCGCCACCACGATTGTCGGGACGACGGTCACCGCGGTTCGGCTTGCCGCCATCGCGACCACGGCCTTCCTGCTCGCCACGACCTTCATTGTTGCGGCCTTCGCCACCACGACGGTTGTCGCGACGCTGCTGGCCACCCTCAGTCTGGCCTTCGCCACCACGGTTCTGGTGACCATGGCCACGACGCTCGCCCTGCGGACGGCCACCACGCTGCTGTTCGCTGCGACCGCCACCCGGACGCCACAGGAGAACCGGCTTCGGCTCTTCGGCCTCGGTGGCAGCGGCTTCGGCGGCAGGCGCTTCGGCATCGGCTGCCGGTGCGGCTTCAGCGGAAACTTCCGGCGACGGTTCGGCGGCTTCTGCGCCAGCTTCAGCCGGCGCGGCTTCTGCTTCGGTTGCAGTTTCAGTAGCCGCAGCCTCTTCCGAAACAACAGCTTCAGCCGCAGGCTCGGACGCAGGAGCACCGGCAGCCTTGGCGTCTTCACCGGCCAGGAATGCGGCAGCTTCTTCAGCCTTCACGGCATCGGCGCGATACCCAAGGCCCTTGAGAATTTCTTCCATGTCGTCGGCAGTGGCGCCGAGAATGGAAAGCATCGCCGTCGTCGTGGTGAAGCGGCGACCGTCATACGCGCCTTCCGGACGCGGCTGACCGGGCTTCCACTGCAAGAGCGGACGGATGAGATCGGCCAGACGCTCGAGGATATCGATACGCACGGCGCGCTTGCCGAGGAAACGGAAGCCGGCCAGACGATAGAACATCCGCTCATATGTGGCGTCGGCGACAACAGAGGTGCGGCCAGCGGCCAGAGCCGGAATGAGTTCGCCATAACCCGGCTTGTCGAGACCGTCGTTCTTCAGCGCCCAGAGCAGCGTGATGAGTTCAGCCGGAGCCGGCTTCAACAGTGCGGGCATGAAAATGTGGTAGGCACCGAAACGCACACCGTAACGGCGCATCGAGGCACGACCTTCCTGGTCCAGCGACTTGACGTCGTCTGCGACGTCGCGACGGAACAGCACGCCGAGATTTTCGACGATCTGGAAAGCCAGTCCCTTGGCAATGCCCTGCAGGTCTTCGGCGCGCGACAGATCGTCGAGCGGCTTCAGGACCGTGGCAATGTGATGATTGACGAAACGTTCGATACGGGCAGCAGCATGATCACGGGCAGCGCCGGTCAGCTGCTCGTCGGAGAGCAGGATGACACGCGGCCGCATGACATGGTCGCTTTCCGCAAGACGGGCCACCGGATCGCCGAGCCAACGGACGAAACCGTCCGAGCCAAGCGCGAGGTCACCGTTGCCGCTGGCGTAAAGACGCGCGGCACGAGCCTCGAATTCCAGAGCCAGCGCTTTTTGCGCAGCGGTCTGTACGGCCTTGGCATCCGGTCCTTCCGTCCCCGAGACGGCGGTGAACCGGAAACCGGCGAGTTGTCCGACGTGATGTCCTTCGACGAACACATCGCCATTTACACTAATTTCTGCTTCCAGCATCGCATTCTCTCTCAGGCGCCTCATGAGCACAGATGTCCTGCGATCAACAAAGCGTTTCGTCAACCTTTCATGTAGCGCGTCGGACAACCTATCCTCGATTTCCCGTGTCTTTTCTTGCCAGTGTGTCGGATGCGCCAACCAACCCGGGCGATTTGAAACATAGGTCCATGTCCTGATCTGGGCGATTCGCGCCGAAAGCGTGTCGATTTCGCCTTCGGTTCGGTCCGCCCTTTTCACCTGCTCGGCCATGAATTCTTCATTGACCGCGCCGTGTCGCACCAGATCGGAAAAAAGAGTCGAAATGAGGTCCGCATGCTGCGCCGGTGCAATTCTGCGATAATCGGGCAGCGCGCAGGCATCCCAAAGCGTTTCGACACGCTCGGCCGTTGTCGCCAGATCCTTGATCTCGGGATACCGCGACAGGTGATCCAGCGCCTGGCTATCGGTCGCCGGCAGCGCGCGCGTCAACCCTTGCACGGCAGGTGAAGCATCAAGACTGTTGCGCAACTCGCGCAGAGACGAGAAGTCGAGTTTTTTCGAGCGCCATTGCAGCACTTTCACGCTGTCGAACTGGTGGCTTTCGATGCGCTCGACCAGCTCTTCGTCAAACGGCTGCACCTGACCGGTGACACCAAACGTACCGTCACGCAAGTGACGGCCGGCACGCCCGGCGATCTGCGCCATTTCGGACGGGTTCAAATTGCGAAACTGAAAACCGTCGAACTTTCGGTCCTGCGCGAAGGCGACATGATCGACATCGAGGTTGAGGCCCATGCCGATCGCATCGGTCGCCACCAGATATTCGACATCGCCGGACTGATAAAGCCCGACCTGCGCGTTGCGGGTGCGCGGGCTGAGCGCGCCGAGCACGACGGCCGCCCCGCCGCGCTGGCGACGGATCAGTTCGGCGATCGCATAAACTTCCTCCGCCGAAAACGCGACGATGGCGGTCCGTTGCGGCAAGCGGGTGATCTTTTTCTGGCCGGAATAAAACAGCTGCGACAGGCGCGGTCGCTCGACCACGGTGATCCCCGGCAACAGTTTTTCGAGGATGGGCCGCATGGTGGCGGCACCCAGCAGAAGCGTTTCCTCGCGGCCGCGCAGATGAAGCAGGCGGTCCGTAAAAATATGGCCGCGCTCGAGATCGCCGGCGAGCTGCACTTCATCGATGGCAACGAAGGCAGCCTTGGTTTCGCGCGGCATGGCTTCCACAGTGCAGACGGAAAAACGCGCCATATGCGGCGTGATCTTTTCCTCGCCGGTGATGAGCGCGACATTGTGGTGCCCGACCTTTTCCACCAGCCGGCCATAGACCTCGCGCGCCAAAAGGCGCAGCGGCAGTCCGATGACGCCGGATCCATGCGCCACCATGCGTTCGATCGCAAAATGCGTCTTGCCGGTATTGGTCGGTCCGAGAACCGCGGTAACGCCGCGGCCGCTCAATATCATGGGCTGAACATTCAAGACAAAAGTCCGCACTAAAAAAGAATTCGCCCACGGCCGGGACCGTCGGCGGCTTCGCCACAGATGGCGATAGTGTCTGGCAAAGGCAAGTCGTTTCTCGCAATGAGACCGCGGACGCTGCCGAACGCCCGCTTAGCAGCAGTCAAAAACTGAGTCTTTTCTGCCGGTTGGAACAGTGTGGGAACGAAAGGGCGACGAATCGCTGACTCGACCGATTCCGCATTTGTTCCGGACAACGTAACCTTAACCGGATTTTGCAGTGGACAATGTGGGTATAAATACGATTCATGCTCTTATTTGAATGCAAGATTTCACGCTCTATCCTTTATGCATTGCTAAGAAACGACACTGACTATGAATCGTTCATTGGTCAGACACATGGAAATGACTGAGAACAAGCGTGCCGATTTTTCTGTTGCCGGGGGGCGAGAGTGACTGTTCACTCGATTTTACAATTTTTGGTCTTGGCCCAAGAGGCAAAAACCCAAACAGAACTGGCAACGCAATTCGAGGCAGTGCTGAAAAGCTACGGGTTCAGCTATTATGGCGTCTGGATGAAATCCAGGACGCTGGGCTATCTCGACAGCACCGTTTTATGTGGACGCTGGCCTGAAGGCTGGCAGGAAACCTATGCCGCCAAAAAATTCGGCATGGTCGATCCGACGATCCGGATGCTGGCAGTGGCGCAGCGGCCGTTCCGCTGGCGCGAAGCCATCAGCATGTTCCGCAGCGACCCCAACCGCAAACGCATCCAGCGGATGATGCAGGACGCAAACCGCAGTGGCCTCAACGACGGTTATACGTTTCCGATCCATGGGCGTAACGGCCTGCTTGGTCACGTCAGCATCGGTGGCCTGGTCATCGATCTGTCGCCTGCGGAAATGACGATGTTCGACGCCGCCGCCAAAAAGATGTTCTGGCGCACGCTGGAACTCAGCGGCCAGGCATCCCTTTTCGAGGCGATCAAGTCGGTCGAGACAACGCTGACACGTCGTGAAACGGAAGTTCTGCACCTCCTGGCCGAAGGCATGACCTCGCATGAAATCGCCAAGGCGCTGAGCATTTCGAACCACACTGTCGATTGGTACATCAACGCCATTCAGGAAAAATTCGAAGCCAGCAACCGACAGCATGTGGTCGCCATCGCTTTCCGGCTCGGCCTTGTCTCGTGAGATTGTCGCAGACGCTAATTCAGCGATAGATTGGACTTGATCCGGCAAGATATTAGTGCTCGTCTCGCGCTTGCAGCATATCGCAAGTACGAATGGGAGACAGTCTTGCCGATCTCGAAAATTCTCGTTGCCAACCGATCCGAAATTGCCATCCGCGTGTTTCGCGCGGCCAATGAGCTCGGGATCAAAACGGTCGCCATCTGGGCCGAAGAAGACAAACTCTCGCTGCACCGGTTCAAAGCCGACGAAAGTTATCAGGTCGGCCGCGGCCCGCATCTGGAAAAAGATCTCGGCCCGATCGAAAGCTATCTGTCGATTTCGGAAGTGATCCGGGTCGCCAAGCTTTCCGGCGCCGATGCGATCCATCCCGGTTACGGCCTTCTGTCGGAAAGCCCGGAATTCGTCGATGCCTGCGACGCCGCCGGCATCATCTTCATCGGTCCGCGCCCGGACACGATGCGCCAGCTCGGCAACAAGGTGGCAGCCCGCAATCTGGCGATCTCGGTCGGTGTGCCGGTCGTGCCGGCCACTGATCCGCTACCGGATGATATGGCGCAGGTTGCCAAGATGGCCGAGGAGATCGGTTATCCGGTCATGCTGAAAGCCTCCTGGGGCGGCGGCGGACGCGGCATGCGCGCCATCCGTGACCCAAAGGATCTGGCAAGAGAAGTCGTCGAAGCCAAGCGCGAAGCAAAGGCAGCCTTCGGCAAGGACGAGGTCTACCTCGAAAAGCTGGTCGAACGTGCCCGCCACGTCGAAAGCCAGGTTCTTGGCGATACCCACGGCAATGTCGTGCATCTGTTCGAACGTGATTGTTCCATCCAGCGCCGTAACCAGAAGGTCGTCGAGCGTGCGCCCGCCCCTTATCTCTCGGAGGCACAGCGGGCCGAACTCGCCAATTATTCTCTGAAAATCGCACAGGCGACGAATTACGTCGGCGCCGGCACCGTCGAATATCTGATGGATGCGGAAAGCGGCAAATTCTACTTCATCGAGGTCAACCCGCGCATTCAGGTCGAGCATACCGTCACCGAAGTCGTGACCGGTATCGATATCGTCAAGGCGCAGATCCACATTCTCGAAGGCGCCGCGATCGGCACGCCGGAATCCGGTGTGCCTGCGCAAAAAGACATCCGCCTCAACGGCCATGCCCTGCAGTGCCGCATCACGACGGAAGACCCGGAACAGAACTTTATCCCGGACTACGGCCGTATCACCGCCTATCGCTCGGCCTCCGGCTTCGGCATTCGTCTCGATGGCGGCACGTCCTATACCGGCGCGATCATCACCCGTTATTACGACCCACTGCTGGTCAAGGTCACGGCCTGGGCGCCGCAGCCGCTGGAAGCGATCACCCGCATGGACCGTGCGCTGCGCGAATTCCGTATCCGCGGCGTCGCCACCAACCTGACTTTCCTCGAAGCGATCATCACCCACCCGAAATTCCGTGACAATACCTATACGACGCGGTTCATCGACACGACGCCGGAACTGTTTGCGCAGGTCAAGCGACAGGACCGCGCGACAAAACTGCTGACCTACCTCGCCGACGTTACCGTCAACGGCCACCCGGAAACCAAGGGCCGGCCGGAACCTTCGGAAAACGCGGCGAAGCCCGTGCTTCCTTATGTCGACGGCGATATCCAGAGCGGCACCAAGCAGAAGCTCGACGAACTCGGCCCGAAAAAGTTCGCCGAATGGGTGCGTGGCCAAAACCGCGTGCTGATGACCGACACGACCATGCGCGACGGCCACCAGTCGCTGCTGGCCACCCGCATGCGTACGCATGACATCGCACGCATTGCCGATGTCTATGCCCGCGCGCTGCCGAACCTGTTCTCGCTGGAATGCTGGGGTGGCGCGACGTTCGACGTGTCCATGCGCTTCCTCACAGAGGACCCGTGGGAGCGCCTGTCGCTGATCCGTGACGGCGCGCCGAATCTGCTGTTGCAGATGCTTCTGCGCGGCGCCAATGGCGTCGGTTACAAGAATTACCCCGACAACGTCGTCAAATATTTCGTGCGTCAGGCCGCCAAGGGCGGCATCGACCTCTTCCGCGTGTTCGACTGCCTCAATTGGGTCGACAATATGCGCGTGTCGATGGATGCGGTGCAAGAAGAGAACAAGCTCTGCGAGGCGGCGATCTGCTATACCGGCGACCTGACCAATTCGGCCCGCCCGAAATACGACCTCAAATATTACGTCTCGCTGGCGCAGCAACTGGAAAAGGCCGGCGCCCATATCATCGCCGTGAAGGACATGGCCGGCCTGCTGAAGCCGGCCGCCGCTAAAATCCTGTTCAAGGCGTTGCGTGAAGCGACCTCGCTGCCGATCCATTTCCATACGCATGATACATCCGGCATTTCGGCCGCGACCGTGCTTGCCGCCGTGGAAGCAGGTGTCGATGTGGTCGATGCGGCCATGGACGCGCTCTCAGGCAACACATCGCAGCCCTGCCTCGGCTCGATCGTCGAGGCACTTTCCGGCACCGAGCGCGATCCCGGCCTCGACCCCGAATGGATCAGAAAAATCTCGTTCTACTGGGAAGCCGTGCGCGGCCAATACGCCGCCTTCGAAAGCGACTTGAAGGGTCCGGCCTCGGAAGTCTATCTGCACGAAATGCCGGGCGGCCAGTTCACCAACCTCAAGGAACAGGCGCGTTCGCTGGGGCTGGAAACCAAATGGCACAAGGTCGCGCAAACCTATGCCGACGTGAACCAGATGTTCGGCGATATCGTCAAGGTCACCCCTTCTTCCAAGGTGGTGGGCGACATGGCGCTGATGATGGTCAGCCAGGATCTCACCGTCGCCGACGTCGAAAACCCGCAAAAGGATATCGCCTTCCCGGATTCGGTTGTCGCCATGCTGAAGGGCGACCTCGGCCAGCCTCCGGGCGGATGGCCGGAAGCGATCCAGAAAAAGGCGCTGAAGGGTGACAAGCCTTATACGGACGTGCCCGGCTCACTGCTGGCGCCGGCCGATCTCGACAAGGAACGTCAAGACATCGAGACCAAGCTGGAACGCAAGGTCGACGATTTCGAGTTTGCCTCCTACCTGATGTACCCAAAAGTCTTCACCGACTTTGCGCTGGCCTCCGACACCTATGGCCCGGTCTCGGTTCTGCCAACCCACGCCTATTTCTACGGAATGGCGGATGGCGAGGAACTGCTGGCAGATATCGAAAAAGGCAAGACGCTGGTCATCGTCAACCAGGCCGCCAGTGCGCCGGACGCGCAGGGCATGGTGACAGTATTCTTCGAGCTGAACGGCCAGCCGCGCCGCATCAAGGTGCCGGATCGCAACCGCACTTCGGCCAGCGCTGTGCGCCGCAAGGCCGAGGCCGGCAATGCCGCCCATCTCGGCGCACCGATGCCGGGTGTGGTTTCGACCGTTGCCGTCTCGGCCGGCCAGACGGTGCAGGCCGGCGACGTGCTGCTCTCCATCGAAGCGATGAAGATGGAAACCGCGCTGCACGCGGAAAAGGACGGCACGATCTCGGAAGTTCTGGTGAAAGCCGGCGACCAGATCGACGCCAAGGATCTGCTGATCGTTTACGGCAACTGATCTTGATTGATACCGGGCGCCTGAAAAACTCAGGCGTCCGTCACCTCATCGGGCTTGCCGAGACGATAACGGCGGGCCGCCAGCCGTTCGGACGAGACAATGAGCAGGCCGGCGCAGAAAATCAGCAGGGCACCGAACGCGACATTGCTGGCCGGGATATCCTGCCAGATGACGTAACCGAGCACGAAAGCCCAGATCAGCGACGAATATTCGAACGGCGCCAGAACCGAAACCGGCGCGCGCCGCATGGCTTCGAACAGCGCCGCCTGCGCCGTGCCGCCGAGCAGGCCGACCAGCAGAAGCAGGGTGCCACTTGAAAGATCGACCGGCTTCCAGTGATAAATGGCCATGACACATGTCATCAGCACGAAAAACGCATTGGTGAGCGTCATCTGCACCAACGTCGATTCGCTCATCGCCGTCTTGCGGAGCAGCACGCTCGCACCAGCCCACAGGATCGCGGCGAGCAGCGCCAGACCAACCGGGATGGAGATTGTCAGCCCGACCGGATTGGCGGCTATCAGAACACCGACAAACCCCAGAATGATCGCCGCCCAACGCACCGGCGGCACCTTTTCATGGAGGATCGGAATGGCCAGCAGCGTGGCGACGACCGGGGCCGCGTAATAGATGGTGGTGAGTTCGGCGAGCTGCAGCGATTTCGCCGCCGTGTAATAGGCGAACCACGCACCCAGCAGAAAAAGGCTGCGCACCGCCATCGGCTTCATCACGGGCGTGCGGATGACCCGACCCACAAACCCGCGCCCGCCGATGATCAGGCAGGCGATCAGGATCGTTGTGCTGCGAAAGAAAAGGATCTGCCAGACGCTGACATCGGCGACCAGAAGTTTGACCACCGCATCGTGCAGGGTGAACACGAAATAGGACAGGCTGACGAAAAGAATGCCGCTGGCTGTGCTGGTTTTCAAGAGATCACGCCCGGTGGCGCCTCGCATGGTTGCAGGCTCTGCGCTTTAGGGTATTTCAGAAGGAATGCAATCGGGATTCTGCTTCGCCCGAAAAAGCTGTTTGGGAGGACAGATGGATACCAGATCGAAAACCGCCAGGCCTGCAGTGACCCGCGAACGTATCGGCGTCGCCCTCCTGTTTCTGATGAACGGCTTTCTGATCGGCGCCTGGGCGCCCAAAATCCCGGAATTCGCGACGCGTCTCGGGCTGGACGAGGCAAAGCTCGGCGTGATGATCCTGCTGTTCGGCTTGGGATCGCTGGTGATGATGCCGATCGCCGGCAGCCAGATCGCCCGTTTCGGTTCCAGTACCGTCACCCGTTTTGCCGCCGTGCTGCTCACCCCCTGCCTTCTTTACCTGACTTTTGTCGGCAATGTCTGGCTGGGCGGTGTCGCCATTTTTCTGTTCGGCGGGCTGATCGGCGCCATGGATGTGGCGATGAATGCCAATGCGGTTTCGGTAGAGCGCCATATGCGCCGCGCCATCATGTCGTCCTGCCACGCGTTCTGGAGTCTGGGTGGCCTGATCGGCGCATCGACCGGCGGCTTTCTCATTGATCACATGGGCGTCGGCCCACATTCCATTCTGGCAACCGTCGTGGCGGGCCTGATGGTGGCGGCTGCATGGCCACTGGTTTTCCATGACGCCCCCCATCCCGACGAACGCAAGGAAGGACATTCGCGTGGCCTGCCAAGATCGCCCCTGCCCTGGCTGATCGGCATTCTGGCGCTGTTCTGCATGATCCCGGAAGGCGCCATCCTTGATTGGGGCGCGCTTTACATGCGCAATGAGCTGGGTGCTTCCGCCACGCTTTCCGGTTTCGCATTCGCCGCCTTCTCGCTGACCATGGCAGTCATGCGGTTTGCCGGCGACCTGATCCGCGACCGTTTTGGCGCGGTGACAACCCTGCGGGCCTGTGCGGCCATCGCCGTTGTGGGGCTGGTGATCATCGGCTTCGCCGGCAATTCCAGCGTCGCCATCATCGGCTTTGCATTGTGCGGCATCGGCATTTCCAACATCGTGCCGATTGCGTTTTCTGCCGCCGGCAACCTTCCGGGCATGGCACCGGGTGTTGGCCTGTCGATCGTCACCACGATGGGTTATTCCGGCATTCTGGTGGCGCCATCGGCGATCGGCTTTATCGCCCGCCATACCGGGCTTGGCATCATTTTTGTCGGACTTTCGGTGCTGATCGTCATCGCCATGGCGTTTTCTTCGCTCGCCCGCCATGCGGACAGCGCACATCATTGACGCAACGGGAAGGCTCGCCCCGAGAGGCCGAACGGAGTAAAGTGACGCCCTCGCAGGTTGACAAGGCGCATGCCATGATCCACCTGAGTGGTCCAACAGCCAAGGTACCGAGACGTTTGATGTCCTCACCCATCGATTTTGATCCAAAACCCCGTCGCGCCACTGTTGCCGTCGATGTCGGTGGCGTGATCGTCGGCGGCGGCGCGCCCGTTGTCGTCCAGTCCATGACCAATACCGACACGGCCGACGTCGACGCGACGGTCGCGCAGGTAGCCGCCCTCTACAAGGCCGGTTCGGAAATCGTGCGCATCACCGTCGACCGCGACGAAAGTGCTGCCGCCGTGCCAAAGGTGCGCGAACGCCTGCTGCGTCTCGGCCTGGACGTGCCCCTCGTCGGCGATTTTCATTATATCGGCCACAAGCTGCTCGCCGATCATCCGGCCTGCGCCGAGGCGCTGGCAAAATACCGTATCAATCCGGGCAATGTCGGTTTCAAGGACAAGAAGGACAAGCAGTTCGCCGATATCATCGAGATGGCGATCCGCTACGACAAGCCGGTGCGCATCGGCGTCAACTGGGGTTCGCTCGATCAGGATCTCCTGACCACGCTGATGGACCGCAACTCGGAACAGGGTTCGCCGCTATCGGCCCGCCAGGTCATGCATGAAGCGATCGTGCAGTCGGCGCTGATTTCTGCCGAACTCGCCGAATCGATCGGCCTGCCGCGCAACCGCATCATCCTGTCGGCAAAAGTCAGCCAGGTGCAGGACCTGATCGCCTGTTATTCGATGCTGGCCGAACGCTCCAACCATGCGCTGCATCTCGGCCTCACCGAGGCCGGCATGGGCTCCAAGGGCATTGTCGCATCTTCGGCCGCAATGGGCTACGTGCTGCAGCACGGCATCGGCGACACTATCCGCGTTTCGCTGACGCCCGAGCCGAATGGCGACCGTACCAAGGAAGTGCAGGTGGCCCAGGAAATCCTGCAGGTCATGGGTTTCCGCCAGTTCATTCCCGTGGTGGCCGCGTGTCCCGGCTGCGGTCGAACCACCTCGACCGTGTTCCAGGAACTGGCGCAGAACATCCAGAACGACATCCGCAAGAACATGCCGATCTGGCGCGAGAAATATCCGGGCGTCGAGGCGCTGAACGTTGCCGTCATGGGCTGCATCGTCAACGGACCGGGCGAAAGCAAACATGCCGATATCGGCATTTCGCTGCCCGGCACCGGCGAAACACCGGCAGCCCCGATCTTCATCGACGGCAAGAAGGCCATGACCCTGCGCGGGCCGAATATCGCCGCCGATTTCGAAAAGCTGGTGATCGACTATATCGAGAACCGTTTTGGCCAGAAGACGGCTGCGGAATAAGTCCTGAAAACTCCGGGAGTTTGTAAGGTCGGTGAAGCCATGCTTCACCGACAATCGATCACTTATCCGTTGTTTCGTGGTTTCGCCGCATTTTGTGGTAAAGGGAAACCATCTCAGACGACGGGGACAACGATTCGAATGCTCAAGAAATTTGCCATCGCAGCACTTGCCGCGACCTTCCTTTCCGCCTGCACCACCACCGACCCGTATACGGGTGAGCAGAAGATGTCGAACACGGCCGGCGGCGCTGCCATCGGCGCCGGTATCGGCGCGCTGGGCGGCCTCGTGGTCGGCGGCGGCAACAAGGGCCGCAATGCGCTGATCGGCGCGGCCATCGGCGGTCTGGCCGGCGGTGCGATCGGCAACTACATGGACAACCAGGAAGCCGAACTGCGCCGCGAGCTGCAGGGCACCGGTGTATCCGTCACCCGCCAGGGCGACCGCATCATCCTCAACATGCCGTCCAACATCACCTTTGCCACCGATCAGGACCAGGTCATTCCGCCGTTCTACCGGACGCTGGATTCGGTCGCGATCGTGCTCAACAAGTTCGGCAAGACCTATATCGACATCAACGGTCACACCGATTCGACGGGCAGCCTGCAGCATAACCAGGGCCTGTCGGAACGTCGTGCCGCTTCGGTTGCGAACTATCTCGGTGGCCGTGGCATCGATCAGCGCCGTATCTCGACCATGGGCTTTGGCCCGTCGCAGCCGATTGCCACCAACGCAACACCGGACGGCCGCGCCCAGAACCGCCGCGTCGAAGTGGCAATCGCGCCGATCGAACAGAACTGATCGCCTGACGGCATCATACAGACATCAACGGCCTCGCATCCATCCGGCATGCGGGGCCGTTTCCGTTTGCGACTGCCTCAGATGCGGCTGGTCAGCAGTTTGACCCCGGCAACGCTGTAGAACACAGCCATCGTGCCCTCGATCCAGCGACGGGCGGATTTATAGACGCGTAGCGCATGCCGCGTCGAAAACAGCAGCGCATACCCCATGAAGATGACGAAACTCGACGTGCTGAAAATACCGAGCATCGTTGCAATCATTGACGGTGGGGCATCGGCAGGCAGTCCTAGCGACATGATGGCGAGCCAGCCAAGGATCGCTTTGGGATTGGTGATGTGAATGGCATAACCACGTAACCAAAGCTGCCTCGCGGTATAATCCGTTCGTGCCGCACCGCCTGCAAGGGCTGCGTCCGCCGTACGGGCAGACCTGTAAGCTTTCCAGGCGAGATAAATCAGATAAATCCCACCGATGATCTTGATGATTTCGAGCGTAAAAGCATAGGTCCGCAACAACGCAGCCAGACCGAGCGCTGCCGAAATGCCCCAAGTCAGCGAACCGCAGAAGATGCCGAGCGCAATGACCAGGCCAGCACGTCGCCCTTGCGAGATCGCCGTACCCATGATGGCGAAATTGGCAGGACCAGGACTAAGGACAGTGATGAGATAGGCCATGTAGGCTGGCCAGATGACGGGCAGATAACTGAAGATATCCGGCATGCCATTCTCTCCCCGAAATGTTCGAGATGCCAGATGGATCCGAACCCTAGCTCTTGCGGTCGGCTATGAAACGCGCCGTGTCGCGCAATATGGCAGCCTTTTCGCCATAGGGCGAGAGCAGGTTTTCTGCCTCTTGCGTCAGCGCATCCAGACGCTTTTCCGCCCACTCGGTGCCATGCAGGGCAACCAGCGTGCCCTTGCCGCGGCCTGCATCCTTGCCGGTTGCCTTGCCGAGCGTTGCGGCATCCGAGGTGACGTCGAGCAGGTCATCGGCCAGTTGGAAGGACAATCCGACGGTTTCGCCAAATTTCCGCATCGTCAGCCGGTCGGTTTCGCTGGCGCCAGCAGCGATCGCACCGGCCTCGCATGCGAAACGCAGGAGAGCGCCGGTCTTCATGGCCTGCAGCTTGACGATGCCGGTCTCATCCGGCCGGGACTTTTCGGCCTCGATATCGAGCACCTGCCCGCCCACCATGCCGCCCATGCCGGCTGCGCGTGACAGGGCGAGCACGAGCTCCACCTTCTGGCGGTCGGAAAGATCTGTTTCCGGCGCCGTGATGATATCGAACGCATAGGTCAGCAGCGCATCGCCGGCCAGAATGGCGGTCGCCTCGTCAAAAGCCTTGTGTACTGTCGGCAGGCCACGACGCAGATCGTCATCGTCCATGGCCGGCAGATCGTCATGGATCAGCGAGTAACAATGCAGGCATTCCAGCGCCACGCCGACACGCAGCGCCGCTTCGGCCATGCCGCCCAGCATGGCCGCAGTCTCGCGCACCAGAAACGGTCGCAGGCGCTTGCCGCCGTTCAGCGTGCCATGCCGCATGGCGGCCAGCAGTTGTGACGGCCGCACCGTTTCGCCCGTCAGGGCAGCGTCACCCAGCATGGCGACAAGAGCGGCCTGCGTTTCCGCAGCGCTGTCGCGCAGGCGCGTTTCGAATGTGGATGCGGAAGGGCTGGCTTCTGAGGTCATGGCCGCTATCTGACATGAGGCAAAAGCGCTGGCAATGTCATATTCCGATCACAGTCAGTTTTACGGGCATGACCGGGTGAGCCGGCTGGTTTTTAACCGGTTTGAACGCTAGAACGGGCGAGAGGCGACAAATGAGTGCGATCTTGGACATAAGCCCGGTCGAACAGCACGATAGGAAAAAAGAGGAGCAGCCAGTGGCGCGATCCCGTCACAGGCGGATGCTTTCAAACCCGATTGTCCGGCGCGTGGTGCTGGCCATCGCAGCGTTTCTCATCCTTCCCTATTTTCTCGTCCTCCTCTACGCCATTCCCTTCATCCGTCCGATCTCGACCCTGATGATCGCCGATCTCGCGATGCTGCGCGGTTACGACCGGCAGTGGACATCCTTTGAGGATATTTCGCCGACACTGGTGCGCTCGGTGATGATGTCGGAAGACGGTCAGTTCTGCGCCCATGGCGGGGTGGACTGGAACCAGATGCGCGGCGTCGTTCAGGATGCGCTGGATGGCGCATCCACCCGCGGCGCCAGCACCATTCCCATGCAGACGGTGAAAAACCTGTTTCTGTGGAACGGTCGTTCCTTCCTGCGCAAGGGGCTGGAACTGCCGCTTGCCATGTGGGCGGATTTCATCTGGTCGAAAGAGCGGATGATGGAAATCTATCTCAACGTCGCCGAGATGGGACCGCAGACCTATGGTGCCGGCGCTGCCGCCCAGCGGCATTTCAAAACCTCGGCATCGAAACTAAGCCGGCGTCAGGCCGCCCTCCTCGCAGTTTCGCTGCCCAACCCGATCATCCGTGTGGCCAGCAAACCTGGCCGTGGCATGCAGCGGCTTGCCTCCGTGGTCGAGCGTCGCGCGCAGCGTGCCGGCGATTATATCACCTGCCTTTATAGATAGGGTTTCAGGATTTCATTGGTCACGCTCACGACCTTTCGTTAGGTTCTCTCCATCATCAATGGGGAGCACCGGGCATGGACGCGCTGACGCTTTATATCGCCAACAAGAATTATTCCTCTTGGTCCTTTCGTCCCTGGATCGCGCTGACGGCTTTTGATGTGCCGTTCGAGGAAGTGCTGATCCCCTTCGACATGCCGGCCGGCAATCCCCGTTTTGCCGAAATCTCCCCGACCTCGAAAGTACCGGCGCTGCACCATGGCCGGCTGCGGGTGTGGGAATCGCTGGCGATCATCGAATATGTTGCCGAGCTTTATCCGGAAAAACAGTTCTGGCCGGAAGATCCCGGCGACCGGGCGATGGCGCGCGCCATTTCCATGGAGATGATCTCCGGCTTCCGTGGTCTGCGCAACGCCTGCCCGATGAACATGCGGCGCCCGCGTGCCGCCCTCGATCTTAACGCGGATACGGCGAAGGCTGTCGCGGACGACGTGAAGCGCATCACCACGATCTGGCGGGAGATGCGCGAGCGTTCCGGCGGGCCCTTCCTGTTCGGCGCCTTTTCCGCTGCCGACGCCATGTATGCGCCCGTCGTCAACCGTTTTGATGTTTTCGACATTACCGTTGACGACGACGCCCGTGCCTATATGGATGCGATGAAGGCGACGCCCGCATGGCAGAGCTGGGAAACGGCGGCCAAGGCGGAAAGCTGGTTCGTTCCCGAGGACGAGGCCTGAATCAAAGTCCCGATCGGGCGATTCTCAAAAATCGACTCGAAAATCGCTGTGGGGACTGGTCAAAGGCCGATACAGCATGTATAAGCCGCCCCAATTTCCGAGTTCCAGACACGTCCATTCGGCCTGATTTCTCGGCCGGGGATTATAGTCTGCACGTCAATTGGAGTACTTAAAATGGCAGTACCGAAGAGAAAAGTTAGCCGGTCCAAGCGCGGCATGCGTCGCTCCACCGACGCGCTGGCAACCCCGACGTTCGTCGAGGACAAGAACTCCGGCGAACTTCGCCGTCCGCACCACATCGACCTGAAGACCGGCATGTACCGTGGTCGCCAGGTTCTGACCCCGAAGGAAAGCGCATAAGCTTTTCTGACGGCAAGTCATTCAAAAAAGCCCGGTCTCGCGACCGGGCTTTTTTGTTGTCAATATTCTTCGTGAATTGTCACGGACAGATCATGTCAGGCTGTCCAGACGGGTCTGCAGCGAGCGCAGCTGTTCTTTCAGTTCGTCGATATCCCTGGCATCGGCCGGCTTGCGTGGCTCGCGCGGCGCTTCTGCCTGGGCGGTGAAGGGTGTGAACATCTGCACCGCCTGACGGAACATTTCCGTATTGCGGCGCACCTGCTCTTCCATCATCTGCATCGGTGCCTGCAGGTTTTTGGTCAGCGGTGTTTCGCCGAATGTGCGGGTCATGTGTTCGCGCATCTGCGTCTGCTGATCGGCAAATGTCTTCATCGAATGTTCGAGAAATGTCGGCACGACCATCTGCATCTGATCCCCGTAATAGGTGATCAGCTGGCGCAGGAAGGACACCGGCAGAAGCGTATTGCCGGTCTTGGATTCCTGCTCGAAGATAATCTGCGTCAGAACCGAATGGGTAATATCCTCGCCGGTCTTGGCATCCTGAACCGAGAATTCCTCACCCTTCTTGACCATCTTGGCGAGATCTTCCAGCGTTACATAGGTGCTGGTGCCCGTGTTATAGAGGCGTCTGTTGGCATATTTCTTGATGACAACTTGGCCTTCATTCTTCGCCATATTCTCCTCCTCGTCCCCTTAACATCGTTCTGTTATGCGGGTTTCCTCTCCCGCGAGAACACTACGCCCAAACCGGTTGCAGTGACAACGGATTTTTGTGCGCTGCGATGAAGGCATGCTGCGCGGAAAATGCAGGCATATTGGCAATCCGGCCATTAGCCCGCTTTGGTGCAATGCAGTTTGACTTGCCGCATCAGCTTTGCCAGTTTCAGACAAAACCATGCAGATAGCCGAGGAGACATCTCATGACACTGCCTTCGATCGTGATTGCGTCAGCGGCACGCACAGCCGTCGGCGCCTTTAACGGCGCATTGTCCAGCGTTCCGGCACACGAACTCGGGGCGACGGTCATTCGCGGTGTTCTGGAGCGGGCGGGCGTGGATGCGGGTGAAGTCGACGAGGTCATCCTCGGTCAGGTTCTTGCCGCCGGCGAAGGCCAGAACCCCGCGCGGCAAGCGGCGATGAAAGCTGGCACACCGCAGGAAACAACCGCCTGGGGTGTCAACCAGCTCTGCGGTTCGGGCTTGCGCGCCGTGGCGCTCGGCATGCAACAGATCGCCACCGGCGATGCCGCGATCATTGTTGCCGGGGGTCAGGAATCCATGTCGATGGCACCGCATTGCGCGCATTTGCGCAGCGGCACCAAGATGGGTGACATGAAAATGATCGACACCATGATCAGCGATGGCCTGACGGATGCGTTTTACGGTTATCATATGGGCATCACGGCGGAGAATATCGCCCGCCAATGGCAGCTTTCGCGCGACGAACAGGACCAGTTTGCAGTCGCTTCGCAGAACAAGGCCGAGGCTGCACAGAAGGCCGGCCGGTTTACCGACGAGATCGTGCCTTTCGTGCTGAAGACCCGAAAGGGCGATGTGACCATCGACAGCGACGAATATATCCGCATCGGCGCGACGCTGGACGGGCTTGCGAAATTGCGCCCGGCCTTCGACAAGGACGGCACGGTGACGGCCGGCAATGCTTCCGGCATCAATGACGGTGCTGCCGCCGTGTTGCTGATGACCGAGGCGGAAGCGGTGCGCCGTGGCCTGACGCCGATCGCCCGTATCGCCTCCTGGGCAACCGCCGGCGTCGATCCGCAGCTTATGGGCACCGGACCGATCCCGGCCTCGCGCAAGGCGCTCACAAAGGCCGGCTGGTCGGTTGCGGATCTCGATCTCGTGGAGGCCAACGAGGCTTTTGCGGCCCAGGCCTGCGCCGTCAATCGCGACCTCGGTTGGAATCCCGACATCGTCAACGTCAATGGTGGAGCGATTGCCATCGGCCACCCGATCGGCGCCTCGGGCGCGCGCGTACTCAACACGCTGCTGTTCGAAATGAAGCGCCGCAAAGCCGCCAAGGGCCTGGCAACCTTGTGCATTGGCGGCGGGATGGGTGTTGCCATGTGTCTTGAAGCGATGTGATTTAGGCCCATCTGCCACTCCTTGAGGGCTGGGGCATGAAAGGGAGGCGCCGGGAATGACCAGAGTGGCCTTGGTATCGGGTGGCACGCGCGGGATCGGCGCTGCGATTTCCATCGCATTGCAGGCGGCCGGTTACAGGGTGGCCGCCAATTATGCCGGCAATGTCGAGCGGGCGACGGCCTTTCATGACAAGACCGGCATACCGGTGTTTCGCTGGGATGTGCGCGATTACGAGGCCTGCGTGGCGGGCATTGCGCAGGTCGAGGCACTGCTGGGACCGGTGGAGGTGCTGGTCAACAATGCCGGCATTACCCGCGATGCCATGTTCCACAAGACGACGCCCGACATGTGGAACGCGGTGATCGCCACCAACCTGACCGGCCTTTTCAACATGACGCATCCGGTGTGGCCCGGCATGCGGCAGCGCAATTTCGGACGAGTGATCAGTATTTCCTCGATCAACGGCCAGCGCGGACAGGCGGGACAGGTGAATTATTCCGCCGCCAAGGCCGGTGATCTCGGCTTTACCAAGGCGCTGGCGCAGGAAGGTGCAAGCCGCAATATCACCGTCAATGCCATCTGCCCCGGTTACATCGGTACGGAAATGGTGATGGCGATACCACCGGATGTGCTTGCGGAAAAAATCATTCCGCAGATCCCGATCGGCCGGCTGGGCACGCCGGAAGAGATCGCCCGCTGCGTGGTGTTTCTGGCGTCGGACGATTCCGGTTTCATCACCGGTTCAACCTTCAGCGCCAATGGCGGGCAGTTTTTCGCCTGACTGGACATCGACGCAAAAGAAAACCGGCGCGGAGATTTATCATCTCCACGCCGGCTTTCAGGACGTTCAAGCCGTCAGATTAGCGGCAACGAGCTTCGTAGGTGCGGCCATAACGGTCACGATAGATGCAGTAGCCCTGACGCTTCTGCGACTCGCCGATCGCGGCACCAACCAGACCACCGGCAACTGCGCCGACGGCTGCACCACCCCAGCTGTTGGTGACCGCGCCACCGATCAGAGCGCCGGAACCGGCGCCGATGGCGGTGCCCTTTTCCGTCGAGGTGCAGGATGCGAGAGCGCCGACCATGGCAGCGACGAGCACAATCTTTTTCATAACGACTTCCTTCCCTAAAACGCGGGGTCCCCCGCCTGTTAAATCCTGCCCATCAGAAGCAGGATGATCAAGATCAGAACAACCAGGCCCAGACCACCAGACGGACCATAACCCCAGTTGCGGCTATGACCCCAGTTCGGCAGAGCGCCGATCAGGAGCAGGATAAGGACGACGAGCAAGACTGTACCGAGCATTTCACTTCTCCAACACGAATTGGTTAGCTTCGTGACCGCGACAACGTGGCGACTGTCATTTTTGTTCCATCCACAACGAATCAGTTGTTACGAATGCTGCCGGCTGTCGTATCCTGGCGAAAACAGTACCTTGACTGGTCATGATCGGCATATGCGCTATCTGCCGACGTTCAGCACCGATACAGGTTCCCTGAGCTAGAAAAAGCATGAAATATCATCAGAGGATGACGCATTGAGCCTGCTGCAGATCTATTGGAGAGCACTGAAATATCTTGGAGCCAACAAGCTCAAGGTGACGATGGTGGTGATTGCCAACGTCGTTCTGGCGGCCGTGGCCATCATCGAGCCGATCCTGTTCGGCCGGATTTTCGATGCGATCTCCTCCAACAGTTCAGTGACCCCGATCCTTCTGGCATGGGCGGGCTTTGGCCTGTTCAACACCATCGCCTATGTGCTCGTGTCGCGCGAGGCCGACCGGCTGGCGCATGGCCGCCGCGCCACACTTCTGACGGAAGCATTCGGCCGCATCATTTCCATGCCGCTGTCCTGGCACCACAAGCGCGGCACATCCAATGCCCTGCACACGCTTCTGCGCGCAGCCGAAACCCTGTTCGGCCTGTGGCTGGAATTCATGCGCACGCATCTGGCCACCGCCGTTGCCATTCTGCTGCTGATCCCGACCGCCGTTTCGATGGACTGGCGTCTCAGCCTCGTGCTTTTTGCGCTCAGCATCGTCTACTGGTTCATCGGCCGCATGGTGATGAAGCGGACCAAGGAGGGGCAGGCCTCCGTGGAAAGCCATTACCACAACGTCTTTTCCCACGTCAGCGATTCGATCAGCAACGTTTCGGTCGTGCATAGCTATAACCGCATCGAGCAGGAAACGCGGGCGCTGCGCGACTACACCAAGAACCTGCTGGCCGCCCAGTATCCGGTTCTCGACTGGTGGGCACTGGCCGGCGCTCTGAACCGCACCGCCTCGACCGTTTCGATGGGTATCATCCTCGTTATCGGCACGATGCTGGTGCAGCGTGGCGAACTCAAGATCGGCGACGTCATCGCCTTTATCGGTTTCGCCAACCTGCTGATCGGCCGCCTGGACCTGCTGCGCCAGTTCGCCACGCAGATTTTCGAAGCACGCGCCAAGCTGGACGACTTTTTCGTGCTCGAGGATTCCGTCGAGGAACGTGAAGAGCCGGCCGGTCTCGCCGAATTGGCCGCGGTACGTGGCAAGGTGGAATTCCGCAATGTCAACTTTGCCTTCGGCGGCACCTCGCAGGGCGTGCATGACGTTTCCTTCGTTGCCAATGCCGGCGAGACCGTTGCGATTGTCGGGCCGACCGGTGCCGGCAAGACGACGCTGGTGAACCTCCTGCAACGCGTCTACGAGCCGGATACGGGAAAAATCTTTGTCGACGGCACGGATATCTCGACCGTGACCCGCAAATCGCTGCGCAACTCGATCGCCACGGTTTTCCAGGATGCCGGACTGCTCAATCGTTCGATCAGCGAAAACATCCGCCTGGGCCGCGATGGCGCGACGGAAGAAGAAGTGCTGGCGGCCGCCGAAGCCGCCGCTGCCGCCGATTTCATCCAGACCCGCCTCACCGGTTTCGACACCTCCGTCGGCGAGCGCGGCAACCGGCTTTCCGGCGGCGAACGCCAGCGCATCGCCATTGCCCGCGCCATCCTCAAGAACGCGCCGATCCTTGTGCTCGACGAAGCGACCAGCGCGCTCGACGTGGAAACCGAGGCAAGGGTGAAGGTGGCGATCGACCGGCTGCGTGAAAACCGCACCACCTTCATCATCGCCCACCGTCTTTCGACCGTGCGCGACGCCGACAAGGTGATTTTCCTCGAACAGGGCCGTATCGCCGAAATGGGCACGTTCGACGAACTCAGCGACAAGGGCGGACGTTTTGCCTCGCTGCTGAAGACAAGCGGGCTTTTGACGGACGACACCAAGACTGCAGCAGAGTGAGATTTGCCTGAGCCGAGATTGCAATGCCCGTCCTTTGTGGCGGGCATTTTTGTGTGCGGGAGCTTTCGCTGGCCGGAACTGTGACAAGGCAGAGTCCTCCCTTGGCGATCTCGGTTTTTCAATTTTTGCCCGGCGCCATTGTCTGGCATTGGTCCGGGTTATGCGGCCGGGGCACGTCCTGTGCCTCCTAATTTAATTTTATAATGGCGCACGACGTGCCCCGTTTCGGCGGTTTTTGCCCGCGACTTCGGTTCCTCTGCGAAAGCCGTGCCCGTGATTGCTCACGAACCGGCGATCATGTGTGCCGCACAGGCACGCCCGGCGCGCTTCTTTCGGGCTTCAGAGGCATTGCGAGGTTTGACGCTCCCAACACCTCCCCCGTGTCGCCGGAGGAGAACCAGTTTCCGCGAACCCTGAGGATGGAGACTTACGTCTTTTCTCCAACACCAGCGCCGGCTCCAACTCGCCGGGACGCCTCCCGGTGTATCCACGATGGAACGGGAGAATTGTAGGCATGGGTTTTGGGAAGGTGGACGAAGTCGAGCGTAACTATTTTACAAACGATTGATTTGGCTTGGAGATATTTTCAGGAAGAACGGATCTCCGCTAAAAATTGTTCTGTTTGCGCCGCGAGTGTCGTTAATGGCGCAGGGTGTTTGGGCGTGGCGGTTACCCCTCACAAAGCGCGTTCAGCGCTCGGCTGCGCCTCTCGCAGACTTGCTATCCTCTCCCGCAAGGGGAGAGGTAGGCGTCGAGGGTGCCGCAGCGTTATCTCTCCCCTTGTGGGAGAAGACCCCGTCAGATCACACCGCTCCTCGTTTATTCACCCAGCAACCAACAAAAAACCCGCCCTCCAACCGGAGAGCGGGTTCTGATCACATCAGCAGAACCAGAGGATCACTCCTCTGTCTTCTTGCGTGCCCTTGGCTTGGCTGCCGGCTTTTCTGTTGCCGACTTTTCGGGGGCAGGCGTTTCAGCCTTGGGCTTGGCAACCCGCGCAGGCTTTGCAACGGCAACCTTCACCGGTTTTTCCACCACGGGTGCGGCGGCAATCGCAACCGGCGTGACCGAAGCCGCACCGCCGAGAACAGCACCGCCCGCAGCATCGAGTGCGGCATCATTGACGGTGACGGCAAGCGCACCACCGGCACCCCGTCTGGCGGCAACATTGAACGTGCCTTCCGGCAGCGTCAGGTCGAGCTCAAAACCATCCCATTCGGCCGGGATGACCGGATTGACCTGAAGGCGACCGCCCTCCCGCTTGATGCCCAGAATGCCTTCGATGGCGGCGCGGTAGAGCCAGCCTGCCGAACCGGTATACCAGGTCCAGCCGCCACGGCCCGTCAGTTCGCCGACGCCATAGACGTCCGCCGCAATGACATAAGGCTCGACGCGGTACTGTTCGGCCGCATCTGGTGTCAGCGCGTGGTTGACCGGGTTGAGGATCTGGAAGGCTTTCCAGGCATCCTCATTGCGGCCCTGCGCTGCCAGCGCCAGCACCACCCAGATGGCCGCGTGGGTGTACTGGCCACCGTTTTCGCGAACGCCCGGCGGATAGGATTTGATGTAACCCGGATCCTGCGGCGTGTTGGCAAAGGCCGGCGTGAACAGACGGATGATGCCGGCCTGTTCGTCGATCAGCTTTTCGATGACCGCATCCATGCCTTGGCTTGCACGTTCCGGATCGCCCTCGCCCGACAGCACGCTCCAGGACTGACCGAGACTGTCGATGCTGCATTCAAGGTTTTCCGACGAACCGAGCGGACTACCATCGTCGAAATAACCGCGACGATAATAGGCACCGTCCCAGCCGGCCGTTTCCAGCGCCTGCTTCAGCGAAACGAGATGCGTCGTCCAGCGTTTTGCACGCGCCTTGTCACCCCGCTCTTCAGCGATCGGAGTGAAACTGCGCAGCGCGCTGGCGAGGAACCAGCCGAGCCAGACACTGGTCCCCTTGCCACCGGAGCCGACGCGGTTCATGCCATCGTTCCAGTCACCACCAAGGATCAGCGGCAGGCCGTTGGAGCCGGTGCGCTCAATGGCGAGATCGAGCGCGATGGCCGCGTGTTCGTAGAGACTGGCCGTGTCCTCCGAGGTGCCCGGCTGGAAGAAAGCATCATGCTGTCCATCGGCCAATGCCTGACCGGTGAGGAAAGGCAGTTCCTCGTCGAGCAGGGTCTTGTCGCCGGTGGCGACGATATACTGGTTGGCGGCGTAAGCGAGCCAGACCACGTCATCGGCAATATTGGTGCGCACGCCGGCGCCGGTGGCCGGAAGCCACCAATGCTGCACGTCGCCTTCCCTGAACTGGCGCGAGGCGGCATTGATGATCTGGCGGCGCGCCAAGGCCGGCTCGTGAATGAGGAAAGCCAGCGTATCCTGCAACTGGTCGCGGAAGCCGTAAGCGCCGCTCGACTGGTAGAAGGCCGAACGCGCCATGATCCGGCATCCCAGCGCCTGATAGGGCAGCCAGTGATTGACCATGTTGTTCAACGCCTTGTCCGGCGTCGAGATTTTCAGGCGGCCGGTGAACTCCTGCCAGAAGCCACGAGTGGCGGCGAGAATGCCGGCAAAGCTTTCCGAGCGGATGCCGGACGCATAGGCCTGCGCTTCCTCACGGGTGGCGGCATCGCCGAGCGCGTAGGTGATGGTCCTTTCTTCACCCGGCGCGATTTCGACATCCCATGCGAGAGCCGCACACGGATCGCCATCGAGTTCCATGGCGCTGCTGAGCGCCGCACCGGCAACAACGGCCGAAGGCAGAGCCACCGAACCATGACGACCGACAAATTCGCGGCGGCTGGTGGTGAAACCGGACGGCTGTTCGCTGGAGACGAAGAAGGCCGTGCGCTGGAAATCGTTGCTGAACCGGTTGGTGGCAAAGATCGCGCCGCTTTCCTCGTCACGACCCGACAGGATGAACGGTGCGGTGCGCTTAGGGTTCTGGCCCAGCACCCATTCAACATAACCGTAGACACGCAGACGACGGGTTTCCGAACCGCTATTGCGGATCTTCATCGATGACAGTTTGATCGGACGCGTGCGGTCTACCGTCTGGGTGAGTTCGAGCTTCAGGCTTTCGTCATCGGCGGAAAACACCGAGTAACCGAGGCCGTGGCGGGTTTCGAACTTCGTGGCCGGGCGGCGTGACAGGGCCGCGAACGGCGTGTGCATCATGCCGCTATCGAGGTCGGTGAGGTAAAAACCTTCGCCCGGGCGGTTGACGACCATGTCATTGGTCCATGACGTCAGCTGATAGTCACGCGAGTTCTGGCTCCAGGTGTAACCGGCGCCTTCCGCCGAAACGTGGAAACCAAAATTCTCGTTGGAGATGACGTTGATCCACGGCTGCGGCGTCGAGCCACCGCCGTTGATACGCGTGACATATTCCGAACCGTCCTTGGAAAAACCGCCAAAACCGTTCCAGAAGTCGAGATCGGCAGGCGCTTCGCCACCGACGGGTGCGGCAAAGTTTTCGGCAGACAACAGTGCCTGGCGATTGACCTCCACAGATGCCGGCGCAAGGGCGGCAGCACGGGTGACCTGATCGATGATCTTGCCGTTGCGGGCATGAAGGACGACGCGGGAGGCAGCGATGAGAGCCGCCCATGTCTCTTCGTCCATCAGGTCGCGGCGCAGCGAGAAGACGTGTTCGCGGGCACCTTCGGTCTGGCCGAGCTTGCGGATGTTTTCGCTGAGCTGGTCGATCGCGTGCTGCATGTCCTGCGCGTAGGAGGCAGGCTTTTCGTTGACGATGACAAGATCGAGCGTGACACCACGGGAGCGCAGATATTCCTGGGCGGAAAATGCTTCCTTGGCGACATCCATGTCCATTTCGTCATTGATGCGCAGCGTCAGGATCGGATAGTCGCCCGAGATCGACTGTGCCCACAGCATGGACTGACGGCCAAGGCCGGTTTCCAGCGTGGCGGCATCGGCGCGCAGGTTCATGTCCGGATAGACAAGGTAACGGCCGATCTGCTGGAAGGCTGCGGCCTGCTGCGAGTTGATGCCGATATGGCGCATCTGCACCTGAACGCGGGTCCAGGCCTGCGTCAGTTCGTGACCGAAGGCATCGGCGTGGCGATAGCGTTCGATGGCGACATCGAGTTCTTCGCGGATCGGGGCGGCGATAGTCCAGAAGATCACCGTCGCCTTCTTGCCGGCAGGAACGCGCACGACGCGGCGCAGCGACATGATCGGATCGAGCGTGAAACCGTCTGTGCCAGAAAGCGTCGCATCCTGATCGAAGGCGGCGGCTTCCGACAGCGAGCGGCCACGGCCAAGGAAACGGCGGCGATCGGTTTCGAATTCGGTCGGGCGCGACGAACCGGCATTGTCGGCGGCAAGATGCGCCACCCACATGGAGGCATCGCCCGAGGTGCGCTTGTTGCGCGTCGCGCGGATGACGTCGCCACGACGGCCGATCTCGGTCTTCACGAACATGCGCGAAAACACCGGATGGGCGCTGTCGTCATTGTCGTGAGCGATGACCGGTTCGAGGTAGGACGTGACCTCGATATAACGGTCTTCGGTGCCGGTATTGAGCAGCGTCAGGCGGCGGCCTTCGGCATCGTGCTCGGTGGCGACAATGCATTCAACGGTGCTGGTCAGCGTGCCGACCGTCTTGTGGAATTCGGCCTTTTCGTCTCCGAAGACGGCCTTTGTTTCCTCGCCTTCGATACGGCGCGGTTCCGCCGTCGTCGACCACCACTGATTGGTGGCGGTGTCACGCAGGAAGATGAACTGGCCCCAGCGATCCTCGGTCGGATCCGGCTTCCAGCGGGAAACGGACAGGCCGTTCCAGGTGGCGTAACCGGTGCCGGTGGAGGTGAGCATGGTCGAATAATGACCGTTGGAGAGGAACACCAGCTGGCGATCCTGAGCGGCCGGATCGTTGATGGTGCGGATTTCCGAGCGCAACAGTTCGCCCTGGCCGCTGCCGGGGGTTTCCTCGTGCTTGGCGCTCATGACAGGCACTTCGCGCGGCGCCTTTTCCTGCAGCAGAAGCTCAGCGGCTTCGATCACCGGATCGGCGTGGAAGAGCTCACGCAGGCGACCGTTGAAGACGACGTTGGCAATCGCCGCAATCGACATGCCATGGTGGTGGGCATAATAGTTGTAGACCACCGCACAACGCTTGCCTTCCGGCACGCGGGTCGGAGTGAAGTCGACGGCATCGTGGAAACCGTATTTGCCGAGCGCGCCGACGGCCTTAAGCTTTTCAAGGTTTTCCAGTGCCGCATGCGGGGCATACTGGCTGGCGAGGATCGAGGCATAAGGTGCGATGACGGCGTTCTGGCCAAGACCACGCTTGAGACCAAGCGAAGGCACGCCAAAATTGGTGTACTGGTAGTTCAGCTGATGGTCGCGGGCGTTGAAGGCCGCTTCCGAAATGCCCCACGGAATACCCAGACGGCGGCCGTGGTTCATCTGTTCGAGAACGATCAGATTGTTGGTCTGGTTGAGAATGCCACCCTGACGCTCCTGCATGACCAGAGGCGGCATCAGGTATTCGAACATCGAACCCGACCAGGAGATCAGTGCGCCGCGCGAACCGATCGGCACGACCTGACGGCCGAGGCGATACCAGTGTTCGGTCGGCAGGTCGCCCTTGGCGATGGCGAACAGGCTGGTGAGGCGGCATTCCGATGCCAGAAGGTCGTAGCAGGCCTCGTCGAGTTCATTTTCCTCGTGACGATAACCGATCGACAGGAGGCGACGGTCCTTGTTGTAGAGGAAGGTGAAATCCATCGCGAAGGCAAGCGAGCGCGCCTTGTCACGCAGCACGGCCAGACGCTTGCGCATCAGTTCCAGCGTCGAATGATCGAAGGTGGTATCGGCGATATGGGCTTCGCAGGCGGCGACCAGATAGTCGGTCCAGTTGACCAATTCGACCGACTGCGCAGATCCGACCTCGTGATCGAGATTGACGGCGAGCTTCTGGATGTCACGCGCCAGAACCGAGAGGTTGATGATGCGGATGGAGGCGAATTCGTGTTCGCGTTTGACGGCGGCAAGCGCATTGGCAAAACCGGCGATACGCTCTTCCAGACGGCGGCGCAACGGACGCACGGTCTTGCGATCGTCCGGCAGGGCCTTCAGGTTTTCGCTCAGGATTCCGGCGACATCGCCGATACCATCGAGATTGCCCTGAAGATGCGCGGACGGTGCTTCCGCCCATTCGCGGCAGGCCGAGGAAATGGCGATCAGGTGACCGGCAAGGTTGCCGCTGTCGACCGTCGAAACGTAACGGGCGCCGAGCGTCTTCAGCGTATCGGTGTAATACCAGTTGAACAGGTGGCCGCGATACTTGTCCATCTTCTCGACGGTCGCCAGCGTGTTTTCGATACGCTCGACGGTCTCGGAAAAACTGATCCAGCCGAAATGGCGGGCGGACACGGTGGAGAGGAGATAAACGCCGATATTGGTGGGCGAGGTGCGCGCCGCAATGATCGGTTCAGGGCGCTCCTGGAAATTGTCCGGCGGCAGGAAATGCTGCTCCTGCGTGACGAAGGTCTCGTAATAACGCCAGGTGCGGCGCGAGACCTTGCGCAGCTCGACCGCCACCGGCTCGGGAACGAAGAGCTGATCTTCGGTTTCGGCCGACTGGCTGACATACCATGCGACGAGCGGCGACAGAACCCAGAGGATGACGAAAGGCAGACCGATGAGGAAGGCATTGTCTTCCGGAAGGGCCGCGAGGAACAGGGCCAGCAGCGCCACGACCGGGGCGTGCCACATCTGCCGATAATAATCGGCCGGGCTACCCTGGGCAGAACCCTGAATGGAGGCAGCCGTGCGCCATTCCAGCATCATCTTACGGCTGACGAACAGGCGATAGAGCGAACGCACTATGGCATCCGTCATCATGCAGGCGGAGTCGGCAATAAAGACGATCCGCAGCGCGACCTGCGCATTGGCGTCGCGCACATCGGTCCATAGCGAGTGGAAATGCGCGCGCGGCACGATATCGGTCGAGCCCGGCACGATGCCGCGGATGAGCGACAGAGTAGGTGCCACGAACAGCATGAAGATCAGGAGGATTTGCCAGATCAGCGCGCCGAGCGGCGACATGAAATACCAACCGAGGACGGAGGCGAAGAACCAGGCGATCGGGGTGAGCGAACGACGCAGGTTGTCGATCATCTTCCAGCGGCCGAGCGCGGTGACGCCGCGCATCGGATCCATGATGTAAGGCAGAAGCTGCCAGTCGCCTCGCGCCCAGCGATGCTGGCGCGAAACTTCGACCTCGTAACGGGTCGGGAAATCCTCGACCAGCTCGACATCGGTCACAAGGGCGCAGCGCGTGAACGAGCCTTCGAGAAGGTCGTGGCTGAGAACGGTGTTTTCCTCGATACGGCCACGCAGCGCGTGTTCGAAGGCATCGACGTGGTAAAGGCCCTTGCCGGTGAAGGAACCTTCGCCGGTGAGATCCTGATAGACGTCGGAAACGGTGAAGACGTAAGGATCGACACCGCGGCTGGCGGAATAGATGCGCTGGAAGACCGAGGCATCCTTGCCAGTGGTCAAAGATGGGGTGACGCGCGGCTGCAGCAGGCCGTAACCCCGCACGACACGGCCGGTGCGCGGATCGTGAACCGGACGGTTCATCGGGTGATGCGCCTTGCCGACCAGCTTTGTGACGGCATCGCGCATCAAGCGCGTATCGGCATCGAGCGTCATGACGTACTGGACGTTTTCCGGCACGGTATTGGCGCCGGCCATATAGGTGGTGTCCTTGTCGCCGCGCAGCAGCATGTTGAGTTCATGCAGCTTGCCGCGCTTGCGCTCCCAGCCCATCCACGCGCCTTCCGAAGGATTGTAGAGGCGGCGGCGGTGCAGCAGGAAGAAACGCGTGCCGCCGTCATAGGCATAACGGGCGGCAAGATTGGCGACCTCGCGCTTGGCGTATTCGAGAACCTCGTGATCGGCCTCGGTCTCTTCGACCTGGGCGTCACGCCAGTCGCTCAACAGCGCGAAATAGACTTCGCCGCGCGGGTTGGCGAGGTAATGGACTTCCAGATTGCGGACGAGTTCATCGACCGTATCGCGGTTGTTGATGAGGCACGGCACGACGACGAGCGTGCGGGCTTCTTCCGGCACACCGGCCTTGAATTCGTAACCGACCAGACGCGCCGGCTTCACCACATAGGTGACCAACGTGTTGAAGAGGCCGGTTGCACCTTCCGATGCGGGCAGCGCGAACATGAGAAGGAAAAGCAGGATGACCGGCCAGGACATGCCGGCGCTGCCAAGAAAATAACCGACAATGCCGAGAACCAGCGCGGTCAAGAGCAGGATCGGGCCGGCCACGGAGAGCCAGCGCATGCCCTGAACCCTGGTAAGGAAAGACGCCCAAGGGCCGCGCTTGTAACCGATCGCCTTTTCGAGTTCCTGCTGGTAAAGGCCGACAAGGAAGGCGCCGACATTGGCCTTGTGCGGATCGGCCTCCGGTGTGTTGGCAGCGTCCTCGGCCAGCTGGATGGCCGCCTTGGCGACATCGATTTCCGACTTCTTGGTGCGGCGGGCAAGCTTTTCGACGCGGTTTCGGTAGGAGTTGCGCGAACCGAAATCGAGAACCTGGTAATCGCTCTGCTCACGAAAGACCTGGTCGACGAGGCAGACTTCCTCGAACCAGACGCTCCATTCGGTATCGTCGATCTCACGCAGGCTCTTGATGATATTGCCCATCGTGACATTGCCGGACGACAGGCGGTTATGTTCCGCCATCATCACGTCTTCGGCGTCGGTGCCGGCGCGGCGCATGCGCTCTTCCAGCCATTCGAGCGCAACATTCTGGCTCTGCGGCGCATTGCGCAGACGGTAGAGAAACTGGGTGTTGAACGTGTTGTCGTCGGTGAGCGGCTCGAGACGCTTCAAAAGTTCGGCGCTAGCGGCCGGATCGTTGAGGCGGATGACCTCGTCGGCGGCCTCATTGGCCTTGAGGCGCATGCTGCGCGAGCGGGCGACACGCACCGCGATACGGCGGGCATTTTCCACCAGCACGAAACGCAGGAAGGACGGAAGCGCCCAAAGTTCGCCGATCTGCAGCGGCTGATGGACCTGGAAACCTTCGGTGATCGCCGTCAGTTTTTCGCGCGATACCGTGCTGTGGGTGTGGCCGACATAAAGCCATGCCATGACCAGCACGCGCGGCAACTCCATGCCGCCGACCTTCATCGTCGGCAGCTGCGCATAAAATTTCTTCGGGAAGTCGCGGCGCACTTCCTGAATGGCTTCCTCGACGATGTAGTGGTTGTCGATCAGCCATTCTGCGGCCGGCGTGATCGTCGCGCCGGCATCCACATCCTTCGCCGTGGTGCGGTAGACCTTCAGAATTTCCGCTTCGTTTTCGCGATGACGCTCGCGGAAGGAGAACTCCATCAGGCCGGGCAGCGTCTGCGTTCCGTCGCGCGCCAGCGTTTCCCCGCATTCGCGCAGCTCCTCTATCGTCAGATAGGTAGAGCGGATCGCCTCGTTATGGTCGATCTGTCTTGTGTCGGTTTCGCGAGGGGCGGTCGGCGTATTATGAAAGGACATGTCTCGGCTTCTGAAAGAGGAATGTCGTCGTAGGGATGGCGCTCTGCCGGATCAAACGGGCCCGGCGGCCCCACCTTTTATTTTGCTTCAGACATCATCCGAACACCGTCCGAACGAAGCTTGCGGGCACAGAGGAGATAGGGGGCAAGAGCGATATGGCAAATCGAAAGACAGCAACGGCCCACATGTTCCTCCAGGATAATAAGGATTGACCGGTCTAGAGCCGCCGGCCTGAATGAAACCTGAACGTAATCAGCCGCTTGGAACACCTATTGTGAAGCTTTCATGACCGACGGAAGGCAAGCTGCCCTTGTCGGGATGGCAAATCCCGTTTCGACATCCCGAAAAGCAGAAAATACTGGAATGGAACAGATGGGAGAACTGTTAGCCTGACGAAAAAACACCTTCCGTGCATGGCGCGGAAGGTGTTTTTCTTCAAACCGATGATGGCTTTGCCGCTACGGGAAAAGCCCGAGCGTGACGCCGCAGACAAAGGCGAACGCGGCCGTGACAAGCACGGCATGCAGGGCGAACTGCCATTTGCCGGAACGTCCAGAAAGATGCCGGGGCGCATGTGTATCGAGATGCCGCATGTTATCCTCCAGCCGTAAAATGCTCATGATCGAGCAGACACCATCCTACCTTAACTCTACCAGTTCGATAGAGATAAACTTGCGCGTACCCCGGCCTGCCTTAGAAAATCCTTTTTCGTCTGAGCCGGATTTCGAACTTTCCAAGAGGATTTTGCTACGGCCTCACAGTGTGTAAAAAAACTGTAAAAATCGGAGAGGTGGGAAAATGAGCGCGGATATCGATGCGATCGTGATCGGGGCAGGCGTGATCGGACTGGCGACGGCGCGTGAACTGGCGATGACGGGCCTCTCCGTAATCCTTCTGGAAAGCACGGACGCGATCGGGACCGGGATATCCTCGCGCAACAGCGAGGTCATTCATGCTGGGCTCTATTATCCGCAAGGCAGCCTGAAGGCGAAATTCTGCGTCGAAGGACGACATCAACTCTACGATTATTGCAAAAGCCATGGCGTGGCGCATCGGCGCTGCGGCAAGCTGATCGTGGCAACGACCGACGACGAAACTGGTGTCATCGAGGGGTTGCGAACCAAGGGCGAGGCCAATGGCTGTGACGACCTGACGATGATTTCCGGCACAGAGGCGCGACGGCTGGAACCTTCGCTTTCCTGCGTGGCGGCACTGGTTTCACCGTCCACCGGAATCATCGACAGCCATGGTTACATGTTGGCGCTGCGCGGCGATGCGGAAGATCATGGTGCGGCGATCGCGCTTCTGTCACCGTTCGAGCGGGCGGAGGTGACGGGCGGCGGATTTACCGTTTTTGTCGGCGGGGCGGAGCCGATGTCGCTGACCTGCCGGATGCTGGTCAATGCCGGTGGTCTGCACGCGTCACAGATCGCCCGGCGGATCCACGGGCTTTCGCCCGATCTCGTGCCGGAAACCCGTTACGCCAAGGGCAATTATTTCATGCTGACCGGTCGCGCGCCGTTTTCCCGGCTGATCTACCCCGCGCCGCATGCGCATGGGCTGGGCGTGCATCTGACGCTCGACATGGGCGGACAGGCCCGGTTTGGGCCGGATGTGGAATGGGTGAAAAATATCGACTACGCGGTCGACCCGCACCGCTCGGACGGGTTTGCCGAAGCCGTACGGCGTTACTGGCCTGACATGCCGGACAATGCGCTGGTTCCGGGTTATTCGGGGATCAGACCAAAGATCGGCGATCCAGGTGCACCGGCCGCGGATTTCCGCATCGACGGGCCGGAAGTGCATGGCATTGCGGGACTGGTCAACCTGTTCGGGATCGAAAGCCCCGGCCTGACATCGTCCTTGGCGATAGCCTCAGAGATACGCTCACGCCTCGGCGACGGATGAGAGCGAAGACGCCCTCTTCTGGCGCACCACGGCCTTGATCGGCAAATGATCCGAGGCGATGCGGGCAAGCGCGCTGTCATGCACATGCACGCGGTCGATCAGGCCGGCACGGTTGCTCATGATACGGTCAAGAGCCAGAACCGGCAGACGCGACGGGAAGCTGGGAACCGCCTTCGGCGTGCCGCCAAAAACGCTCGACAATCCGTGCAGGGACGAACGATCGCCAAGGCGCCATTCGTTGAGATCACCAAGCAGCACGGTCGGCTGGTCGGAGCGCGCGCCCATGATTTCCAGGATCATCTTTGTCTGCTGATGGCGGGAGCGATGCAACAGGCCGAGATGAGCGGCGATGACACGCAATGTCGCGCCATTGTTGAATTCGATTTCGGTGACGAGGCAGCCGCGTGGTTCAAGCCCCGGTAATTTCACCTGATGTACGTCGCGCACCAGACCTTCGCGGAACAGAACGACATTGCCATGCCAGCCATGCGCACGCGCCACGCCCGACACAGGCACCGGCGTCAGCCCGGTCTCGCGTTCCAGCCAGTGCAGGTCGAGAAGACCGCGGCGTTCGCCAAAACGTGTATCGGCCTCCTGCAAAGCCATCACATCCGCACCGATCTCGCGGATGACGTGGCTGGTGCGCTCGGGATCAAAACGACCATCGACACCGACACATTTGTGGACATTGTAGGAAGCGACCAGCATGCCTTCGGCGGGATCATGCGGATGCGGGCCGGCATCGCGTTTCTTGCGATTGCGAATGGAGGCGATAATGCTCGCCGGGAGCGTGTCACGCTTGCTGCGCATGGGTTTGGTCATCGCTGGCAATCCTTTGACTGATAAAATACCCTAGCCGCCCGAGCGTTCCATTTTCGTTAAATGCCGGCTTGGTTAACGGCCGGGTTAGTCAAAGATAAGGCGAACCGAGCCAGAGAATTCTTTCCAGCAGACGCACGACGAAAGGCCGATTACGCAGGCCCTCCAGCGTGACGGCGGAGGCGGTCTCGATCGTCCGGTCGATGCGTTTTTCCAGATCCTCGGCAAAATTGCGATCCAGCACTTCGAGATCGACCTCGAAATTCAGCCGCAGCGAGCGCGGGTCGAGATTGGACGAGCCGACATAGGCCCAGCAACCATCGATCGCCATCAGCTTGGAATGGTTGAAGGGGCCGGTGGCGCGCCAGATGCGGCAGTAGTTTTTCAGGATCTGGTCGAACTGGGCGGTCATGGCGCGATCGACCAGCGTCAGGTTGTTGGCATCCGGCACGACGATATCGACCGTGACACCACGGCGGGCGGCGGTGATGAGCGCAGTGATAAGTTCGCGATCTGGCAGGAAATAGGGTGAGACGATGCGGATCGATTTGCGCGCGATCGAAAACGCGCCCATCAGCATCTTGTGATTGGTTTCGTTGCTGCGGTCCGGGCCCGAGCCGACGGCACGCAGCAGAACCGGTTCGCCCGGCTGTTTTTGCGGCTCGGTGATCTGCCAGGCATCACCATCCAGCACCTCGCCGGATTCGAACTGCCAGTCTTCCGAAGCGATCGCAAAGAGATCGGTCACCACAGGACCGGTGACGCGGAAATGCGTGTCGAAGGCGCATTTGTCGCCGGATATTTCTGCAGAAAAACCCTCGCGGATATTCATGCCGCCGGTGAAGGCGAGCGCGCCATCGACGATGATGATCTTTCGGTGGGTGCGCAGATTGGCATAGGGCAGACGCAGACCCATGATGACATTGCCGTTGAACACTTCCACCCGGACGCCGCCATCACGCAGCATGCCCAGAATGCTCGGCACCGAATAACGGGCACCGACGGCATCGATCAGCACCCGCACCTCGACACCGCGCCGGACAGCCTGGATCAATGCTTCAGCGAAACGCGTGCCTATACGGTCGCGGTCGAAAATGTAGGTTTCGAGGAGAATGCTGCGTTTTGCTGAAGTGATGGCAGCAAGCATTTCGCCATAGGCCCTGTCGCCGGTATCGAAGACATCGATCGTGTTGCCGGTCGTAAACGCGTGACGCGCAACACGGTCACCCAGCGTCTTCATGGCAAGAAAGCGGTGGCCAAAATTGGTCGCCACTGTTTCCGAGGCCACGTCGTAGGCCTCAAGATGTGCAAATGCGCCATACTGGACGCGCGACCGCTGGAAACCGAGAACATTGCGGCGGATGCGGTTGACGCCGGCGATCAGGTAAAGCAGCGCGCCGATGAAGGGCGACAGGATGATGACGCCGACCCAGCCGATGGCGGAGCGGACTTCCTCCTTGGTCATCGTCGCATGGATGGCCGCCGGCACGCCCATCACGATCGACAGGACAAGGAAGATATGCGGCCAATAGGCGTAAAAGGTTTCAAGCATGCCGGCCAATATAGGCGCGGCATTGAGGCGTGCAATGCGGGCCGCATGACATCGTCACGCGGCCCGATCACAACAGAGTTTTTCGGTCTATCAGCTTACTTCGAAGCCATCGCGGCAACCGGCGGCTCGGCACCTTCCGGGATCGGGCTGGTATAGACGATGCCTTTCTGGCGGCGTTTGAGGTCCGCCCATGCGGCCTCGCGCAGCTGTTCGCTCTGGAGCGCGGCAAGACCGGTAGCGGCCATCACCTTGGCGGTGGTCACCATGCCCTTGTGGGCCAGCGGGCTTTTACCCTGTGACACGACCTGCCATGTGTGCAGCTGTGTGCCGATGGCAAGCGTTGGGCCATAGGCCTGAACCGTCGGCACGACCCAGCTGACATCACCGACATCGGTAGAGCCGCCCATCTGCTTCAGGCGGGTATGAGCGGGCAGAACAAAATCGGCGAGCGGAATATCGCGCTCGTCGAGTTCTTCCTGACGCCAGCTGGCGGCGATATCCTCCGGCGACAGTGTGGCGCGGATTTTTTCAGCAAAGGCGATGTCCCTGGCATCGAAGTCAGGCGTGCCGACGCTGTCCCAGATATCCTGCATCACATCCATCAGCGGCGTGTTGACCATCAGGTTCGAAACGCCGGCGAGAATGGTGCTTTCCATGGTGGTTTCGGTCATCAGGGCGGCACCCTGTGCCACCTTCTTGACGCGCTCGATCAGCGACAGCAGGCCCGGAAGATCCGGCGCGCGCACCACATAACGAACCTTGGCATAGGCCTGAACGACATTGGGCGAGATGCCGCCGGTATCGAGCACGGCGTAGTGGATACGGCAATCCTGCTGCATGTGTTCGCGCAGATAATTGACGCCGACATTCATCAGTTCGACGGCATCGAGCGCCGAACGACCGAGTTCCGGAACGGCAGACGCGTGCGCGGCGCGGCCGTGGAAGACAAAATCGATACGGCAATTGGCCAGAGAGGTTTCGCGCTGCACGCCGGCAAAATTGCTGGGGTGCCAGCTGATGGCGATATCGACATCCTCGAAAGCACCGGAGCGCACCATGAAGGCCTTGGCCGCACCACCCTCTTCGGCCGGGCAACCGTAATAGCGCACGCGACCGGGCGTGCCCGTCGCTTCCAGCCAATCCTTCAGCGCGGTGGCGGCGAGCATGGAGGCGGAGCCGAGCAGGTTATGGCCGCAACCATGACCGTTGGCACCGGCGACCAGCGGCTCGTGCGAAATTTCTCCGGCCTTCTGGCTGAGGCCGGCCAACGCATCGAACTCACCGAGGAAAGCGATGACCGGGCCGCCCTCACCCGCTTCGCCGATCAGTGCCGTCGGAATGCCGGCGACATTGTCGGTGATGGCAAAACCCTGCGCCTCCAGCATTTCACGATGTGCGGCGGCCGACAGCGTTTCCATGTAGCAGGTTTCAGGCGTCTCCCAGACACGGTCGGCGAGCTCGGTAAAAATCTCCTTCTTCTTCTCGATCGTGTCGAAGACCTGAGGGAGATTGCTGCTGCTCGTCATGGGATGTCACCTGCGATGGAAATAATAAGGGAGCCAAACCGTAACCTACCGTTCGGCTGCGGCCAACCGTTGAAATGATTTTGATGCCAACAGATTTGTGAGACGCGCCCAGCCTTCACCGGATGGCAGGCCGAAACGCAGAGTTTTCGGGCGTTCTGCAAAGGAACGCACGAGAATACCGGCCTCGCCGAGCTGTTCGAACAAGGCAGATGCGTTGGAATGGGTAACGAGCCGGAACAGCGACGTGCCACCTACGATTTTCAGACCTGCACTTACGAGAAGATCATCGAGCCGCCCGGCATCGGCTTGCAAAGTCTCCCGCATGGCATTCTGCCATTCCCGGTCGGCCAGTGCCTGCCCGGCAATCTGCAGGGCCGGCCCGGAAATCGCCCACGGCCCGAGACGCGCTTCGATACGCTGGACATCTTCGGCTGGTGCCAGTGCAAAACCGAGGCGCAGCCCGGCAAGGCCGTAAAACTTTCCAAACGAGCGCAGCACCACGAGGCCGGGGCTGATATCGCCCGCCACGCTGTGACCGGTCGGCACTACATCCATAAAAGCTTCATCGACAACCAGCAGGCCACCTTTTGACGCCATATGGCTGGCCAGCCGCAGAAGTTCGGCCCGTTCGATCAACCGCCCATCCGGGTTGTTGGGATTGACGACCAGCGCGAAATCGGCGGCAAAAAGCTCTTCGAAATCGGCGGTTTCTGCGACGTCGAAACCGGCAAGCCGCGCCATGCGGGCATGTTCCGCATAGGTGGGCGACAGGATGGCGGCTTTCGCGCCCGGCCGCAGGCTGCCCCCGAAAGCGGCCTCGATCAGCAGCGGCAAAAGGATCTGCGTTCCCGGTGCTGCTACCACCTGATCGGCTGACGGCGCGCCATAGAGGCTGGCAGCTTCACGTTTCAGCGAGAACAGGGCCGCTGGCTCCGGCAGGCGACAGAAAGCGGTGGAAGTGACATCCGAATGCGGGTAGGCATGCGGATTGATACCGGTGGAAAGATCGATCCAGGGTTTTGGCGCATGCGGAAAGCGGGCGTTTGCCCCGGCAAGATTGCCGCCGTGATCGATTTTCTGGTCCGGTTCAACGTTTCGCTGCATGTTTTTTACGCTCGCCTTTTTCTCCCTGCTTATTGAACGGCTCTGCGGTTATCCGCAATGGCTGGTGAGGGCCATCGGCCATCCGGTGATCTGGATCGGCACGATGATCGGCTGGCTGGACGGTAAGCTGAATAGGGCTGGCCAGAGTTTTGCGCGGCGGAAACTGATGGGCGTGGTGGCGCTGGTCTCCATTCTCGGCAGCGTGGTTTTTGTCACCCTCGGCATCAGCTGGGCGCTGGGCACTTCGCTGTTCGCACTCGCCATTCTGGCGGTGATCGCTTCCAGCCTGACCGCGCAAAAAAGCCTCGAAGACCATGTTCTCGCCGTCGCCAATGCACTGGATGCCGAAGGGCTGACAGCAGGACGAAAGGCCGTATCGATGATCGTCGGGCGTGACCCGGACCAGCTGGACGAACCGGCCGTCTGTCGGGCAGCGATCGAAAGTCTTGCCGAAAATTTTTCCGACGGTATTACCGCACCGGCCCTGTGGCTCGGCATTGGCGGACTGGCGGGCGGTGCGGCCTACAAGGCGGCCAATACCGCCGACAGCATGATTGGCCATCGCAGCGAACGTCATGAAGCCTTTGGCTGGGCGGCAGCACGTTTCGACGACCTCATCAACCTGCCGGCATCGCGGCTGACGGCGTTGCTGTTCGTTCTCTCATGTTTTTTCGTGCCCGGCGCTTCAGCTAAGGACGCATGGAAAACCGTGTGGCGCGATGCGAAAAAACACCGCTCACCCAATGCCGGCTGGCCGGAAGCGGCAATGGCCGGCGCGCTCGGTCTGGCACTGGCGGGCCCGCGCGTTTATGGCGGCACTCTCGTGCCCGACCATTTCATGGGCGCCGGCGGGCGTCGTGAGGCGACACCGACCGATATTCGCAAGGCGCTGAAACTGGCACGTTTTGCCGATATCCTGATGATTGCCCTGTTTGGCCTGTTGGCGCTAACGGGCCTGCTTATCGCGCGAGCCTGAGCAACGCCTCGATATCGAGGTGCTTTTCCATATGCTGCGCCAGTCGATCCAGAACCTCATCCACTTCGGCTTCATAATCGATATCAGAAGCCTTGCCGCCCAGCCGCTGCAGCCATGCGGAGCGCTGGCAGTCATCGGCAAACAGGCCATGGACATAAGTGCCGAACACCCGGCCGCTTTTCGAAATCGCACCATCCGGCGAACCGCCGATGTCGGAAAATGGATGCTGACAATCCGGTCCGACGGTTCGGCCAATGTGCATTTCATAGCCGGCGAATGAAATACCGTCGGCGCTGGTACCGGTCACGGCTTCCAGCCGTTTCTCACTGGAAAGCGTGGTCTCGACATCGAGCAGGCCAAGGCCTTCGACCGTGCCGGCCTCCCCCTCCATGCCATCGGGATCACGCACCGTGCGGCCAAGCATCTGGTAACCGCCGCAGAGACCCAGCACATGACCGCCGCGACGCACATGGGCGGCAAGATCGATATCGAAACCGGCGGCCTTGAAGACTGCGAGATCGGCAATGGTCGCCTTCGAGCCGGGCAGAAGCACGAGATCTGCATCAACCGGCAGCGTCTGGCCGGGACGCACGCGAACGACATCCACATCCGGCTCTGCATCGAGCGGATCCAGATCGTCGAAATTGGAAATATGCGGCAGGACCGGCACGGCGATGCGGATTTTTGCGCCCTTCTTAACGATGGCCGCAGCATCCAGCGCCAGTGCATCTTCGGCCGGCAGGCGGCGGGCTTCGGAAAAAAACGGCAGGAGGCCGATCGGCTGCCAGCCGGTATGCGCCTCGATCATCGCCATGCCATCGGCAAACAGGGTAGGATCCCCCCGAAACCGGTTGACGATGAAACCGTGGATCATTGCCGCATCTTCCGCCTCCAGCACCAATTTTGTGCCGGCAATACTGGCAATGACGCCGCCACGATCGATATCGCCGATCAGGATGACCGGCACATCGGCTAAGCGGGCAAAACCCATATTGGCAATGTCATTTCGGCGCAGATTGACTTCCGAGGCGCTGCCCGCCCCTTCCACCAGAACAATATCCGCCTGAGCCTTCAGAAACTCGAAACTTTCCATGACACGCGCCATCAGCGCCGCCTTCATGCCCTGATAGTCCGACGCTTTCGCATTGCCCTGCACGCGGCCCTGCACCACCACCTGCGCGCCAACCTCGCTTTGCGGCTTCAGGAGAACCGGGTTCATGTGCACCGACAACGGCACTTTTGCTGCCCGCGCCTGCAGGGCCTGCGCGCGGCCGATCTCGCCGCCATCGGCCGTGACGGCCGCGTTGTTCGACATGTTTTGCGGCTTGAACGGCTGCACTTTCAAGCCGCGATTGGTCAACGCGCGCGCAAGCCCTGCGACAAGCAGCGACTTACCGACGTCAGACCCGGTTCCCTGAAACATGATCGCACGCGCAGTCATCTGCCTGCCTTTAGAATTCTATGCCGGACTGGGCTTTTACACCCGCCTTGAAGTGATGTTTGACCAACGTCATTTCAGTGACCGTGTCGGCAGCTTCGATCAGGGCCGGCTTGGCATTGCGGCCGGTGATGACGACGTGCAGATCTTCGCGGCGGGCTTTCAGCGACGCGATGACCGCGTCGAGATCGAGATAGTCGTAACGCAGGGCGATGTTGAGTTCATCGAGCAGCAGCAGACCGATTGTCGGATCGGTCATCAGTTCCTCGGCCTTGGCCCAGGCGCGCTCTGCGGCGGCGATATCGCGCTTCAGATCCTGCGTCTCCCAGGTAAATCCCTCACCCATCGTATGCCATTCGACGCGATCACCAAAGAGTTCCAGCGCCGGGCGTTCGCCGGTTTCCCAGGCACCCTTGATGAACTGCACGACACCGACACGGCGACCATTGCCCAGCATGCGCAGCGCCAGACCGAAAGCGGCAGTCGACTTGCCCTTGCCGGGGCCGGTATTGACGATCATCAGGCCTTTTTCGATGGTTTTTTCCGCCACTTCGGCATCCTGCACCGCCTTGCGATTGGCCATCTTGCGCTGGTGGCGCTCGGCTTCCTGCGTGTCGATCTCTTTCATGTTCGGCTCCTCGGCTGGTGGCTGGCTCTGGCGAAGCGCGGACTATAGGGGATTCGTTTCGCGCGGCAATGCAGCGCTTCCATCAGGGGCTTTTCATTGACACCGATGGCCCCGCGCCTTAACGAAAAGGCGACGGTCTTTTCCCGGCAATGGGAAAAGCTAAGAGGGAACGTGGTACCGCCCGAACACGGGTTTCATGCCACGGCTGCCCCCGCAACTGTAGGCGGTTAGCCCCGCACCACGCCACTGAAAGCGATTTCGGGAAGGCGGCGATAGGGCGACGATCCGCAAGCCAGGAGACCTGCCGTCAGACATAAAATTCCGGCCGGGCGGGGTGCTCCGGCATGGATCGTTTCAAGGCGGAAGGTCCTTTGGACATTCTTGGCCTGCGCGCGCCCCGCATGTGTTTGATCAAACGGGGTAGATGCTTGGATTTTCAAGGGACAGACGACGGCCAGGAAAGCGACACGGCGACGGCAAAACCGGCGGTGACGATTTTTGTCTGCGCCAGTTGCCGCGCCAGCGAGGGTTCCACCGAGGAGCCGCGGCAGGGCACACATCTCCTGAACGCCACCATGGAAGCCGCCGCACAGCAAGCGCCTGACGTGACCATCAAGAGCGTCAACTGTCTTTCCAACTGCAAGCGCGGCCCGAGCGCGGTGATCGCAAGACAGGACGGCTGGACCTATGTGTTCGGTCATCTGGCGCTGGAAAATGCCGGCGATCTGGTGACCGGCGCCGAGCTGATCGCCACCTCTGCCGACGGTTTGATGCCCTGGAAAGGGCGTCCGGACTGTCTGAAACGCAACATGATCGCCCGTATTCCGCCCTTCGATTTCAACTGACAGACCGACATTCAAGGAAAAAGCCCATGACCGCCAATCTCGCCCGCATTCCCTGCACCGTCGTCACCGGTTTTCTTGGCGCCGGCAAAACCACGCTTCTGCGCCACACGCTGCAGAACCTTGAGGGCAAGCGTCTTGCCGTCATCGTCAACGAGTTCGGTGATGTCGGCATCGATGGCGAAATCTTGAAAAGCTGCGGTATCGAAAACTGCCCGGACGACAATATCGTCGAACTGGCAAACGGCTGCATCTGCTGCACCGTCGCCGACGATTTTGTGCCGGCGATCGACAAGATTCTGGCGCTGGAGCCGAAGGTCGACCACATCCTGATCGAGACCTCGGGTCTTGCCCTGCCAAAGCCGCTGGTTCAGGCCTTCCAGTGGCCAAGCGTGAAAAGCCGCGTGACCGTCGATGGCGTTGTCGCCGTGGTTGATGGTCTGGCACTGGCCGAAGGCCGCGTGGCCGACGACATGGAAGCGCTGGCCGCCCAGCGGGCGCAAGACGATTCCTTGGATCATGACAACCCGGTCGAGGAAGTGTTTGAGGACCAGATCGCCTGCGCCGATCTCGTCATCCTCACCAAGGCCGACCTCTTGGACGAAAAGGGGCTGGAGATCGCCAATGCGCATGTGACCGAACATCTGCCGCGCGCCGTGCGCATCGTGCCGGCATCCAATGGCGTGGTCGATCCGGCCGTGTTTATCGGTCTTGGCCTTGCTGTCGAGGACGACATCGACAACCGCAAGACCCATCACGACGACGAACTGGACCACGAACACGACGATTTCGACAGCTTTGTTCTGGATGTGCCGGCGATTGCCGATCCGGCTGAACTGAGCCAGCGCATTGCCGATGTGACGGCAGCCGAAAAGGTTCTGCGCATCAAGGGTTATGTGGAAGTGGCCGGCAAGCCGATGCGGCTTCTGGTGCAGGCTGTTGGCCCGCGCGTGAACCACTATTTCGACCGCCCCTGGGCCGCCAATGAAGAGCGCCGCTCGCGCCTCGTCGTTATCGGCGAAAAGGGTATCGATGCAGCCAAGATTGAAAAAATTCTGGCAGCCTGATGCATATCCTTGCCACCACGTCCTCGTCGCTAGACGACCTGATCGAACCGGTCGATCTCAACCAGACGCCGGGCGACGTGGTGGTGCTGTCCTTTACCGACAGCGATCTCAACGGCATTGCATCAGCATGGGCGAAGGGTGGCAAAGACATGCCGTCGCTCAGGCTCGCCAATATATCCGAACTGCGGCATCCGATGTCGGTCGATCTATGGATCGACAAGGTGGCGCGGTTCGCAAAACTCATCCTCGTGCGTATTCTCGGCGGCCATGACCGCTGGTCTTACGGCGCCGACGAATTGGCCCGCATGGCGCGCGCCCGCGGCGTCATACTCATCATGTTGCCGGGAGAATGCAGCGAACGCGACGCGCGGCTGGCGGCGGGATCGACCGTTTCGTCAGAGGAACTCGACCGACTGCTTTCCTATTTTCGCGAGGGCGGGCCGGAAAATATGGGCCATCTGGCGGCAAGGCTGGCTGGCCTTGCACAAGGTGAAACAGCTGACGTAGCCGATGCGGTCAGCGTACCGAAAGCCGGGTTCTATAACCCCGGTTTCGGCGTGAGCGATGATCCGGCAAACCTGCTGGGGACAATGCCGGGCGCGGCGATCGTGCCGATCCTGTTTTATCGCTCCATGCTTCTCGCCAGCGACGTGGCGCCGATCGATGCGCTGTTTGCCGCTTTGCGGGAAAAGAACATTCTGGCCGTGCCGATCTTCGTCGCCGGTCTGAAGGACAAGGTTTCCCTAACCTTCGTTGAACAAGCGATGGATAGGCTGAAACCTTCGGCGATCATCACCGCCACCGCCTTTGCCAGCGGCTCGGACGCTGACGGAAAAACATTGTTCGACCGGCTGGGCGTGCCGGTTCTGCAGGTGATCGTTGCCACCACGCGGCGGGACGCCTGGGCGGAAAACCGGCGCGGGCTGGGGCCGGCGGATCTTGCCATGCATGTGGTTTTGCCGGAACTCGATGGACGTATTCTTGCCGGTGCCATCTCCTTCAAGGATGCGCGTGATGAGGATGCACTGGGCTTTGCGGGGCTGATCAACCGGCCTGAACCGGACCGGGTGGAACAGGTGGCTGGCCGTATCAATAGCCTGTTGAAGCTTCAGCAAACCGCACGGAAAGACCGGCGCATCGTCATCCTGATCCCGGATTATCCGGGCGCGCCGGGCCGCACCGGTTATGCTGTCGGGCTGGATGTGCCGCAAAGCGTGCTGGAAATGCTGATCCAGCTGCGTGAATCCGGCTATGATGTCGAAAATATTCCCGGAGATGCTCGGCAACTGCTGCAACGTCTCGATAGGTCGGGCGAAACCTGTTCGCTGGAAGATTATCGCGCATTCTTCAAAACCTTGCCGGCAGAAGCTCGTGATGCCGTGATAGCCACGTGGGGCGAGGCGGAAGGCGATGAAGCTTTGCGGGATGGCGCGTTCGGTTTTCGCGCCGCCCGCTTTGGCAATATCACCGTGGCGCTGGCGCCGGATCGCGGCCGGGAAGTGGATCGGCGCACCGATTACCACGATCCCGAACGCCCGCCACGCCACGGGCTGATCGCTTTTGGTGCGTGGCTGCGACGAAACCTCGATGTGCATGCGCTCGTGCATGTCGGGGCGCATGGCACGCTGGAATGGCTGCCGGGCAAGACCGTGGCGATGTCCAAAAAATGTTTTCCGGAGATCGTGCTGGGCCCACTGCCGGTCATCTATCCGTTCATCGTCTCCAATCCGGGCGAAGCAGCCGTCGCCAAACGACGAATTTCCGCCGTCACCATCGGCCACCTGCCGCCGCCCTTGACGGAGGCAGGCCTTTCCGACGACCAGAAAAAGCTGGAACTGCTGGTCGATGAATATGCGCAGGCCGACGGTCTCGACCGCCGTCGCCGCGACCGGCTGGCAAAACTGATCGTCGAGATGGCACAGGAAACCGGAATTTCCGGCGATGCGGGTGTAGCGGCGGACGAGGATGCCGATGCGGCGTTGACGCGGATCGATGCGTTTTTGTGCGACCTGAAAGATCTGGCGATCAAGGACGGCCAGCACGTTTTTGGCCGCGATACCGATCCGACTACAGACACGCCCGACCCATTGAGAAAACAGAGTGCCGAGGGTGAGCGAAAAGCTTTTCTGGATGCACTGGACGGTCGCCATATCACCGCCGGACCTTCCGGCGCGCCGGCACGCGGACGCCGCGACGTGTTGCCGACCGGGCGCAATCTTTACGCCTCCGACCCGCGCACCATGCCGACGCCGACGGCATTCGAACTGGGCAAACGCGCCGCCGACGAGGTGCTGCGGCGGTATCTGCAGGACCATGGCGACTGGCCCAAAAGCCTTGTCATCGACCTGTGGGGAAGTGCTACCTTGCGCAGCGGCGGCGAGGAAGTGGCGCAGGGACTGGCGCTTATGGGTGCGAAACCAGTGCAGGACCCGGCGACGGGACGCATCACCGGCATAGACATTTTAGCCCCGGCAAGTCTGGGTCGTCCGCGCGTGGATGTCAGCTTTCGCATTTCCGGCCTTTTCCGAGACATGTTCACGCCGCTGATCACGCTGCTGGATGCCGCCACCCGCGCCATTGCCGCGCGCGAGGAAGCGCCGGGTGACAATCCGCTTTCGGAAACGGCACGCATAGAAGGAAAGGCGCCGCAGCGCATTTTTGGCTCTGCCCCCGGCACCTATGGCGCCGGCATCGAGGAACGTCTTTCCGATGGCGATTGGCGCGAGCGTGAAGACCTCGGAAAACTGTATCTCGATGCCACCAGCCACGCCTTTGGCGGCGCCGAGGGTGAAGGCGTGGAAGCACGCGAACAATTTGCCGAACGTATTCGCACCGCCGATCTTCTTGTTCATGCCGGCGACGACCCCGGCCGCGATCTGCTGGACGGCTCGGCCGATGTCGCCTTTATCGGCGGCTTTTTCGCAGCCGTCGCAGCACTCGGCGGCAAGGCGGATGTAATTGCGCTCGACACCACCGACCCGGACCGGCCGCGCGCGCGTTCCGTCGTCGAGGCCGTGACCCGCATCGTGCGGGCGCGCGCCACCAATCCGCGCTTTATAACCGGCCAGATGCGGCATGGGCCGCGCGGCGCTTCCGAATTTGCCGAAACGGTCGACCGGCTGGTGGGTTTTGCCGAAACGACCGATGCCATTCCCGGCTCGCTGATCGAGGCCGTCTATCAGGCCTATGTGGCAGATGAGGCTGTGCGAAACTTCATTCTCGACCAGAACCGGGAAGCAGCGCGTGCCATTGCAGAACGTTTTCTGTCGGCGCGCCGCCGTGGCCTGTGGCATCCGCGCCGCAATTCCGTCGATGGCGAACTGGAGAGGTTTTTGGCGGATGCAACAAGCGACGATGTAATGGTGCGGGCATGACAGCAATCGCGCTTCATCCCGAGCAAAAGGCATCGCCCATGGTGCGCGGCGCCTGCCCGGCGCTTTCGACCCCGATGATGACCGGCGATGGCCTGCTGGCCCGCATCGGCCTCGACGGGGCTATTCGGCCAACCGATCTCGTCCGCATCGGCGAACTGGCAGAGCGCCATGGCAACGGGCTGATCGACATTTCCGCACGTGGCAATATTCAGGTCCGGGGCTTGACGGCGTCGAGCGCGAAGGTTTTGGAAACCGACATTCGCCGGCTGAGCCTGCCATTGCGGGATGGTGTACCGGTGGAAACCGGTGCACTGGCGGGGCTTGATCCGACTGAAATTGCCAATCCTGAACCGTTGGCTCAAAACATCCGTGATTTTATCGCCGAATATGACCTGTCGCGGCGACTTGCGGCAAAATTTGCCGTGGTGGTGGAAGGTGGCGGGCAATTGCCGTTGCATGACCTGCTGGCGGATATCCGGCTGGTGGCGACACGGCAGGACAGCAAGATTTTCTGGCAGGTCTTGCTTGGCGGCACGGCGCAGACGGGACGTCTTGTCGGGCTGGTGGCCGATGGCAATGCAGGAACCTGTGCGACGCTGGTTCTGGCGCGAATTGCCGCGATGGAAAAGCCGCTACGTGGGCGGCAGCTGGATTTGGCCGAAGTACGCGGCTGGCTTGGTGATATTTTGTTTGAGGGCAGAGTTTCTGCTGCCGAACAGGCGACGCTGGCCTTTGGGTTGTTGCCGCTGGTTGATCAGGCTGTCATCGCTGCTGAGCCCAGCGAACCATCGGTGGTTCGCGACGTTAACCTCCGACAGATTTCACCCCTTGAGGAGGAGATGCTCGGCAAGGCAGAGGGGGATGATACCTCCGCAAACGATGCCAATCAGCTATCCAGCCGAACCGGTGCTTACCCCCCTCTGTCAGCTTCGCTGACGTCTCTCCCTCAAGGGGGGAGATCATTGGGAGTTTGCCGTCCCCTTCATGCTGCCCGCATCGGCATTCCCTTCGGGCAATGCTCTGCCGAAACGCTGATCGAACTTGGTCGGCAGGCCGAGGCGGCGGGCATCGAAATGCTGCGCCCCGCCATCGATCACTCCATCGTTTTTTTCGGACCCGACCACGCCTGCCGCACGCTGATCGATGTTTCCAAAAATCTCATCCTTTCGCAAAACGACCCACGTGCAAAAATCGCCGCCTGCCCCGGAAAGCCGGCCTGCAATTCCGCATCTGTCAAAACCCATGCATTGGGAGAGACGGCGGCCGAAAATATTGCCGATCTGCTGGATGGCTCCTTCACGCTGCATCTTTCCGGCTGCACGAAGGGCTGCGCCCACCCGGCAAAGGCGTTTGTGAACCTTGTCGGGATGAATGACGGCGCGGCATTGATCTTCGACGGCAAAACAAGCGATATGCCGCTCAAACTCATCCGCCATGGAGAGGAAGCCAAAACACTCGAAGTTTTGGCCGATCTCGTCCGCCTCGAAAGAGGAATTGGCGAAACCACACGCGACTGTCTTTGTCGGCTGGGCCCTGCCCGGCTACAAACGGCACTTTCGCAAGGACTGTCATGACCCGATACGACTATATTCGCGAAGGCGATGCCATTTACCAAAAATCCTTCGCCATCATTCGCGGAGAAAGCGACCTGTCGCGGTTTTCGCAAGACGAGGCGGAGATTGCCATCCGCATGATCCATGCCTGCGGACAGGTGGAAGCGGCGCAGCACTTTCATTTCTCCCCGGACTTCGTGACCGTTGCACGCAGCGCATTGAAGGCCGGAAAGCCGATTTTTTGCGACGCGCAGATGGTGGCGCATGGCGTGACCCGCGCCCGCCTGCCGGCAGACAACAAGGTGATCTGCACGCTGCAGGATCCGCGCACGCCGGAACTTGCCAAACAGATCGGCAATACCCGTTCAGCCGCAGCACTTGATCTGTGGGTCGATCAACTGGAAGGCGCGCTGGTCGCCATCGGCAATGCGCCGACCGCGCTGTTTCATCTTCTGGAAATGCTCGATGCCGGTGGACCGCGCCCGGCCGCCATCATCGGCATGCCGGTCGGTTTCGTGGGAGCAGCAGAATCCAAGGAAGCACTGGCGATCAGCCACCACAAGATTCCCTATGCCATCGTTTCCGGCCGCATGGGCGGTTCGGCCATGACAGCGGCGGCCATCAACGCGCTTGCGAGGGCCGGACTTTGAATAACATCAAGAAAGGCCGCGTCATCGGCGTCGGCACCGGACCGGGAGATCCGGAACTTCTCACGCTGAAGGCCGTGCGCGCCATCGCGGAAGCCGATGTCATCGCCTTTTTCACCAAGAAGGGCGGCAACGGCAATGGCCGCGCCATCGTGGAAGCGCATGTGCGCCCCGGCACGATCGAACTGCCGCTCGTCTATCCCGTCACGGTCGAGATGGACAAGGATGGCGACGATTATCGCAGTGCCATCGCCGATTTCTTCGATCGGTCTGCCGACGAGATTGCCACGCATCTGGATGCCGGCCGCACCGTGGCGGTGCTGAGCGAAGGCGACCCGCTGTTTTACGGTTCCTACATGCACCTGCATCTGCGCCTTGCGACAGGTTACGACGCCGAAGTGGTGCCAGGCGTGACCGCCATGTCCGGCTGCTGGTCAATGGCCGGCCTGCCGCTGGTGCAGGGCGACGACATTTTGAGCGTGCTGCCTGGCACGCTTGCAGAAGACATTCTGGCGGACCGGCTTTCCGGAACGGATGGCGCCGTGATCATGAAGGTTGGCCGCAACCTGCCAAAGATCCGGCGTGCGCTTGCCGCCGTCGGCAAGCTGGAGGGCGCTATCTATGTGGAGCGCGGCACGATGGCGACGGCGGCCATGACCCCACTCGCCGAACGTGACGAAAGCCCTGCGCCCTATTTTTCCATCGTGCTGGTTCCCGGCTGGAAGGCGCGACCATGACCTCCTCAATCAGCGGATCACTGACCGTCATCGGACTTGGCCCCGGCAATGCCGCGCAGGTGACGCCGGAAGCACTGGCCGCCATCGAGGCCGGCGAGGACTTCTTTGGTTATGGCCCTTATGTCGACCGGCTGAACCTGCGCGACGACCAGCGTCGCCACGCCTCCGACAACCGCGAGGAAATTTCCCGCGCTGAGGCAGCCCTGATGCTGGCGGCGAAGGGTGGAAGAGTCTGTGTGGTTTCCGGTGGTGATGCCGGCGTGTTTGCCATGGCCGCCGCCGTTTGCGAAGCGATCGAGGCCGGACCGGCGGAATGGCGCGAGATCCATTTTTCGGTCGTGCCGGGCATTACCGCGATGCTGGCCGTGGCGGCCCGCGTCGGTGCACCGCTGGGACACGATTTCTGCGCGATCTCGTTGTCCGACAATCTGAAACCGTGGGAACTGATCGAAAAACGGCTGATTGCGGCGGCCGAGGCCGGTTTCGTGATGGCCTTCTACAACCCTGTCAGCAAGGCACGACCGCACCAGCTTTCACGCGCCTTCGATGTGCTGCGCGCGCATCTGCCGGGTTCTGTGACGGTCGTGTTCGGCCGCGCCGCCGGACGCCCGGATGAGCGGATGCGGATCGAGCCATTGTCGAACGCGCATTCCGACATGGCCGACATGGCCACCTGCATCATCGTCGGCTCCACCGAAACGCGACTGATCGAGCGTCCCGGTCAGGCACCGTTGGTTTATTCGCCGCGCTCAGCCGGAAAGATCTGATCGAGATGGGAAAGCACGGCATCCACGCTTTGAAACGATGTGACCTGCGGCAGTTCGGGCCGGCGGATGATGATCACCTCGATGCCAAGCGCGCGTGCCGCCGCAATCTTTCCATAACTGGCGCTGCCGCCGGAATTTTTCGAAACAATGGTATCGATGCCGTTGTCGGCCAGAAGCGCCAGTTCGTCCGCCTCGCGAAACGGGCCACGGTCGGTGATATAATGCGCCGAGGGGACAGCCAATGGCGGCTCTACCGGATCGACGCTGCGGATGACGTATCGATGCTGCGGAGCCTGTTCGAACGGCAAAAGTTCCTGCCGGCCAAGCGCCAGAAAAACGCGGCGCAGGGTTTTGCCAAGCGCGGCGACCGCAGCTTCGACATGTTCCACATGTATCCAGCGATCACCATCCTGCTCACACCAGCCATCGCGGCGCAGAGCGACCAGCGGAGTGCCGGAAAGGCGACTTGCCTCGGCAGCATTGGCGGAAATGCGCGCGGCATAAGGGTGGGTAGCGTCGATCAGCAGATCGACACGGTTTTCCGTGAGATGATCGGCCAGCCCCTGCGCGCCGCCAAAACCACCGGTGCGCACCGGAACCGGCATGACGATCGGCGAGCGCGTACGGCCGGCGAGCGACAGGGTGGTTGCAAGACTGTGCCGTTTGGCCAAAACCTCGGCCAGCAGCCGGGCTTCGGTCGTGCCGCCCAGAATGAGGATGGAGTTTTTCAAAATGCCTCCTGAATCAGATCCGCACCATGTAACGACAGATCCTTGGTTGTCCATCATCGGCATTGGCGAGGATGGCGTGGCCGGGCTCGGCGAACGGGCGAAGGCCGCGATTTCGGCGGCCTCCTTCGTGTTCGGCGGCAAACGGCATCTCGAACTGGCTGCACCGCTGATCCGCGGTGAAGCGCAGCCATGGCCACAGCCTTTCGATGCGGCTATGGCCGCGGTGCTGGACCTGCGTGGCCAGAAAGTCTGCGTGCTGGCTTCGGGGGATCCTTTTCTGTTCGGCGTCGGCGTGACGCTTTCGCCGCGTCTCGAATCCGGCGAATATTTTTGCGTCCCCGCACCCTCTGCCTTTTCGCTGGCGGCATCCCGGTTGGGCTGGGCCTTGCAGGATATCGAGACGGTATCGCTGCATGGTCGCTCGCTCGATCTCATCCGCCCGCTTCTGCATCCGGGCCGAAAAATTCTGGCGCTGACATCGGATGAAACCGGGCCGGCAGCGCTGGCGACCTTGCTGACCGAAAGCGGCTTCGGAACATCGCGCCTGACGGTGCTTGAAGCGCTTGGTGGCGAACAGGAGCGTGTTCGCAACAGCATGGCCGATGATTTTGGTCTGGACAACATCAACACTCTCAATGTCGTAGCCATCGAGGTGGCCGCTTCGAAAAACGCAAAAATCCTGCCGCTTGGCTGCGGAATGGATGACGACCTGTTTGACCATGACGGGCAGATCACCAAACGCGAAATCCGCGCGCTGACGCTTTCCGCACTCAGCCCTCGGCGCGGCGAGCTTCTGTGGGATATCGGTGCAGGATCCGGTTCAATCGGCATCGAATGGATGCTGCGGCACCCTTCCATGCGGGCGATTGCCATCGAGAGCGATGCGACACGCTCGGTGCGGATCGGCCATAATGCAGCCGCCTTGGGCGTGCCCGGTCTACGCATCATGAAAGGCACGGCGCCGGATGCGCTTGTTGGCCTGCCGAAGCCGGATGCCATCTTTATAGGCGGCGGCGGCAGCGAGCCGGGTGTGTTCGATGCCGCCGTGGAGGCACTGGGGCCGGACGGACGGCTGGTGGCGAACGCGGTGACGCTGGAAATGGAGGCGGTACTGCTGGCCGCGCACGCAAGACTGGGTGGATCACTTAGTCGGCTAGAGATTTCTCGCGCGGCACCGATCGGCAAAATGCTCGGCTGGCGGCCGGCCATGCCGGTGACGCAGTGGGTCTGGACAAAACCTTGAGCGGGACGGCAATCACAAGGCGGATCGTTGCCGGCATCGGCTGCCGCAAGGATACGCCGGCAGAAACCATCCTGCACGTGCTGACTGAAGCGCTGGAGACGACGGGGCTGGACGGACAGATACCCGACATGCTGGCGACCGGTGGCTTTAAGGCCGACGAGGCCGGGATCATCGAGGCCGCGAGAAAGCTCGGCATTCCGATGGTCGTGGTCGAACAGGCAGCGCTTGCATCTGCCGCCCCGCGCACTCTGACCGTTTCAGAAATGAGCCTTGCCCATGCCGGCACACCAAGTCTCTGCGAGGCGGCGGCCCTTGCGGCAGCAGGTGAAACGGCCATGTTGGCGGCTCCAAGATATGTGCGCGACGGCGTGACCTGCGCCATTGCCATATCACACATCGAGACCAGAAAGACCTGAGACCATGACTGTTCACTTCATCGGCGCCGGCCCGGGCGCGGCAGACCTGATCACCGTGCGTGGTCGTGACCTGATTGGCAAATGCCCGGTATGCCTGTTTGCCGGCTCGATCGTGCCACGTGAACTGCTTTCCTATTGCCCGCCGGATGCTCGTATCGTCGATACGGCCTCTCTTTCGCTGGACGAGATCGAGGCCGAATATGTGAAGGCACATGCCGAGGGTAAGGATGTCGCGCGGCTGCATTCCGGCGATCTTTCGGTCTGGAGCGCCGTGGCCGAGCAGATCCGCCGACTGGAAAAACATGGCATCGACTATACGATGACGCCCGGCGTGCCGTCTTTTGCCGCAGCGGCTTCGGCGCTGAAACGCGAACTGACCATTCCCGAAGTGGCGCAGAGCCTCGTTCTGACCCGCGTTTCCGGCCGGGCATCAAAAATGCCCGAAGGCGAAAACCTGAAGGCTTTTGGCGCCACCGGTGCCACGCTCGCCATTCATCTCGCCATCCATGCGATCGGCAAGGTGGTGGAAGAACTGATGCCGCTTTATGGCGCCGATTGCCCGGTGGCCGTGGTGGTGCGGGCAACATGGCCGGACGAGCGTATCATTCGCGCCACGCTTTCGACCATAGAGGCGGAACTGGCCGCGGACCCGGTGGAGCGCACGGCACTGATCCTGGTTGGGCGCGGATTGGCTGCGGAGGATTTTTCCGAAAGCGCGCTTTACAATGCCGATTACGTGCGCCGGTTCCGGGGCGGAAACGGACCGGCGTGACGGCAGGAGATCTGGCATGACGGCACGCGCTCTCATCATCGGTGCACCATGCTCGGGTTCGGGCAAGACCAGCGTCACGATCGGCCTTTTGCGCGCCTTTGCACGGCGAGGAATAAAAGTGCGCGGTGTCAAATCGGGGCCGGATTACATCGATCCCGGTTTCCACCATGCCGCAACAAGCCTGCCCGGCCTGAACCTCGATACCTGGGCGATGGAACCGGCACTGGTGGCGCATCTACTCGATGATGCCGCCAAGGACACGGAACTAGTGCTGATCGAGAGCGCCATGGGCCTGTTCGACGGTATCGTGGGCGGCGAAGGCCGCACCGGTTCGGCCGCCGATCTGGCGCGGTTGCTCGGCATTCCGGTTCTGCTGGTGCTCGACGTGTCCGGCCAGTCGCAGACGGCGGCAGCTGTTGCCATGGGTTTCAAACATTATGACCCTGCCGTGAAAATCGCCGGCGTGATCATGAACCGGGCGGGCAGCGAGCGGCATGTCAAACTGTCCGGCGATGCGATTACCGCCACCGGCCTGCCGCTGACGGGCGCCGTGCTGCGCAACCCGGATCTGGTTCTGCCGGAACGGCATCTGGGGCTGGTGCAGGCGAGCGAACATCCGCAGATCGAAGGCCATATCGAAAAGCTGGCCGATGCGATGGAGACCTCGCTTGACCTCGATGCCATTTTCGATCTGGCCGTGCCACTGACACAGACGACCACCATGTCGCCGGAAACCAACCTGCAGCCTCCCGGTCAAAAAATTGCTCTGGCGCAGGATGCTGCTTTCACCTTCCTTTACCCGCATCTGGCCGCGCATTGGCGAGCGCAAGGTGCGGAAATCGTGCCTTTCTCACCGCTGGCCGATGAAGCTCCAGCCGGGGATTGCGATGTCTGCTGGCTGCCGGGCGGGTACCCGGAACTGCATGCCGGAACGATTGCCGCCGCCGAAAAATTTCGCAAAGGTTTGGCAGAATTTGCGCAGACAAAGCCGATTCACGGCGAATGCGGAGGCTATATGGTATTGGGCGAAGCGCTGGAGGATGCTGACGGCGTGACCCACAGGATGACCGGGCTTCTGTCTCACCAAACCAGCTTTGCCAAACGTCGCATGAATCTCGGATATCGTCAGGCGACGATTGTCGTGGATGGCCCTCTTGGAAAAGCGGGCAACATGATCCGGGGTCACGAGTTCCATTATGCCAGCGTGATTGATGCCGGGACGGACGAAGCCTTTGCGACGATTGCCGACGGCACCGGCAGGCCGCTTGGCACATCCGGCGGGCGGCGGCGGTTTGTGAGCGGCACGTTTTTTCACGCGATTGCGCGGGTAAGCGAGACTTAAACCGGCTCTTTTTTCGTCATCCCGGCCTTGGGCCGGGATCCAGCCGACACGCGTCTGCGTGGCGGGAGACTCTTTTAAGCCCAAGGACTTGGGCTGACTGGATCCCTGTGACAAGCACAGGAATGACGGAAAAAATTGAGGGGCGTTATTCCACAAACACCCTGACCGTCGCCGCGCGCCCGACCGCATCGATGACCGTCAGCGTCGAATACCCTCCGCCGTCCGGCAGCCATTCGCTGGTGCGGCGGCGCGACAGGTCCGACAAGGGCTGGCCGTTGGCGAGCCAGCGGAACGGCGCGCGGCCGCCCTGCAGTTTCAGCATCAGCGGTTCCAGTGTTCCGCCCGATGCAGCCCCAAGATCGACGCGTGCACCTTCGGGCGGATAGACGATCTGCGGCGCGGGTTCACGCGCGGAGGCGGAAATCAGACCAGATGCGGTCATGGAAAAACGTCGCTGGCTGATCGGCAGATCGGCCTGCGCCACCCGCACCGCGCCCGAAGGCGCCGACGGCATGGGCGTGATGGCGACGCCCGAGCGCGAAAACGCTTCGAACAGGATCGGGGCTGCCGTCGCATAACCGGCAATGCCCGGCACCGCGCCATTATCCGGCCGACCGACCCAGACGCCCAGCACATGGCGACCATCGTACCCGATCGACCATGCATCGCGATAACCGTAGCTGGTGCCGGTCTTGTATGCGATGCCGAGGCGACGGCTGCCCTGCGGCGGCAGGACGTCGGAGAGAATGTCAGTGACATTCCATGTCGCGACCGGTTCCAGCAGCGGATCGGCGGGATCGATACCCGGTTTTTCGCGCACGCCATCGCCCAGCCGCACCGGCTGGCCACGATTGGCAAGACCGGCATAAAGCTGCACCAGATCCTTCAGCGACACACCGACGCCACCAAGACCAATCGCCAGACCCGGCGCCTCGCCGATCGGCAGAGCCGGTTTTACATCGGCACGACGAAACCGCATCATCAGCCGGCTGGGACCAACCGCATCGAGAAGACGCACGGCCGGAACATTGAGCGACAACTGCAAGGCCTGACGGATGGAGACGTCGCCCTGATAGCTCATGTCGAAATTGCGCGGGCGATAACCGTGGAAATCGGCGGGGCGATCCTCGATCACCGTTTCCTGCGACACCAGCCCCTGTTCGAAGGCCAGCCCATAGATGAAGGGTTTGAGCGTCGAACCCGGCGAGCGGTTGACGCGGGTCATATCCACCCAACCGGAGCGGCTGGCATCGAAATAATCCGCCGATCCGACCTCGCCGACAATCTCGCCGGTGCGGGCATCGGCCATCACCATGGCCAGCGATATTTTTGGGCCAAGCTTTTGCACGGCGGCACGCGCTGCATCTTCCAACCCGCGCTGAACATCGCGCCGCAAGGTCGTGACATGACGGATTTCCGTCGGCTGTTTGCGGATAGCCGCTTCGGCCAGATGCGCCGCATAGGCCGGCAATTGCAGGCGACGGGAGGGGACCGGCGGCAGTGCCGCCTGCTGGGCTGCAGCCTTGCCGACTGTTGCCATGACGGGTTCGCGATTCAGCATACGCTGGCGGGCGGCGGTAGCCGCCTGTGGACGACGATCCGGCCGGCGCGCCTCCGGCGATTGCGGCAGGGCGACAAGAAGGGCCGCTTCAGACACAGACAGCCGACGCGGCTCCTTGCCGAAATAGGCAAGGCTTGCGGCACGCACACCCTCGAGATTGCCGCCATAAGGGGCGAGCGTCAGGTAGAGATCGAGTATTTGCGCCTTCGACAGCCGCCGTTCGATCTGGATGGCACGTGCGAGCTGCACGAATTTTGCTGAAAACGAACGATTTTCACGCGGCTCGATCAGACGCGCCACCTGCATGGAGAGTGTGGAAGCGCCCGAGACAATACGGCCATTGGTGACGAATTGCGTGGCGGCCCTTAACAGCGCCCACGGATCGACACCGGCATGCTCGTAAAAACGCTGGTCTTCATAGGCGACCAGCATACGCAAAAACTGCGGATCGACATCCGCCGCCTTAGTGCTGAGCCGCCAGCGCCCATCCGGCGTCGCGAAGGCGCGCAACAATTGGCCATCGGCATCCACGACCTCACGCGAAATCACCGCCGCCCTGTCGAGCGGGGGCGGAAAGGCGCGGTCTGCCGCTTCCAGCCCATAGACGGCCGCCACGCCGAGAAGGACGATAACGGCCGTGCCGATGGCAAATTTTGACCAGAGCCGCATTATTGCGCCGCCTTCACCTCCATGCGGCCCGTCGCGGTGCGCGCCGAAAACTGCGGGCGATACATGTCCTCGACATAAGCTGCCGGGTGATCATAAACGCCGGGAGTGACCGCGCGAACCACATAGGCCAGCGAGATTTCGCGGTTATCGCCGCCCGAGCGATCGAAGGCGGCGACAAAACGGTCGTTGCGGAATTCGGTATGAGCGGCCTGAGTATCGCCGATCCATTCGAAATTGGTGAGCTGGGCGCTATCGACGAGGCTCGGATTGTCGATCTCGAAACCGGCAGGCAGGAGATCGGTGATAACGATGCGCGAGGCCCAGTTATTGCTTTCCGTCACCGTCAGCACCACGACGTAACGCTGGTTCTGTTCGGCTTCGGTGACACTGATTTCCTCGCCTTCCAGCGTGTAATAGGCGCGGGAGATCTGAAAGCCATCGCCGCCGGCCGGCAGCGGCACCACCGGTGCGGCAACCGTAGTCAGCACCGCCGAGAGCGGATCTGGGCTACGATTGGCGAGCGTGACCGGATGATCGGCAAGCGCGGCACCCTCGATGCGGGACATGTATGCACCCTTATGGGCGGCACCATTGACCTGCAGCGCAATGCCGTCATCACCCTGCTGAAGCGCGCGGGCCGCGAGCAACATCCAGGCCTGTTCCTGCGTGCTGGTATATTTCTTGTTACGCCATTCGCCGGCAACGACCTTGGAAAGCTCCGGCACGATAGCCGGAACCGGGCGGCTTTCGGCAGCAAGCGCCAGCACGGCGGCACCATCACGCAGCGACGAACCGTAATCCGAACGGGAAAGGCTGACCTTGCGGACCTGCGCATCCTCGGCCATCTGAAGCGACTGGGCAAAGATGGTTTTGGAACGCTGGGCATCGCCATAAAGCGCAAGCGATGCGGCAAGATGCGCCTTGGCGAGCGGTGTCGGGAATTCCGACTGCATCGTATCGGCGTAATATCGCAGATCGCTGATGGCGGCCTTGCGGTTGCGCGACAGAACGTAGAGCGCAAAGGCGATCTCGTTGCCCTTGTCGCGCACGCTGTTATCGTAACCCAGACCGTTCTGGAGGTTTTCGAGCGCCTGCACCAGCGCCTGATCCGGCACGATATATCCCTGTTCGCGGGCGCGGCTCAGGAAGTCGGTCACATAGGAATCCAGCCACAGGTCGCCCGAACCCGGCGACCAAAGACCAAAACTGCCCGAGGACGACTGGTAGGAGAGGACGCGGTAAATGGCATCCTGCACCCGCTTCTTGATCTCAGCCTCATCGGCCAGACCGTTCTTCTGCGCAAGTTCGCTCAGGTAGAGCAGCGGCAGCGCGCGGCTGGTGGTCTGTTCTGCGCAGCCGTAGGGGTAACGGTCGAGGCTGGTCAGCAGCGACGGGATATCGAACTCCGCCGACCGGCTGACATTGAGCGCGATCGAAGCACCCGGCAGGATGCTGTCGGCAAACAGATCGCCATTCACCGTGAGGCTGCTGCCGGGGGCAAGCGAGATGACGCGGCGGGTAGTGATCGGCAGCGTTGCCGGGCGAACCGGCAGGTAAAGCGCCTGTTCCAGTGCCATGCCGCTATCGTTTGTCAGGCGGATATTGATCTGGCCATCACCGGGTTCAACGCCAGAGATTTTGAGCGCCACATCCTGCTTGGCGCCGGGCTGCAATTGCAGCGTCTGCTCCGGTGCCGCGACAGAAATCGCATCGTTGCCGGTGACAGACAGGCGATAATTGCCGGCCGGCGCATCGGTATTGGCGATATCGAGGCGCAGATTGGCGTCATCGCCGGGTGCGAGGAAACGCGGCAGGCTGGCTGTGACGACAACCGGATCGCGGATGATGACATCCGTCACGCCATGGCCGATACCGGTCTTCGACCAGGCAACCGCCATGATGCGGGCCGTGCCGTTGAACTGCGGAATATCGAAACTGACCTTGGCATTACCATCCGCATCCAGCTTTACGGGACCGGAGAAGAAGGCGACCAGCTTTTCCTTTGGCGGGCTGGACTGCAGCGCCATGCTGCCGCCATCACCACCGGTGCGGATGCGCCCCATGGCCCCAAGCGAACCATCGATCAGGCGTCCATAAAGATCGCGGATTTCCAGGCCGAGACGACGCTGGCCGAAATAGAAATCGTCCGGGGCCGGCGGTTCATACCGCGTCAGGTTGAGAATGCCGACATCGACGGCGGCCACCGTGACATAGGCCTCTTCGCCCACACCGGCACCGGCAACATTGACGGCGACTTCCAGCGGTTGGCGCGGAAGCGTCTTTTCGGGTGCGGTCAGTTTTATGGCGAGATCACGCAGCTCCGGATCGACTTTTAGCCAGGTAATGCCAATGGCGCGCATCGGCATGCGGCTGTCCTGCGCCTCACCGGGGCGATAAAGCGTGGCGGTAACATAGGAACCGGCACCCCAGTTTTCGGTGACCGGGATTTCCACCTCTCCGCCGTTTTCACCGATATCGACGTTTTCGACCGAGATCAGCTGTTCGGCACCGCCCATGACCATGAGCGAACCGGCATAACGCGACGCGATTTTCAGTTTTGCTGTCTCACCGACCTTGTAGCTCGGTTTGTCGAGGGCGACTTCCAGCGCATCCGGGGTTTCGGTGGAGCTGGCGGTGACGAACCATCCGGCATCGAATTCGACGCTCGACTGCGGTCCACCGGCGTCAGGCGTTTCGACTTCAAGGCGATAACGACCCCACGAGGCCTGTACGGAAATTTCGCCCCCGTCGGCCGAAAGATCGACCTTGCCGTTTGAAACCTGCTCGGTGCGGGTGATTGGCTCATACCGCCAGGAACCGCCCTCGCGATACCACTGGTAACGGCGCTCGAGCTTGACGAGCTTCCACAACGCGCCTTGCGAGGCAACCTTGTTGCCCGTCTCATCGACCATCACGACATGGAATTTGCCGACCGCATTTTCGGGAAGATCGCCGGAAAATTCCGGCTTGATGCCGAGGCGCGGGCCGTCAGCGCGCACCGGAAGCGTCAGCTTGCGCTCGACCGCACGGCCGCCGCCTTCCTGCATGCGCAGGACGATATCAGCCGAAACGAGCTGCGTGGTGGAGGGGATTTCGGCGACAGCGGCATCGAATGTTGCCTTGCCGTCTTCGTCCAGAGGATCGAGCCCTTCGAGCGGCAGGCGGGTGGCTTCCGCAGCTTCCTCATCGGCGAGACCGAAAAAATAGCCTTTAAAAGCTTCCGTCTCGCGTGACGGTTTCAGCACCACTTCGCCTTCGAGATTGAGGCCTGCAGCCGGTGCGCCATAGAGATAACGGCCATCGACATTGACTGACAGCGGTTCGCCGACCGTGATCGTGGAAACATCGCTGGTCAGATCGAACTCGATACGATCCGGCACAAAGTCATCGACCAAAAACTCCTTCGAGGCGATGGCGCTGCCCTTGGGATCGGTGAACACCTGCATGGTCCAGGTGCCACGCATCGAGGTTTCCTGCAGAGGCAGATCGAGTGTGTAACCGCCAAGCTGGCCGTTTTCGACCTGGCGACGATCTTCCACACCATCCGGGCGCAGGAAGACGAATGTGAGCGGCAGGCTTTCGATGGCGTTGGAATCGACGTCACGCGCCAAGGCCGAGGCATGCACGGTTTCGCCGGCGCGATAAATGCCGCGTTCGGTGAAGGCAAAAATGTCGATCGCGCCCGGTGCGGCACGGCCTGTGACGCCACGATCGGACAGATCGAACCCAGCGCGGGTCATGTCGAGGAAGACGTAGTCCTTGTCGCCGTTCTTTGCCGTCAGCACAGCGGGGGTCATGGCGGCGGTGCCGCGCATCAGACCGGCAGTGAAATTGGCGCGGCCATCGCCATCGGTTTTCAGCGTGCCGAGAATTTCGTTGTTCTTGGCGAGAAGCTGCAACTCCACATCCGCGACAGGCTTGGCCGTGGAAAGCGAACGAATGAAGACGTTGAGGCCATCCGTGCCGGCATAGGTGGAGATGCCGAGATCAGAGACCACGAACCACTGCGTCGCCTTGTTTTCCCAGCTGTCGGCATCCGCATTCGGCAGGCTGGCGGTCATCACATAGACGCCCGGTTTACGCTCAGGCAGGGCTTCATCGACCGGGAAGCTGGTGACGACGTCCTTGTTCATCTCCTGCCCGATGTCGAGGGCACCTTCCCAGACCAGTTCACCGCTTTCCTCCTGGATGCGGTTGGCGCTGTAGCCATCCATCTGGGTGAGGAACTGCGAAGATGTGAGAAGCGGCGCGATGCCGCGCTCGCCGATCCGGTACAGTTTCAGCGCCGCACTCGGAGTGTTGACGGAGACCAGCGGAATGCCGCGGCGGGCGGTGGACGGCAGCACGAAACTGTCACCGGTGAAGCGCAGCGACGGCGAGCGATCCTTGACATAGATGTCGATATCGACGGCGGCAGCGAGGTTTTCATCGACCGAGGACGGCAGGCCGCGACGCAGCGTCAGCTTGTAACGCTGGCCATGGGTCAGGCCTTCGACGCAGATCTGGTTGTCCTTGGATTCCATCGCCTTGGGCGCCGCGCCATCCAGCGTGACGAAGGGAGCGTAATCGACGCCAGCCTTCACCAGCGGTTCGGAGAACTGCACGCAAGCGCGCGCTTCGGCGCTATCGGCATCGACCGTGTTGCCGACGACGCGGAAACCGAAACGCTGCACGAGATCCTGATAAACGGCCTGCACAGTCTTGGCATTGACCAGTGCAAGGCTTTCCTTGAGCGCATTGATGGCCGCCCGATGGCTGGACTGACGCTCCAACCCGCCGCCGAGAAGGGCGAGCGCTTCGGCGCGGCTCTGGGTCGAGCGGCTCAACTGGTAACCGTTGATACCGGCCATGACCGCCTGGCGCGCAAATTCGCTATTGCCTTCGACGCTGCCGGCGGCACGCGCCATTTCGATCCACAGCGCGCCATCTTCCGGGTTGATGGAAAGCGCACCGCGATAGGCGGGAAGTGCCGCACCGATATCATTGCCGACGACTTCCAGCTGCGCCAGCGCCTTCAGGCTTTCCAGCCCCTGCCCCTGCAGATGGGCATCAAGCTGCAGGCCATCCCTGAATTCGCGCGCCTGCTGGATCAACTCGTCGGAGAGAAAGCCGAGGCGCGGGGCAGCACCGATATCAGGCTCTGCGGCGACTTCGACGACCTTGCCGGCGATCGCGCCGGGGGCGGCGTTCAGCTGGTTGAAGTCGGATTTCAGAAAGCACCACTTTGCCTTGGTATTGTAGGTGAAGGCGCGGCAGGAGCGATCATCGACGCAGGCCGTCTGGCACTGGTTGACGTCGATATTTTTCACGGTGCGAAGGTCGAAGCCGGTGTAATCGCTGTTTTCGCTGGTGATGACCTGTCGCCGTGTTTCCTGCGCGACAAGTGGCGAAGCAAAAGCCAGAGCGCTGAGAACGAAAGCCGAGATGCGGAAAAAGGCGCGTTTAGACATCGAAGGTCCTCCCCAACGCGAAGCCGTGAGCCGGTATGCAATCTTCTAATTTGACGAGAGCTTGTCAATATTCGGCGCAGATATGTGCCAGCTGCCTTCAAAGCTCAAGATGGGAAATTTACCGCGTTTCGGGTCAGTGGACATCGGTGCGGCAGCAGCGCAGAATTGCACATTCTCAAGCCAGAGGCGGGAGCTCTTCCGGTGAGTGACGACATGCCCGAACCCGAAATGTCAAAACTGACCGCGACCAAACGCAAATGGGCCGTGGAAGGCAAGTTTCTGACCGGCCGCATGACCCGGCCCGAAACGGAACGCCTGCCGCCGGGCCAGCATCTGGTAAAAAACTGGCCGGTCCTCGATCTCGGCCAGCGGCCGGAGGTTTCCAAAGAACGCTGGCGCCTGGATGTGCGCGGGCTGGTCATGCATCCGATGACACTGGATTGGGCGGCGCTGCACGAACTGCCGCAGAGCGATAGCCTGTCCGATATCCACTGTGTCACCACATGGTCGCGTTACGACAACCATTGGCGCGGTGTCAAAATCCGCGATCTGATGGATCTCGTTCACCCGAAAGACGAAGCGAATGCGGTGATGCTGACCAGTTACGACGGTTACACCACCAACCTGCCGCTGGCCGATTTCGCCTCGGATGACGCGATGCTGGTGACAGATTGGGAAGGCCAACCGCTCACCGAGGAGCACGGCGGCCCGGTGCGGCTTGTCGTGCCGCATCTCTATTTCTGGAAAAGCGCAAAATGGCTGAGCCGTATCGGATTTTTGCGCGAAGACCGGCCGGGCTTCTGGGAAAAGAACGGTTATCACATGCGCGGCGACCCATGGGCCGAGGAGCGGTATTCGGAAGATTGAGCTTACGCCCGACCGTTTTTCGCCCGCGCATTGGCCCAGTCGGCACTGGCCGAAATGCCGCCGAGCGGGAAGACGTGACATTGCTCGATGCGGCTTTGCGGATGCGTGGCGCGATAGGCCTCGATCTCATCGACCAGATCGGTCGGTTCGAACGGCACCAGCAGTTTTCGCAAATCCAGCGCACGTTTCTGCAGGATCGATAGCGACGGACCGACACCGCAGGAAATCGCGAACTTGATCAGCGTCTGCAACCTGGTCGGCCCGGCAATACCGAGATGGATGGGCAAGTCGATGCCCTCGGCAAAGATACGTTCCGCCCAAGCGATGACCGGTTTGGCATCGAAGGCGAACTGGGTGACGATGGCCATGTTTGCATCGGTACGCCGGGCATAATCGTTCTTTGAGCGAAGGGCGGCATCGACATTGGCTGTCCCGCCATCGCGGTCGATATCGCGATTGCCTTCCGGGTGGCCAGCCACATGCAGACGCTTGAAGCCATAACGGTCGAACAGGCCGGTTTCGAGCATGGCCATGACACTGTCGAGATTACCGGCCGGGCGAGCATTGCCGCCGCCCAGCAGCAGTGCCTGTTCAACACCGGCTTCCTCACGATAACGCTTTATCCACGTCTCGAGCGTCGAGACATCCGGGATGCCCCGCGCGGGAACATGCGGCATGGGGGCAAAACCTTCGCTGGTCAGACGGCGCGCGGTTGCCACCATGTCATCGATCGGCGTGCCTTCGATATGAGCGATGTAAACACGTGTGACTGTCGGCAGAAGTTTGCGAAAATCCCCGACCTTGGCAGCGGTGCGCGGCGTGACTTCGATGGAAAAATGCGAAAGCAGGTTGATCGCCTCGGGCGCCAGAACGGCATCCGCATCCTCATCCGTCACTGCAATGGCCATAAAATTTCCCGCATCCGATCCAAGCGCATTCCGCATGTTGAACGGAACGGTCCTGTCATTTGATATCAGGATAGGGCGGTATTGTCTTTTGCACATGCCGCAGGGCCGACATGCACGGGCAGATTTGCGCCCATGCATGCCCTGAGACCTTCAGACAGATCAGACGGCCAGATAATTGTGCCGCAGTTCTGCATTCTCCAGAACATCGGCGGCGGGCCCGCTATAAACAACCGTGCCGGTATCCATGATGACGGCCCGGTCGGACAAGCGCAGGGCGGCCACAGCGTTCTGCTCGACGATGATGGTGGTGATGCCGAGATCGCGGATTTGCCGGACGATCTTTTCAATCTCCTGCACGATGACCGGTGCCAGCCCTTCATAGGGCTCATCGAGAAACAGGATTTTCAGATCACGTGCCAGCGCACGGGCGACCGCCAGCATCTGCTGTTCGCCACCTGACATGGTGGTGGCTTCCTGAGTGCGGCGTTCGGCAAGACGCGGAAAATGATCGTAGATCTTTTCCACCGACCAGCCCTTTTGGCCGGATACCTGCGCCAGAAGCAGGTTTTCCTCCACCGTCAGCCCGCCGATGATACGGCGATCCTCCGGCACAAGCTGAACACCGGCCTGTGCTGCCTGATAGGATTTCATCTTGTGGAGCGGCTGACCATCCAGCCAGATCTCGCCGCTTTTCAGCACCGGGCTGTCGGCGCGGGCGAGCGTGCGCAAAGTCGAAGTCTTGCCGGCACCGTTGCGGCCGAGCAGCGACAGGACCTCACCCTTGGCGATGGAGAAGGAAACGCCCTGCACGATATAGGATTCGCCGTACCATGCATGGATATCCTCGACGCTGAAAAAAGGCCTCTCCTGGCTCGGCTCCATGCTTTGGGCTCCTGTCAACTCACTGTGGCGGGTCATGGCGTTCATGCGTGTGCCTCTCCGAGATAGGCTTCCTTGACTTTTGGATTCCCCCTCACCTCGTCCGGCAGGCCATCCGCGATGATCCTGCCCTGCGCCAGCACGCTGACGCGGTCGGCGAGCGAAAACACCACATGCATGTCGTGTTCGATGATGACCTTGGTCATGCCGCGCGCCTTGATGCGTTTAAGAAGCTCGATTGTCATGTTGGTATCGTGGCGCGACATGCCGGCGGTCGGTTCGTCCAGCAGCAGCAGTTTCGGCTTCTGGATCAGACACATGGCCAGTTCCAGCCGTCGCTTGTCACCGCGTGACAGCGAGCCGGCCAGCTGGTGACGCCTTTCGAGCAGACCGACATCGCCTAGGTGGAATTCCGCCGCCTCACGGATTTCGCTTTCACTCTCGACCGATTGCAGCGCGTGAAACCGATAGGCGCCATCGCGCTTGGCAAAGGCAGGGATCATGACGTTGTCGAGAAGCGAAAGATCCGGAAAGATTTCCGGCGTCTGGAACACGCGACTGACGCCAAGCTGGTTGATCTCGTGTGGGCGTTGCTGATCAAGCGTCGTGCCGGCAAAAACCACATGCCCCTGATCCGGCCGGATGCGACCGATACAGACATTGAGCAGTGTCGATTTTCCCGCTCCGTTGGGGCCGATAATGGCGTGCACGGTGCCTTCGGCAACACTCAGATCGACATCGGTCAGCGCCTTTAGACCGCCAAACCGCTTGCTGACATCCGCCACATGGAGAACGATATTCTTGCTGGACATGACCGTTACTCCGCGGGCTGGGGATGGGATGCGACGGCCGGCTTGCCGCCGCCCCCGCCACGGTTGAAGAGGCCGGAAAGCCGCCGGAAACCTTCCATGATGCCGCCAGGCAGGAAGATGACGATCAGCACAAAAATGACGCCGAGGGTGAGATGCCAGCCCTCGCCGACAAACAGCGACAGGACACTGACCAGCGGGTTTTCGATACTGTCGGGCAGGAAATCGAAAATCCGGTGCAGTGTCTGTTCGTTGAAGGCGGAAAAGATGTTTTCGAAATATTTGATGACGGCCGCCCCGAGGATCGGTCCGACCAGCGTGCCGGCACCGCCGAGAATGGTCATCAGCACCACTTCGCCCGAGGCCGTCCACTGCATGCGTTCCGCACCGGCCAGAGGATCGGTGACCGCCATCAGCGAACCGGCAAGCCCCGCATAAACGCCGGAAATGACGAAGGCGGCGAGCAGGTAAGGACGGTTGTTGAAACCGGTGTAACGCATGCGGTTCTGGTTGGATTTCAGCGCCCGAAGCATCAGGCCAAAGGGCGAACGAAAGATTTTGATGGCGAAGAAGAAACAGAGGATCAGAATGACGGCGCAGAAATAGAAGCCGGCATAACCGCCGCCGCTCAACCCGATGCCAAACAGTTCGACACGCGGCAGGCCGCCGGTCGCCGCGCCCGCCATGTTGTCGAGCATGCGCGGATCATTCAGCGTCAGCTGCAATCCGGTTTCACCATTGGTGAGCGGCGTCAGCACCGAATAGGCGAGGTTATAAAACATCTGCGCGAAGGCGAGTGTGAGGATAGAGAAGTATATACCGGAACGGCGCAGCGCCACGTAACCGATGACCACCGCGACCAGGCCAGCGACGATCATGGAAAAGAAGATAGCCGGCAAAGCATTCATGGTCAGAAGCTTGAACATCCAGACGGCCGCATAGGAGCCGATGCCGATGAAGGCGGCGTGACCGAAGGATAGATAACCGGTCAAGCCGAAGAGGATGTTGAAGCCGAGAGCAAAGATGCCAAAGATGCAGAATTTCTGCATCAGGGCCGGATAGGCGGCACCGAGTGGCTGCAGCGTGATCGGCATGGTGAGAACCACAAGGGCAAAACCGAGGAAGAGCAGCCAGTCCTGTTTCGAGAGATTGAGAGCCATCGGTTCACTCCTCCATGACGCCGGCGCGCCCCATCAGGCCACGCGGCAGGGTGAGCAGCACGACGACTGCCACGAGATAGATGATGATCTGGTCGATGCCGGGGATGATGGCCTTCACCTCGTTCATGGAGGCAAAGGACTGCAGAATGCCGAGCAGGAACCCGGCCAGCACCGCGCCACCGAGCGACCCCATGCCGCCGACCACGACCACGACGAAGGACAGGACGAGGAACTCCATGCCGATATGATAATCCGGCGGCAGGATCGGCGTGTACATCACACCCGCAACGCCGGCGACGACGGCGGCGATACCGAACACGACGGTAAAGCGCCGCTCGATATTGATGCCGAGCAGGCCGACGGTTTCGCGGTCACGCATGCCGGCACGCACGACCATGCCGTAGGTGGTGAAGCGCAGGAATGCAAACACCGCGCCGATGATCGACAGTGAGAACGCCAGATAGATCAGCCGCCACCACGGATATGGCAGCCCCTGGCCGAGACCGATCATTTCCCCCACGGCAGCCGTGCCACGAAAGGCCGCAGGGGCCGGCTGCGGGATCGGGTTGGCGCCGAAATAATGTTTGATGATTTCCTGGATGACGATCGCCAGCCCGAAAGTGACAAGAATCTGTTCTGAATGCGGGCGCTTGTAGAAATGGCGGATCAGCCCACGCTCCATGGCAATACCGACGATCAACATCACCGGGATGGCCAGCAGGATCGACGCCGGCACCGAATAATCGACCAGGAATTTTCCGCTCTCGCCAAGCCATGCCTCGACATAAGGTTGGCGCACTTCCATGGGTGAGCCCCAGGGCGTGGTCTGGCTTGGATCGATGGTCACCGATTGCAGCGTCAAGAGCTTGTTGAAAGCCACGGCGCAAAAGGCACCCATCATGAACAAGGCGCCATGGGCGAAATTGACGACGCCGAGCGTTCCGAAAACGAGAGTGAGTCCGAGAGCGATCAGGGCGTAGGCGCCACCCTTGTCGAGCCCGTTGAGAATCTGCAGCAGTATCGCGTCCATGAGACCGCCATAAAAAAGGATTGCGACAAGCCCGCCGGACGCTTTTCGCGCCCGACGGTCAATATCCGGCTCTCAAGCCGGATCAGGCCCGGATCAAAAAATGATCAGCACGTCTTGGCGTCGGCCGGGCCGAGGTCACCGCCAAAGATCTTGGCGTCATAGGTGACATCCTTGGCCGGGATGATCTTGCGGACTTCCAGAAGGTCGAACTTGTCCTTCGGCGCTTCCTTGCCCTGCACGACCAGAATATCCTTGAAGCACTGGTGATCCTCGGCGCGATAAAGGGTCGGGCCGTTGCCGAGACCATCGAAATCGAAACCTTCAAGCGCCTTGATGACTTCAGGCGCATAAAAGGTGCCGGCGCGTTCGCAGGCATCGGCATAAAGCAGCGCCTGTACATAGCAGGTATGGGCAGCCTGCGATGGCGGCGTGCCATATTCCTTGCCGAAGGACTGGGTGAATGCCTTGGTGCCGGGATCGGTGAGCTTCCAGTCCCAGTTGGCGGTACCGTAAATGCCCTTGATCGCCTCGCCCGCCCCCTGCGCCATCAGTTCGGAGAACAACGGCACGACGATCTCGAATTGCTTGCCGTTGACCTGCTTGTCGCGCAGGCCGAACTGCACGGCCTGGGTCAACGAGTTGATCATGTCCTTGCCGTAGTGGTTGAGGATCAGCACGTCGGCGCCGGAATTGAGAACCGGAGTGATGTACTGGGAATAGTCGCCGATACCGAGCGGCGTGCGCACCGTCTTGACGGTCTGCCAGCCGAGCTTTTCGGTGGCGGCCTTCATCGATTCTTCCTGCGTCCAGCCCCAGGTATAATCGGCCGTCAGATGATAGGCCTTGCGGTCCGCGCCATAAGCTTCGCCGATGACGGGGCCGAGACCGATACCGGACATGTAGGCGTTGAAGAAGTGGCGGAAACCGTACCGTTTCTTGTCCTTGCCGGTCGTGTCGTTGGAATGGGTGAGACCGGTCATGAAGATGACACCGAGATCCTGGCAGAGGCTCTGCACCGCGACTGCTTCGGCGGAAGACGAACCGCCGGTGATGACGACCGCGCCGTCCTTTTCCACCATGCGCTTGGCGCTGTCGCGCGCGGCATCGGCCTTGGTCTGGGTGTCGCCCGAAACGAAGGCGACCTTCTTGCCGAGAATTCCGTTACCCTTCAGCGCCTTGGACGAAAAGGTCGGCAACATGCCGCCATCACCCTCGCCGTTCAGGTGTTTGACGGCCAGCTTGTAGGCCTTCAGCTCGTCCTGCCCTTCGTCTGCATAGGGGCCGGAGAGCGGCACGTTGAAGCCGAAGGTGACCGTGTCGCCGGTTGGCACGTTGCAGGACATCTTGTCCTCAGCATACGCACCGCGCACAAAATGCATCGGCGCCGCAAGCGCCAAGCCGGACAGGGCACCGGTACGCAGCAGGCCACGACGGGTAACAATAAAACTGGACATATGACTCCTCCCAAAGTCGGTGAAAACGTCGCACCCCTCCTCAAGAGCGCAGTTTCAAAGGCTACCCTCAACCCGGATTTAGCCAATCCAACATTGGTCTTACGACTATCGTCTAGGCGGTGGCGGCCATCCAACACGCACCAAAAGCTGCAAATATCCACTTGTGAGCCTGTATCAAATTCAGTCTCGGACAAGCCCCGGCGCATAGGTTCCACCGCAATTGGGTGAGGGTCAGGGCTGCAATCGCACACTTGGTGGCTGTGCGCGGCCGGGACATGAGCCCGTTTCTGCTTCGAAAATTCCGTTTTTCGTTCGATTTAGCCGGGACCTTGTTTACATGACTTCGATCGTTTCCAATCTGACCCCAAGCCAGATCCGGTCCCTTTCGACGGCATCGGTTGCCGCCTGGTCGACCGAAGACGTGGCGTCGCTGTCGACGACCCAGATCAACGCGCTGTCCTCGGCGCAGATTGCCGCGCTGGACAAGGAAGACGTCGAGGTTCTCGGCTCCCAGCAGCTTCGCGCAATCTCGCAATCGGCGATCGTCGGCCTGTCGCTCGACCAGTTGACCGTGCTTGCACCGGGCGCGATCCAGAGCCTGACACCGGCCCAGGTCGCCGCGATGACGGCAACGCAGATCGGCGGCTTCTCCACACTTCAGGCAGAAGCATTGACGGAATCACAGGTCAGCGCGCTCACCTCCTCTCAACTTGCCATGCTGGGCCCGGAGGAGCTTGCCACCTTCTCGACAGCAGACATGGCCTCGATCACCACCAGGGCGATCACGGGTATCACCACCGAAACCATGGCATCACTGACGACGGCGCAGATCGCCGCACTCAGCCCCAAATCGGTCGGCGGCCTGACGACCGGACAAATCACCGCGCTGAGCAGCGCGCAAACCGAAGCGCTCACAGCTGCCCAGGCGGCGCAATTGACAGCAGCCCAGATCGGCGCGCTGGGGACCGCCGGCCTTGCGACATTCACCACGCAGGAGATTGCCGCCCTCAACAACAGCGCCATTGCCGGTGTGAACCCGGCAATACTGGCGGAGCTCGACTCAGCTCAGGTGGCTGCGCTCACCAACGCGCAGGTCGGCGCCATCAAGGCGGCGCAGATTGCGGCCGTCGGCACCGGCTTCATCACCGCCCTTTCGACCGAGCAGATCAGCGCGCTCAATACGGGAGCCGTGGCAACGCTTTCGACGGCACAGGTCGGAGCGCTGAGCGCCGATCAGGTCGAGGCGTTGTCGATCCCGCAGATCAAGGTTCTGAGCCCGGCTCAGGTGACCGCCCTTGGCCCCGACGGCATTGCACAGTTCACGAGCGCGGAAATCGCCGCCCTTTCGAACAGGGCCGTACAAGGCCTGACGAACGAGGCCATAGAAAAGCTGACACCGGAACAGATCGCCGCGCTGAGCACCGGCGCCATTGCCAGCCTGACGTCAGCGCAGATACAGGCGCTCTCGCCAACACAGGTAGAAGCGCTGACCGTCTATCAGGTCAAGGTGCTCAGTTCGGCGCAGTTGGCCGCGCTGGATGCCGAAGACCTTGCGACCTTCACCAATGCCGAAATCGCTTCGATCGGCAACCGGGCCATTTCTGGTCTGACGACGGAGGCAATTGCAGCCCTCTCGGCAACACAGATCGCCTCGATCAGCACCAACGGCATGACCGGCTTGACCGGTGCCCAGATTGCGGCTCTGACCACAGCCCAGGCAGATGCCCTCTCCGCGGCCCAGATCCGCGCCATGAGTGCCGGACAGATTGCCCATCTGAGCAGCGAGCAGATTGCAACTCTGTCGCCGGATGATATCGCGGCGATCAATACCAGGGCGCTCAGCGGTCTTGCCACCGCCGGAATTGCCGCGCTCTCTTCCGCGCAGATTTCGGCGCTGACCTCGGCCCAGGCCGGAGCCCTGACCACGGCGCAGATCGCGACATTGTCGACCGGTCAGGTGGAGGCACTGACCAGCAACCATTTCCGCGCCATGAACAGTTTGCAGATCTCAGCCTTGGGGGCCGATGACATTGCAACCCTGACCGATGACGAAATTGCCTCCATTGCCAGCAGATCGCTGGCGGGCCTCGGCACGGATGTGATCGCGGCGCTGACGACGGCCCAGATCGCATCTTTGACAACCGGGCAGATTGCGTCCCTGACACCGGCCCACATCACCGCACTGACGGTCGACCAGGCGGAAGCCCTGACACCGGCACAGGTTCGTGCACTCGGCTCGAAACAGCTTGCCGCGCTTGGTGAAGACGATATAGCCACATTTTCCACCGCCGACATTGCCGCCATTACCAACCGCGCCATGCCGGGTCTGAGCACGGATGCGCTTGCGGCACTGTCGTCCGCCCAGATTGCCGCGCTCAATCCAAGCGCGATCGTGGCACTGAAGACCGCCCAGCTCGCCGTCATTGGCACGGATTTCATCGCAGCGCTGTCAACCGCCCAGATAGCAGTGCTGAGCACGACCGCCATCTCCCGACTGACAACAGATCAGATCGCGGTCATGAGCACGGCGCAGGTAGAAGCCCTGTCTGCGGTTCAGATCCGGGCCATGTCGTCCGAGCAATTGTCGATCTTCGACAAAAACGACCTCGCGACCTTTTCGCTGGACGAAATCGCGGCTCTTTCGGCCGGCGCCATTTCCGGCCTCAGCCCCGAAACCTTTGCCAGCCTTTCGCCCGCGCAGATCGCAGCTCTCTCGGCAGGTGCGATAACCGGCCTCACTTCGGACCAGATCGCAGCGCTCAGCACCGCGCAGGTCGACGCGTTTACGATCAACCAGATCAAGGCGCTGACGGCCAGCCAGACGGCGGGCCTCAGTGCCGACGACATCGCGACATTTTCGACCACGGAAATTGCCGCGCTGAGCAACCGTGCGATCTCCGGCCTGAGCGACGCAGCATTTGCCAGCCTCTCTTCCGGACAGATTGCATCCCTGAGCACGCAGGCGGTCGCGGCACTGAGCACCGATCAGATCGACAGGCTTTCCTCCGGACAGTTGTCGGCACTTTCTCCTGCCCAGATCCGTGCATTGAGCTCGACGCAGCTGTCCGCTCTCGAGCCCGACGATCTCGCCGCCTTCTCGACAGCCGGCATCGCCGCCATCAGCAATCGTGCGCTCGGCGGCCTGAGCGAGGCTGCAATCGCAGCACTTTCCACGGCGCAGATCGCGGCACTGAGCACGCTTGCGATAACCGGACTGAGCACGGTCCAGGTGGATGCCCTCGGCAGCGCACAGATCGCCGCACTGTCGACGGCACAGGTCAAGGCGCTGAACGCATCACAGGTCGGCGCCCTGGGTGACGATATCGAACTGCTTTCGACGGCACAGATTGCCGCGCTCAGCCCGGCAGGTCTTCTCGGCCTCAACGGCAATCAGATCGAGGCCTTGAGCACAGCGCAGGTGGCCGCACTGACCACGGCGCAGATTGCAGCCCTGAGTTCCAAACAGATCGCCGCCTTCGAGACCATCGATCTGGCGGCCCTGACACCTGCGCAGATCGCCGCCATCAGTACCGGCGGCATTCTGGGCATGTCGCCCGACCAGATGGAATCGCTCGGTACCGACCAGATAGCCGCACTGACCACACGGCAGATGAATGCGCTGAGATCTGCACAGATCGGCGCCCTGGGTACCGATGATATCGCCGCACTCTCCACTGCCCAGATCGCGGCACTGGGCTCTTCCGGCATCAACGGCCTGACCTCACAGCAACTGGGAGCCCTGACAACGGCACAGGCGGAAGCGCTGACCAGCGCGCAGGTGGCCGCCCTGACCTCGAAACAGCTTGCAGTCCTGGGACCGGAAGAGATCGCAACCTTCTCCAGCAAGGACATCGCCGCCATCTCCGCCGGTGTGATTGCCGGCCTGCCGACGGAAACCATTGCGGCGCTTTCCACCGCGCAGATTGCAGCGCTCAGCACCGCCGGCATCACTGGCCTGACGACGCGACAGATCGCGGCGCTTTCCACGGCACAGGTGGAGGCGCTCACCAGCGCACAGATCGGGGCATTGAATTCCGCCCAGTTGTCCGCACTCGGTACCGATGATCTGGCGACATTCACGACACGCGAGATTGCCGCCATCAGTTCCGGCGCCATTTCTGGACTTTCCACAGATACGCTTTCCATGCTGACCACCGCCCAAATTGCGGCGCTCAGCCCATCCGGCATCACCGGCCTGACGACACGACAGATCGTGGCTCTGGGCACCGACCAGGTCGAAGCTCTGAACAGTGCGCAGATTGCCATATTGAGCGCCACGCAGATGGCGGCTTTCGGGACGGACGATCTCGCGACCTTCTCGACGCGGGAAATTGCGGCGATCAATTCCAATGCCATCGGCGGCATGACGGCTGAAACGCTGGCGTCACTCTCGACGGCCCAGATTGCCGCTCTCACCACCACCAGCACGGCAGCACTCGGCACGGACCGCATTGCAGCGCTGACCAGCGACCAGCTCAAGGCGCTGACCACAGCTCAATTAGGCGCACTGACATCGCGACAGGTCGCAGCACTGGGCACAGGCAGCGTCGCCATTCTCACCACCGGCCAGGTAGCGGCCCTGAGCAGCAATGGCATTGCCGGCCTGACAGCCGACCAGATTGCGGCACTCACCACCGATCAGGCGGAGGCGCTGACGAGCACGCAAGTGGCCGCGCTCAACTCGAAACAGCTTGCGGCACTCGGAGCCGACGATCTCGCAAAATTCTCCGACGACGACCTCGCAGCAATCACATCCGGTGCCCTTGCCGGTCTGTCGACCTCTGTCCTCTCGTCGCTGTCGACCGACCAGATCGCAGCACTCAGCGCATCAGGCATAACCGGACTGACCACGGACCTGATCGCCGCACTCAGCAGCGAACAGATCGCAGCCCTGACCACCGCGCAGGTACATGCACTCGGTTCGCGACAGGTCGCGGCCTTCGGCACGGATGATATCGCAGCGCTGTCGACCGCACAGATCGCGGCACTGGGCTCCGACGGTATCGCCGGCCTTTCGAGCACGCAGATTGCCGCATTGAGCACCAGCCAGGCGGAAGCCCTGGTCAGCGCGCAGATCGCAGCCCTGCAATCCTCCCAGATCGGTGGACTGACACCGGGCGCCATCGATACGTTCACGCCTGGAGAGATGGGCGCGATCACGTCCGGCGCAATTTCCGGCCTATCGACATCGGCGATTGCCGGGCTGTCGACCACCCAGATTGCTTCTCTCAGCGCAGCGGCGATTTCCGGGCTGACGACGGCGCAGATCGCGGCTCTCAGCAGCAGCCAGATCGAAGCACTGACGACAAGCCAGGTGGCGGCCCTGACCTCACGTCAGGTGGCGGCCCTTGGCACGGACGATCTTGGCGCACTTTCGACCGCACAGGTTGCCGCTCTCAGCACCGGCGGCATCGGCGGACTTTCGAGCACGCAAATCGCCGCACTGAAGACCGAACAGGTCGAGGCACTCAACGCCACCCAGATCGGCGCGCTGTCATCACGCCAGATCGCGGCATTAACCGCCGATGGGATCGATACCTTCACGACGGCGGAGATCGCCGCCATCAGCTCGATGGCCATAGCCGGCTTGTCCACAGATGTGATCGCAAGCCTATCGACGGCACATGTGGCAGCCTTGAGTTCTGCCGGGACATCGGCACTGACCACCGATCAGATCGCCGCACTCAGCAGCCATCAAGTCGAGGCACTGACCAGCACGCAGATCGGCGCATTGAATTCCCGTCAGATCGCGGCACTGGGCGCGGACGATCTCGCGACATTCACGACCGCCGAATTGGGAGCCATCAGCTCGAATGCGATCCCCGGCCTTTCGACTTCGGCCATTGCCGGCCTGACGACCAGCCAGATTGCGGCCTTGAGCACCGGCGCGATTTCCGGCCTCACCACCAGCCAGATCGCGGCACTGGGCGTCGATCAGGTGGAAGCGCTCTCCATCGGCCAGATCGCCGCACTCGGTTCCAAACAGGTTGCAGCACTCGGTGCCGATGACATCGCGGCGCTGACGACGGCACAGATTGCGGCAATGAGCACGGCCGGCATTGCCGGTCTCGGCAGCAGCCAGGCAAGCGGGCTGACGCTCGAACAGGTCAACGCGCTATCCACCGGGCAGATCGCCGGCTTGTCCTCGGACGCACTCAGCGGCTTCAGCCTTGCAGCACTGGAAGTCCTCACGCCTGAAAAGCTGGCAGCGATCAGTTCGACCGGGATGAAGGGCCTGTCGACGGCCTTTATCGTAACCCTGTCGGCCGGTGAGATCGCCGCGCTCGGCACATCGGCGATCGCCGGCCTCAGCAGCGATCAGATCCACGCGATGAGCAACGACCAGCTGGACGCACTGTCGCTTGCACAGATCGCAGCGCTCGGATCATCAGGCCTTGCAGGCCTGACGACCTCGCAGCTGACGACCTTCTCGACGGAGGAACTGGCAGCGCTCAATACCGCCGCCATTCGCGGCCTGCCGACAGCCGTGGTCGCAGCGTTGACGACCGAAGACATCGGGGCTTTGACCACCGGCCAGATGGCGGCACTGGGCTATAATCAGGTTGCCGCCATGACAACGACCCAGCTTGGTTCGCTGACGATGACGCAGGTTGGCGCATTGACCGCAATCCAGGCGGCGGCACTCGGTGCCGACGATCTGGCGGCATTCTCGCCGGAAAACATCATGTCGCTCAGCTCCACGGCGATTTCCGGCCTCAGCACCGCGGTGCTGGCCGCCCTGCCGACAGAGCAGGCGCAAGCCTTCACCGCCGGCCAGATCGGCGCGATGACTTCGGCGCAGGTGGCCGCCTTGCAGAGAAACGACGCTGGCAGCGTTTCCAGCAACTCGTCGTCCTATTCGGCCATGAGCTTCGCTTCCTATTCGGCCGATAACAGCAACAGCACATCGGAGACGAGCACGACGGATGCCGGCACTCAGCAGGCATCCGACACCCAGCCCGACGACGTGGCTTCGATCATCTCGTCCTATCTCGCGGTCTGAGGTGACTGCGAGGATGTGAGCGACCAATGCAATGGCCAGATCTTGTATCCGGCCATTGCATGACTTGCCTTGGGCAAGCCAGCCCGGTTACAGCGTTTCAATCTATCGCATGTGGTTGAAACGCCGGCCGTCAGGTCGCTTGCAAGTGGGACCTCGACATCATGGCTGCCAATACCGCCCCGACACTCGCCGACATTCTCGAACTCGCACGCAGCCAGAAGATGACGCTGGCCGATCTCTTCCGGGTCGCTGAGGGGCGAAGTGCCGCCGGCCACAAGGCGGAAGCAGCGGAAATCTACAAGGCATGGATCGCCTTCAACGACGGCAATCCGTTTCTGCATCTCGCCTGTTTCAATTATTCCGTCGTCCTGCGCCAGCTTGGCGACGTGACCGGCGCGATCAATGCCTTGCGCACCTGCGTGACGCTGGAGGGCCGTTTCGGCGCAGGCCACATCAATCTCGGCCGCGCCTATGAGGATGCCGGACTTGCCGTGCAGGCCATCCAGCAATGGCGCAAATTCATCGAGCAGACCTCCGACAGCACCGCCGAGCGTGTGTCTTACCGACTGATGGCGCTGCAGCATGTGGGCCGCGTGATGGAAAATGCAAACCTGCTGGAAGACGCGGAAGCGACCCTCTGGCAGGCGATCGAACTTCGCCCGGACAAGACCGAGGCCGGACAGCACTGGACGGCGCTCAGGCAGCGCCAGTGCAAATGGCCGATCATTGTCTCCTCCGAACACGTCACCAAGCGGCAGCTGCTGGATTCCATGTCGCCACTGGCACTGGGCTGTTATTCCGATGACCCGATGTTCCAGCTGGCCAAGGCCTATCGCTACAACAAGTCGCTGGTCGGCCGACCTGATATCAGCACCTTTCCCCGCAAGAGCGTGAAACAGAAAAGCGGCACCGGCGAGCGCCTGCGTATCGGTTACGTGTCATCCGACCTGCGCGATCATGCCGTCGGTTTTGCCCTGCGCGAAGTGCTGGAACTGCATGACAAAGCAAGCGTCGAGATCTACGCCTATTATTGCGGCGACCCTGTCCGTAACGATGCCACGCAGACGCGGATGAAAAATGTGGTCGACTGCTGGCGCGAGATCGCCACGCTCACCGACGAGGATGCGGCCCGGCAGATCGCCGATGACGATATCGACATCCTGATCGATGTGAACGGTTACACCAAACACGCCCGCACCAAGATTTTCGCGTATCGTCCGGCACCGGTCATCGTCAATTTCTGCGGTTACCCCGGCTCGATGGGCAGCCCGTTCCACCAGTACATGATCGCCGACCCGGTCATCGTGCGGCCGCAAGACGAGATTTTTTATTCGGAAAAGGTGCTGCGCATCGCCTGCAACCAACCGATCGACCGCAAACGCGAGATCGCCGATGGCATCACCCGCGCCGAGGCCGGCCTGCCGGACGATGCCTTTGTCTACGCCTGCTTCAACGGCATGCAGAAGATCACCGCCGATTGTTTTGCCCGCTGGATGAAAATCCTCGAGGCAACACCCGGCAGCCTGCTATGGCTGCTTGCCGGTGAGGACGAGGTCAACAAGCGCCTGCTGGCGGAAGCGGAAAAGGCCGGCATCGATCCTGCCCGCATCATCTTCGCACCCAAGGCGCCGAACCCGAAACATCTGGCCCGCATCGGGCTCGCCGACCTTTTCCTCGACACCTTCCCTTACGGCGCACATTCGACCGCCGCCGATGCCATCACCTCCGGCCTGCCGATCCTGACCATGCCAGGCAAGAGTTTTGCCGCCCGCTTCTGCGGCAGCATCATCACCGCCGCCGGCATTCCTGAAATGGCCTGCGCCACGCCGGATGAATATGAGGAACGCGCCATCGGCTATTTTGTCGATCGCCAGGCGCTTGTCGATGTCAGGACATCGCTGCAGGATCAGCGGGAGACCAGCGTGCTGCGTGACATTCCGGCCCTTGCCCGCCGGCTGGAAGAACTGTTCTGGCAGATGCAGGGCGAGGCCGAACGTGGCGAAACGCCGGTGCCGGATCTGCGAAACCTCGACACCTATTACGAAATCGGCGCGGAACTGGCCGAACAGATGGGTGAATTCGAGAACGAAAACGCCTATCGCGAGCGTTACCGGCAGGCACTGATGGCGTGGGATGCCTTCGCGCATCTGCCGAATGACGAGCGTCTCTGGCCAGCAAATCAGGGCTGATCGACCAATCCCATTTACGAAAACGCCTTTTTGACAGGCAGAGTATAAATCTGCCTGTTTCTACGTCATTCAACTGGTTGACAAGCGGCAGAGTGCACCGCAAAAAGTAGGCATAACAAGACCTACGAACCAGGGGAACATGATGAAATCGACCTTCCTGAAGCTCGCCTTCGGGGCGATGGCGCTTGCCTTTTCGGCCAGCATCAGCACCGCCCAAGACCTCAAGCCCGTCAAGTTTTCGCTCGACTGGACGCTGCAGGGCAACCACGCCATCTGGGGCCTGGCACTCAAGAACAAATATTTCGAGCAGAACGGCCTGAAGGTCTCCATGGACCGCGGCTATGGTTCGGGCGATACGGTCGTGAAGATCGCCGCCGGCGCCTATGACATCGGTTTTACCGACGTCAATTCGGTCATCAAGTTCAACGCCGAAAACCCGGACCGCACCGTTCTCGCCTTCTACCAGGTCTTCGACAAGACACCGAACTCGATCATCACGCTGAAAAAATCCGGCATCACCAAACCGGCCGATCTTGCCGGCAAAAAGATCGGCGCACCGGAATCGGATTCCAGCCGCATGATGTTCGGTGCCTTCGCCAAGGCCAACAGCATCGATCCGGCCTCGATCAACTGGGTGACGATGGCGCCGAACCTGCGCGAAACCATGCTGGTTCAGGGTCAGGTCGAGGCCATTTCCGGCTTTTCCTCCACCTCCGTCTTCAACCTGATTTCCGCCGGCGTTCCGCAGGACGATATCGTCGTCATGTCCTATGCCGATAACGGCCTCGACCTCTATGGCAGTGTCTTGGTGGCTATGCCCGACTACATTGCCAAGAACCCCGACATCATCAAGGGCTTCGTCAAGGCGACGATTTCCGGCACGGTCGATCTTCTGAAGGATCCGGCAGCCGGCATGACCGCCATGCAGGAAATCGAGCCGATGTTCGACACCAAGCTTGAAACTGCACGGCTGGCCTTCCTGATGGACAAGGGGGTGCTGAAATCGCCGGCCTTCGACAAGAACGGCCTCGGCTATGTCGATCCGGCCCGCATGGACCTGACGATCAAGACCAATAGCGAAGTCTACAAGGTTGCGGCCCCGGCAGCAGAGAAGGTCTATACCACCGAATTCCTTCCGCCTGCGTCGGAACGCATGCCGCCGAAGTAAGCATTTCGCAGCCCCGGACGACAAGAGACAGATTTTATGAAGAACCTCGTGGAACTGGTGAACGTCAGCCTTTCCTATGGAAAGACGCTTGCGGTCTCCGATCTCAACATGACGGTCGCGGCAGGCTCGTTTGCAGCGGTCGTCGGGCCGTCCGGCTGCGGAAAATCCTCGCTGATGAAACTGGTGACGGGCCTGATGCCCGCCACGTCTGGCAGCGTGTTGATCGACGAAAAGGAAATCGACGGGCCGGTCAACATCGTCGGCATGGCGTTCCAGAACCCCAATCTTCTGCCCTGGCGCACCACGCTTGAAAACGTGCTTCTACCGCTGGAAGTGGTGCGTCCCGAGCGCCACCAGTTCCGTGCCAAGCGCAAGGAATTCGTCGAGCGCGCCATGGACCTGTTGCGCATCGTCGGGCTGGACTCGTTTGCCGACCATTATCCTTGGCAGCTTTCCGGCGGCATGCAGCAGCGCGTGTCGCTATGCCGCTCGCTGATCCACCAGCCGCGCCTGCTGATGCTCGACGAGCCTTTTGGCGCACTCGATGCCTTTACCCGCGAAGAATTGTGGGATGTGCTGCAGACCATCTGGCTGGAGCGCAAATTCACCGCCATCCTCGTCACCCACGACCTGCGTGAAGCGCTTTATCTGGCGGACAAGGTGCATGTCATGTCGAACCGGCCCGGCCGCGTGGTGCGTTCAGTCGACACGACGGAATTCGCCCGTCCGCGTGACGAACACACGTTCATCGATCCAAAGTTCAACGAGAACGTCATGGAGCTTCGCGCCGAAATTCGTGCGCAGCGCCTGCCGGTCGACATCAAGACCACAACTGCGGAGACAACGCCATGACCCGGTTCGAACGTCTCGGCTCCGTGTTCCTGCCGGTTCTGCTGATCTTCATCTGGCAGGCGGCCTGCGTCGGCTTCAAGATCCCGTCTTTCGTGTTGCCGGCCCCGAGCGAAATCGCGATTGCTCTTTGGGACAACCTCTACATCATCTGGTTTCATTCCAGCCAGACACTGCTGACAACCGTGATCGGCTTCGCCGTTGCCGTGGTTTTTGGCGCTCTCCTCGGCATTCTGGTCGGCTCGTCGCGTTTTGCCTATTCCAGCCTCTATCCGATGCTGGTGGGTTTCAACTCCGTTCCGAAAGTGGCGATCGTGCCGATCCTTGTCGTGTGGTTCGGCATCGGCACCGTACCGGCCATCCTTACTGCCTTTATGCTGAGCTTTTTTCCGATCGCTGTGAATGTCGCAACCGGTCTTGCCACGATCGAACCGGAACTGCGTGACGTGTTGCGTTCGCTCGGCGCCAACCAGTTGGATATCGTCCGCAAGATCGGCATTCCACGCTCGCTGCCCTATCTCTTCGCCTCCCTGAAGATTTCGATCACGCTTGCCTTTGTCGGTTCGGTGATTTCGGAAACACTGGCATCCAACCGCGGCATCGGCACGCTGATGACGCAGGCCTCCGCCAACTTTCGGGTATCCCTGGTTTTTGCCGGCCTCGTTGTCATCGCTGCCATGGGCATCGCCATGTACGTGATCTTCGCGATAATCGAAAAGAGGATGACCGCCTGGGCCGTGCGCGGTACCACATTTGGCGTTGGCGGCTGAAACCGGTATCCAGATAACAAAAAACCGGCGTCTTGCGGCACCGGTTTTGCCTTGTCAGCGAACGGCTTTCAGAACCGCCGCTTTTAATGTGTCTTCGTCATAGGGCTTACCGAGCATGACCGCCCCCGGAATATCGTCCGGCACGGATGTATCGCCTGTCGCATAAACAATGCCGACTTCAGGCAGAAGCTCACGCGCCCTGCCGGCCAGTTCATGACCGTTCATATCCGGCAGGCCGAGATCGGTGACCAGAAGGTCGATTCCACCGCGCTGCAGTACCGTCATTGCCTCGCAGGCCGTACCGGCCTCCAAAACCTGATGCCCGAGTTCGGACAGCATCTCGGCCGTATTGATGCGGATCAGCGCGTCATCTTCCACCAGAAGAACCGTCAGCGGCAGCACGGAGGAAGCCGGCGCGGGATTTGCGGTCTGGACGGAGGCCGGTATTACTTTCGGCGCCGATGCCAATTGCTGCTGCTTCTGGTTGGCGATCAGGTGGCGCAGACGACGGGCGAGCGCTTCACGCGTATAGGGCTTGGACAGAAGCTCGACGCCGGCATCAAGCTTGCCACCGTGCACGATCGAGTTTTCCGTATAGCCAGAGGTGAAAAGCACGACGAGATGCGGCAGTCGCTCCTTGGCGCGACGCGCCATTTCGCGGCTTTTGAGCGGCCCCGGCATGACGACGTCGGTGAAGATGACATCGATCGGAATGCCGCTTTCAACCACGGTCAGGCCGGCCTGCGCATCCCGCGCGGTCAGCACGCGATATCCGAGATCGGCCAGCGTCTCGACCACGGTCGCACGGACTTCGTCATCGTCCTCGACAACAAGCACGGTTTCGGTGCCACCGACGATCGGGCCGTTATGGACGACGATCTCGCGGTCCTCATCGGCCAAGGCGCGCGGCAGATAGACACGCACGGTCGTGCCATGGCCAATCTCACTGTAGATCTTGACGTGGCCGCCCGACTGCTTGACGAAGCCATAGACCATGGAAAGCCCGAGACCGGTGCCCTTGCCTTCCGGCTTGGTCGAGAAAAAGGGCTCGAAAACCTTTTCCATGATTTCCGGCGTCATGCCGGAACCGGTATCGGTAACCGCGATCATCACATACTGGCCCGGATCGACCTCGGAATGCGAACGGGCATAATCCTGATCGAGCGAGGCATTGCCAACCTCGATCGTCAGCTTGCCGGATCCCTGCATGGCGTCGCGCGCGTTGATCGCGAGATTGAGCACGGCGTTTTCCACCTGCACCGGATCGGCATAGGTGTTCCACAGACCGCCGGCGGAAATAACCTCGACTTCGACCGACTCTCCGATCGAGCGGCGCAGCAGATCTTCCATTCCGTTCAGAAAACGGCCGACATTGATGACTTTTGGCTCCAGTGCCTGACGGCGGCCAAAGGCAAGAAGCTGGCTGGCGAGCTTGGCGCCGCGGCTCACGCCGGCCATGGCGTTGGTCACACGACGTTCGGCCCGATCGTTGCCGACGACATCCTTGGCCAGAAGCTGGAGATTACCGGCCACGACCTGCAGAAGGTTGTTGAAATCGTGCGCGACGCCACCGGTCAACTGGCCGATGGTTTCCATCTTCTGGGCCTGCTGCAGTGCCTTCTGCGACACCATCAGTTCGCGCGTGCGTTCATCGATCTTTTCCTCGAGCGTGGCATTCAGCGAGGCAAGCGCCTCTTCGTTGCGTTTGGAATGCTCGATATCCGTGTTTGTACCGATCCAGCGCTGGATGACGCCCCTGGCATCACGCACCGGCACGGCACGCACCACATGCCAGCGATAGGTGCCATCCTTGCGCAGGACGCGATATTCGGTCTGCAGGATCTGGCCGGAGCCAAGCGCCACCTGCCACGCGGCAAGTGCCGGCGGCAAGTCATCCGGATGCACGAATGGCCGGATGCTGTCCGTCAGCGAGCCGTCGGGCACGCCGAGATATTCATAGACGCGATCGTTGAACCATGTAGCCTGCCCATCCGGTCGGGCAATCCAGATATGATTGAGCACGGATTGCGAGAGCGTACGGAATTCCGCCTCACTGGCCCGCAATGCATTTTCCGCCAGTTTCTGCTCGCTGCGATCGGAAAACAGGATGGCGACATTGCCGGAATCAGGTTCGTCGACCGGGAAGGCCTGCACGTCGTAGTATTTACCCAGCGCTTCGGCAGCATGTTCGAACGCCGTCTTTTGCTGTGTTCGCGCAACCTGTCCGTATGTATCGAACCAGTGCTGTTCATGATCCGGCGCGATCTCGCGCATACGGCGACCGACACCGTCGGAGATACCGGTCTGCCGCTCAAAGGCAGCGTTGACTTCCAGAAAGATGTAGTCGACCGGATTGCCGTTCTCATCCCAGACCATCTGGACGACACAAAATCCATCATCGAGTGCGCCGAACAATAACCGGTAACGCTCATCATATTGCGCCGCGGTGCGCTCTGCCCGACGACGCGCGGTAATATCGAACAGCATGCCCGGAAAACGGGTCGCCTGGCCGCTCTCGTCGTGGATCAAGCGTCCCCTCGCCGCCACATCCCGGATGGAACCATCGACATGGTGTACCCGGTATTCGCTGCGAAACGGCTCGCCCGTTGAAACCGTATGACTTATTTCGGCGGAGACGCGATCACGATCAGCCGCATGGATGTTGAAAACGAAGGATTCGAGCGGCAGACCGGTTGCGGCCGCATGCGGATCAACGCCGAAGGTTTCGGCAAAACGGCGGTCGGCGACAACCCTGTCACTCAGCAGATCCCAGTCCCAGGAGCCGATGACATCGGTATTTGCAAGCGTCAGTTCCAGCTGCTCCTGCATCGCAAGCCTGTCGGCTGCACGCAGGGTAATGACAATGGTGCCGTTCGGCGCCGCCACCGGCGTCGCCAGCAATTGTACGATCCTGCCGTCGCTCGTGACGAATGACCGTGCGGAATCGCTGCGCAAACTGTCATAGGATCTGCCGATGACATCGGCTTGTGTATAGCCGAGAAGACGCTGTGCGCCTTCGGACCAACCAGTCACGATATTGTCGGCATCAACGAAGACGAGCGGCGGGGAATTCAGAGTATCCATGGACCGGAAAACTTGACACCAATGTGGCTGAAAATAAGTATGGCGCTCATACCATCCGGTGATCATGCGTACAACTGCACAGCCGATCACACCTCGGCGACGGTAAAGAAACGTCGTTAAAGTATCAGGGTCTCATTGATTTCGACTTTGCTTTCGGCAGCAATACGCTCGGCAACGGCCTTGGCCTGAACGCGAATATCCGGCACGGCGGTTATTTCCCAGAACTGGCCCGCCGTCAGCGCACCGACAGCATAAACGCCCTGCTGTGCCTTGCCCGAACCATCACAGACTTGCGCCATGCCATCAACAACGATGCCGAGACCAAGCGGATCGGGACGCAGAAGGCCATCCTCCTGCATGGACAGAAGCAGTGGTGAGTGCTTGAGGCCGGCACGTTCCATACCGGTACAATTGACCACACGATCAACATTGATTTCCCGCATGTCCTGCCGCCCGCGCTGCCTGAAAACCATGCAGATGCGCTCGCCATCCTGATCCATCTCCTGCAGGAAACCGGCATGGACGCTGACGGTGCCGTCTTTCAGCAGGGCCTCGAGCCGCTGCCGCACCGGCGGCGCCAACCGGTGACGGTGAACGTTCCACCATGCGAGCGCATGGCGCAGAAAGCGCGAACGCTGGTCTTCGTTCAGGGATTGCCACAAGGTTTGCGTCTGCGGGCGCAAGCCATCCATCACGGAGCGCCAGTCCACGCCGGACCTGACCTGCCGACGCAGGCAACCCAGGATATCGCTGATGGCGCGGCTTTCCGGCAATTGTGGCGGCGCGGGCGAATGTGCACCAACCATATGCGGCAAGGGCACGAGGCCACGGCGCGAGAGGACATGGATGCGGCCGCGATGCCCATGCTCACGCAGGGCCAGAACCTGGTCGATCATCGTCAGTCCCGAGCCAAGGATGCAGATCTCTTCATGCGGATCGACTGCGGACAGCCAGCTCAGGCGCCAGGGATTTTCGACGATGCGCTCAGTCGTCTGGCTGGCGGAAACAGGCAGGTCGGCGTTGCCGAGACCAAGGCAGAGCACCACCGATCCTGCATTGAGCCGCCCACCTGTGGTCAGATGGAAGGAATAACCGCCATTCGCCTGACGGACACATTGCGCCGCCTTGGCCCTGATGAAATCTACCCGCACGCCCTGACGCCTTTCGCGCAGGAGGGCAGCAAACCGGTCACGCAGGTAAAGGCCATAGTCGCCACGCGAGGCAAACACATGCGCATCCGCAGCACGTCCGTTCGCAGCCAGCCAGTTTCGGAAATCGTCCGGCTCGTCGCAGAAGACGCTCATGCGCGCCGCCGGCACATTGAGGCGATGAAGATGGAATTCCGTGCGATAGGCCGTTCCGCGACCGAAACCGACATCATCGCCGACAACCGCGATGGACCGACCGTCCGGCATAGACCGCAAGAGATTGATCGTGACGGCAATCGCCGAAAAGCCCGATCCGACAACCACGACATCGTACAGCATCGGCTCTCCGTGTTATTCGCCTGTCGATCAACGCCCGGTCGAAACCAACGCCACTCTTCCCCAAAAGCATAGAACCTGCGGCCGCGTCTTCAAGATGCGGAATCTGTCGGGGGCTAGATCAGCTCTCCCGATCGTTGCGAAACTTTCCCGGCACGCTGTCATCATTTTCCGCCCGATCACGATGAAGAGCAGCGCGCGCAAGCAGCATCAGGGTCACCGGTGTCGTGACCGTCACAAAGATGCCGATCAGGATTTCGTGGATGACCAGCCGTTCCGACGACAGGGTAAAATAGATCATCGACGCCAGCATGATGCCACCGATACCCCAGCTTGTGCCAAGCGTCGGCGCATGAATGCGCTCGTAAAAGGTCGGCAGACGCAGGAAGCCGATTGCGCCGATCAGCGTCAGAGAGGCGCCGATAAGGAGGAAGAAGGCAACGACGATCGCGCCCCAGAGCGGAATGTCCACGACGGAACCCATCATTCGATCACCTCCCCGCGCATCAGGAATTTGGCAAGCGCCACGGTCGAAACAAAGCCGAGCATGCCGATCACCAGCGCCGCCTCGAAATAGACCACGCGGCCGGTGCCGATACCGAAGGTGACCAGCAGCAGCATGGCATTGATGTAAAGCGCATCGAGACCGATGATGCGGTCCTGCGCACGCGGGCCTCGGAACATGCGGACCGCGGCAATCGCCATGGCGGCACCGATCATCAACTGGGCAAGCGAAACGGCGGTAAAAATGATGATTGCGCTCATGCGAATATCTCCATCAGGAGTTTTTCGTACCGGTTCTTGACCAGACCGATCCATTCATCCTCATCGAGAAGGTCGAGAACATGCAACAGAACCGTCTTGTCATGCTGGTCATATTCAAGCCATGCCGAGCCCGGAGTGCTGGTGAGAATGATCGCCAACACGGCAAGGGCAGTGCGATCCTCGATCTCCAGCGGAATGCTGAGGAAGCCTGCGCGACCTGTCTTTGATCGACCAAAGATCAGAACCTTGGCAACGGCGATGTTCGAGCGGATGATATCGAGGAAGACGATCGCCACCAGCTTGGGCAGAAGATGCCACTTGCGAATTTTCGGCTTGTCGGGCCGAAGCGAGGCCATCGCCCAGGATGCAAACACCGCAACCAGCGTGCCCAGAATGAACTGTCCGGGCGTAAAGCCGCCGAGCAGCATCCACATCAGGATGAGAGAAACGGTCAAAAGCGGATAAGGCAGCATCAGTTGGTGCCCTCCGTGGAGACCTTTGCCTGATCATCGTAGTCCGTGATGACAGTCGCATTGCGGACCGCATCGATATAGACGGACGGATTGGCAAGCGTGCGAATGGTCGTATCCATGTATTGCATGGCAGGGCCAGCCTGCACCGTCAGAACAAGGGTCAGACCCAGCAGGAACATCACCGGCACGATTTCGATGACCAGCACACGCGGCACGGTCCCTTCGATCGAGCCCCAAAAGGTTCGGATGCCGGCGCGTGTCATGGCGATTAGCGATGCAACGCCCGACAGGATGACCAGCACGACGAGCGTCCAGACGGCGGCAGTAGGCGGCACACCGATCGCGCCGGTTCCCATCATCGACGAAAGCATGGCGAACTTGGCCACGAAACCGGACAGCGGCGGCAGACCCGCGAGAAGAATGCCGCAGGCGGCAAAACAGGTGCCCAGAATCGCCATGGTGCCGGGCATGGTCACGCCATCGCCTTCTTCCGGCTCGTCCTCATCGGCATCGCCATACGCTTCCATCGTCACGGCCAGAACGTTTGCACCGGCATCCTGACCGCGCTCGACAAGTTCGATCAGCATGAAAAAGGCACCGATCGTCAGGGTCGAACTGACGAGATAGAGAAGCGCACCGGACGATACGGCACCGTCATTGATGCCGAGAACCATCAGCAGTGTTCCCGAAGAAACAAGCACCGAAAAACCGGCAAGACGTCCGAGCGCCTGCGAAGCCAGCACACCGATAATGCCAAAAATCAGGGTGGCGATGCCGCCATAAAGCAGGACATTGGCGCCGAAACCGGCGGAAGGTCCATCTCCGAAGAGAAGCATGGTCAGCCGCAGGATGACATAGATACCGAGCTTGCTGAGGATGGCAAAGATGCCGGCGACCGGTGCCGATGCGGCGCTATAGGCCGTGGGCAACCAGAAGCAGAGCGGCCACATGCCGGCCTTGATCAGGAAGGCAATGCCGAGAACGCCGGCGCCCGCTTCCATCAGCATGCGGCGATCCGGCTCGATCTCCGGAATGCGGGCCGCCAGATCCGCCATGTTGAGCGTGCCTGTCGTGCCGTAGATCAGGCTGACGCCGATCAGGAACAGAAGCGCGGCCGCCAGATTGACGGCGATGTAATGCATGCCGGCCTTGACGCGCAGCGGCCCCGAACCATGCAGCAGAAGGCCATAGGAGGCCGCCAGCATGACCTCGAAGAAGACAAAGAGGTTGAACAGGTCACCGGTCAGGAACGCACCGTTGACGCCCATCAACAGCAACTGGAACATGGTGTGGAAATGTGCGCCCACCGTGTGCCAGCGTGCCAGCGAATAGACCAGCGCCGCAAGTCCGAGCAGCGATGTCAGAAGCAGCATCAGCGCAGACAGCGCATCAAGCACCAGGACGATGCCGAACGGCGCCGTCCAGTTGCCGAGCAGGTAAACGCCTTCGAAATCGTTCGGGCCGCTTTCGATACGGAAAAGAACGAAGGAAATGACGACGAGCAGCAACGCGGCGGCAAGGCTGACGAGGCCTTTCAGCATACGGCTGCGTTCATCGATAAAAAGCAGGATCGCAGCGGCGGCAAGCGGCAGCAGAACAGGCGCGATGATGAGATGATGGGCCCAGCCGTTCACTTGCGGTCCCCCCTTCCGTCGACATGGTCGGTGCCGGTGAGCCCACGCGAGGCCAGAAGCACGACAAGGAAAAGTGCGGTCGTGGCAAAACCGATGACGATGGCGGTCAACACGAGCGCCTGCGGAACCGGATCGGCCAGTGACGAGGTCACCACGTCATCTCCCAGCAAGGGCGGCACATTGGTCTTCACGCCACCAACACCGAAGATGAACAGGTTGACCGCATAGGAGAGCATGGAAAGCCCAACGATGACCTGATAGGTGCGCGGACGCAGGAGCAACCATACGCCGCATGTGGTCATGACGCCGATGGCGATGGACAGGATGATTTCCATCAGGCCTCTCCTCCCTTCGTCTTCTCGGTGTCGCTGGCCCGCAAGCGATTGATACGGATCGACTGGTGCGCCAGGGCCACGAGGATGAGGACCGCTGAGCCAACCACGAGCAGGAAAACGCCCAGATCGAAGAACAGCGCCGTTGCCGCCGGCATTTTTCCGATCAGCGGCAGCTCGATATAGCGCGAATGCGAGGTCAGGAACGGATAACCGAGGAACCAGGCGCCGATGCCGGTCACCATCGCCGTCAGCAGCCCCGCCCCCATCCAGCGCAATGGCAGGATGCGGATACGGTCTTCCGCCCAACGGGTGCCGCCGGCCAGATATTGCAGCAGGAAGGCAATCGACAGGGTAAGACCGGCGGAGAAACCGCCGCCCGGAAGATCATGCCCGCGCATGAAGATATAAACGGCAAAGGTGATCAGGACCGGGAACATCCACTGCATGATGACGGACGGAATGAGAAGGTATTCCTTGACCGTATCACCGGCCGACCGCTCGGGCCGTTCCTCATCAAAACGGTTCTGGATCAACTGCTGCTCGGGCATGCTCATGCTGTCTGCCGCCGGGCGGAAGCGGCGAAGCAGCGCGTAAACCGTCAGGGCCACGATGCCGAGCACGGCGATTTCACCAAGCGTATCGAAGCCACGGAAATCGACCAGGATGACATTCACGACATTGCGGCCGCCGCCTTCCGTATAGGCATTTTCGAGGAAATAGGTGGCGATGGCATCCGGTACCGGCATGGTCATGACGGCATAGGCCACGAAAGTCATGCCGACACCGCAGACGATGGCAAGCGCCAGATCGCGGAAACGACGGAAACGCGCACGCAGTGTGATCGCATCATCGACGCCTTCGTTCCGCTTCGGCAGCCAGCGCAGCCCGAGCAGAATGAGAACGGTCGTGACGATTTCCACGAGAAGCTGGGTCACCGCCAGATCCGGCGCCGACAGCCATACGAAAGTGATGCAGACCGTCAGTCCGACGCCGCCAAGCATGACCAGGGCCGCCAACCGGTGATATTTCGCCATGAAGGCGGTCCCGATAGCGAGGCAGATACCGATCAGCCAGATCACCGCAAACATCGGGTCCACGCCGGAAAAGGCGAAGGGACGCGGTTCGAACCCTGACAGGGTCAGCGGCAGCATGCCGGCGAGAAAACCGGTGAACACGACCCAACGCAATTGCGGTTGCAGTTTTCGCGTGCCCAGCCGCTGTTCGGCCAGACGCGCCCAGCGCCAGGAGACCTCGACAAGAATGCGCTCGAATATGCGCTGTCCGCGCAAACGGCGGAACACCGGTGGACCATCCGCGCAGGAGGCCAGATAACGGCGCAGCACGAAATAGATCACCGTGCCGGCCACAAGCGCCACCATGCTCATGATCAGCGGCAGGTTGAAGCCATGCCAGATCGACAGGCTGTATTCCGGCGTATCCGCTCCAAGCACGCTGGTGACGGCCACATGCAGGAAGGGACCGATGGAAAGCGAGGGCACGATCCCGACGATCAGGCAGATGACGACGAGAATTTCGATCGGAAAACGCATCCACCGGGGAGGCTCATGTGGCGCCGGTTTTGGTAGATCGACCGGCTGTCTGCCGAAGAACACGGTGTGGATGAAACGCAGCGAATAAGCGACACTGAAAGCGCCCGCCAACGTGGCGACATAGGGCAGGATACGGTCGAGGATGGAATCGGCATGCGTTTCCACCGCCTCGGCAAAGAACATTTCCTTGGACAGAAAACCGTTCAGCAACGGCACGCCGGCCATAGCAGCACTCGCCACCATCGCCAGTGTCGCGGTAAACGGCAGGAATCGATAGAGGCCGCTCAGTCGCCGCATATCACGCGTGCCGGTTTCATGATCGATGATACCCGCCGCCATGAACAACGACGCCTTGAAGGTCGCGTGGTTGACCATGTGGAAGATCGCAGCGACTGTCGCCAGCGGGCTGCCAAGGCTGAGCAATGTCGTGATCAGACCGAGATGGCTGATCGTCGAATAGGCCAGCAGACCCTTCAGGTCCTGCTGGAACATGGCGAAATAGGCACCGAGCAGCAGCGTGATGATACCGGCCGTTCCCAACAGGATGAACCACTCATAACTGCCCGCAAGGGCCGGCCAGAAACGGGCGAGCAGGAAAACACCAGCCTTTACCATGGTCGCCGAATGCAGGAAGGCGGAAACCGGCGTCGGCGCCGCCATCGCATTCGGCAGCCAGAAATGGAACGGAAACTGCGCGCTCTTGGTCAGAGCCCCAAGCAGGATGAAGATCAGCGCCATCAGGTAAAGCGGGTGATTGCGGATCACGTCGCCCGAAGCGAGAATCTTGTCGAGGTCATAGCTGCCCACGATATTGCCGAGCAGCAACACGCCGATGAGCAGGCAGAAACCACCGACCCCGGTAATCGTCAGCGACATGCGGGCCCCATCGCGCGCAGCAGCGCTATTGTGCCAGTAGCTGATCAACAGGAACGAGAAGATGCTCGTCAGTTCCCAGAACACCGAGAGCAGGATGACATTGCCGGAAATGACAATGCCGAGCATCGCCCCCATGAACGCCAGAAGAAAGGAGAAAAACCGCGGAACAGGATCGTCCTCGGACATGTAATAGCGGGCATACACGACAACGAGAAAGCCGATACCGCTGATCAGGACACTGAACAGCCAGGCAAAGCCATCCATCCGCAAGGCAAATTCAAGACCGAACTGCGGCAGCCACTCAAGATTGGCGCGAAGGATCTCGCCTTCGGCAATCGCGGGATAGGCGGCGATCGACGCTGCCAGACATCCCAGCGCGACAAGCCCGGCAATCAGCGAGGGCAGACTGCGGGAAGAACTCTTCAGCAAGGCAGCGGAAAGCAGGCTTCCGACAAAGGGCAAGACCAGAAGAAGTGAAAGAATGATTGGCCCCGACGTTACCCCAATATCGTGTTTCCTTGTGCCCGGCTTGGATCCATCCAGTTGAGTATTGCAAAAGCAACACTGGTCGGCGAATCAAAAATGCCATATATGAAAGATATTGACCAATATGGGCAGCTTTAAACGATGGGTCAAGGCGACCACTGCAAGATATTGACACCGGCGCTGTGCCGTGCGGCACGAGGTTATCTGGACTGGACGCAGATGGAACTTGCGGACCGTTCCGGCGTGTCGCGCAGCACCATTCGCGACTACGAGGGCGATCGGCACGATGTGCACCGCGCAACCGAGGCGCAGTTACGTCTGGCGTTCGAAAGCGCCGGCGTTGCGTTCGTCCGCATGCAGGACGATAAATTTGGCGTATGTCCGAAGTCTGTGGAGCTGTAGTCCGGAAACTGCAAATAGCCCGATTATGGGCTTTGGAGATATCTGGACTGATCGATTGAGAAAGTTTGTTTGCGGTTTCAGGCTTTGCGCCGTCCTTCGGCCCCTTCAGGTTATGGTGCGCAGGACGATGCGCTACGATCGCCCGGGAAGATGAAGCGT